>NZ_CP014209.1:1275657-2551314 GCF_001636295.1 Isoptericola dokdonensis DS-3 | reverse complement strand
CCCAGGACGCCCGTCGTCCGCCCGGCGACCGCGCGCTCGCCCGAGTCCCCCATCGACGCCGTGTGGGCCTCCACCGAGAGGCTCGCGGCGAAGCACGCGTCCGGGGTCGCGCGGATCGCTGTCGTCAGGACGATGGTCGGCATGCGTCGAGCCTAGGGCCGTGGGGCACGTGCCCCACGGGGACCGACGTCGTCCAGGCGCCGCGCGGAAGAGGTCGGACGTCGCCGTGTCGGCTCGGACGACGGCACGATCCGCACTAGCGTCGTCACGTCCGGCACCCGCCGGACGTGCGAAGGGGAACAGACGATGGGTCTATTCGGCCGCAGCAGGCCGCGCCGTGACAGTCGACAGGTCGAGCCGACCCGCGTCGAGCCCCGCCCCGCCCCCCGGGCCGAGGCGCAGGGCGCCTCCCGCCTGTGGGCCGACGGGTTCGGCCGGGTGGGCACGCGATCGGTGCAGACCCTCGCGGTCCTCGCGCTGGTCGCGGTGCTGCTGTTCGTGGGCACCCGCCTGACGCTCGTCGTGATCCCCGTGCTCATCGCGCTCGTGCTGTCGGCGGCGATCTCGCCGCTGGTCTCCCTGATGCGTCATCGGGGCGTGCCGTCGCTGCTCGCCACGTGGATCGCGCTCCTGACCCTGGTGGCCATCCTGGCCGCGGTGGTGTGGCTCGTGGTGCTGGCCGTCGTCGACCAGTGGGACGAGCTCCGCAGCCAGGCCCTCGACGGGTTCGACTCCCTGCAGACGTACGTCCAGGACCTGCCCTTCCAGATCTCCGAGGAGCAGATCTCCTCGGTCCGTGAGTCGGCGGCCGGCCTGCTGCAGTCCAGCGCCGTGGGATCCGGTGCGCTCGCCGGCGTCTCCCAGACCGCCGACTTCGTCACCGGCTTCTTCATCATGGTCGTGGTGCTGTTCTTCTTCCTCAAGGACGGCCCGGCCATGTGGGAGTTCCTGCTGCGGCCCTTCGAGGGGAAGGCCCACCAGCGCGGGCACCGCGCCGGCGCCGCCGCCGTCACCACCCTCGGTGGGTACGTGCGCGGCACCGCGATCATCGCGGTCGTCGACGCCGTCGGCATCGGGGTCGGCCTGGCGATCGTGGGCGTGCCTCTCGCGATCCCGCTGTCGGTGCTCGTCTTCCTGCTCGCGTTCATCCCGCTGGTCGGCGCCACCCTCGCCGGCGCCCTCGCCGCTCTCGTGGCGCTCGTCGCCGTCGGGCCCGTCGAGGCGCTGGTCGTGGTCGCGATCGTCGTGGCGGTCAACCAGCTCGAGGGCACGTTCCTCCAGCCCGTGGTCATGGGCCGGACCCTGCGCCTGCACCCGCTGGTCATCCTGGTCGCCCTGACCGCCGGCACGGTGCTGGCCGGCATCACCGGCGCCGTGCTCGCCGTGCCGATCGCCGCGTCCGTCTGGCGCGTGATCCAGGTGTGGGACGGTCCGGACCTCCCGGCGCGGTTCGCCCGTCAGAAGCGCGACGAGACGGTCTGACCCTGCCGGCGTCCACAGGGTCCGCCGCCGTCCGCCGGTCCTGCCGTCATGTGGTGGCCGGGACGACGCGGTAGCGCAGGCACGTGCGCACCCCGACCTCCTCGACGCTGATCTTCTCCAGCGTCGCCGCGGTGCCGTCGTCGAACAGGCGGACGCCGCCACCGAGCAGCACGGGCATGACGTCCACGGCGAGCTCGTCGACGAGGCCGCCGGCGAGGAGCTGACGGAAGAGGTCGGCACCCCCGACGAAGGTGACGCCGCGGTCCCCCGCCGCGGCGACGGCCTGTCGGACGGCGTCCTCGACGTCCGGCACGAACGTGATCCACAGGCGTTCGTTGCGCTTCGGCTCCACCGTAGGAGGGCGGTGCGTGACGACGAAGATCGGTGCCTGGAACTCGTAGCTGTCCGCGTAGTCGTCGGGGTCCTCCGCGCCGTCGAACGTCCGCCGACCCATGAGCACCGCGCCGGTCTCGTCCGCGACCCGCTGCATGTATCCGCTGCCGGTGAGCTCCTCGAAGTCCGCGTACAGGGCGGCGCTGCTGCCGTTCGCGTCCTGGCAGTACCCGTCGAGCGACACCGTCGCCCCTGCGATCACCTTGGCCATGGTCGTCCCCTCGTCCGTGCCGGTGGTCCTCCGTCACAGGGTCGACCCGGGGCCGATGGACAACTCATCGACCCGGGCGCGGGCCGGGGCCGGGGTCAGGCGGGGACGAGCAGCAGGTTGAGTGCCGCGACGGCCACGAACCCGGTGACGAGCCGCTCGAACAGTCGCTGGTCGATCCGGCCGATCACCCGACGCCCGATCCACGTGCCGACGAGCACGACGGGCGCGAGCACCGCCCACAGGGCGACGGTGTCGGTGCCGACGATGCCCACGCCGACCGCCACCGGCAGCTTGATGACGTTCACCGTGAAGAAGAACCACGCCGTCGTGCCCAGGAACCGCCACTTCTCGAAGTGGGAGCCGAGCAGGTAGAGGCTCATCGGGGGCCCGCCGGCATTGGCGACCATGGTCGTGAACCCGGCGAGGCCGCCGTAGCCGACCGTGGCGAGGCGCGTGTCGGTACGCAGCCGGTCGCGCCACAGGTTGAGGACCAGCAGGGCCAGCAGGATCGCGCCGATCGTGCGCCGCACGGCGTCGTCGCCGACCGACGTGAGGAAGACGGCGCCGAGCGCGACGCCGCACAGCACCGGTGCGAGGAGACGCCCGATGACGCGGAAGTCGGCATGCCGGCGGTACGCCCAGATCGCGACGACGTCGCCGGTGATCAGGAGCAGCAGCACCGCGCCGGTCGAGTCCTTCGCCGGGATGACGAGCGCCATCAGCGCCGCGGCGACCATCCCCAGGCCGCCGAGCGCGGTCTTCGCGAACCCGACGAGCAGCGCCACCAGGACGACGACGGCCCAGCCGGTCCACGGCAGACCGGCGACGAGGGGGGCGGGCTCGAGCATCGGGGAAGCGTATCCGCGGACGGCTGCTCGCTCGTCTCGGTAGGGTGACGAGCATGGTCGCCGTCCGCCGTGCCCGCCCCGAGGACGTCGACCGGGTGTGGCCGTTGGCGCGAGACTTCGCCACGTCGTTCACGCCGGAACGCGACGTCTTGTGGTCGACGTTCCGCGAGCTCACGGCACGACCCGACACCCTCGTCGTCGTCGCCACGCCGCAGGACGACCCGGACACGCTCGCCGGCTACCTCCTCGCCTCCACCCACCTGACGTTCCTCGCGAACGGACCGGTCTGCTCGGTCGAGGAGCTGATGGTCGACGCTGAACGACGGCGGGCCGGCACCGGCGCCGCCCTGATGGCATGCGCCAGGGACTGGGCCGCACAGCAAGGATGCGCCTATGTCTCGCTCGCCAGCCGCCGGGCGGGCGACTTCTACCGTGCGCTCGGCTTCGAGGACTCGGCCGTCTTCTTCAAGCAGACGCTCACCGGCTCCGGCTAGTCCGTGAGCAGTACCGGGACCGGACCGGCCGACGGCGTCCGAGGCCGTCCGCGCTCGAACGGTGCGGGACCTCGTCGGTGGCAGATGCCCCGTGTCCCCACAGGTGGGCGCTCCGTCGCCGCGAGCAGGGTGAGGTCCGACCGGACGACGCCGGGTCCGCGAGTGGTGCAGGCCACGTGGGGGTGCGTTGACGTGGGGCGGGTGGGTGGGTAATGTTCTCGGAGTTCAGCCCGCTCGGCGAGTCGGACACCGTAGAGACGGCCTTCGTGGCTGGGTACCGGTGGCCGGGCCGGGGGTTGGGAACCATCTTCCTTCTGGGTCGGGGTGTTTTGTGCGCTCTGGTCGGGGTGGGGTGTCTGTGTTTTCTGGTGTTTTTTCGTGGCGTTCTTCGGAGCGGGGCGGATTTGCATGGGAATGGCGGGGGCGCTAAGTTAGAGGGGTTGCCCCGGATGGGGCCGGAGCGGTGAGTTCCGGTTCTGGATGGTGTGTGTCGGTTGTTTGAGAACTCAACAGTGTGCTTGATAGTCAATGCCAAATTTATTGAACCTTCATTGGTTCCTTTGGATCGGACATCTAGGTTTTATGCTAGCTGTCTGGCCAGTATCGATTGGCATCGCGGGCTCTTCGGGGTTCGTGGTGTTTTTCTCTCTTTTACGGAGAGTTTGATCCTGGCTCAGGACGAACGCTGGCGGCGTGCTTAACACATGCAAGTCGAACGGTGAAGCCCAGCTTGCTGGGTGGATCAGTGGCGAACGGGTGAGTAACACGTGAGCAACCTGCCCTCCACTTCGGGATAAGCCTTGGAAACGGGGTCTAATACCGGATATGAGTGCCTGCTGCATGGTGGGTGCTGGAAAGTTTTTCGGTGGGGGATGGGCTCGCGGCCTATCAGCTTGTTGGTGGGGTAATGGCCTACCAAGGCGTCGACGGGTAGCCGGCCTGAGAGGGCGACCGGCCACACTGGGACTGAGACACGGCCCAGACTCCTACGGGAGGCAGCAGTGGGGAATATTGCACAATGGGCGAAAGCCTGATGCAGCGACGCCGCGTGAGGGATGACGGCCTTCGGGTTGTAAACCTCTTTCAGCAGGGAAGAAGCGCAAGTGACGGTACCTGCAGAAGAAGCGCCGGCTAACTACGTGCCAGCAGCCGCGGTAATACGTAGGGCGCAAGCGTTGTCCGGAATTATTGGGCGTAAAGAGCTCGTAGGCGGTTTGTCGCGTCTGGTGTGAAAACCTCAGGCTCAACCTGGGGCGTGCATCGGGTACGGGCAGACTAGAGTGCGGTAGGGGAGACTGGAATTCCTGGTGTAGCGGTGGAATGCGCAGATATCAGGAGGAACACCGATGGCGAAGGCAGGTCTCTGGGCCGCAACTGACGCTGAGGAGCGAAAGCATGGGGAGCGAACAGGATTAGATACCCTGGTAGTCCATGCCGTAAACGTTGGGCACTAGGTGTGGGGCTCATTCCACGAGTTCCGTGCCGCAGCTAACGCATTAAGTGCCCCGCCTGGGGAGTACGGCCGCAAGGCTAAAACTCAAAGGAATTGACGGGGGCCCGCACAAGCGGCGGAGCATGCGGATTAATTCGATGCAACGCGAAGAACCTTACCAAGGCTTGACATGCACCGGAAACACTCAGAGATGGGTGCCCCGCAAGGTCGGTGCACAGGTGGTGCATGGTTGTCGTCAGCTCGTGTCGTGAGATGTTGGGTTAAGTCCCGCAACGAGCGCAACCCTCGTCCCATGTTGCCAGCGGGTTATGCCGGGGACTCATGGGAGACTGCCGGGGTCAACTCGGAGGAAGGCGGGGATGACGTCAAATCATCATGCCCCTTATGTCTTGGGCTTCACGCATGCTACAATGGCCGGTACAGAGGGCTGCGATACCGTAAGGTGGAGCGAATCCCAAAAAGCCGGTCTCAGTTCGGATTGGGGTCTGCAACTCGACCCCATGAAGTCGGAGTCGCTAGTAATCGCAGATCAGCAACGCTGCGGTGAATACGTTCCCGGGCCTTGTACACACCGCCCGTCAAGTCACGAAAGTTGGTAACACCCGAAGCCCATGGCCCAACCCTTTGGGGGGGAGTGGTCGAAGGTGGGACCGGCGATTGGGACTAAGTCGTAACAAGGTAGCCGTACCGGAAGGTGCGGCTGGATCACCTCCTTTCTAAGGAGCACGTGGCCCTGGTGGTCGCACCGGTGTTGCTCGCCCGTTCGGGTGGGTGCTGGTGGGATCGTTCAGCTGGGGTCCATGCAGGCTGCTCGAGGCGCCGTTCGTGCGTCTGGTGGCTGCTCTGGGTGGAACATTGACCGTACGGTCCCGTTCGTGGGCCGGCTCGCGAGTACGCCGCTGCGCTGCCCTTCGGGGTGGGTGGGTGGTTGGAAAGTCGGGTCGGTGTCGTGAGTGGGGTCGGGAGAGCACACTGTTGGGTCCTGAGGCAACCGGCCATGGGTCGGGGGTTTCACGACGCGGGTCGTCGGTGGGTGTCATACCGCCTGGCTGCTGCAGGGTCTTCGCACCGGAAGGTGTGGGGCTTCTGGTGGTGGTGGGGTTGGTGGCGTCCGCGCCGGCGGGTTCGTCCGTTGCTTGAGAACTGCACAGTGGACGCGAGCATCCCAGATGTTCAAAGACGCATCACTTCCTCTTGCGAGGTGGTGAGGCGTTTTCTTGGATTTCTGTAGCATATTTGTAGTGTGTGCCGAAGTTTTTAAGGGCACACGGTGGATGCCTTGGCACTAGGAGCCGAAGAAGGACGTGGTAGCCTGCGATAAGCCTCGGGGAGTTGGCAAACGAGCTGTGATCCGAGGGTGTCCGAATGGGGGAACCCGGCCAGGGTCATGCCTGGTCACCCTCGCCTGAATATATAGGGCGAGTGGAGGGAACGCCGGGAAGTGAAACATCTCAGTACCGGCAGGAAGAGATATTCCGTGAGTAGTGGCGAGCGAAAGCGGATGAGGCCAAACCGTGCGCGTGTCAAGCTGTCAGGCGTTGCGCGTACGGGGTTGTGGGACCTTCTGGAGGAATCTGACAGTTCTTCAGCCAGTAAGAAAGCCGTGTCATAGTCGAACCGCATTGAAAGGCGGACCGTAGAGGGTGTGAGTCCCGTAGACGAAATGGTGCGGCCTGGTGGAGGGGATCCCAAGTAGCACGGGGCCCGAGAAATCTCGTGTGAATCTGGCAAGACCACTTGCTAAGCCTAAATACTACCTAGTGACCGATAGCGGACAAGTACCGTGAGGGAAAGGTGAAAAGTACCCCGGGAGGGGAGTGAAATAGTACCTGAAACCGTGTGCCTACAATCCGTCGGAGCCTCCCTAGCAGGGGTGACGGCGTGCCTTTTGAAGAATGAGCCTGCGAGTTAGTGCTCGGTGGCGAGGTTAACCCGTGTGGGGAAGCCGTAGCGAAAGCGAGTCCGAACAGGGCGATTCAGTCGCCGGGTCTAGACCCGAAGCGAAGTGATCTAGCCATGGGCAGGTTGAAGCGCCGGTAAGACGGCGTGGAGGACCGAACCCACTTAGGTTGAAAACTGAGGGGATGACCTGTGGTTAGGGGTGAAAGGCCAATCAAACTTCGTGATAGCTGGTTCTCCCCGAAATGCATTTAGGTGCAGCGTCACGTGTTCCTTACCGGAGGTAGAGCTACTGGATGGCCGATGGGCCCCACCAGGTTACTGACGTCAACCAAACTCCGAATGCCGGTAAGCCAGAGCGTGGCAGTGAGACTGCG
Organism: Isoptericola dokdonensis DS-3; assembly: GCF_001636295.1. NCBI lineage: Bacteria > Bacillati > Actinomycetota > Actinomycetes > Micrococcales > Promicromonosporaceae > Isoptericola > Isoptericola dokdonensis. The sequence goes on along the minus strand of NZ_CP014209.1, from coordinate 2,544,157 downwards.
GGGGATAAGCTTCGTAGTCGAGAGGGAAACAGCCCAGACCACCGGCTAAGGCCCCTAAGCGTGTGCTCAGTGGGAAAGGATGTGGAGTTGCACAGACAACCAGGAGGTTGGCTTAGAAGCAGCCACCCTTGAAAGAGTGCGTAATAGCTCACTGGTCAAGTGATTCCGCGCCGACAATGTAGCGGGGCTCAAGTACACCGCCGAAGCCGTGGCACTCACACTTTGCCCAGCACAGACTTGATCTGTGTTCAGGCGTGTGGGTGGGTAGGGGAGCGTCGTGTGGGCAGTGAAGCCGCGGAGTGATCCAGCGGTGGAGACCACACGAGTGAGAATGCAGGCATGAGTAGCGAATGACGGGTGAGAAACCCGTCCGCCGAATGACCAAGGGTTCCAGGGCCAGGTTAATCCGCCCTGGGTAAGTCGGGACCTAAGGCGAGGCCGACAGGCGTAGTCGATGGACAAGGAGTTGATATTCTCCTACCGGCGAAGAACCGCCCATACCGAGCCCGGTGATGCTAAACGCCCCAAGGGCAGCACAGTGGTCTTCGGACCACACCGCTGCCGGCGGCGCGTGACCCGAACCGGTAGTAGGTAAGCGTATTAACAGGGGTGACGCAGGAAGGTAGCCCGGCGTGGCGATGGTAGACCACGTCCAAGGCCGTAGCCCGCTTCGTAGGCAAATCCGCGAAGCACCAGGGTGAGAGCTGACAGTGACCGCGTATGCGGGAAACGGGTGATCCTATGCTGCCAAGAAAAGCCTCGACGCGAGGTTCTAGCCGCCCGTACCCCAAACCGACTCAGGTGGTCAGGTAGAGAATACCAAGGCGATCGAGATAATCGTGGTTAAGGAACTCGGCAAAATGCCCCCGTAACTTCGGGAGAAGGGGGGCCTGATCCGTCAACACCCTAGCGGTGGGACGCGGTGAGGGCCGCAGAGACCAGGGAGAAGCGACTGTTTACTAAAAACACAGGTCCGTGCTAAGTCGCAAGACGATGTATACGGACTGACGCCTGCCCGGTGCTGGAAGGTTAAGAGGACGGGTCAGCTTCGGCGAAGCCCAGAATTTAAGCCCCAGTAAACGGCGGTGGTAACTATAACCATCCTAAGGTAGCGAAATTCCTTGTCGGGTAAGTTCCGACCTGCACGAATGGCGTAACGACTTCTCCGCTGTCTCAACCGCGAACTCGGCGAAATTGCACTACGAGTAAAGATGCTCGTTACGCGCAGCAGGACGGAAAGACCCCGGGACCTTTACTATAGCTTGGTATTGGTGTTCGGTGCGGTTTGTGTAGGATAGGTGGGAGACTATGAAACCCGCGCGCCAGCGCGAGTGGAGTCGCCGTTGAAATACCACTCTGACCGCATCGACCATCTAACCTCGGTCCGTGATCCGGACCAGGGACAGTGCCTGGTGGGTAGTTTAACTGGGGCGGTTGCCTCCCAAAATGTAACGGAGGCGCTCAAAGGTTCCCTCAGCCTGGTTGGCAATCAGGTGTCGAGTGCAAGTGCACAAGGGAGCTTGACTGTGAGACCGACAGGTCGAGCAGGGACGAAAGTCGGAACTAGTGATCCGGCGGTGGCTTGTGGAAGCGCCGTCGCTCAACGGATAAAAGGTACCCCGGGGATAACAGGCTGATCTTCCCCAAGAGTCCATATCGACGGGATGGTTTGGCACCTCGATGTCGGCTCGTCGCATCCTGGGGCTGGAGTAGGTCCCAAGGGTTGGGCTGTTCGCCCATTAAAGCGGCACGCGAGCTGGGTTTAGAACGTCGTGAGACAGTTCGGTCCCTATCCGCTGCGCGCGCAGGAAACTTGAGAAGGGCTGTCCCTAGTACGAGAGGACCGGGACGGACGAACCTCTGGTATGCCAGTTGTTCCGCCAGGAGCACCGCTGGTTCGCTACGTTCGGAAGGGATAACCGCTGAAAGCATCTAAGCGGGAAGCCTGCTTCAAGATGAGGTTTCCAACAGAACTATTCTGTGAAGGCACCCAGCTAGACCACTGGGTAGATAGGCCGGAAGTGGAAGACAGGACCAAAGACTGTCGCAGCTGACCGGTACTAATCAGCCAACAACTTCACACACACTCCTTGCATGCACGCGTCCACTGTGCGGTTCCCGAGAAACGGGCACCACCCACACCACCCCCTCAGACCAAGGGGACCGGTGTGGAACCCGAACAACTCGACAACGTTACGGCGGTCACAGCGTAGGGGAAACGCCCGGTCCCATCCCGAACCCGGAAGCTCAGCCCTACAGCGCCGATGGTACTGCCCTGGAGACGGGGTGGGAGAGTAGGACGCCGCCGGACACCCTTCACAAACAGGCCCCCCAACCACCAGGTTGGGGGGCCTGCTTGCCTTGCCCGGCGGGCCACCCGAAGACCGACGTTCCTGCAGGTCAGGAGCTCTCGTGATCTGTTCGTGACATTTCCCGCCGGACGGGATAGTGTCCAGTGACCCCTCGGGCACGAGGGGCATCCGGGCGGGCGCCGAGCCCTGTCGCCGCTCCGGATCTCCGACGTACGAACGACAGGGGCGGGGGAACCACTTCCGGACACTGCGGTGTCCTCGGGGTGAAGTCGTGCGGGATTCGTCCCGCCGGCCGGGTCAGTCTCCGACCCGAACCCGACAGCTAACTTCGTGGGCGCCAGGAGATACTGCATGCCGATCCGTTCTTGCGGGCGCCTTCTGACGCCCCGCCTGTCCGACGCCACCGCGAGCATCCCGTCGTCGGCTTCGCACCACCGCCCCTCCTGCGCCGTCCCGATGCGCCGCCTGCCCTCGGCAGGCGCTCGGTGACCCGGGCGACGTCGCCGATCGACGCCCGCCCGCCCGCGTCGTCAGGTGCCGCTCCTGTCACCACCGCGCCCATGACGCGCGCCGAGATGGCGCGCAGCCGAGGTCGGCACTTCGCCGAGCCGGCTCGACGTCGCCGGCGCCCGGGGCCGACCTGGTCCTCCCTCGCCCCGACGAGCTGGCGCCTGAGCGTCGGCGTCGGCCTGGCGGTGACGATGGCCACCACGACGGGGCTTGCCGCCGCCTCCGGCACGCCGGTCCCGCTGCTCAGCAGCGCTCCCGACGGTTCGGAGCCCGTCGTCGACACCGCGGGCACCGGGCTGGGCATCGACGTCGCGCACGCCGCGACGCTGCTCGCCGACCGTGACCAGCCCGCGTCACGGGGCTCGTCCGCCACCCGTGGCGAGATCGGCGCCCGTGACGCCTCCGCGTCACGCAACGGCGCGCGAACCGTGCCCGGTGGCGTCGTCGTCGCGGCGGACGCGACGCTGCCCGCGGAGAAGGTGGAGGTGGACGTCGAGTCCGCGCCCGAGCCGCCGGTGCTGCCGGGCTGCGACGGCGTCGCGACCGGCGCCGGCACCAACGGCAACATCTCCCTGAGCGAGATGTGCGTCCTGTGGGACGGCGGGCCGTCGATCCGTGCCGACGCCGCCGTCGCCCTGGCCCGGCTCAACCAGCAGTACCGGGCCGTGTTCGGCGAGGACATGTGCATCACCGACGGTTACCGCAGCTACAGCCAGCAGGTCGCGACCAAGGCGGCCAAGGGATACCTCGCCGCGACGCCCGGCACGTCGAACCACGGCTGGGGCCTCGCCGTCGACCTCTGCCCCGAGACGTACTCGGGCGACCGGTGGTCGTGGCTCGCGGCGCACGGCCCCGCCTACGGCTGGGACAACCCGGACTGGGCGCGCGCCGGCGGTTCGAAGTACGAGCCGTGGCACTGGGAGTTCACCGCGGCGGTCGCCGTGCAGAACGGCTCCTGAGGTCGCAGCCGCCCCGGGACGCAGCAGGTCCCGGGGCGGACGCTCTCATGAAGTCCTCATCTGTTGCTGGCAGGGTGGGGTGGTCCGCCGACGGAAGGATCGCCATGTCCAAGTTCTCGAAGATGCTCAAGGTCGCCCAGCAGGTCGTCGACGCGCAGGGATCGTCGCGGCAGCAGGGTTCCGGTCCGTCGCGGTCCGGCGCGAGCTCGGGATCGTCCCTGCGGTCGACGATCGAGAACGCCGTCGCGTCGTTCGGTGGCGGATCGAGGCCGCAGGGCCCCGCGACGCCGCCGACGCAGCGCGCGTACCCGGCGTCGACGGGGGGCCACGCGCAGCAGTCGGCGCCCTCGCAGGTGTCGGACGCCGACCGGCGTGCCATCGCCCGCTACGACTACCTGATGCAGACCGCGGACCCGCACCAGGTCGAGCAGATCCATGCCGACGCGTTCGCCCGGCTGACACCCGCGCAGCGGGAGGCCGTGCGGGACCGGATGCAGACCGACCTCCCGCCGCACGAGCAGCCCCGCTCGGCGGACGTCGCCGACCTGTCGCGGGCCGCGGCGCGCACCGAGGCGCGGCGGCCGGGGTCGATGCGGTCGGTCCTCGCGAAGGTCGGTGCGGGCGGCGCGGCGGCAGGCGTCGCCGTCGGAGCGGTCGGGGTGCTCGGCGTCGTCGCGGCGGGGGCCGCGGTGAGCAGCGTCGCGGGGCCGTTGCTGGCGGAGGCCGCGAACCTGGGCGTCGACCTCGACGCCCTGGCGGCGGGGGTGGACGTCGAGGGTCTCGTGGCGGGTGCCTCCGACCTCGGCGTCGACGCGCTGGGCGACGTCGGTGCCGGGCTCGACGGCGTCACGACGGCCGCGGAAGGCACCCTGGGCGGTCTCGGCGACACCTTCTCCGAGGCCGGCGGGTCGCTGTCCGACCTCGCGCGCGGGCTGGATCCGCGCGACCTCTTCTGACCGACCGGAAGCGTCGGAGCGTGGGCCGGGGGCGTCGCCGCTGGTCGGGACGCCCGCATCTGGGCATCCTTCCAGGTGAGAAGGCTGATTGCCCGCGCGTGACAGGTCAGTGGGCCCTATCCTCAGACCGTGCACGGCAGCACCGGCGGCCTGCTGGGCCGTGACGACGAGCGGCGACGGATCGCCGACGTCCTCGGTGCTGCCCGGAACGGGCGTGGTAGCGCTCTCCTCCTGCTGGGGGAGCCGGGCGTCGGCAAGTCGTCGCTGCTGGCCGACGCCGTGCAGGACTCCGGGTTCGACGTCGTGCGGGCGGACGGGTACGAGGCAGAGTCCTCGATGCCGTACGCCGCGGTGCAACGTGTCGTCGGACGCCTGGACGGGCATCTCGACGCGCTCCCGGAGCGGCAGGTCGCACCCCTGCTCGTCGCGTCGGGCCGCGCCGACGGGCCCCCGCCGGACCGGTTCCTCGTCGGCCTGGGCGTGCTCAGCCTGCTCGCGGCCGCGGGCGACGCGCACCCCGTGCTGTGCGTGATGGACGACGCGCACGACCTCGACGCGGAGAGCCTCGACGTCCTGGCGTTCGTCGCCCGCCGGCTGGGCGCGGAGCACGTGGCCCTGCTGCTCGCAGGACGGGTCGAGAGCGGGCTCGAGCAGCGGCTCGCCGGGATGCCCGTGCTCGAGGTCGGTGGTCTCGCGCCCGAGCCCGCCGCTGCGGTCCTCCACCGCGCGGCGGCCACGCCCTTCCCGCCGACGATGACCGCCGCCATCGTGCGTGCCACGGGCGGCAACCCCCTCGCCCTCACCGACCTCGCCGCCGACCCCCTGCTGCGCGAGCTGGACGGGCTGGGGCTCGGCCCGGAGCCGGTGCCGATCGGCCGTCATCTCGAGGCGCACTACCTGCGCCGTGTCATGCACACGTCCGCTGCCGTGCAGGGCTGGCTGCTGCTCGCCGCCGCCGACTCGTCGGGCGACCCGCGGCTGCTCGCCGAGGCCGCGCCGCGGTGCGGGGTCGAGGTCGCCGACGGCGAGGCGGCGGAGGGGGCCGGCCTGGTGGTCCTCGATCCGGGCGTGCGGTTCCGGCACCCGCTGGTGCGGTCGGCCGTCTACCGGTCGGCGTCCGGGACGCAGCGGCGCCGGGTGCACGGCGCGCTGGCGCAGGCCGCGGCCGCCCTCGGGCTGGTGGAGGCCGAGGCCTGGCACGCGTCCCGGACGGTCACCGGCGTCGACCCTGACGTCGCGGACCGGCTCGACCGTGCCGCCGAGCTCGCGGCCCGCCGCGGCGGGGCGTCCTCGCGCGCGGGGATCCTCACCAGGGCGGCCGAGCTGACCCCACCCGGCCCGCTGCGTGGGGCGCGACAGGTCGCCGCGGCGGAGGCGACCCTGGAGGCGGGGGGCGCGGACGTCGCCCGTCGCCTGCTGGCCGCCGTCGACGACGCCGGGCTCGACCCCGTGTCCCGTGGCCGCGTCGCGACCGTCCGGACCGCGGCGTCGATGTTCCTGGCGGACGCCGACGGCGTGCGGTCGGCGACGGCCGACCTGCTGCGGGCGGCCGACGCGTTCCGCGGGCACGACGCCGCCCGGGAGCAGGAGGCCCTGCTGCGCGCGTTCGAGATGTGCCTGACGGCGGAGCGGCAGATCACGGGGACGACGCTGGAGGTGGTCGGGCGCCGGATCGCGCAGGGCGCCGCCGGGGCCGACGGAGCGGATGCCGCCGTCCTGCGCGGTATCGCGGGCCTGATCCTGGAGCCGTACGAGCGCGCCGTCGCACCGGCCCGGGCAGCGTTCGACGCCGTCGTCTCCCAGCCCGACGAGGTCCTGCGGTACCGCGGGACCCTCGTCGCCGCCGTCGGGGCGTTCCTGTGGGACGAGCGCGGCCGGGACCGCGGGCTGGACCGGGCGCGCCGGGCGGCGGGACGGCTGGGCGACCTCCAGCAGCTCGACACGCTGCTGTGGGTGAGCGCGCTCGGGGAGCTCTGCGGCGGGACCGTCCGGCGGGCGCAGGGCTTCGACGACGGCGTGCGCGAGGTACGCCGGGCCATGGGGTACGACGGAGAGAACGTCGTCAACGGGGCGGTCCTCGCCTGGACGGGTGCCCCGGCCGCGCTCGTGGAGGCTGTCGCCGCGGGGGCGGACGCGACCGGCTTCGGGGGCGTGACGTCGTCGACGCTGTGCGCGCTGGCCGTGCGGGAGATCGCCGAGCGCGACCACGCCGCCGCGTACGCCCGGCTGCACCCGTTCGTCATCCAGGAGCCGTTCCTGCAGACCAGCCCTCTGTTCCTCGCCGACCACGCGGAGGCGGCGGCCCGCAGCGGGCATCTCGACGACGCGGCCCGCTCGGCAGCGGACCTCGTCGCCCGCGCCGACGCCAACGGGTCGTCGTGGTGCCGGGGACTGGCCGAGCGGGCGCTCGCGCTCACCGCGTCGGACGACGTCGAGGCGCACCACGGGGCGTCCGTCGCCGCGCTGCGGGACACGACGGCCGTCATCGACCTGGCCCGATCGCTCCTCGTGCACGGGGAGTGGCTCCGGAGGGCGCGGCGCCGGCGCGAGGCAGCCGTCCGGCTCCAGGAGGCTCTCGTGCTGTTCGAGCGTTCGGGTGCGACGACGTTCGCCGCCCGGGCCGCGGCCGAGCTCACCGCGGCCGGGGGTGCCGAGCGGCCGGCACCTGCCGGGGACGGCCTCGACCTGACGACGCAGGAGCGCACCGTCGCGCGGCTGGCGTCGGCGGGGCGCACCAACGCGGAGATCGGGGCTCGGCTCTTCATCAGCCCCAACACGGTGGACTACCACCTGCGCAAGGTGTTCCAGAAGCTGGGTGTCACGTCCCGGCGGCAGCTCGCCGACCGGCTCGGCCGCCGCGCGGACTGACCCCGTCCTGGACCGCCCCCCGACGGACTACGTGCGGCACGTGGTCCGCGTGGTCGCGTCCCGCGGGCAGGGTCGGGGGTACGCCGTTCCCGACAGACCGCCTGGGGGTCGCCATGCCGTACGTCACCACCGACGACGGGGCCGAGATCTACTACACCGACTGGGGCAGCGGTGGCACGCCGGTGCTGCTCAGCCACGGGTGGCCCCTGAGCTCCGACGCGTGGGCCGCGGCCGCGCTGTACCTGGCGGAGCACGGGCACCGCGTCGTCGCGCACGACCGGCGCGGCCACGGCCGCTCCAGCCGCACGTGGGACGGCAACGAGATGGACACGTACGCCGACGACCTGGCGTGCCTCGTCGAGACCCTCGACCTGCGCGACCTGACGCTGGTGGGGCACTCGACCGGCGGCGGCGAGGTCGTGCGGTACGTGGGGCGGCACGGCACCGAGCGGGTGGCGCGCGTCGTGCTGGTCTCCGCGGTCTCGCCGCTCATGCTGCGCACGGACGACAACCCGGGTGGGCTGCCGATCGAGGTGTTCGACCAGATCCGTGCGGGGGAGAAGGCGGACCGCGCGCAGCTCTACCGCGACCTCGCCGACGGCCCGTTCTTCGGCCACAACCGCGCCGGCGACGTCGACCAGGGGTTCCGGGACGCGTTCTGGCTGCAGTCCATGGCGTGCGGGCACCGGGCCGCCTACGAGTGCATCGCGGCGTTCTCCGCCACGGACTTCCGCCCCGACCTCGCGAAGGTCGACGTCCCCGCCCTGGTGATCCACGGCGACGACGACCAGATCGTCCCGTACGACGTCGGTGGCGCCCGCTCGGTCGAGCTGCTCGCCGACGCCCGTCTGCTGACGTATCCGGGCAGCGGCCACGCCCTGCCCGACACCGACCGTGACCGCCTGCACGCCGACCTGCTCGCCTTCATCGACGCCTGAGGAGCACCGCCATGACCGCACAGGGATCCGAGCCGACCGCCCCCGACACCGTCGTCCTCGTCCACGGCCTGTGGATGACGCCGCGGAGCTGGGAGGGGTGGGTCGCGCACTACGAGAGCAAGGGCTTCACCGTCGTGACTCCCGCCTACCCCGGGTTCGAGGTGGAGGTGGAGGCGCTGCGGGAGGACCCGCAGGTCATCGCGGACCTCACCGTCCCGGCGACGGTGGACCACCTCGCGTCCGTCATCGAGGGTCTGGACCGTCCGCCGATCATCATGGGCCACTCGTTCGGCGGCACCCTGACCCAGCTCCTGCTGGCGCGCGGGCTCGGTACGGCGGGCGTGGTGATCAACTCCGCGCCGACCGAGGGTGTGCGCGTCAACCCGGTGTCGCAGGCGCGGTCGCTGTTCCCGGCGCTGAAGAACCCGGCGAACCGGCACCGCGCCGTCGGCTTCACGCCCGAGGAGTTCCACTACGCCTTCACGAACACGCTCTCGGCGGAGGAGTCGCGGGCGGCGTGGGAGCGGTACGCGATCGCGGCGCCCGGCTTCTGGGTGTGGGAGTTCGGGCTGTTCGCCAACTTCAAGCCGGGCCACCAGGACACCTGGGTGGACTACGGCACGGAGCGTGCACCGCTGCTGTTCGTCGCGGGCGAGCTGGACCACATCATGCCGCCGGCCGTGAACCGCTCGAACGCGAAGCACTGGGCGAAGTCCCCGTCGCTGACCGAGTACCACGAGTTCCCCGGCCGGGACCACTGGACGTGCGCCGCCCCGGGCTGGGAGGAGGTCGCCGACCACGCCCTCACCTGGGCGCTGGAGCACGCGGCCAGCGCGGAGCCCGCGTCGGCCTGACCGGGCCGGCTCAGGCGGGCGGGTCCAGCGCCTCGGTGAGCACGCGCCCCTGCGAGCCCGGCGGCGGGGCGATGCCGAGGAGGGCCGCGACCGTGGGGGCGACGTCGACGTGCCGCGGCGCGTCCGGTGCGACGCCGGGGCGGACGCCGGACCCGGCGAGGAGGAACGCGACGTCGAGCTCGTCGCTGGTGCCGTGCCGTCCCCGCGCCCGGCGCGGCACCGGCCACCGGCTGCCCGGGCCGGGCGTCCACCCCGGCTGCGGCTCGACGACGAGGTCGCCCAGGCGCGGGCTCATCCGGCGCTCGGCCTGCTCGGCCCGGTCCCACACGGCGCGGACCTGCGGGAGCGCCTCGAGGGCTCGCCGGGCCCGGGCCGTGGCCGTGGGGTCGGTGCGGGCGGCGCCGAGCAGGTGCAGGCTCGCCACACCGCCGACGACGACCGCCACGTCGGTGCGGCGGGACGGCCGCTGCCCGGGACGGAGGATCTCGGTGCGCAGCCCGGCGCGCGCCAGGCTGCGTCGCAGGGGGCGGCCGAACCCCCGCCGGAACGCCGTCATGCCGTGGTCGCCGAGGAGCACGAACGCGGTGCGGTCGGCGATCCCCACCTCCTCGGTGACGGCGACGAGCCGGCCGAGCTGCGCGTCGATCTCCCGCAGGGCGGCGGGGATCCGCGGGTGCTCGGGCCCGCCGGCGTGCCCGAGACCGTCGAGGACGTCGCTGTACACGGCCAGGAGGCGGGGCGGTCGCGGCACCGTGACCGTGCGCCTGCCGCTGCGCAGGGGCGTGCCGCGGAGCACCGCCACGGCGTCGTCGAAGCGTCGCGTACAGCTGCCGCCCGGCTGGGTGTACAGGGCGTCGGGGTCACCGGACCGGGTGCCGTGGTCCTGCACGATCGGCCACTGCACCGACGCCACCGTCCCGCCCGCCTCCCGGACCGCCTCGGCGATCGTCGGGACCGCCAGGTCGCGCCGCTGACCCTGCGCCGCGCCGGAACCCGGGTCGTAGAAGTACGCGGTGTTGAGGTGGTGGTCCGGCCACGCTCCCGTCGCGACCGACGCCCACGACGGGTTCGTCACGCTCGGCAGCACCCCGGTGCCGGTGGTGAGGCTGCCGCGGGCCGTCAACGCGTCCAGTTGCGGCGTCGGCAGGTCCGCGTGGCGGTCCAGGTAGCCGGCGTCGAACCCGTCCAGCGCGACGAGCACCACGTGGTCGGCGCGCGGCCGGGTCGGTTCCATGGCCCCATGCTGGCCCTGGTTGCGGCGTCGCGCCGAACCGGGTTGCGGGCGGGGCGGGCGAGGCGTTCCCTGGGAGGGCAGGACGGTGAGCGCACCGTCGGCCGACGACGGCCGGACGGGGCGCCCGTGCCGCGGCTCGAGCAGAGGTCCGCGGTCCGCCGTCCGTCGAGGAAGGACACCCATGTCGAACTCGGGACCGCTGACATGGCTGGGGCGCCAGATCGGGCGCGGGCTGACCGACCTGCCGCGGAACATCGGCTGGGCCGTCGACACCGCGGCCAAGAGACCGGTCGAGGCGGCCGGGGACGGCCTCCGCGCCGTCGGCAGACGTGCGGCGACCACCGTGGCCGACGTCAACCCGTTCACCGACGGGGCCGGCAGCCGGCTGGACCGTGTGGACGCCGCGATGGAGCGGGCGCACGAGCTCGAGGCCCGGGCCCACGAGGAGGCGCAGCAGGCCAAGGAGGCCGCGGACGCCGTCGAGGAGGCCCGGCACGCCGGCGAGCGGGCGGTCGACGAGGCGCGTGACGACGCCGAGCGCGAGGTGGCCGACGTCACCGCCGAGGCCCGGCGCGAGGCCGACGAGTACGTCGCGGCGAAGCAGGCCCGCGCCGAGGAGATCACGGGGCGCCGGGTCGCGTCGGTCGAGGACGACGTCGGGCGACGCGTGGACGAGCTGCGGGACCAGGCCGACAAGGCGCGCGTCCAGGCCGAGCGCGCCATCGAACGAGCCCGTGAGCAGATGCGGCAGGCGCGCGAGCTCGCCGAGGAGGCCGCGACGGCGGCCCGGCAGGCGGCGGACGAGGCTGCGGAGCGCGCGCGGCAGCTGGCCGACGACGCGGACCAGGACGCCCGTGAGGCCCGCCGCCGCGTCGAGGAGGCCGAGAGCCGCCAGGACGCGGTGGCCGCACAGGGCCGTGACCTGGGTGCCGACGCGGACACCGACCCGCTCGACCTGGAGGATATGACCAAGGCACAGCTCCTCGCGCTCGCGACGGAGATGGGCCTCGGGCTCAACCGGTCGGCGCGCAAGCAGGACATCGTGATCGCCATCCGCCGCAGCACACCGCAGGACAAGCGAAGGAGGGCGTCATGATCGGCCCGTTCCGGAAGAAGACGGTCGCCACCCGGATCGGCGAGGCGTTCGGCCGTCGCCCCCGGCACCCCGGCACGGCCGTGCGGTCAGGACTGGTCGCGCTCGGCACCGCGGCGGGCGTGGTGGCCGCCAGCGCCGCCGCCTCCGCGATCCGCGAACGTCGGCAGGAGGGCGACCAGGGTGATCAGGCGTAGGACGCTGGGTCGCGCGCTGTTCTTCGGGCTCGGCTACGTGGCGGGCACACGGGCGGGCCGGGAGCGGTACGCGCAGATCGAGGCCGGGTTCAGGTCGGTGGTGTCGGCGCTGCGGGACCGCTCCGCGGGGAGCGACGGCACCGCGTCGACGCAGGGGTCGGGCCGGGGGACCGCCGACCCGTACGCCGACATCACGCTCGGCAGGTCGTGAGCCGGGCGATGCTCGTCGAGATCCGGCTGCTGGCCCGGCTGCTGCGCGTCCCGCTGCTGCGGGTCGAGGGCTTCGTGGCCGTGCGCGACCTGCCGGACGGCGTCGCCGTCGGCGGCCCGCCCGACCGCACCGTGCTGGCGCGGGGCCCGGGCCGGGTCGGCACGTACGGCCGCGACCTGGCGGTCGCCGAGGCGATCATGGCGGAGCTGGGGCGGTCGTCGGGGCTCACAGCACCGCGATGAGCACCCCGCCCGCCGCGCCGACCAGGACGACGCCCCATGGCGGCATGCGCCACGCCGTGAGCAGGACGAAGCAGGTGAGCGCCAGGCCGAACGAGGCGCCGTCGGTCACCGCCGAGACGAACACGGGGTCGTAGAGGGCGGCCGCGAGGACGCCGACGACGGCGGCGTTCGCGCCGCGCAGGGCGGCCTGCGCGGTGGGTCGGGTCCGGACGACGTCCCAGAAGGGCAGGACCCCGACGAGCACGAGCATCCCGGGCAGGAACACCGCCACCAGGGCGGCCGCCGCGCCCAGCAGCACCGAACCCGGCACGGCCAGCGCGCCCAGGTACGCGGCGAACGCGAACAGCGGACCCGGCAGCGCCTGCGCGGCGCCGTACCCGGTGAGGAACTCCTCCGCGGTCACCCAGCCGCCGCCCACCGCCTCGGCCTCCAGCAGCGGCAGCACCACGTGCCCGCCGCCGAACACGAGCGCCCCCGCCCGGTACACGCCGTCGACGACGTCGAGCAGGCGGCTGCCGGTGGCGGCCGCCGCGACCGGCAGCGCCACCAGCAGGCCGACGAACAGCGCGAGCGCGACGGCGCCCGTGCGGCGCGAGACCGGGGTGCGCAGGTCGGCGGGCGGTGCCGCGTCGGCGGTGCGGCACCACACCAGACCGGCGAGGACGCCCAGCACGACGGCGCCCACCTGGGCGACCGGCCCGTCCGTCAGGAGCACCACCAGGGCGGCGACCACCGCGATCGTCGCGCGCCGCGCATCGGGGGCCAGCGTGCGCGCCATCCCCTGCACGGCATGGGCGACCACGGCCACCGCCACCACCTTGAGGCCGGTGACGAGCCCCGCGCCCACGGTCGTGCCGAACGCCGGGGCGCCCAGGGCGAACGCCACCATGAGCAGCGCGGACGGCAGCGTGAACGCCGTCCACGCCGCCAGCGCGCCGCCCCACCCCGCCCGCGTCAGGCCCAGGGCGAACCCGACCTGGCTCGACGCCGGCCCCGGCAGGAACTGGCCCAGCGCCACCAGCTCGCCGTACGCGCGGTCGTCGACCCAGCGCCGTCGGGCCACCAGGTCGTCGCGGAAGTACCCGAGGTGCGCGACCGGGCCGCCGAACGACGTCACCCCCAGCCGGAGGAAGGCGCGGAGCACCTCGCCGGGCGTGCCCGGTCGGGCGGGGGTCGCATCGTCCATCGTGGCCTCCGTGTCGCGGTCGGCACCGACCCTAGCGGGCGTCGTCGCCGGAGCCGCTCGGTCAGGCCGGGGACCACCGCGGGTCGCGGCCGGTGCGGGCGACGACCCGTTGCAGGCGGGACGCGTCGTCGGGCGCGCGGACCGCCGGACCGAACGGGTCGTCGCCGAACAGCTCGAAGAACCGGTCCACGTGGTCGAGCCGGTCGTCGTCCACGACGATCTCCTGCCCGGTGGCCCGGGCCAGGTCCCAGCCGTGCACCGTCAGCTCCTCGACGGCGACGACGGCGTTGTCCCGTGCCGCCATGGGCACGCCGCCGGCCGTCACCCGGCCCTCCCAGGCGGACGGTTCGCGCCAGGCGCACGCCAGCGCGTCGAGCTGCACGGGGACGGCGGCGCGCCAGCCGTCGACGAGCGTGGTCGGTGGGCGCGCCGGTGCCTTGCGGGCGTTGGCGGTGAACACGGCGGCGAGCTGATGGACGTGGGCGAGCAGCTCGGCGACCGACCACTCGGCGCACGGCGTGGGCAGGTCGAGCTGGTCGTCGCGGACGCCGGTGACGAGCCGGAGCATCTCGTGGGTCGCAGGGGAGAGGTCGAACATGGGCCCTCCGGGGAGTCGTGGGTTCTCCCAGGTGGACCGCCCGCCCGTGCCGTGCTCATCGCTGTGCGGGCAATCAGTATGTGAGACAACCTGACAAACCCCTTCCGGCGAAGGGCCGCCGCTGCCACGATCGCAGCACGCCGTCCGACGACGGGCGGCCCGTCGAAGGTGAGGAAGCATGAACAAGAAGCTCCTGAGCGGCCTGGTCGGCCTGGTCCTGGCGCTCGGCGCCGTCGTCACCCCTGTCGGCGCGGCGAACGCCGCACCCGGCTTCACGTGCCCGTCGGGCCGGGTCGTGTCCTTCAGCTCGGCCAAGCCGTTCTCGGTGCGCGTCTACTTCACGTCCAACCCGGGCACGGTCTACTCCTCGTTCAGGTCGGGCTCGACCTACAAGGTGATCACCGGACGCCAGAGCATCGGCGAGTGGCACGTCGTCACCGCGTCGGCCACGGTCACGCCCGGCTGCACGGCCTGACGACGGACGACCGGGACGCCGTCGGGCACGTCCCGACGGCGTCCCCGGCGCGGTCAGGCCAACGGGACCCCTGTCAGCTCCTCCGTGACCGTCCACAGGCGGGCCGCATCCTCGACGTCGTGCAGCGGAGCCCACGGCTTCTGCTCGCCCGCACGACCGCCCAGGTGCCCGATCCCCTGCGGTCCGTAGAACCGGCCGTCCGCGTCCGGGGCGGTGGCGGCCAGCACCGCGGGCAGGGCCGCGGTCGCGGGGGTCCCCACGACCAGCCCGCGGGCGGAGAGCCACCGGATGACCCGGACCTCACGGGTGTCCTGCGCGCGGTCCACCTCGGGGCGGGCGGCGAGCAGGCTCGTCGGGGCCACGCCGGGGTGGGACACGGCACTGGTGATCCCCCAGCCCGCGGCCCGGCTGCGCCGGGACAGCTCCAGCCCGAACAACGCGCAGGCGAGCTTCGACTGCCCGTACACCCGCATGCCGTCGTACGAGCGCTCCGCGTCCAGGTCGTCCCAGTCGATCGTCGCGCGCCGTGCCGCGATGCTCGTCTGCGACACGACGCGTGCCCGGCCGGCCCGCAGCAGCGGGAGCAGGTGGGCGGTGAGCGCGGCGTGCCCGAGGTGGTTCGTGCCCAGCTGGAGCTCGTACCCGTCGGCCGTGGTCTGCCGGGTCGGCGGTGTCATGACGCCCGCGTTGTTGACGAGCAGGTGGATCGGCGCGCCGTCCGCCACGAGCTTGCCGCCGAGGGCGGCGACCGACGCCAGCGACGAGAGGTCGAGGTCGTGCAGCACGAGCTCGGCGTCCGGGGTACGCCCACGGATCAGCTCGGCGGCGTGCGCTCCCTTGGCCTGGTTGCGCACGGGCATCAGCACCTCGGCCCCGGCGGCGGCGAGCCGCGCGGCGATCTCGAGCCCGACGCCGTCGCTCGCGCCGGTGACCAACGCCCTCCGTCCCGCCAGGCCGGGGATCTCGACGTCGTGCTGCCGGGGTGCCATCTGGTCGCTCCTGTCGTCGTGGCCGGGTCGCCGGCACGGCGCCCGGGTCCACCGTCTCGCACCCGCGCCCCCTGATCCAGGGCCTGACGATCCGTGGCTGACACCTCGCCGAGCGTCTCTGAAGGTCGGGAGTCAGGCCGGGAGTCGCGACGTTCAGAGACGCTCGGCGGGGGTGGACGGCCGTCCGGAGACCGCCCGACGACCCGGGACACCCGTCCCTGGTGCCCGGGACGCCGCCCGGCGCAGATTCCTCCCAGCACCACGGCACCGGCCGTGGCCGAACCGGAAGGAACCACCGTGCACACCACACCCGCCACCGCACCGGCCCCGCCCACCCGCACCCCCCGCCCGCGCACGCCCCGCGCCTGGGCGTGGACCGGCGTCGCCGCCGGTGCGCTCGCCATGGCCGGCATCCAGGCGTCCATGGCCGTCGGCGTCAACTGGGAGGCCGTCGCCGGGGACCCGGACGCCATCGTCGCCGACCTCGGTACCCGCACCACCGAGCTCCTCGTCTTCCACACCGCCACGATCGCCGCAGCGCTGCTCGTGCTCGTCTTCGCCGCCGGGCTCAAGCGCCGCCTCGACGCGCAGGCGCCGGCCGGGTCGCTCGTCCCGACGATCGCCGGGTGGGGGCTCGTGCTCGTCTCCGTCGCGGGACTGCTCGGCACCGGGCTGGACACGCAGTTCATCTTCGGCTTCGCCGAGCCCGACCTGCTCGTCGCGTCGTCCGGCGCCTTCTACAGCGACTGGGTCGCGACCATCCCCTGGCTGTGGGTCGGCGCGGGTGTGACCGGCGTCGCCCTCGGCGTCGCCGCGCTCAAGCACGGTGCCGCCCCGACGTGGATCGGGATCGTCGGCCTCGTCCTCGGCGGCATCACGCTGCTCGCGGGCGTGTCCCCGCTGCAGTACCTCGCCGGGTTCACCGGACCGCTCTGGCTGCTGGTCACCGCGCTCGGCTTCGCCCTCGGCGACCGCCGCTGACGCCGGTGGGTGAACTTCGCGACGACGACCTGGCCCGGGCCTGGTCACGGCCCTACCGTGGGACCGTGGCCGAGCCCGGGCCCGGCCGCGCCGGGCTGCCTCGCACCGCGTGGACCGTGGCCGGGATCGCGTGGGCCCTCGGGGTGTCCGCGATCGTGCTGCAGCTCGCCTCCGGCGTCACGATGCTGCTCGGCGACCTGCTGTTCGTCGTCGTCGACGCGACCGTGGCGATCGTCTACGGCACCGTCGCCGGCGTGATCCTCGCCCGGCGGCCGCACGTCGTCGGCTGGCTCGTGGCGCTCGCCGCGCTCGGCGGCGGGATCGCCGCGCTGGGCGGCGCCTGGCGGAGCTTCGCGTCCTCCCGGCCCGGCCTGCCGCCGCTGGACACCCTCACCGCCGCGTACGGCTGGGCCTGGGTCCCGGGCACGATCGGTCTGTTCGTCCTCGTGCCGTGGTTCGTCAGGTCGGGACGTCCCGGAATCGGCGGCTGGTGCGGCGTCGCCGGCGGGGTCGCCGTCATCGCGGCCTTCTTCCTCGCTCCGCCCGACGACCCGCGCCCCGCGATCCTCGCCGTCGTCGTCATGGGGCTCGTCACCGCGGCCGCCACGGCCTGGCGCTGGCGCCGCGGCCCCGTCGCCGACCGCCGCGGTCTCGGGCTGCTGGCGCTCGGCGTCGCCCTCATGGCGCTGTCGTTCCTGCCGCTGCTCGCCACCTGGGCATCGACGCAGGTCACCTACCTGCTGCCCCTCACCCACCTCGCCTGCCAGGCGCTGTTCCCCGCCGCGATCCTCGTGTGCGTCCTGCGCAACCGGTTGTGGGGCATCGACCTCGTCCTGTCCCGCGCGACCGTCGCCGCGATGCTCGCCCTCGGCCTGGCCCTCGTCTACGCGGTGGTCGTCGTGGTCGCCACCACGGTCGTCGACGGTCCCGCGGCGCAGGTGGTCGCCGCCGTCGGGGTCGCGGTCGCCGTCCAGCCGCTGCACGCGTGGCTGCGCGGCCGTGTGCGCACCCTCGTCTACGGCGACGGTCGTGACCCGGGGCGGGCGGCGATCAGCCTCGGGCAGCACCTCGCCTCGGCCGCCGACGCCGACGAGCTCGTCACGGCGCTCGCGGCAGGTGTGCGGGAGGCGCTGCGGCTCGACTCCGTGACGGTCGAGCGGTTCGACGCGGCCCCCGCCCCGGACGCGACGACGCCCGCTGCGGTGCGCGACGACGTGCGCGACGTGGTGCACGGCGGCCGGCTCCTCGGCCGGGTTCACGTCGCCCCGCGGGCGGGGGAGCGGCTGGACCGCCGCACCCAGGACGCCCTCGACCAGCTCCTGCCCGTGCTCGGCGCGGGACTCGCGCTCGCGCAGACCGCGCGCGACCTCGAGGTCGCGCGGGACGCCACCACCCGGGCCCGCCTCGCCGAGCGGCGGGTGATCCGCCGCGAGCTGCACGACGGCATCGGCCCGTGGCTGAGCGGCCTGCGGCTCGGGCTGCAGGGGGCGCGCAACGTCGTCGCCGCCGACCCGGTCGCCGCCGCGCAGGTGCTCGACGCGCTCGGCGAGGAGGTGGGGCAGCGCATGGAGGACGTGCGCGCGCTGTCGCGCAGCCTGCTCCCGCCGGCGCTGGACGACCTCGGCCTGGAGGCCGCCCTCGGCGAGCTCGCGGGACGGCAGGCGCTCGGCGGGTTCGTCGTCGACCTGCGGTGCGACCCGTTCGTCGGGCTCGACCCGCGGGTCGCGGCCGCCGCGTACGCCATCGCGAGCGAGTCGGTGGTCAACGCCGCCCGGCACTCCGGCGTCGGCGAGTGCCGCCTCACGGTCGAGGCGCACGCCGACGTGCTCCATCTGACCTGCACCGACGCCGGGCGTGGTCTCGGCGACGACGCCACCGCGGGCGTGGGCTCGCGGTCCATGCGGGAGCGGGCCGCCGAGCTCGGCGGGACGCTCGCCGTCGACGTCGTCCACCCCGGGGAGCCGCGGCCCGGGACGCGCGTGCACGCCGTGCTGCCGCTCGTGCCCGGCGGCGTGACGCTCGCCGCGCCCGGAGCGGCGCGGTGACGGCGGTGCGGGTCGTCGTCGTGGACGACCACCCCGTGTTCCGGCTCGGCATGGTCGCGCTGCTCGGGTCGCTCGCCGGGATCGACGTCGTCGGGGAGGCGGCGTCCGTCGCCGCGGCACGCGCCCTCCTCGGCCTCGACGGGGACCGTGGCGTGGACGTCGACGTCGTCCTGGCGGACCTCGACCTCGGCGACGGCTCCGGCGTCGACCTCACCCGTGACCTCTCCCGCAGCCGGCCCGACGTGCGCGTGCTGGTGGTGTCCATGCACGAGACCGACGACGCGGTGGTGGCCGCCGTCCGTGCCGGAGCGCGCGGCTACCTCGTGAAGTCCGCGTCGCCCGAGGAGGTGGAGCGGGCCGTCCTCGCCGTCGCGGGGGGCGCCATGATCCTGTCGCCCACCGTCGCCGAGCGCGCCATGGCGTACGTCGTCGGCGGCCGCGCGAGCGCCCGCGTCCCGTTCCCGCAGCTCACCGACCGGGAGCGGGAGGTGCTCGACCTCGTCGCCGCCGGCCTCGACAACACCGCCATCTCCCGGCGGCTCGCGCTCAGCCCCAAGACCGTCCGCAACGTCGTCGCGAACGTGCTCACCAAGCTCGCCCTCCGCGACCGCTCCGCCGCCATCGTCCGGGCCCGGGAGGAAGGGCTGGGCGGCTGAACCCTGGCGGGTCAGCCGGTCGCGGCGGGCGGACGGTCCTGGCGGACGAGCGACCGGGCCAGGCCGACGGCGGCGTCCAGGGTGTCCAGACCCGTCGGCCTGGTGGCGAGCGCCCCCTCGTGGACGATCAGCAGCCGGGTCGCGAGCGCGCCCGGATCGGGCGACCCCGCGGCGGCCGCCAGGTCGGTCAGCAGGTCCAGCAGCCACGCCTTCTGACCCACGGCGACGCCGTGCCCGGGATGCTCAGGGTCGGGGAGCTCGGCGAGCGCGTTGACGAACCCGCAACCGCGGGTGCTCGCCGCGGTCCACTCCCGCAGCGCCTCGAACGGCGCGAGGAGGGCGTCGACGGGATCGGTGGCCGCGGCCACGGCGTCGAGGACGTCGGTGCGCCAGCGGGTCGCGCGGGCGGTGAGGCACGCAGCCACGAGCCGGTCCTTCGACCCGAACCGGTTGTAGAGGGTCCGCTTGGTGACGCCGGACCGCTCGGCGACGAGGTCGACGCCGACGGCGGTGATGCCGCGCTCGTGGAAGAGCGCCTCGGCCGTCTCGACGATGCGGCGGGCGGCGGGGGAGAGGGCGGGCTCCGGTGCCATGGCGGGTCCTTCGCCGATCGGGTTACGGTGGGGCGGAAGTTCACCGATCAGTATACCGAGGAGTGATCTCTCGTGAGCAGCACCATGCAGGCCGTCCGCTTCGCCCACCACGGCGGCCCCGAGGTCCTGGAGCTCGTGGAGGTGGCCGTCCCCGCACCGGCGGCCGGTGACGTGCTCGTCCGGGTCGACGCGGTCGCGCTCAACAACACCGACCTGTGGACGCGTGAAGGCTCCTACGGGTTGCCGGGCGAGCCGGAGGCGCTCGCCGGCTGGCGCGGACCGCTCGACCTGCCGCGCATCCAGGGGGCCGACGTCGCCGGACGCGTCGACGCCGTCGGCGCAGGCGTCGACGCGCACCTGGTGGGCCGACGCGTCGTCGTCGACCCCGCGGACTACGACGGTGACGGGCCGGCCGCCCATCCCGTCGGGCTCCTCGGCAGCGAGCGCGACGGGGGCTACGCCGAGTACGTCACCGCTCCCGCCGACCAGGTGCACGACATGGAGTCCTCACCGCTCACCGACGACCAGCTCGCCGCCCTCCCGACGGCCTACGGGACCGCGCTGGGGATGATCGAGCGCGGGGACCTCGCCGAGGGGGAGACCGTCCTCGTGACCGGGGCGTCGGGCGGCGTCGGGCTGGCGGCCGTGCAGCTCGCCCACGCCCGTGGTGCGCGGGTGCTCGCCGTGAGCAGCGGGTCCAAGCTCGACGACGTCCGCGCGGCCGGGGCGGACGTCGTGCTCGACCGCGGTGCCGACCTCGCCGCCCAGGTCCGGGAATCGGCCCCCGACGGCGTCGACGTCGTGCTCGACGTCGTCGCCGGAGACCTGCTCGCCGACGGGCTCCCGCTCCTGGCCGAGGGCGGGCGCTGGGTGGTCGCGGGCGCCCTCGGCGGGTACGAGGTGGCGTTCGACGTCCGTCGCCTCTACCTGCACAACCTCCGGCTCGTCGGCTCGTCGATGCACACCCGGGACCACTTCGCGCTCCTGATGGACCTCGCGCGAGAAGGCGCCGTCCGACCGGTCGTCGCCGCGACCTACCCGCTCGACGCCGCCGCGCGCGCCCAGGAGGACCTGGCGCGGCGCACCCACGTGGGCAAGCTCGTCCTGCACCCCTGAGGGTCCACCCTCAGGACTGCTCGGGCTCGACCAGGAGGTCGACCGTGACCAGCGTGAAGCCCTCCTTGCGCAGGTCGCGGACCAGCTTCCCGACGGCGTCGACCGTCGTCGGGTGGATGTCGTGCAGCAGGACGTTGCTGCCGTCCTCGACGCGGGCCATCACGTCGTCGTGCACCTGCTCGGCGTCGCGGGTGCGCCAGTCGTCGGAGTCGAGGGACCACAGGACGGTGTCGAGGCCGCTGCGCAGGGAGATGCCGCGCACCCGGTCGTCGACGTCGCCGTACGGCGGGCGCACGAGGTAGGGCCGGAATCCCGTGGCGTCGACGATCGCGTCGGTGGTGCTGCGCAGCTCCTCGCGGACCTCGGCGTCGTCGAGCGTCGTGAGCTGCGGGTGGTTCCACGAGTGGTTCGCCACGAGGTGACCGGCGTCGACGACGGCGCGCGCGATCTCGGGGTTGCGCTCGACGTTGGCGCCCACCAGGAAGAACGTCGCGGGAGCCTTCCTGCGCTCCAGGACCCGCAGCAGCCGCCGCGTGTCCGCGACGGGGCCGTCGTCGAAGGTCAGGGCGACGCACCGGTCCACCGTGCAGTCGACGCCGTCGGCCTGCGCGGCCGCGCGCCGGGCCGTGACGACCCGGTCGATCCGGTCCGTCCACAGGGCCTCGGTGGTGTCCAGCAGGGTGTCGCGCAGCTCGACGGCGGCCTCCGCGTCGACGGCGTCCGGCCCGGCGTCGAGGATCGTGCCGGCCGCGGTCACGGCCTCCACCAGCTCCTGCTCCGTCGCGGCGTCGACGGACTCGCCGGTCAGGTCGGTCAGGGCGTCCCGGGCGTCGGTCACGGCAGGGCCCAGGGCGTCGTACGCCCACTGCCTCCGGGCCTCGACGACCGCTTCCGTGGCGTCGGTGACCGCGGCGGCCGAGGCGTCCAGGTCGTCCGGGCTCGGGTCGGACGCCTCCACGACCTCCGCCTCGACCGCGGGCAGCGTCTGCGACCGCAACGGGTTCGGGCGGCTCACCGCCGCCACCACGCTCGTGTGCACCGGGTACGTGACCGGCGTGTCCCGCAGCGTCTCGGCATGGTCCAGCGCCTGCACGAGGGACCGGCGGACGTCGTCGTCGGCGACCTGGTCCTCGCTCGCCGCGAGCACCGGGACGCCCGCGTCGATCGCCGCCGTCAGGTCGTCGTGGCCCGCCGTGTAGGCCGCCTCCGCCGCGGCGCGCGACCCCTGGGCCTCCGCCGCCTGCGCGGCGACGTCCGCCTCGTACCGAGCGACCGTGTCCTCCCAGGCCCGGTGCTCCAGGACTCCCGCCACCACGACCACCGCCGCGAGCAGCACCACGACCAGCGCGACGACCCACCACCGCCGGTGGCGAGGCGTCGGCGTCGTGCCCGGGGTGCTCATCCTCCGATCCTGCGGTGTCGTGGGCGCCGCGTCGAACGCGTGCCGCTCCTGCGGGCCGGGATCCGGCCGACGTGAATCGGTTTTCACCCGCCCGGGTGGACAGGCCCGGCATTCCGGTGGGAACCGGGCCGCCGCCGACCCGGACGTCCTGGGCGGCGCCGGGACGGGCTCGGGGCGGCGGCTATGCTGTGCCGCGCAGATTGCTCTACAGGAGGACCGGACGATGCGGACAGCCATCCACAGGCTGACACGGCGATGGGCGCCGCGACGCGTCGCACGGGCCCTCGGCGGGGGTGAGGATCCGCCCCGTCCGTCCGACTGGTGCGTCACGGGCCTCGATGCGCGTCGCCGGGCGGTGCGGCTCGACGTCCGGCTCCCGGCCTCCCGGGACTTCGGCGAGGGGCGTCTGGTGCTGGTCGACCGGTCCGCGGCCGACGAGCTCGTCGTACGGATGACGATCGCCGACGACGTGGCGTCCGCCGAGCTCTCCGCCGCCGCCCTCACCCTGCTCGGTGCCGAGGTGCTGGACCTGTGGGTCGAGGTGATGCCCGAGGAGGGTGGTCCCGTCCGGCGCCGGGTCGCCGTGGACCGCGAAGGGTGGGACACCGAGCTCGCGGCGGTGTCCACGGCGGAGGCGCGCTGGTACCGCACCGTGAACGGCCGGCTGAGCGTGGCGGTGGCAGGCGCCGGCGTCGGGGTCGACGGAGGTCCGTCGGTGGCCCGTCTCGCCGACGCGCCCGGCGCCGTCGAGCTCGCGCTCCGGCTCGGTGACGTGGTCGGCGACGAGCTCTCTCTGACGTTCCGCGGGCGCACGAGCGGTCTCGCCGTCGAGATCCCCGTGCCGGAGTCCCTCGACGTCGAGGTCGCCCACCCGGAGGTCTTCCCGCTCGGTCGGCAGCTCGGCGACCTCTTCCTCTCCACCCCGGCACCCGGGGGTGCCGTCCTGCGGCGCCGGCTGCGTGTCGACACCGACCTCGACCCGGCCCGCGCGTCGCACGGTCTGTGGCGCTGGTCGGCCGACGCGGCAGGACGCCTGAGCGTCCGCCGCGCCACCCCCGCCGAGACCATCGCGGACTCCGGGATCTTCGACGAGGAGTTCTACCGGCGGCAGGTGCCCGGGCTGCCGGCCACCGTGGACGCCGTCGAGCACTACGTGGCTCGCGGCGCGGCCGACGGGCTGGACCCGTCGCCGATGTTCGACACCCGGTACTACCGCCGGGCCTACCCGGACGCCCGCCGGGTCAACCCGCTGGCCCACTACTGCGACTTCGGCTGGCGGGAGCTGCGGAACCCGTCCCCGCAGTTCGACACGTGGTGGTACTGGTCCAAGCACCTCGACCCGGCCGTCGAGGACGTGAACCCGCTGGCCCACCATGCCGCGTCGGGCGGTGCCGCCGGGCTGTCGACGAGGCCGTCCCGCACGCCCTCGCGCGAGCTCGGCCCGGGCTACCGGCTGCCCACGGACCGGCCGGTGCGCCGGGTGTGCCTGTTCGCGGCGTACGACGTGGACGGGATCGTCGACGACTACGTGGTGGACTACGTGCGCGAGCTGTCGCGGTTCGCGGACGTGTACTACCTGGCGGACTCCGTGATGGCGGCGTCGGAGCTGGCGAAGCTCGAGGGTGTCACGAAGGGTGCCTGGGCGCAGCGGCACGGCGAGTACGACTTCGGGTCGTACCGCCGGCTGGCGGAGCGGGTGGGCTGGGACGTCCTGGAGACCTACGACGAGCTCCTGCTGGTCAACGACAGCTGCTACCTGCTGCGGCCGCTGGACGAGGTCTTCGCCCGCATGGACGCCCGTGCCTGCGACTGGTGGGGGCTGCAGGCGACCAAGGGTCTGGCGCGCACCCGGACGGCAGCGGAGCGGTTGTTCCGCGCACCGATCCCGATGGACTCCGTCCGGTACTCGATGATCGACCGGTTCGAGGACGACGACACGTACGACTTCCACGTCGCGTCCTACTTCCTCGCGTACCGCACGCCCGTGCTCCGCGACCCCGAGTTCCGCCGCTACCTGGGCTCGGTGACGGCGCAGCGCAGCAAGATCGCGATCATCCAGAAGTACGAGATCGGGCTCACCCGCTGGCTGGTCCATCACGGCCACGCCTTCGACACGTTCGTGACGAGCCTCTACCCGTTCCACCCGATCTTCTCGCGGTGGCACTTCACGCTCCTGGACGAGGGCTTCCCGCTGCTCAAGCGGTTCTTCCTCACCGAGAACCACTACTACGTCCCCCGGCTCAAGGACTGGACCGACCGCGTCCTCGCCGTCGCGCCGGACGCCCCCGTGGCCACGTTCGAACGCAACCTCCGGCGGATCACCGACCCGCAGAAGCTCCGCGCGAGCCTGTGGATCGGCACCGAGGAGGGCGTGGAGGACCCACCCGTCCCGGAGCAGCGGCTCACCCCGTCGGAGTTCGTGGTCGCCGACCGGTTGAGCCCCAAGCACGCCGACTGGTGGGCCTTCCCCGTCTGCGCCTTCACGGAGAACTTCTCCGGCAACGAGCGTGCCGTCTTCGAGCAGGTGAAGGACGACCCGGCGATCCGCAAGATCGTGCTCACCCGGGGCAAGGAGATCGTGGTCGACGGCGTGAACGTCGACGTCGTGCCGCTGGAGAGCCCCGAGGGGCAGCACCTGCTGATGCGCTCGGGCGTCATCCTCGTCAAGCACAGCGTGGCGAGGAACGCGGTGCACCCGGTGTCGGCCGAGCTGCACAACATCATCCAGGTGTGGCACGGCGTGCCCTTCAAGCGCATCGCCTACGCCTCCGAGGACTTCAAGCACATGCTCGACGCCGTGGCGGCGGAGCAGTCGCAGTACCGCGCCGTGATCGCGTCCTCCCGGATCGACTCCTTCGCGATGGCGGCGTCGTTCTTCCCGTTGACGCACGGACAGGTGTGGACCACGGGCCTGCCGCGCAACGACTTCGTCCTGCAGGACGAGCAGGAGCTCGCCCCCGACCTGTCGGCGGAGCTGCACAGGCTGCGCGCTCTCCTGGCCGGCCGCCGGCTCGTGCTGTTCATGCCGACGTTCCGCAACGCCCAGGCCGAGGCGTACTACCGGTTCGAGCCCTCCGAGCTGGAGTGGCTGGGCCGCTGGCTGGAGGAGAACAACTGCGTCCTCGGGCTGCGGGAGCACATGGCCGACTCGGCCCGCGTCTACGGCACGCAGCTCGCCGGCCTCCCCGTGCTGGACCTGTCGGACGCGCACTTCGTGCACCCCGAGCTCCTCTACCGGGCGGCGGACCTGCTGATCACGGACTACTCGAGCGCCTTCATCGACTACATGCTCACCGGCAAGCCCGCGGTGAGCTTCGCGTTCGACCTCGAGTCGTACGAGATCGAGCGTGGGGGCTACTACGACCTGGACCAGGTCTTCCCCGGGCCGATCGCGAGGGACTTCGGCGAGCTGCGCGAGGCCCTCGAGGACGTCTTCGACAGGGAGGCCGACCCGACCTACGCCCTGAAGCGGAAGCTGCTGCACGACCACGTCGACGCGGACAGCTCCGCGCGCGTCGTCGAGCGGATCCGTGACCTGGGGCAGCAGAGCGGGCTCGGCACGTGGTCCGGCGAGCGGGTGGCGTGACGTGCCCGGACGAGAGACCGCCCTGGCGGGCGGCGAGAACGATCAGGTGGACGGGACGGCGCGCGTGCAGGGGTTCCAGGAGAAGGACGTGGCGGCGGCGTCGGCGACCGGCGACGGGGCGGGCACCGACGGCGGCGTCTGGCAGGCGGTCGGTCTCACCGCCGACGACGCCACCTGGCGGGTCACCGTCGCGGGCCCCGGCCCGGACGCCCCGGGCCGGGTCGGCGTCGTCCTGGCCGGTCGGTCCAGCGGAGCGCGGCTCGCGCTCCCCGTGGAGGCGGGCGACGACACGCTGGTCGCCGAGGTCCGGCGCCAGGACCTTGCCGTCTTCGGGCCGGAGGTCGTGGACCTCTGGGTGCACGACGACGCGGGCGAGGGGGTGCGTCGTCGGGTGTCGTGCGCGGAGCTCGGCACCGGGCCGTTGGACGGCGCCGGGACCGACGGGGCCACCTGGTACGCCACCAAGCACGGCAACCTCAGCGTCCGTCTCGCACCGCCGGTCGGCTCCTCGCGACTGCGCCCGACCCTGACGGGTGCACGTTTCGTCGACGGCGTGTGGCGCCTGCTCGTCGACGGTGCCGGCGTCCGGCGCGGTGCGCGGCTCGTCGCCCGGGGCCGCGAGCGGACGAAGATCGCTGTGAGCGTCCCGCTCCGCTCCGGCTCCCCGGGCTGGGAGGCCGAGGTCACGACGGAGCAGCTGCGCGCCTTCGGGGGCGAGGTCGTCGACCTGTTCGTCGCGGACGAGGGTGAGACGGGCGACGCCGTCCGCGTGGCCGCCGACGACGTCCCCGTGGCGGTGACGAGCGCGGACTCCCGCACGCCGTACGCGACCCGCAAGAACATGGCGAGCCTGCGGCGCAAGACGGCGGCCGAGGTGATCCGGGACGCCGGGGCGTTCGACGACGCGCACTACCGCGCCCAGGGCCCGGACCTGGCGCCGGACGAGGACCCGGTGGACCACTACGTCCGCGTCGGGGCCGCGCAGGGCCTCGACCCGTCCACCATGTTCGACACCACGTACTACTGGCGCGCGAACCCTGACGTCCGTGCCGTCAACCCGTTCGCCCACTACTGCGAGTTCGGCTGGAAGGAGCTGCGCAACCCGTCGCCCCAGTTCGACACCTGGTGGTACTGGTCGAAGCACCTCACGCTGCCGGACGAGAGCGTCGCTCCCCTCACGCATTACGAGCAGGTCGGCAGGTCGGCGAACCTGTCGACCCGCCCCGAGCGTTTCCCCTCGCGGCGGTTCGGCACCGGGCAGGTGCTCCCGACGGACCGGGCGGTGCGCCGGGTGTGCCTGTTCGCGGCGTACGACGTGGACGGGATCGTCGACGACTACGTGGTGGACTACGTGCGCGAGCTGTCGCGGTTCGCGGACGTGTACTACCTGGCGGACTCGGCGATGGCGGCGTCGGAGCTGGCGAAGCTCGAGGGTGTGACGAAGGGTGCCTGGGCGCAGCGGCACGGCGAGTACGACTTCGGGTCGTACCGTCGGCTGGCGGAGCGGGTGGGCTGGGACGTCCTGGAGACCTACGACGAGCTCCTGCTGGTCAACGACAGCTGCTACCTGCTGCGGCCGCTGGACGAGGTCTTCGCGCGCATGGACGCCCGCCCCGCGGACTGGTGGGGCCTGCAGGCGTCCACCCGCAAGCACGCCTCGTGGGACCCGCACCGCGCGCCGATCTCCCGCGCCGCCCTCGACGTGCTGGTCGACCGGGTGGAGCCGAAGCAGATCGACCACGTCCACGTGTCGTCCTTCTTCATGGCGTTCCGTGCGCCGGTCGTCCGCGACCCGGAGTTCCGCCGCTACCTGGGCACCGTCGTCGGGCAGCCTGTCAGGTCGAACCTGTTCCTCCGGTACGAGATCGGCCTCAGCCGCTGGCTCGTGACCCACGGTCACCGGTTCGACACCTTCGTGGGCGACGTCTACCCGTACGATCCCGCCGGCAACGGCTGGTACTTCCGCCTCCTGGACCAGGGTTTCCCGCTGCTCAAGCGGCAGCTGCTCGCCACCAACCCGTTCCGTGTCAAGGATCTGGGCACCTGGAAGCAGCGCATCCTGGCGAAGGTGCCCGACGCCCAGGTCGACCTGTTCGAGCGGAACCTCCGACGCGTCGTCGACCCGGCGGCGCTGCGAGCCACGGTCGACGACGTCTCCGCGGTCACGGACCGCACCGAGCCCGAGACCCCGGCCGACCTGCTGACCGACGACGAGTTCCGCGTCGCGGACCGGCGCACCGTCCGACGGCCGGAGCTCTGGGTCTTCCCCGTCGACCCGACGACGCAGGAGCTGACGGGCAACGTCCGGGCGGTCTTCGAACAGGTCCGGCAGGAACCGACGATCCGCAAGGTCGTCCTGCGCCGTGACACGCCGATCGACCTCGACGGAGCGAACGTCGAGGTCGTCGCCCTCGCGAGCCCCGCCGGCCAGGAACGGCTCCTGCAGGCGGGCACGGTGCTCGTCGACGTCGACCTGCGGTCCGAGGTCCTCTACCCGGTCTCCGGGGAGTTCCACAACATCGTCCGGCTGGGCTCCTCCGGGCGGGACAAGCGCCTCGAGGTCGCCGACGGTGAGAACCCGGCGGACGACGCCCGCTACCGCGCGCTCCTCAGCTCGTCCAAGGTGGAGACCCTCGCACTGACCGCCGCGTCCTACCCCATGACGTTCCACCAGGTGTGGAACACCGGGTCGCCGCGGACCGACTTCATCCTGGGTGACGAGCCGAGCCTGCCCGCCGACCTGGCGGCCGAGCTCGCCGACCTCCGGGCGACCCTGGCGGGCCGTCGACTGCTGCTCCTGGTGACGGACGACGACCTCGAGCGCGACCACGGTCTCTCGTCCGAGGAGCGGGCACGGCTCGGGGAGTGGTTCGTGCAGCACGGGTGCGTGCTCGGGATCCGGTCCCGGCGACTGCCCGGCAGCCTGCCGGCGTCCTCCCCCGAGGGCATCCCGTTCCTCGACCTGTCCGGGGTGACGCACCCGGAGGTGCTGTACCGGGAGGCGACGGCGCTGCTCACCGACGTGTCGGGCTCGTTCGTCGACTTCCTCGTCACCGGTCGACCCGTGCTGACCTTCGTCCCGGACGTCGCACCGGTCTCCCGACGCCGCGTCGCCGACCTGGAGGACGTGTTCCCCGGCGCGGTGACCCGGACCTTCGACGAGCTGTGGGCGGCCCTGGACGGGCTGCTCACCGCACAGCCCGACGCCACGTACACGTTCAAGCGGCGCCTGTTCCACGACCACCTCGACGGTGCGAGCGCGGCGCGGGCGGTCGAGAAGATCCGCGACCTCACGGAGGTCTACGGCGTCGGGAAGCCGTTCGGCGAGCGGATGGCCTGACCGCCGGCCCGCCCGCGCCCGGCACGGCTCAGCGGACCAGCCCGGACTCGTAGGCCGTGATGACGAGCTGGACGCGGTCGCGGCAGCCGAGCTTGCGCAGCACCTCGGAGACGTGCGACTTCACCGTCTGCTCGCCGATGAACAGGGCGGCGGCGACCTCCGCGTTGGACAGGCCGCGCGCGACGGCGAGCAGCACGTCCGTCTCGCGCGCGGTCAGGGTGTCGAGCGCGGCACGTCGAGCCGCTGGGGGTCCGGGTCCTCGACCCGTGGGCAACCCGCTGACGACGGACCGCCCGGCGCCTCGAGGGCGCCGGGCGGTCCGTGGTGCGAACCGGTCAGAGACCGGCCTGGGCGAGACCCTTCTGCCAGTCGGCGAGGTCGTCGATCTTGTCGTGCAGGACGTCGCCGGCGTCGCCGCGCACGAGGGCGTCGGCGAGCACCGCGGACGTGCGGAGCACGAGGACGGCCTTCCACGGCTTGTCGGCGTCGGCGAGCTGCTCGGCCTTGTCGAGCTGCTTGCCGATGACCTTCGCGGCGGCGCGGTCGCGGCCGTGGCCGTCGCCGAGGTCGTCGACGAGGCCGTCGACCTCGGACCAGGTGACGCAGTTGCCGCCGCCGCTGACCTTCCCGGCGGTCCACTCGACACCGCGCAGCACGGAGGTGAGGAAGGTCGGGTCGGTCCAGGACTCCTCGACGTGGCCGGCGCCCTGGTACCAGGAGCGGCCGCCCTCGAAGTTCTGGCACCAGGCGATCGGGTGGTCCTCGCCCATGGTGCCGCCGGTGTAGGTGGACTCGTCGAGGGTCATGAGGACGTGGACGTTCTCGCGCGGGTTGAGCGTGTAGTTGTACCACTCGTCCCAGCGCTCCCAGACGAGCGGGACGCCCTCCATGGACGGGTGGGCGGGGCTCTCCACGCGCATGGTGGCGGTCTGCTGCTGCGGGTGGCCGGAGAACCGGGCGCCGCCGCCGACGAGGTCGGTGTACCAGGGGGAGGTGTGCATCGTGTCGGTCGCGGCGTGCAGGCCGACGACGCCACCGCCGTCGTGCACGTACCCCTGGAGCGCCGCGAGCTCGGCGTCGTCGAGGAGCCGCGGGGTGGCCGGGTTGAGGCTGTTGGTGTTGTCCACGGGGGAGACGAACACGATCGAGGAGTACTGGGACAGGTTCTCGGTGCTGGTGAACGGGGTGGAGGGCAGGGTGAGGTCGGGCTGTCCGGGGGAGCCGCTGCCCCACCAGCCGGCGGAGCTGTTCGGCGGGTCCCAGACGTCCACGGTGAACCCGTTGTCCTGGCCGAGGCCGATGAGGGCCTCGGTGACCTCGTCGATGTGCGAGTGGCGGAACCCGAGGGTCTCGCCGACGACGAGGATCTCGTAGTCGTCCTTGTCGCCGTGGCCGCCGTGGCCGCCGTGGCCGCCGTGGGCGGTGGCGGGCACGGCGCCCAGGGCGGTGACCCCGAGGACGACGGCGGTGGTGGCGGTGGCCGCGGCGAGGCGACGGCCGGTGTGTCGAGTGCTCATGACGCTCCCTTGCGCATGTGGCGGTAGCCGGTGTGGCACGACTCACTTTAAGCGCGTCGGGGTCAGATGTCAGCACCTGCCCAGCGATCTTTTGTTTTCACGATGGCAGAAGTGGTGTCGGTGCCGGTCACCGTCCCAGCCACGCGAGCCAGCCCCCGTGGTCCGTGATGTCCCGGCCGCCCCGCGCCGCCTCGGCGTGACAACCGAACCCGACGACCCACTCGCCGTCGTCGAGCTCCACGCGGCCCAGGTTCATCGGTGCCGGCAGGTTCGCCAGGAACGAGCCCAGCGCCCCCGTCGAGACCTCCCACAGCTCGCCGGCCACGGAGGCGCCCGGCGTGCCGACCCGCTCCAGACCGGGCTTCGCCGGCACGGTGTCCAGCTCGGTCAGCGCGTAGCGCGGCGCCGTGGACGCGGGGCCCACCCAGCGTGCGCCCCGCGACTCGAGCTCGCCCGCGAGCGGCTGCCCGCGCAGGTGCGCCCCGACGACCAGCAGGCGCTCGGTGGCGACGCCCGCCGCGACCGGCCACGGCGACGCGGGCTCCGGCAGCGGTGACGCGGCCCCCGCGCCGGCGACGGGCTCGGCGGCGAGACCGACCCGGCGCGCCAGGTCCAGGGCGACGGCGTCGTGGAACGTCCGCGCCACCACCGTCACGCCGAACTGGGCGCCGTCCGCCGTCCCCGAGGGCACCGCCACCGCGCACAGGTCGAACAGGTTGCAGAAGTTCGTGAACGTCCCCACCCACGAGTTGACGCCCACCGGGTCGGCCGCGACCTCGGCCGCCGTCGGCTGTCCGGGCGCCGTGGGCACCAGCAGGGCGTCGAACCCGTCGAGCAGCGCCATCGAGGTGGCCCGCAGCTCCTCCAGCCGCTCCAGGTCCCGCACCAGGGCGCTCGCCGTCGGGGTCCCGGCACGGTGGATGATGCCCGCGACGGTCGGGTCGAGCGCCGGGTCGCCGGCGTGCGCGTCGACGAACGCGCCGACGGCGGCGTGCCGTTCGGCCACGAGCGCACCGCCGTACAGCAGGGTCGCGGCGGTGAGGAACGAGGTGAACGGGACCGCCTCGACGACGCAGCCGTCGGCGCGCAGCCGCTCGGCCGCGGCCTCGAACGCCTCCGCCCAGCCCGGCGCCATGCCCGGCAGCTCGTCGGGGACCGCGACGCGCGCCGCCGCCGGGGCGGCCAGCGGGACGTCCACCGGCCACGCCCGTGTGCCCGGGCCGCCCGCCATGACGCCCATGGCGACCGACGCCGTGTCGAGGTCGCGCGCGAAGATCGTCACCGCGTCCCACGACCGGCACGCCGGCACCACGCCCTCGGTGGACACCACGCCGAGCGTCGGCTTGATGCCGACGATCCCCTGGAACGCCGCGGGCACGCGGCCCGACCCGGCGGTGTCCGTGCCGATCGCGAGGTCGGCCTCGCCGAGCGCCACGGCCACGGCCGACCCGGAGCTCGACCCGCCCGACACGTACGCCGGGCGGCGGGCGTCCCGCACCCCGCCGTACGGGCTGCGCTGCCCCACCAGCCCGGTGGCGAACTGGTCGAGGTTGGTCACCCCGACGACCGTCGCGCCGGCTGCCCGCAGCCGGGCCACCGCGACGGCGTCCGACGCCGCCGGTCCCGTCGCGTACGACGGGCAGCCCGCCGTCGTGGGGAACCCGGCGACGTCCACGTTGTTCTTCACCGCGAGTCGCAGCCCGGCCAGCGGGCCCGCCGCGGCCACCAGGTCCCGCTCGACGTCGGCCGCGTCCCGGCGGGCGATCCAGGCCTCCGGCCGCGCGCTCACGCCGCCACCTCCTGCTCGTCGACCGGGCCGAGCACGACCAGCGCGTCGCCGGGCGCCACCTGGGTGCCGGGCGCCGCACCGAGCGCCGTCACCACGCCGGAGCGCGGGGCCGTCACCGCCGTCTCCATCTTCATCGCCTCCAGCGCCACGAGGGTCTGACCCTCTTCCACGACGTCGCCCACGGCGACCTCGACCTTCCACACCGTCGCGACGAACGGCGCGTCGACCCGGGCGCCGCCGTCCGGCACCTCCACCTCGACCGACTCGGGGACCACGGCCTCGGCCGCGGCCTCCGCTCGGTCGAACTCGCCCGCCGCCTCCCACGCCGTCCGCTCGGCCGAGAATGCGGCCTGCTGGCGCTCGCGGAACGCCTCGATGGACGCGGCGTTCTCGTCGAGGAAACGCTGGTGCTCGGCGAGCGAGAACGTGTCGTCGACGATGTCGACGGACCCGCGCCCGGCGGCCAGGTCGGCGCGCAGGTCGAGCAGCTCCTCCGGGGAGACGGGGTACCAGCTGATCCGGTCGAAGAACCGCAGCAGCCACGGCGACCCGGGCTCGAACGGCGCCGTCGTGCGGTGCCGGCTCCACACCTGCGTCGTGCGACCCACGAACTGGTAGCCGCCCGGGCCCTCCATGCCGTAGATGCACAGGTACGCGCCGCCGATGCCGACGGAGTTCTCCGCCGTCCACGTCCGGGCCGGGTTGTACTTGGTGGTGACCAGGCGGTGGCGCGGGTCCAGCGGGGTCGCGACGGGCGCCCCGAGGTACACGTCGCCGAGCCCGAGCACCAGGTACTCGGCGTCGAACACCGTGCCGTACACGTCGTCCACCGAGTCCAGGCCGTTGACACGGCGGATGAACTCGATGTTCCACGGGCACCACGGGGCGTCGTCGCGCACACCCGCCATGTACCGCTCGATGGCGAGGCGGGTGGCCGGGTCGTCCCAGCTCAGCGGCAGCCGCACGCGCCGGCTCGGCACCACGAGGTCGGTGGCGCCGGGGAGCGTGGCCTCCAGCTCGACGAGGATCCCCAGCAGGCGCGAGACCGGCAGCACGTCGGGGTCGACGTGCACCTGGAGCGACCGGATGCCGGGCGTGAGGTCGAGGATCCCGGCGGGTGCGGCCTCCACGAGCGCGGTGTGCAGGGCGTGCACGCGGGCGCGCAGCGCCAGGTCGAGGACGATCTCGCCGTACTCGACGAGGATGTTGTCGTCACCGGACCGCCGGTACGTGACCGCCGGGTCGCCGTCGCGGCGCAGCAGCACGCCGTCGTCGCCGTCCCCGCCGGGCAGCAGCACGGGCAGGTCGAGAGAGCGGGGCGACGGCGCGACGGCGGTGCGCACCGGCACGAACGACACGGTGTCGCCGGGGCGGAGCTGGCCGAGCTTCCAGCGCTCGGCACTGACCACCGTCACCGGGCAGACGAACCCGCCGAGGCTGGGGCCGTCGGGACCGAGGAGGATCGGGGTGTCGCCCGTGAAGTCCAACGACCCCACCGAGTAGGCGTTGTCGTGAATGTTCGACGGGTGCAGGCCCGCCTCGCCGCCGTCGCGCCGCGCCCAGGTGGGCTTCGGCCCGACCAGCCGCACCCCGGTGCGTGCCGAGTTGAAGTGCACGCCGTAGCGGGTGCCGTAGAGGGTGTCGAGATCGGCGCGCGTGAAGAACTCCGGTGCGCCGTGCGGCCCCTCGGTCACCGCGAGGTCCCAGTGGGTGCCGAACCGTGGGCGTCGCGCCGGGTCGATCGGCCCTGTCGGAGCGACCTCGGCCCCGGTGGTGCGCAGCACGTCGCCGGGGCGCAGCGCCCGCCCGCCGTGCCCGCCGAACTGCCCGAGCGTGAACGTCGCCGCGCTGCCCAGGTAGTCCGGCACGTCGAGGCCGCCGGCGAACGCCACGTAGGTGCGCAGGCCCGCCGTCGCGTCGCCGACGTCGAGCACGCCGCCGGCCGGCACCGCGACCGGCTCCCACTGCGCCACCGGCCTTCCGTCGACGGTCACCAGGGCGGGGGCACCGGTCACGCAGACCGTCGTGGCGTGCGTGAACCGCAGCGCCGGGCCGGTGGCCGTGCACTCCAGGCCGGGGGCGTTCTCGTCGTTGCCGAGCGCCAGGTTGGCCAGCCGCAGGGAGCGGTCGTCCATCGCGCCGCTCGGTGGGACGCCGACCTGCCACAGGCCGAGGCGGCCGGTGGCGTCCTGGACGGTCGTCATGAGCCCGGGCCGGTCCACCGTGACGCGGGGCTCGGGGTCGCCGACGGCGTCGAGCGTTCGCGTGCTGTGCTCCACGGCCCGGACCTCGGGCAGCTCGGTGGAGGCGCGCAGCAGCCCGAGGTTCACCTCGATGCCGTCCACGCGCGTCCGGCCCAGCGCTGCGTGCAGGCCGTCGAGGGCGGCGTCGCGGTCGGCGGCGCTCACGATCACCTTGGCGAGCAGCGGGTCGTAGGCGGTGGACACGTCCGTGCCGGTCTCGGCCCAGGCGTCGACGCGCACGCCCGGCCCGGTCGGCAGGTCGACGCGGGTCAGCAGGCCGGCCGACGGCCGGAAGTCCAGCGCCGGGTCCTCCGCGTACACGCGGGCCTCGACGGCGTGCCCGCGCACCGGCACGGCACCGAGCCCCGTCGCGGGGTCGACGTACGGGTCCAGCAGGTCCGTCCGGCCACCCGCGAGCTCCAGCATCCACGCGACGAGGTCGACGCCGGTCACGGCCTCGGTGACGGGGTGCTCGACCTGGAGCCGCGCGTTGACCTCGAGGAACGACGCCTCCTGGCGCTCGGCGTCGTACACGAACTCCACGGTGCCCGCGGACCGGTAGCCGACCGAGGCGGCCAGGCGGCGCGCGGAGTCCTGGAGGAGCGCGCGGACGTCGTCGGGCAGCGCCGGCGCCGGTGCCTCCTCGAGCACCTTCTGGTGGCGGCGCTGCAGCGAGCAGTCGCGGTCACCGAGCGACACGACGGACCCGGCGCCGTCGCCGAACACCTGCACCTCGACGTGCCGGGCGTGCTCGACGTACCGCTCGGCGAACATCCCCGTGGAGCCGAAGCTGTGGGCGGCCATGCGCCGCACCCGCTCGTACGCGTCCCGCAGCTCGTCGGCGTCGCGGCACACGACCATGCCGATGCCGCCGCCACCGCCGGTCGCCTTGAGCATGACGGGGTAGCCGAGCGCCTCGACGGCGGCGACCGCCTCGTCGGCGTCGGCCAGCAGACCGGTCCCGGCGAACACGGGCACGCCCGCGGCCTGCGCGGCGGCGCGCGCCGTGTGCTTGGTGCCGAAGACGCGCAGCTGCTCCGGCGTCGGGCCGACGAACGCGATCCCGGCGGCCTCGACGCGCTCGGCGAACGCGGCGTCCTCGGACAGGAAGCCGTAGCCGGGGTGGATCGCGTCGGCGCCGGTCTCCGCGGCGGCGCGCAGCAGCGCGTCCACCGACAGATAGCTCTCCGCCGGGGGCGTGGGGCCGAGCAGGACGGCGGTGTCGGCGAGGTGCACGTGGGCGGCGCCGCGGTCGGCCTCGGAGAACACGGCGACGGTGCGCAGGCCGAGGTCGCGGGCGGACCGGACGACGCGGCACGCGATCTCGCCGCGGTTGGCCACCAGGACGGTGCGGGGCTCAGGCATCGATCGTCACCACCATCTCGGCGCGGGTCGGGTCGAACCCGTTGCACGGGTTGTTCACCTGGGGGCAGTTCGAGACGACGACGAGGGTGTCCTTCTCGGCGCGCAGGCTCACCGAGAGCCCGGGGGAGGAGATGCCGTCGACGATGCCGAGGGCGCCGTCGGGGTCCACCGGCACGTTCATGAACCAGTTGACGTTCGGCACGTGGTCGCGCTTGCCGAGGCCGTGACGGCTCAGCTCCCGCAGGAAGTTCTCCGCGCAGGCGTGCTGGCCCCACGTGTGGTGGCCGTAGCGCAGCATGTTCGACTCCTTCGAGCACGCCCCGCCGAGCGTGTCGTGGCGGCCGACGTCGTCCGCGACCACGGTGAGCAGCGGCGCGTACTCGTTGTCGCGCAGCACGCTGCCGGTCGTCAGGAAGATCGAGTCCTGGCCCTGGAGGGTCGCCTGCGCCGAGTAGGCACGGGAGGTGTCGTGGGCGTCGTAGGCGAGGAAGTCCACCGCCTGGTTGCCGTCGAGGTCGACGACGGTCAGCACCTCGCCCGCGCGCAGCACCCGCGACCACGGGGCGCGGGGCGCGACGATCGCGCGGTAGATCTCGGTCCGTCCGTCCAGGATGCTCATGCCAGACCCCGTCCCTTCAGGTGGTCGTGGGTGTTCTCGAACGCGCGGCGGCCCTCGGGGGTCGCCGTCCACAGGTCGTCCTCGGGCGCGGTGGGGCGGTCGCGCCAGGCGACGATCTCCAGCGGCGTCGAGGTGTACGTCTCGCGCGGGTCGAGGGGGTGCGCCGCGTTGGCGATCAGCAGCACGACCGGCATCTCGGTGCGCAGCGTGACCGACGCGCCGGGTCCGGCGGAGCCCTCGAAGCGGGGGCGGCCCGCGTCGTCGACGCGCACGCCCTGGAAGAACGACACCGACGGCGGGACGTCGCGCCGCCCGAGCCCGTGCTTCGCGGCACCCAGCACGAACAGCTCGCGACCGGCGGGCGAGGGGCCCTCGGGGGAGCCGTCGCCGTACCGCTGCTCGTTGCGGGCCTGGGTCGAGGTCCCGTACAGGGTGTCGTGGTGGCCGGAGGTGTCCTCGACGACGGACGCGAGCACGCGGGCCTGGTCGCTGAGCAGGAGCCGGCCGGCGCCCGAGTACACCTGCCACTGCACCTTGACGGTGTCGGCGACGTTGAGCCGCTCCCACGGGGCGTCGGCGTGGAAGAGCAGGACGTGCGCGCAGGCGTCGCCGGCGACGTCGGTGAGCCGCACGGTGGTGCCGCGGGCCAGCACGCGGTGCGCGTAGCCGCCGCCCGCGACGCGCTCGGCCCAGACGAGGCGGCCGGGGTCGACGTGGGCGGGCGGCCGGGGCCAGGTGGTGGCGGGGACGGCGGGGGCGTCCGCGACGACGGTCCCCTCCTGCGCCCTGGCGTGCGCCCGGGCGCCGGCGGTGGTGCCGGTGCCGACCGGGGCTTCGGCCTGCTGCGTCATGGTCTCGCCTCCTACTTTCTTTCGAGTGATTGAAAGTCAAGAGGTCGACGATGTTCCCGGCGTGCCGGCCGTGTTAACGGTGCGTAACGACTTGTCAGGGCGAGGGGGCGGTCACTCTGGTCAGACAAGTGAGAAACTTGTATGCTCACCACGAGCGGGGGCCGTCCCGCGAGGGCCGCCCAGGCCCGGCAGACCGCGAAGGAGCACGATGCCGTACCGACCCGATGCCGTCCGGAGCGTGGAGCTCTCCACCCTCACCCTCCCGCTGGCCACGGCGATCTCCGACGCGAAGGTCTTCACCGGCCGCCAGAAGCCGATGACCGAGGTGGTGTTCCTCGTCGCCGAGATCACCACCGAGCAGGGTCACACCGGCCTCGGCTTCTCGTACTCCAAGCGGGCGGGCGGGCCCGCCCAGTACGCGCACGCCCAGGAGGTCGCCTCCGCCGCGATCGGCGAGGACCCGAACGACATCGCGAAGCTCTACACCAGGCTGCTCTGGGCGGGAGCCTCCGTCGGCCGGTCCGGCGTCGCCACCCAGGCGCTCGCGGCGATCGACATCGCGCTGTACGACCTCAAGGCCAAGCGGGCGGACCTGCCGCTGGCCAAGCTGCTCGGTGCCCACCGCGACTCCGTGCGCACCTACAACACGTCCGGCGGGTTCCTCAACGCGAGCATCGGCGAGGTCAAGGACCGCGCCACCCGCTCGATCGAGGAGGGCATCGGTGGCATCAAGATCAAGGTCGGCCTGCCCGACAACCGCACCGATCTCGCGCGCGTCGAGGCCGTACGAGAGCACATCGGGCCCGACGTCCCCCTCATGGTCGACGCGAACCAGCAGTGGGACCGCACCACCGCCCTGCGCATGGGCCGCCGCCTGGAGCCGTACGACCTGGTGTGGATCGAGGAGCCGCTCGACGCCTACGACGCCGAGGGTCACGCCGCGCTCGCCGCGGCCCTGGACACGCCGATCGCGACGGGCGAGATGCTCGCGTCCGTGGCCGAGCACGAGCGCCTCATCGCGACCCGGGCGTGCGACATCATCCAGCCCGACGCCCCCCGCGTCGGCGGGATCACCCAGTTCCTGCGGCTCCTGACCCTCGCCGACCAGGCGGGCCTCGACCTGGCACCGCACTTCGCCATGGAGATTCACCTGCACCTCGCGGCCACCTACCCCCGCGAGCCGTGGGTCGAGCACTTCGACTGGCTCGACCCGCTCTTCGAGGAGCGCCTGGAGACGAAGGACGGCCGGATGCTCGTCCCGGACCGCCCTGGGCTCGGCGTCACCCTCACCGACCAGGCGCGGGCCTGGACCACGGACAGCGTGCTCGTCGGCACGCGATGAACCCGGTCGGCGGCGGGCGAGCCCTCCGGGGCCCCGCCGCCGGCCGCGGACGGGATGGAAGCATGGGGCCATGCCACCGACCCTGAGCAGCGCCCTGGTCGCCACGCTCCGCGCGCAGATCGTCGACGGGGTGATCGCTCCGGGCGAGAAGCTGCCCAGCGAGCCGCGCCTCGCCGCCGAGCACGGCGTGAGCCGCACGGTCGTGCGCGAGGCCGTCGCCCGCCTCAACAACGAGGGTCTCGTCCACACCCGGCGGGGCAGCGGCTCGTACGCGCTGACGCCGCCGGCCGACGACGCCGGTGCCGCCCCTCTCGCCCGCACCGTCGAGGACCGCCTCGCGCTCCTCGACTACCGCCTGGGCCTCGAGACGCAGACGGCAGCACTCGCGGCGGAGCGTCGCACCCCGGCGCAGCTCGCCGCGCTGACGGCCCGCCTCGACGACCTGCGCACGGCGTACGACCACCCCTCCACCGCCATGCAGCACGACTTCGGGTTCCACCGGCTCGTCGCGGAGGCCTCGCACAACCGGTACCTGCTGGACGCCGTCGACCGGCTCGGTCCGCAGATGATCGCCATGCCGCGCGGCCGGCTCGATCCTCCCGAGGGCGACCGCTTCGTCACGGTCGTGCAGGAGCACCGCGCGGTGCTGGACGCCCTGACGGGCCAGGACCCGCTCGCCGCCGCGGCGGCGATGCGGGTCCACCTGGCCGCCTCGCGGCGGCGTCTCCTCGCGGAGACCGGGCAGGCGCGCTGACGCGCCCGCCCGGCGGAACGGTCAGGCGCGTGGCTTGACCGCCAGCACGGGGTGCTCGGCCTGGAGCAGGATCCGCTGCGCGACAGACCCCATGATGAACTTGCCGACCGGGCTGCGCCGACGCAGCCCGATGACGATCAGGCTGGCGTCGTGCGCGGCGGCCAGCTCGAGGATCTCCTCGCTGAAGTCGTCGCGGTGCGTGCCGCGCACGACCCGCGCGACGACGCCCGCGGCCGCGGCGTCGGCCAGGACGCGGGAGAGGTCGTCGTCGCTGGCGACGGTCGACTCGACGAGCGAGCCCTCCCGCGCCGAGTTGAGGACCAGGAGCTCCTCGCCGCGCAGGCGGGCCTCGGCGATGGCCGCCGTGGTCGCCGCCTCGCCCACGGCTGTCGGGACGTACCCCACGACGATGCTCATACGGATGCTCCTTCGCGGTCGATGGTGTCCTGCGCGGCGCTGCGGCGCCGGCGGGTGGAACGGATGATCGGCCAGACGGCGACGACGACGAACAGCGCCAGCAGGACGGCCGAGATCGGGCGGGTCAGGAACCCGGTGGGGTCGCCGCCGAACAGCAGCAGCGAGCGGCGCACGCTCTCCTCGAGCAGGGAGCCCAGGACGAAGGCCAGGACGAGGGGTCCGGGCTCGAAGCCGAACTTCTTCATGAGGTAGCCGACGGCGCCGAACAGGACGACCAGCAGGACGTCGAACACGGAGTTGTTGATCGTGTACGCGCCGAGCAGCGTGATGAGGGCCGTGACGGGCGCGAGGATCGCGGGCCGCACCCGCAGGATCCGCACGAAGATCCCCACCAGCGGGATCGACATGATCAGGAGCAGCACGTTCCCGATGTACATCGAGTTGACGACGCCCCAGAAGAGCTCCGGGTCCTGGTCGACGAGCTGCGGGCCGGGGGTGACGCCCTGGATGAGCAGCGCGCCGAACATGAGGGCCATGGTGGCGTTGGCGGGGATGCCGAGCGTCAGCAGCGGGATGAACGAGCTGGTCGCGGCGGCGTTGTTCGCGGTCTCCGGCCCGGCGACGCCCTCGATCGCGCCCTTGCCGAACCGGGACGGGTCCTTGGCGCGGCGCTTCTCCGTCGCGTAGGCGGCCATCGACGCGATCGTGGCGCCACCTCCGGGCAGGACGCCGAGGAAGAACCCGAGGACGGAGCCGCGGCCCACGGCGCCGGACGACTGGCGCAGGTCCTGACGTGACGGCCACACGTTCGTCACCTTGCGGGGCGCGTGCACGGCGCGGTGGCGCTCCTCCAGGTTGTAGAGGATCTCGCCGAGCCCGAACAGGCCCATCGCGACGGGGACGAAGTCGATGCCGTCGGCCAGGTCGAGGTTGCCGAACGTGAACCGCTCGACGCCGGTGAAGGCGTCGCGCCCGACGGTGGCCAGGAGCAGCCCGACGACGGCGGCGATGAGCGCCTTGACACGGGCGCCGGAGGCGATGGTCGCCACCAGCAGGATGCCGAGCAGGGCGAGCGCCGCGTACTCGGGCGGGCCGAAGTCGAGGGCGAAGCCGGCGACGAGCGGCGCGAGGAAGGTCAGGCCGACGATGGCGATGGTGCCGCCGACGAACGAGCCGATCGCGGCGATGCCGAGCGCGGTCCCGGCCTTGCCCTGACGTGCCAGGGCGTGGCCGTCGAGCACGGTGACGACCGAGCTGGCCTCACCGGGCAGCCGGAGCAGCACGGACGTGATGGTGCCGCCGTACTGGGCGCCGTAGAAGATCCCGGCGAGCATGATGATGGCGGTGACCGGCTCGATGCCGTAGGTGAGGGGCAGCAGGATGGCGATCGTGGCCGCCGGTCCGAGGCCGGGCAGCACGCCGACCAGCATCCCGATGACGACCCCGAGGAGGCAGTACAGGAGGTTGGTCGGCTCGAGCACGACCTCGAACCCGGCGACGACGTTCTGCAGGTTGTCCACGTGGCGTCTCCTTCGCGCGGGTCAGAACAGGTGGGGGACGTTGGTGCCGAGCGCCCCGACGAAGATCGCGTAGAGCGCCCCGGTCGTGACGACGGACGTGAGGACGGCGGACCGCCAGGTCTCCCCGCCGAGGAACTTCGTCCACACGAGGCAGAGCAGCAGGGACGGGATCTCGAACCCGACGACGGGCAGCAGGGCCACCATGCCGAGCAGCGTGACCAGCCCGACGACCGGGTACCAGGAGTGCCGTGTGAACTTCTCCCCGTCGCCGCCCGCACGGCCGACGACGAGCTGCGCGAGGGACAGCACGACGAGCGCGACGCTGACCGCGAGCGGCCACATGCCTGATCCCGGCTGGGCGGGGGTGCCGATCCCCAGCGCGACGGAGACGACGACGCCCAGCACCCCGAGCCCGAGGGTGACCAGGGCGGCGGCGAGGTTCGCGACGCCACCGGCGGGCGGCGGGAGCTGCTCGTCGGCCTCGGACTCGCTCTCGGCGGTGGCCCCGGTGACCACCTCGCGCAGCGTCGGTGCGTCCGCGGGCGACGCAGCGTCGTCGGCCGGGGGCGTCGGCGCGGGCTCGCGCGGCGTCGGGGTCTCGGGGTGCTGGGTCGTCATCATGCTGCTCCTCGGGCGTCGTCGGCTGGTCACTCCGTGAGGGAGATGCCGTACTCCTCGGTCAGCTCCTCGTACCTGTCGGCCAGCTCGGTCCATTCGGTGACCACCTCGTCGCCGGAGATCTCGTGGGGGGTCAGCAGCTGGTTCTCGTTGAACTGCTGGTAGGTGTCGGTGGCGATCGCCGCGTCCACGGACTCCACGAGCCGGGCCTTGACGTCGTCGGGCAGACCCTTCGGTGCGGCGAGGGCGCGGTACTGCGCGACGGGGACGTCGTAGCCCTCCTCCGCGGCGGTCGGGACGTCGGGCAGGAACTGGTTGCGCTCCTGGGAGAACGCGAGGAGCGGCACGACGTTGCCGGCGTCGATCTGCGGCTTGGCCTCGCCGAGCTGGATGGTCGCGACCTGGACCTGGTCGCCGACGACGGCGGTGAGGGCGGGCGAGCCGGAGTCGAACGGGATGTCCTGGCCCTCGATCTCCGCCTGCGCGAACAGCAGCGCCTGGGCGAGCTGGGAGCCGGTGCCGACGCCGGTGGTGCCGTAGGTGAGGTCGCCGGAGGCCGCCTCGAGGTCGTCGAGGGTCTGGAACCCGGACTCCTTGCTGGCGACCAGCACGTAGTCGTCCTGCGACAGGCCCTTGATGACGTCGAGCTCGTCGAGGCTGACGGCCTCGTCCTCGGAGACGGCCAGAGGCGTGATGGTGATGAGGGAGGCGTTGAGCAGGACGAGGTCCTGCCCGTTCGCGGGCTTGGCCGCGACCTCCTGGGTGGCGACGGCGCCGTTGGCCCCGGCGCGGTTGACGACGGGGA
The DNA here is from genome assembly GCF_001636295.1 of Isoptericola dokdonensis DS-3. NCBI lineage: Bacteria > Bacillati > Actinomycetota > Actinomycetes > Micrococcales > Promicromonosporaceae > Isoptericola > Isoptericola dokdonensis. Next base: position 2,500,976 of record NZ_CP014209.1, on the reverse strand, counting down.
CCGCGACACCGAGGTCGTCCGCCATGCCGTCGGCGACGGCGCGTGCGATGAGGTCGGTGGAGCCGCCGGCGTCCTGACCGACGGTGAGGGTGACGGGGCCGGACGGATAGGCGGCCGACGACCCGGCGTCGGAGCCGCCCCCGACGTTGCCGCCGCAGGCGGCGAGGGCGAGGACGGTGGCGGCGGCGGCGGCCCCGGTGAGGGTCCGGCGTGCGGGTGTCATCAGGGTTCTCCTCGTTGAGACGTCCGGTGCGGTGCGGGCACCGCAGTGCTGGGGCTTCTCGACAGTAGGGCGGTCGTACGATGCCTGTCTAAGCCAGAAACGGCATGACTTGATCCAAGGAAGGCATCAAGGAGGCGCATGTACACCCTCGACCAGGTCCGCTGCTTCGTGGCGGTCGCGGAGGAGCTGCACTTCGGGCGCGCGGCGGAACGCCTGAGCATGACGCAGCCGCCGCTGAGCCGGCAGGTGCAGAAGCTGGAGCGTGCCGTCGGCGTCGCGCTCCTCGACCGCGACAACCGGCACGTCGAGCTCACCAGCGCCGGCACGGTGTTCCTCGCCGAGGCGCGTCGGCTGCTCACCGCCGCGGACGCCGCACCGGCCCTCGCCCGCCGGATCGCGGCCGGCCGTGCGGGCGTCCTGCGGCTCGGCTTCACCGCCGCCACCGGGTTCAGCCTGCTCGGCACGCTGATGCAGACCATCTCCGAGGTCATGCCCGCCGTCGACCTCGACCTCCAGGAGCTCGTCACGATCGAGCAGATCGAGGCGATCCGGCGCGGCGAGCTCGACCTCGCGCTCGGGCGGCCACCCTTCGACGACGAGCTGTTCGACTCCCGGCTGCTGCTGTCCGAGGACCTCGTGCTCGTCGTGCCGGAGTCGCACCCGCTCGCCACGTCGTACGCGGTGCGCGCCGCGGACCTGCGCGACCTGCCGATCATCGGCCACCACCCGACGAAGGCGCGCTACTTCTACGACATGGTCGTGCGGTACGTGGACCTGTCGCACGCGGACGTCGTGCACGTCGTGAGCCAGATCCTCACGATGTGCTCGCTGGTCGGGGCGGGCCGTGGGGTGGCGTTCGTGCCCGAGTCGGCGCGGCTGCTCGGCCTTCCCGGGGTGCGGTTCCTCGAGCTGGCGGACGTGCCGCACGGCGTGGTGGAGCTGCACGCCATCTGGGACCGGACGTCGAAGAACCCTGCGCTGCACCAGCTGCTGCACCACCTGCGCTCCGACCAGGACTAGAGCGCACCCGGCAGCGATGCTCGCCCGGCATGAATCGATGCCGACTCGGGCTTGGACAGGCATCGTGATGGCTTCGTAGGTTGACCGACAGAACCATTCGCCGACGTCGACGTCTGTCACAGGAGGGGCCACGTGGCCACGTACTCACCCGCGGACCTTGCCCGAACGCTCAAGGACGGCCTGCTGTCGTTCCCCGTCACCCCGTTCACCGCCGACGGCGACGTGGACGAGGCGCGGTACCGCGAGCACATCGACTGGCAGACCAGCTTCGACGTCGGCGGGCTGTTCGCCGCGGGCGGGACGGGCGAGGGCTTCAGCCTCACGCCGACTGAGGCCGCCCGTGTGTTCCGGCTGGCCGTGGAGTCCGCCCAGGGCCGCACCCCCGTGCTCGGCAGCGCCGGCGGCAACACCGCGCAGGCCGTCGAGAACGCCCGCGCCGCCGAGGCCGCCGGGGCCGAGGGCGTGCTGCTCCTGCCGCCCTACCTCACCGAGTGCGACCAGCAGGGCCTGCTCGAGCACGCCTCCGCGGTCTGCGCCGCCACCGGCACCGGCGTCATCGTCTACAACCGGGCCAACGCGATCTACTCCGCCGAGACCGTCGCACGGCTCGCCGACCGGCACCCCAACTTCATCGGCTTCAAGGACGCCGTCGGCGACATCGAGCACCTCACCCGGGTCTACGCCCGCAACGGCGACCGGCTCTTCTACCTCGGCGGCCTGCCCACCGCGGAGACCTACGCCCTGCCGCTGCTCCAGCTCGGCATGAGCACCTACTCCTCGGCGATGTACAACTTCGTGCCCGAGTTCGCCCTCGCGTTCTACCGCGACGTCCGTGCGCAGGACCGCGACGCCGTCACCGAGAAGCTCAACAGGTTCGTGCTGCCGTACCTCGACATCCGGGACCGTGCGAAGGGCTACGGGGTGTCGATCGTCAAGGGCGGCCTGCGCGCCGTCGGCCGCGACCTGGGCGGCGTCCGCCCGCCCCTGCAGGACCTCACGGCCGCCGACGTCGACGACCTGCGGGCGCTCGTCGACGCCGCGGGCGTCCGCCCCACCGAGTCCGCCCTCACCCGCTGACGACACCGCGAAGGAAGGAAGTCATGACCCCCACCGCCGTGCTCACCGGCCACTCGATCGTCGCGGGCGCCCCGCTGGAGGGGACCGCCGGCACCGTCGTCGGCCGCGACCCCGCCACCGGCGAGGAGCTCGCCCCCGCCTACTCCCTGCTCGACCCCGACCAGGTCACGGTCGCCACGGCCGCCGCGCTGGAGGCCTTCGACTCGTTCTCCACCCTCGCGCCGGAGCCGCACGCACAGTTCCTGGAGCGCGTCGCCGACAACGTCGAGGCCGTCGGGGACGCCGTCGTCGACCGCGCGATGCGGGAGACCGGCCTGCCCGAGGCGCGGCTGCGCGGCGAGCTGGCCCGCACCACCGGCCAGCTCCGCCTGTTCGCCGCCGTGGTGCGCCAGGGCGGCCACCACGGCGTGCGCATCGACCCCGCGCAGCCCGACCGCACCCCGCTGCCCCGCGTCGACATCCGGCAGCGCAAGATCCCCGTCGGGCCCGTCGCCGTGTTCGGCGCCAGCAACTTCCCGCTCGCGTTCTCCACCGCCGGGGGCGACACCGCCTCGGCGCTCGCGGCGGGCTGCCCCGTCGTCGTCAAGGCGCACTCCGCACACCTCGGCACCGGCGAGCTCGTCGGCCGCGCCGTCGCGGACGCCGTCGAGGAGTCGGGCCTGCACCCGGGCGTCTTCTCCCTCGTGCACGGGCCCGGTACCGCGGTGGGCCGCGCCCTGGTCACCGACCCGGTGATCCAGGCCGTCGGGTTCACCGGCTCGCGCAGCGGCGGCCTGGCGCTCGTGGCCGCGGCCGCGTCCCGGCCGGTGCCGATCCCCGTCTACGCCGAGATGAGCTCGGTCAACCCCGTCGTCGTGCTGCCGGGCGCGGTGAAGGACGACGTCGACGGCCTCGCCCAGGCGTACCTGACGTCGGTCACCGGGTCGTCGGGCCAGCTCTGCACCGCCCCCGGCGTGGTGCTGGTGCCGCGCGGCGACGACGGCGACGCGTTCGTCGACGCCGTCGGCCGTGCCGCGGCGGCCACCACCGGGCAGACCATGCTCACCGCCGGCATCGCCGCGGCCTGGCACCAGGGCGTCGACGAGCTGGCCGGGCAGGACGGCGTGGAGCGCGTCGGCGCGGGGACGCCGGGAGCCGGGGAGAACGCCCCGGCTCCGCAGGTCTTCATCGCGGACGTCGCGACGTTCCTCGCCAACCCGGTGCTGGAGCAGGAGATCTTCGGCGCCGCCTCGCTGGTCGTGCGGTACGCCGACGACGACGAGCTGCTCGCCGCCGTCGGCCGCCTGGAGGGCCAGCTCACCGCGACGCTCCACCTGACCGCCGCCGACACCGCCTCCGCGCGCCGGCTGCTGCCCGTGCTGGAGCGCAAGGTCGGGCGGATCCTCGTCAACGGCTGGCCGACCGGCGTCGAGGTGGGGCACGCGATGGTGCACGGCGGACCGTTCCCCGCGACGTCCGACGGGCGCTCCACCTCCGTCGGGACGTTGGCGATCGAGCGCTTCCTGCGTCCCGTCGCCTACCAGAACCTGCCCGAGGAGCTGCTGCCCGCACCCCTGCGCACGGACAACCCGTGGCACCTCGACCGCCTGGTCGACGGCCGCGTCGAGCTCGGCGGGGGCGCGGCATGAGCGCGCCCACCGTCGCGCGGGTCCAGGTGGTGCCCGTCGCCGGGCACGACTCGATGCTGCTCAACCTGTCCGGCGCCCACGGGCCGTTCTTCACGCGCAACGTCGTGCTCGTCGAGGACTCCGAGGGGCGCACCGGGCTCGGCGAGGTGCCGGGCGGGGAGAAGATCCGCACCACGATCGAGGACGCCGGCGCGCTGGTCGTCGGGCAGGCCGTCGCCCGCTTCCGGTCGCTGCTGCGCCAGGTCGCGACGACGTTCGCCGCGCGCGACGCCGCCGGGCGCGGCAACCAGACGTTCGACCTGCGCACCACCGTGCACGCCGTCACCGGGCTGGAGTCCGCTCTGCTCGACCTGCACGGGCAGGCTCTCGGGGTGCCGGTGGCGGAGCTGCTCGGCGAGGGCCAGCAGCGCGACGCCGTGCCCATGCTCGGCTACCTGTTCTACGTCGGCGACCCCGACGCCACCGACCTGCCGTACCTGCGCGAGCCCGACGGGCCGGACGCCTGGTCGCGGCTGCGACGCGAGGCGGCGCTGACGCCCGACGCCGTCGTGCGCCTCGCCGAGGCCGCCCAGGAGCGCTACGGGTTCACCGACTTCAAGCTCAAGGGCGGGGTGCAGGCGGGCGACCTGGAGGTCGACGCCGTCGTCGCGCTCAAGGAGCGGTTCCCCGACGCGCGGATCACGCTCGACCCGAACGGCGGCTGGCTGCTCGACGAGGCGGTCCGGCTGGGCCGGCGGATGCGCGGCGTCGTCGCGTACGCCGAGGACCCGTGCGGCGCCGAGGGCCGGTTCTCCGGCCGCGAGGTCATGGCGGAGTTCCGGCGCGCCACGGGCCTGCCGACCGCCACGAACATGATCGCGACGGACTGGCGGGAGATGGCGCACGCCGTGCGGGAGCACGCCGTCGACATCCCGCTGGCGGACCCGCACTTCTGGACGATGGCGGGCTCGGTCCGCGTGGCGCACCTGTGCCACGAGTTCGGTCTGACCTGGGGGTCGCACTCCAACAACCACTTCGACATCTCGCTCGCGATGTTCACGCACGTCGGAGCCGCGGCGCCGGGCGAGATCACCGCGCTGGACACGCACTGGATCTGGCAGGACGGGCAGGGCCTGACGACGGACCCGCTGCTGATCCGCGACGGGCAGATCCGCGTGCCGACCGCACCGGGGCTCGGGGTGCAGGTCGACCCCGACCGTCTCGCCGCCGCCCACGAGCTGTACCGGGAGCACGGGCTCGGGTCGCGCGACGACGCCGTCGCCATGCAGTACCTCGTGGCGGACTGGGAGTTCGACCCGAAGCGGCCCTGCCTGGTGCGCTGACCCCGGCGGCTGCCGGCCGGGTGCTCGTCCGGCAGCCGTCCGGGCGCCGTCCGACCCGGTCCGCCCTGCTAGCGTCGCGGCATGCCTCGCCTCGGTCGTCCCCGTGCCCAGGGCCCCTCCACCTCGGGCCTCACGACCGAGCAGGACATCCTCGTCGCCGCGGCACGCCTGTTCTGCGAGACGGGGTTCGGCAGCACCTCCACCTACGCCATCGCGCAGGGCGCCGGGATCTCGCAGGCGAGCATGTACCACTACTTCACGGGCAAGCACGCGATCCTCCTCGCCCTGCTGCGCGCCACCGTCGAGCCGTCGGTCGAGTACGCCACCACGCTCGCGGGCCGCGACGAGCCCGCCGACGTCCGCCTGTGGGCCCTGTGCGCCTACGACGTCGGCCTGCTGCTGTCCGGAGAGGACAACACCGGCTCGCTGTACCTGCTCCCCGAGCTGGGCGACGACCGGTTCGCGCCGTTCCACGCCGACCGGCAGCAGCTCTACGGCGTCTACCGCAGCCTGGTCTCCGACGTCCTCGGCACGGACGAGGACGCCGCCCATCCGCAGGCCAGCCTGGTGTTCGGGCTGGTGGAGTCCGTCATCCTGCGCCGCCGCACCGAGCCGGACCTCGACGCCGCCGACGTGGCCCCGCTGCTGGCCGACGCCGCCCAGCGCCTCCTCGGCGTCCGCGAGGCCCGGCTGCGCACCGTGCGCACCCAGGCCGCGGCGCTCGCGGCCGAGCTCGCCGGCTGACCAGCCCACCTGCCTGTCGCGGGTGTGGCGCGCGGCACATGTCACGTGAATGTTCCCGGGAAGGTAGTACGCCCGAAACATGGGTGCGGCTGAATCGTGGTCACTATCTGTCGAGTGATCGAAAGTTGCTCGGCGCCGCGACCACTGCCAGGAGCACGCATGATCATCACCGGTGTCGCGCTGACCGTCCTCCTCGTCCTCGTCGTCGGCATCGCCGTCGCGCGCAAGGTCGACGGTGACAGCGCCAACTACCTCGTCGCCGGGCGCCAGCTCGGCATCCCGCTCGTCGCCGTCGCCCTCACCACCGCCGCCGTCGACTCCAACGCCACCGTGGGCAACACGGACATGAGCTCCGGGTACGGGTTCTGGGCCGGGGCCTCCCTCGCCCTCGGGCTGGCGATCTGCCTGCTGCTCGCGGGACTCTTCCTCGCCAAGCCGATGAACCGTATGGGCCTGCTGACCCTCGGCGACTTCTTCGCGCGCCGCTACAACCGTCCCGTCGAGCTCGTCGCCTCCCTGCTCATGGTCTTCGCGTTCACCATCCTGCTCGCCGGGAACCTCGTCGCGATGGGGTTCCTCGTCGAGTACTTCACCGGCATGCCGTACATCGTCGGCGTCGTCCTCGCCGTGTGCCTGGTGCTCGCCTACACGATCGGCGGCGGCCTGTTCTCCGACGCCTACACCGCCGTCATCCAGGCCGTCATCACCGGCGTCGCCACCGTCGCGCTGTTCGTGTGGGTCGCCTCCACCTGGGGCATCACGATCCCGGAGGGCATGGGCCCGTTCGACCTCGGCCAGCTCACCGACCCCGCCCAGGGCGCCGCCATCAACTGGGCCACCCTCGTCTCCCTCGGCATCGGCGACCTCGTCGCCATCGACTTCATGCAGCGCATCTTCGGGGCGAAGACCCCGGAGGGCGCCCAGAAGGCGTGCTTCATCGGGGCCGGCGCGACCGCCGTCGTCGGCGTCCTGTGGTCCCTCATCGCGCTGACCACCGTCGCCGAGCTCGGGCTGTCGGCGGCCGACGCCCCGATCATCTACCAGCTCCTCGACGACTTCGCGCCCGCGCTGCTCGCCATCCTCGTGCTGTCCGGCATCGTCGCGGCGTCCTTCTCGACGGCGTCCGGCGCGATCCTCGCGACCTCGGCCGTCGCCGTCCGCAACATCGCCGGCGTGCGCCGTGAGGTCGCGCCCGGCCACCACGACCCGCTGCTGCGCTGGACCCGCATCGCCATGCTGCCCGTCGTCCTCGTCGGCATCTTCCTCGCCGTGCGGGTCTCCCAGACCGGCATCCTGCTCACCCTCGCGTTCGACCTCATGCTCGCCTGCCTCATCGCGCCGTTCCTGCTCGGTCTGTTCTGGCGGCGGTCCACGTCGACGGCGGCGCTCGTCGGCGCGGGCGTCGGGTTCGTCGTCCGGGTCACCTTCCTCGCGCTCACGCCGACGCTCTACGGCGTGCCGAACACCCTGCTGTACGTCGACAACGACCTGGTCACCGCGGACTTCGACGGCTGGGCCACGCTGGTCGCCGCCGCGGCCGGGGTGACGGCGTTCGTCGTCACCGCACTGCTCACGCGGCCCCGCGCGGAGGAGGAGATCGACCTGCGGCACGTCGACCGCACCGCGACCGACGCACCGGTCCCGGTGACCGCCGCGCCGGCACCCGCCGGCACCTCCGCCGAGGTGCCGGTCGCCCTGCGGTCCGCCGAGCCGCTCGAGGCCTGACCGCTCTGCTCCCGGCGGCCCCGGCCGGTGCCCGTGCCACACCCCTCGGACGAGGGTGGACACCGGCCGGGACGGCTGGGAGCATCCGGGCATGACGACCGTCGGTGCCGAGGGCCCGCCCACCGCCGCACCGACGGGCGCCGGGCCGTATCTCGTCCCGCCCTGGTCGGGCCCGCGGCCCGCGTCGACGCCGCCCGGCTCTCGCCGCCGCCCGGCGGTCGACGGTCCGTTCACGCCCGAGCGGCCGAAGGCGTCGTGGGGGGTGCGGGCGATCGCGGTGCTGCTCGACTCGGCCGTGGTGGCGACGATCGTCTGGTTCGCCACGGGGGCGTCCGTGGGTCTGGCGACGCTGCCGCTGTGGGGCGGCGACGAGGACCCGCTGCCGGCCGGTACCGGGTGGTGGACCGGCGGCACGCTGCTCGCCCTGGCGGTCCTCCAGGCGTACACCGGGATGACGCCGGGCAAGCGGGCCGCCGGGATCGCCGTCGTCGACGCCGGGTCGGGCCGCCCGATCGGGCTGGCGGGCACGATCCTGCGCTGGCTGGCCCACTTCCTCGACGCGTTCCTCATGATCGGCTACCTGCGCGCCGCCTGGCACCGGGAGGGCCGCACGTTCGCGGACTCGCTGCTCGGCACCGTCGTCGTCCGGTCGACGCGCCCGCGCCCGCACCCCTGGGTGATGTGGCTGCGCCGCGTCGCACCCCGGCTGACCTGGCCGTCGTGGACCACCAGCGTCGCGGCGCTCGTGGTGTGCGCGCTCGCCGCCGCGGCGTGCCTCGTGACGGGCGGCGGCACCTCGACGGGCGCGGCGGAGACGACGTCCTGCCGCAGCGACGGACCGCTCGCCGCGACGGCGTTCGTCGAGTCGACGACGGCCCAGCGGTGGTCGTCACGGCTCGGGATCCGTCGGGTCGAGGAGCCGACGACGGTGGTCGTCGCCGGCTGGACGGCTCACGCCGTCCTGAACGACGACGGCGACAGCGCCATGGGCGAGGACACCGTCGCGGCGCTCTCGCTGCGGTCCCCCGACGGGCTGAACCTGAGCTCGACCGCCGACGGCGGAGGCGCGGTCACCGGGGACTTCCCGTCCGACGGCGCGGTGTACCTCGAGGCGTCGCTCCCCGAGCCGGTCGGGCCCGAGGTCGGGGTCGAGACGCCGTACGACATCGCCGGCTGGACGGCTCACGCCGTCCTCACCAGCGCCGACGGGACGCTCCTCGCCGACTGCGTCGTCCCCGTCCCTGTCCCCGCGCCCGTGCTCGGCCCGTGGTGAGCGCCACATTGCCGACATCTCGCCGCGCGCCGGGGCGAACCTGGCACTAGCGTCCCGGGAATGCCGAGCCGACCGACCCGCACCCCGAGCCCGAGCCCTGACCCGGGCGGTCGTGTGGGGCCTGGTCGGGTTCGTCCCGTTCCTCGTGCTCACGTGGCTGGTCCGCACGAACGGCGCCCTGCACGACCTCGACCAGGCCGTCGTGGACGCCGCGACCGCCGTCACCGCCGCGCACCCCGCCCTCGAGACGGCGCTCGTGGCGTGGTCGGCGATCACCCAGCCGGGCCTCGTCAACGCGGCCGGTGCGCTGCTCGCCCTGTGGGTGTGGCGACGCCACGGCCTGGCCTCCCGGGCGGCGTGGGCGGTGGTCACGCTCCTCGTGTCCTGGGGGCTCGTCCAGCTCGCCAAGGAGTCCGTGGGCCGTGTCCGCCCGCTGGTCGACGGGACCTTCGTGGACGCCCCCGGCTACAGCTTCCCGTCCGGGCACGCGACCGCCGCCGCCACGGCCGCCGTCACGCTCACCCTCCTGGTGTGGCCGCTCCTCGGCCCGCGCGCACGGGTCGTCGTGCCCGTCGTCGCGACCCTGCTCACCCTGCTCACCTGCGCCGACAGGATCTTCCTCGGCGTGCACTACCCGACCGACGTCGTCGCGGGCGTGCTGCTCGGCGCCGTCGTGTCGACCTCGTCCTACCTCGGCTATCGCGGGTGGAACCCCACCCGTGGCCGCACCGCACCGGAGGCCTGAATGAGCACGTTCGTCCATCGCTACGAGCTCGACACGAGCCGCCCGAGCGGCAAGCAGGCTGCGCGCGACCTCGCCGTGCGGGCGCTCGCCCCCGCCGTCGGGCTGTGGTGCCTGATCGTCGGGATCGGGTTCCTCATCGTCGAGCCGCTCGGCGACCTGCCCGCCGGTGACGGCATCGAGGGCTGGTTCGCCGAGCGGCGCACCCCCGTGCTGAACACCGTCACCGAGTGGGTCGGCCACCTGGGGATGACGCAGTTCGTCATCGCCGCCACCGCGCTCACCGCGATCTACCTGTGGTGGCGCACCCGGCAGTGGTGGTTCGCCGTGGTCCCCGCGCTCGCCGTCTCCCTGCAGGCGCTCATCTTCCTCACGTCGTCGCTCGTGGTCGGCCGCGAGCGCCCGGACGTGGAGAAGCTCGACGACGCGCCGCCGACGTCCAGCTTCCCCAGCGGTCACACCGGGGCGTCGGCCGCCCTGTGGTTCACGCTCGCGCTCCTGGCGCAGCGCATCGAGAACCGTGTGCTGCGGTGGGTCGTGACGGTCCTGTGCATGATCGTGCCGTTCGCCGTCGGCGTCTCGCGGCTCTACCGGGGCATGCACGGCCCGGCGGACGTCGCCGCGGGCCTGCTCAACGGTGCCGTGTGCGTCGTGCTGGCCTGGGGATACCTGCGCCGGGACACCCGCCGTGGGGCTGCGGGGGCCGGGCGGCAGGACTGACCGACGGTTGCCCAGGTCGCCCGAACGGGTCGGGCGTCGCAGACTGGGGAACGTTCTCACCCGCCCGCAGCGGCCCGAACCACGAGGAGGACGAGAACGATGACCGACATCCCCCAGCCCGACGACGGCACGTCCGTGCAGACCGGCCCGTCGCCCGAGGCGCAGCTCGGCTCCACGACCGACACCGGCGCGCCGGCGCAGAGCGACCGCAACAGCCTGACGGTCGGACCGGACGGCCCGATCGTCCTGCACGACGTGCACTTCCTCAACCAGATGGCGCACTTCAACCGGGAGCGCGTCCCGGAGCGGAACGTCCACGCGAAGGGCTCCGGCGCGTTCGGCGTCTTCGAGACCACCGGGGACGTCTCGGCCTACACGAAGGCCGGGCTGTTCCAGCCCGGGGTCCGCACCGAGATGCTCGCCCGCTTCTCCACCGTCGCGGGCGAGCAGGGCTCCCCCGACACGTGGCGCGACCCGCGCGGGTTCGCCCTGAAGTTCTACACCGACGAGGGCAACTACGACCTCGTGGGCAACAACACGCCGATCTTCTTCATCCGCGACACGATGAAGTTCCCGCACTTCATCCGCAGCCAGAAGCGGCGCGGCGGCAACGGCCTGCGCGACAACAACATGCAGTGGGACTTCTGGAGCCTCAACCCCGAGTCGGCGCACCAGGTCACTTACCTCATGGGCGACCGCGGCATCCCGAGGACGTACCGGCACATGAACGGGTACGGCTCGCACACCTACCTGTGGGTGAACGCGGCGGGCGAGAAGCACTGGGTCAAGTACCACTTCCACTCGAACCAGGGGGTGGAGGGGCTCACCGACGACGACGCCACCCGCATCGCGGGGCAGGACGCCGACTTCCACCGGCGCGACCTGTCGGAGGCGATCGACCGCGGCGAGTTCCCGTCGTGGACGCTGTCGGTGCAGGTCATGCCGTACGAGGACGCGAAGACCTACCACACCAACCCGTTCGACCTGACGAAGATCTGGCCGCACAGCGACTACCCGCTGATCGAGGTCGGCACGATGACGCTGAACAAGAACCCGGACAACTTCTTCGCACAGATCGAGCAGGCGGCGTTCGAGCCGTCGGCGCTGGTGCCGGGGATCGGGTTCAGCCCGGACAAGATGCTGCTGGGGCGGGCGTTCGCCTACGCGGACACGCACCGCCACCGCATCGGGGCGAACTACCTCCAGCTCCCCGTGAACCGGCCGCACGTCGACGTCAACTCCTACACGCAGGACGGACCGATGGCGTACGACCACCGCGGGGACGACCCGGTGTACGCGCCCAACTCGTTCGGTCGCGGCTACGCCGACGAGGTCGGCGTCGTCGACACGTCCTGGGAGTCCGACGGCGAGATGGTGCGCCAGGCGTACACGCTGCGGGAACGGGACGACGACTTCTCCCAGGCCGGCACCCTGGTGCGCGACGTGTGGGACGACGCCCAGCGCGCGGCGTTCGTCAAGACCGTCGCCGGCCACCTCCTGGGCGGAGTGAAGGGCGACGTCCTGGAGCGCGCGTTCGCCTACTGGAAGGCCGTCGACCCGAGCACGGGCAAGCAGATCGAGGACCTGGTCCGGTCCGGCGCGGACCTCGGCGCGCCGGGCGCGCAGCCGGGCGAGGCACGGCAGGAGGCCTCCGACCCGCTCGTCGAGCGGGACACGCACGCCGGCTGACGGTGCGCGGCGCGGGGCGGTGGGACGGACGTCCCGCCGCCCCGCCGTCGCTCCCGGCTCAGGCGAACGCCTTGCGCTGGTCCGGCACCAGGATCCAGCACACGATATAGGCGAGGACCTGGGGTCCCGGGATCAGGACGGAGAGCGCGGCGAGGACCCGCACCGTGGTGCGGCTCCAGCCGAAGTAGTCGGCGATCCCGGCGCACACGCCGCCGAGGACGCGGCCCTGGGTCGGGCGGTAGAACTTGCGGGGCTGCTGCGGGTTGCTGCTCATGCCCACGACGCTACGGGCGAGGGCGCGGAGCCGGTATCCGGCATCACCCGGGTCCGACCCTGACGGCCGGCCGGTGAGCGGCCTCGAGGGTGAACCACCCCGTCGCCGGGGTCGGCCACGTTCGGCCCGTGTCTCTACCGATAGACGTCGCGACGATGGCCGACGCGGATCACCTCGACCACGAGGAGGTCGTCCTCGACCGTGTAGATCGCTCGGTAGTCCCCGATGCGCACGCGATAGGCCTCACGGCCGGTGAGCTTCTTGCAGCCGGGCGGACGAGGTGTCGTCTCGAGCGCCAACAGCGCATCGACGACGCGGCGGGCCGTCTTCCGGTCGAGCGCCGCGAGGTCCTTCTTGGCCCGCTTGGTGACGATGACGCTGTAGCGGCGACCCGGGTCGGGTGCCGTCACAGGCCGAGCTCGGCTGCAACCTCACGCAGCTCGTACCGGGTGCCGTCGTCCTCCGCCGTGGCCTCGTCGTACGCGGCGACGTCGGCGGCGTCCTCGAGGCGTTCGAGGGTGGCGAAGTCGTCGACGTCGACCAGGACAGCGGTGAGCTTGCCGTTGCGGGTGATACCGACTCGCTCGTGGCCGAACGCGACGCGGCTGACGACGTCGGAAAGTCCGTCGCGGAGAGCGCGCGTGGTGATCTGCCGATCGAGGGTGTCCATGTGTACACAGTAGCCATTCTGTCAACCCCTGCAGGCCGACTCCGACGCGCGTCGGCCGGGGAGGGCGTCAGCCCCGCGGCTCCGTGGCGGCGCGGCGGTCGCGGCGACGACGTAGCAGGCGCACGACGACGAACCAGACCAGGAGCAGGGCGATCACGACGAGCACGGCGTTCGACAGGATTCCGCTCCACTGCTCCAGCACCGGCCTGATGGCGGGACCGAACGCGTAGCCGAGGCCCACCCAGATCGCGTTCCACACCCCGGAACCGATCGCGGTGTACAGCGTGAAGGACCAGAACGGCATCCGTTCGATGCCCGCCGGGATGGAGATGAAGCTGCGCACCAGGGGGACGCAGCGGCCCAGCAGCACGGCGACCCGGCCCCACTTCGCGAAGAACGCCTCCGCCTTGTCGAAGTCCTCGCCCTCCATCAGGGGGATGGCCTCGACGAGCGCGCGCGTGCGGTCCCGTCCGAGGAGGCGTCCGAGATACCACCACACCCAGGCGCCGATCACGGCGCCGAGCGTCGCGGCGACGATCGCCCACCACGCGTTCATGCGGCCCTCGTAGGCGAGGAACCCGGCGGCCGGCAGGACGGCCTCCGACGGGATGGGTGGCACGAACGTCTCCACCAGCACGGCGATACCGACCCCCACCTCACCCAGGGTCTCCATGAGGCTCAGCACCCAGCCGATGAACCCGTCGTACCCCTCCTGGGGGTGGGTCTCGGCAGGCAGCAGGCTGGCCAGGCTCATCGTTCTCCGTCCGGTCGGCGTCGGGTCCCAGCATCACACGGCGGGCGACCCGGCCGGACGACGTCGCGGGCCGGTCCGGCCGCGCGGGGCTACGGTCGGGAGCATGGCCGACGACGCCCCCGCACCGCACGTCACCGCGCCCGTGCACCCCAAGATCGACCTCAAGAAGCTCCACGGCGAGCTGTACGCCCCGCCGCGCGGGAGGTTCGTCGAGGTCGACGTGCCACCCCTGACCTACCTCGCCGTCGACGGCGAGGGCGACCCCAACACGGCACCCGACTACGCGGCGGCCGTCGAGGCGCTGTTCGCCCTGTCGTACGCCCTGAAGTTCGCGAGCCGACGACGCCTCGGCCGGGACTACGTCGTCGCCCCGCTGGAGGGCCTGTGGACGGCCGACGACCCGGGCACGTTCGTCCGCCGCGAGAAGGACGCGTGGCGGTGGACGATGCTCGTGCTCCAGCCCGACTGGGTCGGCACCGACCTCGTCACCGACGTCACCGCGCAGGTCCGTACCGCCAAGGACCTGCCCGCCCTCGACCTCGTGGAACGGCGGACGATCACCGAGGGGCGCAGCGTCCAGACCCTGCACGTCGGGTCGTACGACGACGAGGGGCCGGTGCTCGCCGACCTGCACGACGACCACCTGCCCACCCACGGGCTGACGTTCGCCGGGCCGCACCACGAGATCTACCTGAGCGACGTGCGCCGCACCGCGCCCGAGCGACTGCGCACCGTGCTCCGGCAGCCCGTGCGACCCCTCTGACCTGCGGCGTCGGCGATGGTGAGGCATCTGACATTCACTCCCGGGACTCCCTTGGGTACCGTGGGACGCGGAACCCGACGGCGGGTTCGCGGACGAGGGAGCAGTACCCGCACCACGACAAGACTGCCGCGAAAGGGGTACGTCTCGTCATGGCATGGATCGTCCTGATCGTCTCCGGGGTGCTGGAGGCCGTGTGGGCCGCCGCGCTCTCCGCCTCCGAGGGCTTCCGCAAGCCCCGCCCCACCCTCCTGTTCGTCGTCGCGCTGGCGCTGAGCATGGCCGGCCTCGCCTGGGCGATGACCGACCTCCCCACCGGCACCGCGTACGCGGTCTGGGTCGGGATCGGCGCCACCCTCACCGTCGTGTGGGGGTTCGTCACCGGTCAGGAGCGCGCCACCCGCGCGCGCGTCCTGCTGCTCGTGCTGCTCGTCGGCTCCGTCATCGGCCTCAAGGTGGTGAGCTGACCATGGCTTGGCTGATCCTGCTGCTCAGCGCCGTCTGCGAGGCCGTCTGGGCCACCGCGCTCGGGGAGTCCGAGGGTCTCTCCCGCCTCGGGCCCAGCATCGTGTTCTTCGTCGCCCTGGCCGCGTCCATGACGGGCCTCGGCTGGGCCGTGCGCCGTATCCCGCTCGGCACCGCCTACGCCGTGTGGGTGGGCGTCGGCGCGGCCCTCACCGTGACCTATGCGATGGCCACCGGCGAGGAGGCGGTCTCCGCCGCCAAGGTCGTGTTCCTCGTCGGGATCGTGGGCGCCGTCGTCGGCCTCAAGCTGGTCCCGCACGACGCGCCCGCCGTCGAGACGGACTCCGGCGCCGCGCACGACTGATCCCTTCCGGCGCTGGTGCCGGTGCTCGAGCCCGTGCTCAGGGCGCGGATCACGGCGGGACGGCCTAGCGTCGGGACATGACCGAGTACGAGATGAGCGGCGGTCGCGTCCAGAAGTCCGGGGGCAAGGCCGCGAAGATCCTGTACCAGCCGTTCGGCATCGTCGGTTCGATCGTCGGCGGCATCGTGGCCGGCCAGGTGTTCAAGCAGGTCTACAAGCGGGTCGCGCCCGGCCACCCGGACGACGCGCCCACGCCTCTGCAGTCGGAGTACCGGCTGCGGGAGATCCTGCTGGCCTCCCTGATCCAGGGCGCGATCTTCTCGGTGACGAAGGCGCTCGTGCAGCGCGGCGGGGCGCGGGCGTTCGAGAAGCTGACGGGGGACTGGCCCGGCGACTGACGCGCCGCCGTCGGGAATACCCGACGGTTGCCCGAGGCTTGTGAGGTTCGTGCCGACGACGTCCTCCGTCGGGCTGCGCTCCGAGCGCGGCCCCATCCTGCTCTCGCTCATGCTGGCCACGGCGCTCGTCGCCCTGGACGCCACGATCATCGCCACCGCCTCGGCGACGATCGCCACCAGCCTGGGCGCGTTCGAGCAGGTCCCCTGGCTGTTCACGTCGTACCTGCTCGCGCAGGCGCTGAGCACGCCGCTCGCGGGGCGGCTGTCCGACATCCTGGGCCGCAAGCGGCTGATCCTCGCCGGGATCGGCCTGTTCCTCGCCGGCTCGATCCTGTGCGGCGCCGCCTGGTCGATGACGGCGATGATCGCCGGCCGCGTCCTGCAGGGCCTCGGCGCGGGCGCCGTCATGCCGGTCTCCCAGACCATCGCCGCGGACATCTACACCCTCGAGGAGCGCGCGAAGACGCAGGGCTACCTCGCGTCCGTGTGGGCGATCTCCTCCGTGCTCGGCCCCACATTGGGCGGCGTGTTCTCCGAGTTCCTGGGCTGGCGGTGGATCTTCTGGGTCAACCTGCCGCTGTGCCTCGTCGCGGGGTGGATGATCGTGCGCCGGTACCACGAGTCGCCCCGCACCGGCCCGCGTGAGCCCATCGACTACCTCGGTGCGGTGCTGCTCAGCGGCGGCAGCGTGCTGCTGCTCCTCGGGCTCCTGGAGGGCGGCACCACCTGGGCCTGGACGTCGACGCCGTCCCTGGCCGTGCTCGGGTCCGCCGTCGTCCTCGCCGCCCTCTTCGTGCTCCACGCCCTGCGGGCGGAGCATCCCGTCCTCGACCTGCGGCTCCTGCGCGGCCGGCTCGTCGGCGTCGCCACCGCCGTCTCCCTCGTCGTCGGCATGATCGTCCTCGGCCTGTCCAGCTACGTCCCCATCTACGCGCAGGGCGTCCTCGGGTACGGGCCGCTGCTCGCCGGCTTCGCGCTCGCCGCGATGACCGTCGGCTGGCCGATCGCCGCCTCCAACTCCGGCCACCTCTACCTGCGCATCGGGTTCCGGCTCACCGCCATGATCGGGTCGGTGCTCGTGCTCGTCGGCACCGGGCTCATGCTGCTGCTGGGCGCGACCACACCGCTGGTCGCCGTCGCCGCCACGACGTTCGTCGTCGGGCTCGGCATGGGCCTGACCGCCGTCCCGCCCCTCATCGCCGCACAGTCCGCCGCCACCCACGGCACCCGCGGCGCCGTCACCGGCATGAACGCGTTCGCCCGCTCCCTCGGCTCCGCCGTCGGCGTCGCCGTGTGCGGCGTCATCGTCAACGCGAGCACCACCACCGGGGCCGACGGCGCCCCCACCGGCTCCGGCCTCATGTCCGCCATGCACCTCGTCTTCTGGTTCGTCGTCGGGGCCGCCGCCGTCCTCGCCGTCCTCGCCGCGCTGCTGCCCGTCGACCGGCAGGCCGCCCGCGACCGGCGCGCAGCGCAGTCCACCGCCGCCTGACCGGGGCTCGACCCCGAGCAGTCCCGGACGACGCACGAGGGACGCCTGGACGCCGGCTCCACGGCTCCGCTAGGTTGCGCGCAGCGACGACGCGACAGGAGCAAGACCCTCGATGACCAGCGGTGACGCAGTACCCCGTGCTTCCGTTCTTCCCTCCGGTGCCGGGGCGCGGCTCGTCGCCGCCGCCACGGCCCTCGTCCTCGCGCTGACGGTGCTCGTCGCGCCGGGCGCGCGGGCGGCCGACGACCTCATCCCGACGACGATGACGGTCGAGCAGAGGGAGACGTGGTGGGCGGGCACCGTCGACCACCCGCTCGAGGTCCGGACCACCACGCCGGACGGCGCGTTCGTGACCGGCGGGCGCCTCATCGCCGAGGTCGCCGGCATCGACTACGCGGGGACGATGTGGGCAAGCAGCGGCCGGATGAACGTCCGCCTCCACCTCGCACCCGGCACCTACCCCGCCATCGTGCGCTACTACCCGCCGGACGGCTACGCCGCGACGGAGTGGACCGGCACCGTCGTGGTGTCGGACGGGACGATCCGGTCCGCGATCTCCGCCCAGGCGCCTGACGCCCTCACCCGCGGCAACGGTGGCGACGTGCGCGTCTCGGTGACGGCGGACGGCGGGACTCCCGAGGGTCGGGTCGAGCTCCGCGGGCCGAACGGTCGGGCGATCGCCATGGCGTCCCTGGTGGATGGCGCGGCCGTGCTCCATGTCGACGAGGAGACGGTGCGCCAGCTCCCTCTCGGGGACGTCACGTTCGAGGTCGTCTTCCACGGCGTCGACGACGTTCGTTCGGCGCGCGCCACGGTGACCACGAGGGTCGTACGGGCCCGCGCATCCCTGGACGTGTGGATCCCCGGCGGCAGCACGTGGGACATCGGGCACCCGTTCTGGAAGGTCGCGGTCGACGTCCCCGGCGCCGACCAGGTCGGTGGGACGCTGTCCCTCTATGACGGGGACCGGCTGCTCGGGCGGCGCACTGCGGAGGAGGACCCCCGCACGGAGGTCTTCGTGCTCGAGGCGGGCAAGCTCCTCCCGGGGCGGCACGAGCTCGACGTCCGGCTGACCGGATCGGCCTACGTCGAGGACACCAAGGCGTCCGTCACCGTGAAGGTCGCGAAGGTGGCGAGCGACTCCGACGCCTGGACCCCGGAGCCCCTCGTCTGGGGCACGCGGCACACGCTGCGCGTTCGAGTGTTTCCCGCACGGGACAACTCGTTGAACGACGGTCGGTACGTGACGGGGACCGCCACCGTCTATCGGGGCAGCACCAGGCTCGGCTCGGCCCGCCTCGGCCGTGAGGGCGCGGCCGACGTGACCTTCGCCGGGCGGTCCGTGCCGGTCGGCACCTCGCGGCTCCGCATCGTCTACTCCGGCGACGCCCGCAACACGGCCTCGACCTCCACCACCTCGGTCCGCGTCCGGAAGGCCACCACGACGGTCCGCGCCACTCTCGTCGACAAGACCGTCGAGGGCTCGCAGCGGGTCAAGGTCAAGGTGAAGGTGTCGTCGCCGTCGAAGATCCCCGACATCGGCATGCTCAAGGTCAAGGTCGACGGCGAGAAGACCGTCAAGACCGTCCGCATGAAGAAGAAGCACAAGGGCCGCATGACGATCACGCTGCCGCGGTTGTCCCAGGAGCACCACAGGCTCAAGGTCGTGCTCGTGGGGAGCGCCACGACGAAGTACGGGGAGTCACCGACCCGCTACTTCCGGGTCCGGTAACGGCGCCGCGTCGGCCGGCAGCCCGCGCAGGCTACGGTCGGCCGGTCGAGGTCCGCTCGCCGGTCACTTGCACCCCTCGTAGGCTGACGGACAGTCCGAACGAGGGGGGACCTCATGGTCCGGTGGATCCTGCGCGTGGTGGGCACGATCGTCGGGCTGGCGCTCGCGGCGTTCGCCGCGCTGGTCGTGACGTTGCGGACGAAGTGGGACCCGGGTCTGCGGGTCGTGCGGCAGATGCAGAGGCGCAGCCGTGCCGGGGAGCTGGCGCGCTCGGGCCGTCCTGGGGACGCGCACGTCGTCGTCCATCACACGGGGCGCCGGTCCGGGCGGTCGTACGCGACGCCGATCGGGGTCGAGCGCACGCCGGCGGGGCTGCTGGTGACGCTGCCGTACGGGCCGGGCACCGACTGGGCGCGCAACGTGCTGGCGGCGGGCGGAGCGGTGCTGACGATCGACGGGGAGTCGCTGGAGGTGACGTCGCCGCGCGTCATCGGGCTGGACGAGGCGGCGCCGCTGCTGTCGGCGCGCGAGCTGCGGGTCGCGCGCTTCTTCGGGGCGACGGACTTCCTGCTGCTCCGGCCTGCCGATTCACCCTTGTGACCGACCGTCCGGCAAGATATAGGGGTCGTGATGGTCGCGATGCTGGCAGGCCCGGACGGAGTGACGGTGGACGAGAAGGTGACGCACGGCGGTGTCCGCGTGGACCCGGGGCGCGCCCGCTGGACCATGTGGGGCGAGGTGGACGCCGCGGTGCAGACGCGGGTGGCGCCGGAGCTCGCGTCGCACCTGCGCCAGACGGCGGACGAGGCCCTGACGGTCGACCTGACGGAGGTCACGTTCCTCGACTCGGGCGGGCTGCGGCTGCTCTACGACGCGGCCGCGGCGAAGCCGACCCCTCCGGTGCTGGTGGGGACGCCCCCGAAGGTCCTCGACCTGCTGCGGCTCAGCGGGGTGGATACGCTGTTCGTCCTGCAGAGCTGACGAGAGGAACATGATCATGGCACCTCGACTCGCCGCCTCGCCCGCGCCGGACGGGTTCACCGAGGTCCGCGCCTGGCCCTTGCGGACGCTCGACGACCTGGCTGTCCTGCGCGCCGACCTGGTCGCGTCACTGCCTCCGGCGCCGGGCGGTCGGCCCAGCCTGGAGGAGATCCCCGAGTCGGTCCTGCTCGTCGCCAGCGAGCTCGCGACGAACGCGCTGCAGCACGGTGACGGCGCCGCGCTGGTCCGCCTGAGCGCCCGCCCGGACGGGTTCCTGCTGGAGGTGCAGGACCGCAAGCCGTCCACGGCGCCCCGGATCGACGAGGGCAGCACCCGCGGTGGCGGCGGCTTCGGCATGCAGCTCGTCGTGCGCCTCGCGGACGCCGTGGGCTGGTTCACCACCGACGGCGCCAAGCACGTGTGGGCCCGGTTCCGGGTCCGCGCGGCAACACCCGCCGTGGTCTGACGGCGCCCACCGCGGGGTGGGCGTCAGGTCGTCGCGCGGCGTACGACCACGACGGTGGCGTCGTCGCCCGACGACGGCGCCCGGACGCGGGCGACCAGCCCGGCCGGGTCGAGGGTCTGCGTCGCGGCGACCCGGAGCCGCTCCAGGGAGTCGACGATCGACTCGTCGCGGCGCTCCACGAGCCCGTCGCTGAACAGCACGACGGCCCCGCCGGGGCCGACGTGCACCGACCCGGACCGGCCCGCGCGCCGACCGACGCCGAGCGGCGGCTCGCGCAGGACGTCCGCGACGTGCGCGCCGTCGGGTCCCACCACGACGGGTGGCGGGTGGCCGGCGGTCACGTAGGTGACGTCGTCCGACCCGGGTTCGACCGCCGCCAGCACGAGCGTCGCCGCCTGGCCGGGCAGCGTGGCCCGGAGCAGGTGGTCGACCTGCGCGACGGCCTGGACGAGGTCGCTCCCGCTGAGCAGCAGCGCACGCAGGGCGTTGCGCAGCTGTCCCATGGTGGCGGCGGCGCCGAGCCCGTGCCCGGACACGTCGCCGACGCTGAGGACGACACGTCCGTCCCCCAGTGGCAGCGCGTCGTACCAGTCGCCACCCGCGAGGCCGCCGCCGGAGGGTGCGTACAGGGCCTCGACGGTCCAGCCGTCCACCTCGGGCAGGGACGTGGGCAGGAGGCTGCGCTGCAGGGTGGTGGCGGCGCGGATGTCCCGGCGCCCGCGCAGCAGCAGCCCCTCCCCGAGGTACGAGCGCAGGGACGTGGCGACGTCCACCTGCTCCTCCGTCCACGGCTCGCTGGTGCCCCGCACGACCTCGCGCCACCGGTCGAACGACCTGCGCGGGGAGAGCCGCACCGTGTCGCCCTCACGCCGGGCGATCGCCTTGTTGTGCGGGTCCCCGCCCCAGTCGACGGTCTGCAGCACCTCGGTGCGCAGCCACAGGGCCGCGGCGCCGCCGGGCACGCGGATCGCGAGCAGCCCGGCCGCGTCGGGCACGATCGCGGCGAGGTCGGGGTGCTCCGCGGCGAGCCGGTCGGTGACCAGCACCTCGACGCCCAGGTCGGCGACGGCGTGCGCCAGCCGCAGGCAGACGTCGTCGTCCGGGGCGGCGCCCTGCCGGGCGGTGCGTCCCTCCGCGGCGACGAACACGCCGTCGGCCGGCACGAGGTCGAGCAGCCCGGGGTCGCCGGTGAGCGCCGACACCAGGGGCACGTCGTCGTCACGGGTGAGCGCGACCAGGCGGGCGAGGACACCGGCGGAGCGGCGCGCCGCCGACGCGCGGTCGTCCTCCGCCTGCGTGACGAGGCGCACCGACAGCACCGACCCGAGGAACTCCGCGGCGGTGCGTGCCGCGTACGAGGGCGCGTGCGCGCCGGAGTAGTGGTGGCACGCGATGAGCCCCCACAGGCGGCCGTCGCGCAGCAGGGAGATCGACATGGACGCCCCGACGCCCATGTTCTGCAGGTACTCGACGTGGATGGGGGAGACGCTGCGCAGGGTCGAGTAGGTGAGGTCCAGCGGCTGCCCCGTCACGGGGTCGTCGGTCGGCACGATCGGCACGGGCGTGTAGCCGATGTCCGAGATGAGCCGGATCCAGTTCTTCTCGTACAGCGCGCGGGCCTGCGGGGGGATGTCGGACGCCGGGTAGTGCAGCCCGCGGAACGCGTTGAGGTCCTCGCGCTTCGCCTCCGCGACGACCTCGCCGTTGTAGTCGGCGTCGAAGTGGTAGAGCATCACGCGGTCGAAGCCGGTGAGCTCCCGGACCCGGGTCACGGCGACCTCGTAGAGCTCGGCCATCGACGTGGCGCGGTCGAGCGCGGTGAGGGCGTCGCGGACCGGCTCGTAGGTGGTCGTGTAGGTGAGGGACGCGTGCCCGGAGAACGGTTCGAGCTCGACGACGAGCACGGGCGGGCGGCCGGGGCCGCTCGCCGAGGGAGCGTGGTGCAGCATCGCCTCGAAGCGCGTCGCGACCCCCTGCACGGGGATCTCGAGCTCGAGCGGGTTGCGCAGCCGCGGGTCACCGGCGGCGACGTGGTCCAGGACGGTGCGGGCGGCGTCGGCGCCCAGGACGTCGCCGAGCGGCGCCCCGAGGGCGTCGTCGGCGCTGATGCCGAGCACGTCGGCGAGGTTGGCCGAGCACTGGGTGACCACGGCGTCGTCGGTGCGCAGGGCGAGGAGCGCCCCCCGGGGCTGCACGAGCCCCGGGATGTGGATCGGTTCCCTCGCGCAGTTGTCGAGGTCGACGGCCGCGCCGGGGGCGAGGAACGCCTGCTCCGCCATCGAGCCTCCTCGTCGTGGTTGCGGTCGCTGAAGAATAACGTTTCGCCCCCTTGTCGTGCCCGTCGTTACGGTGGAGGGATGACGACGAGCGAGCAGGTCAGGCAGGTCCGGCAGGTGCAGGTCACGTTCGACTGCGCGGACCCCGTGCTGGTCGCCCGATTCTGGTGCGAGGCGCTCGGCTACGCGCCGACGCTGCCGGCGGACGACGACGGCGCGTGGGCCGTGGCCGAGGACCCGACCGGTGCCGGGCCGCGCCTGTACTTCCAGCGGGTGCCGGAGGGCAAGGTCGTCAAGAACCGGGTGCACCTGGACGTGCGGGCCGGGACCGGCCTCGTGGGCGACGAGCGGGTCGCCGTGCTGGAGGCCGAGGGCGCGCGGCTCGTGGCGCTCGGCGCGACGCGGCTCTACATCCAGCTCGCGGACGATGAGAACGAGTCGTGCCTGACCATGCAGGACGTCGAGGGCAACGAGTTCTGCCTCGACTGAGCAGGCGCAACGTCGGGGCGCGTGACGGGCACCCGCACACCACGGGGCGGCGCACGGTGACGTGCGCCGCCCCTGCGTCGACCGGTCAGTCGTAGAACTCCGCGACGTCCTCGGTGACCTGGGCGACGAGCTCCGGGTCGTAGGCGGCGTGCTCGCCGGGCGTGTAGGTGACGCCCTGGAGCCGCCCGGAGAACCGGAACGACCCGTGCCGCTGCGACACGTCCCAGTGGACGGGGCCGCCGCGGTTCACCCCCACGTCGATGCCGCTGAACGGGGCCATGCCGAGCAGCATGGTGACGTCGGCGAGCCCGCCCCGGGCCTCGCCGTCGACGCTCACCTCGATGTTCCACCGGAAGTCCGGCAGCCAGGAGAACGCGGCATGCACGGTGCCCGTGCCGAACGTGCCCAGCGGTGCGTCGTGCAGGCGGCCGTACTCGTTGTACGCGAGGTGCAGCACGCCGTCCTCGACGTACAGGGCGTAGCCGCCGCCCTGGTCGCCGTGCGCGACGAGGAACCCGTCGCCGGCCTCCGTGACCTCGGCCTCCACGGTGAAGGACCGCAGCGAGGTGAGCTTCGCGGAGCGGTACCGCTCCAGGCGGCGGGTGCGGGGGTGCAGCCGGACGGGCCGCTCCAGCGCCTTCTCGGCGGGCCGACGCCCCGGGGTGAACGACGCGCCCAGCGGGAACACGGTGTTGCGCCAGGCCGCGGCCCGCCAGGCCTCGGCGAACTCGGCCACCCGGTCGGGCTCCTTCTCGGCGAGGTCCACGAGCTCGTTCGGGTCGGCGTCCACGTGGTAGAGCTCCCACTGCGGCTCCGTGAGCGAACGCCCGCGGGTGTGCAGGGACACGAGCTTCCAGCCGTCGCGGTAGTAGCCGCGGGACCCGCCGAACTCGGCGTACTGCTCGGGGTGGGTGGACGCGGCCCCGCCGTCGTCCAGGACCGGGCGCAGCGACACCCCGTCGATCTCCTGCGTCGGGCGGCCCTGCCGCTCGGTCAGCCGCTCCGCCCCGACGAGGTCGAGGATCGTCGGCGTGAGGTCGGTGACGTACTGGTACTGGTGGCGCAGCCCGTCGTCGTCGGCGGCGCGCGGGATCCCGGCGGGCCACGACACGAAGAACGGCACCCGCACGCCACCGGCGTGGGTCTGACCCTTGTAGAACCGGAACGGCGTGTTGGACACCTGCCCCCAGCCGCGCGGGTAGTGCACCATCGTGCGGGGTCCACCGATGAGGTCCGGCTCACGCTCGACGTCCGCCTCCCAGTCCTGCGGGAGCCCCGCGATGTGGACGAACCGCGAGAAGTACGAGCGGGTGCCCTCGGGCCCACCCTCGGCGGTGCCGCCGTTGTCCGAGGTGAAGACGACGACCGTGTCGTCGAGCTCGCCGAGGTCGTCGACGACCTGGAGCAGCCGCCCCAGGTTCTCGTCGACGTTCGCCACCATCGCGGCGTACACCTCCATGTACCGGGCGTACAGGTCGCGGGTGTCGGCGGGCAGCGAGTCCCACGCGGGCACGTCGAAGCCCGGCTCGGAGGCCGACGGCGGCAGCGGGGTGCTCGGCGGGAACAGCCCGAGCTCGAGCTGGCGGGCGTGGCGGGCACGCCGCACCTCGTCCCAGCCGGCGTCGTACCGGCCGCGCTGGTCCGCGATGTCCGCGGGCTTCGCGCCGAGCGGCCCGTGCATCGCGTGGTGCGCGAAGTACAGGAAGAACGGCTTGTCCGGCTCCTGGGCGCGCAGCGTCGCGAGCTGGGCGATCGCGTCGTCCGTGAGG
The DNA here is from genome assembly GCF_001636295.1 of Isoptericola dokdonensis DS-3. NCBI lineage: Bacteria > Bacillati > Actinomycetota > Actinomycetes > Micrococcales > Promicromonosporaceae > Isoptericola > Isoptericola dokdonensis. The sequence goes on along the minus strand of NZ_CP014209.1, from coordinate 2,475,923 downwards.
TCGTCGGTCAGGTAGTAGTCGTCCGGACGGTCGTCCTGGTCGACGGGCGTGTTGTCCCGCACGAGCTGGTTCGGGTGGAAGAACGAGTTGCAGCCCTCGAGCGTCCCGTAGAAGTGGTCGAACCCGCGCTGGAGCGGCCAGGACGCCTTGTCGGCGCCGTCGTGCATGAGCGCGTCGCGCGTCAGGTGCCACTTGCCGAACGCGTAGGTCGCGTACCCGGCGGCCCGCAGCGACTCCGGCAGCGTCGCGACGTCCGGGTCGATCTCGAGGCGCAGGTTGGGGAACCCGGGGTCGGAGTTCGCGACGGACGCGAACCCGGCCCGGTGGGGGTTGAGCCCGGTGAGCAGGGCGGCGCGCGCCGGGGAGCAGACGGGCGTCGTGTGATAGTTCGTCAGCCGGTAGCCGCGGTCCGCCAGCGCGGACAGCGTGGGCGTGGCGATCTCCGAGCCGAACGGGGCGACGTCGGAGTAGCCCATGTCGTCGAGGACGACGACGATGACGTTCGGGGCGCCGGGACGGGCGCCGCGGGGGCGCGGCCAGGCCCGGGTGGAGTCGGCGACCGTCTCGCCGATCCGGCCGGGGAACCGCTCGTAGCCGCGGGCGTCCGCGGGGACGTCGGGGTGCTGGGTGCTCACTGGTCGCCTCCGGTCAGCAGGTCGTCGTAGCGGTCGTCGTACTGCGTGGACACGTCGAGCGGCTCGGCGATCAGGCCGAGCGCCGTGTAGACGTCGGCCTGCTCCTGCTGCTTGGCGATCACGTCGTCGTCGAGGGGCACCCAGCCGGCGCCGCGCCGCTCCTGGGAGGCCAGCGCGATGGGCTCCGGCAGCCCGGTGAGCTGCGAGCTCGTCGCCGCCCACCGGGCCGGGTTGGCCGCCGCCCACTCGTAGGCGCGGCCCAGGCGGGTCAGGTAGTCGCCGATGGCGTCCGCCTTCGCCGGGTCGGCCAGCGCCGCCTCCGTCGCGACGACGTACGAGTAGCCGGTGGTGAAGCCCTCGCCGTCCCCGATCGTCACGGCCCCGTTCGCCTTGAGCTGCTGGAGCGTGGGGTCGAGGGACGCCGCGGCGTCGATGTCGCCGTTCGCCAGCGCGGCCGCGGCGTCGGGCAGGGGCAGCTCGACCGGGGTGATGTCGTCGTAGCTCAGGCCCTCGGCCTCCAGGGCGCGGACGATCGTGTACTGGAGGATCGTCGCCGGCTGGACGGCGACCCTCTTGCCGGCCAGATCGGCCACCGACTCGATCCCCGAGCCCGGGTTCGTGACGATCTCGACGAACGACTCGCCGTCCTTCAGCGTGTCCTGGACGGCGACGACCTTCACGGGGATGTTCCCCACCTGGGCGAAGATCGACGGCGTGTCGGCCATGATCGCGAGGTCGACGGCGCCGGACGGCACCGCCTCCATGAACGCCGGGCCGTTGCCGAACAGCGAGTACTCGACCTCGTAGCCGAGGTCGTCGCCCTCGCCCGCCGACTCGAGCTGGGTCTCCTGGGTGATCGCGGTGCCGAGCTCGCCGACCCGCAGGACGACGTCCTCGCCCGACTCCGTGGCGGCGGAGTCACCGCCGCAGGCGGCCAGGCCGAGCGCGACGACGGAGACGGAGACGGCGGCCGCGGCGGACCGTGCGGTCCGGCGGGTGAGGGGGCCGGACGGGCGTGTTCTGGGCATGACGGAGGAACCCTTCTGTCGGGTGGGTCGGGGGTGCGGTCGGTCAGTGGTCGTCGTCGCCGACGCCCAGCTCGGTGAGCAGGCGGGAGCGCAGGGCGGTGAAGCCGGGGTGCGAGCGCCGCCCGACCTCGGGGAGGTCGATCGGCTCGTCGAGCGACAGGTGGCCGTCGGTGAGGACGATGACGCGGTCGGCGAGCAGCACGGCCTCGTCGACGTCGTGGGTGACGAGCAGGACGCCGGGCGAGTGCCGTGCGACGAGGCCCCGCAGCAGGCGGTGCATGCGGATCCGGGTCAGGGCGTCCAGCGCGCCGAACGGCTCGTCCATGAGGAGCAGCTCGGGGTCGCGGGCGAGCGCCCGGGCCAGGGCGACGCGCTGCTGCTCGCCGCCCGACAGGGTCTTCGGCCAGGCCCTGGCGTGGTCGGCCAGCCCGACCTCGGCGAGCAGGGCCTCGCCGCGGGCCCTGCTCCGGGCGTCCTTGAGCCCGAGCAGCACGTTGGGCAGCACGCGGGCCCAGGGCAGGAGCCGGGAGTCCTGGAACGCGACGGCGCGTCGTTCCGGGACGCGCAGGTCGCCGTCGTGCTCCGTGTCGAGCTGGGCGAGGATCCGCAGCAGCGTCGACTTGCCGGAGCCGGACCGGCCCAGCAGGGCGACGAACTCGCCGCGCCGGATCTGCAGCGTGATGTCGTGCAGCACGCCGCGGCCGTCGAAGGAGCGGGCGACGCCGCGGGCGTCGACGACGACGGGGCTCTCGCCGTCGCGGCGGGGGGAGGCGGCCGAGGTGCTCAGCGTGCCTGCAGTCGGGGTGCCCATACGAGCGCCTTCCTCTCGAGGGTGCGGACGAGGATGTCGGAGAGCAGGCCCAGCAGGGCGTAGACGACGAGGCCGACGATGATGACGTCGGTGCGGGCCACGGTGCGGGCCTGGGTCATGAGGAACCCGATGCCGGCGGTGGCGTTGATCTGCTCGGCGACGACCAGCACGAGCCACGAGATCGCGGTGGCGAAGCGCAGGCCGGTGAGGAACCCGGGCAGGGCGCCGGGCAGGACGACGCGGCGCACGAGCGACCACCGCGACAGGTCGACGGTGTGGGCGAGCTCGACGAAGCGGACGTCGACGGCGCGGATCGCGGCGTGCGTGTTGATGTAGACGGGGAACGTCACGGCGAGGGCGACGAGCAGGATCTTGGTGGGCTCCCCGATGCCGAACCAGACGATGACGAGCGGCTGGAGCGCGAGGATCGGCATGGCGCGCAGCATCTGCACGTTCGAGTCGATGAGCAGCTCGCCCACGCGGCTGAGGCCGGTCAGCAGGGCCAGCAGCACGCCGACGGTGATGCCGATGACGAGGCCGGTGCCGGCGCGGCCGAGCGAGACCAGGAGGTTCTCGCCGAGGACGCCGGAGGTGACGAGGTCGACGCCGGTGGCGAGCACGGTGCCGGGCGAGGGCAGCAGGAGCGGGGAGACCCAGTCGAGCGCGGTGGCGAGCCACCACAGCAGCAGGACGGCCAGCGGGCCGGCGACGCGCCCGGCGAGGTCCTTGGTGCGGCGTCCGCGGTCGGGCCGGCGCGGCGGCTTGGTGAAGCGGTCGTCGACGCCGACGCGCAGGGACTCGTCGGGCGGCACGGTGCGCAGGACGGACGCCCGGGTGGGTGGGGTGCGGGTGCCGGCAGGTGTGCCGGGTGGTGCCGTCATGGGTGGGCCTCTCGCGACGCTCTGGAGTCGTTCCCTATTAGTCCGACCGTATCGATCGGAATTAAACACTAACAAGGTCCGTCCGTATCGCGAGATCCCTGTCCGCGTGTCGCGAACCTGGCGAACGCCTCGGCCGGCGTCGACGACCCTGCGCGCCCTCGGGGAGGTCAGTCGTCCCGGGAGGGCCGGGACGAGCGCATCTGCTTCGTCGCGGACCGCTGCTTCTTGGAGGTCAGCCGGCGTTCCTGGGAGCCGCGCGTGCGGCGGGTGGCGCGGCGGGCCGGGCCGGGCGGGGCGACGGCGTCGGCGACGAGCGCCGCCAGGCGGTGCGCGGCGGCGTCCCGGTTGCGGCGCTGCTCGCGGTGCTCGGACGCCGTGACGGTGAGGACGCCGTCGACCAGGCGGTGCCCGAGACGGGCGACGAGCCGTTCCCGCTGGACGTCGCTCAGCACCGCGGAGCCGGCCACGTCCCAGGACAGCTCGACCCGCGAGTCGGTGGTGTTGACGCCCTGACCGCCCGGGCCGGAGGACCGCGAGAACCGCTCGGTCAGCTCCGCGCGGGGGATCGTCAGGGCGGGGCCGACGGCGAGTCCGGGGCGGAGGTGCGAGGGCATGGCTCCATCGTGCCGCCGTCGGCGCCCGCCCGTCACGGTGATTGACGGGCGGGCTCTGCCGAAGGGTCAGGCCGGAGCGCCGACGCGGACGACCATCTTGCCGATGTTCCCGCCGCGCATCATGTCGAGGAACGCCTGCGGGGCGTTCTCGATGCCGTCCACGACGGTCTCGTCCCAGGCGATCTTCCCGGCGGTGAACCACTCGGTCATGCGGGCCTGGAACTCGGCCCCGAGGTGCAGGTAGCTCGGCAGGGTGAAGCCCTGGATCGTCAGGCCGCGGGTCACGACGTTGCCCAGGTTGTCGGGCCCGGGCGTGCGCGTGGTGTCGTTGTATTGCGCGATGGCGCCGCACAGGGCGAGCCGTCCGCCGTCGTTCATGCGGTCGAGGGCCGCCTCGAGGTGGTCGCCGCCGACGTTGTCGAAGAACACGTCGATGCCGTCCGGCGTGAGGTCGCGCAGCTGCTCGCGGACGGGGGCGTCCTTGTAGTTCAGGGCGGCGTCGTAGCCGTACTTGGAGGTGAGGAGCTCGACCTTCTCCGCCGACCCGGCGGACCCGACGACGCGCGACGCCCCGAGGAGGCGGGCGACCTGCCCGACGGCGGTCCCGACGGCGCCCGCGGCCCCGGAGACGAACACGGTGTCGCCCTCGCGCAGGCCGGCGATCGCGGTGAGGCCCACGTACGCGGTCATGCCCGTCATCCCGAGCATCCCGAGCCGCAGCGACAGCGGCACGCCGGGGATCTCCGGCACGACCTGGAAGCCCTTCGCGTCCTCCTGGACGACGTCGCGCCAGCCGTACTGGTGCTGGACGACCGCGCCGACGGGGACGTCGTCGGACGCCGACTCCACGACGCGCCCGATGGCACCGCCCGTCATCGTCTCGCCCAGCGCGTACGGCGGGGTGTAGCTGCGGACGTCGTTCATGCGGCCGCGCATGTACGGGTCGACGGACACGAACTCGTTGACGACGCGCACCTGGCCGGGGGCGAGGTCGCCGTAGGTGACGTGGACGGTGCGGAACGTGTCGGCGTCCGGCCAGCCGGTGGGGCGGGCGGCGAGCTGGACCTGGGTGGAGACGACGTCGGTCATGGGGCCTGCTTTCGGTGGTGCGGTCAGAGCGTGAGGCCGACGGCGAGGGCGACGACGGCGAGCAGCGGCAGCGCGCCCTGCTTGATCGCGGCGCCCCGCTTGTCGGGGGAGGAGAGCAGCAGCACGAGGGCCGCGGCGAGCATCGAACCGGTGCCGGCGAGCACGAGCGCGGCGCCGGCGGCGTCGGACCCGGTGGCGTGCAGCGCGATGCCGATCGCGGTGACGATCGCCAGGAACAGGTTGTAGAAGCCCTGGTTGAAGGCCATCTCGCGGGTGGCGGCGGCCTCGGCCTCGGTGGTGCCGAACACGGCGCGGGCGCGCGTGGTCCACACGACGGACTCGAGCCAGAAGATGTAGACGTGCAGCACGGCGGCCAGGCCTGCCAGGACGAGTCCGGCGACGATCATCGGGTGCTCCCTGCGCTGCTCTCGGACGGCGTCGCGATTGTGCAACGCTCGTTTCACAAACTATAGTGGAACGAGCGTTTCAGCAACTGGGGGTCAACGATGGGCAGAGCGCAGACGTTCGACACGCACCGCGCCGTACGCGCCGCGCTCGGCGTGTTCTGGCGCTCCGGCTACGAGGCCGCCTCCGTCCCCGCCCTGGAGGAGGCCACCGGCCTCAACCGCTCCAGCATCTACCACGCCTTCGGCTCCAAGCGCGGCCTGTTCGACGCCGCCGTCCAGACCTACCTCGACGACGTCGTCCGACCCCGGCTGCGCGAGCTGCTCGCCGACCCCGTCGACCCCGACGCCGTCGTGCGCTACTTCACCGGGCTGCGCGCGGCGCTCGGCGCCACCGGGGAGATCCAGGCCGACAGCGGCTGCCTGCTCGTCAACGCCTCCGGCGCCCCCATCGCCCGCGACGCCGCCGTGCGCCAGGTCGTGGCCGACTACCGGGCCGAGCTGCGCGCCGCGCTCGGGCGCGGGGTCGACGCCCGGTTCCCCGACCGCGACGCCGCCGAGCGGGCCCGGCTGGCCGACCTGTGCGCGGCGCTCGTGGTGAGCGCCTTCGCCCTCGTGCGCGTTGACCCTGCCAGTGCGACCGGGGCGCTCGACGGCGCGCTCGAGCTCCTGGGTGCCGCCGAGCGCTGACCTGGCGACCCTGGCGCCGAACATACACTGTCTGTAGGCTACGACCCGTGAATGATGCTCACGATGAAGGTCTTGTCCGCCGCCCCGCGGCGGCCGCGGCGCTCCGCGAGCACCTCGCCGCTGTCGTCGGCGCGGGCAGGGGTCGCATCGTGGCGCTGCGGGGGCGCCGACAGGTCGGCAAGTCCACGCTCGTCGAGCAGCTCGTCGAGCAGGCGGGCGTCCCCAGCGTGTTCGTCCCCGGCGTCTACGGGTCGCCGCTGCACCGGCAGCTCGCCGACGCGACCCGCGCGATCGCGGAGTCCCGGACCCCGCTGCCCGACGCCGACCTCCTGACCGCCTCCCCGGCGACGTCCTGGCGGGAGTGGCTCGGCCGGCTCGCCGTCGCGGCCCGCTCGGGTCCCGTCGTCGCGGTGCTCGACGAGTTCCCCTGGATGGTCGCCGCCGACCCGACCCTCGAGGGCGAGCTCCAGGTCCAGTGGGACCGCGCGCTGGAGAAGCTCCCCGTGCTGCTGGTCCTCATCGGGTCGGACGTCACGATGATGGAGCGCCTGGCAGGCCACGACCGCCCGCTGTTCGGCCGGCTGCGCCCGTGCGTGGTGCCGGCGCTCGACCCGGCGGAGGTCGCGTCCGCGCTGCCGGGGCACCGCGCCGTCGACGTGTTCGACGCCTACCTGGTCACGGGTGGGTACCCGCGGCTCGTGACCGACCTCGCCGCGCACGGCGGCAGCGCCCAGGACTATGTGCGGTCGTCGCTCGCCGACCCGTACAGCCCTCTCGTCGCGACGGCCCGGCTCACGCTCGACGCCGAGTTCCCCGACGCCCCGGCGGCCTACCGGGTGCTGTCCGCGATCGGCGCCGACGACACCGCGCACCCCGGCTTCACGGCCGTGCTCTCCGCCGTGCAGGACGCCTCCGAGCGCAAGGCGCTGGAGACCGCCACGACGCGCGCGCTCAAGACCCTCACGGAGACGAAGCGGCTCGTCGAGCGGGAGGCGCCCGCGTGGGCTGCCCCGTCCGGGCGGCTCCGGCGCTACCGCGTCACCGACCCCTACCTGCGGTTCTGGTTCCGCTACGTCGAGCGCCGTGTCGAGCAGATCGCCCGGGGTCGCGCCGACCTCGCCGTGGCGGCGTTCGACCGCGACTGGTCGAGCTGGCGCGGCCGGACCGTCGAACCGGTCGTCCGTGAGGCTCTCACCCGCCTGGGCCGGACGGACCCGCGGCTCGCCGGGGTCGAGCAGGTGCTGCCCTGGTGGACCCGCGACGGCCGGGTCGAGGTCGACGTCGTCGCGACCACGGCAGAACGGTCCGCCGTCGTCGGGTCCGTGAAGTGGCGGCCCTCGGGCGGCCTCACCGCCGCCGAGGTGCGGGCGCTGGTCACCGCCCGGGAGCGGGTGCTTCGCGCCCAGGACGCCGTGCTCGCGGCGATCACCCCCGGCGGGGAACCGGCGCCCGGCATCGACCTGGTGCTGGGTGCCGACGACCTCCTGGCGGCCTGGACGCCCGGGCGAGCGGCCGACGGGGATCACGCCGGGTAGACGTCCACCTCGGCGGCCTTGACGGAGAACCAGACGTCGACGCCGGGGGCCAGGCCGAGCTCGGCGACGGCCTGCGGCGTGACGTCGGCCGCGACCCGGTCCCCGCGGACGCGCAGCAGGTCGCCGTGCGGTTCCACCGTGCGGACCGTGCCGGGCAGCAGGTTGCGGGGCGACCCGGGCACCGGGGCGAGGAACACCGCCACGGCGGCCGGGCGGAATGCGGCCACCGCCGCCGCGCCGGCGGGCACCTGCGGGTCGTGGTGACCGTGGACCACGGCGCCCGCGTCGGTGCGCACCCCGTCGCCCGTCCACACCCCCGTCCACAGGTTCAGCCCGGCCAGCGACGCCGCGAACGCGCTGCGCGGCCGGCCCAGGACCTGCGCCGTCGGGCCCTGCTCCACGACGCGGCCGTCGTCCACCACCGCGACCCGGTCGGCCAGCAGCAGCGCGTCCAGCACGTCGTGCGTCGTGATCACCGTGGTCTGGTCGGCCAGCACGTGACGCAACGTCTGGCGCAGCGCGGGCGCGACGTCGACGTCGAGCGCCGCCATCGGCTCGTCCAGCAGCAGCAGCCTCGGGCGCGCGGCCAGGGCACGGGCCACCGCGACCCGCTGCGCCTGCCCGCCGGACAGCGTGGACGGGCGCCGCGCGGCGAGGCCGGCGACACCCACCCGGTCCAGCCACTCCGCCGCCCGCGCGGCGGCCTCCCGCCGGCCCGCCCCCTGCGCGCGCGGCCCGAACGCCACGTTGTCGGCCACGCTCAGGTGCGGGAACAGCAGCGGCTCCTGCGCGAGCAGCGCGACGTGCCGGTCGTGCGGTGCGACCCACGCCCGGAGGCGCCCGCTCTCGACGTGCGCGAGCGTGCGGCCGTCCAGGGCCACCCGCCCGTCGTCCGGGCGCAACGTCCCCGCGACGGCCCCCAGCGTCGTCGACTTGCCCGCGCCGTTCGGCCCCAGCAGCGCCAAGGTCTCGCCGTCGGCGACCTCCAGCGCCACGTCGAGGCCGCGCGCGGCGAGCCGGACGTCGAGGTCGAGCGTCACCACGCACCCCCGCGCGGGCGGGCCAGCGCGATGACCGCGACCGCCACCACGACGAGCAGCAGCGACAGTGCCACCGCCGCGTCCGGGTCCGTCTCGCGCGCCAGGTAGATCTCCAGCGGCAGCGTGCGGGTGGTCCCCTGGAGGCTGCCCGCGAACGTGATCGTCGCGCCGAACTCGCCCAGCGCCCGCGCGAACGACAGCACCGCCCCCGACACCAGCCCCGGCCACACCAGCGGCAGCGTCACGCGCCGCAGCACCGTCGTCGGGCGGGCGCCCAGGGATGCCGCGACGACGTCGTACCGCGACCCCGCCGTGCGCAGCGCCCCCTCCAGGCTCACCACGAGGAACGGCAGCGCCACGAACGTCTGCGCGATCACCACCGCCGCCGTCGAGAACGCGACCTGGACGCCTGCAAACTCCAGCGTCTCGCCCAGCAGCCCGCGCCGCCCGAACGTCGCGAGCAGCGCGATGCCGCCCACCACCGGCGGCAGCACCAGCGGCACCAGCACCAGCGGACGCAGCCGCCGCAGCAGCCGGGACCCCGAACGCGCCAGCACCAGCGCCATCGGCACGCCGAGCACCAGGCACGCCACCGTGCTCGCGCCCGCGGTCTGCAGGCTCAGCACCAGCGCCGCCCGCGCCGACTCGCTCGTCACGAGCGACCACCAGTCGCGCCAGTCGACACGCGTCGTCATCGCCACCAGCGGGAGCAGGATCAGCAGCCCGCCCAGCGCCGCGGGCACGTACGCCCACCGCGGCAGCCCGACGGCGACCTCGCCGGACGTCGTGCGGGGCGTGGCGCCGCGCTCCGCCCGGGGCCCTGCCGTCGTCGACGTGGTCACGACGACGGCGGCGCGAAGCCCAGGTCCGCCAGCACGGCCTGACCCTCCGGCGACAGGACGGCGTCGACGAGCTGCGCGGCGAGGTCCGCCTGCGCGGCGCCCGAGACCGTGGCGATCGGGTACGTGTTGACGGCGCGCGCGGCCTCCGGGACGTCGACGCCCTCGACGGCGTCGCCCCCGCGGACGACGTCGGTGACGTAGACGAGCCCGGCGTCCGCCTCGCCCGCGGTGACCTTGCCGAGCACGTCCGTGACGCTCTGCTCCTCGCTGTCCGGGGCGAGGACGACACCCGCCGCGTCCGCGACGCGCGCTGCGGCGGCGCCGCACGGCACCTCCGGGGCGCACAGCACCACGGTGCGGGCGGGGTCGGCGAGGTCCGCCAGGCCCCTCACTCCGGCCGGGTTGCCCGCCGGGACGGCGATCGTCAACGTGTTCGTGGCGACGTCGCGGGGGTCGTCGACCAGGTCGTCGGCCACCAGCCTGTCCATGGTCGCGGTGTCGGCCGTCGCGATGACGTCGGCCGGCGCCCCCTGCTGGATCTGCGCGACGAGGTCCGACGACCCCGCGAACGACAGCTGCACGTCCACGCCGTCGTGCGTGGCCTCGAAGTCGGCGGCGACCTGCTCGAACGCCTCGGTGAGCGACGCCGCCGCGAAGACCGTGAGTGTCGTGGTGCCCGCGTCGTCGGCACCTGCCGCGCCGTCCGGCGAGCATCCGGTGAGCGTCGCCGTCGCGCCGACGACGAGGGCCACCGCCGCGATGAGGGAGGGCCGCCGGCCGCCGACGGGGATCACGCGGACCCTTCGGGCGTCTCGACGACGACGTTCGTGGACTTGATGACGGCCACCGCGACGGACCCGCGCTCCAGCCCGAGGTCGCGCACGGCCTCCGCGCTCATGAGGGAGACGACGCGGAACGGTCCGCACTGGAGCTCGACCTGCGCCATCACGGTGTCGACCGTGAGGTCGGTGACGAGCCCGACGAACCGGTTGCGCGCGGAGCTCCTCATCCCCGGCGGCAGGCCGGGCGGCGTCGCGTGCTCGCGCGCGACCATCGCGACCTCGTACCCGTCCACGACCTTGCGGCCCGCGTCGTCCGTGGTCGCGGTCAGCAGCCCGCGGTCGATCCAGCGGCGGACCGTGTCGTCGCTGACGCCCAGGTAGACGGCAGCCTCGCTCACCCTCATCGTCGGCACGACGACGACTCTAGTACCTCATCTGCGTGTCTAACGTGGCCAGTGATCCGCGCGTGCGACACGGCCCGGGGTCGACGGATGCTTCCCGGCGCGACTCGGGTCGGCGTCGGGATTCCTCCGACATCACCACCTCATGCGTGAGGTTCGACGGCGCGACGCACATCGCCAGGAGATGTGTACGTTCGTACGCATCGTGGGTACGATCGTCCGCATGACGACGACCGACCACTTCGCCGGCGACCCGCGGACCAACCGTGAGCGGATGCTGGCGGGCGACCTCTACGTCGCCGACGACCCGGAGAGCCACCGCATCGCGCAGCGGGCCACCGCACGCCTCGAGGACTACCGCCTCGCCGTCGTCCGCGGCGAGCCGGGAGCCCGCGAGATCCTCGCCGACGTGCTCGGCACCCTCGGTGAGGGCGCCCACGTCCGGCCGCCGCTGGCCGTCGACTACGGCGAGAACCTGCACGTCGGGGAGCGCACGTTCGTCAACGTCGGTCTCGTCGCCCTCGACGTCGCGACCATCACCCTCGGCGCAGACTGCCAGATCGGCCCGAACGTCCAGCTCCTCACGCCGACGCACCCGATCGACCCGGGTCCGCGCCGCGACAAGCTCGAGGCCGCACGGCCGATCACCCTCGGCGACAACGTCTGGCTCGGCGGCGGGGTGATCGTCTGCCCAGGCGTCACCATCGGCGACAACACCGTCGTCGGCGCGGGCGCCGTCGTCACCCGGGACCTCCCGGCGAACGTCGTCGCCGTCGGCAACCCGGCCCGGGTGATCCGGGAGAACATCGACCGGCCCACGCCGCCGGAGCCCACGCCGTGACCACCCGCCGCCACGACCCGCACCGCCGCGACCGCATCGTCGACGCGTGCCTCGACGTCGTCGCCGAGCACGGCGTGGCCGGGACGTCGCACCGCCGGGTCGCCGCGGTGGCGGACGTGCCGCTCGGGTCGATGACGTACCACTTCGCCGGGATGGACGACCTGCTGCGGGAGGCGTTCGGCCGGTTCGCGGAGCAGCAGGCCGCGGCGTTCGAGCGCCGCATGAGCGAGGCGACCGGTGCCGAGGCGGCGGCGGACGCCGTCGTCGCGATCATCACCACGGACGTGTTCGCCACCCAGCGCGACCTGGTGCTCACCCACGAGCTCTACACCCTCGCGGCGCGCGAGCCCGCGTTCCGCACCCTGACCAACGAGTGGATGGCGCGCAGTCGCGCCGCGCTCGCCCGCCACTTCGACCCCCTGACCTGCCGGATGCTCGACGCGTTCGTCGAGGGCGTCACCATCCACCGTGCCCTGGACACGGAGCCGCCCGACGACGCCGTCGTCCGGGCGGGTGTCCGCCGTCTCCTGGTCCCGTGAACCACCGAAGGAAGTCCTGCGCATGACCATCAGCGACGAGCCGACCCTCGCCGGCCCGACCCGCGCCGACCGCCGGGCACGTGCCGCGGTGTCCGCCCTGTTCCTCACCAACGGCGCGCTGTTCGCCAACCTCCTGCCGCGCTACCCGGAGATCAAGGACGCGCTCGACCTGTCGAACACGGTGTACGGGCTCATGGTGGTCGCGTTCCCCGCGGGCGCGATGCTGTCCGGCCTCGCCGCCGCGGCGATCATCCGACGCTTCGGCTCGGCGGCCGTCGCCGTGGCCGGCACCGTCCTCACGGCCCTCGCGATGGTCGGCGTCGGGTTCGCGCCGTCGCTGGCCCTGGTCGCGGTGGCGCTGTTCCTGGGCGGCGCGGCCGACGCCGTGACGGACGTCGGGCAGAACGCGCACGGCCTGCGCGTCCAGCGCCGGTACGGCCGCTCGATCTTCAACTCGTTCCACGCCCTGTGGTCCGCCGGTGCCGTGGTCGGCGGCGGCATGGCGGCCGCCGCCATCGCGCTGGACCTGCCGCTCGGCGTGCACCTGACGATCTCCGGCGCGATCTTCGTCCTGGTCGCGCTCGTCGCGTTCCGGTTCCGCCTGCCCGGCCACGACGCCGACGTGCGCGCCGCCGACGACGCGGCCGCGGCCGCCCGGGCCACCGGACCCCTCGAGGTCGGGTCCGGCCCGGCGGCGGCGCCGGTGTCCCGCCGGGGGCGGGTCGGGCTCCTGCTGGCGGCGTTCGTCGTCGTCGCGATCGCGGGCGCCATCATCGAGGACGGCGCGAACTCGTGGGCGACCCTGTACCTGTCCGGGTCGCTCGACGCCGTCGGGGCCGTCGCCGCGACCGGGTTCGTCGCGTTCATGGCGATGGAGTTCCTCGGCCGCGCCACCGGCGACCGGTTCGTCGACCGGTTCGGCCAGGCCGCCGTCGCCCGCGCGGGCGGCGTGCTCGTCGCCGTCGCGATGGGCCTCGCGCTGGCGTTCCCGTCCGTCCCGACGACGATCCTCGGGTTCGCGCTCGCCGGGTTCGGCGTCGCCACCGTCATCCCCGCCGCGATGCACGCCGCCGACGAGCTGCCCGGCCTGCGGGCCGGCACCGGGCTCGCCGTCGTGTCCCTGCTGCTGCGGGTCGGGTTCCTGGTCATGCCGCCCGTCATCGGGATCCTCGCCGACGCGACCTCCCTGCGCGTCGCGCTGCTCGTGGTGCCCGTGGCGGGCCTCACGGTCGTGGTGGCCGGGGCGATGCTGCCGGGCCGTCGTCGGGCTGGCACCATCGAGGCGTGACCACCGCGCACCCGCACCCCGAGCCCGCCCCGCTGCCCCACGCCGAGCTCCACCTGCACGTCGAGGGCACGCTGGAGCCCGAGCTGGTCATGGAGCTCGCCGCGCGCCACGGCGTCACGCTGCCGTACCCGGACGTCGAGTCGCTGCGCAGCGCCTACGACTTCACGGACCTGCAGTCGTTCCTCGACCTGTACTACGCGAACATGGCGGTGCTGCGCACGGCCGAGGACTTCGCGGACATGACGCGCGCCTACCTGCGCCGGGCCGCCGCCGCGGGGGTGCGGCACGCGGAGATCATGTTCGACCCGCAGGCCCACCTGGTGCGCGGGGTGCCGCTGGAGACGGTCGTGGACGGCATCGCGTCGGTCCTGGCCACCAGCGAGGAGGAGTTCGGCGTCTCGACGCTGCTGATCGCCGCGTTCCTGCGCGACCGCGACGAGGACGAGGCGCTCGACGTCCTGGAGCGGCTGCTGGCGATGGACGCGCCGATCGTCGGCATCGGCCTCGACTCCGCCGAGGTCGGCAACCCGCCGTCGAAGTTCGTCCGGCTGTACGCCCGCGCCCGCGAGGCCGGGCTGCGGCGCGTGGCGCACGCGGGGGAGGAGGGCCCGGCGTCGTACGTCGCCGACGCCCTGGACCTGCTCGGCGCCGAGCGCATCGACCACGGCATCCGCTGCCTCGACGACGACGCCCTCGTCGAGCGCCTGGTGGCCGAGCAGGTGCCGCTGACGGTGTGCCCGCTGTCGAACGTGGCGCTGCGCGCCGTCGGCTCGATCCACGAGCACCCGCTGCTGGAGATGCTGGACCGCGGACTCAACGTGTCCGTCCACTCGGACGACCCTGCCTACTTCGGCGGCCACCTCGACGACAACCTCGCCGCGCTGGAGGGCGCCCACGGTCTCACCGCCGAGCAGCGGGCGACGCTCGCGGCGAACTCCGTGCGGTCGTCGTTCCTGCCCGCGGACCGCCGGGACGCGCTGCTGGCCGAGATCGCGGCTGCCTCCTGACCGTCGACGGCGCCGCGCTTCCTGGCGCATGACCCGCTGATGCCGGAGAGTCCACGGCGTCGGCAGGCGCCACGCTGCGGATCCTCACGGATCGCGAGCCGATCCGTGAGGATCCGCAGCACCGACGCCATGGCCGTGGAGCCCCGCAGGGGGCACGATGGGTGGCGGGACACCCGACGACGACGGAGGACACCGATGACGGCCGGCGGCATGAAGAAGAAGAGCGGGTTCAACGCGGCGGTGCGGGTGGTGACCCTCGCCCTGCTCGCGGCGGCGGTCGTCAAGGAGCTCCGCCAGGACCCCGAGGACCGGACGTGGCACGGAAAGCTCGGGTTCGTGCCCTACGAGCTCCGCTTCCCCACCCTGGAACGGGTCAAGGAGCGGTGGTGGTCGCCGGACAACCCGAAGATCGTCGGCCCCAAGGTGTTCGGCGTCGGCTGGGCGGTCAATCTCGGCCGCATCGTCGCCGTCGTCCGGGGCTGGATCGACGGGCGCTCCGCGGCCGAGGTCACCGACTGACGCGGGCGTCGTCGACCGGGAGCAACCCCGCCGGCCCTAGAACCCGACGTTGAGCGCGTCCGAGAACGGCACCCGGCTGAGCCGGACGACGCCTGCACCGAGTGCGGCGACCAGGACGGACGCGAGCAGCACCACCCAGGCGGGCTGACCGTCGTCAGCCAGCAGCCACACGGCCGCGGCGACGAACAGGACCGTCATGACGGTCCCGCCCCAGAACAGCAGCGCCCCCAGGAGCGCGAGCCAAGGACGGCGGGTCGAGCGTGTCATGCGGTCAACCTACCCGCCCGGCCGCGGCGACCGGGATGGACGGTACGCGCCGCGCACCGGTCATCGGGTCATCGGCTCCTGCCGGCGTGCGTCCGGGCCGGTGCCCGACGGCCCGGGCGCACGCGGGTACCGGCCGCTGCGGATCTCGCGCATGGCCAGCACGCGCACCCACGTCGCGGTGACGCCCAGACCCGTGGTCATGACGACACCGAACCACCGCGCGACGTTCTTGGGCTCGTCGCCCCACGCGTCGGTGAGCAGTCCGACGAGCAGCGCGCCGGCGAGGAGGAAGGACACGGTCGCCACGACGGGAAGCCAGAAGCGGACGGTCCGGATCGCGCCCTCGGGGGTTCTTCGTCCGGTCCGTCTCGTGTGCACCGGGCAATCGTCCCGGGTGCCGCCGGAACATTCACGTCGTGATCGTCAGCTGGGACGCCGCGACCCGAGAAGCATCTCCCGGCCGGGCAGGTTCCACCTCGACCGGCGTCAGCTACCGGTGGCTCAGCGGCCGCCGAACAGGCGCGACAGAAACCCGCCGCGGGCGGGCTCGTCGTGGCCGTCGCACCACTGCGCGGCGGGGACGGCGCGGCGGACGTCGTCGACGTGCATCCCGCAGCCGGTCCAGGTGGTCTTGCCGCAGGTGCGGCAGGTGACGGGCTGGCACATGGGTGGTTCTCCTTCGTCGGTTCGCCTCAGGCGAGGCTGAGGAAGAGCTTCTCGAGCTCGGCGGTGGTCAGGCCGTCCTCGTCGGCGGCGGCCTGCTCAGGGTCGGTGACGCAGTCCTTCATCGCGGTCGCGATGATCGCGAAACCCGCCCGGTCCAGCGCGCTGGACACGGCGGACAGCTGGGTGACGACGTCGCGGCAGCGGCCGCCGGACTCGACGGACGCGATGACGGCGTCGAGCTGCCCGCGGGCACGCTTGAGACGGTTGAGCACGCGACGCTGCGCGTCGGGGTCGTTGACGACCACGGGGGTCTCCTCTCGGTGGGGCCTCAGCGGGCGAGCGCCGGCTCGGCGGTGACGATCAGGTCGGAGCCGCGGGCGTCGAGCGCGGCCCGCAGGGTCAGCATGCCGCCCGACAGCGACGCGGAGTCCAGCCCCGCCTGCTCCAGCACGCGGTGGGCGATGTGCGAGCGCACGCCCGACCCGCACAGGACGCGCACGGGGCGGCCCGCGGCGGCGGCGACCACCTCGTCGAGGCGATCGCGCAGCTCGGTGTGCGGCACGAGCAGCGAT
The DNA here is from genome assembly GCF_001636295.1 of Isoptericola dokdonensis DS-3. Classification (NCBI taxonomy): domain Bacteria; kingdom Bacillati; phylum Actinomycetota; class Actinomycetes; order Micrococcales; family Promicromonosporaceae; genus Isoptericola; species Isoptericola dokdonensis. The sequence continues at coordinate 2,459,472 of NZ_CP014209.1, read as the reverse complement.
CCCGGCAAGTGCCCGGCGGCGAACTCGGCCCCGCTGCGCACGTCGAGGACGAGCGCGGTCGCCAGGGCGTCGTCGACGTCCTCGGGGTACCAGAGGCGCAGGGTGCCGTCGAGGACGTTCGCGGCGACCATCCCGGCGAGGTTCACCGGGTCCTTCGCGGCGCCGAACGGCGGGGCGTAGGCGAGGTCGAGGTCGACGAGGTCGTCGGCGGTGAAGCCTGCCCGGATCGCCGTGGCGAGCACGTCGATCCGCTTGTCGACCCCGGCCCGGCCGACGGCCTGCGCGCCGAGGACGCGACCGTCCGCGGCGGCGACGTGCACGACCAGGTGGATCTGCTCGGCGCCCGGGAACCAGCCGACGTGGTGGGCGGGGTGCAGGTGCACGGTGCGGTGGTCGACGCCGGCCCGGGTGAGGGCGGCGCGGTTCGCCCCGGTGGTCGCGGCGGTGAGGTCGCCGACCCGCACGACGGCGGTCGCGAGCGCGGTCGGCAGCGGCCGGGCGGTGGCGGGGCGCAGGATCTGGTCGGCGACGAGCCGGCCCGCGCGCGCCGCCGGCCCGGCGAGGGCGACGGGTCGTCGTTCGCCCGTCACCGCATCCGTGGCGACGGTGGCGTCACCGACGGCCCAGATGCCCTCGGCGCTGGTGCGGCCGCGCTCGTCCACGACGATGGCGCCGCGCTCGACGCGGATCCCGGCGGCGGCGACCACGTCGGTGTCGGGGCGGACCCCGACGGCGAGCACGACGACGTCGGCGTCCACGCGGGTGCCGTCGGCGAGGGCGACGACGTCGTGGTCCGCGCCGTGCGCGACGGCGGTCGCGGCGACGCCGGTGCGGACGGTGACGCCGAGGCGGCGGAGCTCGTCGGCGACCAGGGCGCCGAGCTCGGGCTCCAGCGGGGGCAGCGGGTGCCCGGCCGTCTCGACCACCGTGACGTCGAGGCCCTGGGAGGCGAGCGCCTCGGCGGCCTCCAGGCCGATGAAACCGGCGCCGAGGACGACGGCGCGGCGGGCCCCGGCGTCGACGGCGGACCGCAGGGCGGTGGCGTCGGCGACGGTGCGCAGGGTGCGCACGCGCGGCGAGTCGAGGCCGGGGACGGGCGGCCGGACGGCCCGGGCGCCGGGTGACAGCAGCAGGGCGTCGTAGGCGATCCGCTCCTCGCCGGACGCCGTGCGGACGGTGAGGGTGCGGGTCGCCGGGTCGAGGCCGACGACGTCATGCCGGGGGCGGACGTCGAGGGCGAGCGACGCCTGGAGCGACGCCGGGGTCTGGACGAGCAGGTCGTCCTCGGGCACCTCCCCGCCCACGTGGTACGGCAGGCCGCAGCCCGCGAACGACACGTGCTCGCCGCGGTCGAGGACGACGATCTCGGCGTCCTCGGACAGGCGGCGGGCGCGCGCGGCGGCGCTCATGCCGCCGCCGACCCCACCCACGATCACGATCTTCATGCCTCGATTGTATACCCCAGGGGGTATCCGCTCCAAACGCCTCCGCCAGGTCAGGACGTCCGTGCAGGTCGGCCCGGCGTGCCGCTCAGGACACCTCGGGCGGCATCTCCCGGCCGGGGACCAGCACCTCGTCCGCGTAGCACCACCCCCAGTGCTCGCCCGGCTCCAGCGACCGGACCAACGGGTGGTCCGTCGTCCGGAAGTGCTGCGTGGCGTGCCGGCTCGGCGACGAGTCGCAGCAGCCGACGTGGCCGCACCCCAGGCACGCCCGCAGGTGCACCCAGGTGCCCCCCGCCGCCACGCACTCCGGGCACACGCCCTGCGCCTCCGGGGCGACCGGGACGACCCCGGCCAGGTGGGAACAGTCGACGGTCATGGCTTCCGCCCTCCGCTCGGTCCAGGTGGCCTCGAGTGTAGGCACGGCGGCCGGGCGCGGCCCGGGCGCGGCGCGGACGCGCCGAACCCCGGCCGTCCTCCTACGCTGGCCCGCATGGGTGACCGTCCCGTGATCCTGCTCGTCGCGCACGAGCACGCCGACCTCGTCGAGGGCGAGTTCCGTGCCCGGTACGACCGCGACTACCGCATCGAGCTCGTCGGTGGCAGCGCCGCCGCGCTCGACCGGCTGCGCACCCACGTCGCCGACGGCGTCCAGGTCGCCATGGTCGCCGCCGAGCGGCGGCTGCCCGACGCCCCCGCCGTCGAGCTGCTGCACCAGGTGCCCGCGGTGACGTCGACCGCCCGGCGGGTCGCCCTCGTGCCCGGCGAGGAGTACGCCGACGCCCTCGACGAGATGCGGGCCGCGCTGCTGCGCCGCGACATGGACACGTTCGTGGGCATCCCGCGCGGCGCCCGCGACGAGGAGTTCCACGTCGCGCTCATCGAGCTGCTGTCCGAGTGGGGCTGGTCCGTGGCGCGCCCCACCGTCACGGCGACCGACGTCGTGGCGCTGCCCGGCGACCGCACGGCCACCGCGATCCACGACCTCCTCGACCGCCTCGGCATCCCGAACCGCACCCTCGACCCCCGCGACGACGAGGGCCGGGCGCTCGTGGAGTCGGTCGGCCCCGACGCCGAGCTGCCCGTCGTGCGGGCCTTCAACGGCCGGGTGCTGGCCGCCGCGACGCCCGCCGCCGTCGCCGAGGCGATGTACGGCGGGTACGACTCCATCCCGCCCGGCCAGATCGCGGACGTCGTGGTGGTCGGCGCCGGGCCGGCCGGGCTCGCCGCCGCCGTCTACGCGGCGTCCGAGGGGCTGTCCACCGTGGTGCTCGAACGGGAGGCCATCGGCGGGCAGGCGGGGTCCAGCTCGATGATCCGCAACTACCTGGGGTTCCCGCGCGGCATCTCCGGGATGCGGCTCGCGCAGCGGTCCCGCGTCCAGGCCGGCCGGTTCGGCGCCCGGTTCTACACCGGCCGGCCCGCCCGGAGGATCGAGCCCGGCCCCGCCGACGAGCCCGAGCACCACCACGTGCACGTCGACGGCGTGCAGATGTGCGCCCGCACCGTCGTCCTCGCCACCGGCGTCACCTACCGGCGCCTCGGCGTGCCCGCCATCGACGACCTCGTGGGCGCGGGCGTCCACTACGGTGCGGCGACGTCCATGGCGCGGGAGATGACGGACCTCGACGTCTACGTCGTCGGCGGCGGGAACTCGGCGGGGCAGGCGGCCGTGCACCTCGCGAAGTTCGCCGGGTCCGTCACGATGCTCGTGCGCCGGGCGAGCCTGGCCGAGACGATGTCCGACTACCTGGTCCGCGAGATCGCCGCGACCCCCACCATCAGCGTGTCCACGCGCACGGCGGTCGTCGACGGCGGAGGCGACGGCCGCCTCCAGTACCTGTGGACCCAGGACCTGGACACCGGGGAGCGCACCAAGACCCACGCCGACGGGCTGTTCTGCCTGCTGGGTGCCGAACCCGACTGCGCGTGGCTGCCCGACGGGCTCGCCCTCGACGACCACGGGTTCGTGCTCACCGGCCGCGACGTCCCCCGCGACCTCTGGCCGGACGGCGTGCCGCCCGCCAGCCTGGAGACCACCCTGCGCGGCGTCTTCGCGGTCGGTGACGTGCGCGCCGGGTCCATGAAGCGGGTCGCCTCCGCGTCCGGCGAGGGCGCGTCCGTCATGCCGCTCGTGCACGCCCACCTCGCGCTGCTGCGCGAGCAGGAGTACGGGACCTGACCCCGGCGTCGGTCAGCTGCGTGCCGTCCGGCCCTGCAACGCCCGGAACGCGAGGACGAAGCTGAGGGTGCCCACCACGAGGATCGCGGCGACGCCCTGCCACAGCGCGGTGACGTCCCAGCCGTCCGTGATGAGCGAGCGCAACGCGGCGAGCAGGTAGGTGACGGGGTTGAGCTCCGCGATCGTGGCGAGCCACCCCGTCATCGCCTCCAGGGGCAGGAACGTGGTGGTGAGGAACGCGAAGGGGAAGAAGAGCAGGAAGCTCGAGTTGACCGCTGCGGGGTTTCCGGTGCGCAGGGCGATGGCGTAGGGGAAGCCGGTGAAGGCCAGCCCCCACAGGCCGGCGAGGAGGAGGAACACGAGGACGCCCGCGACCCCCGTCACGAACTGCACCCCCAGCACGAAGCCGAGGACGAGCACCGGCACCGAGAGCGCCACGACGAGCGCGAGGTCGGCGACCATGAGGCCGAGCAGCAGGGCGGTGCGGTGCACGGGGGTGACCAGCAGCCGGTCGAAGTAGCCGCCCGTGATGTCGGTCACGAGCGCGCTCGCCCGGGAGACGCCCGTGACGGCGAAGATGATCGCCACGGGGATCTGGAACGCCTTGAAGTCCTCGACCCCGGTGAGGGTCGCGACGTCACCGAGCGCTCCTACGTTGACGACGAAGAAGAACAGCGGGATGACCAGGGCGGGGACGATCGCCTCGGGTTCCCGGGGGATCTGCCGCAGAGCGCGCAGCGCGACCGACGTCAGGTCCCGCCGGAACCCGGCGGGCCGCGCCGTGACGGGTGCGTCCTGGTGTCGGGCGGTGACGTCCTCGCTCATGCCGGCCCCTCGTCGTCCTGGATCCGTTGCCCCGTCACACGGAAGAACACGTCGTCCAGGGTCGGGCGGCGCAGCGCGAGCTCGCGCACGGCGATGCCCTCCCGGTCCAGGGCGAGGGCGATCGGGCTCACGGCGCGGGTCCCGTGCTCGACCGACACCATGATCGTCCGGCCGTCCGTCTCGACACCGCCGATCCCCGCCGCGGCGTCGAGCCGCGCGAGGGCCGAGCGCGCCTGCTCGACCTGGTCGCCGACGTCCACGACCAGCACGTCGGTGCCGATCGACCGCTTGAGGTCGGCGGGGGTGCCCTCGGCGACGATCGCACCCCGGTTGATGATGCCGACGCGGTCGGCGAGCGCGTCGGCCTCCTCCAGGTACTGGGTGGTGAGGAAGACCGTCATGCCCAGCTCGGTGTTGAGCCGCCGGACCTCGGACCAGACGGCGGACCGGCTGAGGGGGTCGAGCCCCGTGGTCGGCTCGTCGAGGAACAGGACCCGGGGGTTGTGCACGAGGGCGAGCGCCAGGTCCAGCCGCCGCTTCATGCCGCCCGAGTAGGTGGAAACGCGCTGGTCGAGCGCGTCGCCGATGTCGATGAGCTCCCGCAGCTCGGCCAGCCGACGGTCCGTCTCCCGCGCGGTCAGCCCGTAGAAGCGTCCCTGCAGGCGGAGCATCTCCACACCGGTCTGCTTCTCGTCGAGCGCGGCGTCCTGGAGGGCGACGCCGATGTCGAGCCGGACGTCGGTGGGTCGGCGCACGACGTCGTGCCCGGCCACCGTCGCCCGGCCGCTGGTCGGGGCGAGCAACGTGCACAGCATCCGGGTCAGTGTCGACTTCCCGGCGCCGTTCGGTCCGAGGAACCCGTACACCTCGCCGGTCTCGACGGTGAGGTCGACGTCGTCGACGGCGACCTTGTCGCCGAACGTGCGCCCGACGCCGTGCGTGACGATCGCGGCCTGTGCCATGCGGTCCTCCTCGCCTCGCTGCCCAGTCTCCCCAGAGATCCGGCTCCGCGCGCCGCGAACGGCGGGGTGGGGCGGGCGAGGGTCCTCGGCGCGCGGCCGAGGACCCTCGTCACCGCCGACGGCGCGGTCAGAGGTCGAGCGGCCGCAGGACGGCGCTGATGCCGTGCGCGATCTGCACGTTGCCCTTGTTCAGGTCGAGCTTGCTCCGCACGAGGAACGGGTTGAGGTCGTTGCGGTCCTGGTCGACGAGCCGCACCAGCCCCCACGAGCGGCTGAGGACGTCCACGCGGAACGTCGCGCCCTGCGCGGTGGTCAGGACGGCGTCGTCGGACCGCAGCGCCTGACGCGACGTGATGGTCGCCCCGGGGACCACGTGGTACAGCAGCACCTGCTCGACGGCGTCGATGCCGACGGCGCCCGCGATCCGGTTCAGCACCCCCTGCTCGGTGCGCTCCCACCGGTGGGTGAGGTCGTGGGCGAGCAGCTGGAACGCCCGGTCGTTCGGCAGGAACGCCGTCACCGGGACGGTGCCGTCCGCCAGCACCGCGACCGGGCTGTCCGGCTTCGCGGCCAGGACGGCGGCCACGGCCTGGTCGACGATGTCGAAGTCGTACCAGTTGCGGTCGAACGTGTCGCCGTCGGCCGCGAGGACGGCGGCGAGGCTCGTGGTGCCGGAGGGGGCGGCCGTGGCCGGCGGCGCGGCGAGGGCGGCCCCGACCAGGCCGAGGGCGGCGATCGACGCGGCGGCGGTGGCGCGGCGGACGGTGTGGCGAAGCGACGACATCATCGACTCCCGAAGTGCTCGAGCTCGGCGGCCGGGTGGCCGCGGGTGCGGTCGCACCCGTGCCTGCTGTTCGCCCCGGAGAGGTGCCGTGGATGCAGCCCGAGCGATCGGGGCGACGTCAGCCGGCGAGCGTGTCGTCGATCGCGCCGAGGAACGCGTCCAGGTCGCCGGGGTCGCGCGACGTGATGAGGCGCCAGCCCTCGGCGTCGTCCACGACGACGGGCTCGTCGCGCCAGGCGGCCGCGCCGGCGTTGCGGACGTCGGTCTGCAGCGACGCGTAGGACGTGAGCGTCTTGCCCGCGACCACGCCTGCCTCGACCAGCGCCCACGGCCCGTGGCAGATGGCCGCGACCGGCCGGCCCGAGCCGGTGAAGTCCCGCACGATGCGCGATGCGGCCTGCTGGAGGCGCAGCGTGTCGGCGTTGAGGGTGCCGCCCGGGACGAGCAGCAGGTCGAAGTCCGCGGGGTCGACGTCGTCGAGCAGGACGTCCGGCGCGACCGTCCGCCCCGGGTCCTTGTCGCCGACGAGGGTCTCGACGGGGTCCGTGCTCGTGGCCGCGACCGTGACGATCGCACCCCGCTCCCGCAGGTGCTCGAGCGGGACGACGAGCTCGTCCTGCTCGACGCCGTAGTTCGTCACGATGGCCAGCACGGTGCGTCCGGTCAGGTCGGTGGTCGGCACGGTGGTGCTCCTTCTCCGTCGGGGTCTCCGTCAGGCCGCCCACCGTAGGCACGTCGCCCGGCAGGACGCACGGCGGGCCCGTCGCCGCTGGTCACGGCCCCGGAGGTCAGGGCATTCGGCGCACCACGAGCGACTGCGCGAGGGAGCCGAACGCACCCGAGACGTCGTGCAGGACGGCGGCGGTCAGCCCGGCGCCGCCCGCCCCGAACGTCACCGACGTGTCCAGGCCGAGCCACCCGCCGTCCGGCTGCCGGTGCAGGTGGGCAGCGAGGTCGAGGTTCGGGAACGCGACCCGGCGCGGGTCGGCCCGCACCGACATGCCGTTCGCGACGTCCAGCAGCCCGGCCGTGCGCGCCAGCGGCGACACGTCCTCGTCGTCGAGCAGCGGGACGTCCGTGCGTACCCAGACCACGCCCCGACCCGGCTCGACGAGGTCGCGGCGGACCTCGATCGACGCGACGAACCCGCCCGGCCAGTCGGTCGTCGGGTCCCACGCGGGCACGTCCTGCGGCCCCGGCACCGACGCCGGCGCCCCCGCGGCGAGGTCGGACGTGTCGCCCCCGGCGGCGAGCCAGGCGCGCAGCGTCACGCTGCGCCGCCCCCCGCACCACGTCTCCGCCTCGACCAGCTCCACGCCGCGCCCCGGGCGCAGCACCCGCACGGCCGTCGTCATCGTCGAGAGGGGGTACGGGCCCCAGATGTCGTACGACAGCCGCGTCACCGCCAGGTCGTGGCGGCCGCGCGCCACCCGGTCGGCCTCGACCAGGTGCGCCAGCAGCCCGAACGTCGGCGCGACGTGCTGCTCGGCGGTGTTCCAGGCGCCCCCGACCTGGGCGGTGGGCTCGAACGTCGTGGCGTCGGTGCGACGGAAGTACGGCATGGCCGACATCCTGGCAGGCCGCCCGGCGCACCGGTCATCCGACGGCTTCGACGCCGACGTCCGTGCGCGGTCCGGTGGTGGTGACGTCGTCGAGGTGCCGGCGCATGGCGTCCTGGGCGGCGTCGGCGTCCCGGGCCTCGATCGCCGCGTAGATCTCCCGGTGGCCCCGCAGCGAGGTGGCGCGTGACTCCGGGGTGGCGTGGGACCGCAGCCGCTGCGGGAGCGTCCACTCCGTCATCAGGCCGTGCAGGGCCGTGACCAGCGGGTTCGACGTGGCGTGCGCGAGGAGCAGGTGGAACTCGGTGTCGCGCTCGAGCGACTGCCGGGCGGTGAGGTCGTCGGTGGTGCGGGCGAGCACGTCCGCGAGCTGGAGCCGGTTGGCACGGGTCGCCCGGGTGGCGGCGAGCGCCGCGACGGACGGCTCGACGAGGGCGCGCAGCTCGGCCGCGGCGCCGAGGGCGTCGGCGGGTTGGTGGAGGCCGAGGATCTGCAGGGCCTCGACGGGCCGCTCGACGACGGTCGTGCCGCGCCCCTGGCGTCGCTCGACGAGCCCCTTCTCGTCGAGCTTCTGCAGGGCTTCGCGCAGCGTCGTCCGGGAGACGTCGAGGTCCCGGGCGAGGTCGCGTTCGGCGGGCAGCCGCTGCCCGGGGCCGAGCTCTCCGGTGGCGATCATGCGTTCCAGGCGGGCGGCGAGCGTCACGGCGAGGGTCTGCCTGGCCGGGGGCGGGGCGGTGAGCGGGTCGGTCATGTCGTTCCTCGGCTCTCGTGGGGTTTTACGGCCCCGTGGTGTACCAATCAGACCAATCCTTCCTGGTCGGGCGTGTTCCGTCGAGGTAAAACTCCTGTTTCGAAGCGTGTTGAGCCCTAGTTTTTCGATGTCCGGCGCACCTAGCGTGACGATCACTTGGTCGGACCAATCTTGAGAAGTGCGCACCCCGTGCCCTCGCCAGGTCCCCGAGTCCCGCTCCCTGACCCGTCGGAAGTCGCTCGGAACCTCCTCGGAAGGACCCCTCGTGAACCGCCACCACGCCCGCGCCCTCGCCCCGTTCGCCGCCGTCGCAGCCCTCGCGACGCTCACCGCCTGCACCGGGGAGGCCACCGCCTCCGACGCTGACGGCGAGGTGGTCCGCGTCGCCACCCAGCGCCAGCCGCACCTCTACGCGCCGTACACCTACGCCGACCACGCGCCCGACGGCATGACGATCCAGGTCGTCCCCATGGCGAACTCCACGGACCAGCTCAACGCGGTGCTCACCGGCGACGTCGACTTCGCCCTCATGGGCGTCCCGACGGTGATCTCCGGTGTCGCGCAGGGCAAGGACGTGCGGCTGGTCGCCTCGGGCGCGGACGGCGGCTCCGGGATCATCGGCTCGCCCGACGTCGCGGGCGTCGAGGACCTCGCCGGGGCGCGGATCGGCATCGTGCCCGGCTCGTCGCAGGAGATCGCGCTGCGCCTGACCCTGGAGGCCGCCGGCATCGACCCGGAGACGGACGTCGAGCTGGTCAACCTGGGCTACGCCGACATGGCCGACGCGCTGGCCCGTGGCGACATCGACGCGTTCGCCGGCGCCGAGGTCAACGTCTCCGTCGCCCTGCTCGCCGGCGCCCACGAGGTCACCTCGATCTACGACACGGCCATCGGGCCGGTCAACATCGGCCTCGCGACCACCGGCACCCTCGTCGAGGAGGACCCCGAGCTCGTCCAGGAGGTCGTCGACACCCACGCGGCAGCGGTCGACGCGCTCCTGGCCGACCCCGAGGCGTGGAAGGAGGGCGTCGCCGACCAGTTCTCGTTCGAGCCCGAGGTGCTGGACAGCGCGACGGAGAACATCTGGCTGCGGGCCGACCTGGACGACGAGTACCTCGCGCAGGTGGAGGCGCTGGCCGGGGAGATGGTCGACCTCGCCGTCATCGACGAGGCGCCCGCCGTCACCGACGTCGTCGCCGACACGTTCGCCGGCGAGGGCGACTGATGACCTCCGCCGGGACGAGCACCCGGACCGAGGACGTGACCACCGGCACGGGCACCGGCACCGGCGTGCCGCCGGCACCCGGAACGCCACCGGCACCCGGCGAGGTGCCGGCCCCGTCGGACCCGCCCGGCGGGCGCGCCCGCGGGGGCGCCGGGCGGCACCTCACCGGCTGGCTGTGGGCACTGCCCGTCCCGGTGGTCGTCGTGGCGCTCTGGTACCTCGGCGCCACCCAGGGCTGGACGTTCCCCGGCGGGATCCGGATGGGCGAGCTGCCGACCCCCGGGGAGGTGCTCGCGCGGCTCGTCGACCTCGTCGGGCTGGGCTCGATCGACGACTCGTACAGCGGCCGGCTCTGGCAGCACGCCTGGGCGAGCCTCGTGCGGGCGCTGTGGGGCTTCCTCCTCGCGGCCGTCCTGGCGATCCCGCTCGGCGTCCTCATGGGGCGCTCGGCGCGGCTGAGCCGGATGCTCGAACCGACCCTCAACGTCGTCCGCCCCATCCCCGTCACCGCCTGGGCGCCGCTCGCGCTCATCATGATCGGCATCGGCGACAACCAGGCGATCTTCCTGGTGTTCCTCGCCGCGTTCTTCCCCGTGCTGGTCAACACCGTGACCGCCGTGCAGCAGGTGCCCCCGCGCCTGCTGGAGGCGTCCGCGATGCTCGGGGCGCCCCGGTGGCGGCGGCTGACCACCGTCGTGGTGCCGGCCGCCGTCCCGGGGATCGTCTCCGGCCTGCGGGTGTCCCTCGGGCTGGCCTGGGCGCTGCTCGTCGTCGGCGAGATGACGGGCATCAACCTCGGCCTCGGCGCCATGATCACCGAGGCCAAGGTCATCGCCCAGACCGACCTCATCGTCGCCGGGATGATCGTCATCGGTCTGCTCGGCTTCGCCACGGACCGCCTGCTCGTCGGGCTGGTCCGCCTCGCCGCCCGCGGCCGTCCCCTCCTGCGGGACGACCGATGACCACCCCGGGAGACATCATGACCACGAGCACCGGTACCGCCGCGGGGGCGGTCGTCGTCGACGCCCTCGCCAAGAGCTACGGCGGCCCCACCGCCGCGATGCAGGACGTGACGCTCGACATCGCGCCCGGGGAGTCGGTCGCGATCGTCGGTGCCAGCGGCTGCGGCAAGTCCACCCTGCTGCGGATGGTCGCCGGGTTCGAGCGGCCCACCGCGGGCCGGGTCCTCGTCGACGGCGTCCCCGTCACCGGGCCCGGCCCCGACCGTGGCGTCGTCTTCCAGGACTACGGGCTGTTCCCCTGGCTGACCGTGCGCGAGAACATCGCCTACGGGCTCCGGCAGGCGGGCGCGTCCCGCCGCGAGGCGAAGGAGAGCGCCGCGGAGCACGCGGAGCTCGTGGGGCTGTCGCGCTTCACCGAGGCGTACCCGCACCAGCTCTCCGGCGGGATGCAGCAGCGGGTCGGCATCGCCCGCGTCCTCGCGCTGCACCCGTCCGTCCTGCTCATGGACGAGCCGCTCGGCGCGCTGGACGCCCTCACCCGCCGGCAGATGCAGGACGAGCTCGCGGCGATCCGGCGCCGCGTCGGCACGACGATCATCCTGGTCACCCACTCCATCGAGGAGGCCGTCTACCTCGCCGACCGGGTCGTCGTCATGGCCGGCGGCGCCTCCCACGGCGTCCCGGGCCACGTCCGGGAGGTCGTGCCCGTCGAGCTGGGCGAGCACCGCGACACCACGGCGCCGGCGTTCCACGCGCTCGAGCGCCGCCTCGAGACCCTCGTGCACGCACCGCTCCCGGCCACGGCCGCCGCGTGACGCTCCCGCACGCCACCGGCCGCGGCCGAGGCACGGCTCCGCGCGGACGGCGCGTAACCTCGTCACGACCGCACGAGAGGACCTCCGCATGACACGACGACCCGGCCGACCGACCCGGTGGTGGGCGCACCTGAAGAAGTGGGTCGACCCGTTCGTCGTCGCGATCCTCCTGGCGCTCGTCGTGGGCATCGTCGTGCCGATCCCGGACGGGGTGCGGGGCACGCTCGACGTCGTCGCGGACGTCGCCGTGGCGCTGCTGTTCCTGCTGTACGGGGCGCGGCTCCCGACGCGGGAGATCCTGCGGTCGCTGACGAACTGGAAGCTCCAGGGCGCGCTGCTGGTCGCGACGTTCGTCGTGTTCCCGCTGGTCGGGCTGGGGCTGTCGGCCGTCGTCGGGCCGCTCGTGGGGCAGAGCATCGCCATCGGCCTGCTGTGCGTCTCGCTCCTGCCGTCCACCGTGAACTCGGCGGTCGCCTTCACGTCCGTGGCGCGCGGCGACGTCGCCGGGGCGATCTGCGGCGCGACCCTGTCGAACGTCGTCGGCCTCGTGGCCACGCCGCTGCTCGTCATCGGCCTCCTGGGTGGCGTGGCGGCGCAGGACGGCGCAGCCGTCGGCGTGGGCGGCATCGAGAAGGTGCTGCTGCAGCTCCTCGTGCCGCTCGTGGTGGGCCAGCTGCTCCAGCCGTGGGTGGGCGACCTGGTGCGCCGCCACAAGGGCGTCACCCAGGCCGTGGACCGCGGCACGATCCTGCTCATCGTGCTCACCGCGATCAGCGGCGCCACCGCCGAGGGGATCTGGGACGACATGACGGTGTGGGCGGTGCTGGTCATCGTCGGCTCCGCCGTCGTGCTGCTCGCCGTCATGCTCGCGATCACGTGGTGGGGCGGCCGTGCGCTACGCCTGCCCCGCGACCAGAACATCACGTTCCTGCTCATCGGCTCCATGAAGTCGCTGGCCACCGGCCTGCCGATGGCGTCGGCGCTGCTGCCCGCGGCGACCCTGGGTGCCGTCGTGGTGCCGCTGGTGGTGTTCCACCAGATCCAGCTCGTCGTCTGCTCGGTGCTCGCCCGGCGGCTCGGCCACGAGCCGGAACCGGCGGCCGCCAGGTCCTGACCCGCTCCGTCGGGCGCCGCCGGCCGGCGAGCGTCTCTGCACGTCGCGCATCGGCCGCGGATCAGGGACGTTCAGAGACGCTCGACGCGCAGGGTCAGGGCGGCGGCGCCGTCGAGTCCCGCACGACGAGGGCGTGGGCGAGGTGCCGCCGCCGTGGCCGGGCGGCGGCGGGGCGCAGCGCCAGCTCGAGCGCGACGGCACCCATCTCGGTCATGGGCAGCCGCACGGTGGTGAGCGCGGGACTGAGGTCCTGGGCGACCTGGATGTCGTCGAACCCGGTCACCGAGACATCACCGGGGACGGCGAGCCCGCGGTCGCGCAGGCCGGAGACCACGCCGGTGGCCATCGCGTCGTTGAGGGCGAGGACGGCGGTGGTGCCCGGGTGCTCGGCGAGGATCCGGGCCACGGCGTCGCGGCCACCCTCGCGGGTGAAGGGTGCGTGCACGACGGGCAGCGCGCCCGGGTCGAGGCCCGCCGCCGCGACGGCGGCACGGATGCCCGTCAGGCGGTCGGCGATGGTCGTGAGGTGGTCGGGTCCCGCGGCGACCGCGAGCCGTCGGTGCCCGAGCCCCAGCACGTGGGCGGCGACGGCCTCGCCGCCGGCGGTGTTGTCGGCGAGCACGGCGTCGGCGCGCACGTGGTGCCGGCCGATGACGACCACCCGTCCGCCGTCGTCCTCGAAGGCGGTGAGCTCCTTCTCGGCCTCGGCCTCCATGGCGGCGTCGACGTACCCGGAGCCGGCCATGACGATGGCGCCGACGCGGTGCGCGCGCATGAGGCGCAGCTGGACGGCCTCGTCGCTGGCCCGGCGTTCGGTGTGCCCGATCTGCACGCTCCAGCCGTGCGTGGCGGCGACCTTGACCACGCCGCTGGCGATCTCGGCGAAGTAGGGGTCGCCGACCTCGTACACGAGCAGCCCGGCGACCGACGTGGTGCCGCCGGCGAGGGTGCGGGCGTGCGCGTTGGCGACGTAGCCCATCTGCTGCGCGACGTGCCTGACGTGCGCGGCGACCGCCTGGGACACGCCGTCGCTGCCCGACAGCGAGCGCGACGCCGTCGCGAGCGAGACGCCCGCGCGCTCGGCGACGTCGACGAGGCGCAGCGCGCTGCGTCCCTGAGACCTCTTCGTCTCTCGTGCCATCCGTGTCCCTCCGGGATCACCCTGCTCGGTGTCGCTGTGACGCTTGCCACAGCGGCCCCCCGCGTCGTACTGTAGCGAAAGCGCTTACGGAAAGCGCTTTCGTACACCGACGTACCTCCCCAGTTGGTCTTCACTACGACGAAGTAGGAGAGACAGTTCATGTCCCCACGGATGACCCCGCGCCGCCACCCCCGGCGCGCCCTCGCCGCCGTCGCCGGTCTGTCCGCCGCCGCCCTCGTCCTCACCGCGTGCTCCGGCGACGCCGAGGAGCCGGGTGGTGGCGGGTCGGACGACCCCATCGTCGTCGGCATCTCCCTGCCCCTCACCGGCGACTTCTCCGAGCCCGGCAAGGGCGTCCAGCGCGGCTACGAGGCGTGGGCCCAGTTCGTCAACGAGGACGGCGGGCTCCTCGGCCGGCAGGTCGAGCTCAAGATCCTCGACGACCAGTCCAACGCCGACCGCGTCGTCCAGGACTACGAGGCGCTCATCGCCCAGGACCAGGTCGACCTCGTCTTCGGCCCGTTCTCCACCCGCCTCGTCGTGCCCAGCGCCCGCGTCGCCCAGGAGTACGGGATGCTGTTCGTCGAACCGGCCGGCGCCGCCGCCGAGGTCTTCGAGCAGGGCTTCGAGAACCTGTTCTACGCCGCGCCCGCCGTCGCCGACGACCACTACAACTACCTCGCCGAGGAGATCCTCGCGATGCCCGAGGGCGAGCGGCCGCAGACCGTCGCCGTCGCCTCCATGGACGACCCGTTCGCGCAGGGCACCGCCTACGGCCTGCGGGACAAGCTCGCCGAGGGCGGCCTGGAGATCGTCGTCGACGAGGTCTACCCGCCCAACACCACGGACTTCTCGTCCATCGCGGCGAAGATCAACGACTCCGGCGCCGACATGGTCATCGGCGGCACCCAGTACCAGGACGCGGTGAACCTCATCGTGTCGCTGCAGCAGCTCGACTACCAGCCGAAGCTCGCCGCGTTCTCCACCGCGCCGACCAACCCCGAGTTCGCCGCCGCCATCGGTGACAAGACCGAGGGCATCCTCTCCCCGACCGGCTACACCGAGACCGCCACCTGGCCGTCCAACGTCGACTTCGTCGAGCGGTACACCGAGCTCCACGGCAACCCGCCCGGCGAGGACGAGGCCAACGCGTACACCACCGGCCAGGTCGTCGCCGCCGCCGTCGAGGCCGTCGGCTGCGCCGAGCAGGGCGACTGCCAGCAGCAGCTCGTCGACTGGCTCCACTCCAACGAGGTCGACACCGTCGTCGGGCCGCTGACCTGGGACGAGACGGGTAAGCCGCAGGGCGCCCACCTCATCCAGCAGTACGTCGACGGCGAGATCCAGATCGTCCTGCCCGAGGACACCAAGGAAGCCGACCTGATCTTCCCGAAGCCGGAGTGGTGAGCACGTGACGACCACGCTCCTCTTCCAGAGCCTCGTGCTCGGCGTGCTGCTGGGAGGGCTCTACGCCCTCCTGGCAGCGGGCCTCACCCTGTACTTCGGCGTGATGCGCGTGGTGATGATCGCCCACTCGGCGTTCCTCATCCTGGCCGCCTACCTCGCCTGGTACTTCAACGAGCAGACGGGCATGGACCCGCTGCTCTCCCTCGTGGTCACGGTGCCGCTGTTCTTCCTCGTCGGGGTCGGCATGCAGCGGCTCCTCATCACCCGGCTGCGGCCCGCCACGCTGACCATGATGTCGGTGCTCCTGACGTTCGCCGTCGCGCTCTTCATCGAGGGCATGATCGGCTTCGTGTGGAGCGGCACCCAGCGCCGCATCCAGCTCCCGTACTCGGGGGAGAGCCTGAACTTCCTCGGCGCCCAGGTCGCCGTCGTCAAGCTCGTCGCGTTCGCCCTCGCCGCGCTGTCGCTCGGCCTGCTGTACCTGCTGCTCAAGCACAGCCGGTTCGGCCTCGCCCTGCGGGCCACCATCCAGCACAAGGAGGCGGCACAGCTCGTCGGCATCAAGACCGACCGGGTCGCCGGCTTCGGCTTCGGCCTCGGCCTCGCGACCGCCGCGATCGGCGGCACGGCGCTCTCCCTCGACGCGACGATCTACCCGTCGCTGCACTGGCACTGGATCGGCCCGCTCATGGCGATCATCGTCGTCGGCGGCCTGGGCTCCATCCCGGGTGCCGCCGTCGCCGCCATGGTGCTCGGCATCGGCCAGAGCCTGCTCCAGGTGCCGCTGGGCACCACGTGGGCGCAGACCATCTTCTACGTCGCCCTCTTCGCGACGCTGATGCTGCGGCCCCAGGGATTCTTCGGAGGTCGCCTTGCCCAACGCTTCTGACACCCGGCCCACCCAGGACGTCTCCGCCGGCTCCCCGGCCGGTGCCGCCACGACCGCCGCCCCGCGGCGGTCCGGCACCGGGCGCGTCGTGCGCCTCGTCGCGCTCGTCGTCGGCGCCGCGCTCGTCCTGTCCTTCCCCACGATCGCGCCCAACCCGTACATCCTGTCCGCGGGCGTCGTCATCCTCAGCTACGCCTGCACCGCCACCGCCTGGAACTTCATGGGCGGGTTCACCGGCTACGTCTCGCTCGGTCACGCCGCGTTCTTCGGGCTCGGGGCGTACGCCACCGGGCTGCTGATCCGCGACGTCGGCCTGCCGAGCTTCGTCGCGCTGCTGGTCGGGGCGCTCGTCGTGCTCCTCGTGACGATCCCCGTCGGCATCGCCGCGCTGCGGGTCCGGGGCGCGTCGTTCGTCATCGTGTCCATCTCGTTCGTGCTCATCATGCTCCTGGTCTTCCAGGGCTGGGGCTCGTTCACCGGCGGGTCCGACGGTCTCGTCGTGCCGCGGCCGTTCCCGGACCTGCTGCGCCCCGAGCACCACCAGGTGTTCTTCTACCTGTTCGCCGCCCTGCTGGCCGTCATGCTCGTCTGCTGGTGGGTCATCGACCGCTCGCGGTTCGGCACCGGCCTCAAGGCCGTGCGGGAGGACGAGGACAAGGCGCAGGCCCTCGGCGTGCCGACCCGCAACTACAAGCTCGTCGCCTACGTCGTCTCGGCCACCTTCACGGGCCTGGCCGGCGGCCTGTACGCGCTGTGGTTCGGCGACCTGGACCCGATCTTCCAGTTCTCCATCATGCTCGGCACGTACATGGTGCTGATGGCGCTGCTCGGCGGCGTCCGGAACCTGTTCGGCCCGCTCCTGGGCGCCCTCATCGTCGGTACCGGGCTGGAGTACTTCAAGCTCGAGTTCGGGGACACGCAGCTCCACCTCGTCGCGACCGCGGTGCTCCTCGGCGTCGTCGTGCTCTTCATGCCCGACGGGATCATCCCGGCGGTCAAGAGCCTCGTCCAGAGGTTCGGCCCGCAGGACTCCTCCATCCGGGAGATGACCGCCGCCGAGCTCCTGGAGCACAACCGCGCCGCGTCGTCGGCGTCCTCGGGCGCCACGCCCGACGCCGAGCCCGCCGCGACCCCCACCACCCCGACCGACGAGGAGGGACGATGAGCACCACGACCGCACCACCCACGACCCGCAACCTCGAGACCGTCGGGCTCACGAAGTCCTTCGGTGGGGTGCACGCCGTGCAGGACGCCACCGTGACTTTCCACCACGGCAAGATCAACGCCCTCATCGGGCCCAACGGGTCCGGCAAGACGACGTTCTTCAACTGCGTCACCGGCATGATCAAGCCCGACTCCGGCACGGTCACGTTCAAGGGCGAGGACATCACCGGCAAGGCATCGCACAAGATCGCGCGGGCCGGGATCGGCCGCAGCTTCCAGCTGTGCCGCATCTTCCCCCGCATGACCGTGCTGGAGAACATGCTGGTCGCCGTCCGCAACAGCAGGCTCCGCGAGCTGCTGCGCGGGGCCCGCAACGCGGAGGAGATCGACAAGGCCCGCGCGCTGCTGGTGCGGGTCGGCATCGACCACCTGGAGAACGTCGAGGCGCGCAACCTGTCCTACGGGCAGCAGAAGCTCCTCGAGCTCGCCGGGGTGCTCATGGGCGACCCCGACACGATCATGCTCGACGAGCCCGCCGGCGGCGTGAACCCCGCCCTCATCGGGCGCATCGGGACCCTCGTCCAGGAGCTCAACGCCGAGGGCCGCACGTTCCTCGTCGTCGAGCACAACATGGACATGGTGATGAGCCTGTCGCACCACGTCATCGTGTTCGACCGCGGTGCGCCCATCGCCGAGGGCACCCCCGCCGTCGTGCAGTCCGACCCGCGAGTCCTGGAGGCCTACCTTGGCGTCTGACCAGAACCCCGCGCAGGGGTCCGAGTACCTGCTGGAGCTGGACGACGTCCAGGCCGGGTACGGCCGGGCGGCGATGGTGCTGCGCGGCCTGACGATCCGGGTGCCGGCCTCCACGGTCGTGTGCCTCGTCGGCCCGAACGGCGCCGGCAAGTCCACCGTCCTGAAGGTGGCCAGCGGCCTGCTCAAGCCGCGGTCGGGGCGCGTGCTCGTCGGCGGCGAGGACGTCACCGGCCAGGGCCCGCAGGAGATGCTGTCCTCGGGGCTGGCGCACGTGCTCCAGGGGCACAGCGTGTTCCGGGAGATGACGGTCGCGGAGAACGTGCTGCTCGGCGCCTACACGATCGGCGACAAGGAGGAGGTCGCCGAGCGCGTCGCGTTCGTCCAGGAGCTGTTCCCCATCGTCGGGGAGCGGTGGAAGCAGCTCGCCGGCCTGCTGTCCGGCGGGCAGCAGAAGCAGGTCGAGTTCGCGCGCTCGCTCATGGTGAGCCCGCGGGTCGTGCTGCTCGACGAGCCGTCGATGGGCCTCGACCCCAAGACGACGGGCACCGTGTTCGAGCAGGTCGTGCGGATGCGCGACGCCGGCGTAGCGGTGCTGCTCGTGGAGCAGAACGCCCGCCGGGCGCTCGAGACGGCGGACATCGGCTGCGTGCTCGACCTCGGCCGCGTCCACATCACCGGGCCGGCGCCCGAGCTCCTCGCCGACCCGCAGCTCTCCGAGCTGTACCTGGGCGGGCGCCCGTCGGGCTCGGCGGTCGCATGACCCCAGCCCTGACGACGTACCGCTGAGCAGCAGCGGCGACCACCGCCCACACCGAGACCCCACCGGTGCCCGTGACCGTCGAACCGGGCACCGGTGGTGGCTGCGCGCGCAGCCACCCCGACTCCCGCCGGGCGCACCTGCCCGACGGGTGGCAAGGAAAGACACATCCCCGATCGACAACGATGTTGAGAGGTAGACGGATGCATCAGCGCAACCCCAGAACGTGGGCGACCCGCTCACGGCGCACCGGCCGCGGCACCGTACCCCCGGGTGCCGCACGACTCGCGGCCGCCGTCACGGCAGCCGCCCTCGTCGGGACCGTCCTGACGACCGCCCCCGCTGCCGCGGCAGAGCCGGGGGAGGAGTTCACCGAGCTGTTGAACTTCGAGCAGTACGAGCGCACGGCCCTGAACGGGCAGGACGGCTGGACGTCGTCCGCCGCCCCGCGGGTCGTCGCCGACCCGCTGAACGCGAACAACCAGGTCCTGGAGTCCGTGGGCGGGGGGCAGCGGTCCTCCCGGGCCATCCCGCCGATCGCGGACGGGACCACCGGCACCGTGTTCTTCCGGTTCATGCGGACGGGCAGCGTGGACACGTCGTTCGGCGTCACCGACGTCGACAACCCGACCGACTACGTGAACAGCCGCGCCTACGTCAACAACCAGAACGACGACGTGATGCTGGTGCGGGACGGCGGGTCGTTCAAGCCCGCCGGCGTCTGGTCGCGGGACACGTGGCAGTGCGTGTGGATCGTCGCGGACAACGCCGCCGACAAGGTCACCGTGTACAGCCAGGGCGGCCCGTACGAGGAGATCACACGGCTCCCGGAGGGCACCGAGCAGCAGTTCGGGTTCCGGCAGGCCGTCTCCGGTGCGCTGGACCGGTTCTTCTGGATCAACGGGTCCAGCAGCGCCGGGCGGCTCATGCTCGACGACGTCGCGATCGACACCGCGGGGGAGAACCTCGCCAACCCGACGGGCAACCCGGCGGACTGCGCGGCCGGGGGGACCCAGCCCGAGGCGCCCCTGCTCAACCCGCTGCCCGACCCCGAGCTCTCGACGCTCGGCATCGAGGTGACCGAGCTGGCGCAGCTCCCGGAGTCGCAGACGACCCCGGCGACGCAGGACCAGCGCCTGGTGCGGCACAACCGCATCACGCACCTCGACGAGGTGCCGGACGGCTCCGGCCGCCTCATGGTGCCGGACAACAACGAGGCCCTCTACCTGGTCGACAAGGAGTCGGGCGAGCACGTCGAGTACCTCAACGTGCGCGACGAGTTCATCGACAACTTCCACAACAGCGCGGGCCTGGGCACGGGCCTGGGCTCGGCGGAGTTCCACCCGGACTTCGCGGAGAACGGCCTGTTCTACACGGTGCACACCGAGGCCGGGACGGCGCTGACGCAGGACACGCCGGACTTCCCCGGCTACGGGAACACCGCGTTCCACAGCGTCATCACCGAGTGGAAGGCGACCGACCCGTCGGCCGAGACGTTCGCGGGGACCTCGCGCGAGATCCTGCGCGTCCCGTTCGCCGGGCGCGTGCACACCGTCCAGCAGATCGCCTTCAACCCGACGGTCTCCGAGGGTGACGCCGACCACGGCAACCTCTACGTGCTCGTCGGCGACGGCGGCAACGGCGTCGGCAACGGCAACCCGCAGAACCTCGCGACGCCGCAGGGCAAGGTCCTGCGGATCGACCCGTCGGGCGACGACTCCGCGAACGGCGCGTACGGCATCCCCGCCGACAACCCGTTCCTCGACGACGCGACCGCGCTGCCGGAGATCTACGCCGTCGGCCTGCGCGACCCGCACCGCATCAGCTGGGACCCGGCAGGCGACCACACGATGTACCTCGCGCACATCGGCGAGTGGCAGGTCGAGTCGGTCTACGCCGTCGAGCCGGGCGACAACTTCGGGTGGTCCGTCCGGGAGGGCTCGTTCCGGGCCGACAACCGGCAGATCTACCCGCTGCCCGCCGACGACGCCCAGAACGGCTTCACCTACCCGGTCGCGGCCTACGATCACAACCGTGACCCCGGCCAGACCGGCGACGCGGGCGTGGCCGTGAACGGCGGGTTCGTGTACCGCGGGGACATCCCCGAGCTGCGCGGCAAGTACCTGTTCACCGACCTGGTGCGCGGGTGGGTGCTGTCCACCGAGGCCGACGAGATGGTGCGCAACGACGGCGACGTCGCCGACCTCGCCACGATCGACCAGCTCCGGGTCTTCGAGGACGGGCAGGAGACGACGTTCGCCGAGCTCGTGGGCGACCAGCGCGTCGACCTGCGGTTCGGCTCCGACGCCGACGGCGAGCTCTACCTGGTCGCCAAGGCGAACGGGAAGATCTGGAAGGTCACGGGCGCCCGGACCGTCACCGCGAAGTCGCCCTTCGCGCTGCCGGAGCTCGCGCCGAACCTGGTCGCGCACTACGACTTCGACCACCCCGTCGCCGGGGCGCCGACGTCGGAGGCCGACCAGGGCTGGTCGGGCACGAACATCTCGCTCATCAACGGCGGGGTGGAGATGCGCGTCGCCGACCGCGCCTACGCGGGTGCGGGCGAGGCGCTGCAGACGCAGCAGATGAGCCCGACCACGGCGTCGAACGACGACTGGAAGGCGGGCGTCTACGACGCGGACGGCGTGGACACGCTGGACGCGTTCGCGGGGACCGACGAGGCCGCCGTCATGGGCTGGTTCAAGCCCACCGGCGACCACCCGGCCCTCAACTCCGGCACCGCCAACGCGACCGACCGCTACAACGCGATCGGTCTGGCCGGCGTCCTCACCGGCACGTCGGACGGTCATGCCGTCCGCGCGCTGCTGGAGGTCATCACGGTCAACGGCGAGCTCAAGGTGGTCGCGCTCGGCCGCCGCGTCGACGGCGCCGGGTCGTGGACGTACGCCGCGGACCTGCCCTGGCAGGACATCCTCCAGAAGGGGAAGTGGGTGCACCTCGCCGCGACGTTCGACTTCGCGGACGGCGAGATGAAGCTCTTCATGAACGGTGAGGAGCTCGACGGCACCTACACGGCGTCCAACACGTGGGACTCCGGCGTCACGTCGGACACCGCCCCGGCCGGGATCAAGATCGGTGGCAGCTACCCGCAGAACACGCGGGAGTCGAACCCGTTCAACGGCCGCATGGACGACCTGATGTTCCTCGACGTCGTCCCGACGCCGGAGCAGGTCGCCGCGCAGTACGCGCTGTTCGGCGCCACCGAGCCGGTCGAGCCCGAGGCGCCGTCGTGCACCCCGGACGGCCAGGAGATCACCGACGTCATGTCGGCGGACGACTGGGCGCCGCGCACCCCCGCCAAGTGGGCGTTCCCCGGCGACGAGGTCGTCCTCACCGAGCCCGGCACCAACCCGAACGACGGCATCCGCCGGCCGTTCGAGTACGCCGTCCTCACCGAGGGCCCGGAGCTCGGGTCGTTCGAGCTGACCGGCCAGGTCCGGCTCGACGCCCCCGCGTCGGTCAACAACCGCGACGTCATCGTGGTGTTCGGCTGGCAGTCGGACACCGAGTACTACTACGCCCACCTCTCGCAGGACAACACGATCTACGCCCACAACGGCATCTTCAAGGTGAACAACACCGACCGTGAGCGGATCGACGACCAGTGGGACGGCGCCGTCGGCGCACCCCCGGCGGTCACCGACGAGGAGTGGCACGACGTGCGCGTCGTGCGGTGCGTGGACAGCGGCGACATCGCGGTCTACGTCGACGGGCTCGAGGACCCGCTGCTCACGGCGAACGACTCCACGTTCGGCGAGGGCCGGGTGGGCTTCGGCTCGTTCGACAACAACGGCCGCCTGCGCGACCTCACGGTGACGGCCGCCGCCCCGGCGGACACCACCGCCCCGACGGTGACCGTCAAGGACGGCGCCGAGTTCACCACCGGCGTCGAGGGCGCCTACGGCAAGGTGTCGTTCAAGCTCCACGACGCCGGGAAGGTCGACAAGGTCGTCCTCAACGGGGTGGAGAAGGACCTGACGGACGACGTCTGGTCCGACCTCAACTTCGTGAAGCCGGGCGCGTTCGGCGCGGTCGCGGGGGAGAACACCCTCGTGGTGCACGACGTCGCGGGGAACACCACCACGGTGACGTTCTTCCTCGACGCCGTCGCGCCGCAGGTCACGGTCAAGACCGGCTCCGACTTCACGGTCGGCGCCGACGGGACCTACGCCAAGGTGTCGTACAAGCTGTACGACGCCAAGAAGATCGACCGCCTGACCCTCAACGGGGTGGAGAAGAACCTGACGGACAACGTCTGGTCCGACCTCAACTTCGTGCGGCCCGGCGTGTTCGGCGCCGTCGCGGGGGAGAACACCCTCGTGGTGCACGACGTCGCGGGGAACACCACCACCGTGACGTTCGTCCTCGACACCACGGTGTCGTAGGCGGCACGCCCGAGACGGAGAGCCCCCGGCCTGCTCGCGCAGGTCGGGGGCTCTCCCGTGCCGGCGCTCAGCGGCCGACGAGCCCCAGGTGGTGGGCGTTGTACCGGTCGCCCGCGACGCCGAGGCGGGTGGCCAGGGCGTCCAGGTCGGCGAGGTCGTCGGCGGACAGCGCGACGGCGGTCGCGGCGGCGTTCTCCTCGACCCGCGACAGGCGGCGGGTGCCGGGGATCGGCACGATCCAGGGCTGCTGGGCCAGCAGCCACGCCAGCGCGACCTGCCCGGGGTGGCGTCCCGCGCCTCGGCGAGCGCGCGGACGTGGTCGACCAGGGCCTGGTTGGCGGCGCGGTTGGCCTCGCTGAACCGCGGGATCGTGGCGCGGACGTCACCCTCGGAGAAGGACGTCGAGGTGTCGACCGTCCCGGTGAGGAACCCCTTGCCGAGCGGGCTGAACGGGACGAACCCGATGCCGAGCTCGGCGAGCGTGGGCAGGACCTCGGGCTCGGGGTCGCGCGTCCACAGGGAGTACTCGCTCTGCACGGCGGTGACGGGGTGGACGGCGTGGGCGCGGCGGATCGTGGCGGCCGACGGCTCGGAGAGCCCGAGATGGCCCACCTTGCCCGCGGCGACGAGCTCGCCGACCGTCCCGGCGACGTCCTCGATGGGGACGTCCGGGTCGACGCGGTGCTGGTAGAAGAGGTCGATCCGGTCGGTGCGCAGCCGTCGCAGCGAGGCGTCGGCAACCCGGCGGATCTGCTCCGGCCGGGAGTCGAGCCCGCCCTGACCACCCGCGATGTCGAAGCCGAACTTCGTCGCGATGACCACCTGGTCGCGCAGCGGCTCCAGCGCCTCCCCGACGAGCTCCTCGTTGACGTACGGGCCGTACACCTCCGCGGTGTCGACGAACGTCACCCCGCGCTCCACGGCGCCGCGCAGCACGGCGACCATCTCGTCCCGGTCACCCGGGTTGGGGCCGTAGGACTGGGACATGCCCATCGCCCCGAGGCCGACGGCCGAGACCTCCAGGCCCTGGCCGAGCGTTCGTGAGTGCATCGTGATCTCCAAGTCATCCAGGTCGGGTTCAGGCGGGCTCGACGCGACGCGCCGCGTCGTGGCGGCCGCGGGAGGACGGACGTGACCCGCCCTCCCGCGCCGCGGTCAGGGACGCACGAGGACCTTGATGCGCTCGCGCGAGTCCATGAGGCGGTAGCCCTCCGCGACGTCGTCGAGGGACACCTCGGCGTCGAACACGGCGCCCGGGTCGAGCTCGCCGGCGAGCACCTGGGCGATGGCGTCCTCGAGGTAGGCGCGCACCGGGGCCGGGCCGCCGTTCAGGGTCGCGTTCTTGCCGAAGAGCGACCCGAAGCCGACGGGCGCGTCCTCGTACTGCGGCACGCCGACGCGGGAGACGACCCCGCCGGGGCGCACGATCCGGTACGCCTGCTCGTAGGCGGGCATGTGGCCCACGGCCTCCAGCACGGCGTGCGAGCCCTCGCCGCCGGTGAGCTCGAGGACCTTCGCGATGCCCTCCTCGCCACGCTCGGCGACCACGTCGGTGGCGCCCCACTTCCGACCCAGGTCCGTGCGGTCCTGGTGACGGCCCATGAGGATGATCGTCGAGGCACCCATCCGCTGCGCCGCGAGCACGGCGGACAGGCCCACGGCGCCGTCACCGATCACGGTGACGGTCTGGCCCGGGGAGACCTTCGCCATGAACGCGGCGTGGTAGCCGGTCAGGTAGACGTCGGCGAGGGTCAGCAGCGACGGCAGCAGCTTCTCGTCGACGTCGGCGGGCAGCCTCACCAGCGTGCCCGACGCCTGCGGGACGCGGATCTTCTCCGCCTGCGCACCGCCGACGCCCCCGGCTCCGTACCAGCCGCCGTGCCGGCAGGCCGTGTGGAAGCCCTCCCGGCAGAACGGGCAGGTGTTGTCCGAGAACGCGAAGGGGGACACGACCAGGTCCCCGGGAGCGAGGTCCGTGACGGCGTCACCGACCTGCTCCACGACACCGAGGAACTCGTGCCCCATCGGGACACCCTCCTCGGACGCCGGCATCGAGTGGTACGGGTGCAGGTCCGACCCGCACACGCAGGCCAGCGTGACGCGGACGACCGCGTCCGTCGGTTCGACGATCGTCGGGTCCGGGACCTCGTCGACGCGGACGTCGCCCGCGCCGTACATGAACGTTGCTCGCATGGGTGATGCCTCTCGGTGGTGCGGTCGTCGTGAAGCTGGACGGCAGGCCTCAGGCCTCAGGCCTCGGGCCTCGGGTTGTCTGGTCGGCCTGAGCCTGCACTCGCAAGCTCGCTCCGGCTCAGGCCTCGGGGATCGGGAAGAGCTGGGGCTCGTCGAACTCCCGCTCCGGGTCCGGGCCGCTGCCCGTGCCCGTGTCCAGGGCGTCGATACGGGCCAGGTCCTCGGCCGACAGGGTGAAGCCCATGACGTCGAGGTTCTGCCGGATCCGGTCGGGGTTGACCGACTTGGGGATCGCCGAACGGCCCTGCTGCAGGTGCCAGTGCAGCATGACCTGCGCCGGGGACGCGCCGTGGGCCGCGGCGATCTCGGTGATCGTCGGGTCGTCCATGACGCTGCGCCGCTCGTCGCCCCACGGTCCGGGGTAGAACGTGATGCCGCCGATGGGCGACCACGCCTGCGTGAGGATGCCGTGCTCGCGGTGGAACTCCTGCAGAGCCGGCTGCGAGTGGTACGGGTGCAGCTCGACCTGGTTGAGGTGCGGCACGACGTCGGTCGCGTCCATGAGCTGCGTCAGACGCGCGACGGGGAAGTTGCTGACGCCGATGGCGCGCACACGGCCGTCGGCCAGCAGCCGCTCGAGCGCGCGGTACGCGTCGATCGTCCGGTCGAACAGGTTCGCCGCGACCTGGTGGAGGATGAGCACGTCGATCTGCTCGAGGCCGAGCTTGGCCGACGACTTCTCGAACGCGTGCAGCGTCTCGTCGTAGCCGTAGTCGCTCGCCCAGACCTTCGTCTCCACGACGACGTCCGACCGGTCCAGCCCGGAACGGCGCAGCGCCTCGCCGACGCCCGCCTCGTTGCCGTACGCGGCGGCCGTGTCGACGTGCCGGTAGCCGACCCGCAACGCCTCGGTCACGGCGGTGGTCGTCTCGTCGGGCGGGGTCTGGAAGACGCCGAACCCGAGGGCGGGCATCTCGACCCCGTTGCTCAGGGTGAGGGTGGGGATCTCGTTCACGGTCATGCCTTCGACGCTAGGTCGTGGCGCGGTGTCGCGGGAGGCCCTGCTGGTACCCCGTTGCCGGGAACCCGTCACGACCTGGCGGAGCGGGAGAGCGCCGGCCGTCCCGGGTACTGCCAGGACCTCCCATGCCCGGCGGCCCGGACGTACCGTCGAGGCATGGACCTGAAGGCCGAGACACGAGAGTTCCTCGCCTCGCGCCGTGCCCGGATCACCCCGGACCGCGCTGGGCTGCCCGCCTACGGCGGCAACCGGCGGGTGCCGGGGCTGCGCCGCGAGGAGGTCGCGATGCTCGCGGGCGTGAGCGTCGACTACTACACCCGCCTGGAGCGGGGGAACCTCGGCGGCGTGTCCGAGTCGGTGCTGGAGTCGCTCGCCGAGGCGCTCCAGCTCGACGAGGCCGAGCGCGCCCACCTGGCCGACCTCGCGCGGGCCGCGAACACGACCGGCGCCGCCCGCACCCGCGCCCGGCGTCGTCGACCCGCCACCGTGCGTCCCGTCGTGCAGCGGGTGGTCGACGCCATGACGGGCGCCGCGGCCGTCGTCCGCAACGGTCGGCTCGACGTGCTCGCCACCAACGCGCTCGGCCGCGCCCTGTACGCGCCCATGTACGACTCGCCGTCGTTCGTGCCCGGCGAGCCGCTCAACACCGCGCGCTTCCACTTCCTCGACACCGCCGCCGCCCAGGTCTACTGGGGGGACAAGTGGCCGAAGGTCGCGCACGACGCCGTCGCGATCCTGCGCACCGAGGCCGGGCGCAACCCCTACGACTCGACGCTCACCGCGCTCGTCGGCGAGCTCTCGACCCGCAGCGAGGACTTCCGGCGGCTGTGGGCCTCCCACGACGTGCGGCTCCACCGCACCGGCACCAAGGTGTTCCACCACCCGCAGGTCGGTGCGCTCGAGCTCGACTACGAGGCCCTCGAGCTCCCCGGGGACCCGGGGCTCCAGCTGAACGTCTACACCGCCGCGCCCGGCTCGCCGTCCGACGACGGCCTGAAGCTTCTCGCGACCTGGGCCGCCACGGCGCTCGCGGAGTCCGCCACCGCGGCGGCTCCGGGCGCGCAGGACGCGGCCCCCGGCCGGGTCGACTGACCCCGCATCCCCACCCGACCGACCAGGAGGTCACCGTGCAGGTGCTGCCCAAGCCCGCCACCATGAAGAACCCGCCCGAGCAGTTCACCGGGGACGTGTGGCTCGACCCGATCGTGGTGCCGCAGGACGCCGACCAGCGGATGGTCGTGGCGCTCGTCCGGTTCGCGCCCGGCGCCCGCACCGCCTGGCACTCCCACGCGCGCGGGCAGTCGCTGCACGTGACGTCCGGGGTCGCGCTCGTCGGGACGCGGGACGGCGTCGTGGAGGTGCCCGCCGGAGGGACGGTCTACTGCCCGCCCGGCGAGGAGCACTGGCACGGCGCCACCCCGGACGACTTCATGGAGCACCTCGCCATGCTGGAGAACGCCGACGACCCCGCGTCCACGACCACCTGGCTGGAGCACGTCACGGACGACGAGTACGCACGCCCCTGACGGCACGGTGGCACCGACCGCTCCACCGTGGATCGCGTGGAGGTCGTCGGACTGGAGCTCCTGGTGGAGCATCTCCGAGGGCGCTGACGGAGGCTGCGCGGTCGGTGCGGGCCGGCACCGCGCTCACCGGACGAGCGCGGGGACAGGCACCGGGTCGGGGAACGACCCGTCGCCGAACAGGATCCGCCGGGCCGCGGCGCGCCCCGGGGGCGTGCGCAGGGCTGCGACCCCGGCCTCGGCGACGGCGGGCGTGCGCACGAGGCCGAGACCCCGTCGCATGGCGATCCGGCCGCGGAACTGCGTCCGCAGGGCGGCGCCGTCGTAGCGGCGCAGCGGGTCGGGCCGTCCGGTGCGCAGCGCCTGGTCGAGGACGTCGACGGCGTGCGCGGACTGGCGCAGGCACGGGTCGAGGCCGCCCGCGGTGAGCGGGGACACGGCACCGGCGGCGTCGCCGACGAGCAGGCCGTCGGGCGACGCGATGCGCCGCAGCAGGCCGCCGACGGGGATCGGCCCCGCGCGGTGCTCGACGTGCTCGGGGCGGGTGGTCCCGCGCAGCCCGGGGGCCGTCGCGGCGAACTGCCGCAGCGCGTGGTGCATGCCGTGCGGGAAGCGGCGCGCGTACCCGGCGACGCCGACGTGCGCGTGCTCGCCGTCGTCGAGCACCCACGCGAGGTACCCGGGTGCGAGCCGCGGGTCGACGACGCAGTGGAACGCGGGCACGACGTCCCGGCGGGGCACGGCGAACACGTGCTCGGCGCCGACCAGGAGCTCGCGGTTGCGGTCGAGGCCGAGCTCGCGGGCCACGCCCGACCGGGCGCCGTCCGCCCCGACGACGTACCGGGCGCCGACCTCGACCGTGCCGTCCGGACCCTCCAGGACGTGCCGCCCGTCCGCGCGTCCCAGGTACCGGGTGCCGAGCAGGATCCGCACGCCGGCCGCAGCGGCCTGCTCGGCGCCGTCGCGGTAGAGGCCCCGCATGTCCCCGACGCGGTACTCGTCGCGGGGGCTGTCCAGCACGACGGGGCGCCGGTGGGACGGCGGGTAGAGGACCATGCGGCGGACCGCCGGCCCGAGCAGCGCGGGCGGCAGGTGGAAGTCCTCCAGGGTGCGGCGCACGAAGATCCCGGTGGTGCGCACCGTGCCGCCCAGGTCGGGGCGACGCTCGGCCAAGACGACGTCGTGGCCGCGCTGCGCCAGCCCGGTGGCGGTGTGCAGTCCGGCCAGGCCGGCGCCGACGACGAGGACGTCCGCGGACGGGATCCGGGCGGTCATCGGTCCTCCTCGGTCGTGTCGTCCTCGACCCACTCGAGCAGGTCGCCGGGCTGGCAGCCCAGGACCCGGCACATGGCCTCCAGGGTGGAGAACCGGACGGCCTTCGCCCGGCCGTTCTTCAGGACGGCGACGTTGGCGGGGGTGAGGCCGACCCGCTCGGCGAACTCGCCGACGCTCATCTTGCGGCGGGCCAGCTCGACGTCGAGGCGGACGACGATCGGCATCAGATCACCCCGTCGAGGTCGGTGCGCAGGGTGGTCGCCTGGACGAGCAGCGCCCGCATGACCACCATGAGCAGCCCGACGGCGGCGCCGACCAGCACGACGACCAGCAGCAGGGCGGCGACCCCGGTGGGTCCGGCGGCCGCGACCACCAGCACGCCGGCGAGGGCGACGAGCAGCCACGCCACGGCGACGGAACCCAGGATGGTGTCGACCCAGCCGAGGGCCTGGGTGCTGAAGATCCGGTCCTCGTGGACCATCGTCAGGAGCCGCCAGGAGCACACGACGACGACCTCGACGCACGCGAGGACGACGACGGTCAGGGCCAGGAGCGGCCAGCGCAGCCCGGCGAGCTCCGGGGTCTGCTCAGCCATCCGCGCGAACACGGCGGGCAGCACGACGACCTGGGTGGCGAGCAGCGCGACGAGGACAGCGGCGAGGACGGCGCGGAGCGGGACGACGAGGCGTGAGGTCCGGGACATGACGTGACTCTCGCGCCTGCGCCTATCGAAAGTCAATAGGTATGGATCGCTGCACGATATGCCCTCGACCCCTTCACGGTTGCTCCCCGGCCTGCCGTCGGCCGAGCAGCGCGAACCCGCGCCGTCGCGCCGGGCGGGCGGCGCGAGGTTCGCCGCGCGCCGCCGCGGGACCGAGGGTCGAATGGGCTCATGTCCTCCACGTCCGACGCCACGACCGGGACCACGTCGACGCCCTGGGCGTCCGACCCGGCCGCCGTGCTCGCCGGTCTCCACGGCTCGCGCGACGGCCTGACCTCCGCCGACGCGGCGGCGCGACGGGCCGACGCCGGCCCCAACCGGCTGCCGCCGCCGCAGCGCGACCCGCTGTGGAAGCGGGTCCTCGTGCACTTCGACGACATCCTCATCTACATCCTGCTGGTCGCGGCGGCACTCAAGGCGGTGCTGGGCGACTGGGTGGACTTCACGGTGATCCTCGCCGTCGCGGTCATCAACGCGGCGATCGGGTTCATCCAGGAGGGACGCGCCGAGAGCGCGCTGGACGGCATCCGCCAGATGCTGTCGACGACCGCGGAGGTGCGCCGCGACGGCGCGTGGGCGGCGGTGGACGCCGACGACGTCGTCCCGGGCGACGTGGTGCGCGTGCGCTCCGGCGATCGCGTGCCCGCGGACGTGCGCCTGATCGACGCGACGAACCTGCGGGTGGAGGAGTCGGCGCTCACCGGGGAGTCGGTGCCCGCGTCGAAGGACGCCGCGGCGGTCCCGGCGGACTCGGGGGTGGGGGACCGCACGAGCATGCTGTTCTCCGGCACCCTGGTCGCGGCGGGCCAGGGCGTGGGCGTCGTCACGGCGACCGGTCAGGGCACGGAGATCGGCCGCATCCAGACCATGATCTCCGAGGTCCAGAGCCTGGAGACGCCGCTGACGAAGCAGCTCGACCGGTTCGGCAAGGTGCTGGCCGTCGTCATCCTCGCGATGGCGCTGGTGATGGTGCTGGTGGGCCGCGTGCTGCACGACTTCGACGTGCCGGAGCTGATCTCGGCGTCCATCGGGTTCGCCGTCGCGGCCGTGCCGGAGGGCCTGCCCGCGCTCGTCACCATCACCCTCGCCCTCGGCGTGCAGCAGATGGCGCGGCGGCGCGCGATCACGCGCAAGCTCCCGGCCGTCGAGACGCTCGGCTCGGTGACGACGATCTGCTCCGACAAGACGGGCACGCTGACGAAGAACGAGATGACGGCCCGCACCGTCCGCACCGGACGCGGCACCTACGCCGTCGAGGGCATCGGGTACGCGCCGGTCGGCGCGCTGACCACGGCCGACGGCACCGCCGCGACGCTCGACGCGCACCGGGACCTCGCGGCGCTGGCCACCGTGATGATGCTGTGCAACGACGCCCGCCTCGTGCCCGACGACGAGGACGCCGACGGCTGGCGGCTCGTCGGCGAGCCCACCGAGGGCGCGCTGCGCACCCTCGGCACCAAGGCGGGTGTCGACCCCGCCGGCTGGACGCGCGTCGCCGTCGTGCCGTTCGAGTCGGCGAACAAGTTCATGGCCACCCTCGACCGCGACCCGTCCGGCGCGACGTTCGTGCACCTCAAGGGGGCACCCGACCGGGTGCTCGACCGCTGCGCCACGCAGACCACGCCCGACGGCGGCGCCGAACCGCTCGACCGCGCGGCGTGGGAGGCGCACATCGACGAGCTCGGCGGGCAGGGGCTGCGCGTCCTCGCCGCCGCCCGCACCACCGCGCCCGACGACGCGGGCCGCCTCGACGCCGACGACGTCGACCGCGGCCTCGAGCTGTGCGGGCTCGTCGGGATCGTGGACCCGCCCCGCCCGGAGGCGGTCGACGCCATCGCGGAGTGCCGTCGGGCCGGCATCCGCGTCAAGATGATCACCGGCGACCACGCCGGCACCGCCGTGGCGATCGGCCGGGAGATGGGGATCGTCGACCGTCCCGTCGGAGGTGCCGACGGCGATGACGCCCCGGCCGTCCTCACCGGCCCCGAGCTCGAGGCGATGAGCACCGAGAAGCTGCGCGCCGTCGTCCGCGACGTCGACGTCTACGCCCGCACCAGCCCCGAGCACAAGATCCGCATCGTCTCCGCCCTCCAGGCCCACGGCGAGGTCGTCGCGATGACGGGCGACGGCGTCAACGACGCCCCCGCGCTCACCCAGGCCGACGTGGGCGTCGCCATGGGCATCAAGGGCACCGAGGCCACCAAGGAGGCCGCGGAGGTCGTGCTCGCGGACGACAACTTCGCGACCATCGAGCGGGCCGTCGAGGAGGGGCGGCGGATCTACGACAACATCCGCAAGTCGGTGCTGTTCCTCCTGCCGACCAACGGCGCCCAGTCGCTCGTCATCCTCGTCGCGGTGCTGTTCGGCCTCACCCTGCCGCTCTCGCCCGTGCAGGTGCTGTGGATCAACATGATCACCGCCGTCACCCTGTCCCTCGGCCTCGCGTACGAGCGCGCCGAGCCCGACGTCATGCGCCGCGCCCCCCGCGACCCGGCCGCGAACATCCTCGACGCCGTGTTCCTGCGCCGCATCCTCGTCGTGTCGCTGCTCATCGGCGGCGCCACCATGGCGCTGTTCTCCTGGGAGCGGGCCCAGGGCGCCCCGCTGGCCGAGGCGCAGACCACCGCCGTCACCATGCTCGCCCTCGGCCAGCTCGCCTACCTGTTCAACTGCCGGTTCCTCGACCGCTCCAGCCTCACCCTCGACGTGCTGCGCGGGAACCGCGTCATCTGGATCTCCGCCGTCGCGCTCGTCGTGCTGCAGTGCGTGTTCGTCTACGTGCCCGTCATGCACGACTGGTTCGACTCCGCCGCCATCGGCATCGGGGCCTGGGCCAGGTGCGCCGGCCTGTCCGTCGTCGTGTTCGGCCTCGTCGAGGCCGTCAAGTGGCTGGGGCGTCGCCGGCACTGACGTATCAGCAGGTCCCGGGCCCGCCTCCCCAGAGACGAGGGCCGGTGCGCCCGTGGGCGCCCCGGCCACCACGAGGCAGGGGGGTGACGGACGATGTCGCGACGACTCGCCGCGCTGGCCGCGGCGCTGCTGCTCACCGTCTCCGCCGGGTGCGGCATCGTCACCTCGCCCCCGGACGACGACGTCGGCCCGACCGCCGAGGAGACCACCGGTGGCAACGGCAACGGCAACGGCAACGGCAACGGCAACGGGAACGGTGGCGGTGGCGGGAACGGCACGCCGCGCATCGAGCTCGCCGGGCTGCCGATCGGCGGGGAGCAGTTCGTGCTCGTCGACGACGCCTGGTGCGGCGAGGCGTTCCTCCAGGCCACGCCGCCCGACGGCGTCGAGGTGACGATCACCGACGTCGCCGCGACCGCGGCGGGCGTGGTCGACGTCGGCTGCCCCGGCTCGGCCACGTGCAGCGGCGCGACGCTCGACGTCGGCAGCAGCGGCTGCACGGTCGCCGTCCGCCCCGACTCACCGACAGCCGAGACCGTCGACGTCGTCGCCACCGCCTACGCCACCTGCGAGTCGGAGGAGGCCTGCGAGGCCTACCGCGCCGCTCTCGGCGAGGGTGCCGTGTGGACGATGAGCGCACCGGAGGGGTGGCCGGTCGGGTCGTCCTCCCCGGACACCGACGAGGGCGCCGGCGCCGGCGACGGCGGCGGCACGGACACGGACGACGACGGCGACACCGGCGGCGGGTCCACCGAGGAGAGCGGGACGTCGTGACCGGCCCCGCCGCGGACGACACCCGCCGCGGGACGTTCGCGCACGTCTGGTCGGTGGTGGGCGGCGTCGTCGCGCCGGTGACCCTGGTGACGGCGGTGCTGTTCTACTTCGGGTACGTGCACACGCAGGCCCAGCTGGAGTACTTCGGGGTCGACGTCGACCTGCTCGGGCTCGGCACGCAGGACTTCGTCATGCGCAGTCCCGGCGTGCTGCTCGTCCCGATGCTCGTGCTGCTGCTCGGCGGGGCGGCGCTGCTGCTCGCCGACGGCGTGGTGCGTCGCCGCCTGGCCGCCGCGGACGCCGCGCGGCACCGGCGCACGGCCCGCACCCTGGTGGCCGTCGGGTCGGTCGTGCTGCTGCTCGGCGTCGCGCTGGTGCTGGCCTTCCCGGCGGTGGGCGACTGGGTCCTGTACCCGCTCGTCGCGCCGACGGTGCTGGGTTGCGGGGCGGCGCTGGCGACCTACGGGCTGGTGCTGGCGAGCCACGCGCCCGGGAGCGGCCGCACGGGGGTGGTGCGCGCGGCGGACCCGGTGCGGACGGTCGAGGTGCTGCTGGTGCTCACGGTGGTGGCCGCCCTGTTCTGGGCGACGGCCACGATCGCGCAGTGGGCCGGGTACACGCAGGCGTCGGACCTCGCCGCCGACCTCGGTGTGCTGCCCGCCGTCGTCCTGGACACGGAGCAGCGGCTCCAGCTCGGCGACGACGTCGTCACCCAGGAGCCGCTGCGGGCCGACGACGGCGACCGGTTCCGGTTCCGCTACACCGGTCTGCGGCTGCTCGCGGAGGGGGACGGGACGCTGTTCCTCGTCCCCGAGCGGTGGACGGACGACGGTTCCACCCTCGTCGTCCCGGTGTCCGACGTGCGGTTCAGGCTGCCGTTCCCGGGGTGACGTCGTCGGACGCCGCCCGCGCCGCGACGCCCGTGAAGTGGCGCGAGATGCCGTAGGCGGCGAGCAGCCCCGCGGTCACGGTGACCAGCGTGTCGAGGTTCGCCCCGAACCGGAACCGGCCCACACCCAGCAGCAGGCAGGCGCCGGCGACCGCGTTGGTGCCGGACCACACGAGGTTCTCGGTCGGCGTCGACGGACCGACGCCCGGAGGGTCGGCGAACGGGCTCGGGAACGACGAGCCGGACAGGGCGTGCACGCCGTGCGGCACCGCGTTGACCAGCAGCGCGGCGCCGGCGGCGTGCGCCACCACCGAGCCGGGGGAGGACGGGAGGTCGTGGGTGGTCATGGACCGCACGCTACCCACCCGGGCCCCCGCGGTGACGACGAGGTGCCGGGTGGCGGGGAATGCGGTGGCGTCCCGCGGGGTTGGACACGTCGACCCCCACCCCTGACGAAGGACACCTCTATCCATCCGACGCCCGTGACGACCACCCGACCGCACCACCGCGAGGAGACGACCATGTCTGCCACCAC
The DNA here is from genome assembly GCF_001636295.1 of Isoptericola dokdonensis DS-3. NCBI lineage: Bacteria > Bacillati > Actinomycetota > Actinomycetes > Micrococcales > Promicromonosporaceae > Isoptericola > Isoptericola dokdonensis. The sequence continues at coordinate 2,424,490 of NZ_CP014209.1, read as the reverse complement.
CAGCCTGCGAGACCTCGCGACGACGCCCACCGTGCGCCTGCGCACCGACGACGGGCCGGGGGTCACCACGTGGCTGGTCGCGCTCGGCCGGCACCTGTACGTCCGGTCGATGCCCGGCGGTACGCGCTCGTCGGGGACGCACGGGCAGCGGGCCCACGTGGTCGTGGCCGGTGTCGAGCACCCGGTGCTGCTGGCCGAGGTGGCGCCGGAGGTGCACGGCCCGCTGGACGCGGCCTTCCGGGCCAAGTACGGCCGCTGCACGCCGGAGAAGGTGCGGGCGCTGACGTCCGACGCGGCCGCCGCGACGACGTTCCGGCTCGACGCCCGCCGCCTCACCTGGGCCGAGCGGGCGGCCGTCGCTCGCGCCGCGGTCCGTGATCGTCGCCGGTTCGTCGGTGCCGGTCGCACCGGCACGGCGGCGGGCGACGAGGTGCCCTGCGTCGCCTGCTGACCTCGGCGTCAGGCCGGCGGCAGCAGGACCCGTACCCCGAGACGCTCGAGGTCGGCGACGTTGTACGTCATGACCGGTGCCTCCAGCGCGAGCGCATGGGCGGCGATGAGGCCGTCCTTGTGGCGGGCACGTGAGGCGACCGCCCCGCCGGCCAGCACCCGCGCTGCGGCAGCGCCGTACTCCCGGGAGGCGCGCGCGTCGAAAGGGAGCCAGATCCCGGCGTCGTCCAAGGCGTCGAGCCGCAGGCGACGCATGGTCGCGATCTGTTCCTGCCCGCGCAGCGCTGCCGCGCTGACGCCGAACTCCAGCTCGGCGCGCGACACCGTCGAGGCTCGATACCGGTCGATCTCCTGGACGACGACGTCGGGCATCGAGACGAGGACGTTCGTGTCGAGCAGCGCTCTCACCGGTCGAGGTCCTCGGCCAGGTCGAGGACGGTGCCCTCGGAGTCGCGCAGGGCCTCGAGCTCGGCGAGCTCGGACTCGACGGCCTCCGGGGGCATGAGACGGCGCAGGACTCCCATCGCGGCGGCGAACCGCTCGTTCGTCAGCTCGTCGATGTCGGCGACCGGCACCACGACGAACTTGGGTCGGTCTCGGGCGACGACCAGGACCGGGCCGCTGTCCGCGTTGACGTCGTTGAGCCGGCTGCGGAACTCGGAGACCTTCAGGCGCGGGAGGGAGTCGAGGTCCTCCGGTACAGGAACCGTCTTCATGGACAGATCTTACGTCTGATGTACACCTTGAGGAAGGGCGTCATCACGCGAGGTGCCGGACGTCGTCGGCGGGGAGCTGCTCCCACCAGCGGCGGTACCGGCTGAACACGGCGGGCTCGCGGTCGGCGAGGAAGGTGCGCAGGGCGGCGGCCTCCGCTTCGAGACCGTCGAGGTCCGCGCGCCCGACCGGCTCGAACAGCGCCGCGTCGACGCCGTCGACGGTGGCGCGCCACACCCCGACGACCCGCCCGCCGACGAGCACGGCGGGCAGGGTGTCGCCGTTGCGGCGGATGACGTGCGTGCGGTGCTCCTCGGGCAGCACGCGCGTGCGGTCGGCGTGCGCGAGCAGCACGGAGTCCCACATGCCGAGCAGCCGCGGCGGGGCGGGGGTGTCGGCGGGCGGTCGCGGGGCGTCGGGCAGGTCGAGCAGTGCCCTCGGGCCCTTCCCGGACAGGACGACGAGCTCGTCGCGCAGCGCCTCGACGGCCGGGCCGGTGAAGGGGCGGCGCAGCAGGGCGAACCGCCCGAAGTCCGCCTCCGACGCCGGGCCGAACGCCTCGAGGTAGCGGCGCAGCAGGTGCACGACGGCGGGGTCGTCGCCGGGCGGGGAGGCGTCGGCGCCCGTCGTCGCACCGGCCCGGTACCGGCGGCGGGTGGGTGTGTACGACCAGGGTGGCCCGGTGGGGACGTGGTGCAGCGGTGCGAAGGTGCGCAGCGCGAACCAGGCGGCCGGGGCGCGCTCGGCGCCCAGCATCCGCGTCAGCTCGGCCGTCAGCTCGTCCTGCGTCCGGGGCTCGGCGGCGAAGGCGAGCAGGGCGTCGCGGACGTCGTTCACCTCGGCGGGGGTGAGCTCGGCGGGCGCGAACCGGCGGTCGTACAGCCGGGACCCGCGCAGCGGGTCGGTGACGGCGCGGTGGAACGACGCCCAGTCGTCGGCGTGGACGGCGTGCAGGGTGACCCGCACGAGGGTGGAGCGCACGACGGTGCCGGTGGCGAACGCGTCGTCGAGGTCGGCCGGGTCGAACCCGGCCACGCGGTTCCACAGGGCAAGGTACGGTGCGGCGGGCTCCTGCGCCTGGACGGCGGCGACGGCGCGCACGGCCTCGGGCACGGGCAGGTCGCTCCGTCCCAGCAGGTGCTGGCGGGCCAGGGTGGCGCGTCCGAGCGCCGCGGGCGAGACGTCCACGCCCCGACTGTGCCGGGGCTGCGCTCCACCCGCAAGGGCGCTGCGTACAGATTTGTCGTCAGCCCATCGACATTTGCTTGACAGAAATCATAAGTGGCGTAGCGTGCGGACCATGGTCTACGACGACTCCAGCACGCCGCCGCGACGACGCACCGGCCTGTGGTTCCTCGGTGCCCGCGGGTCGGTCGCCACGACAGCCACCCTCGGCGCCCTCGCGCTCGCGCGCGGCCAAGCCCCCGTGACCGGCCTGGTCAGCGAGCTGCCCGAGGTCGCTCGCGCCGGTCTGGTCGGCATCGGCGACCTCGTGATCGGCGGCCACGACGTCGGCGGCAGCATGCTCGACCGCGCCCACGAGCTCGCCGCCTCGGGCGTGGTGCCCGCCGCCACGGTGGCCGCGCTGGCCGACGACCTCGCCGCCGTCGACGCCCGCGTCCGCCCCGGTGCCACCGGGACCGCCGACCGGGCGACCGCCGACCGGCTCCAGGCCGACCTGGAGGAGTTCCGCGCCGCGCACGACCTGGAGCGCGTCGTCGTCGTCGACCTCACCAGCACCGAGCCGCCCGCACCGCAGGCCCACACCGTGGGCACCCTCGCCGAGCTGGAACGCCGCCTCGACGACGGCACCGCGCCGCTGCCGCCGTCGTCGCTCTACGCGTACGCGTCGTTCCGCGCCGGCTGCCCCGTCGTCTGCTTCACGCCGTCCACCGGGCCGCGCACCCCCGCGCTGGAGGAGCTGGCCAAGACCCTGCACCTGCCGTGGGCGGGCCGCGACGGCAAGACCGGCGAGACGCTGCTCAAGGCGACCCTCGCGCCGATGTTCGCGACCCGTGCCCTGGCGGTGAGGTCGTGGTCCGCGTTCAACATCCTCGGCGGCGGCGACGGCCGCACCCTCGCCGACCCGGCCGCGGCGGCCAGCAAGACGGCCACCAAGGCGATGACGGTCGAGGCGGTGCTCGGCTACCCCGTCGAGGGTCCCGTCCGCATCGACCACGTCGCCGACCTGGGCGACTGGAAGACCGCCTGGGACCACGTGACCTTCGAGGGCTTCCTCGGCACCCGCATGCGGATGCAGGTCACGTGGGAGGGCTGCGACTCGGCCCTCGCCGCGCCGCTCGTGCTCGACCTCGCCCGCCTCGTCGCCCGCGCCCACGAGGTCGGGCTCGCCGGACCGCTGGGAGAGCTGGGGTTCTTCTTCAAGGACCCCCTCGGCAGCACCGAGCACGCCCTGGCAGCACAGTGGCAGACGCTGACCCGGTGGTGCGCGACCCTGGGCGACGGCGCGCCGGACGCGGGCGGCGCCGCCGCGTCCGACGGTGCCGCATGAGGTGGCGGGACGCCGCCGAGCTGGTCCGGCTGCCCGCCGCGCTCACCGTGCCCGGCGACACGCTCGCGGGTGCCGCCGCGGCCGGCTGGCCGTGCGGGAAGCGCACCGCCGCGCTCCCGGTGGCCTCGGCGTGCCTCTACTGGGCGGGCATGGCCCTCAACGACTGGGCCGACCGTGAGCTCGACGCGACCGAACGCCCCGAGCGGCCCCTGCCGTCGGGGCGGGTGCGGCCGGGGGAGGCGCTGGCGCTCGCGGGGGGCCTGACCGCCGCGGGTCTCGGGGCCGCCGCGGTCGCGGGGCGGCGGCCCCTCGCCGTCGCCGCCGCGCTCGCCGCGACCGTCTGGACCTACGACGTCGTCGCCAAGCCGACGCCGGCGGGCCCGGCCGTCATGGCCGCGACCCGGTTCCTCGACGTGCTCATGGGCGCCGCGGGGCGCCGCGCCGGGCTGGTGCCCGCCGCCGTGATGGGCGTGCACACCCTCGCCGTGACGGCGGTCAGCCGCGGCGAGGTGCACGGCACCACCACCGGCCAGGGCCGGGCGGCCGTCGCCACGACCGTCGCCGCGGCCGCGGGAGCCGCCCTCGCCCCGGGCCGTGCCCGCGTGCCCGCCGTCGCGCTCGCCGCGACGTACGCCGCGGCCGTCCTGCCCGCCCAGGTGGACGTCGTGCGCCGGCCCGACGCGGCCACCGCCCGGCGCGCCACGGGCGTCGGCATCCGCGGGATGGTGCCCCTGCAGGCCGCCCTGCTGGCGGGGCACGGGGCCGTGGCGGCCGCCGTGGGGCTGCTCGCCGCGGTCCCGCTGGCCCGCCTCGGCGCCCGGGCGGTGAGCCCCACGTGATCACGCTCGGCTACGGCACCAACGGATTCGCCGACCACCGCCTCGAGGACTGCCTCGCCTTGCTCGCGGACCTCGGCTACGGCGGGGTCGCGCTGACGCTCGACCACATGCACCTCGACCCGCACGCCCCCGACCTGGCGCGGCGTACCGGCGACGTCGCGCGGCTGCTGGACCGGCACGGGCTCGCCGTCGTCGTCGAGACCGGCGCCCGCTACGTGCTCGACCCGCGCCGCAAGCACGAGCCGACGCTCGTGTCCGACGCCGGGCGCGAGCGTCGCGTCGAGCTGCTCGCCACCGCGGTGCGGGTCGCCGTCGACCTCGGCGCCCCCGCCGTGCACCTCTGGTCGGGGGTGCTCCCCGCGGGCACGTCGCCCGCGACCGGCTGGGACCGTCTCGTCGCCGGGACCGCGGAGGTGCTGATGCTCGCCGACGACGCGGGGGTCGACCTCGCGTTCGAGCCGGAGCCCGGGATGCTGGTCGAGAAGGTCGCGGACGTCGTGCGGCTGCGTGACGCGCTCGGGAACCCCGACCGGCTGCGCCTGACGATCGACGTCGGCCACCTCACCTGCGTCGAGGACGCGCCCGGACCGGACGTCGTGCGCGCCGCGGGTGCGCTGGTCGCGCACGTCCAGGTGGACGACATGCTGCCGGGCGTCCACGAGCACCTGGAGCTCGGCGCGGGAGAGGTCGACCTGCCGGGCGTGCTCGCCGCGCTCGACGAGGTCGGGTACGACGGGCTCGCGTCGATCGAGCTGCCGCGGCACTCGCACGCCGCCGCCCGGCTCGCGACGACCAGCATGACCGCGCTGCGGGACGCCGCCACGACCGCCGGGGTGCCGGTCCGGCCGGCGTCCGCGGGCAGGCACGAGGTCCACGACGAGGTGGGGGTGACCGGATGACCCTGGCACGCACGACGCTCGACCCGGCCGCGGAGGCGCGGCTCGTCGCCCTGGTGGCGCAGGTGCGCGCCTCCCCGGACACGCTGCCCGGGGCGTTCGCCCGCGCGGCCCGCGCGGTCGGCCGCGGCCCCGGACCGGGCGGCCACGCGGTGCAGGACGTCGCCCGCGTGCGGCTGCTGGTCGCGGCGACGCAGGGCGCCGGGCCGGACGGGACGGCCGCCGTCGCCGACGACCTGTACCGCACGGGCGACGCGGACGAGCGCCGCGCCGTCCTGCTCGCCCTGCCCGACCTCGACGTGGGCGACGCCGCGGTGCCGCTGCTGCACGACGCGCTGCGCACCAACGACTCCCGGCTGGTGGCCGCCGCGATGGGACCGTACGCGGCCGCCCACCTGCCGGACGACGCCTGGCGGCACGGTGTGCTCAAGTGCCTGTTCACCGGCGTGCCGCTGGCCGTCGTCGCCGACCTGCCCGCCCGCCGGGACGCCGAGCTCGACCGCATGGTCGCCGCCTACGCGGCCGAGCGGCGCGCGGCCGGCCGGGACGTCCCCGCCGACGCCCTCGACCTGCTCGCCACCACCCCCTGACCCCGCCGAGCGCCTCTGAAGGTCCGCCGTGCGCGTCTCATGGCCGACCTCCAGAGACGCTCGGCCCCCGACAAGGAGACGGCCCGTGCGCATCTTCGACCCCCACATCCACATGACGTCCCGGACCACCGACGACTACGAGCGCATGCGCGACGCCGGGGTGCGCGCGCTCGTCGAGCCGGCGTTCTGGCTCGGACAGCCCCGCACGTCGGTCGGCTCGTTCGTCGACTACTTCGACGCGCTGCTCGGCTGGGAGAGGTTCCGGGCCGCGCAGTTCGGGATCGTGCACCACGCGACGATCGCCCTGAACCCGAAGGAGGCCAACGACCCGCGCTGCCACGGCGTGCTCGACCTGTTGCCCCGCTACCTGGAGAAGGACGGCGTGGTCGCGGTCGGCGAGACGGGCTTCGACTCGATGACCGACGACGAGGAGCGGGTGTTCGTGCGCCAGCTCGAGCTGGCCGGCGAGCACGACCTGCCCGTGCTGGTCCACACCCCGCACCGGGACAAGGCGGCGGGCACCCGCCGCACCCTGGAGATCGTCGCGCAGGTCGGGATCGCGCCCGAGATGGTCGTCGTGGACCACCTCAACGAGGTGACGGTGGACGTCGTGGACGACGCCGGCTGCTGGGCGGGGTTCTCCGTGTACCCCGACACCAAGATGGACGAGGGGCGCATGGTCGAGATCCTGCGTCGTCGCGGCCTGGACCGGGTGCTGGTCAACTCGGCGGCCGACTGGGGGAGGTCCGACCCGCTGAAGACCTGGCGCACCGGGCAGGCGATGCTCGCCGCCGGGTTCACCGACGACGACGTCGACCGCGTCCTGTGGCGCAACCCCGTCGCGTTCTACGGGCAGAGCGGGCGCCTGCTGCTCGACGCGGACGGCGCCGCGTCGTCCGGGGAGTTCCAGGGCAACTCGGTGCGCCGCGGCGAGCCCGCCACCCCCGCCGGGCAGGTGTGACATGCGGTTCCGCCACCCCGACGGCACGCTGCTGCACGTCTCCTACGGCACGAACGTCCACCCGGCGCAGGACACCCGCGGCCTGCACGACCAGCTCCGCCGGTTCGCGGGCCCGGTGCGGCGGCGGCTCGACGCCGACCGGCTCGGCCTCGGCCTGTGGCTCCCGGCCCGGGCCGTCCACGAGCTCGCCGCCGACCCGGCCCGCACCGACGAGCTGCGGGCCGCCCTCGACCGGGACGGCCTGGAGGTCGTCACGGTCAACGCGTTCCCCTACGGGGACTTCCACGCCCCGGTGGTCAAGAAGGCCGTCTACCTGCCGGACTGGACCGACGACGCGCGCCTCGACTACACGCTCGACGCCGCCCGCGTGCTGGCCGCGATCCTGCCCGACGACGTCGACCGCGGCAGCATCAGCACCCTCCCCCTGGCCTGGCGGGAACCCTGGGACGCGGGCCGGGCCGCCGCGGCCCGCGACCGGCTCGACCGCCTCGCCGACGGCCTGGCGAAGGTCGAGGCCGACACCGGTCGCACGATCCGCGTCGCGTTCGAGCCGGAACCGGGGTGCGTCGGCGAGACCGCCGTCGGGCTCGCCGAGCACCTGCGCGGCGTGGACGCGGGACGGCTCGGGGTGTGCCTCGACCTGTGCCACCTCGCGACCGAGTTCGAGGACCCGGACGCCGCGCTCGCCGCGGTCGCGGGGGCCGGGCTGGACGTCGTCAAGACGCAGGTCTCCGCCGCGCTGCACTGCCCCGACCCGCGGGACCCGGCGGCGCTCGCGGCGCTGGAGGAGTTCGTCGAGGCGCGGTTCCTGCACCAGACGCGGGCACTGCGCGACGGCGGCGTGGTGCGCCGCGACGACCTCCCGGACGCCCTCGGCCGGGCGGGCGCCCCCGGCCTGCCGACGGACGGGCCGTGGCGCGTCCACGTGCACGTGCCGCTCCACGCGCGGCCGCGCGAGCCGCTGACCAGCACCACCGACGTGCTCGGCACGGCGCTGGACCGGCTCGTCGGGGGTGCGCACCCGCTCGTCGAGCACCTGGAGACCGAGACGTACACGTGGTCGGTGCTGCCCGAGGACCTGCGGCCCGTGGACGACGCCGGCCTGGTCGCCGGCATCGCCGCGGAGCTCGCCTGGACCCGGGACCAGCTCGCCGCGCGAGGGGTGGTGGCGCTGTGAGCCGGCTGCTCGTGCTCGACGTCGTCGGGCTGACGCCCCGCCTGCTGGAGCACATGCCGCGCCTGCGGGCGGTGGCCGACGGCGGCGGGCGGGCCGGGCTCGGCACCGTGCTGCCCGCGGTCACCTGCTCGGCGCAGGCCACGTTCCTCACCGGGCTGCTGCCCCGCGACCACGGCGTCGTGGGCAACGGCTGGTACTTCCGCGACCTGGGCGAGCCGCTGCTGTGGCGTCAGCACCACCGCCTGATTGCCGGGGAGAAGGTGTGGGAGACGATCCGCCGCACCCGGCCCGGCTACCGGGTGGCGAACGTCTGCTGGTGGTTCGCGATGGGCTCGACCGCGGACTCCACGGTCACGCCGCGTCCCGTCTACCACGCGGACGGTCGCAAGGACCCCGACTGCTGGACCTGGCCCCCGTCCCTGCACGACGAGCTGGTCGCGCGGCACGGGCCGTTCCCGCTGTTCACCTACTGGGGCCCGACGGCGGGCATCGCGTCGTCGCGGTGGATCGTCGCCGCGGCGCGGGACCTGATGCCCGACCACGACCTGACGCTCGTGTACGTGCCGCACCTCGACTACGACCTCCAGCGGTTCGGGCCGGACGCCCCCGAGGCGGCGGCCGCGGCCCGGGAGGTGGACGAGGTCCTCGCCCCGCTGCTCGACGACGCCGCCCGCACGGGGACGACCGTCGTGGCGCTCAGCGAGTACGGCATCACGCCGGCCCGCCGTCCGGTGGACGTCAACCGGGTGCTGCGCCGGGCGGGTCTGCTGCACGTGCACCACAACGCGACCGGCGAGCTGCTGGACCCGTGGACGTCGCGGGCGTTCGCCGTCGCCGACCACCAGGTGGCGCACGTCTACGTGCCCGATCCGGCCGACCGGGCGCAGGTGGCCGAGCTGCTGGCGGGGGTGCCCGGCGTCGCCGAGGTGCTCGACGACGCCGGCAAGCAGCGGTACGGGCTGGACCACGACCGGGCGGGCGACCTCGTGCTCGTCGCGGAGCCCGACGCCTGGTTCACCTACTACTACTGGCTCGACGACGACCTCGCCCCCGACTTCGCGCGGTCGGTGGAGATCCACAAGAAGCCCGGCTACGACCCCGCCGAGCTGTTCTGGGACGGCCGGTGGGCGAAGGTGCGGGCGGCGGCGCACGTGGCCCGCAAGAAGCTGGGCGTGCGCTCGACGATGCGGGTGGTGCCGCTCGACCCGGCGCCGGTGCGCGGCACGCACGGCCGGTTGCCCGCCGACCCGGCGGACGGCCCCGTGCTGCTGTGCTCGGAGCCGGTCGACATGCCGGAGCGCGTCGAGGCGACGGCCGTGCGGGACCTGCTGGTCGGCCTGGCGACCGGGGTCAGCCGACCTGAGCGGCAGGCAGCGGTGCCACCGGGCTGAGCGCGTCCGCGGCGCCCGCCGTGCCGCGGGTGAGCAGGCCCGGCGTGTCGAAGGCGTTCTCGACGGCGAGCCAGGCGCCGCCGAGCGCGCCGGCGTGCGCGCCGATGCGGCTGGTGGTGACGCGCAGGTTCTGCGTCGCGAGCGGCAGCGGGCGGGCGTAGACGACCTCGCGGATGCCGGCGACGAGGTGCTCGCCGACGCGCGCCATCGAACCGCCCACGACGATCGCCGACGGGTTGAGGAGGCTGACGCAGGACGCGAGGACGGCGCCGACGGCGCGCCCCGCGTCGCGGACGGCCTGGGTGGCGACGATGTTGCCGCCCCGGACGAGCGCGACGACGTCGTCGCTGGTGCGGGCCTCGACGCCGTGCTCGCGCAGCCGGGCGGCGACGGCGGCGGCGCCCGCGACGGCCTCCAGGCAGCCGGTGTTGCCGCAGGTGCAGGGCACGGGCTCGCCGCCGGGGACGGCGACGTGGCCGAGGTCGCCGGCGCTGCCCTGCGCGCCGCGGTGGACGCGGCCGTCGGCGATGATGCCCGCGCCGATGCCGGTGGCGACCTTGACGAAGAGCAGGTGCTCGACCTGCGGCAGCGCCGAGGAGTGCTCGGCCAGCGCCATGAGGTTGACGTCGTTGTCGACGAGCACGGGAGCGCTCCCAAGGCCCGCGTGGAGGTGCCCGGCGACGTCGTGGCCGTCCCACCCGGGCATGATCGGGGGCTTCGTGGGGCGCCCGCTCGCGTGGTCGACGGGGCCGGGCAGCCCGACGCCCACGCCGGCGAGGTCGGCGAGGTCGCGACCGGCCTCGGCGAGCAGGGTGTGCACGACCTCGACGACCCGGTCGAGGACGGGGCCGGGGCCGGACGCGATGCAGACCTCCTCGCGGTGGTCCGCGATCTCGTGGGCGGCGAGGTCGGTCAGGACGATCCGGGCGTGGGTGGCGCCGAGGTCGACGCCCGCGACGATCCGTGCGCCGGGCGTGAACGCGAAGGTGCTGGCGGGCCGCCCGCCGGTGGAGCCCGCGTCCCCCGTCGGGGCGACCAGCCCGAGGGCGAGGAGGTCGTCGACCCGGGTCGACATGGTCGACCGGGAGAGCCCGAGCTCGCGGGCGAGCTGGGCGCGGGTGCGGGGCAGGCCGTCGCGCAGCGCGCGGAGCACGGGGGCGAGGTCGTCGTGCTCCGGCGTCGTCGTCATGGGACCAGTCAACCATGTTCGACCAGCCGTCACGCGTTATGTGGCAACGCTTCGACGCCTTTTGCTTGACGTCTGACAGAAGTGCGCTACTGTCGTGATCGTGGTCAGGGACGACCAGGCAGCACCGACGCTGCCCAGCACAGGACGGACGACGCCCGCCCCCGCGGCCGGCCAGGTCCGACGACCGGGATGCCCCTGCGGCATCCTCAGACCGCCCCGCCCGTCCGGGCGCACGGCGAACGACGGTGGACACCGGGGCACCGCGCCCCGACGACGCACGAACGGGCCCCGGAGCGACCTCCGGACCCGCCAGCACACGTGAGAGAACCCCGCCGCGAGCCGGGTCCGTCGTGGCAGCGACGGGGCGAGACGGCGGGGTCCTCACGCACTTGACCTCGAAGGGAAGTGCACGGTGAATTCTAGGCGTTCACGCCTCGTCGCCGCCCTCACGGCGGCCACGGTAGCCCTCGCGATACCGGTCACGGCCACGGCCCACGACGGCATCGACCACGGGTCCGAGGAGGGCGCCGACGCGGCGCTCGACTGGTCCAACTACGAGAAGATCCTGCTCACCAAGAACACCGGCGAACCGATCGGCCTGGCCGTCATGCCCGACGGCACCGTGCTGCACACCGCGCGCGACGGCTCGGTCCGCCACACCGACCCCGGCACCGGCGTCACCGAGGTGGTCAACACCGTCGACGTCTACGCGAACTCCGAGGACGGCATGCAGGGCATCGCCCTCGCCCCCGACTTCGCCGAGTCCGGCTGGGTCTACCTCTACTACGCGCCGCGCGTCATGGAGGGCGACTACCCGGAGACCACCCCGACGGGATCGGCACCGAACTCCCTGCCCGCCGGCGAGGACGTCTCCTACTGGGACCAGTGGAAGGGCTACAACCAGCTCTCCCGCTTCCAGTGGGACGCCGAGGCCGGCGCGCTGGACCTGAGCACCGAGCAGAAGATCCTCGAGGTCGAGGTCCAGCGCGGGCAGTGCTGCCACGTGGGCGGCGACATCGACTTCGACGCCGAGGGGAACCTCTACCTGTCCACCGGTGACAACACCCCCGCCGGCACCCCCGGGGCGAACGGCTTCGCCCCCAACAACAACGCGCCCGGCATGAACCCCGGATTCGACGCCCGGCGTGGCGCGGGCAGCACGAACGACCTGCGCGGCGCGATCCTGCGCATCCACGTCGAGGACGACGGCAGCTACACGGTCCCGGACGGCAACCTGTTCCCGCCGGGCACCGAGCAGACGCGCCCGGAGATCTTCGTCATGGGCCTGCGCAACCCGTTCCGCATCGACGTCGACGACGTCACCGGCGCGGTGAGCTGGGGCGACTACGGCCCCGACTCCGGCGTCGCCGACCCGGCTCGCGGCCCGATGGGCTACGTCGAGTGGCAGTCCACCACCGAGCCGCTCAACGGTGGGTGGCCGTACTGCCACGGCCCGAACGCCAACTACAACGAGTGGGACTTCGCGACGGCGTCCGCCGGCGAGTGGTTCGACTGCGAGGCCGGGGCCGAGAACAGCTCGACCTGGAACACGGGCCTCGACGTGCTGCCGCCGGCGACCGCGCCGCAGGTGCACTACGGCGACAACCCGGGCGACCAGCCGTTCGACGAGTTCGTCGAGTTCGACGCGCAGGGCGGCCAGGGCCCGATGGGCGGCCCGACGTTCGCGTTCGACCCCGAGGGCCCGGAGACGCAGTGGCCCGAGTACTGGGACGGCAAGGCGTTCATGTACGAGTTCTCGCAGGACTACATCGCGGCGCTCACCGTCCCGGACCGCGACGGCCCCGTCACCCACGTCGAGCACGTGCTGCCCAACGCGGACCTCACCGCCAACGTGCAGGCGATCACCGACGGCCCGATCGACATGGAGTTCGGTCCGGACGGCTCGCTCTACCTGCTCGACTACGGCAACGGGTTCTTCCGGCAGAACCCCGAGGCGGGCCTGTACCGCATCGACTACGCCGAGGGGAACAAGGCGCCGACGGCCGTCATCGACGCCGACCCGATCTCCTCCTCCGAGGCGCCGCTGACCGTGACGCTCGACGGGTCCGGGTCGACCGACCCGGAGGGCGCCGAGCTCACCTACGAGTGGGACCTCGACGGTGACGGGACCTTCGACGAGACCGGTGCGCAGGTCACCACGACCTACGCCGAGCTCGGCCAGTACACCGTGCGGCTGCGGGTCACCGACCCGGCCGGTCGCCGCGGCGTGACCTCCCAGCCGATCACCGTCGGCAACGTGGCACCCACCCTCACCGCCGAGGCCCCGCCGGACGGCGGGTTCTTCGCCTGGGGCGACGCCGTGCCGTACACGTTCACGACGTCCGACCCGGAGGACGGTGACGAGACCGTCTGCGCGAACCTGTCCTGGACGTTCGGGCTCGGTCACGACACGCACGCCCACCCCGAGGTGCTGGGCAGCGGCTGCTCCGGCGCCTGGGCCACCCCGGCCGACGCCCCCGAGCACGGTGCGACGGAGAAGCTGTACGGCGTCGTCGTCGCGACGTACACCGACCAGGGCAACGGGGACATCCCGCCGGCCACCGACGAGGTGTCGCTGCTGCTCAACACGTTCGTGCAGGAGGCCGAGCACGCCGACACCCTCACCGGGGTGGAGGTCGTGAGCGACGACACCGCGGGCGCGCTGTCCAAGGTGACCTCGTTCGACGCGGGCGACCACCTCGCCTACGACCCGGTGAACTTCACCGGGATCGACGGCGTGGACGTCCGCGGTTCCGGCGACGGCACCATCTCGCTGCGCTGGGGCGCGGCCGACGCCGAGCCCTTCGCCACCGCGACGATCGGCTCGACCGGCTGGGAGACGGTGGCGGGCGACGTCACGGCCTTCCCCGAGGGCACCGGCGAGCTCTTCGTCACCTCGACCGGCGGCGTCGAGCTCGACACCCTGACCTTCACCGGTCCGGGCGTCACCGACGCCACCGCGCCAGAGGTCACGGCCGTGCTCGACCCGGCCGAGCCGACGGGCGACAACGGCTGGTACACCGGCCCGGTCACCCTCACCCTGGACGCGTCCGACGACGGCCAGGTCGGCGACGGCGAGGTGTCGTACGACGGCGGCGAGACGTGGCAGAGCGTCCGCCACCCGTGGACCGGCAACCTCCAGCCCGTCACGATCGACGACGACGGCGTCCACGAGGTGCAGTACCGGGTCACGGACACCGGCGGCAACGTCTCCGAGGTCGGGTCCGTCACCGTCCGCATCGACACCACGGCCCCCGAGGTCACCGTGTCGGGCGTCGAGGACGGCGCCGAGCTCGGGTCGTCGACGACCCTCGACCTGGGGGTCGAGGTGACCGACGCGACGTCGGGCGTCGCGTCCTCGGACGTCACGCTCGACGGCGAGGCGGTCGAGCCGGGCGCGCTCGACCTGTGGACGCTGGACCTCGGCGAGCACGTGCTCGTCGCGACCGCCACGGACCAGGCCGGCAACACGACCGAGAGCACCGTGACGTTCGTCGTCACGACCTCCGTCGACGACCTCGCCGCCCACGTCGAGCGGCTCCGTGCCGACGGTGCCCTGACGAAGCCCGAGGCGGCCCGCCTCGACGCCTTCCTCGGGCAGGCCACCCGTCACCTGGCCGCCGGTCGCGACGCCCAGGCCGCTGCAGCGCTCGAGCGGTTCGCCGCGGCGACCGACGAGGAGGTGCTCGTCCGCGACGCCCAGGCGCTCGTCGCGGAGCTCGGCTGACAGACCCCCGGTGGGGGCACCTGAGTGCCCCCACCGGGTCCCACCGGCGACGACGCCGGCGGGGACCTGACCAACGACGACGTCGGACCATCCCCAGGAGGAACCATGCGCAGGACCATCACCCACCGGATGCTCGCCACGACCGCCACCGCCGCGCTGCTCGCCGGCGGTCTGCTCGCCGGCAGCACCACCTCGGCGGTCGCGGCACCGAAGAGCGACAAGGCGAACGGCGCGTCACAGTGCGCCGGCCGGAGCATCCCCGCGAGCAAGATCTCGATCCAGCTGTTCAGCTACCTCGGCTGGCAGGGCCAGATCGGCATCGACGGGGTGCTCGCCGAGCTCGAGGAGATCGGCTTCAAGAACGTCGAGCCGTTCGGCTCGCCCGGCGGCTTCGGCTCCTACGAGGACTACACGGTCGCGGAGTTCCGCGACGTCCTCAAGAGCTACGGGCTCAAAGCGCCCAGCTCGCACGGCAGCACCACCGAGGCGACGTTCGACACCACGCTGGAGTACGCCAAGGACCTGGGGCAGAAGTACGTCGGGTCCGGCGGGTTCGCCGCGCCCGGGATCGGGGGCGGCTACGAGAACGTCCTCGCCACCGCCGACACCATGAACCGGCTCGGCGAGCGCTCGGTGAAGAACGGCACGGGCAAGTTCTTCGGCCACAACCACCAGTCGGAGTTCACGACGCAGTACGCGGACCCCGAGACCGGTGAGATGAAGAGCGCCTGGGAGATCCTGGTGGAGAACACCGACCCCCGGTACGTCACCTTCGAGCTCGACACCTTCTGGGCGGCCGACGCCGGCGTCGACGTGGCTGCGCTCCTGGAGGAGCACGGCGACCGCGTCGAGCTCCTGCACATCAAGGACGGCGACCTCAACGGCGACGGGCGGGGCATCCCCGGCAACGTGGGTGACGGCGACATGGAGTGGGGCCCGATCCTCGACGCCGCCCAGGGCAAGGTGAAGCTGTACGTGCTCGAGCGGGACGGCGCACCGGCCGACAAGGAGTTCGCCGAGGAGTCGTTCGACTTCCTCACGTGCTACTCGTTCTGACCGACGAGCTCCTCGACGGGCGTCCGGGGTCTCCCCGGGCGCCCGTCCGCGCGTCGTCGACGAGCTCCGACCCGTTCTCGCCGACGTTGCCCGCGCCGATCCGGGCCGGTCGTGCCAGCATCGTGCCAGGTTGCAGCCGACCCGCGGAGGTAGTGGTGACCGACGAGGCGACGAGGACCACCGGGACGAAGGTCACGCTGGTCACCCTGACCGCGATGGTGGTCGGCTCGATGGTGGGGGCGGGCGTGTTCTCGCTGCCCGCGCGGTTCGCCGGCGAGACGGGGGTCGCGGGCGCGCTGGTCGCGTGGGTGATCGCCGGGGCGGGCATGTACACGCTCGCGCTGGTGTTCCAGCGGCTCGCGATGCGCCGCCCCGACCTGGACGCCGGGGTGTACGCGTACGCCAAGGCGGGGTTCGGGGAGTACACGGGCTTCTTCTCCGCGGCGGGGTACTGGGCCAGCGCCTGCGTCGGCAACGTCACCTACTGGGTGCTCATCATGTCGACGCTCGGGCAGTGGGTGCCCGCGCTCGGCGAGGGCGACACCGTGCTCGCGATCGCCCTGTCCTCGGTGGGGCTGTGGGCCTTCTTCCTGCTGGTGCGCCGGGGCGTCAAGGAGGCGGCGGCGATCAACCGCGTCGTCACCGTCGCGAAGGTCATCCCCATCCTGGTGTTCGTCCTGCTCGCGATCTTCGCGTTCGACCCGCAGGTGTTCGCCGCGAACTGGGGCGGTGAGGGATACGGCTCCCTGTTCGACCAGGTGCGTGCCACGATGCTCGTCACCGTGTTCGTGTTCCTCGGCGTGGAGGGCGCGAGCGTCTACTCGCGGCACGCGCGCCGCCGCGAGGACGTCGGCCGCGCGACCATCCTCGGGTTCGTCTCCGTGCTGTGCGTCTTCGCGTCGGTGACGATCGTGTCGTACGGCATCCTGCCCGTGGGCGAGATCGCCGCGCTGCGCCAGCCGTCGATGGCGGGCGTGCTGGAGGCCGCCGTCGGCTCCTGGGGTGCGGTGTTCGTCAGCGTCGGGCTCATCGTGTCCGTGCTGGGCGCCTACCTCGCGTGGACCCTCATGGCGGCCGAGGTCATGTACGTGGCCGCGAAGGACCGCGACATGCCGCGGTTCCTCGCCCGGTCCGACGACGACGTCCCCGTCAACGCGCTGCTGCTGAGCACCGCGCTGTCGCAGGTGGTCCTCGTCGTCACCTACTTCTCCGCCGACGCCTTCGACTTCGCCCTCGACCTCACGGCGTCGATGACGCTGATCCCCTTCCTGCTGGCGGCGGCCTACGCGGTCAAGCTGCGCGCGACCCGCGAGACGTACGACGGCGCGTCGCCCGGCACGCTGCGCGGGGACCTCGTCGTCGCCGTCCTGGCCACCGTGTACACGGTGTTCCTCGTCTTCGCGGCCGGGTGGGAGTTCCTCCTGGTGTCGCTGATCTTCTACGCCCCCGCCACCGTCCTGTTCGCCATGACCCGACGCGAGCAGGGACGACGTGTCTTCACCCCGGTCGAGCTCACGCTGTTCGCCGTCGTCGCGGCCGGTGCCGTGATCGGTGTCGTGGCGCTGGCGGCCGGGTGGATCGAGCTGTGAGACCCCGACGAGAGGACGATCGATGAGGCTGGGACGAGGGACCGAGGACGTGCAGCGACCGGTGCACGGCGTGCACTCCGAGGTGGGTCGCCTGCGCAAGGTGCTGGTGTGCGCGCCCGGGCTGGCGCACGAGCGACTGACGCCCAGCAACTCCGACGAGCTGCTGTTCGACGACGTCCTGTGGGTGGAGTCCGCGCAGCGCGACCACCTGGACTTCGTCAACAAGCTCACCAACCGGGGGGTGGAGGTCGTCGAGCTGCACGACCTGCTCGCCGAGACCATGGCGATCGGCGCCGCCCGCGACTGGCTCCTCGACCTGAAGGTCGTGCCGAACCAGGTCGGCCTGGGACTGGTCGACGGCACCCGCGCCTACCTGGAGACCCTCACGCCGCGCGAGCTCTCCCGGTACCTCATCGGCGGGCTGTCCACCGACGACCTGCCCACCGACTTCCGCACCGGCTACGTGTCGCTCGCCCGCGAGACGCCCGACGCCCGCGAGTACCTGCTGCCGCCGCTGCCCAACACCCTGTACACCCGGGACACCACCTGCTGGATCTACGGCGGCCTCACCCTCAACCCGCTGTACTGGCCGGCGCGGAAGGAGGAGACGCTGCTCATGAAGGCGATCTACTCCTTCCACCCCGACTACGCCGACTCCACCGTCTGGTGGGGCGACCCCGAGCAGGACTGGGGACAGGCCACCCTCGAGGGCGGGGACGTCATGCCCGTCGGCGGTGGCGTCGTGCTGGTGGGGATGAGCGAGCGCACCTCCCGGCAGGCCATCAGCCAGCTCGCCAAGGCGCTGTTCGACGCCGGCGCCGCCGAGCAGGTCGTCGTCGCGGGGATGCCGCGGCTGCGCGCCGCCATGCACCTGGACACCGTGTTCACGTTCGCGGACCGCGACCTCGTCACCGTGCACCCGCGCATCGTCGACGGCATCCACCCGTACGTCCTGCGCCCCTCCGACAAGGCCCCCGGCCTGGAGGTCAGCGACGAGGGCGGCACGCCGTTCGTCGACGTCGTCGCCCGCGCCATGGGTCTGCCCGCCCTGCGCGTCGTCGAGACCGCGGGGGACGTGTACGCCTCCGAGCGCCAGCAGTGGGACTCCGGCAACAACGCCGTCGCTCTCGAGCCCGGCGTCGTGTTCACCTACGACCGCAACACCCTCACCAACGCCGCCCTGCGTCGCGAGGGCGTCGAGGTCATCACCATCGTCGGAGCCGAGCTCGGCCGCGGCCGCGGCGGCGGGCACTGCATGACCTGCCCGCTGGTCCGCGACCCGCTGGACTGACGTGCGGGCCCCGCGGCGGGCCGAGCGGACGCCGGTCAGGGCTCGGACAACCAGTCCTCGACCTCCAGCCCGGGGACCCGGGAGAACTCGCGGACGTTGTTCGTCACCATGACGAGCCCGAGCGACCGGGCGTGCCCGGCGAGCAGGGCGTCGTACGGTCCGATCGGCGTCCCGCGGGCGGCGAGGACGGCGCGGATGCGGCCCGCGTGCATCGCGGCGAGGGAGTCGAGGTCGATGACCTCCACGAGGGACAGGAGCTCGTCGACGGCCTGACGGTTGCGGGCCGGGCTCGCCGACCGCTCGATCCCGTACTCGAGCTCCATCTCGCTGATCGTCGAGACGCCGACGCGCCCGGTCGCCTCCACGAGCCGTCGTCGGGCAGCGTCGCCGCGGTCGCGGAGCAGGGCGATGAGGATGTTCGTGTCGAGCAGGTAGAGGGTGTTCACAGCCCTGCCCGGTCGTCGGCCTCGCCCTGGTCCCGGTCCGTCAGGAAGTCGTCGCCGACGCGCAGGCCGTGATCGAACCACTCGTCCCAGCCGGTGCCGGCCGGCTCGATCACACGGGTCCGCCCGACGACCCGCACGTCGACCTCGCGGACGTCGTCCGGCAGAGCCACCGCCTTGGGCAGCCTGACCGCCTGCGTCCGGTTGTTGCGAAAGACCGTCGTGCGCATCGTCGACCTCCTCGGTATATACGAGGAGGATATACGAGCATCGACGTTCTCGCCGGAGGCGTGCCTCAGGGCGCCGGTCCCTCCGCAGCGGCGCGTGCGAACCGCGTCCGGTACGACGTCGGCGACGTCGCGTAGTGGCTGGTGAAGCTCTGGCGGAGCGCCTCGGCGGAGCGGAACCCGCACCGGTGCGCGACGGTGGCGACGGGCAGGGTGGTGGACTCCAGCAGCCGGGCGGCGGCCTCGATGCGGGCCCGCCGGACGAACTGCGCGGGTGGCCGACCGGTGTGGTCCCGGAAGAGTCGGCCCAGGTGCCGGGGGCTGACGCCGACGGCCGCGGCGACGGCCCCCGTCGACAGGTCGCCGTCGAGGTGGGTCGTGATGAAGCCGACCGCCTCCCGGACGGTGCCGTGCTCGTCGGCGGCACCGACCTGCGCCGTGAAGAGGCTCATCTGTGCCTGGTTTCCCGGCCGCTGGAGGTAGGTGACGAGGTTCTGCGCCACGATGCGCGCGACGCGGGAACCAAGGTCCTCCTCGATGAACGCGAGGGTGAGGTCGAGCGCGCTGGTGACCCCGGCGGCGGTCGCGACGTTGCCGTCCCGGACGAAGATCGGGTCCGGGTCGACGGTGACCTCGGGGTGGCGGCGGGCGAGGTCGGCGGCGAACCGCCAGTGCGTGGTCGCGCGGCGGCCGTCGAGCAGACCGGCGGCGGCCAGCACGCTCGTCCCGGTGCAGACGGACGCCACCCGGCGGCTGTCGGCGGCCAGCCGTCGCACGTGGTGCAGCAGCGGCGCGAGCGTGGCCGCGTGCAGGTGCCCGAGCCCACCGCTCACCACCACGGTGTCCACCGGGCCCGCCAGGAGCTGCAGGGCGCCGTCGGCGTGCAGCGTCAGCCCGGACTCGGTGCGGACCGGGCCGCCGTCCAGGCTCACCACCCGCACGTCGTAGGCGTCGTGCGTGGGCACGACGTGGTTCGCGAGGTAGAACGGCGTGGTGATGCACGCGATGTCGAGCAGCTCGGCACCGTCGTAGGCGATCACCGCGACGGGACGGGTCGTCATCGTGCCCCCTCGGTGGCGTTCGGACGAGTGTCCCAGGATTCCGGCCACGAATCACGGTGCCCGCCCCGACGCCCTCCCGGCGTCCTTAGCGTCGAGGGATGGACACGAACCCCTCGGCACCGTCGCCGGCCACCACCAGCTCCCCCGTCCCGTCGGCGGGCCCGGACCCCGGCCGGCCAGGAGGCGTCGGCCTGCTCGGGACCGTCGTGCGCCGCTGGCCCCTCGTGGCCGGCGTGGCGCTGGGTGGGTTCCAGATCGCCCTCGACGACCCGCACGACGTCTCGGGTGTGCTCATGGTCCTGCTCCTGGCGACGACGGGGTACGTGGTCGTCGCGGCGCTGGTCCGCCCGGGGTGGTCGTGGCCGGTCGTCGGCGCGCTCACCGTGCTGGTGGTGGGCTCGCGGCTCGCGGGGGCGCCCCCCACCGGGGTGCTCGTCGGGCTGCTGCTCCTGTGCGCGGCGGCGGTCCTGGTGGGCGCGGTGCAGGGCACGTGGAGCCGCCAGGACCTGTACCGGTGGCAGCCGTGGAGCGCGGCAGCGTTCCTCGGGGTGTCGTTCGCGGCCCTCGCGTTCGACCCGGACCTGGGCCGGGTCGTCGTGGCGGTGGGCCTGATCGGGCACACGGTCTGGGACGTCGTGCACTGGAGGAGGCACGAGGTGGTGTCCCGCTCGCTGGCCGAGTGGTGCGCCGGCCTCGACCTCACCCTCGGGGTGGGCGTGCTCCTGGTGCCGCTGTGGATGTGATCCCCGGCGGGAGAGGCCCTGGCGGCGCATCATCGGACCGAGGGGGTGCTCATGGGCCGGATCGTGGTGGTGAACTTCGTCAGCATCGACGGGGTCGTCCAGTCCCCGCTGTCGCCGGACGAGGACAGGGACGGCGGGTTCGAGCACGGCGGGTGGATCGTGCCGTACGCCGACGGGACGGTCGACGCGTTCCTGCGGACGGCGACGACGGGCGCGGGCGGGATGCTGCTCGGCCGCCGGTCCTACGACATCCTCGCCGCCGCGTGGTCGGGCGCCGACGAGTCCGAGCCCGCCGTCGCGGCCATGAACCGCATGCCGAAGTTCGTCGTCACGTCGTCGCCGGGTCGCCTCGGCTGGTCGAACTCCCACGCGGTCGTCGGCGAGCTGGCTCCGGCGGTCGTGGACGTCAGGGACCGGGCGACCGGCGACCTTCTCGTGCTCGGTTCCGCCCGGCTGGTCCGTGGGCTCGCCGAGCTCGACCTCGTCGACGAGTACCGCCTGCTCGTCTTCCCGGTCGTGCTGGGGACCGGCAAGCGCATGTTCGACGACCAGGGACGTGCGGCCGGGTTCGACCTCACTGACAGCGTGGTCACCCCCAGCGGCGTCGTCATCCTCACGTACCGGCGCACCGCGGACGGCACGCGTCGCCGGCAGCTGTCCCCCTAGACGGTGGTCGCGCTGCGGCACGGCCGCTCGTTGCGTGCTACCGGACCGGCTGCGGCGCCGGGCGCTGCGGCTTCGTCCGGGCCGGCGGCAGGCCGAGACGGTCGAGCTCGAGGTCGGCCAGGGTGCGGACAACGACGGGGTCGTCGTCGCGCCACGCCCCGACCGGGTCCGCCGAGACCTTGGCCAGGGTCCGCAGCGGCAGGTTGCTCATCGCCCGCAGGGCGAGCAGCGCCGGGTCGGACGCGGCGAGCCGTCGGGCCGCAGCGGTGCGCCGTACGAAGGCGACGCGCAGCGGCACGTACAGCACGGCGACCAGCAGCACCGGCAGCAGGAAGACGGCGATCCCCAGCCAGAACGCGACGTCGGTGACGGTCTCTGCCTGCGCACGCCCCGCGTGGGCCACCGTGGCGGCGGCGGCCGCGGCCTCGCCGAAGGGCAGGGCGAGGTCGTCGCCGACCGCCGGGACGCCCTGGATCGTGCCCTCGACGTCGTGGAAGCGGCTCGCGATGTCGTCGGCGGCCGTCGCCGTCGCCAGCCCGGGGCGGGCCAGCTCCGCCGTGAGGTCGTGCACCGTCAGGCCGACCCACGCCCACGCGCCGGTCCAGGCGACCAGGAGCAGGTCCCCGGTGAGCTGGCGGGCGAACCGGGTGGGCTTCCGTGCGTACAACGACATGAGCGGACCTCCGTGGCGACGACGACGTGCGACCGCACCCTAGGGCAGCCGCGACCTGCGGCGACAGGGGTGGCCGGTGCTCATCGAACCTCCCGGGCCCGGCGGTGCGCCTTGCGGAAGGCGTCGATCACGGACCAGACGGCGATCCCGGCGACGAGGAACGCGAACACGGTCGGCACGACGTCGTCGAGGTCCTCCGCGCCCATCGCCGTCAGGGCGGTGACGAGCTCCGGGTTGAACAGCCGGTCCTGGGCGAGCAGCCAGATCGTGGGGCCGGCCACCACGACGTTCAGCAGCGCGTTGCCCGTGGCGAGCGGGTACGTCCAGCCGCCGCGGGCCCAGACCGCGACCGACAGCGCCGCGGTGGCGGCCATCGCGGCGAAGAGCGCGGCGACCCACCAGGGCCACAGCGCCGGGTCGAGGACGGGCATCCACTCGCCCGTCCACCCGGCGCCCTCGACCCAGGCGAGGCCGACCAGGCGGTCCCACACGATCACGCCCGCCGCCAGGGCCAGGAAGACGAGGGTCGTGACCATCTCCCAGAACGGCGCCCGCGCCCGTTCCGGCGCGGCCAACCGGTCGAGGGTCCACGGCTCGATCCCGGCCTCCGCGGGAGTGGCGTGGCGCTCGAGGACGGCGAACACGACCGTCGTCCAGAACACGAGGTGGACGCCGGTGGTGATCGTCGCGCCGACGGTCGTGCCGATCGTGGCGCCGAGCCCGGCGTCGCTCAGCGTCTGCCCGAGCGCGACGGCGAACGCGACGATCGGCGTCACGATCCACAGCAGCAGCACGACGAGGCGTCGCCAGGCGACGAAGAAGCGGGGTCCGACCAGCCACAGCGGGCGGTCGGCGTAGCCGGCGGCGAGCTCGTCGGGGTCGCCGAGCTCGGTGAGCACGGCCCGCTCGGCCACGTCGGCGGGCTCGCCGGCCTCGACGCGCCCCTCGACCTGGTCGGCGACGGAGGCGCGCAGCTCGCGGGCGACGTCGTCGCGCTGCCGTGCCGGCAGCGCCCGGACGACGGTCTCGACGTAGCGGTCGGTCAGGGTGGGGGCGTCCGTTCCGGCAGCCATGTCAGCTCTCCTCGGGCAGGGCGTCGACCGCCGTCGTGATCGCGCGGAGGTCGTCGGTGAGGGTGCGCGCCAGGCGGGCGCCGGCGTCGCTGGTGCGGTAGAACTTGCGCGGCCTGGACTCGTCGGTGTTCCACTCGCTGACCAGGTGCCCCTGCTTCTCCAGGCGGCGCAGCAGCGGGTAGAGCGTGTTGGCGTCGGTGGTGAACCCGCGCCGGTCCAGCTCCTGGAGGAGGCCGTACCCGTAGCCCGGCGTCCGCAGCAGCCGCAGGCACGCCAGCACGACGGTGCCGCGTCGCAGCTCCTGGAGGTGCGTGTCGAGGGACTCGGTCTCGCTCATGGCCGTCACATTACTGTGCGTCACACACTATAGGCAACGGCACAGGCTCCAGACGTGCGTCGAGCGTCTCCGGATGTCGCGAGTGGACGGCTGATTCCCGACCTTCAGAGACGCTCGACGGAACAGGGACCGCGTGGTCAGGACCGCCGGCGCCGCGCGGGATCGGCGGCGGCGGCGCGCTCCGACGCCTCCAGCGCCGCGATCAGCGTGCCGGCGTCGTGCGGACCCCGGTGCCGGTGGCCGTCGAGGAAGAACGTCGGCGTGCCGCGCGCACCGCTCGCCCGGGCGCTGTCGACGTCGGCCTCCACGCGGGCGTGCAGCGCCTCGTCGGCGACGTCGGCGTCGAACCGGTCGAGGTCCAGGCCGACGGCGGCTGCGTGCTCCCGCAGGTCGTCCGCGGTGAGGTGCGACTGGTGGGCGAACAACCGGTCGTGCATCTCCCAGAACCGACCCTGGCGGTGTGCCGCCTCCGCGGCCACCGCGGCGAGCCGCGCGTGCGGGTGCACGTCGTCGAGAGGCAGGTGCCGCACGACGTAGCGGACCCGGTCGCCGAAGTGCTCGTGCAGGTCCTTCCACATGCCGGTGGCCCGCGCGCAGAACGGGCACTCGAAGTCGAGGTACTCCACGACCGTGTGCGCCGCGTCGTCGTCGCCGCGCACATGGTCACGGTGGGTGTCGACGGGCGGGTCGAGCTGCACCGGCAGGTCGGCGCTGGTCTCGCCCCACCGCACCCGGGCCAGGGAGAACAGCGCCCAGCCGAGCAGGCTCGCGAGCACCAGCGAGATCAGCACGCCGATGGTCGCGGCCTGCGTGTGCGCCGGGTCGTCGAACGCCAGCCCGGCCACCAGCAGGGACACCGTGAACCCGATGCCGGACAGCGCCGCCCCGCCGAGCACGCTGCCCGGGCCCACGCCGTCGGGCAGGGTGCCCAGCCGCAGCCGCAGCGCGATCCACGTGCCCGCGCCGATGCCGACCAGCTTGCCGACGACGAGCCCCGCCACGACGCCCCACGTGACCGACGAGGCGAGCGCCGCGCCGAGCGCGCCGCCGCGCAGGTCGATCCCCGCGTTGGCGAGCACGAACACCGGCACGACGACGAGCGACACGGGCGAGCGCAGCACCTCGTGCAGCCGCTGGTTCACCGAGATGGAGCGGGCCAGACCGAGCCGGACGTCGCGCGCCATGCTCGCGTCCGGCGACTGCCAGTAGGCGCGGAACAGGCCCTTGGCCGCCACGACGTCGTCACGCCGGGTCGCGACCGCGGGCACGAGCAGCCCGGCGAGCATCCCGGCGATGGACGGGTGGATGCCCGCCTGGACGGTGGCGCCCCACAGCACGACGACGACCACCACGTAGGGCCCGCTGCGCCAGGCCCGCATCCGGCCGAGCAGCCACAGCGCGCCGAGGCAGGCGACCGCGATCAGGAGCGGGGTCAGGCGCACCCCCTCGGAGTAGAAGACGCCGATGACGGTGACGGCGAGGAAGTCGTCCACGACCGACAGCGTCAGGAGGAACACGCGGAGCTGGCTCGACATCGTCGGCCCGACGAGCGCCAGCACGCCGAGCAGGAACGCGGTGTCGGTGCCGACGACGACGCCCCACCCCTCCGGGGCGACCCGCCCGGCGACGGCGAGGTAGATCCCGGCGGGCACGAGCACGCCGACGGTCCCCGCGACGACCGGCAGCAGCCGCTGGCGGCGCTGCCGCAGCGACCCGAGCGCCAGCTCCTGGCGCACCTCGAGGCCGACGACGAAGAAGAACACGACCATGAGGCCGTCGTTGACCCAGTGGTGCAGGTCCATGTCGAACGCGAGGTCGCCGATCTCGACGAGCACCGGCGTCTCCCACAGGTGCTCGTAGGCCCCGGACCACGGCGAGTTCGCCCAGAGCAGGGCGAACAGCGTGACGGCGATCAAGAGCAGCGCGGCACCGGACTCGGTGCGCAGCCGCTCGAGGAGGGAGCGTGCCATGGGGTCCTCCGGGGACTGGGTGACGGCACCAGGGTCGCCGCTGCGAGGCGTCGTGGCCAGTCGGGACCACGGGCCGGGACCGGCCGATCGTTGCCGGCGGAAACCCGCCCGAGCGGGGCGAAAACGTCTCAGGGCGAACTCTTCGTCGCATGTCGCGACAACTCGACCCGGTGGTGCGAGAGTGGCGACAGAGGCAGGTGCAGGGTATCGGGGACGGAGCGGACGGCGTGAACAGGGGCACGACCACCCGCCGGCGCAGCCGGACGGTGGCACGGCGGGCAGGGACCCGCAGGACCGTCGCGGCGACGACCGCGCTGACGCTGGCGCTCGCGGGCGCGGTGGTGACGACCGGCCTGACGGCGACCGCGCCGCCCCCGGCGGCCGCCGCGCCGGGCGACCCGGGGGTCCCGCAACCGCCGGTCCCGCTGTTCTCGGAGGACTACGAGAACGCGGGCGACGGGCAGAACCTCCTCCTGCCGGACTACGTCGGCCTCCAGACCACCTACACCGCGGACCCCCCGTGGGCGGACCGGCCGAACTGCAACGGCTTCGTCATCGACGCCACGAGCACTCAGCTGCCCGAGGACTGCACGAACGCGGACTCCACGATCGGCACCGAGACCCCCGAGGCGAGCTTCGACCACCTGCAGGGCATGACCACGGCGATCGGCGAGCACGCGGGTGACCCGTCGCCCGAGACGAACGCGGCGGTCGCCTACTACACGTCCAACGCGGAGCCCATCGCCTCCGGGCTCGTGGTCGGCGCGTCGCAGACCCCCATCACCGTGCCCGACGAGCGCCAGGTGGTCCTGAGCGCCGACGTCGCGGCGATGAACTGCGAGTCCTCGCCGTCGGTGCTGATGTTCGACCTCGTCGACGACGCGGGCAACCGTTTCCCGATCACCGACCAGGGCCTCAGCCCGAACTTCGAGCCGTGCGGCTTCCCGGAGACCACGGTGACGACCCCGGACGGGGAGGAGATCACCGTCCACGTCGGCACCTTCACCTCCTCGCTCTTCCACACCGGGGTCAACGTCCCGCCGGGCTCCTACACGATCGAGGCCGAGAACGGGGTCGGGGTCGGCCAGGGGAACGACTTCGTCATCGACAACGTGTGGGCCGAGGACGTGACCAACCAGCTCGACAAGTCGTTCGACCCGGCGGTGACCCCCGTGGGATCGACGTCGACCCTGACGTTCACCGTCACGAACACCAGCGAGCTCGGCCCCAAGCCCGCCTACTCGTTCACGGACGACCTGGCCCCGGGACTCGTCGTCGCGGACCCGCCGAACGCGACCGACACCTGCGGACAGTACTTCTGGGGTCCGGTGGCCGGTGCGACCACGCTGTCGGTGAACGGTCCGGCGTTCCCGGAGGGGTTCGAGACCTGCACCTTCTCCGTGGACGTGACGTCGGACACCGCGGCCGTGTACACGAACGGCCCGGACGACATCTCCGCCCTGACGGGGCTGGCGCCGCCCGCGGACGCGACGGTCGAGTTCACCGACGACGAGCCCGAGGCTGGCCTGACGATCACCAAGACGGCCGACGTCGCCGACGCGGCCCCCGGGGACACGGTGACGTACACGGTGGTGGTGGAGAACTCGGGGGAGGTGGCCTACACGGACGACGACCCGGCGACCTTCACCGACGACCTGGCGGGGGTGCTCGACGACGCCACGTTCGTCGCGGCCGACGCCGACGCCGGGACGGTGGACACCTCCGCCCTGCCGACGCTCACCTGGTCGGGTGCCCTCGGCGTGGGCGAGACCGCCACGGTCACCGCCGAGGTGACGGTGGACGACCCGCCGGGCGGCGACGGCGTCCTGACCAACGTGGTGACCGGCCCGGGGGAGTCCACCTGCGTGGACGGCACGGAGGACGGCTGCTCGACGTCCACCCCGGTGCGCGGGCTGACGATCACCAAGTCGGCCGAGCCGGACGAGGCCCTGGTACCGGGCGAGGAGATCGCCTACACGATCACGGTCGCCAACACCGGCCGGTACGACTACACCGCCGACGACCCCGCGACGATCTCCGACGACATGAGCGAGCTGCTCGACGACGCCGCGTACGAGGGCGACGCGGCGGCGGACGTCGGGACGGTGGACGACTCGGCGCTGCCGGTCATCACGTGGTCGGGTCCGCTGGCGGTCGGCGCGACGGCGACGATCACCTACACCGTGGCGGTGGGGGAGGAGGGTTCCGGCGACGGGACGGCCGTGAACCGGGTGACGGGTCCGCCGGAGTCGAACTGCGTCGACGGCACGGAGGACGGCTGCTTCGTCGTGATCCCGCCGAGCGGGCTCGCCGTCACCAAGACGGCGGACGCCACCGTGGTGGTCCCGGGCGACACGGTCACCTACACGGTCACCGTGACGAACTCCGGGGACGTGCCGTACACCGCGGGCAGCCCGGCGGCGTTCACCGACGACCTCACCGAGGTGCTCGACGACGCGACGTACGACGGCGACGCGGCGGCGGACGTCGGGTCGGTCGACGACTCGGCGCTGCCGGCCCTGACCTGGTCCGGCGCGCTGGACGTCGGCGAGACCGCGACGGTCACGTACTCGGTGACGGTCGACGACCCGGTGACGGGCGACGGCGTGCTCACCAACGTCGTCACCGGACCCGTGGAGTCCACGTGCGTGGACGGCACGGAGGAGGGCTGCACGACGACGACGCGGGTGCGGTCGCTGGAGATCGTCAAGGTCGCGGACCCGGCGGAGACGCTGCCCGGCGGCGTCGTCGGGTACACGGTGACGGTCGAGAACACGGGGCAGGCGCCCTACACGGTGGTCGCGCCCGCGACGTTCGACGACGACCTGTCCGGCGTGCTCGACGACGCGACGTACGACGGCGACGCGACGGCCGACACGGGGTCGGTCGACGACTCCGCGCTGCCCACCCTGACCTGGACGGGCACCCTCGACCCGGGGGAGGTCGCGACGGTCACGTACTCGGTGACGGTGGACGACCCGGTGACGGGCGACCACCTGCTGGACAACGTGGTGACCGGGCCCGACGAGTCGAGCTGCTCGGGCGTGGAGCCCGGTGCGGTGGACGGCTGCTCGACGAGCACGCCCGTCCGGGAGCTGACGATCCTCAAGTCCGCCACGCCCGACCAGGACCTGGTCCCGGGGGAGCAGATCGTCTACACGGTGACGGTGACGAACTCCGGCGAGGTCGACTACCCGACGGGCGCCCCGGCCACGGTGACGGACGACCTGTCGGCGGTGGTCGACGACGCGACGTACGGCGACGACGCGAGCGCCGACGTCGGCACGGTGGACGACTCGGCGCTGCCGACGCTCACGTGGTCGGGGGCCCTGGCGGTCGGCGAGACGGCCACGATCACGTACTCGGTGACGGTCGACGACCCGGGCACGGGGGACGGCACGGCGTTGAACACGGTGACGGGGCCGCCGGCGTCGAACTGCCTGGACGGCACCGAGGAGGGCTGCTCGGTCACGATCCCGCCGCGCGCGCTGGAGATCACGAAGTCGGCGGACGTGGCCGAGGTGCTCCCGGGCGGGACCGTCACCTACACGATCGTCGTGGAGAACACCGGCGACGTCCCGTACACGGCGGGGTCGCCGGCCACCGTCACGGACGACGCGGCGGGGGTCGCCGACGACGCGGCCTACGCGGGCGACGCGACGGCCGACGTCGGCACCGTGGACGACGGCGCGTTCCCCGCGCTGGTGTGGAGCGGGGCGCTGGCACCGGGCGAGGTCGCGACGATCACGTACTCGGTGACGGTGGCCGACCCGCTCACGGGGGACGGGGTGCTGGACAACACGGTGACCGGCCCGGTCGAGGGCACCTGCGACGCCGGGGCGGACCCGGTGCCCGCCGGGTGCGCCACGTCCACCCCCGTCCGGGCCCTCGCCGTGACCAAGGAGGCCGAGCCGGCGTCCGTCGCACCGGGCGGCACGGTGACGTACACGGTGACGGTGGAGAACGTCGGACGGGTGGCGTACGACGGCGCCGACCCGGCGTGGTTCACCGACGACCTGTCCGGGGTGCTGGACGACGCGACGTACGACGGGGACGCCGACCCGAGCACCGGGGCGACCCAGTTCGCCTCGCCGGCGCTGCAGTGGCGGGGCGCGCTCGCGCCCGGTGACGTCGCGACGGTCACGTACTCGGTGACGGTGGCCGACCCGGTGACGGGCGACCACTCGCTGGACAACGTGATCACGGGCCCGCCGGAGTCGACCTGCACCGACGGCACCGAGGGCGGCTGCTCGACGAGCACGCCGGTCAGCGGGCTGACGATCCTCAAGTCCGCGACTCCGGACGACGCGCTCGTGCCGGGCGAGGACGTCGCGTACACGATCACGGTGACCAACTCGGGACAGGTGCCGTACACGGACGCCGACCCGGCGACGGTGACGGACGACATGTCCGACCTGCTCGACGACGCCACCTACGCCGGGGACGCCACGGCCGACGTCGGGACGGTGGACGACTCGGCGCTGCCGACCCTGACGTGGTCCGGGCCGCTGGCGGTGGGCGAGACCGCGACGATCGCCTACACGGTGACGACGGGCCCGGCGGGCTCGGGGGACGGTGTCGCCGAGAACGTCGTGACCGGCCCGGCGGAGTCGAGCTGTGCCACCGGGACGGAGGACGGCTGCTCGGTGACGATCCCGCCGCGCTCGCTCGACGTCGCCAAGTCGGTGGACGTCGCGCAGGCCGCGCCGGGGGACACGCTGACCTACACCGTCACGGTGACCAACGACGGGACCGTCGGCTACGGGCCGGACCGCCCGGCGGTCGTCGTCGACGACCTCACCGACGTGCTGACCGGCGCGACCTACGACGGTGACGCCGCGGCGACATCGGGCACCGTCGACGACTCGGCGCTGCCGGACCTGGTGTGGACCGGCGTCCTGGCGCCGGGGGAGTCCGCGACGCTCACGTTCTCCGTCACGGTGGACGAGGCCCTGGACACGGAGACCACCCTGGTCAACACCGTGACCGGTCCGGCCGAGTCGAGCTGCTCCGCCGTGCCGAGCTCCGCGGCGGTCGCCGAGCCGGGGGCCGCCCCGTCGCTCGCACCGGCGTGCTCGGCGCAGACCGTCGTCGTCCCGCCGACGCCGTCGCCGGTGCCGACGACCTCCCCCACGCCCACGCCGTCCCCGACGCCCGCACCGACGCCGACGGACGGCGGCACGCCCACTGCCGCGCCGGCCCCGAGCCCGACGGTGCCCGGCGGTGACCCGCTGCCGTGGACGGGTGCCGACGTGGCGGCGGTCGTCGCGGTCGCCGTGCTGCTCCTGGTGACCGGCGCGGTGCTGCTGGGGGCGGTCCGACGCCGCCGCACCCAGGACTGAGTGCCCGGGCGTACCATGGACGGCGGGTCGTGATCGCGGCCCACCGAGACGAGGAGGGTCGATGCGCAGCATCGCGGAAGGCGGGGTGGCCCGCGCGGCCTGCTCGGCCCTCGCGCGCCCGCGCGCCGTCTGACCCTGGAGGCCGGTCGGCGCCGCACCGTGCTGCCCACCCACCCCCCCGCCGTCGTGCTCCTGTGCGCCGCTGCGCACCCGACGGCCCCCGAACACCGGGAGACCCTCGTGAACCCTCTGACCGAGAAGCAGATCCGCGCGTCCTTCGTCAACGCCTCCCAGCGCGAGGCGAAGCAGGCGACCCTGCCCGACCTCGCGGACGTCGACTGGGACCGCCTCGACTACCTGGGCTGGATCGACCGCAAGGCGCCGCTGGCCGCGTACGTCGTGGCCGAGGTCGACGGCGAGGTCGTCGGCATCCTGCTGCGCGCCGCCGACGCGAAGTCCGGCCGCGGCCGCAAGGGCATGTGCGCCTGGTGCGAGGACGTCGTCGACGACGCCGACGTGTCGCTGTACGTCGCCCGCCGCGCCGGGGCGTCGGGCAAGGCCGGCAACTCCGTCGGCACTCTCGTCTGCACCGACTTCGGGTGCTCGCGCAACGTGCGGCGTCGCCCCCTGGCGTTCGAGGTCGGCAGCGACCCGGAGCGTCGGGCGGCGTTCGTCCAGGGACGCATCGACGGCCTGCGCGAGCGGTCGTCGCGGTTCCTGGCCGAGGTGTCGAGCACCCGCTGAGCCCTTCGCGGCCGGGACGTCCGGCGTCCCGGTCGCGGCGGGTCCGCACCGGGGCTAGGTTCGGACACCTCGGACGAACCGGACGACAAGGAGCATCATGACCGTCAGCGGCATCATCACCGCGATCATCATCGGCGCCGTCATCGGGGCGCTCGGCAGGCTCGTGCTGCGCGGTCGGCAGAACATCTCGATCATCGCCACGATCCTCGTCGGGATCGTCGCCGCCCTGATCGGCACGTGGCTCGCGAGCCTCATCGGGGTGCGGGACACCGGCGGGATCGACTGGATCGAGCTCGCCCTGCAGATCGGCCTCGCCGCCGTCGGGGTGTCCCTCGTGGCGGGCTCCTCGCGGCGGCGGTAGCCCGGATCCCGACCCTGCCGGGAACGGCTCGTCGCCCCCGACCGTCCGACGGTCGGGGGCGACGTGCCGTCCGGGGTCAGCGCGCCAGGTCGCGGTGCCGGAACCCGGCGAGCCCGATCGCGACGAAGCCGGCCGTGAACAGCGAGACCCAGCCGAGCCCGGACCAGTCGACGTCGGCCGCCGTGACGTGCGGGACGTGCCAGAACGGGCTGATCCCCAGTGCCCAGTCGTCCAGGCCGAACGTCGGGCCGAGCAGCGTGAGCGCGAACGAGACCAGCACGCCCGCCCACGCCGCGACCGTGACCCGCGGCCGGGCGCCGACGACGGCTACCGAGACCCCCACCACCGTCCACACCGCGGGGACGATGACCACGGCCTGGAGCAGCACGTCACCGACGGTGACACCGAGGCCGGCGTCGCCCGCGAGCAGCGCGACCACGGTGCCGCCGACGAGCATCGCCAGGGTCGGCCCCGCCAGCGCTCGCAGCACGTGCGCCGCGTAGAAGCGGGTGCGCGCCACGGCGCCCGCGAGGAGCGGTTCCACCCGGTCGTCGAGCTCCTCGGCCCGCACCCGCAGCATGACCTGCACGCCCGACACCGCGGCGATGATCCCCAGGAGCGACAGGATCGTCACCAGGAACTCGCCGACGAGCTGGTCGGGGGTGGTGGCGCCGGCGGCGAGGACCTGCGCCACGCCCGAGTCCTCGGCGAGCAGGTCGGGCACCGAGCTCGCCAGCGAGCCGAACACCACGCCGAGGAACGTGAAGGCGACCGTCCACGCGACCAGGGAGGCGCGACCGAGGCGCCACGCGAGCGCGCCCACGGACCGTACTGCGCCGTGGGCCGGGCCGGGCCGGGGTGCGAGGGCGCCCTGCCCGAAGTCGCGCCGCGCCTGCAGGGCGAACGCCACGACCAGCAGCACGGCGGTCAGGGCGACCGCCGGCAGGAGCGGCCACCAGTCGTCGTCGATCGAGGGCGCGGTCCGCTGCATCCAGCCCTGCGGCGTCAGCCAGGTCGTCCAGCCGGCCGCCTCGACGGAGTCGAGGTAGCCGCGCACCAGGAACAGGCTCCCCGCGACGGCGACGGCGAGGCCGCTCGCCGTGCGCGCCTCCGACCCGAGCTGGGCGGCCACCGCCGCCACGGCCGCGAACATCCACCCGTTGGCGGTGAACGTCGCCGACAGCAGCCAGGCGGGGCCCGGGTCGCTGCCGGCCGCCCAGGTGGCCAGGGCGCACACGACGCCGAGCGCCACCGAGGCGATCAGCGCCATCGCGACCGCGACGACGAGGCGCGTGGACCGGCTCATGACCCCGGAGGCCAGCAGCTCCGCCTGCCCGGAGTCCTCCTGGCCGCGGCTGGCGCGGACCACGGTGAAGATCGCCATGAGCGCGGCCAGGAACCCGCCGAGCGCGAGCGCGCGCCACGTGTTGAAGCCCTCGGCGGTGGTGAGGTCGCCCGGCGCGCCGAACACGAGGCTCAGCGCGGGGTTCGCGCCGATGGTGGTGGCCAGCGCCTGCCGGCTCGCGAGGGTGGGGAAGACGGACGGGAAGACGAGGATCGACGTCACCGAGAGCGCGGTCACGACGAGGATCCACGGCACGAACGACCGCCCCTCCTGCCGCAGTGACGCCCGCAGGAGAGGCCGGACGCCGACGACGCGGCTCACCGGGTGTCCTCGTCGGCGTAGTGCCGCAGGAAGAGCTGCTCGAGGGACGGCGGTGACACGGTGAGGCTGGTGAGGCCGTAGGGGGCGAGCGCGGTCATGGCCTCGGTGAGGCGGGCGGAGTCGACGCTCGCGGCGAGGCGCGGGCCGTCGAGCGTGGCGTCCTGCAGGACTGCGGGCAGCACGTCGGGGATCCGGCCGAGCACGGCGTGCACGGCGGTGCGCGCGTGCCCGCGCAGGTCGGCCAGCGTGCCCGTCTCGACGACGCGGCCGTCGCGGATGATGCTGAGGCGGTCGGCCAGCGCCTCGACCTCGGACAGGATGTGGCTGGACAGCAGGACGGTGACGCCGCGCTCCTTGGCCTCGCCCACGGTCCGCTGGAACACGGCCTCCATGAGGGGGTCGAGGCCGGAGGTGGGCTCGTCGAGGACGAGCAGCTCGGCGTCGGACGCCAGTGCCGCCACGAGGGCCACCTTCTGCTTGTTGCCCTTGGAGTACTGGCGGCCGCGCTTGGTCGGGTCGAGCTCGAAGCGGTCGACGAGCTCCGCGCGCCGTGCCGGGTCGAGGCCGCCGCGCAGCTCGCCGAGCAGGTCGATCGCCTCGCCCCCCGACATCCCGGGCCAGAGGGAGACATCGCCGGGGACGTAGGCGAGGCGGCGGTGGAGCGTGACGACGTCGCGCCACGGGTCCCCGCCGAGCAGGCGGACGGTGCCGCCGTCGGCGCGGAGGAGCCCCAGCAGGACGCGGATGGTGGTGGACTTCCCGGCGCCGTTGGGCCCGAGGAACCCGTGCACCTGACCCTGCTCGACCGTGAGGTCGAGGCCGTCGAGCGCCTGGAACCTCCCGAAGCGCTTGTCGAGGCCGCGGACCTCGATCGTCAGCTCGTCCATGAGGACAGCATGAATTCATCATCCGTTGAAGTCAACAGCCGATGAGTTACGCTCGGTCCATGACCTCGCCCCGCCGGACCGGACGCCGCCCCGGCAGCACCGCCACGCGCCAGGAGATCGTCGAGGCCGCCCGCGCCGAGTTCGCCGCCCACGGCTTCCGCGGAGCCACGCTGCGCCGCATCGCCGCGCGCGCCGAGGTCGACCCCGCCCTCGTGCACCACTACTTCGGGGACAAGGACGGGCTGTTCGCCGCCACCGTGACGCTGCCCGACGAGGCGCTCGGCCGCGTGCTCGCCGCGCTCGGCGACGGCGTCGACTGCCTCGGGGAGCGGCTCACCCGGACCTTCCTCGGACTCTTCGAGGCGCCCGCCACCCGTGACCAGATGCTCATCGTCGTCCGGTCCGCGCTGACGCACGACGTCGCCCGCGACCGCCTGCGCGACGTCGTCGAGGGCACGCTGCTGGCCGGTCTGGCGGGGGAGATCCCCGAGCCCGAGCGCCGCCTGCGGATCGAGCTCGCCATGACCCAGGTCGTCGGCCTCGTGCTCGCCCGCTACGTGCTCGTGGTCGCACCACTGTGCGACCTGCCGCTCGACGACGCCGTCGCGCTCGTCGCCCCCGCCGTGCAACGGCACCTCACCGGACCGCTCCCGGCGCGGTGAGCGCTCAGGCGGAGCGTCGCGTCGCGTCGTCCAGCAGCGCCGCCAGCACCCGCACCACCCCGTGCTCGGCGTTGCTCGGCGCGGTGAACCGGGCGCGGGCCAGGACGTCCGGGTGGGCGTCCGCCATCGCGTACGACCACGTCGCGGCGTCCAGCATCTCCACGTCGTTGAGGTAGTCCCCGAACACCATCGTCTCGTCGGGCCCGACGCCGAGCTCCGCCTGGAGCCGGCGCAGCGCCACCCCCTTGTTCACGCCGGCCTCCATCACGTCGATCCAGTGCGGGCTCGACACCACGACCTGGTGGGTGGCCCGCAGGTGCACCAGCGCCGGCAGGGTGCCCGTGGCGGAGTCGACGTCGTCGTAGACCGCGACCTTGAGGACCCGGTCGTCGACGGCGAGCAGGTCGTCCACCACCGTCAGCTCGTTGTAGTAGGTGCGCACGTGGTCGACGAACGCCGCGTCCGACCGCTCGACGTACGCGCCGCGCGTCCCGGCGAGGACGGCGCCGCCGCCGCGGGACGTGCCGAGCCCGCGCACCGCGCGGACGACCTCCGCCACCACCGCCGGGTCGAGCACGTCGAGGGACACCACCTCGTCACCGCGGGTCACCAGCGTGCCGTTCTCCGCGATGATCACCAGGGCGTCGTGGGCCGGGGTGCGGTCGGCCGGGAACGTCGCGGCGATGGTCGCGCGCTGTCGTCCCGACGCGGGCACGAACGTGATGCCCGCCGCGTGCAGCCGCTCGAGGAGCGGGTACAGGTCCGCCGGGGCCTCGCCCGCCGGGTCGAGCAGGGTGCCGTCCATGTCCGAGACGACGAGGCGGATCCGGTCGGGGCGGGGCGCGGCAGAGGTCGGCATGCCCTCAGTCCATCATGCCGACAGAG
Source organism: Isoptericola dokdonensis DS-3 (assembly GCF_001636295.1). Taxonomy (NCBI): domain Bacteria; kingdom Bacillati; phylum Actinomycetota; class Actinomycetes; order Micrococcales; family Promicromonosporaceae; genus Isoptericola; species Isoptericola dokdonensis. The sequence continues at coordinate 2,388,368 of NZ_CP014209.1, read as the reverse complement.
GGAAGGCGGACGGAGTGTGAGCGTTAACATGCCAGTCGGAGCCGACCCCGCGCGAAGGAGCCCCATGGCCGCCGTCCTGAGCACCCCCCACCCCACCGCCGTCCGCCTCGACGACCCCCTCCTCGTCGCGGCCACCGACCGGGGGAGGGCCTACCTGCTGTCGCTCGACGCGGAACGCTTCCTGTTCGAGTTCTACCGGGTCGCCGGCCTCCCGCCGACCACGCCCGAGGGTTACGGCGGCTGGGAGCGCAGCGACGCGGTGAACTTCCGCGGCCACACGCTCGGCCACCACCTCTCCGCGCTGGCCGCGTCGGCCGCGTCGTGCCGCGACGACACGACCCGCCAGGCGCTGCTGGCGCAGGTCCGCGCCGGGGTGCTCGGCCTCGAGCGCTGCCAGGAGGCCTACGCCGCCGCCCACCCGGGCTCGGCGGGCTACGTCTCGGCCTTCCGCGAGTCCGCCCTGGACCAGGTGCAGGGCACGGGAGAGTCCGACGAGAACGTGCTCGTGCCCTGGTACGACCTGCACAAGGTGCTCGCCGGGCTCCTCGACGTCCACGCGCTGGTCGACGGCCGCACCGGCGCCCGGGCGCTGCGGGTGGCGACGGCGTTCGGGCTCGCCGTCCACCGTCGGGTCGTGGCGCTCGACTCCCGCCAGGTCCTGCTGCGGACCGAGTACGGCGGCATGAACGAGGCGCTCTACCGGCTCCTCGCCGTCACCGGCGACCTCCGCCTCCGGGAGGCCGCCGAGGCGTTCGACGAGGTCGACCTGTTCCGCGAGCTCGCGGCCGGACGCGACGTGCTGCCCGGCCGGCACGCCAACACCACGATCCCCAAGCTCATCGGCGCCCTGGCCCGCTACCGGGTGCTCACCGAGCACCCGCACACCGCCGCAGGGCTGACCGACGACGCCCGCGCGGACCTCCCCACCTACCGGGCCGCCGCCGAGCAGTTCTTCGACATCGTGCTGCGCGACCACACCTACGTCACGGGGGCGAACAGCCAGGCCGAGCACTTCCACGCCCCCGGCACCCTGTACGAGCGGGCCGCCCGGCAGGGGGTGCGGGGCAACGCGGAGACCGCCGAGACCTGCAACACGTACAACATGCGCCGGCTCGCCCGCGCGCTCTACGAGACCACGGGCGAGTCCCGGTACGCCGACTACGACGAGCTCGCGCTGCGCAACCACATCCTGGCCTCGCAGCACCCCGAACGGGGGACGACCACCTACTTCAACGCCATGGCGCCGGGCTACCACAAGGTCGTGCACACACCGGAGACGGAGTTCTGGTGCTGCACCGGCACGGGGATGGAGAGCTTCGCCGGCCTCGGCGCGACCCTCTACGCCCTCGACGCCGAGGGCGTGCGGGTCGACGGCTTCCACCCCTCGACGCTCGACGCCGCCGGGCTCGGCATGCGCGTCGTGCAGGAGGGCCTTCTCCCGGCGTCCGACACCGTGACGCTCCGGGTCGAGGCGCTCGAACCGGCGGCGGACGCCCGACCCGGCCAGACCGGTGTCACCCTGCGGCTCCGCGTCCCGGACTGGTGCGCGCGGCCCGAGCTCGCCCTGGACGGTGCGGCCGTCACGCCCGAGCGCGACGGCGGCCACGTCGTCCTGCGGGACGTGCGACCCGGCACGACGATCACCTACCGGCTCCCGGCCCGCGTGACCGCCCACCCCACCGGGGACGAGCCGTCGTTCGTGGCGTTCCGGTACGGGCCCGTCGTGCTGTCGGCAGGCCTGGGCCCGGCGGACGTCGACGCCTGCGAGCCCACCGGCATCCTCGTGCGGATCTCCGACCACGACCCGCACGCCCGCGACGTCCTCACCCTCCCCGCCGGGACCCCGGTCGCAGCGCACCTCGCCGGAGCGCCGCTGCGCCGCCTTCCCGACGCCGCCGACGGCACCGTCAGGTTCGCCCCGCACGGCACCCTGGACGGCGACGACCTCGTCTACGCCCCGCACCACCTGCGCTGGGACGAGCGGTACGCGATCTACCTGCACGTCGAGGAGCAGGGATCCCCGGCCGCACGGGCCCGCGCCGACCGGGCCGCGCAGGAGCGACGGCGGGCCGCCGCCACCGTCGACGAGCTCACCGTGTTCGACGGCAACAACTTCGAGAACGCCAAGGCGGTGCGGGCCGAGAGATCGGCCGTCGGCGTCCTCGCCGGCCGCACCCACCGCGCTGCCGAGCCCGGTGGCTGGTTCGCCTACACGCTCGACGCCGAGGGCGCGACGTCCCTCGGGCTCACGCTCCGCCCGGAGGACGGTCCGGTCACCGTCACGCTCGACGGTGCGGTGACGCACCGGGTCGCGGGGGACGCCCGGCACGCCGACCCCGACGGGTTCGTCGAGTTCGACCTGCCCCTGCCCGGCACCGGGCGGCGCGTCGAGGTGCGGTGCGAGCCCGCCACCGACGTCCCGTGCCGCGTCCACGGCGTGCGGACCTTCGGCGACGCCTGACGTGGCGCCGCGCCGGTGCTGTGCAGGTGCTTTGGGGGTGCTGCGCCGTGCTCTCGTAGGATGACCCGTCACCTCCCTCCACCGAACGGACACGCGACGTGAGCACGACGCTCCGCCCCGGGCAGAGGCCCGACCAGGACCACGCCGCCCGGCGTCCCGTCCAGGCCACCGCCACCCCGGTCCGGCTCGAGGTCCAGGCGCTGCGTGCCCTCGCGGTCGTCCTGGTCCTGCTCTTCCACTTCTGGCCCGGCCGGGTGCCCGGCGGGTACGTCGGCGTCGACGTGTTCTTCGTCATCTCCGGGTTCCTCATCACCGGCCACCTGCTCCGTGAGGTCGAGTCGACCGGACGCGTGCGGCTCGCCCGGTTCTGGGCCCGGCGTGCCCGCCGTCTGCTGCCCGCCGCCTACCTGGTGATCGCCGTGTCGGCGGTCGCGACGTTCCTGCTGGTCCCCGTGACGCTGTGGCAGCAGTGGTTCCGGGAGACGATCGGCGCGACCCTGTACGTCGAGAACTGGGTGCTGGCCGCCGACGCCGTCGACTACCTCGCCGCGGAGAACGACCCCTCGCCGGTCCAGCACTACTGGACGCTGTCGGTCGAGGAGCAGTTCTACCTCGTGTGGCCGCTGCTGGTCCTCGGCGCCTGTGCCCTGGCCGTGCGCCTGCGGCGCTCCCCGCGCGCCGCCACCGCCGTCGTGCTCGGCGTGGCCACCGCGTCGTCGTTCGCCTACTCGCTGTGGCTGACCGTCGACAACCCGTCGTCGGCCTACTTCGTCACCACCACGCGCGCCTGGCAGTTCGGCGCGGGTGCCCTGCTCGCCCTCCTGCTCGCGCGGGGCGTGCGGCCACTGCCCGGCGGGGTGCGGGTGGTGCTGAGCTGGGGCGGGCTCGCCGCGATCGCCGGCTGCGGGCTCCTCTACGACGCGGCCACCCCGTTCCCCGGCACGGCCGCGATCCTGCCCGTCGTGGCGACCCTGGTCGTCATCGTGGCCGGCACGCCGTCCGGGTCGCTGTCGCCCGCACCGCTCATGACGTGGCGCCCGGTGCAGTACACGGGGGAGATCTCGTACTCGCTGTACCTGTGGCACTGGCCCGTGATCATCCTCGCGCCGTTCGTCCTCGGCCGGGAGGCGGGGCTGCTCGACCGGGTGCTGCTGCTCGTCGGCGTCGTCGTGCTCTCCGCCCTCACCAAGCGGTACGTCGAGGACCCGGCGAGGTTCACGCACCGCTGGGGCCTCCAGCGGCCCGGACGCGCCCTCGGCATCACCGCGGTCGTCGCGCTCGCGGTGTCCGCCGTCGCCGGGGCAGGCTGGGCCGTCGCCGACGCCCGTGCCCAGGAGCAGGCGGCCGTCGCGGAGCGGCTCGTGGCCGACATGCCGCCCTGCTTCGGCGCCGGGTCGATGGACCCGGAGAACCCCTGCGACAACCCCGACCTGGACGGGATGCTCGTCCCCGCGCCCGAGGCCGTCGGCGGCGACTACGCCGACTACCCGGCCTGCTGGGTCGAGGGCGACGAGGACGTCCTCAAGGAGTGCACCTTCGGTCCCGTCGACGACCCCGACGTCCCGCACCTCGTGCTCGTCGGCGACTCGCACGCCCGCGCGATGCTGCCCGCCTTCATCGCGCTCGCCGAGGAGGGCCACATCAGCCTCACGCCGCAGCTCAAGGCGACGTGCGCGTGGACCACGGGGCTGATGAACTACGACGACCCGCAGCGCTCCGAGACCTGCGAGACGTGGAAGGACCAGCTGCGTCCCTGGCTCGTCGACAACGCCGACCGCATCGACGCCGTCGTCACCACCGGGTACGTCAAGATGCTCTCCGGCACCGCCTCCGAGCAGGTCGACCGGATGGCCGCCGACTGGCGTCCCGTCGCCGCCGCGGGCGTGCCGATCATCGGGCTGACGGACAACCCCTGGCACCGCACCGGCCCGTCGAAGTGCCTCGAGAAGCTCGACGTCGTCGAGGCCACCAGCTGCGACATCTCCCGTAAGCGCGCCTTCCCGTTCCCCGACACGTTCGCCGCCACCGTCGAGGCCGTCCCCGGCAGCCGCCACCTCGACCTCACCGACTACTACTGCGACGACCGGCGCTGCCCGTCCGTCATCGGGGGCGTCAACGTGTACCGCGACAACAGCCACCTGACGACCACCTACACCCGGACCATGGCGCCATACCTCCTGCGGGAGCTGCGGGCCGTCGACGCGATCTCCTGAGCGGGGCTCGCACGACGGACCTCACCCACCGCGCACCGGGCCGCATCCGCTAGGTTCGTCCCTGTGCAGCTGCTGGTCGTGGAGGACAACGAGCACGTCGCCGGCGCGCTGGTCTCCGTCCTGGGCAAGCACGGGTACGAGGTGATCCGTGCGGCCGACGGCGCGAGCGCGCTCGACGCGCTCAACCCGCGCACCGACCTCGTGCTCCTCGACCTCGCCCTGCCGGACATGGACGGGTTCGAGGTCTGCCGTCGCATCCGCAAGGTCTCGGACACGCCGATCATCATGGTCACCGCCCGGACCCAGCTCGAGGCGCGCGTGCGCGGCCTCGAGCTCGGCGCCGACGACTACGTCACCAAGCCGTACGACATCCGCGAGGTGCTGGCCCGCATCGACGCCGTCCTGCGCCGCGGGAGGTCCCGCGAGTGGGACGGGCGCGCCCACGCCGGCGTCGTGGACGCCGGCGGCCTGAGCGTCGACCTCGCCGCGCGGGAGGTCCGCCGGGCCGACGGCGACGTCATCGGGCTGACCCGCAAGGAGTACGACCTGCTGGCGCTGCTCGTGCGCCACCGCGGTACGGCGCTCTCCCGCGAGCGGATCCTGCGCGAGGTGTGGGGATCGAGCTGGAAGGGTCTCGGCCGCACGCTGGAGGTGCACGTCGCGTCGCTGCGCCGCAAGCTCGACGAGCCCGACGTCGTCGAGACGGTGCGGGGCGTCGGGTACCGCATCGCAGGTCGGCGGTGACGTGCGCGCTCGCCTGATGGCACTGATCTACGTGCCGATCGCTCTCATCCTGCTGCTGCTCGGCATGTTCTACGTCGTCAGCATCACGCGGGCGCACCACCAGGAGGTCTTCCTGGACCGGCTGCGCGACGCGTCGTACCTGAGCATCACCGCGCGGCAGTCGATCCTCGCCGACGACCCGACCCTCGTCCAGGTCGACCTCGACCGGTACCACGAGCTGTACGGGGTGCGCGCGGCCGTCGTCGACCAGGCGGGCAACCCGGTCGCCGCGGCCGGGCTCGACGTCACGCAGGTCCCCGAGCGCGCCGCCGCGCTCGCCGGGCGCCGCGCCGAGCTCCACGACGACGTGTGGCCGTGGGACACCGAGGAGATCGTCGTGGCCGAGCCGGTGTTCGACGGCGGCGACGTCGTCGGGGCGCTCGTCACGTCGTCCGACACCGCGCAGGTGCGCCGCGGCATCTGGTACTCGTGGGCGATCCTCATCGCGGGCGGCGTCGTGACGGCCCTGGTGGCGCTGCTGGTCGCCGACCGGACGGCCGGCTGGGTGCTGCGCCCCGTGCGCGCCGTCGACCGCGCCATGGAGCAGATGGGCAGCGGTCGGCTCGACGAGCGCATCCCGCTGTCGACGGGACCGCCCGAGCTGCGTCAGGTCGTCGGACGGTTCAACGAGATGGCCGAACGGGTCGAGCAGCTGATGCGCCGTCAGCAGGAGTTCGTCGCCAACGCGTCCCACGAGCTGCGCAACCCGCTCAACGCGCTCATGCTCCGCATCGAGGCGCTCGCGCTGAGCGTGCCCCAGGACGACAGCGCGGAGGTCGAGCACGTGCGCGCCGAGGCGGAACGCATGGCCCAGATCCTCGACGCGCTGCTGCTGCTCGCCGAGGGCTCCACGATGGGGGCCGTGCAGCCGGTGGACGTCGTCGACCTGGTGGCGGGGCACGCCGACGGCTGGCGCCTCCTGGACCCCGACCGGGAGTTCGCCGTCGACGCGGCCGAGGACGTGCTGTGGGGGGCGGTCGACCCGACCGCGCTCGGTTCCGCGCTCGACACCATCGTCGACAACGCGCTGAAGTTCTCGCCCGCCTCGAGCCGCGTCGAGGTCGGGGTGCGCCGCGACGGCACGATGGTCGAGATCACCGTGCGCGACCACGGCCCCGGGGTCCCCGCCGACCAGCTCGACCGGCTCACCGACCGGTTCTGGCGCAGCCCCGGGCACAGCGCCGTGCGCGGTTCGGGCCTCGGGCTCGCCATCGCGTCCGAGCTGCTCGCCTCCGCCGGCGGCGGGCTGCGGCTCGAGCTGCCCGCCGGGGGCGGGCTGCGTGCCCACCTGCTCGTGCCGTCCTGGGAGGACCCCGCATGACGACCCCGACCGGACGCCACGTCCGACGTGCCGTGGCCGCCTGCGCGTCGCTCGCGCTCACGGCCGCCGCCCTGGCCGGCTGCTCGGGCGGCCAGGACTCGTGGGCCGCCGACCTCCCGGACGAGCTGACCATCGCCACGGGCGGCACCACCGGCATCTACTACGGCTACGGCCAGGCGCTCGCGGAGGTCCTGGAGGACCGGTACGGGATCGACGTCGAGGTCCTCGAGACGGGCGGGTCGGTCGACAACCTGCACCTGCTCGACGACGGCGCCGCCGACGTCGCGTTCACCGCGGCGGACGCGCTGGAGGACGCCGTGGCGGGCCGCGGGGACTTCGACGCACCGGTCGACGTGCAGGCCCTCGCCCGCGTCTACGACGACTTCGGGCACCTCGTGGTGCCAGCCGGCTCCGACGTCGAGGAGATCGCCGACCTGCGCGGGCTGCGGGTGTCCACCGGCGCGCCGCGCTCCGGCACCGCGCTCATCACCGAGCGGGTCCTCGCGGCGTCGGGTGTCGACGCCGCCGACCTCCAGGTCTCCGAGCTGGGGATCACCGAGTCGATCGACGCGCTGCGCGCCGGGACGATCGACGCGTTCTTCTGGTCGGGCGGCCTGCGCACGCCCGGCCTCGTCGAGCTGTCGCAGGAGGTGCCGCTGCGTCTCGTCCCGCTGGAGGGCGTCGTCGACCAGCTGCGCGTGCAGCACGGTGACGGCTACCGCCACGGCGTCGTGCCCGAGGGCGTGTACGGGTCCGCGGCGGACGTCGAGACGCTCGCCGTGCCGAACGTGCTGGTGGTGCCCGGCGGCATGTCCGAGGACGCCGCGTACGGGCTGGTCGCGACCCTGTTCGCCCACCGCGCGACCCTGGCCGGGCAGGTGCCGTCGGCGGCGCTGCTCGACCGTACCCGCTCCGTCTACACCACCCCGGTGGACCTCCACGCGGGAGCGCTGCGCTACTACCGCGACACGAAGGTCTGACGCCTCACGACGGGGCGAGCGAGGACAGCACGCGCAGCCGGTGGCCGACGCCCCCGCGCCACGGCGGCTCCGGCACCAGCGTTTCCGGGTACCCGTCCGGGTTGTCCTGCGCCCACCGCCAGTGGTCGCGGCAGACGTCGGCCAGCCCGCGGCGGGGCGTCCAGCCGAGGTCCGCGACGGTCCCGTCGACGTCGGCGACGACGCTGTCCCGCACCCGGTCGGCGGGCTCGACGACCCGGTGGGGCACGGTGCGGCCCGTCACCTCCTCGAAGGTGCGGAGCACGTCGAGCACGCTGCTGCCCCGGCCGGTGCCGACGTTCCAGGTGCGGACCCCTGGCGAGCCGTCCAGGGCGCCGAGCGCGGCGACGTAGGCGTCGGCGACGTCGGCCACGTGGACGACGTCCCGCACGGGCGTGCCGTCGTGCGTCGCCCGGCCCGCCCCGGGCACCTCGAGCACCTCCCGGCGTCCGGTCGCGACCTGCGTCAGCCGGGGCAGCAGCGACGTCGTCGACCGGGCGGCCGCCTGACCGAGGCGGCCCGACGGGTGGGCGCCCCCCGTCGCGAAGCGGCGCAGGACGGCGGCGCGCAGCCCGGCACCGCTCTCCACGAGGTCGTGGAGCAGGTGCTCGTTGCCGAGCAGGCTGCGGCCCAGCGGGGTGCGGGGCACCCGCACGGAGTCGACCCCCAGGGTGCCGTCACCTCGTGCGGGACCGTAGACGTCGGCGGTGGACGACAGGACGAACCGCGTCACCCCGTACCAGGCCATGCAGCGCAGCAGGGTGAACGTGGTCGCCTGGTTGGTCTCGTAGAGGTCGAGCACCCGGCTCGGGGCCGTCCCGGACCGGTGCAGGCCGGCGAGGTGCACCACCGCGTCGAAGGGGGTGCCGGCGAAGATCCGTTCGGTGGTGTCGATGTCCGCGACGTCCGCGGCGTGGACCGTGACCTGCCGCCCCGCGAGCTGCTCGGCCCGGTGGATCGCTGCCGGGGAGCCGCGCGTGAAGTCCTCGACGACGTGCACGTCGTGGCCGGCCGCCAGCATGGCCAGCACGACGTGCGACCCCACGTAGCCGGCCCCGCCCGTGACCAGGACCTGCACGACACACCCCCCGGTCGACTCTGCGCCTCTGCTCGGGGTGCCATGCTCGCGACGGTGCACGGTCACGGGCACGGGAGTTGAGGTTCTCCAGAGGATGGCGCGCGGCAAAAGGTGAGGTGTGTCACCCTTCGATGCATGATCCGACTTCTGGCACGCACCGCGATCTTCCTCCTCGCGGCAGCGATCGGCATGGTGCTCACCGACATCCTGTTCAACGCCTTCGGCTGGGAGACCTTCGACATCGACTGGGGGAACCCGCTGGCGTTCGTGCTCGTCGTGGTGATCTTCGCGCTCGGCCAGGCGATCCTGTCGCCGTTCTTCGCGCAGATCGCCCGCCGCAACGCGCCGGCTCTGCTCGGCGCGGTGGGCCTGATCACCACCTACGCGGCGCTGCTCGTCGCAGAGCTGGTGGCCTCGGACGGCCTGGCGATCGACGGCTGGCAGGGCTGGATCCTCGGCCCCGTCATCGTCTGGCTCGTCACGATGCTGGCCACGTTCCTGCTCCCGGCGGTCATGCTGAAGAACGCCCTGCAGGGCGACCGCAGGGCCGACGACGCCTGACGTCGGCGCGCCCGCCGTCGCCGAGCACGTCGTGGACCGGGTGCTCGCGGACTGACGGTCAGGCGTGCGTCGGGTGCTCGTGCCCGGGGTGCGTCTCGGGCTCCACCTGGAACGTCGTGTGCTCCACGCCGAAGTGCTCGGCGACGCACTCCTGGAGCTCGTCGAGGATGCGTCCGGCGTGACCGTCGGTGAAGCAGCCCGACTCGACGACGACGTGCGCGGAGAGCTGCGGCAGGCCCGTCGCGATGAGGGACGCGTGCACGTCGTGGATCTCGCGCACGTGCTGGACCCGCAGCAGGTGCGCGCGCACGTCGTCGAGGTCGAGACCGGGAGGCGTCGACTCCAGCAGGACGGCCGCGGCGTCGCGCAGCAGCCGCAGGGCGCGCGGCAGGATGAGCGCGCCGATGAGGAGCGCGGCGATCGTGTCGGCGCCCTGGAAGCCCGTGGTGAGGACGACGACCGCCGCCACCACGACCGCCACCGACCCGAGCGCGTCGTTGAGCACCTCGAGGAACGCGGCGCGCAGGTTGAGGCTCGCGTCCCGGCGCGAGGCCAGGACGGCCAGCGCGGCGAGGTTGCCGACGAGCCCGACGGCGCCGAACACGAGGAGCTCGACGCCGGGGATCTCCGGGGGCGTGCTGAGGCGTCGCACGGCCTCGACCAGCACGAACACCCCGACGCCCAGCAGGAGCGCCGCCTGGGCGAGCGCCGCCAGGACCTCGGCGCGGCGCAGTCCCCACGTGCGGCGCGGCGTCGGGGGGCGCAGCGACAGGTGCGCCGCCGAGAGCGCGAGCGCCAGCCCGGACGCGTCGACCAGCAGGTGCGCCGTGTCGACGAGCAGCGCCAGGCTGCCCGTGACCAGCGAGCCGACGAGCTGGGCGACGACGACGGTCAGCGTGATGCCGAGCGCGACGGCGAGGCGGCCGCGGTGGGCTCCGCCGGTCGGCGCGTGGTCGTGCGCGTGACCGTGGCTCATCGGGTGCCGTCGGTGCCGGGTCCTGCGTCCATGGGACCAGCGTCGCAGGTCGGCGGGTCCGGCGGGGTGGACGTCCGGTCGGCGTCGGTGCCGGCGTCGGCGGGTCCGGCGGGACGACCACGGGGCGTTGGCCCCAGGTGCCGTCGGAGCACGATCCTCACGCGGTGCAGGCGCGACTTCACCGTCCCGAGCGGGAGCCGGAGCCGGGCCGCGACCTGGGAGGTCGTGAGGTCCTCCATCAGGGCGAGGCGGGCGACGTCCGCGTCGCCGGGCCGCAGGCGGGTCAGGGCTTCGGCGAGCGCCAGGTGCCCGGCCACGCCGTCGGCGTGGTCGGCCTCGACCAGGTCGCCGGCGTCGAGCGTCGCGAGGCGTGCCGCGAGGCGGCGCCGGCGCAGGCAGCGCCGCCGCTCGTTGGCGCACAGCCGGACGGCCACCGCGCGGAGCCACGGCCAGAGCGCCGCGTCCACCACGACCGCGGACCGGCGGCGCCACGCCGTGTGGAGGACGTCGGCCGCGACGGCGGGGACGTCGGCCCCCGCGACGTCCGCGAGCATCCCGGCGACGGCCTGCAGCACCCGCGGGTGGTACCGGGCGAACAGCGTCGCGAAGGCGGCCTCGTCGTCGGCCCGGACGCGCAGCCAGAGCGCGGCGTCGTCGAGGTCGGGGTGCACGACGGTCCTTCCCGGCAAGCCCCCTGGCCGTGCGGTGCGGCCTGCGTACAGCGTGCCCGCAGGTCAGGGGCCGCGCAAGAGGTCCCTGACGGGGCCGGCGGGCTCGCGGGCAGGTGCCAGCCGGACCGTCGACCGGGCCGCCACCGTGCGACGCGCGAGCACCGAGACCTCGACCGCGTCCTGCGCCGCGTGCGCGAGCAGGTCGGGGGGCGGGGCGCAGTCGACGAACCGGTCCAGGGACAGCGAGACGCCCGTGACGTCCCGTCCGGGCCGGAGCACCTGGGCGGCGCGCAGGGCGCCCGCGGCCAGCGCGAGGGCCGAGATCCGGTCCGACCGGGCGCTCATCAGCGGGTCCGCGGCGTCCCATCCGACCTGCGCGAGCAGCCGGTCGCCCCGGCGCCGCACGTCCAGGAGGTGCTCCACGTCGTGGCGCGGCGGGGCGGCAGGCGTGTCGCGCCGCAGGAGGGTGTAGGTCGTCGGGTCGAGGCAGCGCGCCGCTCCGCCGCCGTGCGCCACCTCCTGCGACCCGACACGGAGGACCATCGACGCGTCGAAGGCCCGGACCGTGCCGCGGCGCTCCTGGAGGTCGTGCACGTGCACGAACGCGCTCGCCCCGATCGAACCGGCCGGGGGCAGGCGCAGGGGCCGTCCGGTCCGGTGGAAGTCCATGCGGCTCACCACCAGCTCGTGGTCGCCGGGGACGCCCAGGCAGCGGTTCGCGACGAGCTGGCCGAGCCGTCGCACCAGGTCGAGGCCGTGCAGCACCGGCAGTCCCGCCTCCCGCGGCAGGTGCGCCATCGCCGGGACCCGGACGGCGACGCGCCACGTGTCCGTCCCCGTGGCCGTCACCCCGCCCAGCTCGACGTGACCCTGCTGGTCCGTGCCGCCGCTCGTCGTCGTCACCGCGCCTCCCTCACCGCACCGTGGCCACGAACCCGTGCCCGCTGTCTGAGGATGTCCGGCGGGCGCCCGCAGGGTTCACGCCCGCGGCACCGCGGCCTGCGGTGCCGCGGCCCGCGGTGCTACGGCGTGGCCGCCACGGAGGTGGGGCGCGGGGCTTCCCGGAGCCGTGCCGGGAGGTCGGCGACGACGGTCAGCCCACCGGCGGGCACGTCGCGGACGGTGAGGCTGCCGCCGAGGGCCAGCGCCCGCTCGCGCACCGCGACCATTCCCGGGTCGGCGCCGGCGCGGTCGGCAGCCGCGCCACGTCCGTCGTCGGACACCGTGATGCGCAGCCGTCCGTCGCTGGTGGTGAGCCGCACCACCGCCCGCCGTGCCGCGCCGTGCCGCACCACGGTCGCCAGGGCCTCCTGCACGATCCGGTACGCCGCCGCGTCGACGCTCGCGTCGATGCTCGCCGCCGGCACCTCGACCCGTGTCACGACGTCCACCCCCGCAGCCCGGACCGGCTCCACCAGGGACGACAGGCCGGCCGGTCCCGTCGCCGCGGGGAGCACGCCGCGGGACCCCGCCGTCGGGCCGGTGCCGGGGTCCGTGCCGGCGCGCAGCACCAGGGTCGTCGCCCGCAGCTCGTGCAGCGTGACGGAGGTGGCCTCCGTGACGTGCCGCAGCGCGGTCCGCGCCGCGTCGTCGTCCCGGCCGACGGCGGCGCTCGCCACGCCGGAGTGCAGCGCCACCATCGAGAGGTGGTGGGCGACGACGTCGTGCAGGTCGTGCGCGATCCGCAGGTGCTCACGGTGCCGGGACCCGCCCTCCTGAGGGACCGCGGGCCCAGGTTCCGCCGCCTCGGTGGCGAGGGCGCGGAGCCGGCCCCGCAGGTGCGTCGCGACGCCCACGGCGACCGCCGCGACGACCAGTGCCGTGTCGAGCACGGCGGCCGCCGGGACCGGCAGCGCCATGGCGGCTCCCTCGGCGTCGAGGACCGCACGGTCGACGGTCAGGGCGAGCACCACCAGCGTGCCGGTCCCGGCGGCCGCCCGTGCACGGCCGCCCGCGGCCGCGGCCGCCAGCGCGGTGACCGTCGGCAGGGCGCTCGCTGCCGCGGGCACGTCGGCGACGGCTGCGGCGACCGTGACGACGGCGGTGAGGGCGAGCATCGTCGACGGCGCGCGGCGCCGCAGGAGGACGAGGGCACCCACCACGACGGCGACCAGGGCCGATGCCGCCGCCCGGGCCGGGTCCCCGCCGTCTGCCGTCCCTCCCGGGACGAGCACGCCGGCGACCGTCACGCCCGCCGTCGTGGCGACCGCCAGGACGACGTCCGACCGCCGCCGGGACGTCCTCGACGCCGCGGCCGGGCCGCGGGGATCCGGGTCGTCCGAGGGGGCCTGCGCTGGCACGCCGTCATCGTAGGACCGACCGTCGAGCCCCGCCGGACCGGCGCTAGCCTGGAACCATGACCCTCGTCTCGCGGCTGCTGCACGTCCGGGGGCTCGTCCGTGCGCCGATCGCGCTGTACCGCGCGGGCCTCGGCGCGCTGATGGGCGAGGAGCTGCTGCTGCTCGAGCACCGGGGGCGTCGCAGCGGTGAGCTGCGCGCCGTGGTGCTCGAGGTCGCCGAGCGGCCCGACGACGACCGGTTCGTCGTCGTCTCCGGCCTGGGGCCCCGGTCGCAGTGGGTCCGCAACGTCGCGGCCGAGCCGCGCGTGCTGGTGTCCTTCGGCCGCCGGCGCGGGGCGCGCGCCCACGCCCGGCGGCTCGACCCCGACGAGACCGTCGCCCTGCTGCAGCGGTACGCCGCCGCGCACCCGAGCAGGTGGCGGACCTTCGAGCCGGTCGTCGCGGAGTGGGCCGTGCCGCTCGCCGCCGCCCAGGGCGAGGTGGACTGGCGCCGCGTCGTGCCCGTCATCGAGCTTCGCCTCCTGCCCCCGGCCGGCTGACGGCGGCCTCCGTCAGGTCCTCGGCCGCCGGCGCCGGCGGGTCGGCCCGCACCTTGGCCGCGAGCACGTCCAGCAGGTGCGGGGCGCTGACCTCGTCGGGGACGTCCGCGCCGACGGGCGACAGCGTCGCGACCGCCACCAGGACGTCGTCGACCCAGGTCGCCGCTACCGTCACGCGGCGGGGCTCGATCCACGACGGCACCGCCTCGACACCCGTGACCACCAGGCGGTGGGCGCCCTGCGCCGGGCGGGGGCACGCGTCGCGCGACGGGCAGGTCGTGGACACCTCGGGGTCGACGAGCAGCGTCGGGTCGTCCGCGGGGACGGCCTCCCCTCCTCGCGCTGCGAGCTCACGCGCCTGGCGGACGTCGTCCCGCAGGTCCCCGACCAGGAGGTCCGGCGCCAGCGCGTGCCCGTCCGCGGCCGCCGACCCGATCACGAAGGTCTGGCTGAAGACCTCCACCGGCCCGGACCTGACCCCGTGGAGGGAGTCCTGCACGTCCGTCAGCGGAGCCCAGTAGCCGTCGTAGACGCCGGCCATCAGGTGGCGCAGCCCGGGGACGCGGTACGGCACAGGGGCCTCGACGTGCTCGTACCAGGGGCCGACGTCGCCGAGCCAGTCGTCCTGCACGGGGACCACCGCGCCCTGCGGCACGTCGGCGACGGTGATCGTCCAGGATTCGGTGCGCCAGGCCCGGGCCGCGGCGGCGGCGCGTGCCGCCGCCTCCGCCCTCGCCTCGGCACGCGCCTGCGACCAGGCGGGCCCCCACGACAGGAGGGTGGCGATCAGCAGCGCCACGACGCTCAGGCTCGCCACCGGCACGACCACCTCCCCGCGGGCCAGGAGCGTCAGCGTGCGTCGTGCGTTCATGTGGTCTCTCCCAGGGTGCGTGCCAGATCTGATCCGAGGGCGTAGCCGTTCCCGAAGCTCTTCGTGGCGCCCTCGCCGCCCGGGGCGAGGGCCTCGTTGCGCCGCTCGGCGTCGTCCGGCGACGCTCCCGCCGCGACGTCGAGGTCGACCGCCGCCCGGTTGAGGGGTGCGGCGAACCGGTCGCGGAGCGTCGGCTCGGTGCGCAGGACCTCGCTCCGGGCGGCGTCGACGTGGTCGGGCACCAGCCCGGGCAGGGCAGCACCGGCAGCGGTCGCGGCGACGGACACACCGGCGGACGAGAAGGCGGTGGCCAGGCTGAGGCCGACCCCCGCGCCGGTCGCCGCCACCGACCCCAGCCCGGTGGCCTGCTCGGCGTCGGCGATGACCGGCGACTGGATCGACCCGCTCACGAACCCGACGTCGTCGAGGGTGTCGAGGAAGAGCCGCTCGCGCGCGTCGGGTCCGAGGTCGCGCTCGGTGGCCACCGTGACCGTGGCCTCCACGTGGTCGTCGAGGGCGGACAGCCACCGACCGGCGTCCGCCGGGGTGGCCGACGTCGCCGTGATGACCTCCCGCAGGGCGAACGGGTCGAGGCGGGGCTGCGCCGTCGACCAGGGGATCGAGGTTCCCTCCACGCGGCCCCTGTCGCCGAGGTCGGTCAGGAGGAGGCCCGGACCGGGTCGAGGATCGCCGTCCTGCTGGAGGTGGACGTTCTCGTCGACGGACTCCAGGTACGGCCGGTAGACGTCGACGACGTTGCCCACGGCGCTGCCGCCGACCGGCGCGTTCACGGACAGCAACCCGCGGTAGCCGTGGACGACCTTCGTCACCACCGAGACGACCAGCGCCGTGCGCTGCTGCGTCGGGACGTCCGCCCGCGACCCGACGGCGACGGCCGCCGCGAGCATGCCCGTCACGGCAACGCCGCCGTCGGGCCAGCCGTCCGGCGGTGTCGCGCCGAACCAGACGTGGAGGCGCTCGCGGAGGTCGTCGGGATCGACCGGGGCGAGGTGGTCGAGCGCGGCCCGCGGGTGCGCGGACAGCCCGTCCGCGACCGCGACGACGAGCGGCGCGAGGTCGGTCGCCTCGACGTCGTCCTGGCCGGTGGCCCGGTGCCGCTCCACGACCGCGTCGGCGGCGCCCGTCCACACCGCGGCGGGCAGTCGCGCCGCGCCCAGCAGGTCGCCGAGCCGGGCGGCGCGGTCCGCCGTGGCGGTGCCCACGCCGACTCCCCGGACGAGCCGGTCGCCGAGGTCGCGCTGCTCGTCCCGCGCGGCGCTCGCCGCCCACACGCCGAGGCCGCCGGAGAGGGCGGTCACGGCGCCGGGCGGCGGGTCGGTGCCGAGCACGGCCAGCAGGGACGCCGGGTCCACCGCGTCCCAGAACGCCGTCCACAGGGCCGGGTCGCCGTCGGCGGCCGTCATCGCGGCGAACAGGTCGGTGCGGGCGGCGTCGCGCGCGCGCCGGTCGCCGCCCAGGGCGACCGGGACCCGGGCGGCGAGGTCGGTGCCGCGGGCCCACGCCGTCGCGTGGTCGGCGGCCCCGACGCCGTGCCGGGCGGACACCGCGACCGCGCGGGCGTCGGCGAGGCCGTCCAGCAGGGGAGCGGCCTGCCGGGACGCGGAGTCCTTCGCGTCCCGGGCGTCCCGCCACGCACGCTCCGCCGCGGCCACGTCCTCGCGGGCCTGCACGGCCCGCACGCGGGCGTCCCACGCGTCTCGCGCGGCGTCCGGGAGGGGAACGAGCGGGTCGGCCCGGAGGGCGAGGACCTCGTCCGCCTCGGCGCGTGCCAGCCGGGCGAGCGCGTCGTCGCGGGCGGTCAGTGCGCGCGCGGCCGCGTCCTGCTCGCTCGTGAGCCCGGTGGCGCGCTGCGCCAGCACGCCCGCGACGGTGCGCAGGACGTCGGCGCACAGGACGACGTCGAGGGTGAGACGGGCGAGCAGCTCCCGGGCGGCGTCGACCGCGCCCGAGCGGTGCCCGCGGAGCGCGCCGGCGACGCGGGCGAGGTCGTCGCGGACACCGTGCAGCGCGCCCGCCGCCCGGGTCGCGGCCCCCGCGAGCTCTGCCAGCCCGGCGGGGGATCCGGTCAGGGGAGCCAGGTCGAGGTCCGTCGTCACAGCGCGGTCGCCGTCGTCGGGGCCCCGCCCGGGGTGACGCCGGGAGCCGGGCCGCCCGGGCCTGCGGGTCCCTCCCCGAGGAGGAGCCGGGCCAGCCCGGTCAGGGTGACCCGCTCGGCGTCCGCGTACCGGTCGGCGGCACCGCGCAGGGCGTCGGCCTGGGACGCCAGGGCCTCGACCAGCGCGCCGTGCCGGGCCGACCAGCCCGCACCGAGGTCGTGGATCGCGCCGTCGAGCAGCGGATGCCCTCCGGGCCGGTCGCCCCGCGGCTCGAGGTGCTCGCGCGCGGCCGCCAGATGGTCGGCGGCGCCGCGCAGCGCCAGCGCGGCGGCCGTCAGCTCGTCGGTGTCGAGGGCGAGTCGGGACATGGCGGGGACGCTAGCCGCGCGGGTCGCCGCCCCGCAGGCGTCGTCCACAGGCCTGTGGACGGACGTCGGGTGGCGCAGGACACCGTTGCGCCGGTGGAGAACCGTCGTGACAAAACCGCTCCGCGGGAGCATCCTCGGAGATGATGAGCGACACGACCACCCGACCCGAGCCCCGCACCTACCCGCAGCCCCCCACGAGCGAACCGGTGAGCGACGAGCTGCTGGTGGTCCACCTCAAGCACCGCGCCACCGAGTACTTCCGTCGGCCCGAGCTCGTCTCGCACCAGGTGGCCGACGGCATCCTGGCGATCACGCTCGCCGCGGTCGAGGGCAGGCCCCCGCGGACCCGCAACTTCCCCCTGGGCGAGGTCGCGGAGTTCGTCGTCGAGGCCGCCAGCACGGCCTACGAGGAGGCGTTCGACGCCTGGACGCAGTCGCGCTACGGGGTCGACGCCGAGACCTACCGGTCGATGAACGAGACGTCCACGGGTCTGACGATGGCCGAGAAGATGCGCCGCCAGATCGCCGAGGGCCTCGGCGTCGACCCCTCCTCCGTGCACTTCGGCGGGTCCTTCACCATCGAGGACGACGAGGACTGGGAGAGCTCGCCCGACGAGGAGTAGATGAGTTCCGGCGGTGGTCTCCGTCCACCCGACATGACCACCGACACCCGCACGCTGGACGTGCCCGGCGCCGTCCTCACCTACGACGTCCACACCCCGACCGAGGGCGGCACGCACCCGCCGCTGTTCGTCCTCGGCAGCCCGATGGAGGCCTCCGGCTTCGCCCAGCTCGTGGCGGAGCTCGGCGACCGCACCGTGCTCACCTACGACCCGCGCGGCACCGACCGCTCGACGCTGCTCGACGACGGTGACGTGACGGTGGAGCACCACGCCGCCGACCTGCACGCCGTCGCGCAGGCCGCCGGGCTCGGCCCGCTCGACGTCCTCGGGTCGTCCGGCGGCGCGGTGACCGCGCTCGCGTGGGCGACCGACCACCCCGACGAGGTGCGGACGTTCGTCGCGCACGAGCCGCCGCTGACCTCGATGCTGCCGGACCGCGACCTCGCCGTGCAGGCCCAGGCGGACATCGTGGAGACCTACCGCCGGTCGGGCTTCGGCCCGGCGATGGCGAAGTTCGTCCAGCTCGTCATGACGACCGAGCCGATCGACCAGGCGTACCTGGACCGGCCCGCGCCGGACCCGGCACAGTTCGGCATGCCCGCCGAGGACGACGGCCGCCGCGACGACCTGCTGCTCGGCAAGTCGCTGCTCACCATGCCGCTGTGGGAGCCCGACCTCGACCGGTTGCGCGCTCTGACGGCCGCCGGCGACCTGCGGGTGCTGCCCGCCGTGGGGGTCACGTCGCCCCCGGGCACCCTCGCGGCGCGGGGCGCCGCTGCGCTGGCCGCGGCGCTCGGCACGCCGCCGGCGGAGTTCCCCGGCGACCACGGCGGGTTCATGCGCAACGAGTGGTCGCCGGACAACGACCCGGCGGAGTTCGCCGCCCGCCTCCGGGAGGTCCTCGCCGCCTGAGCCGCCGCGCCGCACGTGGACGACGACGGTGCCCGAAACATTCGTGAGGGATCATGGTCCGGCCGTCCCCAGCCGTCACCGGAGGTCACCCGCGCCATGCCCTCGATCGTGGTCGTCGGATCCGTCAACGCCGACATCGTCACGCGCGTCGCCGCGCCGCCCCTGCCGGGGGAGACGGTGCTCGCCGACTCGATGGCGGTGCTGCCCGGCGGCAAGGGGGCCAACCAGGCGGTCGCGGCGGCGCGGCTCGGTGCGGACGTCTGGCTCGTGGGCGCCGTCGGGAACGGCCCCTTCGCGGAGACCGCCCTCCTCGGCCTGCGGGTGTCCGGGGTCCACCTGGACGCCGTCGCCGAGGTGGACGGCAGCTCCGGCGTCGCGCTCGTCACGGTCGCCGCGGACGGCGAGAACTCCATCGTCGTCGTCCCCGGCGCGAACTCCACCGTGGACGCCGACGTCGTCGCCCGGCACTCCCGGCTGCTCGCCGAGGCGGGCGTCGTGGTCGTCCAGGCGGAGATCCCCGTGTCCGGGATCGAGGCCGCCGCCCGCGCGGCGACCGGCCGCGTCCTGCTCAACCTCGCGCCGGTCGTCCCGCTCGACCCGGAGGTGCTCGCCCTCGCCGACCCGCTCGTCGTCAACGCGGGCGAGGCCCGCCGGCTGCTCGACGACGCCGGACGGCCCGTGCCCGACGCGCCGTTCGCCGTCGTCGAGGGCCTCCTGGAGCTCGGGCCGCGGTCCGTCGTGCTCACGATGGGCGCGGCGGGCGCCGTCGTCGCCGAGCCCGCCGCCGACGGCGGGGCGCCGGTCGTCGTGCCGTCGCCGCACGTCCGCGCCGTCGACACGACCGGGGCGGGCGACGCGTTCGTCGGGGCGCTGGCCTGGCGGCTGCTCGCCGGCGACACCCTCGCCGACGCCGCGCGCACCGCCGTGCGCGCGGGCGCCTACTCCGTCACCACGCACGGCGCGCAGCCGTCGTTCCCGACGGCCGACGACGTCCTGCCGGGCTGAGCGGCGCCCGCCGGGCCGCGGCGGTCAGTCCGTGGTGTCCTCGGTGACCTCGCCCGTCGCGGTGTCGACGTCGAACTCCTGCTCGGCGCCGCCGACCGTCACCGACACGCTCCAGCTGGCCGGGGCGTCCGCGTCGAGGTCCGCCTCGCGCAGCGTGCCCCCGGTCTGCGAGACCACCCGCTGGACCGCCTCCGGCAGCTGCACCGTCGCGTCGCCCAGCGCCGCGCGGTCCTCCGCGTCGAGGTCGTCGTCCCGGGTGCCCAGCACCTCCGTGCCCGTCGGGTCGACCGTCACCTCCACGCTCGCGCCGTCCACGGCGACGTCGACCTGCCAGCTACCCGCCTCCGTGTCGATCGCGTAGGGCGTGCCGTCGGCCTCGGCGGCGGCCAGCGCCACGGCCGCCAGCGCGCCCGTCGTGGGGTCGACGTCGGCGTCCCCGCCCGACCCCTCGGACGGCTCCGCGCTCGGCGACGCGGCGTCCTCGTCCGCCTCCGGCGAGGCGCTCGGGTCGTCGTCGGGCGCGGCCGACCCCGTCGCGGTGCCGGCGCTCTGCGACGGCGTGACGGCCGGCGAGCCCTCCGCCGTCGCGTCGTCGGACGGGGAGTCGTCGGTGCAGCCGGCCAGCGCGAGCGCCGCGACCAGCGTCAGGGCAGGCAGGGACCTCAGGTGACGTCGTCGGGTCATGCCCCCATCCTGCGATCCGGGGCCCGCCCCCGCCATCCCCGGCGCGGGCGTGTTCACCAGCCGTTCACCTGATCGGTGGCCGATGGTCATCGCCGCGGGGCTTCCGCGACAGTGACGGCGGTCACTATCGTCGTCACACCCGCGGCGGCGTCCGCCGCCGGCACGACGGAAAGGAGCGGGCATGACGCAGGTCGTCGTCGAGAAGCGCAAGCCGTGCGGCGCCGTCCGTACCCGCTGGACCGCCGTCGTGCTCGGCAGCGACGAGTGGGGCGACTGGTTCGCCGTGCCCGACGGTGCCCTGCTCCTGCCCGTCGCCGACCCGTGGGTCGCCTGGTTCCGGCACGACGGGCGGGTCCGCGTCGACGTCGCGACCGGCGTCGTCGCGGCCGCGCCGGTGAGCTGGTTCGTCGACCTCGACCTCGACGTCGAGCGGGACACCGACGGCACCGTGCACGCCCTCGACCTCGCCGACTTCGTGCAGCGCTCGCCGTCGTACCCGCGCGCCTGGGTCGACCTCGCCCGCGCGGCGTGGCAGGAGGCACAGGACGACGTCGCGACGCGTGCCGAGCCGTTCGGCGCGGCGTCCGACCTGTGGGTGCGACGCGCGGCCCGCGCCGTCCTGCCTGCGCCGGAGGCGATCCCCGCCTGACATCGTGACCGGTCCGGCACGGCTCGGCACGGCCCGGTCAGGTCGTCAGCGGTCCCGCGCCGGTCGCGCGCGGCGCACCGAACGGTAGGCCCGCCGGGAGCTGTTCCGGTCGTGCGCGGGGAAGAACCGCCGCGCCCGCTCGCGGTACTCGCCCTCCATGGGGAAGCCGGCCGCCGCGGACGCGACGACCGCGTCCGCCAGGGCCTCCTCGTCCGTGAACACGGGGCCCGGCAGCTCGGCGTCGAGGTCGAGGTGGCTCGACGTGCCGCGGAAGTACGCCTCCCGGTCGAACTGGAAGTAGAACACCGGCCGTTCCTGCAGGGCGAAGTCGAAGGCGACCGACGAGTAGTCGGTGACGAGCGCCGCGTGCTCGCGCATCAGGCCCTGGACGTCGCGCTCGCCCTGACGGAAGACGTCGTGCCCGAACGACTCGAGGACGTCCGCGAAGACCCGCATGTTCGGGTGCAGGATGACGGAGACCTGCTCCCCGTTCCCGGCGAGCGCGCGGATCCCGGGCCGGGTGAGGAAGCCGCGCCAGCGGGCGAGGAACTCGCTGTCGATGAACTGCTGCCGCGACGTGATGCGGCTGCGCCACGTCGGGATCACCAGGAGTCCGGCGGGCGGCGCCTCCGGCGGGGCGAGCAGGGTGTCGAAGCGGGGCAGCCCCGTCACCCGGACCTGCTCGGGAGCGAACCCGAGGTCCTCGACCACGATGGCGCGTTCGCGCGGGGAGCTGACGTGGAAGACGTCGGCCGCGAGCGTCGCCGTCCCGCCGCGGCCGTACGTCGAGGTGAGGTTCTTGGTGCCGAGGATGCCGTGCTGGAGCATGACGCGGGCCGCGGGCACGTGCCGGAGGTAGTCGGGGTCGGGCGTCGGGAGCAGGTACTCGGTGTGGTGGGTCCCGACGATCCGTGACGCGCACGTGGCGAGGACGACGTGCTTCGCCGAGCCCTTGACGACGACCCGCCCGAGGCGCTCGACGCGCTCACGGTCCGGTGCCGCCTCGTCGATCACGTAGTAGGCGAGGCGCAGGGGTCGCTTCCTGCGGATCCAGCGGAACAGGTGGTAACCGTTGTCCTGGGCCTTGTAGGGCACCTCGCCGACGATCCAGATGCCGAGCGTGCGGCGTGCGACCGCGACCCACCACGGGCGCCGCTTCATGCGCTCCAGGGCGGCGGCGGCGTCCGGGGCGAGCCGGACGACGTTCACCGTGAGGTTCCCCCCGAGGAACGTGAAGCGGGGGACGAGCTGGACCACCTGGTCGGCCAGCGGGAACGACGCGGTCGCCAGGGTCCCCTGGACCGCCATGCGCTCGTGCAGCTTGAGGCTCTGCACGTGGCCCGCGCTGTCGGTGAGGACGATCCGGGGGTCCAGGAGGGTGTCGGTGCTCGCCGCGCCGACGAGCTCGCGCAGGTCCAGGGAGCCCGCGAACCGGTGCACGACCGCACCGTGGAGACCTTCGGCCGCACCCGGGTCGAGCGTGACCGTCATCGGCGACGACGTCAGGACCTCGCTCTGCCGCCCCTGGGTGGTCAGGGCGACCGAGGCGAGCCGGCGGTCGAACGCGGTGACCGTGCCCTCGAACGACAGGACGCCGTCGCGGTGCTCGAGCCGGGTCCCGTCGACCGCGAACCGGCGCGGCGGCACCGTCTCCCCCAGCAGGAAGCCGAGGTTGCCGTGCACGTTGACCCGCAGCCGCAGGCTGGTCCCCGCCACGACCAGGTCGGACAGGGGGTCCTCCCGCACGGTGCGGGGGAACCGGCCGAGGCGCCGGGGCTCGACCTCCTGGTCCGGGCCGGCCTCGTCGCGGTACCAGAGGTCGACGACGGCGTCGTCCGGGTACCGCGCCACGAGGGCGGCGAGGTCGATCTCCGCCGTCCGGCCGTCGTCCGTCGGGCGGCACGGGGCCCAGTGGTCGACCGGTTCTCCGCGCAGGGCGGTCCCGACGGCGTCGACCGGGCGGCCCGGTCCGTGCTCGACGGTGAGCCGGAGCCGGTCCGGCAGGAGGCGCACGCGAAGCGTGCGCGGCGGGGCCTTCGACATGGGTCCTCCGAACGGATGGGCCCCGACACCCGATCGCGGGGCCGGGGCGACCCTACAGGGAACCTGCCGGTCCCAGGTCACGGGCCTTGCGCTTGACGCGACGTCAACCTCTACCGTCGATCCCATGAGCCGATCCATCCAGGACGTCGCCCGCCTCGCGGGGGTCTCCAGCCGCACGCTGCGGCACTACGACCAGATCGGGCTGCTGGCGCCGTCGGGCACCGGGCCCGGCGGGCTGCGCCAGTACGACGACGCGGCCGTCCGTCGCCTCCAGCGCATCCTGCTGCTGCGAGACCTCGGGCTGCCGCTGGCCGACGTCGCCGCCGTCCTCGACGAGCAGACCGACGAGGCGGACGCCCTGCGCGGTCACCTCGCCGCGCTCCGCGCCGAGCGCAGCCGGGTGGACCGGCAGATCGCGTCGGTGGGCCGCACGCTCACCGCACTGACCGAAGGGAGGCCGATCATGGCCGAGGACATGTTCGACGGGTTCGACCACACGCGCCACGAGCAGGAGGTGACCGAGCGCTGGGGCGCCGACGCGTACGCGGAGGGCGACCGGTGGTGGCGCGGGCTCGGCGCCGACGAGCGGGCCGACTTCAAGGCCCGCGTCCAGGCGCTGAGCGAGGCCTGGGCCGCTGCCGCGGACGCCGGGACGGACCCGACGTCGCCGGACGCGCAGGCGCTCGCCGCGCGGCACGTCGCGTGGCTGGCCTCGGTGCCGGGCACGCCCGGTTCGGACGTCGGCCGCCCGTCGAAGGAGTACGTCGTCGGCCTCGCCGAGATGTACGTCGCCGACCCGCGGTTCGCGCAGAACTACGGCGGTCTCGACGGCGCGACGTTCGTCCGGGACGCGCTCGTCGGCTACGCCGAGCGCGAGCTGTAGCGGGCGCGGCCGGCGCCGGGGCGGAGGGTGCGAGACTGCACCGATGAGCGACGACTGGGTCCGGCGGCGCACCGAGGCCGCCCACGAGCACGCCGCCCGCCTGGCGGCCCGGCAGGACGCCGAGCACGCCCGGGCGGAGGCGATGCTCGCGGAGTTCGTCGCGGCCGCCGTCGCGGCTGGCCTGCCCACCGAGCCGCTGCAGGTCAAGGGCTACGGGGGTCGTGGGACGGCCCGCACCCCGCTGCGTGGCTGGTACCTGCGCCACGACCGGACGGCCGCGGTCTCCGCGGACGGCGACTTCTACGTCCTCATCGCGCCGCTGTCCGTGCTCGACCGGGTCCGTGGCGTGCGGCCGACGCCGTCGCGGCCGCCGCTGGTGCTCGGCGCCGGTGGCAAGGACGGCGACTCCGTCGACCTCGTCGACGCGCTCGCCCGGCTGCTGCCGACCCGGTAGCCCCGCGCCGCGGTTCCTCCGGCATCACCGGCTGATACCGGAGGTGCGCTGCGTCGGCCGTGGCCGGTGCCGCCCTTCCTCACGCATCGGTGGACGACGCCGCAGGAAGTGCGCCCTCGGCGGTGCCGGCGACGCCGGTTCTCACCCAGCGGGCGTGGACGGCGGGAAGACCCCGGCCGCCAGCAGCAGCTCCGCGACCTCCGGCGTCGCGGCGTACCCCGCCGGGCGGTCGTCGCGGACCGTGGCCGCCGCGTGACGCAGCAGGGCGGTGTTGCGGACGTGCACGTTCTCGATCCCCGGGCCGGGCGGGTCCAGCGGGAACGTCTCGGGCGTGAGGTCCTGCGGGGCGAGCAGGTCGCGCGGGTCGCGGACGGCGACCCACCGGTCCACCGGTGCCGGCCACGCGAGCGGGGCGACGGCGGCGACGGCGTCCCGCACGGCGGCGATCGCCAGCGGCGCTCCGAGCGTGACGAGCAGCGGGACGTCCCGGCCGACCGCGGCCCGCGACCGCAGCACCTGGAACGCCACCACCGCGCCCAGGGAGTGCGCGACGACGACCGCCGGCTCGTCGTCCGGCAGCGCCGCGAGCACCCCGGCCTCGACGGCGGCCCGGGCGTCGGGGTCGTGCAGGTACGTGTGGACGTCACGGGCGAGGACCAGCACCACCGCGCCGCTGAGCCCCGGCACCCACCGGTCGATCGCGGCGAGGGCGGACGCCAGCGCCACGGCGAGGGCGTCCCCGACGACACCTCCCGCGGCGGGGGTGACCGGGGCGGCCGGGACGTCGCCGCCGACCCCGGCGAGCACCTCGCGCGCCACCGCCAGGACGAACCGCGCCCCGGCGGCGTCCAGCCCGGCGAGCAGCGGCAGGTAGCCGTCCGCCCGCTCCGCGTGCGTCGTCACCGGTGGGGTCGGCGTGCCGCCGGTGAACGCGTCCAGCATCGCGCCGTAGTGCACGAACGTCGCGTCGTCGTCGGTCGGCCGCACGTCCGACCCGACGGCGTCCAGCCCCGCGGCCAGCGCGGCGAGCCACCGCCGTTCGACGTCGTCCGGGTCGACGTCGCCGGAGTCACGGCCGTGGAGCAGCACCAGTCGGGTCACTCCCCGACGGTAGCGGGCGCGCCCGCCCCCGTCGCGGGGGACCGCCGGCCCCCTGCCACCGCCGAGCATGCCCTCTCGGCGGTTTCAGTCGAGGCCGTCGAGGGGGTGCAGGATCCGGTGCAGGAACTGCCGGGTCCGCTCCTCGCGGGGCTCGGTGAACATCTGCCGGGGTGCACCCCGCTCGACCACGACGCCGCCGTCGAGGAACAGCACCTCGTCGGCCACCGCGCGCGCGAACGCCAGCTCGTGCGTCACCACGACCATCGTCCAGCCGTCGTCGGCGAGCTCCTTCATCACGGTGAGCACCTCACCGACGAGCTCCGGGTCGAGGGACGACGTCGGCTCGTCGAACAGCAGCAGGTCGGGCTGCAGCGCCAGCGCCCGCACGATGCCGACGCGCTGCTGCTGCCCGCCGGACAGCTCGCGGGGGTAGGCGTCGGCCTTGTCGGCGAGCCCGACACGCGCGAGCAGCTCACGGCCGCGCGCGTCGGCCTCGGCGCGGGGGACACGGCGGACCTGCGTCGGTCCCTCGGTGACGTTCTGCAGCACCGTGCGGTGCGGGAACAGGTTGTGGTGCTGGAACACCATCGCGGAGCGGTCGCGGACGGCGTCGCGGGCGACCTGCGCGGCGCGGGCCGCGCGTCCCCGGGCACCCGCCGTCGCGGCGAAGTCGACGCTCGGGCCGCCGTCGAACGCCAGCGTGCCCGCGTCCGGGGTGCTCAGCCCGTTGAGGGAGCGCAGCATCGTCGTCTTGCCGGACCCGGACGGTCCGATGAGCGCGACCACCTGCCCGCGCCGCACCTCCAGGTCGACACCGCGCAGCACGTGGTTGTCGCCGAACGACTTGTGCAGGGCGCTCGCGGTGAGCAGCGGGGTCTCAGACATACTGCTCCAGCTTCCTCTCGATCCGGCTCTGCGCGAACGACAGCACGGTGCAGAAGATCCAGTAGATCAGCGCCGCCTCGACGTAGATCAGCATGAACTCGTAGGTGTAGCTCGTGATCTCCTGCGCCTTGCGGAACATCTCTGCGACGAGGATGAGGGACGCCAGCGAGGTGTCCTTGACCAGCGAGATGAACGTGTTGGACAGCGGCGGCACGGACACGCGGGCGGCCTGCGGCAGGATGATGCGCCGCAGCGTGCGTCCGCGCGACATGCCGACCATGTAGCCGGCCTCCCACTGCCCGGTGGGCACCGACAGGATCGCGGCCCGGATCACCTCGGCGGCGTACCCGCCGACGTTGAGGGAGAACGCGATGACGGCGCTCGGCCACGGGTCGATCGTCACGCCGATCGACGGCAGGCCGTAGAAGATGACGAAGAGCTGCACGAGCAGCGGGGTGCCGCGGACGGCGGACACGTAGAAGCGGCCGACCCACGCCAGGAACCTGTTCGCGGACAGTCGGAGCAGGGCGACGCCGAGCGCGAGGACGATCCCGATCGCGAACGAGGCGAGCGCGAGCGGGATCGTGCCCGTCAGCCCGGCGAGGACCAGCGGCCACCAGGAGTCGAGGAAGAGCTGGACGTCCATCGGGTCAGGATGTCATCCCGTGCGGGGCCGGGTACGCCACCGGGGCGGCGGTCACGTGGACCGCCGCCCCGGCGTGGTGCGGGGACGTCACTGCGTGACGTCGTCGCCGAAGTACTTCTCGGACAGCTCGGTGAGCGTGCCGTCCGCGGCGAGGGTCTCCAGCGCACCGGTGATCGCCTCGGCGAGGGCCTCGCGCTCCGGGGTGACGACGAACGCCGACTCGGACGTCTCCTCGGTCTCCGCGGCGACCTGGATCGGCGCGTCCGGGTTCTCCTTGAGGTAGTCGAGCACGGTGAGCGAGTCGTTGATGGTGGCCTGCACCCGGCCCTGCTCCAGCAGCGCGACGGCCTGCGCCCAGCCCTCGACGGGCTCGACCGTGGCGCCGGACTCCTCGGCGAGGGTGCGCCAGTTGCTCGTGAGCGACTGGGCGGCGGTCAGGCCGTCGAGGTCCGCGAAGCTCGACACCGACGTGTCGCCCTCCGGCACGACGACGACGCCGCGGGACACCGTGTACGGCTGGGAGAAGACGTACTGCTCCTCGCGCTCCGGGTTGATGGACACCTGGTTGGCGATGGTGTCGAACCGGCCCGCGTCGAGGCCCGCGAAGATCGCGTCCCACTGGGTCTCGGCGAACTCGATCTCCAGGCCGAGCTCCTCGGCGACGGCCTCCGCGACCTCCACGTCGTAGCCGACGAGCTCGCCCGAGGCGTCGTGGAACGTGAACGGGCGGTAGGTGCCCTCGGTCGCGACGGTGAGGGTGCCGTCCTCGACGAGCCCCAGCCCGCTGCCCGCACCCGACGCCGCGTCGTCGTCGGAGGAGCCGCAGGCCGCCAGCGCCAGGGCGGTCACGGTGGCCGTCAGGGTGGCGATGAGGGCGCGCTGGTGTCGCATGAGTTCTCCTGTGTCGTGGCCGACGGCGGGTCTCGCCGGGCGGTTCCGGGGCGGTGCGAGCGGTTCGTATCGACCCGGTGCATCGGTGACATCGACGGTCTCGATGTCATCCCGTGGCAACACGGTAGGCCGCGGAGCGCATTCCCGCTGTGAGCGAGACCACCCGATGATCGGGTCCGCGCCGGCGTGCGAGGCTGGGCCCATGAGCACCGACGACGTCGCCGCCCTGATCGCCGAGGTCGAGGCCGCTGAGCACGAGCTCGTGCTGCCCCGGTTCACCCACGACGACGCCTGGCGGCTCGGCTGCCTGCTCGTCGAGCTCGCGACCGAACGCGACCTGCCCGTCACGATCGACGTGCGCAAGGGCTCTCAGCAGGTGTTCCACGCCGCACGCGAAGGCACCACGCCGGACAACGACTCGTGGGTGGAGCGCAAGGTGCGCGTCGTGTACCGGTTCGGGGCGTCGTCGTACCTGGTGGGGCTGCGCGCGCGGGCTTCCGGGCGCGACTTCAACGAGACGCATCAGCTCCCGCTCCAGGAGTACGCGGCGCACGGCGGCGCGTTCCCGATCCGGGTCGACGGCGTGGGGATCGTCGGCGTCGCCACCGTGTCGGGGCTCGCCCAGGGTGACGACCACGCCCTCGTCGTCGAGGCCTTGCGGGCCTTCGTCGCCACGTCCGCCTGACGCCGATCATGCCCTGACAGCGCCCGACCTGGCGGCCCGTCCCGGCGCCCGGACGGGCCGCCAAGGCATGGTCGGCGACCGGGTCGACGACGTGGAATACGGTGGCGCCGTGACCGTCCTCCTCGCGAACGCCCGCCCCGCCGGGGCGCCCGACCGCCTCGTCGACGTCCTGCTCGCGGGCGGCCGCGTCGCCGCCGTCGTCCCTGCCGGGACGGGCCACGACGCCGTCGCGCGGGCCTCGGCGGGCTGGGGCGACGGCGCCGCCCCGGAACGCGTCGACGTGGACGGCCGCACCGTGGTCCCCGGGCTCTGGGACACCCACACCCACCTCACGCAGTGGGCGATGGTGCGGCGTCGGCTCGACGTGTCGGCCGCGACGAGCCCCGCCCACGCCGCCGCGCTCGTGGGGGCGGCGCTCGTCGACCCCGCCCGGCACCCCGCCCCCGGCCGCCCGTTCGTCGGCTTCGGGTTCCGCTGGGCGACCTGGACGGACGAACCCAGCGCCGCGGTCCTCGACTCCGTCGCCGGCGACGTGCCCGTCATCCTGCTGTCCGGGGACCTGCACTCCGCCTGGGCGTCCACCGCAGGCCTGCGCTACCTCGGCATCGGCGAGCACCCCACCGGGCTGCTGCGCGAGGAGGAGTGGATGCCCGCCTCCCCGGCCATCGTCACCGTCACCGACGACGTCGCCGACACGTTCGTGGCCGAGGCCGCCCAGGCCGCCGCCGAGCGCGGCGTCGTCGGCGTCGTCGACTTCGAGGTCGCCGACAACCTCACCGCGTGGCGCCGTCGTGCCGAGGCCGGCTGGGACGGGCTGCGCGTCCGCGCGGGCGTCTGGGAGCAGCACCTGCGCGCCGTCGTCGAGGCCGGGCTGGCGCACGGCGACCCGCTCGCACCCCACGCGGGCCCGGCCGCCGACCTCGTCACCCAGGGCCCCCTCAAGGTGATCTCCGACGGCTCCCTCAACACCCTCACGGCGTTCTGCTTCGACGAGTACGTCGGGCACAGCGGCCCCGACGCGCACGGCATCCTCAACGTCGCCACCGACCACCTCGTCCCCCTCATGGCACGCGCCCACGCCGCCGGGCTGCGCTGCGCGATCCACGCCATCGGCGACCACGCCAACGCCCTCGCCCTCGACGCGTTCGAGGCGTCCGGCGCGCGCGGCTCCGTCGAGCACGCCCAGCTCCTGCGCCCCGCCGACGTCGCCCGTTTCGCCGCGCTCGGCGTCACCGCCAGCGTGCAGCCCGAGCACGCCATGGACGACCGCGACGCCACCGACTCCCTGTGGGCCGGCCGCGGTGCACGCACCTTCCCCCTGGCCGACCTCGCCGCCGCCGGGGTCACGCTCACCTTCGGCTCCGACGCACCCGTCGCCCCCCTCGACCCCTGGGCGGCGATCTCCGCGGCCGTCACCCGCGAGCGCGACGGCCGCCCCTCCTGGCACCCGGAGCAGCGCATCGACGTCGCCGTGGCGCTCGCGGCGTCCACCGACGGGCGCGGCACGACCGTGCGTGTCGGCGACCCGGGCGACGTCGCCGTGCTCGACGTCGACCCGCTCGCCGTCGGCGGGGACGCCGCGACGCTCGCGCGGCGGCTGCGGCAGCTGCCCGTCGCGGGGACGCTCGTCGCCGGGCGCTGGACGTACCGGGCGTTCTGAGCCCGACCCCGGCCCGTCGGGGTGTCGGTCGTCGGGGGCAGACTGGCCGGATGGGAGTCGAGGAGGACCTGCGCGCGCGGGTCGCGGCCACCGACGAGCGGATCGCCCGGCACCGCGCGACCGTCGAGGGCATCGTCGCGTCCGTCCGCTCGGAGAACGTCGACGACGAGCACGACCCCGAGGGCGCGACGCTCGCGTGGGAGCGGCAGCAGGCCGCCGCGCTGCTCGCGGACGCCGAGGCCGACCGTCGGGCCGCGCTCGACGCCCTCGACCGGTGGGCGGCCGGTACCTACGGCGTGTGCGAGGTCTGCGGTCGGGAGATCCCCGCCGAGCGGCTCGCGGTGCGGCCGTCCACCACCCGCTGCGTCGAGCACGCCTGACCGGACGAGGTCAGGCGGCGCGCATCCCGTGCCACGCGACGCGGATCGCCTCGCGGCAGCGGCGCACCACCTGCGGGTCGTCGAGCGACTCGCCGCGCACCACGTACTGGTAGTAGACGACGCCGGTGAGCAGGTCCATGCAGGCGTCCAGGTCGAGGTCGTCCCGCAGCTCGCCGCGCTCGATCCCGGCGCGGAGCACCGCCTCGAGCCCCGGCCGACGCCGGGCCACGTGGGAGCGCCAGTACGCCTGCGCGAGCCGCCGGTCCGTCAGGGCGAGCCGCAGCCGCAGCCGGAACCGCTCCTCCGAGTAGCCGCCGGCCGCAGGGTGCGCGTCCGGGGTGAACGCGGCGAGCAGGTTCGCCAGGAGGTCGCCGTCGAGCGAGATGTCGTACGGCTCCCGACCGTGGTCGAGGGCCGCGGCCACCAGGTCGGTCATGCCCGGCCAGCGGCGGTAGATCGCCGCCCGGCTCACGCCGCTGCGTTCCACGACCTTCCCGACCGTGACCTCCTCGCCCGACTCCACGAGCTCGACGGCGGCGGCGAGGATGCGCTCGTCGTGCCCCTCGGCGCGGGGACGCCCCGGACGCCGCCGGACGGGTTCGGCGGGGACGTGGCCGACGCCGGCCCGCTCGTGGCGGGCCGGCACCGGCCGGGTCGGGGTGACCGACGGCGTCACGCCACGTCCGCGTCGTCGGCGGGCCGCAGGAGGCGCTCGCGCAGGCGGGCGACGAGACCGTCGGTGAGGCCCGCCGCGCGCAGCGGCGCGAGGGGGTCGCCGTGCCGCTCCGTGAGGGTGGCGATGAGCTCGCGCATCGGCGCGTCGGAGAACTCGGCGCGCACCGCGGCCCGCGCGGCGGCGTCGAGGTCGAACCCGAACCGGGCGAGCAGGGGAGCCATCACGGGTGCGATGCGCTCCTGGATCGCCGCGGAGTTCGCGCCGGTGCGGGAGTAGTCGGTGACGACGTCCTCGGTCTCGGCACCCAGGGTGAGCAGCACCGCGGCCGCCAGCACGCCCGTGCGGTCCTGACCGGCCGCGCAGTGGAACGCGACCGCGCCGGGGGACCAGGCGATGACGGCGAGCGCGGTGACGATCTGGCTGGCCGCCCCCTCGAACATGCGCAGGTACATCGCGCCGAACCGGGACTGGTCGAGCATGTCGGCGGTGGCCGTGCGGCCGCCCGGACGACCGGTGTCGTCGGCGGCCTGGCCGATGTTCGCCATGAAGGGCACGTGGTGGTAGGTCACCTGCGGTGCGACGCCGAGCGTGCCGCGTCCGGTCAGCGCCACCTCGTCGGCCGAGCGGAGGTCGACGACGGCGCGCAGGCCCCGAGCGACGAGGCCGTCCGCGGAGGCCTGGTCGATCGTCGCCAGGTCGTCGGCGCGCAGCACCACGCCGGGGTGGACGGTGCCGCCGGCGACGGGGATCCCGCCCAGGTCGCGCAGGTTGACGGGCGCCGACAGCGGGAGGTCCGCGAGGGCAGGGGCGAGCGTGGTCACGTGATCTTCCTCCGGATGATGGCGCTGAGCTGGTCGATGACGGTGACCAGCACGATGATGCAGATGACGATCGCGGACAGGTGGCCGTAGTCGTACATCTTCATGGCGGTGGTGAGCTCGAGGCCGATGCCGCCCGCGCCGACCATCCCGAGGATGGTGGCGCCGCGGACGTTGCCCTCGAACAGCAGGAGCGTGTAGGAGACGAGCAGGGGACCTGCCTGGGGAAGCACCCCGTACTGCACGACCTGGCGCTTGGACGCGCCGACGGCCTGCATCGCCACGACGGGGCCGTCGTCGACGGCCTCCATCGCCTCGGCGAACACCTTGCCGATCGAGCCGACCGACCCGATCGTCATGGCGAGGATGCCCGCGAACGGGCCGAGCCCGACCGCGGAGACGAACATGAGCGCGAACACCAGGTCGGGCAGCGACCGGATGACGTTCATGACCCAGCGGCACGGGTAGTAGACCCAGCGCGGGGCGATGTTGGATGCCGCGCCGAACGCCATGAACAGGCTGAGGCCGGCGCCCAGCACGGTGCCGACGACCGCCATCTGGAGCGTCTCGACCAGCTGCTCCACGATGACGTCGAGCTCGTCCCAGGACGGCGGGAACATCCGGGCGAGGAATTCGCCCATGTTGGCGGCGCCCTCTCCGAGCTTCGCGAAGTCGAACTCCGCGCCCACGGCCGACCAGTACAGGACGGCGATCGCGACCGGCACCCCGAGCAGGAACCGGGCGCGCGGGACGTTGAACGCCCGCTCCAGCCGAGCCCGCTCGGCGGGGTCGAGCCGCGGCTTCTCGGACGCCCGGCGTCGGTCGGTCGTCTCAACGGTCGGCATCGTCGGCCTCCTGGTCGTGCGCCTCGGTCGGGTCGTCGTACACGACGCCGAGCTGCTCGGCGTCCAGCTCGGCGGTCGGCGCGCTGACCAGCACCTCGCCGTGCCGCAGCCCGACGACGCGGTCCGAGTGCTCCAGCGCCAGGTGCAGCACGTGCAGGCTGACGAGCACGGGGATGCCGTCGGTGCGGGCGATCTCCTGCAGCAGGTCGAGCACCTGGTGCGACATGGTCGGGTCGAGGGATGCCACCGGTTCGTCGGCGAGGATCAGGCGGGGGCGCTGCATGAGGGCGCGGGCGATGGCGACGCGCTGCTGCTGGCCGCCCGACAGGGTGCGCGCCTGGTCGGTCGCCTTGTGCGCGATGCCCACGCGGTCGAGGAGCTCCATGGCCCGGCGCCTGTCGGCGCCGGTGAAGCCGCCCACGGCGTTGACGGGGCCGGCGGAGTGCAGGGCGCCGGTGAGGACGTTCGTCAGCACGCTGAGCCGGCCCACCAGGTTGAACTGCTGGAACACCTGGCCGACGTCGGCGCGCAGGCCGCGCAGCCGGCCGCGGCGCAGCGTGCCGACGTCGTGCCCGGCGACGTGCGCCGAGCCGCCGGTGATCGGGGCGAACCCGGTGAGGCTCTTCATGAGCGTCGACTTGCCCGACCCGGACGAGCCGAGCAGGGCGACCGTCTCGCCGGGGAACAGGTCGAGGTCGACGCCGTCGAGCACGAGCGGGCCGTCGCCGTACGCGACCCGCAGGCCCCGCACGGACACGAGCGGCGACGGGGACGTCGTCCCGAGCGCCGACGGCGGGAGAGTGGTCAGGGTGGTCATCGGTTCAGCCGAGGTCCGAGATGTCGACGTCCGCGATCGCCGCGATGTCGACGAACGGCTGGAAGATCTCGGTGCCGGGCTCGAGGATCGGCTCGGTGCCCTGCATGGCCTCGAGCATCGCGCCGAGCTGGTCGGCGTTCTCCTCGGTGAAGACCTGCGGCAGGGCCTCCAGGAGCTCGGAGCGCTTGTCCTCGGCGAGGCCCTGGTCGGCGAGCACCGTGACGGCGACCGGCATGGAACCTGACTCGCCGATCGAGCGGGTCTCACCCTCCGCGAAGGGGAAGTAGTCGGTGCCGACCATCGCCGTCAGCGTCGTCGACGTGCACGCCACGTCCACCTGCCCCTCCTCGAGGGCGACGAAGCTCATGTCGTGGCCGCCGGAGAACATCGACGTGTAGTCGACGTCCTTCTCCAGGCCTGCCTCGTGCAGCATCGCCACCGGCATGAAGTAGCCGGAGCTCGATGCCGGGTCGGCGAACGCGACGACCGTCTCCGGCGTGACGTCCGCCAGGGACTCCAGCTCCGAGTCGGCGAGCACGAGGCACGTGGAGACCGGCTCGTCGTTGCCCGGCCATGCCACCAGGGAGTCGACCTCGCCGGTGTTGACGGCGAGGGCGGACGGGAAGCCGCTCATGAAGCCGATGTCGACGTGGTGGTTGCGCAGGGCCTCGACGACCGCCGTGTAGTCGGGCACGTCGACGATCTCGACCTCGCGGCCTGTCTCGGCGGTGACGAGCTCGGCGAAGGCCTCGATCGGGTTCTCGGCGCCGGGGTCGTCGCCCAGCGGGGTCGTGGCGAACGTGATCGGCGCGTCGGGGTCCGACGCCGCGGGCGCGGAGTCGTCGGCCTCGGCGTCACCGGAGCACGCGGACAGCAGGAGGGCGGCTCCGAGGCCGAGGGCACCGAGAGCGGGCAGGGCGCGGGTGCGCATGGCGGTCCTTTCACACAGGGCTGTGGGTATCGCGACGGGCGATACGGGAACTACAGCCGGGCGAGGTGACCGTGAATTACGAGACCGCCGGACCTGGAACCGAAGCCTGGGTGAACAGTCGGTGCGACCCGCCTGTGCCAGCATGTCGGGGTGCGCGCGCAGCCGGTGACTCCCGACGGGGCGGTGGCGCACGTCGTCGAGCAGGTCCTCACTGCCGACGGCACCGTGCGGGTACTGGTCGACGGGCACCCCTCCACCGGCACGGCACGGTTCGCGGACGCGCTCGTCGGGCCGCTGCGCGCCGCCGGTCGGCCTGTCGGCCGGGTCGCCGCGCGGGACTTCCTCCGGGCCAGGTCGGTGCGGCTGGAGCAGGGCCGACGCGACCCCGACGCGTTGCTGGACGCGTGGATCGACGTGGAGGCCCTGAACCGGGAGGTGCTCCGGTCCGTCGTCCGGCGCGGACGCTACCTGCCCAGCCTGCGCGACCCGGACACCGGACGCTCCACCCGCGCCGGGTACGTCGAGGCCCCGCCGGGCACCGTCGTCGTGCTCGACGGCACCCTCGCGCTGCGGCGCGGGCTCGACGTCGACCTCGGTGTCCACCTCGCGCTCGCGCCGGCCACCGAGACGCGCCACACGCCGCTCGACGACGCCTGGCAGCTCGCCGCCTACGGCCGCTACCGGCGGGAGGTACAGCCCGAGCGGCGCGCCGACGTCGTCGTCCGCGTCGACCACCCCGACCGGCCCGCGCTCCTCCTGCGCTGACCCGCCGGGTCGCTCAGATCCGGCAGAGGCAGAACGGGTGCCCGGCCGGGTCCGCGAACACGCGGAACGTCTCGCCCCCGCCCGGAAGCCTGGTCGCGCCCGCCGCCAGGGCGGCGGCCTCCGCGTCGTCGAGGGACTGCGCACCGATCGCCAGGTCGAGGTGGCCCTGCTGCGGGTACGCCGGGTCCGGCCAGCGCGGCGGGTTGTAGCCCTCGACCTGCTGGAACAGCAACGGCCGGTCGCCGCCGATCATCGCCATGCCGTCCGCGTCGTGGGTCACCTCCACGCCGAGCAGCCGCGCCCAGAACGCCGCAGTCGCCGAGGCGTCCGCGACGTCGAACGTCACGCCGAACACCTCCAGCGGCCCCGGCGCGACGTCGCCCACGCACAGGTCGAACGTGTGCCCGTCCAGGTCGGCGAGCGTCGTCCAGCGCTCCGACTCGCGCAGCACCGTCGCGCCCAGCTCCCCGGCCTTCGCCGTGTACGCCGGGACGTCACCGACCAGCAGGTCCAGGTGGAGCTGCTGCGGGTGCTCCTGCCCCGGCCAGCGCGGCGGCACGAGCTCCGGCGCCGGCTGGAACGCCAGCGACCACCCGCCCGGCAGGGTCAGCGTCACCCAGTCGTCGCCCTCGGCGGCCTGCTCGACCTCGCCGCCCGTCAGATCACGCCAGAACGCCGCGGACCGCTGCGGGTCCGGGACGTCCAGCACCAGTGCGTCCACGGCCGCCACGCGGCCCGTCGTGTCCTGCGTCATGCGTCGACTCCTTCGTCCTGGATGATCAGCAGCATCGTGCCGTCCGGGTCGCGCAGGTACGCGACCCGCTCGCCCCACGGCATGTCCGCGGGCGGGACGGCCACGGCGCCCCCCGCGGCGGGGGCCGCGGCGACCGCGGCGTCGAGGTCCGGCACGTACGCGCAGACGTCGACGGCGTGCCCCGAGGCCGGCAGCGGCACCTCGCCGTACATCGCCGGCGTGGTGCCGAGGGCCAGCGCCACCTGACCGGCGCCGACCCGCAGCGTGAGGTACACCGGGTCGCCGTCCGGCGGGAAGCGGTAGGCCTCCACGCCGCCGAGCGCACGCTCGTAGAAGGTGCGTGCCACCGCCAGGTCCCGGCAGTTCACGATCGGGAACATCTCACCGCGTGCCATCCGTCCAGTGTGGACCCGGCCACCCACACGAGACCTGTCCCTCACATGCCCGCAACACGGCTGAGGCAGAATGCGAGAGCAGCCAAGCACCTCCAGGGAGGCCGCCATGATCGTCGCGCCGTTCGGCCGGTTCACCGAGGGCCGTGTGCCCGACCCTGGCATGGCCAGGCTGTTCACCCGGGAGAACCGCTGGCAGGCGCGGCTCGACGTCGAGGCTGCCCTCGCCCTCGCCGAGGCCGACGCCGGGCTCATCCCGCAGGAGTCGGCCCGCGCCATCGCCCTGACGGCACGCATCGAGAAGCTCGACATCAAGCGGGTGCTCGCCGCCACCGCCGAGGCCAGCCACCCTCTGGTCCCGCTCATCGAGGAGTTCGCGCGCGCCGTCGGCTCCAAGCACGGCGGGTGGGTGCACTGGGGCGCGACGACGCAGAACATCACCCAGACCGCCGACGTCCTCGTGCTGCGGGACGCCCACCGCGTGCTGCTGCACCAGCTCTCCCGTGTGCTGCGGTCCGCCGCCACGCTCGCCGAGGCCTCCGCGGGGCTGCCGATGGCCGGGCGCACCCACTCCCAGCACGCCGTGCCCGTCACCTTCGGCTTCAAGGTCGCCGTGTGGATCGACCAGCTCGTCGCGCACACCGAGCGCCTCGAACGCCTCGACGACCGCCTGTTCTGCGTCCTCATGGGCGGTGCCGCGGGAACCTTCGCGTCCTTCGGCGAGGTCGGCCGCGTCATCGAGGCCGGGGTGGCACGCCGCCTCGGGCTGCACCCCATGCGGGTGCCGTCCCGGTCCGTCAACGACGGGATCGTCGAGCTCGTGCTCGTCCTCGCCCAGCTCGCCGCGACCATCGGCAAGATCGGCAAGGACGTCTACGCGCTCATGCAGCCCGAGTTCGGGGAGGCGTTCGAGCCCGTCCCCGAGGGCACCGTCGGGTCGTCGACCATGCCGCACAAGCGCAACCCGCAGCTCGCGCTCGACCTGCTCACCATGTCCGCCGAGCTGCGGGCGCTCGCGGCCCCCGCGCTGGAGTCGATGCTCCACGACCAGGAGGCGAACGGTGCGATGACGGCGCTGCTGGAGGACGTCTCGGCGTCCGCCGCCGTCCTCGCCGGGGACATGCTGGCGCGGCTCGAAGTCATCATGGACGGCCTCGAGCTCAACCCCGACCGGATGCGGGCGAACATCGCGCTGTCCGCCGGGATGATCGGGTCGGAGTCCCTCATGCTCGCCCTCGGGGAGAAGATCGGCCGTCAGCGCGCCCACGACATCGTCTTCGAGGTCGCCCAGGAGGCCGCCCGCGAGGACGTCCCCTTCCTGGACATGCTGCGCGCCGACCCGCTGGTGGGGGGCGTGTTCGACGAGACCGAGCTGCGCCACCTCATCGACCCGGCGGCCTATCTCGGGCTCAGCGCCGAGATCGCCGACGACCTCGCCGCGGCCGCCATCGCCACGTCGGAGCGGCTCGCCCAGCTGCCCGAGCGCATCCCCGTCCTCACGCACGACGCCCGCCAGCCCTCGCTCAACCGCACACAGGTGCGCTGACTCGCGCCGTCGTGCGCTGACTCGCGATGCTGCGGTTGCACGACGCGGGCAACTGTTCCAGAGTGATGCACATCACGGTCGACCAGCCGTGAGGACGTGCACCAGTCAGGGGGCGGCATGACACGCCGGGCGAGCGCCACGGAGGGCATCCTCCGCCGCGTGGTGCTGCGCGGCGCGACCGTCCTGCTCGGCGCCACGGTCACGACGTTCTGCGTCGCGACCGCTGCCTCCGCCGACGACGGGGAGCGCGAGAGGCCCCGAGGTGTCGTCGCCGGCCTGCTCGGCACGGTCACCGACGACGTGCTCGACCCGGTCCTCGGCGCGACCGGCGAGGTCGTCGAAGACGTGACCGCCCCGGTGGTGGACGTCGTCGAGAAGGTCGCCGAACCCGTGACCCGCGCCGTCGAGAAGGCGAACCGGCCGGCGCAGGAGCCGACGCCGGAGGAGACGACTGCTCCCCGGGA
Organism: Isoptericola dokdonensis DS-3; assembly: GCF_001636295.1. Lineage (NCBI taxonomy): Bacteria > Bacillati > Actinomycetota > Actinomycetes > Micrococcales > Promicromonosporaceae > Isoptericola > Isoptericola dokdonensis. Next base: position 2,349,602 of record NZ_CP014209.1, on the reverse strand, counting down.
GCCTGCTGCCCCGGCGTCTGACGGCGCGAAGACGGACAGCGCGAAGGCTGACGGCGCGAAGGCTGACGGCGGGAAGACGGACAGCGCGAAGGCCGGCGCAGGGAAGACCGACGCCGCCACGACGGACGGTGCGAAGACCACGGACTCCGCCACGTCGGGCGGTGCGAAGGACGATGCCGCGAAGGACGACAGCGCGAAGGACGACAGCGCGAAGGACGACAGCGCGAAGGACGACAGCGCGAAGGACGACAGCGCGAAGGACGACAGCGCGAAGGACGTCAGCGCGAAGGCCGACGCCGCGACGACGGAGGCGGGGTCCACGCCGCTGCGTGACACCGTCGAGGCTGTCACGCCCGTCACCGACCCGGTCCTGGACCTGGTGGGGGCGGTCAGCGGGACCGCCGCACCCGCGGTCGAGCTCGTCGGCGGCGTCCTGCAGCCGGTGACCGACGCCGCGTCCCCGGTGGTCGAGGCGGTGACGCCGGTCCTGGCGCCCGTCACCGAGACCATCGGCCCGGTGGTCCAGGCCGTCGCGCCGGTGCTGGACCCTGTCGTCGGCGTGCTGAACCCCGTGACGGGGGCGCTGACCCCGGTGACCGACCGGCTGGGACCCGTCCTCGACCCGGTCACGCGGCCCGTCCTGGACGCCCTCGACTCCGTCGTCACGCCGGTGACGGACGTGCTGGCGCCCGTGACGGGTCCGGTGGTCGACGGCCTGGAGCCTGTCGTGCCGGGCGGTCTCGTCCCTGACGGCGTGCTGCCGGACGGCTCGGCGCCCGACGGTTCGCCGCCCGGCGGCATCCCTGGCACCACACCGCCCGACGGCGGTGCACCCGCGGCCGCAGACCCGACGGCGCAGGACCCCGCGGCGACCCCGGCCGACGTCGTCGCGGCACCCGTGCCCGACGGCGGCCAGCCGGCCCCGACGGACGGCGGTCGGACAGTCCCCGCTCCCGCCGCCGTCCCCGCTGCCACCGCCGTCGCCGTGGCGCCCGTCCAGGCGGCCCCGGTGACGCCCCCCGCCGTCGACGCGGCGGACGCCCAGGCACCCACGGACATCGTCGACGCGACGTCGTCGTCCACCGACCTGCCCTCGACCGCGCCGCAGCCGGCGACGGTCGGTGCGCCCGCCGCGCCGTCCGGCGCGGCCCGCGCCGGTGCCGGTGGCGCCGACCTCCACGCGTCGCTCGCCGACCACCCGCGAGCAGGCGCGGTCCAGTGGCTCCTGCCGGCCCACGAGAGTTTCGCACCGCTCCCGGTGCCGGCCTTCGACATCCCGGTCTCTCCCGCCTGACGGCCCCGCGCCGCGCCTCGAGCGCGGCCACGGCGCGGGCAGCACCCGCCGCCCGCGGAACCCGTCAGACAACAGGAGAGACAACATGCGTACAACTGCGCGCCGAGTGCTGCGGACAGCACTCCTCGCGGGCGGCCTCGTGGTCGCCGGGGCCGTCACGGCCCACGCTGCCGACGGCGACGTCGTGGACGTCGAGATCGGCGAGGACACCTCGGTCGAGCTGAACCTGTCCGAGATCACCGAGGAGGCGTCCGACGCCACCCTCGACACCCCGGTCGACCTCCCGGAGGTCGACACCCAGGCCGTGGAGACGGTCGTGGACGACCTCGTCGGCGAGGACGGTCCGGTGGACGACGTCCTCGGTGCCGACGAGCCGTCCGACACGACGACGGACGACGTCGTGGACGCCGTCGCGGAGGACGTCAGCGACGCGGTCGACGACGTCGCCTCGGGTGACGTGGCCGCAGCGGTCGACGAGGTCGTCGCCGAGGACGGGCTCCTCGACGACGTCGTCGAGGACGCTCCCGCCGGTGACGGCGACGGTGCCGGATCGGGCGGGGGAGACCCTGCCGGTGACGCCGCCGACGCGGTGACCGACGTCGTCGAGGGTGCCGCGGGCGCCGTCGAGGACACCGGCGCCGCGGTGGACGACGCCCTGGGCGCGGAGGACACCGTGTCCGGTGCCGTCTCGGGTCTGGTCGGCGAGGACGGACTCGTGGACGACGTCCTCGGGGCCGACGAGCCGGAGCAGGGCGTCACGGACGAGGTCCTCGACGCCGTCCTCGACGACGTCGAGGACACGGTGGACGACCTCGCGGCCGGTGACCTGGACGGCGTCGTGGACGACGTGGTCGCCGACGACGGCGTGGTCGACGACGCGCTGGAGGACGGGGGCGTGGACACCGCGCTCGACGGCCTCCAGGGCACCACGGGCGACCTCGACGAGGCGCTCGGCACCGACGGTGCCCTCACGGACGTCGTGGACGGCCTGGTGGGCGAGGACGGGCTGGTGGACGACGTCGTCGGCCCGGACGAGCCGGAGGGCGGCGTCACCGACGGCCTGGTCGACGCGGTGCTCGACGACGTCGACTCGGCCACCGACGAGCTCCTCGCCGGTGACGTGCCCGCCGTCCTGGACGACGTCCTCGCCGAGGACGGCGTGGTCGACGACGTGCTGGAGAACGGCGGCGTCGACACGGTCGTGGCCGACGTCGTGGACGGCACCGGGGCGGTCGACGACCTGCTCGGCACCGGCGACCTCGTCGAGGGCACGGTGGACGGCCTGCTGGGCGAGGACGGGCTGGTGGACGACGTCGTCGGTCCGGACGAGCCGGAGGAGGGCGTCACGGACGGCCTGCTCGACGAGATCCGCAACGACCTCGACGACACCGTCTCGAACCTGCTGGAGGGCGACCTCGCCGGGGTCGTCGACAGCATCCTCGCCGAGGACGGCCTGGTCGACGACATCCTCGAGAACGGCTCCGACGGCGGCGACGGCGGCGGTGACGACGGCGGTGACGACGGGTCGGACGGCGGTGACGACGGCTCGGACGGGTCCGACGGCTCGGACGGCGCCGACGGCTCGGACGGGTCCGACGGCTCTGACGGGTCTGACGGCTCGGACGGCACCAACGGGTCTGACGGCGCCGACGGCACCGACGGCACGAACGGCTCCGACGGCACCGCGGACGCCGGCGACGGCAACGCGGGTGGTCCGACGACCGGCGGCCCGTCCGTCCCGGCGGGTCCCACCGGCCCCACCGGTCCGACCGGCCCCACCGGTCCGACCGCGGCGACGGGTGACGGTTCGCCCGTCGTCACGGCGTCCGCGTCGGGCGCCGGTTCGGGGACGGGGGCGCTGGCGGCGACCGGCGCCGAGCCGGGTCTGCTCGGGCTCGCGGGGGCGCTGGTCGCCCTCGGGCTCGTGCTGCTGGCGGCGCGGCGGCGGGTGACTGCCCGCGCCTGAGCCGTCCGACGGCCGCGGCCGGGCGTGGAGCGTCGCAGGGGGACGCACCACGCCCGGCTGGCAGGCCACGCTGCGCCCGCGGGGCGCCATGAGCTCCACGGTCGGCCGTCACGTGGTCGGCCGTGGGGAGGGGGCGCGGGGCCGGTGCTCGCTGGGGAGCGCACCGGACCCGCGCCCTGGCGTGCCCGGTGAGCGGCCGCCAGCCGTCGCCGTCAGCCGTTGCCACCAGCCTGAACAAGTGTTTAGTCTGGCCTCATGAGGTCAGCCACCGCGGGCGAGAACCTGCGTGCGACAGCCGGCGCCGACGGCACGCCGTCGGCACGCGACCGCATCCGGGACGTCGCCGTGGTGCGCTTCGCGCGTTCCGGGTTCGGGGCGTCGGTGCGCACCGTCGCGGCCGACGCCGGGGTGAGCCCCGCGCTCGTCATCCACCACTTCGGGTCCAAGGGCGCCCTGCACGCCGCGTGCGACGAGCACGTGCTGGCGTGGATCGTGGAGGCCAAGCGGGCCAACATGAGCCGCGCCACCAACGGGCAGCTCCTCCAGGTGCTCGCGGAGGCCGACGAGTACGCGCCGCTGCTCGGCTACGTCCTGCGCTCCCTCCAGGCCGGCGGGGACGTCGCGCGGACGTTCGTGCAGCACATGATCGACGACGCCCTCGTCTACACCGGCGAGGCGGTCGCCCAGGGCATCGCCAAGCCGTCCGTCGACGAGGCGGCGCGGGTCCGCTACCTCGTGCTGTCCGCGCTCGGCACCCTGCTGCTCGCCCTGACGCTGGACGAGCCCGAGACCCCGGAGGACCTCGGGACGTACGTCCGCCGCTTCCTCGACGAGCAGTACCTGCCCATGGTCGAGCTCTACACCCAGGGCTTCCTCACGAGCCGCCGCATGCTCGACGACTACCTCCTCTACGTCGGGGACCCGCCGTCGTCCGCCGCACCCGCGTCGTCGGCGACCGCCGGCCCCGACCAGGCCGGCCCGGACGCACCGTCGCCCCTCCCCGACCCCGTTCCGCCCTCCCCCTGAGAGGTAGCCATGACCACCACCGCACCGGGCTCCGACGCCCTCGCGATCGAGATCCACGACCTGCACAAGCACTTCGGTTCCACCCGCGCCCTCGACGGCCTCGACCTCACCGTGCCGCACGGCGAGGTCGCGGGGTTCCTCGGCCCCAACGGCGCGGGGAAGTCCACGACGATCCGCGTGCTGCTGGGGCTGCTGCGCCCGACGTCGGGCACGGCCCGGCTGCTCGGCGCGGACCCGTGGTCCGACGCCGTGGCGCTGCACCGTCACCTGGCCTACGTGCCCGGCGACGTCACGCTCTGGCCGAACCTCACCGGCGGGGAGGCGATCGACTACCTCTCCCGGCTCCGCGGCAAGCCCGACCGCCGCCGTCGCCAGGAGCTGCTGGAGGCGTTCGAGCTCGACCCGACGAAGAAGGCCCGCACCTACTCCAAGGGCAACCGGCAGAAGGTCGCGCTCGTCGCGGCGTTCGCCACCGACGCCTCCCTGCTCGTGCTCGACGAGCCGACGTCCGGCCTCGACCCCCTCATGGAGGCCGTGTTCACCGAGCAGGTGCGCCAGGCCAGGTCCCGCGGGGTGTCCGTGCTGCTGAGCAGCCACATCCTGTCCGAGGTGGAGAAGGTCTGCGACACCGTGACCATCATCCGCGCGGGCAAGGCCGTGGAGTCCGGGACGCTGGACGAGCTGCGGCACCTCACGCGCACGAACGTCACCGCCGTCGTCGACGGCGACCCGTCCGGCCTCGCGCACGTCGCCGGCGTGCACGACGTCGACGTGCGTGACGACGTCGGCGGCACGCGTCTGTCCTTCGACGTCGACCACTCCGCCATGGGGCAGGTGCTCACCGTGCTGTCCGGCCTGGGCGTGCACTCCTTCACCGCGGCCCCGCCGTCGCTCGAGGAGCTGTTCATGCGGCACTACGGCGACGACCTCACCGCCGGTGACGCCGCCCCGGTCGGGTCGTCGGCGTCCGACGTCGAGGCGGGTGCGCGATGAGCACCGCCGTCGCGCCGCACGTCGACGTGGCCCGCGGGAGCACCCTCACGGGGACGGGCTCGCTCGTGCGGTTCGTGCTGCGCCGCGACCGGGTACGGCTGTCCGTGTGGGCCGCCTCGATGGTCGCGTTCTACGCCTACTTCACCTACGCGCTGGACACCGTCTTCGCCGACCCGGTCGCCCAGCAGGGCCGCGCCGCCGTCATGGAGACCCCGGCGGGCATCGTCATGGGTGGCCCCGGGTACGGCCTCGACCACTACACGACCGGGCCCGCCATGGCGAACGAGGGCATCGTCTGGGTGGTGCTGGCGCTCGCGATCTTCTCGATCCTGCACGTCGTGCGCCACACCCGCGCCGAGGAGGAGTCGAACCGCTCCGAGCTCGTGCGCGCCGCCGTCGTCGGGCGGCACGCCCACGCCGTCGCGGCGGTGCTCACCCTGGTGATCGCCCAGGCCGTCATCGCCGTGCTGTCGGCGCTGGCGATGGTCGCCGTCGGGGACCTCGCCGTCGCCGACTCGTTCGCGATGACCGTCGGGTCCGGGCTCAGCGCCCTCGTGTTCGGCGGGGTGGCGCTGGTGGCCTGCCAGGTCACCGAGCACGCCCGCACCGCGACCGGCCTCAGCCTCGCCGCGTTCGGCGCCGCCTTCGTCGTCCGCGCCGTCGGCGACATGCGCGAGCTGGGCGGCTCCCCGCTGTCCTGGCTGTCCCCGATCGCGTGGGCGCAGCAGATGCGGGCGTTCGTCGACCTGCGCTGGTGGCCCGCGGTGCTGTCCGTCGTCGCCGCCGTCGTGCTGCTGTGGGTGGCGTCGGTGCTGGCGTCGCGCCGCGACTTCGGCGGGGCGCTGCTGCGGTCCCGTCCTGGGCGGGCCGACGCGCGGGCGTCGCTGCGCTCCCCGTTCGCGATGGCCTGGCTGCAGCAGCGCGGCATGCTGCTGTGGAGCAGCCTCGGGCTCGGCCTGCTGTGGTTCGCCACCGGCACCCTCATGCCCGAGATCGACACGATGGTCGGCGACATCATCGCCGACAACCCCGTGGCGCAGCAGATCTTCGGCGCCGACCCGTCCCAGCTCTCCGTCACGTTCCTCGGCGTGATGATCCTCTACGCGGCGCTGTGCTGCGCCGCGTACGCCGTCGTCGTCGCCCAGCGACCCAAGGCGGAGGAGACCTCCGGCCGCGGTGAAGTCCTGTTCTCCCTGCCTGTGTCCCGGCACCGCTGGCTCGGCGCGCAGGTCGCGGTGGCGGCGCTCGGCACCGTCGTGCTCCTGGCCGTCAGCGTCTGGACCACCTGGGCTGGCGCCGTCGTCGTCGGCTGGGACGACCAGACGTTCGGCGACTACACGACCGTGCTGTGGACGTACCTGCCCGCGCTGGGGGTCTTCCTCGGGCTCGTCGTGGCGCTGTACGGGTGGGCGCCGCGGCTCACCGGGCTCGCGTGGGCGCTGCTCGCCTGGACGTTCGTCATCGGGATGTTCGGCGCGCTGTTCGACCTGCCCGACTGGGTGTTCCGGCTGTCGCCCTTCGACTGGGTGCCCACCGCGTTCTCCGGCGACTTCGCCGCCGGGGACCTCGCCGTCCTGTGGGGCGTCACGGCCGTGCTGGTCGTCCTCGGGTTCGTCGGGTTCCGCCGCCGGGACCTGATGACCGCCTGACGCCCCGCACCGGGTGTGACGCATCGAGCGTGCCGGCTCGACCCCTCAAACCGGGTCAAGAGGTGCCAAGTCAGCACGCTCGATGCCCGGCGGGGGAGGAGGCCGGGCTAGCGTGTCCCGGTGACGATCTCACCCACCCCCGACGCCGCCCCGGCCACCGCCGGCACCGGTGCCGCACCGCTGACGCACGGCCTGCAGACCCGCCACCTGACGATGATGGGGCTCGGCTCCGCCATCGGTGCCGGGCTGTTCCTCGGCTCCGGCGTCGGCATCGCCACCGCCGGACCGGCCGTGCTCGTCAGCTACGCCATCGCCGGCGTGCTCGTCGTGCTGGTCATGCGGATGCTCGCCGAGATGGCCGCCGCGCTGCCCGCCTCCGGCTCCTTCTCCGTCTACGCGGAGACCGCGCTCGGCCGCTGGGCCGGGTTCCTGCTGGGCTGGCTGTACTGGTTCATGCTCATCATGGTGCTCGGCGTCGAGATCACCGGCGTCGCGGAGATCGTCAACGGCTGGTGGCCCGGAGTCCCGCAGTGGGCCGCGGCGGCCGTCGTCGTGGCGGTGTTCGGGGCGATCAACCTCGTCGGCGTCCGGCACTTCGGCGAGGCCGAGTTCTGGTTCGCGCTCATCAAGGTGGCTGCCATCGTCGGGTTCCTCGTCGTCGGCGTGCTGATCGTCGTCGGGATCATCCCCGTCGAGGGGTCGGTGCTGGGCGGGTGGGCCGAGCACGGCGGGTTCGCGCCCGCCGGCTGGGCCGGGATCGCCGCCGGCCTGCTCACCGTCGTCTTCGCGTTCGGCGGCATCGAGATCGTCACCATCGCCGCCGCCGAGGCCCGCGACCCGGCCACCGCCGTCGTCCGCTCCACGCGCACCATCCTGTGGCGCATCCTCGCGTTCTACATCGGGTCCGTCGCGATCATGGTCGCGCTCATCCCCTGGGACGACGCCGACGCGCTCGCCTCCCCGTTCGTCACCGTGCTGGAGATGGCCGGGTTCGACGGCGCCGCGCGGCTCATGGAGGTCGTCGTCGTCATCGCGCTGCTCAGCGCCTTCAACGCCAACATCTACGGCACCTCCCGGATGCTGTTCTCCCTCGCCGGCCGCGGTGACGCTCCGGCCGTCGCGGCCCGCGTCTCGCGGCGCGGCGTCCCCGCGGTGGCCGTGTGGGTGTCCGTCGCGTTCGGCGTCGTCGCCGTCGGCCTCAACTGGCTGCTGCCGGAGACGCTCCTGGCCATCCTGCTCAACGCCGTCGGCGCCGTGCTGCTCGTCGTGTGGGTGCTCGTCGCCGTCTCCCAGCTCCGCCTGCGCCCCCGCCTCGAGGCCGCCGCCCGCGAGTCCGGCGCAGCGATGCCGCTGCGCGCCTGGGGCTACCCATGGCTCACCTGGGCCGTGCTCGTGGCGCTCGCAGCGCTCGTGGTCCTCATGCTGTCCGACGCCGCCGCCCGCGCCCAGCTCGCCGCCACCGCCGGCGTGGTGGTCGTGATCCTCGTCGCCTACGCCGCGCTGCAGGCCGTCCGTCGTCGCCGGGGGGTGACGGCCGCCGTCGACGAGGCGTGACGGCCGCCGCCGGTGTGCCAGCATGACGCCCATGAGTGAGGTCCTCGCGGTCTGTCGTGTCCACCAGCTCCTGCCCGACGCCGGGACGGTGGGCGTGACCGCCATCGACAAGCGACCCGTCGAGGGGCCGGTCAAGGCCGGGCGGCTCGGCCTCTACGCCGACGTCCAGGCCGACCGCGCGAACCACGGCGGCGAGGACCAGGCCGTCTACGCCTACGCCGCCGAGGACGCCGCGTTCTTCGAGCCCGAGCTCAACCGCGAGGTCACCCCCGGCCTGTTCGGCGAGAACCTGCGCACCCGCGGTCTCGACGTGTCCGGGGCCGCCATCGGGGAGCGGTGGCGCATCGGCACCGCCGTCCTGGAGGTCACCCAGCCGCGCACCCCCTGCGCCACCTTCGCCCGCCGCCTCGGCTCCCCGCCGCGCTGGGTGCGACGCTTCACCGAGGTGGGCCGCACCGGGGCGTACCTGCGCGTCGTCGAGACCGGTGAGCTGACCGCCGGGGACGCCGTCGAGGTGGTGCACCGCCCCTCTCACGGAGTCACCGTCGCCGGGTGGTTCACCGCGTGGAACGGCGGCCGCCCCGCCTTCGCCGAGACCGCCCGGCTCGCCGCCGCGCTGCGCGCCGCCGCCGACGCCGGGGAGCTCCGGCTCAGCGACGACATGGGCTCCCGCGTCGCCAAGGCGCTCGCCCGCTGACGGGCCGTCGTCGGCCGAGCTGCCCGGCGCGGCGGTTCCTCCGGCATCGACGGTTGACGCGTGAGGTTCCGTGGCACGGGTCGGCGGGGTGCTGCGACTCCTGCGGCGTGAGCTCCTGATGCGGGAGAAACCGTGACGTCGGGCACGCCGGCAGCCGTGACACGATGAGGTGATGAGCACCCACACCCCCGTGACCGAGGACCACGTCGTCACCTGCGACGACGCCGGGAACCGCACCGGAACGATCCCGCGCGCGGAGGTGCACACCACCGAGACGCCGCTGCACCTCGCGTTCTCCTGCTACCTGTTCGACGACGCCGGTCGGCTGCTCGTCACCCGTCGCGCCCTGGTCAAGCGCACCTGGCCGGGCGTGTGGACCAACTCGTTCTGCGGGCACCAGCGCTGGACCGAGGCACCCGAGGACTCCCTCCAGCGGCACGTCGTCCACGAGCTCGGCGCCGAGGTGACCGACGTCCAGGTGGCGCTGCCCGACTTCCGCTACCGCGCCGTCGACGCGTCCGGCGTCGTCGAGAACGAGATCTGCCCGGTCTTCGTCGCGCGCGTCGTCGGTGACCTCGACCCCAACCCCGACGAGGTCGCCGAGCACGCCTGGAGCGACCCCGTCGCGTTCCGCACCGCCGTCGAGGCCACCCCGTGGGCCTTCAGCCCGTGGATGGTCGAGCAGGTCGAGGCGCTCGCCGCGGTCCCCACCGCCGAGCGCACGCCGGGCGCCGTCGCCCTCGCCGCAGCCCTCGGTCTGCGCTGACTCACCGGAACCTGCGCTGACTCGCGCCGATCCGCGCTGATTGAACGCATTTCACGCTGACTCGCGCCCGGTCCGGCCCGCGAGTCAGCGCAGAGTTCGGTGAGTCAGCGCCGACGACGGGGCTCGGTCGGGGGCCACTCGCCGTCGTCGGAGCCGTCGTCGGCCCGGAACAGGAGCTCCTGGAGGCGGCGGTGGACGTCCTCGACGTCGGGGACGTCGGGCAGGCGCATGCCGGCCTTCTCGGTGGCGTCGGAGACGACGAGGGTGCCGCAGCCGAACATCCGGTCGACCAGGTCCTTCTCCATCGAGATGTCGTTGATGCGGTAGAGCGGGATGTCGCGGCCGACGCGCGTGGTGATGCCGGAGCGCATCGCGATGCGCTGGTTCGTCACGGTGAACGACGTCGAGCGCCACCGCAGCCACGGCACGAGCACCCAGACGACGGCGACGACGGCGAGCACCGCCCAGGCGGCCCACCGACCGGGCCCCTCGGGGACCAGCGCACCCGCGGCGACGGCCCCGACGAGCACCACGATCAGCAGGACGATCGGCCAGACCAGGGCCTTCGGGTGCTCCCGCAGCTCCATGACGACCTGCTCGCCGTCGGTGAGGTTCCGTTCGCTCAACGCCATGGCCGCCATCCTTGCACCACCCGCGGGCGCGTCTCGACCCGCGAGGTAGTACCGGAGGTCGTGAGGTAGTACCCCTGGGGCACTACCTCACGACCTCCGGTACTACCTCGCGACCGGTCAGTGGTCGGCGAGGTTCCACAGCTCGACGGTCGGGAGGTCGTGCGAGGTGCCGAGCACGCTGATCGCGGCGCAGCCGAGCTCCAGCCGGGCGCCGAACGTCGCCTCGACGCCGAGCCAGGCCGTCGCCAGGATGCGCAGCAGGTGGCCGTGCGCGACGACGAGCACCGGCCCGCCGCCGGCGTCCAGCACCGGTCGCACCCGGTCCAGGAACGCGTCGGTGCGCGCGCGGACGTCGGCCAGGGTCTCGCCGGGCGACCCGTCGGCGGTGGCGGGCAGCACGTGGACGCCGTCGCGGAAGATCTCGTAGGGACGGCCGGTCGCCGCGGCGACCTCGGCCGACGTCCGGCCCTCGACCGGCCCGTAGTCCCACTCGGCCAGCGCGTCGTCGACCGTCCCGGCGCCGAACCCGGCGAGCTCCGCCGTCCGGCGGGCCCGGGTCAGGGGCGAGCAGAACACCGCGGCGGGTGCCAGCCCGGCCAGGCGGCGGCCCGCGGCTCGCGCCTGCTCCTCGCCGGCGGGCAGGAGCGGGACGTCGGTGCGTCCGGTGTGCCGTCCGGCCAGGGCCCACTCCGTGTCACCGTGCCGCAGGAGCACCAGATGTGGCCCGCCGTCGTCGAGAACGCTCATGGCTCGATCGTCCCGCACGGCGGAGGGGGTGACATCCGGAGGCATATCTGTGGCATCCTTCACAATCCCGACACATCTACGCACCCGGAGTACCCGTGCTCGTCTTCGCCATCATCGGCGCCCTCGGACTCGTCCTGCTGCTGGCCTCCCTGGTGGTGGGTGACCTCGTCGACCTCGGCGACGGCGCCCTCTCCGGCACGTCGCTCGGCGTCGGCGCCGTCGTCTTCGGTGCCGTCGGCACGATCGTCACCGTCAACGACCTCCCCACCTGGGTCGCCTACGTCGCGTCGGCCGTCGTCGGGCTCCTCGCCGTCGTCGTCGCCCAGGTGATGATCCGACGCCTCGCCGCCTCCGAGGACGGCGTCGCCGTCGACCTCGTCGGCGTCCAGGGGACCGCCACCACCGACATCACGCAGTCCTCCGGCGAGGTGTCGCTCGACGCCGCCAGCGAGCTCGAGCGCCGCCTCGCGTGGTCGCTCGAACCCATCGCCGCGGGGACCCGCGTCGTCGTCCTCGAGCACCAGCCGAACAGCGTGCGGGTCGGCCCGTACCGCCCCGAAGCCTGAACAACCCACCAGAGAGGAACCGCGCCCCCGGCGCGCACACCATGAACGACTCATCCTTCGTGACCACCATCGCGGTGGCCGCCGTCGTCGTCGCCTTCCTGGCGATCGGCGTCTTCGTCGCACAGCGCATCCGCCGCGTCCCCCCGAACCAGGCGCTCGTCATCGTCGGTCGCGGTGCCGGCCGCAAGGACGTCCAGGGCCAGAAGGTCGTCATCGGCGGCCGCACGTTCGTCTGGCCGATCCTCCAGCAGGGCTTCGCGATCTCCCTGGAGCAGCGCCAGATCGGCATCACCGTCGAGGGCGTCGACTCCAAGCGCATCAAGATCGCCATCAAGGCGTCGATCAACTTCAAGGTTCGCGGTGACGAGGAGGGCGTGCGCCGTGCCGCCCAGCGGTTCCTCTCCCAGCAGGAGCTCCTCACGGAGATCATCGCCGAGTCCCTCGAGGGCTCGCTGCGCTCCATCGTCGGCGACATGACGATCGAGGAGATCATCTCCGACCGCAAGGGGCTGTCCGACCGCGTCGTCGAGTCGACGAAGATCGACCTCGCCGAGCAGGGCCTCCAGGTCGACATCCTCAACATCTCCGACATCTCCACGCCCGGCTCCGACTACCTCGCGAACCTGGGCCGTGCCGAGTCCGCCCGCGCCCGCCAGGTCGCCGAGGTCTCCGAGGCCGAGGCACGCCGGGCGTCGGAGTTCGCCGTCATCGAGGCCGCCGAGCAGATCGCCGAGCGGCAGAAGGCGCTCGACCTGCGCAAGTCGTCCATCAAGGCCGAGACCGACCGCGCCCAGGCCGAGGCCGAGGCCGCCGGCCAGCTCGCGCGTGCCGAGCAGGACCGCCTGGTCGCGCAGCAGGAGCGTGAGGCGCTGTCCGAGAAGGCCCGCGTGGAGCAGGAGCGCCTCGACATCGAGGTGCGCAAGCCGGCCGAGGCCAAGGCGTACGCCGAGGTCCAGGACGCCAACGCCCGCCGCGACTCGCAGAACGCCGCGACCGAGGCCGACGCGTTCAAGCGCACCACCATCGCCGAGGCGAACAAGCGTGCCGCCCTCCAGGACGCCGAGGCGGCCGCCGAGGCCGTCCGTCGTGCCGGTGAGGCCGAGCGTGACCGCCAGGTGGCGCTCGCCGCCGGTATCCGCGCCGAGGGTGAGGCGCGCGCCGCCGCCACCGAGGCGGAGGGCCGCGCCGAGGCCATCGCGACCGACGCCAAGGCGGAGGCGCTGAAGAAGTACGGCGAGGCCGCCCTCGTGCAGGAGCTCATCGAGCGCCTGCCCGAGATCGTCCGCGCCGCCGCCGAGCCGATGGCGGCCATCCAGGGCATGACCGTGATCTCCACCGACGGTGCGTCCGCGCTCACCAAGAACGTCTCGAACGTCCTCGGTGAGGGACAGGCCGTCATCAAGGAGCTGACCGGCGTCGACATCAACCAGCTCATCTCCGGGCTGGCGGCCAAGGAGGTCCCGGCCTCGAACGGGTCGTCCAACTGATGGGGTGACGGCCGGCCCGTCCCCGCGGTGCGTCGTCGCGCTCACGGTCGCTGCGCGACCTGCGCTTCCCGTCCGACGACGACGCACCGCGGAACGGGACCGAAGACGTCGCGGTCGGGCACCGGTCAGTCGAACAGGGTGCCGAGCTCCCAGTCGGGGCCGGAGGTGACCGGGCCGCGGTGGTCGTCGCGGCCGTGCCGCGCCCCCACGGGCTCGGGCTGGCGCTCGGCCGGGGTGGCGGCGCTGTCGATCGGGTCGGCGAGCAGGGTGCCGTCGAGGTCGCCGCGGCCGGCGGCCCAGTCCTCCGCGGCGAGGCGGGCGAGCTCCTGGGCCCGCTGCGTGAAGGGGCTGTCGACGTGCCCGCGCGCCCACCGGAACCGGACGGGACCGCCGCGGCCGGTCACGACGTCGTCGATCCCCCGCACCAGGTCGAGGTGGGGGACCTCACCGCCGGACGCCGTCCGCCAGCCCTGCGCCTTCCAGGCGTCCAGCCACTCCGACGCGCACCGCACCGCGTACTGCGACGACGCCTCCACGAACAGAGGCTCGTCGCCGGGGTGGGCCTCGACCGCCTGGCGCAGCGCGACGAGCTCGGCGACCTGGGCGGTGCCGTCGGCGGCACCACCGGAGTCGAACCGGCCCGAGCCGTGGGCCACCCAGGCCCAGCCGATCGCGCCGCCGTCGCGCGGGCCGGTGCCGTCGGTGCTGACAATGATCACGCCGATGTCCCTCGGATTCCGCAGATTCCGTCTGTCTTCCCTCGGTGGAACGTCGCCTGGACGGGCGACAGGTCCATTGTGCCCTCCCCCGGTGACAGTCGGGTGAACGGTACAGGTACGGACGCCCGAAAACGACCGTCCCGGCGTCCGCAGACGCCCAGGTCGGGCGGCCGGAACCCGTGCGCGACCACCTGCGGCGATGATGAGGGTCATGGACGCACCCGCTCGCACCCCGGCCGACATCCGCCGCTGGCGCCGGTACCTCGCCGCGGAGCGCGCGGAGGCCGCCGTCTACCGGGACCTCGCGTCCCGACGTTCGGGGGAGGAGCGGGAGATCCTGCTGGCCCTCGCCGCGGCGGAGAAGCGGCACGAGCAGCACTGGCTGGACCTGCTCGGCGACGACGTCGGCATGCCGCTCCAGGGTGACGTGCGCACCCGGTTCCTCGCGTTCCTCGCGCGCCGGTTCGGCGGGGTGTTCGTCCTCGCGCTCGTGCAGCGCGCCGAGGCCCGCTCGGTGTACGGGCGCGAGGAGCACGCGACGGCGCGGATGGCGGCGGACGAGCAGATCCACGAGGAGGTCGTGCGGTCCCTGGCGACGCGCGGCCGCAACCGCCTCTCCGGGACGTTCCGCGCCGCCGTCTTCGGCGCGAACGACGGCCTCGTGTCGAACCTCGCCCTCGTGCTCGGCGTGGGGGCGTCCGGTGTCGCGACGGGCACCGTGCTCGTCACGGGCGTCGCGGGCCTGCTGGCCGGGGCGCTGTCCATGGGCGCGGGGGAGTTCATCTCGGTGCGGTCCCAGCGCGAGCTGCTGGAGGCGTCGAACCCCGACCCGGAGACGGCCCGCGCCCTGCCCGACCTCGACGTCGACGCCAACGAGCTCGCCCTCGTCTACCGGGCGCGCGGCATGGACGCCGGCGACGCGCAGCAGCGGGCCGACCTCGTGCTGTCCCGCCTCGCGGCGACGGGGGTCACCGAGGGCATCGACGCCGACGCCGAGGCGGCGGCCGGGGACGACCTCGAGACCCACGGCACGGCGTGGGGCGCCGCGATCTCCAGCTTCTGCTTCTTCGCGTCGGGCGCGATCGTGCCCGTGCTGCCGTACCTGCTGGGCCTCGAGGGCATGACGGCCGTGGTCGTCGCGAGCGTGCTCGTCGGTGTCTGCCTCGCCGTCACCGGCGCCGTCACCGGACTGCTGTCCGGCACGTCGCCGGTGTCGCGCGCCCTGCGCCAGCTCGTCATCGGGTTCGGTGCCGCCGCCGTCACCTACGGGCTGGGTCTCGCGTTCGGCACCACCGTCGCCTGACCACCCGGGTGAAATCCCCGGGAGACCTTGCACGGGTCGGACCGATCGAGCAGCGTGGAGGCCACGTCGGACGTGGCAGCAGAGCGCAGGGGGCTCGGCTGCCACGTGCTGCGTCACGGCCGTTCCGTGGCGCCGAGGCCGCCCCGCCGTCGGCCGTTGCGGGTAGATTGCCTGGGGTGACCACCACCGTCGACATCGACGTCCGCCACGACGCGGACCACCAGCGGTACGAGGCGTCCGTCGTCGTCGACGGCGAGGCCCGGGTCGTCGGGGTCCTGCGCTACGAGTGCACCGACCAGGTCGTCACCATCCCCAGCACCGTCGTGGTCCCGGAGTTCCGCGGCCACGGCGTGGCCGCGGCCCTGGTCGCCCACGTCCTCGACGACGCCCGCTCCGCCGACCTGCGCGTGCGGCCCGACTGCTGGTACGTCGCCCGGTGGTTCGACCGGCACCCCGAGTCCCAGGACGTGCTCTGGTCCGAGGACGATCACCAGGGCACGATGGCCTGATGACCGACCCACGACCTGCCGTGACCGTCCGCGACGACCCCGACCGCCGCGTCTTCCTCGCCCTGCTCGACGACGGTACCGAGGCGGGCGGCGCCTACTACCGGCGCCGCGACGGCGTCGTCACCTTCACGCACACCGAGGTGTCGCCCGAGTTCGAGGGGCAGGGCGTCGGCTCCGCCCTGGCCGCCGGGGCGCTCGCCACCGTCCGGGCCGCCGGCGAGCGCGTGGTCCCGCTGTGCCCGTTCATCAAGGCGTACATCGCCCGGCACCCGGAGCAGCAGGACCTCCTGGTCGACCGGCCGTGACGCGCGCGTGCCCCCGACCGCAGCGGACGGGGGCACGCGCGGCAGCGGGTCAGGCGAGGGCGTCGCCCACGACCTGCTCGGCCTCGGCCTGCACCTGCTCCAGGTGCTCGGCGGACACGAACGACTCCGCGTAGATCTTGTAGACGTCCTCCGTGCCGGACGGCCGGGCGGCGAACCACGAGTTCTCCGTGGTGACCTTGAGGCCACCGATCGACGCGCCGTTGCCGGGCGCCTCGGTGAGCTTCGCGGTGATCTCCGCGCCGGCGAGCGTCGTGGAGGTGACCTGCTCGGGGGACAGGGCCGCGAGCCGCGCCTTCTGCTCGCGCGACGCGGCGGCGTCCATGCGGGCGTACCAGGACTGTCCGTACCGGTCCACGAGGTCGGCGTGGTGCTCCGACGGCGTCCGCCCCGTCGTCGCGATGATCTCGGACGCGAGCAGCGCGAGCAGGATGCCGTCCTTGTCGGTCGACCAGACGCGGCCGTCCTTGCGCAGGAACGACGCCCCCGCGGACTCCTCGCCACCGAACCCGACCTCGCCCGTGAGCAGCCCGGGCACGAACCACTTGAAGCCGACCGGCACCTCCGTCAGGGTGCGTCCCAGGTCGCCCGCGACCCGGTCGATCAGCGCCGACGACACGAGCGTCTTGCCGATCGCGGCACCCGCCGGCCAGTCGGGCCGCGCCCCGCCGTACAGGTACCGGATCGCGACCGCGAGGTAGTGGTTCGGGTTCATCAGCCCCGCGTCGGGCGTGACGATGCCGTGGCGGTCGGAGTCGGCGTCGTTGCCCGTCGCGACGTCGAACGGGGCGTCGCCGCCACCCTCGGGCCGCATCTGGTGCACCAGGGACGCCATCGCCGACGGCGACGAGCAGTCCATCCGGATCTTGCCGTCCCAGTCGAGCGTCATGAACGCCCACCGGGGGTCGACCTGCGGGTTCACCACGGTCAGGTCGAGGCCGTACCGCTCGCCGATCGCCCCCCAGTACTCCACCGATGCGCCACCGAGCGGGTCGGCGCCGATCCGCACCCCGGCACCGCGGATCGCCTCCAGGTCGAGGACGTTCGACAGGTCGTCCACGTAGGTCGACAGGAAGTCGTGGCGGTGCGTCGTGCCTGCGGCCAGCGCGTCCTCGAGCGACACACGGCGCACCGACGCCAGGCCGCCGCCGCGCAGGATCTCGTTCGCGCGGTCCGCGATCCAGCCCGTCGCCTCCGACCCGGCCGGGCCGCCGTGCGGCGGGTTGTACTTGAAGCCGCCGTCACGCGGGGGGTTGTGGGACGGCGTCACCACGATGCCGTCCGCCAGGCCGGGGCCGGAGGTGCGCACCCCCTCGTCCGTGGCCGCCCCGTTGTGGATGAGGATCGACTGCGACACCGCCGGGGTCGGGGTGAACGAGTCCCGGGCGTCGACCATGACGGTGACGCCCGCGGCGGCCAGCACCTCCAGCGCGGTCTGCCACGCCGGCAGCGACAGGGCGTGCGTGTCCCGGCCGATGAACAGCGGACCGTCCGTGCCCTGGGCTGCGCGGTACTCCACGATCGCCTGGGTGATCGCGGCGATGTGGGCCTCGTTGAACGCGGAGTCCAGCGAGGAGCCGCGGTGGCCGGACGTGCCGAACACGACCTGCTGGGCCGGGTCGTCGACGTCGGGGGTGCGGTCGTAGTACGCGCCGACCACCTGGTCGACGTCGATGAGGTCTTCGGGGAGGGCTACCTGACCGGCGCGAGGGTGCATGCCTCGATCCTGCCAGTCGCCAGGGGGTGTGTCGCCCCCTCGGCGCTCCCGGACCGGGTATCAGCGGCGGTGCGCCCCCGCTCCCTCCCGGAGAGGCATCGAGGGGGCAGGATGAACGTGGAGCCGTGGCGCGCGATCGGGACCGGCGACGAGGGGCCTGCCGTCCAGGGGATGCAGTACCTGCTGCGCGACCAGGGGTACGCGGTGATGGCCGACGGCGTGTTCGGCCCGCGGACGCGCACGGCCGTGCGGGCGTTCCAGACGGCGCACGGCCTGGACGTCGACGGCGTGGTGGGGGCGCGCACGTGGCCGCACCTGGTGGTCGGCACCCGGCGGGGCGACTCCGGGCACGCGGTGCGGGCGGTCCAGCAGTTCGGGCTGCCGCGCTCCCCGGGCGACCCGCCGCTCGTGGTCGACGGCGAGTTCGGGCCGCGCACGGCCGAGCGGGTGCGGTCGTTCCAGGAGTCGTGGGGGCTCACCGTCGACGGGATGGCGGGCGAGGAGACGTGGTCGTTCCTCAGCACGCTGCTGGCCGGCCCGCGGCCGTGGCCGCTGGTGAAGGTCGGGTCCCGCCAGGAGGAGAACTGGCGCGTGCGCCCCGCACAGCACCTGCTGCGGGCGCACGGCGCGGACGTGGCCGCCGACGGGGTGTTCGGGCCGTCGGCCGGCGCCGCCGTGCGCGCCTTCCAGCAAGGCCTGCGCACGCGGTTCCTGTGCACGACCGTCGGGCAGCTGGACTGGCCGGGGCTCGTCGTGACGGTGCGCCGCGGCGACGACGGCGAGGCGGTGCGGGCCGCCCAGGTGCTGCTCGGCGTACCGGCCGACGGACGGTTCGGTCCCGGCACCGAGGAGGCGGTGCGGGCCTTCCGGTCGGCGTCCGCCCCGGCGTCCGACCGTCCGTCGGACGGCGTGGTCGGGCCGGGCACCTGGCACGCTCTCACCCTGCGCCGGCCCGACTGACCGTCGCGGCCCGCGGGCGGTCAGGTCGTCGCGGGCACGGACTCCTCGACGGGCCGGCTCACGGCACGGGCCACCAGCACCGTGCCCACCAGCACGACGACGGTGACGGCCAGCCCGACGGCGGTCCCCGCACCGAGGGCGAGGGCGACGTACCCGACGAGGGAGGCCAGGGCGGCGGCACCCGCGTAGGGGAGCTGCGTGACGACGTGCACGATGACGTCGCACCCGGCGCCGGTGGACGACAGGATCGTCGTGTCGCTGATGGGCGAGACGTGGTCGCCGAGGACGGCGCCGGCGAGGACGGCGCCGAGGGCGGGGAGCAGCAGGTCGGGCTCGCCGACGGAGTTCATGATGCCGCCGACCAGCGGCAGCAGGAGCGCGAAGGAACCCCACGACGTCCCGGTGGCGAACGCCATCGCCGCGGCGACGACGAACGTGATGGGGACGAGCCAGGCGGGGGACAGGTCGGCGCTCTCGACGAGCCCGCCGAGGTACGCGCCGGTGCCGAGCTGGTCGATGAGGCCGGTGAGCATCCACGCGAGCACCAGGATGCTCACGGCGGGCCACATGGCCTTGACGCCCTCGACCCAGCCCTGCCCGAAGTGCTGCCGGGAGAACCTCGGGTTGGGTGCGGTGTAGCGCAGGTAGTAGTAGATCGCGGCCGCCAGACCAAGGACGCCGCCGACGAGGAGGGAACCGGCGGGGTCGGTCTCGGCGAGGATCTCCACCGGCGACCAGGTCCCGGCGGCGGCGTGCCCCGTCCACACGATGCCGCCGAGCACGCCCAGGACGAGGAGCGCGAACGGCACGAACAGCGCCCGCTTGGCGCCGGGCTCGTGCACGGGCAGGTCCTCGGAGAGCTGGCCGGGGACGGTCGCGTCGTCGCCGAACGTCTGCCCGTGCTCGACGGCGCGGAGCTCCTCGCGGCGCATCGGGCCGACGTCGAGCCGCAGCACGACGACGAGCCACACGGTGAGCGCCGCGGCGATGGCGTAGAAGTTGTTCGCGGCGGCACCGAGGAAGGCCTGCACGCTGGAGATGCCGAGCGTGGAGGCCGCGATGATCGGCGCGAGGATGCCCATGATGTAGGCGCCCCAGCTCGAGAACGGGGCGAGCACCGACACGGGCGCGGACGTCGAGTCGATGATGTAGGCGAGCTTCGCGCGGGCGACCCGGTGCCGGTCGGTGACCGGCTTGGCGACCTGCCCGACGGCGAGGGCGTTGAAGTAGTCGTCGATGAAGATGACGATCCCCATGATCGCGGGCAGCACCTGCGCGCCGCGGCGGGTGCGGATGCGCTGCACCGCCCAGTCGGCGAACGCGGACGTGCCGCCGGACATCATGATGAACGCGGCGATCACGCCGAGGATCAGCACGAACGCGAGGATGTACACGTACCAGGTGTTGACCGCGCCGTCCGTCCAGAAGATCCCCGCGAACGCCTCCCAGACGAGCCGGAGGGTGTCGAGCGGGGCGAGGTCCGCGACGAGCAGCGCCGCCGCGAGGACACCCGCCCCCAGGCTGAGCAGCACCTTCCGCGTGGCGACGACCAGGACGATGGCGAGCACCGGCGGGACGAGGGTGAGGACCGGGTACGTCTCGATCATGACGGGAGCCTCCGGGTCGGGGTAGGCACGACGCTAGGGCGGGTCCACCCGCCCGGCATCCGGACGCCCACGACGCTGGTCCGAGGGCCGGGCAACCTTACCCGGACGTCACCCGTGTTCCCCGTGTGACAGCGCTACGAGAGGACGTGACCGTGCCGGAACGGTGGATGCCGGTGGTCGTCGCACCCGAGGGGGACGTCGATCGCGACGCCGAGTTCGAGGCGTTCATGACGCAGGCGGAGCCGCTGCTCGGCCGGACGGCCTACCTGCTCACGGGCGACCGGCACCGCGCGGAGGAGCTCGTCCAGCAGGCGCTCGTGCGGACGTACGTCGCATGGCCGCGCGCCCGGGCGCGAGACCCGCTCGCCTACGCACGCAAGGTGCTGGCGAACGCCCGGATCGACACGTGGCGCAAGCACCGCCGGGAGGTCCTGCTCGCCGCGGACGACCTGCCCGACGGCCGGCAGGCGGGGCCGGACGACGCTCACGCCGACCGGGACCTGCTGGTGCGGGCGCTGGCCAGGTTGCCCGAGCGGCGGCGCCGGGTCGTGGTGCTGCGCTACCTCGTCGACCTCGGCGAGCGCGAGGTCGCCGAGGACCTCGGCATCACCGTCGGAGCGGTCAAGTCGGCCGCGTCCCGGGGGCTCGCGCAGCTGCGGGGCGAGCTCGCCGGTTCCTCCGTCCCCGCGGTCGGGACGGAGGTCTCGCGATGAACGACGACCAGCTGATCGAGAACCTGCGTGCGCTGGCGGACCGGACGCCGGAGGTCACCGTCGACCGGGACCGCGTGCTCGCGCTCGGGCACCGGCGCCGGACCCGGCGGACCGTCGCCGGGGTCGGCGGGACGGGGCTGCTCTGCGCGGGCCTGGTCGCCGGGGGACTCGCCTGGGCCGGCACCTCGTCCGCCCCGCGGCCCGACCCGCTGCCCGCGGCGCCGGAGGTCTCGACCTCGCCGTCGCCGTCGGCGTCTCCCGGCTGGGAGGTGTACCCGCCGTCGCCCGACGACGGTGAGCACGCCGTCGTCGATCACGAGGCCGGGACCATCAGGTTCCCCGAGGACGACTGGGTGCTGACCGCGCGCGAGCAGGCGGTGGTGGACACGGCCGAGCAGTACCTGCACGTCACCTGCCTGGAGGACCTGGGCTACGGGGACGAGGTCGAGTTCGTGGGGGCCGTGCCGGTCCGGGACGAGCGGTTGCGCGGGTACGGCCTGTGGTCGCGGGAGGACCTGGCACTCGACTACGACGCGGTCATCGACCGCGGTGCCTACTGGTACGGGTGGGCCGACGACCCCGCGCACCTCAACGACACCTCGATCCCGGGGGACAACGCTCCCGTGGCCGACGACCCGGACGCCGGCGAGCGGTGGCAGGACTGCGCCGACGCCGCGACCGAGCGCATCGAGGGCATGACCCACGACGAATTCCTCGCCACAGGTTGGGGGCGAGGGACATCGACGGGCAGGCCCGAGGGGACGCTCGAACTCTCGGGCTACCGGACGGCGTCCAGCCGGAAGGACCTGGAACCGTCGATGCGCAAGGTGGCCCGACAAGCTGTCGCCGTCGTCGAGGAATGGGAGCAGTGCCTGGCCGCCGAGGGTCTGGAGCCGGCCGAGGCCCAGGCGCTCGTCCCTGACGGGATGCTGGACTTCGAGGGCGCGTACACCCCGGAGCAGCAGGAGGCCCTCGCCGTCCTTGCCGAGGTCCGCGCGGCGGCGATCGACCGCGCGTCGACCGAGGCGGGCTCCGACGCTTTCTTCGTCGACGAGGAGTCGATCATGGAGGAGTTCCTCGCCCTGGGGTACACCGAGGACGATCTCGCCTTCCAGGACGAGCCGGCACCGCGACCGCTCCTCGTGGGCAGCACGGCGGAACGGGCACGCGTCGTCGAGGTGGACGTCCGGTGCAAGCAGACGCTCGGCACGGTGCAGCGGCTGGCCGACCTCGATGCCGCCGTCCAGGTGCGGTACATCGCCGACAACCCCGCGTACTTCGAGAGCCGGCACGAGATCGGCGACCGAATGCTGACGAATGCGAACAAGGTTCTCGACGAGGCGGGCGTCGTCGTGCCGTGAACGCGCGCTGTCGCCCGGGGCGACCTACCTTCGTGAGGGGCGGGCGGTGCGGCTCGTCCCATCCCCTCACGAGAAGAGCCAGATCATGGGACGGATCCGAGCAGGAGCACGCCGCGCGCTCGTCGCGGTCGCGACCACCACCTCACTCGTCGTGGCCGGCGCCGCCGTCGCGCCGTCGGCGTCGGCGGCCACGGTCGTCTCCCCGCCGCTGAAGGACGACACGTACGTGCTGTCCTCCTACTACGGCGCCCGCTGCATGCCGGTGCGCTCGGCGTCCACGTTCCACCTGGGGCAGGACCTCGGTGCGGCGAGCGGGACCGACGTCCGGGCGGTCGCGAAGGGCAAGGTCGTCAAGGCCGGCGCGGTGCGCGGCTTCGGGCAGTGGGTGGTCGTCGACCACACCCTCGACGGCAAGAAGTTCTCGTCGCTGTACGCGCACGTCATCGACGGCGACGGCCGGGTCAAGGTCGGCCAGACGGTGAAGAAGGGGCAGCACATCGCCGACGTCGGGTCGACGGGCACGTCGACGTCGCCGCACCTGCACCTGGAGATCTGGAAGGGCGGGTACGGCTCCGGCTCGACCGTGGACCCGCTGAAGTTCCTCCGGTACCGCGGCGTCGACCTGACGAAGCGGTCGATCCGCAACTACACCCGGTCCACGCCGCCGGCGTCGTGCGGCTACTTCACGGCCGGGAAGGTCAACCTGCGTTCCGGGCCCGGCACGGGGTACAAGATCCTGCGGACCCTCCAGCCGAACGTCGTGATCAAGGGCAAGCCCGGGGTCGCGCCGGGCGAGTGGCGTCAGGTCACCCGCAACGGCCGCACCGGCTGGGTGCACCGCGACTACGTGTCGCCGTCGTACACGTCGCAGGGGTCCCGGTACACGCTGGCCCAGCTCAACCTGCGGGCGAAGCCGTCGACGTCCGCGCGCGTGGTCCGGGCGCTGCCCGCCGACGCGCACCTGACGATGCTGCGCAGCCTCAAGGGGTCGTGGCAGCGCGTCCGGTACGGCAGCACGAACGGGTGGGTGCACGCCCGGTACCTGTCCGACACGCGGGACGGCGCGCAGGTGGTGCGCAACCCGTCGGGGAGCACGTACTCGTGGGTCGACGTGTCGACCCTGCACCTGCGCAAGGGCGCGTCGACGTCGACGGCGAAGGTGGCCACGCTGAAGCGGGACGCCCGGGTCAAGCACCTCGCGACGATGTCGGGCGGCTGGATCAAGGTGCAGGTCGGCTCGAAGACCGGCTACGTCGCGTCCCGGTACCTGACGTCGGACCGCCCGTGACGCGCGTCCCGGCCTGAGCACGACGACGGCGCGGCACCCTGCAGGGGCCGCGCCGTCCTCCCGAGGCGGTGCGTCAGGCCAGGTAGTCCTCGACCAGGCGGGCGGCCACGCCGGTGTACCCCGCCGGGGTGAGGTCCGCGAGCCGCGCGGCGACGTCGTCGGGCAGGCCGAGACCTGCGACGAACTCGCGCATGCGGGCGGCGTCGACGCGCTGGCCGCGGGTGAGGTCCTTGAGGCGCTCGTAGGGGTTCTCCATGCCCTCGACGCCCGCGACGGAGGCGGCACGCATGGCCGACTGCACGGGCTCGCCGAGCACCTCCCAGTTGGCGTCGAGGTCCGCGGCCATGAGGTCGGAGTCCACCGCGAGGGCCTTCAGGCCACGGCGCACGTTGTCGATCGCCAGCAGCGAGTGCCCGAACGCCGGGCCGATGTTGCGCTGCGTCGTGGAGTCCGTGAGGTCGCGCTGCAGGCGGCTCGTGACCAGCGTGGCCGACAGGGTGTCGAGCAGCGAGCAGGAGATCTCGAGGTTTGCCTCGGCGTTCTCGAACCGGATCGGGTTGACCTTGTGCGGCATCGTCGACGAGCCGGTCGCGCCCGGGACGGGGATCTGCCGGAAGAACCCGAGCGAGATGTACGTCCACACGTCGGTCGCGAGGTTGTGCAGGATGCGGTTGAAGCGGGCGACGTCGGCGTAGACCTCGGCCTGCCAGTCGTGCGACTCGATCTGCGTGGTCAGCGGGTTCCAGGTGAGACCCAGGTGCTCCACGAACGCCTGCGACACGGCCGGCCAGTCGGCGCCCGGGACGGCGACGGTGTGCGCCCCGTAGGTGCCGGTGGCGCCGTTGAGCTTGCCCAGGTACTCCGCGCCCGCGACGCGGCGGACCTGACGGCGCAGCCGGTGCGCGAGCACCGCCAGCTCCTTGCCCATCGTCGTCGGGGTGGCGGGCTGGCCGTGCGTGCGGCTCAGCATCGGGACCTCGGCGTGCTCGCGCGCCATGTCGGCGATCTGGTCGCCGAGGGCGGTCGCGGCGGGCAGCCACACGTCGACGACGGCGCCGCGCACCATGAGCGCGTACGACAGGTTGTTGATGTCCTCGGACGTGCACGCGAAGTGCACGAGCTCGCTCGCGGCGGGCAGGCTCGTCGTCCCGAGGGCGGCCCCGGCGACGTCGGCCGCCAGGCGGCGCTTGATGAAGTACTCGACGGCCTTGACGTCGTGGACGGTCTCGCGCTCGATGGCGGCGAGCTCGGCGATCTCGTCCGCGCCGAACGTCGCGGGGATCCGGCGCAGGTAGGCGATCTCGGCGTCCGTGAGGGTGGGTGCGCCCGGCACGACGGCGCCCGGCGCGGCGGCCGTCCCGTTGCACAGCGTGATCAGCCACTCGACCTCGACGTGGATGCGCGCCCGGTTGAGGGCCGCCTCGCTGAGGTGGTCCACCAGCGGGGCCACCGCGGCGCGGTAGCGGCCGTCGAGCGGGCCGAGCGCGATCGGCGGGGTGACGTCGGCGAGGCTCACCCGGGCGGGCGCGGCGGACTGGTCGGGCTGCGGCGAGGTGGAGGTCACGTGCTGCATTCTCCCACGGGGCGCCGGGCGGACGCCGTGGCGTCCCGCAGCCGGGGAGGGCGGTCCCCACCGGGTGCTCGTCCACAGGTCGGCGCGCACCAGGCCCCGCGGCGCAGGCCGCGCACCTAGCGTCGCGCCATGTCCTTCACCACCAGCGACATCGCCACCGCGGCCGACCACCTGCGCACCGCCCGCCGCCGCCTCGAGGAGGCCACCGCGACCCTGCGGCTCGCCGCGGCGCTCGACTGGGCCGCGCCGGGCGGCGACGCGTTCCGCGAGGAGTCCGGCGCCCTGCTGACCACGCTCGACGCGGACGGCGCAGCCCTCGTCCTCGCCGCCATGGTCGCCGCCGGGTGCGAGCCGTCGTGACGCGCGACCCCCGGGACACGCTCGTCGTCACCGGTGGTCGCGGCCCGTCCCGGGTGGACAGCGACGCCGTGCGCACCGCCGCGCTGCGGGCCCAGGACGCCGCCGCCGTGCTCGGCGCCGCCGTCGGCGACTGCCTCGGCGCCCGGTCCCGGCTCGAACGGATCCTGTGGACGCCGCCGCTCGGCGAGCCGGACCCGGCGCTGCCCGGCCGGGTCCGGTGGGCGCTGACGCTCGTGGACCAGGCCGTCGACGCGCTGGCGGCGCGGGCGGACGGGTGCACCTCGCTGTCCGACCGGCTGCTCGTCGCCGCCGGACTCGTCGAGGACGCCGAGTCCGCCGTGGAGCGGGCGATCGGCGGTGCGGTCGTCGCCGTGACCGGGGCGCTCGGCCTGGCGGTGACGTCGATCGCGCTGCATCCTGCCCTCGGGCTGCCCGGGCTCGTCTCCCTGTGGGGCGCGACGCGGGTGTGGGACGCGCTCGGCGGCGCCGACGGCGCGGGGGAGGACGTCGGCACGGCACCGCCCGTGGCACGCGCAGCGCCCGCCCCCGCCGGGACGGACGACGGGACCGGCGACGGCGGGATCCTCGACGACCTGCTGCGCGCGCTCGCCCCGTACACGGACGAGGCCATCACCGGCGCGGGGACGGGCGTCGCGCTCGGCGCACCCGCCCTCGCTCTCCACGACGCCTCCGTGACGGGTGGCGCCCGCGTCCTGTCGACCGTGGTCGACGCCTTCGCGCCCCGTCGGGACCTGCGGGTGCGTGACGTGACGCCGGAGCTGGGCGGACGCGAGCCGAGCTGGAGCGGGCAGCCGCCGGGCACCGTCGACGAGCTCGTCGCCCGCACCGGCGACCTCTACCCCGCCGGCAACGGCGTCGCGGACCGTGAGGTCCCCGGGGTGCCGTCCGGCACCGTCGCCGTGCAGCGGATCGAGCACGCCGACGGTCCCGCCACCTGGGTCGTCACCGTGCCCGGCACCCAGGCCCTCGTCTCCGGCGAGCACGCGTTCGACGTCGACACCGACCTCGACCTCATGGCCGGACCGGGCCTCGACGGCGTGGCCGACGTCATGACCGGCGTCGTGCAGGCCCTCGAGGCCGCCGGGGCCGCCCCGGACGAACCGGTCGTCCTCACCGGCCACTCGCTCGGCGGGATCGGAGTCACGGCGCTCGCCGCCGACCCGCGGTTCCGCGCACGGCACCCCGTCGCGGGCGTCGTCACCGTCGGCGCTCCCACCGCCACGTTCACCACCCCGCGCGGCGTGCCCGTGCTGCACGTCGAGAACACCGAGGAGCTCGTGTCCTCCCTCGACGGCCGCTCCGCCTCCGAGAACCCCGCTTCCCGCGACCGTGTCACCCTCAGCCGTGATCTCGGTGCCTCCGCGGACCCCGCCGACCGGGCCGCGTCCGGCAGCGTGTCCCGGGCGCACCAGGTCGGTACCCACCTGCGCACCCTCGACCTCGCTCGGCAGGCCCGCAACGAGCAGGTCGCGGACGTCGGAGGCCGCATCGAGGAGCACCTGGACGGCGAGAGCGCCCGCACCTCGTACTTCGAGGTGGGGCGCTCCCGACCCTAGGGACGACGGTCGTCAGTCGCGGTCGCCGTTCGGGACCACCAGGCCGACCAGTGCCTGCAGGACCGCCAGGATCAGGGCGACCCACAGGTACCACCAGAACCCGCCGTCGATCGTCATGCCCCAGTCGCCCAGCCAGTCCTGGCTCGTCAGCCAGGTCGTCAGCCAGAGCATGAAGGCGTTGATGAGGAGGTAGAACAGCCCGAGCGTGAGGATGAGCAGCGGGATGGACAGGATCGTCACGATCGGCTTCACGACCATCGACACCAGGGAGAAGACGACCGCGACGCCCGCCAGGCTCAGGATGTAGCCGAGGACGTCGTCGGTCGGGAAGATCTCCACGCTGTCGAAGATCAGGTCGCACAGCCAGAGCGCCAGGCCCGTCGCGAGGACTCGCAGGATGAAGTTCATGCCCGTCATCGTGGCACGGGGCGCCCCGCTCGGACAGTGGAAACGCGCGGTTCGTCCGGGTGCGTTCCCCGCGACGCCGTCCAGGCCGGGTCGACCCCGTCGAGAGCCGGGCGCCCGTACGAGGTGGCATCCTTGACGGCTGTGACCACCCCTGCCGCAGACCCCGCGTCGTCCACCGTCCCGCTGCGTGCCGCGATCGCGGCGCTGCCCGCCTACGTGCCGGGCGCCCGCCCGACCGGGGCCGCGTGGAAGCTGTCGTCGAACGAGAACCCGTACCCGCCGCTGACGTCCGTGCTCGCCGCGATCCAGTCCGCGGCCACCGACGTCAACCGGTACCCGGACATGTACGCCACCGAGCTGGTGGAGACCGTCGCCGGGTACGTCGGGGTGGACGCCGCGCAGGTCGTCGTCGGCAACGGTTCCGTGGCCGTGCTCCAGCACGTGCTGGAGGCCGTCGTCGAGCCCGGTGACGAGGTGCTGTTCCCCTGGCGCTCCTTCGAGGCCTACCCGATCATCACCGCCGTCGCGGGCGGCGTGCCCGTCACGGTGCCGGTGGGCGCCGACGGCCGGCTCGACCTGCCCGCCATGGCCGCCGCCGTCACCGAGCGCACCCGCGTCGTCCTGGTCTGCACGCCCAACAACCCGACCGGTCCGGTCGTGCACGCCGACGAGCTGGAGCGGTTCCTCGCCGTCGTCCCGCGCGACGTGCTCGTCGTCGTCGACGAGGCCTACCTGGAGTTCGTGCGCGACGAGCAGGCGCCCGACGCGCTGGCCGTGCTGCGCGACAACCCGAACGTCGTCGTGCTGCGCACCCTGTCCAAGGCCTACGGCCTCGCCGGCCTGCGCGTCGGCTACGCGCTGGCCGAGCCGCGCCTCGCCGCGGGCATCCGGGCGGCGTCCACGCCGTTCGGCGTCAACCACCTCGCCCAGCGGGCCGCCATCGCCGCGCTCCAGCCGCCCGCGCAGGCCGAGATGGCGCAGCACGTCGACGCCCTCGTCGCCGAGCGCACCCGAATGTGGGACGCGTTGCGTGCGCAGGGCTGGGAGGTCCCGGTCACGCACGCCAACTTCGTCTGGCTGGCCACCGGGGAACGGACCGGCGAGCTCGCCGCCGCCGCGACCGCCGCCGGCGTGCTCGTGCGTCCCTTCGCGGGCGAGGGCATCCGCGTCAGCATCGGCGAGGTCGCCGCCAACGATGCGTTCCTGGAGCTCGCCGCCACCTGGCGCTGAGTGTCCTGCCGGCCTCCCTCAGCGGGGCAGGTTGCGCAGGTTGGAGCGGGCCATCGACATGACCTCGCCCATGCCGCCACCGAGGACCTGCTTGGTCATGGCGGTGGCGAACCCGCGCACCTGCCCGGACGTGATCGACGGCGGGATGGACAGCGCGTTGGGGTCGGTCATGACCTCGACCAGCGCGGGCCCGTCGGTGGCGAACGCGTTCGCGAACGCCTTGGCGAGGTCCTTCGGCTTCGTCACGCGCGTCGAGGGGATGCCGACGGCGGTGCCGATCGCGCTGTAGTCGACCTCGGGGGAGTCGGTGCCGTACGACGGCAGGCCCTCGACCAGCATCTCCAGCTTCACCATGCCGAGCGTGGCGTTGTTGAAGACGACGACCTTCACGGGCAGGTCGTACACGCGTGCGGTGATGAGCTCGCCGAGCAGCATCGACAGGCCGCCGTCCCCGGCGAGCGCCACCACCTGGCGGCCGGGCTGCGCGAACGCGGCACCGATGGCGTGCGGCAGCGCGTTCGCCATCGACCCGTGGATGAACGACCCGATGACGCGCCGCTTCCCGTTGGGCGTGAGGTACCGGGCGGCCCACACGTTGTTCATGCCGGTGTCGACGGTGAACACGGCGTCGTCGGCCGCCGCCTCGTCCAGCACGACGGCCGCGTACTCCGGGTGGATCGGCGTGTGCTTCTCCACGTTGCGCGTGTAGGCCCCCACGACCTTGTTCATGAGCTTCGCGTGCTTGTCCACCATCGAGCGCAGGAACTTGCGGTCACGCTTGCGCTCGAGGCGGGGGTTGAGCAGCCGCAGCGTCTCGCCGACGTCGCCGTGCACGGGGATGTCCAGGCGGGTGCGCCGGCCCAGGTGCGAGGCGTCGACGTCGATCTGCGCGGTCGGGACGTCCGCGGGCAGGAACGAGTCGTACGGGAAGTCGGTGCCGACCAGGATCAGCAGGTCCGCGGAGTGCATCGCCTCGTGGCACGACCCGTACCCCAGCAGGCCGGACATGCCGACGTCGTGGGGGTTGTCGTACTGGATGATCTCCTTGCCGCGCAGCGAGTGCCCGACCGGTGCGGCCGCGAGGTCCGCGAGCTGCAGCACCTCGTCGCGGGAGCCGCGCGCCCCGGCCCCGACGAACAGCATGACCTTGCGGGCCGCGGCGATCGCCTCGGCGAGCGCGGCGACGTCGGCGTCCTGCGGGACGATGCGCGCCGGGCACGCCCCGGGGATGAGGATCGGGGCGGCGTCGTCGGGCACGTGCTCGTCCGCGACGTCGCCGGGCAGGGTGAGGACGGCGACCCCCGGCGCGGCGAGCGCGTGCTGGATCGCCGAACGTGTCACGCGGGGGAGCTGCGCCGGCGTGGAGATCATCTCGGAGAACACCGACGCCTCGTTGAACAGGCGGTCCGGGTGGGTCTCCTGGAAGAACTTCGTGCCGATCTGCGGGCTGGGGATGTGGGAGGCGATCGCCAGCACGGGCAGGCCCGAGCGGTTCGCGTCGTACAGGCCGTTGATGAGGTGCAGGTTGCCCGGCCCGCACGACCCGGCGCACACCGCGAGCTTCCCGGTCACCTCGGCCTCGGCCGCCGCGGCGAACGCCGCCGCCTCCTCGTGCCGCACGTGCACCCAGTCGATGCCCTCGGTGCGGCGCACCGCGTCCACCACCGGGTTCAGCGAGTCCCCGACGATCCCGTAGATGCGTTCCACACCCGCGGCGACGAGCTGGTCGACAAGGTGTTCGGCGACGGTGCGGGCCATGGTCAGGACCTCCGAGACGTGGGATGGCGGTCCTTCCACCCTGCCCCGGATGACCTCGCTGCGCGCGTCGGGTCCCGGTGGTGACCGTCACCCCTGCTTGGGTGGGCGGGTGCCGGGAATCCACCACCTCGAGCTCTGGGTGCGCGACGCGGGCGCTGCTGAACCTGCCTGGTCCTGGTTGCTGGGCAGACTCGGGTTTGTCCTCGACCAGGTGTGGCCCGAGGGCCGGTCGTGGTCGTGTGGCGGCGCGTACCTGACGCTCACAGAGTCGCCAAACCTCTCCGGCGACACGCATGACCGGCGGCGGCCCGGCCTCAACCACGTCGCCTTTCACGGCGGCACGCCCGACGACGTCGACGTGCTGATGGTAGAGGCCACAGAGCACGGGTGGACGCCGCTGTACGCAGACAGGTATCCGCGCGCAGGCGGACCGGCCCATTACGCCGGGTGGCTGGAGGACGTTGACGGCTTCAAGGTGGAGGTCGTCGCGTCGGGCGGAGCGCGCTGACAGTCGACGTGACGTCGCGGTTGTCCTCGTTGACGGGTCGTTCAAACCCGAGGGAAGATCCTGGCGCGTACGGACCAAGCCCGCGAGCGACTGACCCCGGGTGCTGGTCGGTGTCGCGCGGGCGCTCGCCCCGGGCGGCGGCCTGCTGCTCGGCCTGTTCGACGGCGCTGACCTCGCGCCGTTCGACCACCGGGTCGCCCCGGCGTGGACGTGGTCCGCCGACGGGGCGGCCGAGCGGCTCGACGCGGCAGGCTTCGACGTCGTCGAGGTCGAGCGGCGGCACGTGCCCGGCGTGCGACCGCACCTGGCCGTCGTCGCCCGCCGTCGGGTCGGTCGGTCGTCACCGGTTCGGTCATCCCTGCGACCGAACCGGTGAGGACCGACCGAACGGTCAGGCCGCCGACTGCTCCGGGGTGATCCGCGGGACGTCGGCGACGTCGAACCACACGGGGATGCCGCGCTCGCGGGCGATGGCGACGTCCTGGTCGGCGCCGCGGGACTCGCCGGGGAGGCGCAGGACGCCGTCGCAGTGCTGCAGGAGGCGCTGGGCGGTCGGGTACATGACGTCGTTCGCGAGGGGGTCGTGCACGGTCGCGCCGGCGGAGCGGAGCACGGGCAGCGCGACCCACTCGCCGATCATGGGGACGTGGCCGGCCTGGAAGATCGGCCAGGCGGCGGCCTCGAGGCGGTCGAGGTTGGCCCGCATCCTGGCGGGGTCGCCGTCGGTGCCGGACTGGTAGGGGCCGGCGACGAGGATGAGCATCGGTGTCATGCCGCCTAGAATAGGCACAAGTGTGCAGGAACGTGCAAACAAATCGGAAGGAACAAGGATTCATGCTGGCTGCCCAGCGCCGTGAGCACCTCCTCGAGGTGCTCCACCGGGACGGGAAGATCGTCGCCAAGACCGTCGCCGCCGACCTCGGGATCTCCGAGGACAGCATTCGTCGCGACCTGCGCGACCTCGCCGCCGAGGGCCTGTGCCAGCGCGTCTACGGCGGAGCGCTCCCGGTCTCGCCGGCGCTCGCCGACTACGCCGGGCGGCAGGAGGTCGCCGTCGACAGCAAGCGGCTCGTCGCCGCGACCGCCGTCGGCCTCATCGACCCGGGCAGCACCGTGCTCCTCGACGGCGGCACCACCGCCCTCGCGATCACCGCAGTGCTGCCCGCAGACCTGCGCTGCACCGTCGTCACGCACAGCCCGACCATCGCCGCGGCCCTCGTCGCCCACCCGACCGTCGACGTGTTCGTCATCGGCGGCAAGCTGTTCAAGCACTCCGCCGTCGCCTCGGGCGCCGCCGCCGTGGAGGCCGCCCGGCAGGTCTCCGCCGACGTGTTCTTCCTCGGTGTCACCGGCGTCCACCCCGACGCCGGGCTGACCACCGGCGACGCCGACGAGGCCGCGATGAAGCGGCTGCTGGCCTCCCGGGCCGCCGAGACCTACGTGCTCGGGTCCGCCGAGAAGATCGGTGCCGCGTCGCCGTACTCCGTGCTGCCGTTCGACGCCGTGACGGCGGTCATCACGGACGCGCCGGCCGGGTCCGGCGTCGTCGACCGGCTCCGCGACCACGTCCGTGTGGTGCACGCCGGGGAGCCGTCGCAATGAGATCGGTTCGGTCGGTCGTCACCGGTTCGGTCGCAGGAGTGACCGAACCGGTGACGATCGACCGAACTGATCCGGAAATGCTCAGGGCAGGTCGCGCAGCGCCGCCGGGATGGTGACGTCGCCGGTGGAGAAGCGCACGAACTGCCCGACCGTCTCGGGGATGCGCAGCGCCGCGGCGGCGACCTGCGCGACGTCGGCGCGCGGGACCTCGCCCCCGCCCTGACCGATGTGCTCGCCGGCGCCGAGCACCCGGATGCGCCCGGTGGGCGGGCCGTCGGTGAGGGTGCCGGGGCCGAGGATCGTCCAGTCGAGGTCGGTGCCGCGCAGGTGGTCGTCGGCGGCGAGCTTGGCGTCCGCGTAGGGGAAGAACGACGAGTCGGCGGGCACCCCGTGCTCGGGGACCGACCCGATCCACGACACCATGACGTATCGCCGCACCCCCGCCTGCGCGGCGGCGTCCATGGAGCGGATCGCGGCGTCACGGTCGACGGCGTAGGTGCGCTCGGGGCTCCCGCCGCCGGCGCCCGCGGACCAGACGACGGCGTCGGCGCCCTGGAGCGCACGCGCGATCTCGTCGGTCGACGCCGACCCGACGTCGAGCAGCACGGGCTCGCCGCCGAGGTCGGCCACGCGGTCCACCTGCTCGGGCTTGCGCACCACGCCCGCGACGTCGACGCCGGGGCCCGCACCGCCGTCGGCCAGGAGCGGGACGAGCAGCCGGGCGACCTTGCCGAGCGCACCGATGACGACGACCTTCATGACGGACCTCCGTGACGTGGGGACCCCTCCACCGTGTCACCCGGACGGCCCGGGTGCCACCTGTTGCGGTCGTCCTGCTCGAGGCCGCCCGGCCGAGCGTCTCTGAAGGTCGGGTTCCGAGCCTGCACTCCCGACCTTCAGAGACGCTCGACGTCCGAGGACAGGGGTCCACTTGTCGCCGGTTGGCCCTACGACCACGCCCGGACGCCTGCGAAGATGGGCCCGTGCGTACCATCCGGCAGAGCAACAAGCTTCGGGGCGTCCGATACGACGTCCGCGGTCCGATCCTGGCCGAGGCCCAGCGCCTCGAGGCAGAGGGCCACCGCATCCTCAAGCTGAACATCGGCAACACGGCACCGTTCGGCTTCGAGGCGCCGGAGTCGATCGTCGCGTCGATGACCCACCACCTCACCGAGGCCCAGGGGTACAGCGACTCGCGCGGCATCTGGTCGGCACGCACCGCGGTCGCGCAGTACTACCAGTCGTGCGGGCTGCGGGACACGTCGGTGGAGGACGTCTTCATCGGCAACGGGGTGTCCGAGCTCATCTCGATGGTGCTGCAGGCGTTCGTCGACGAGGGGAACGAGATCCTCGTCCCCGCGCCCGACTACCCGCTGTGGACGGGCGCGGTGTCGCTGACCGGCGGCACGCCGGTGCACTACCGGTGCGACGAGGCGAACGGCTGGATGCCGGACCTCGAGGACATCGAGTCGAAGATCACGGAGAACACGCACGCCATCGTCATCATCAACCCGAACAACCCGACGGGTGCGGTGTACAGCAAGGAGATGGTGGAGGCGCTGGTCGACATCGCCCGCCGTCACGACCTCGTCGTCTTCTCCGACGAGATCTACGAGAAGATCCTGTTCGACGACGCCGTGCACCACCACGCGGCCAAGGCGGCGGGCGACGACGTCCTCTGCCTGACCTTCTCCGGCCTGTCGAAGGCCTACCGGGTGTGCGGCTACCGGGCCGGCTGGGTCATGGTCTCGGGCCCGCAGGAGCGGGCGACGGAGTTCCTCGAGGGGCTCACGCTGCTGGCCAACATGCGCATGTGCGCCAACGTGCCGGGCCAGCACGCCATCCAGACGGCGCTCGGCGGCTACCAGTCGATCGACGAGCTCATCGTGCCGGGCGGGCGGTTCCACGAGCAGGCGATGCTCGCCGACAGGCTGCTCAACGAGATCCCGGGCGTGACGTCGGTGCGGCCGCGCGGCGCGCTGTACTGCTTCCCGCGGCTCGACCCCGAGGTCTACAAGATCGACGACGACGAGGCGTTCGTCATCGACCTGCTGCGGGCCAAGAAGATCCTCGTCACGCACGGCACCGGGTTCAACTGGTTCGAGCCGGACCACTTCCGTCTCGTCACGCTGCCCGACGTCGAGGTGCTGGAGGAGGCCATCGGCCGGATCGCGGAGTTCCTGGCGCAGCGTCGCTAGGTGGAGCGAGCCAGGAGGGGCCGCCGCGAGGTGACCGCCTAGTCGGCGAGATCGACGACGACGTCCGCGTCCGCGGCCCGCTCCATGTCGCCGAGCGTCAACGCAGGGCTGGCGGCGCGGAGCATGTTCAGTGCCGTCCCGTCCTGGGCAGCATCGAGGACGGGCAGATCAACCGTCCCGTCGTCCATGACCTCGCCGACGAGCGCGGACTCGAGAGAGATGGCCCAGCTGTCGTCGTGGAAGGGGGTGAGGTACACGACGACGTCGCCGAGACCGACCAGTCCGTCACCCATCGCGTCCGCTGAGGCGGTGGCATCGACAGGAATGGTGACGGAGACGGTGTCACCCAGCTCGACGCCGTCGCGCAGGTCGATCACGGAGTCGACCTGGAGCTCCAGGACGACCCGGCGCACCATCGGAGAGTCGTCCGAGCCGACCTCGGTGCCGGTGTCCGAGTCGCCTTCCCAGGTGAGGGACTCTCCCGGCTCCCACGTGGTGAACCTCCCGGTGACGACCGCGTCGGACAGTGTGATGTCCACCTCGCTTCCGCTGACGTAGCGCGTCGACGGCATGGCGGCGAGGACGTCGTCCGGGAACGGTTCCCAGGTGACGTTCTCGGACGCCGAGGCCAGCGCGCGCGCAAAGTCCTCGCCACCTGCGTCGCTCCCGCAGCCGCTGAGCCCGATCAAGACGGCCGCCGAGCCGGCAAGCGCGAGCGAGACCCGGTCAAGTCGTCGCATGAGGCGGAGCTCCCGTCGGAGACTGGCGAAGTGGTCAGATCAAACCACGAGCCGTCGGCCCAGGTCAGGCAGACTGTCCGTCACCGTGCGGGCGGCGCGGGCCGGGGGAACACTGCTGCCATGGACTCCGTGGACTACGACCAGCTCTCCGACGACTACGGCTGGCTCGTCGGCGGGGCGGCGCTGGCCGTCTACCTCGTCTTCCTGGTCGTCGTGATGATCGCGTACGTCCGCGTCATCCAGAAGGCCGGCTACTCGGGCTGGTGGGTGCTGATCGGGCTGGTGCCGGTCGTCAACGTGATCATGTTCCTGGTGTTCGCGTTCTCGCGGTGGCCGGTGCTGCGCGAGCTGGACGCGACGCGGTCCGGGCAGCCGTACCAGCGCTGACAGGGCGGTGCGGGCGGTCCCGTCCCTGCCCTGGTGAGGACGGCGGCTTGGAGGGTTCCTCCAAAACGCGTCGCGCGACATTGGCAGCGCCGTCAGGGGGTGCCGCCCCGGGTCCGCAACCTACGCTGGCGTAGGCTACGTAGGCGTAGGTTCCTCCGCGTCCGCACCGTCGGACGGGCAGGAACCTCGTGCGCAGCCGGAGCAGAACAGCCCCGCCCGGGGCCGCCAGCGAAGGAGACCATGTGCCGCACCATGCCACCGACGGGGCCGACGACGCTCCCGTCGACGTCACCCCGCTCGTCCAGCTCGTCACCCCCACCGGCGAGCGGATCGTCGAACCCGACAACGCCGGGGACCTCGACCACGCGGCCTACGCGGCCCGCGTCGCGCACCTGACCGGTGACGACCTTCGCGCGATGTACCGCGACATGATCCTCACCCGGCGGTTCGACGACGAGGCCACCGCGCTGCAGCGCCAGGGCGAGCTCGCGCTGTTCGCGCAGTCGATGGGCCAGGAGGCCGCCCAGGTGGGCCCGGCGCACGCACTGTCCCGCCAGGACGTGATCTTCCCGTCGTACCGCGAGCACGGCATGCTGCACGTGCGCGGCATCGACCCGGTGGACCGCCTGCGCCTGTACCGCGGCGTGGACCACGGCGGCTGGGACCCGGCCGAGTTCAACGTGAACGTGTACACGCTCGTCATCGGCTCGCAGGCGCTGCACGCGACCGGCTACGCGATGGGCGTGCAGCGGGACGGTGCTGTCGGCACGGGCGACCCGGCCCGGGACACCGCCGTCGTGGCGTGCTTCGGCGACGGCGCCACGAGCCAGGGCGACGTCAACGAGGCGCTGGTGTTCGCCGCCGTCAACGACGCCCCCGTGGTCTTCTGGTGCCAGAACAACCAGTGGGCGATCTCCGAGCCCACGACCCGCCAGTCCCGCGTGCCGCTGTACCGGCGCGGCGAGGGGTTCGGCGTGCCGAGCGTGCGGGTGGACGGCAACGACGTGCTGGCCTGCTACGCCGTGATGGCGGAGGCGCTGGAGCGCGCTCACGCGGGTCACGGCCCCACGTTCGTCGAGGCGTACACCTACCGGATGGGCGCCCACACCACTTCTGACGACCCGACCCGGTACCGGGAGCGCGCCGAGGAGGAGTACTGGCGCCGGCGCGACCCGATCGACCGGCTGGCGGCGCTGCTGCGCGCCGAGGGGCACTGGGACGACGACTGGTCCGCCGCGCTGGACGCCGAGGCCGACGCGCTGGGCGAGACGCTGCGCGCCGGTGTCCGCGCCCTCGACGGCCCGCCCGCCGCCACGATGTTCGACCACGTGTACGCCACCGAGCACGCGCAGGTCACCGCCGAGCGCGAGTGGTTCGCACGCTACGAGTCCGAGACGGCGCAGGCCGCCGGCGCCGAGGAGGTCGCCCGATGAGCACGCAGACGATGCCGCTGGCCAAGGCGATCACCGCCGGGCTGCGCGCCACCCTCGAGGGCGACGACAAGGTCATGCTCATGGGGGAGGACATCGGCCGGCTCGGCGGGGTCTTCCGGGTGACGGACGGCCTGCAGAAGGACTTCGGCGAGCACCGCGTCGTGGACACGCCGTTGGCGGAGTCGGGGATCGTCGGCACGGCGATCGGGCTCGCGATGCGCGGCTACCGCCCGGTGTGCGAGATCCAGTTCGACGGTTTCGTGTTCCCCGCCTTCGACCAGATCACCACCCAGCTGTCCAAGCTGCACTCGCGCACCGGCGGCCGGGTGCAGGTGCCCGTCGTCATCCGCATCCCGTACGGCGGCGGTATCGGCGCGGTCGAGCACCACTCGGAGTCGCCGGAGACGCTGTTCGCGCACACCGCCGGGCTGCGGGTCGTGTCGCCGTCCACCCCGCAGGACGCCTACGACATGATCCGCGCGGCCGTCGCGTCGCCGGACCCGGTCGTGTTCTTCGAGCCCAAGGGCCGCTACTGGACCAAGGGCGACGTGGACCTCGACGCCCCGGTGCCCGCCGACGTGCTGGGCACGGCCCGGGTCGTGCGAGACGGCGCCGACGTCACGCTGGTCGCCTACGGCCCGACGGTCGCGACCGCGCTGTCCGCGGCCGACGCCCTGGCCGCCGAGGGCACGAGCGCCGAGGTCGTCGACCTGCGGTCGATC
Source organism: Isoptericola dokdonensis DS-3 (assembly GCF_001636295.1). Classification (NCBI taxonomy): domain Bacteria; kingdom Bacillati; phylum Actinomycetota; class Actinomycetes; order Micrococcales; family Promicromonosporaceae; genus Isoptericola; species Isoptericola dokdonensis. Next base: position 2,311,229 of record NZ_CP014209.1, on the reverse strand, counting down.
TCCCCGATGGACGTCCCCACGGTCGCCGCGTCGGTGCGCCGGACCGGTCGCTGCGTCGTCGTGCACGAGGCCCCGACGTTCCTCGGTGCGGGCGCCGAGCTCGCCGCCCGGATCTCGGAGGAGTGCTTCTACTCCCTCGAGGCGCCGGTGCTGCGCGTCGGCGGGTTCCACGCGCCCTACCCGGTGGCGAAGATCGAGCACGACTACCTGCCGAGCGTCGACCGCGTCCTGGACGCCGTCGACCGCGCGCTGGCCCACTGAGAACGCCGGAGAACCCGAGATGACCACGCAGAGCACGCAGCGCTTCCCCCTGCCGGACGTCGGCGAAGGTCTCACCGAGGCCGAGATCGTCGAGTGGAAGGTCGCCGTCGGCGACACCGTCGCGGTCAACCAGGTCCTGGTCGAGATCGAGACGGCCAAGTCGCTCGTCGAGCTCCCGTCGCCCTGGGCGGGCACGGTGACGGCACTGCTGGCCGAGGAGGGCACGACGGTCGACGTCGGTGTCCCCATCATCGAGATCGGCTCCGGCTCTGGTTCCTCGGCCGACGCCGCCCCCGCTCCCGAGCAGACGCCGGCGGCCGACGCCGGGTCCGGTGCCGTGCTCGTCGGGTACGGCACGGGCGAGGCGGGCGGTGCACGTCGCCGTCGCCGCGCCGCCGGTACTCCTGCCGCGCCGACGCCGGCCGCCACGGTGTCGGCCCCCGCGCCGGCCCCCGCGCCGGCTCCCGCTCCGGCACCGGCGCCCGCACCGGTACCCGAGCAGCAGCCCGGCCTCGCGCGGGCGATGGTGAGCGTGCCGGCCGCTGATCCCGTGACCGGTGGGCCGTCGTCCGCCCGTCCCCGGGTGCTCGCGAAGCCGCCGGTGCGCAAGCTCGCCCAGGACCTCGGGGTGGACCTCGCGTCGGTGCACCCCACCGGTCCGGGCGGCATCGTGACCCGGGAGGACGTCGTCGCCCACCACGACGCGGCCGAGCCGCGCCGGCTCGCGACGTACCCCGACGACGACGCGCCGTGGGCGTCGTCGGGCGACGTGTCCTACGACGGCCGCACCACCCGCGTGCCGGTCAAGAGCGTCCGCAAGCGCACGGCCGAGGCGATGGTGGCCAGCGCGTTCACCGCCCCGCACGTCACGGTCTTCCACACGGTGGACGTGACGCGCACGATGAAGCTGGTCGAGAAGCTCAAGGCCGACCGCGACTTCGCCGACGTCCGCGTCACGCCGCTGCTCATCGCCGCCAAGGCGGTGCTCCTGGCGGTCAAGCGGCACCCGGAGATCAACGCGAGCTGGGACGACGCCGCCCAGGAGATCGTCTACAAGCACTACGTGAACCTGGGGATCGCCGCGGCCACCCCGCGCGGGCTCGTCGTGCCGAACGTCAAGGACGCCCACCGCCTCGAGCTGCTCGGGCTCGCGCAGGCGATCGGGGAGCTGACGGCGACGGCGCGCGCCGGGCGGACGACGCCGACCGCGATGTCGGACGGCACGTTCACCATCACGAACGTGGGCGTGTTCGGCATCGACACGGGCACCCCCATCCTCAACCCGGGGGAGGCGGGCATCCTCGCGTTCGGCGCGATCCGGCGCCAGCCGTGGGTGCACAAGGGGAAGATCAAGCCGCGCTGGGTCACGCAGCTCGCGCTGAGCGTCGACCACCGCCTCGTCGACGGCGGGCTCGGTTCGCGGTTCCTCGCCGACGTCGCCCGCGTGCTGGAGGACCCGGCGCACGGCCTCGTCTGGGGCTGAGCCGCCGAGATCGGCCCGGGTGGGTCGATCTCGTGGTGGTCGGTGTCAGATCGCGGCGGTCAGTGTCACAGCGGGGCCGTCGGGGCGGCGCCCCGGCTGCGCCTAGGCTGGACGGCGTGACCGCCACCGCCACCACGTCCCGTCGCGCACCGGCGTCCGCGCGCCCCTGGTGGCTGGTCGCCGCCGGGCCGGGCGCCGTCGTGGTGGCGCTGCTCGCGCTGCTCCTCGCCGGGTCGTTCACCGACGCCTTCGCCCCCCTGGGGACGTTCAGCGACCCCGGGGCGCTCGTGCGGTTCGGGCTGCCCGTCGCCGGGGTGCTCACCGAGCTCGGGGTGGCGGTGACGCTCGGCGGGCTGTTCGCGGCCGCGTTCCTGCTTCCGCCGGGCCGCCACCTGGAACGTGTGCTCAGCGTGGCCGGGTGGGCCGCCAGCGCGTGGGCGGTCGCGGCGGTGGTCCAGCTCGTCCTGGAGTACTCGTACGTCTCGACCATCTCGCCGTCCGACCAGGCGTTCGGTCAGGGCCTGTGGCAGTTCGTGCAGGACGTCGAGCTCGGCCAGATCCGGTTGTGGACGATCCTGCTGGCTGCCGTGACCTCCGCGCTCGCCCTGGGGGTGCGCGGGCCGGTCGGCGCACTGTGGACGGCCGCGCTGCCCGCGATCGCCCTCGCGCTGCAGTCGACCACCGGGCACGCGGCGGGCGCGGTCAACCACGACCTCGCCGTCAACGCGATGCTGCTGCACCTCGTCGGCGCCGCCCTGTGGGTGGGTGGGCTCGCGGCGCTGCTCGTCGTCGTCCTCACCCGCACCGGCAGCGCCCGCGACGACGACCGGCTCGCCGCGTCCGCCGTCGCCCGGTTCTCCCCGGTCGCCGCGTGGTGCCTCGTGCTCGTGGGCCTGTCCGGGGTGCTGAGCGGCCTGATCCGCATCGAGGAGCCCGCGGACCTGCTCACCCGGTACGGGATCCTGCTCATCGTCAAGGCGGTGCTGCTGCTCGCGCTCGGCGGGTTCGGTCTCGCACACCGCCGGTGGGTCGTCGGTCGGCTGGAGCGCGACCCGGGGCGCGTGCGGCGCCTGTACTGGCAGCTGCTGGCCGCGGAGCTCGCGACCATCGGTGCGGTGTCCGGTGTCGCCGTCGCCCTCGGATCCTCCGCACCGCCCGTGCCGGACGAGACCCCGGTGGACGCCTCCCCGGCCTACCAGCTCACCGGCTACCCGCTGCCGCCCGAGTCGACGGTGGGGCGGTACTTCACCGAGTGGTCGTTCGACCCGCTGTTCGCCGTCGCGTGCGTGGCGGGGGCCGTGGTCTACGTGCGCTGGGCGCTGCGGCTGCGTCGTCGCGGCGACAGGTGGCCGGTGGGCCGCACGATCTCCTGGTGCGCGGGCATGGTCGTCATGCTGTGGGTCACCAACGGCGGCCCCGCGGTCTACGGGCACGTCGTCTTCAGCGGCCACATGACGCAGCACATGATCCTCGCCATGGTGGTGCCGCTGCTGCTGGTGCTCGCGGCGCCCGTCACCCTGCTGCTGCGCGCGGTGCCCGTCCGCAAGGACGGGTCCCGCGGGCCGCGCGAGTGGGTGCTCGGGCTCGTGCACTCCCGCGTCGGGGAGTTCATGGCCCGACCCGTGGTGGCCGCGGTGCTGTTCGCCGGCGGCATGGTCGCGTTCTACTTCACGCCCGTGTTCGAGTGGGCGCTCACCAACCACGCCGGGCACGTGTGGATGGTCGTCCACTTCACGCTCGCCGGGTACCTGTTCGCCAACGCCCTCGTCGGCATCGACCCGGGCCCGCAACGCCCGCCGTACCCGCAGCGGCTGCTGCTGCTGTTCGCCACGATGGTGTTCCACGCCTTCTTCGGGGTCGTGCTCACCACCGGCACGTCCCTGCTGGTGGCCGACTGGTACGGCAACATGGGCCGCCCCTGGGGCGAGTCCGCCATCGACGACCAGCAGCTGGGCGGAGCCATCGCCTGGGGCATCGGCGAGCTGCCCACCGTGGTGCTCGCCATCGCCGTGGCGATCCAGTGGACCCGCTCGGACGAGCGGGAGGCCCGCCGCCAGGACCGCAAGGCCGAGCGGGACGGCGACGCCGACCTCGTCGCCTACAACGCGATGCTCGCGCAGATGGCGGATCGCGACCGCCCCGACGACCGATGAGTCCGGGGTGCGTCGGACGTCCGATCTGACGGGCCGCGCACGGCGGCCCCTGCTCAAGGAGGAAGCATGTCGTTCCAGGCCTACCTCGACGCCGTCGAGAAGAAGACCGGCAAGACCCCCCGTGCCCTGCTCGACGAGGCCACGGCGAAGGGGTTCGGCCCCGACACGAAGGCCGCCCCGATCCTCGAGTGGCTCGCCGCCGACTACGGTCTCGGCCGCGGGCACGGCATGGCGATGGTGCACGTGATCACCAAGGGCCCGGGCATCGGTGACAAGCACGTCGGCACCACCGGCACCCACCGCGACGAGTCCGACACCCTCTGGCTCGACGGCGCCGCGACGAAGCCCGCACCCGCGACGTGACCTGACGACCGGCGCCGACTAGGCGGGCGCGTCTGCCGGCTGCTGGGGGGCAGGCGGCGTCGCCACGCGGTCGACGACGTGCGCCGGGACCGGCCCGACAGCGTCGGGTGCGGTGACGGCGGGGTCGAGGACGCGGCGCACGGGCACGTGCCCGGCCCAGCCGCCGGCGGCGACGTCGGCCTCCTCGTCGACCGGGCCGCCCGCGCGGGCCTTCATCGACGCCTCCCGGAGCGGGACGGCGAGGACGGCGGTGGCGGCGAGCTCCTTGCGGGTGGCGGGGCGCAGGGTCGCGGACCGGCCGGGTGCCAGGTGGTCGACGATCGCGTCGAGCGCGCGCACCCGTTCGGCGTCGTCGACGACCAGCCGCGCCCGCCCGATGACGACGGCGGAGCGGTAGTTCATGGAGTGGTGGAACCCGGACCTGGCGAGCACGAGGCCGTCGAGCTCGGTGACGGTGACGCAGACGGTGGTGTCCGTCGCGGTGGTGAGCCAGCGGGCCGCGACGGAGCCGTGCACGTAGAGGGTGCCGCCGTCGTCGGGCCCGTCGAGGTCGACGGCGTACGCGCTGGGCAGCACCACCGGGTGGTCGCCGACGACGACGCCGAGGTGCGCGACGAGACCGTCGGCGAGCAGGTCGTGCAGGGCGTCGCGGTCGGTCACGGCCCGGTTCCGGCCGCGGCGCACGGTGGTCCGCTCGGTGGGGGACAGCCCGGCGGGGGAGAGCGTCGTCATGGTCCTACCCTGGAGGTGTATTGGCCTGCTCGGAAGGGCCACTTCTCGCCCAGTCGAACAGGACACTGTCGTGCCGCTGCCCGTGCACCTCGAGCGCCGCTCCACCGACCCGCTGACCGCCCAGCTCGCCCGGCAGGTCCGCGACCTGCTCGCCGCCGGCACGCTGCGCACGGGCGACCGGCTGCCCAGCACGCGCGCGCTCGCCGCCGAGCTCGGCGTCTCGCGGTCCGTCACCGAGCAGGCCTACGACCAGCTCCTCGCCGAGGGCTGGCTCGAGGCCCGGCGCGGCGCGGGGACCTTCGTCGCGTCGCACGCCGTCCGCGCAACCGTGCGGCCGGACGACGGCAGGACGTCGCGCGCCGACGTCGGGGCGGCTCCCGGCGCACCGCGACCCGGCCGCCCGGCGGGGGATCGCGCGGGCGCGAGCGTACCGAGCGCACCGGCCGGGCTCGTCCCCCTCAGCGCGGGCGAGCCGTGGATCGACCCGCGGCACGCGGCGGTGTGGCGGCGCGCGTGGCGGGAGGTGTCCACCGCGACGCCGCCACGCGGCTACGGCGACCCCGCCGGGCTGCCCGAGCTGCGGACGGCGCTCGCCGCCCGGCTCGCCACGACGCGCGGGCTCGTCGTCGACGCCGACGACGTGCTGGTCACCGCCGGCATCACGGCAGCGCTGCGCGAGGTGCTCGCCACCCTGCCGCCCGGACCGGTGGGCATCGAGGACCCGGGCTACCGCGCGGCCGTCGCCACCGCGCGGGACGGCGGGCGCGACGTCGTCGACCTGCCCGCCGAGCAGCAGCACACGGCCGCCGGCCTGCACGGGCTCGTGGCCGCCTACGTCACCCCGGCGCACCAGCACCCGCTCGGCCGGGTCATGCCCGCCGCCGACCGCCTCGCCCTGCTGGACGCCGCCCGCGCGACCGGCACCCTGGTCGTCGAGGACGACTACGACTCCGAGCTGCGCTACGACGTCGCCCCCGTGCCGGCGCTCGCGGCGCTCGACCGGGACCGCGTCGCGTACCTCGGGACGGCGTCGAAGTCGGCGCCGCCGGGCCTGCGGCTCGGCTGGGCGGTGCTTCCCCGCCCGCTGCACGAGGCCGTGCTGGCGCGGCGCGAGGCGGTGCACGGCGACTTCTCGTGGCCGTCGCAGCGGGCGATGCTGGCCCTGCTCCGCGACGGCTGGCTGGACGTCACCGTGCGGACGGCCCGCGGGGTGTACGCGCGGCGGGCGCGCCGGGTCGCCGACCGGCTGTCGCCCCACGCGACGCCCGCGGCGACGTCGGCCGGGATGTACTCGACGTGGCTCACCTCGGCGGCGGCGGCGCGGCGAGCCCGTGACGCCGCGGCCCGCGCCGGCTTCCGGCTCCCCCTCCTGGCCGACCACTGCCGCAGCGCGCCGCTCACCGGGCTGGTGCTGGGGTTCGGCGGCGTCACCGACGACGAGCTCGACCGGGCGCTCGACGCCATCGTCTCGGGTCTCGCCGCGGGTTCTCCCGACTGACCCCGCGGCCGGATGGTTAGGGTGGTGATCGCTCACATTCGACGACGAAGAGGTGTCATGACACGCAGAGCACTGGTGGTCCGCGGCGGCTGGGAGGGGCACTCCCCCCGCGAGACGACCGACCTGTTCATCCCCTTCCTGCGGGCCGAGGGGTTCGAGGTGCGCGTCGAGGAGGACGTCGAGGTCTACGCCGACGCCGCCACGATGGCGGCCACGGACCTCGTCCTGCAGTGCGTCACGATGGCGCAGATCAGCGGCGACGCGCTCGGCGGGCTGCGGGCCGCCGTGGAGGCCGGGACCGGCCTGGCCGGGTGGCACGGGGGCATCGCGGACTCGTTCCGCGCCAGCTCGGACTACCTGCAGCTCGTCGGCGGGCAGTTCGCGAGCCACCCCGGCAAGCCGGTCGCGGAGCGTGCCGGCGGAGCGGCGGACAACTTCGTGCCGCACACGATCGAGCTCACCGACCTCGGCCGGGAGCACGAGATCACGCGCGGCCTCGACGACGTCGAGCTGGTCACCGAGCAGTACTGGGTGCTGCACGACGACCTGATCGACGTGCTCGCCACCACGACCCACCCCGCCCGGGACGACCAGCCGTGGCACCGCCCGGTGATGTCCCCGGCCGTGTGGACGCGGCAGTGGGGCGCGGGCCGGGTGTTCGTCGCGACCCCGGGGCACGCGCCGGACGTCCTGGCGGAGCCGACCGTCCGCACCATCGTGGAGAGGGGGCTGCTGTGGGCGAGCCGCACGGTGTAGGGATCGTCGGCCTGGGGGTCATCTCGAAGCAGTACCTGGCCACGCTGGCCGGGCACCCGCGGGTGCGGGTGGCCGCGGTGACCGACCTCGACCGGGATCGGGCGCACGAGGTCGCCGCGGGCCTGCCGGGCGCGCGGGTCGCGGCCGACCTCGACGACCTGCTCGCGGGCGACGACGTCGCCACGGTGCTGGACCTCACCACGCCCGGCGTGCACGCGCAGGTCGCGCTCGCCTGCGCCGCGGCGGGCAAGGACCGGTTCGGCGAGAAGCCGCTCGCGGTCGACCTGGCCGCCTCCCGCACGGTCATGGACGCCGCCGCGGCGGCGGGCACCCGGGTGGGCTGCGCCCCGGACACGGTGCTCGGCACGGGGGTCCAGACGGCGCGGGCGGCGGTCGAGGCCGGGCTGCTGGGGACGCCGACGGCGGCCGTGGCGACCTGGGTGTCGGCCGGCCACGAGCGGTGGCACCCGAACCCCGGCTTCTACTACGCGCCGGGCGGTGGCCCGCTGCTCGACATGGGCCCGTACTACCTGACCAGCCTGGTGCACCTGCTCGGCCCGGTCGCGTGGGTGCAGGGAGCGGCGTCGCGGTCGCGGGACGCCCGCACGATCGGGTCGGGCCCGCGGGCGGGGGAGCAGGTCCCCGTCGAGGTCGCCACGCACGTCACGGGCGTCCTCGGGCACGTCGGCGGGGCGCTGTCGACGGTCACGGTGAGCTTCGACGCCGTCGCCTCGCACGCGCGCCCGATCGAGGTGCACGGCACCGAGGGCTCGCTCGTGGTGCCCGATCCCAACCGGTTCGCCGGCGACGTCGAGCTGAACCGGCTCGGCGGCGACGGCTGGGAGGTGCTGGAGCCCAGTGCCGGGTTCGCGGATGCCGGGCGCGGGATCGGCCTGCTGGAGATGGCCGGGGCCGCCGGGACCGGTGACGCCGGTGGCGCTCCGCGGGCCGGCGGCGACGTCGGCCTGCACGTCATGGAGGTCATGTCCGGTCTGCTGACGTCCGCCGGCACGGGGGAGCGGCTGGCGATGACGACGGCCCCCGCCGTCCCGCCGCTCGTCCCGCTCACCGCGCCCGAGGTCTGGCGGGGCTGAGCGACGCCGCGGGTGGTGCCCGGGAGGCCCGGGCACCACCCGCGCCCGTGCGCGGACCTCAGAACAGCGCGTCGAGGGCGCGGGGCGCCAGACCGAGCGCCGTGGTGGTCGCCAGCCCGTCGGTCACGTTCACCGTCCGCACGCCGGGCAGCGGCTCGGTGACGACGAACGGGTCGCGGTCCGCCCCGTCGGCGCGCACCAGCTCCGGCGCCGACCAGCGGGAGCGCACGGTGAGCCGGTCCACGCCCAGCAGCTCGGCCGCCTCGCGCAGCAGCAGCTCGTCCACCGCCTCGGAGCGGGCGGGGCCGGCGGGCATCAGGCCGTCGCCGACGACGAGCGAGCCGTCCGGCTGCGCGCACAGCGTCAGGTGGAGGTCGTGGTCGAGCACCTCGGGGCGGGTGGCCCGCCACCGCTCCTGCACGGCCCCGACCGTGCGGGACGCCGTGTAGGCGCCGTCGCGCAGGAACGTCGTCGTGCCGACGACGACCGGTCCCGTGGTCAGGCGCGCCCCGGCACCCGGGTCGCCGGGCGTGGGCGGCTCGACCCGCAGCATCTGGCGGCGCAGCGTCGACACCGCGGCGCCGGCCTCCCAGAAGAGCTGCCCGACGTCGTGCCCGACGGCGACGACGACACGTCGCGCCACCACCTCGCCCCGTGCCGTGCGCACGAGCGTGCAGCCGCTGCCCGCGTCGAAGGTCTGCGCGGCCGTGCCCCACGCGACGTGCGCCTGCGGGTGCGAGTCCAGCCAGTCGGCGACGGCGGTGAGGGCGGCGGCGGGCTCGACCCGCAGGTCCAGCGGCAGGAAGACGCCGCCGAGCGCGTCGGGGACCGCCGTCCGCTCGGCCACGCTGCGGCCGTCCAGCGCGACGGCGTCCCCGGCGCGGGCCGCCACGAGGTCGTCGAGCACCGCGAGCTCGTCCGGGTGTCGCGCGACGACGACCGACCCGCACTCGCGCACCCCGAACCCGGCGTCCCGGCCGAGCTTCAGCCAGCGTTCGCGCGACGTCAGGGCGCACGCCAGCGCCGTGGCCGCCTGCGTGGTGACGGCGACGTGCCCGCCACGGCGCGCCGTGGCCCCCGAGGGACGCGCGGCGGCGTCGACGACGAGCACCGAGAGGCCGCGGGCGTGCGCCTCGACGGCGTGCGCGAGACCCACCACGCCGGCACCGACCACCGCGAGATCGACCTTCGTCGGGAGCGGGGGCAGGTGGCTGTCGCGGTTCACGCACAGAATCTGCCTGAGCCGACGAGGTGTTCTCAAGGCGGGGGTGACCAACCGACGAGGTGTTCGACAGGTGTTCACCTGGGGTTCGGCGCCTCGTTCCCGGAGGGTCGGTCTGCGCCCCCGGGAGGCCGCGTGTGGTAGACCCGAGTCGTGACCGACGACACCCCGGCGGAGACCCCGCCCACCCCGTTCCACGACCTCGACGCGTACGTCGCCCTCGGCCGCGTCGCGGGCCTCACGCTCGACCCGACAGGCACCCGGCTCGTGACCTCCGTGCAGACCCTGGACCCGGAGCGCACCTCCTACCGGACCGCCCTGTGGGAGGTCGACCCGACCGGCGAGCGGCCCGCCCGCCGGCTGACCCGCAGCGCGAAGGGTGAGGCGGGCGCACGGTTCGCCGCGACCGGCGACCTGCTGTTCACCTCCGCCCGGCCGGACCCGGAGGCGGGCAAGGACGCCGGTGACCCGAAGGCGGCGCTGTGGCTGCTGCCGGCCGGCGGTGAGGCACGCGTCGTCGCGACGGCCCCCGGCGGCGTCGGCGGCGTGCTCACGGCCCGGGACGCCGACGTCGTGTCCCTCACGGCCCCGGTGCTGCCGTCGGCGGACGACCTCGCCCAGGACGCCGAGCTGCGCAAGCAGCGCAAGGACCTCGCCGTCGACGCGATCTGGCACACCGGCTACCCGGTGCGGTACTGGGACCACGACCTCGGCCCCGACGCCGATCGCCGCTTCGCGTTCTCCCTCGCCGACGTCGCCGACGGCACCGCCGACCTGCGTCAGCTCACCGGCGCGGGCCGTGAGCTCGACGAGGCGAGCGCCGCGCTCTCCCCGGACGGCGCCACCCTCGTCACGACGTGGACGGTGGCCGACGCCGGTGCTGCCCGCCGCGAGACCCTCGTCGCGATCGACACCACGACGGGGGAGCGACGCACCCTCGTCGACGACCCCGACGCCGAGGCGGGCCACCCCGCGGTCTCGCCGGACGGGCGCTGGGTCGCCTACGTGACGTCGTCGATCACGTCGCCGACCGAGGCGCCCGTGGTGCGTCTCGGGCTGGTGGCCCTCGACGGGTCGGGCGAGCCGGAGATCCTGGCGGACGACTGGGACCGTTGGCCCACCGGCGCGACCTGGCTGCCCGACTCCTCCGGCCTGCTGGTGACCGCCGACGAGGACGGCCGCGGCCCCGTGTTCCTGCTGACGCTCGACACCGACCGCGCGTCGGTCACGGTGGAGCGGGTCACCGCCGACGCCGCGACGTTCTCCGACGTCGTCGTCGCACCCGACGGGGTGGCGTTCTACGCCCTGCGCGCGTCGTACGCGGCGCCCGCGGCGCCGGTGCGGGTCGATCTCGCCGCGTTCGTCGCGTCCGGGGTGCCGGGGGAGCGCGAGCCGGTCGCCGCCGTCGCGCTGCCGTCGCCCGCCCCCGCCCCGCCGCTGCCCGGCACGCTCACGGAGGTCGAGACCACCGCGGCCGACGGCTCGCGGGTGCGCGGCTGGCTCGCGCTGCCCGAGGGCGCGTCGTCCGCGGCACCGGCGCCGCTGCTGCTGTGGATCCACGGCGGCCCGCTGAACTCGTGGAACGCCTGGTCGTGGCGCTGGAACCCGTGGCTGATGGTGGCGCGCGGATACGCCGTCCTGCTCCCCGACCCGGCGCTGTCCACCGGCTACGGCCAGGAGTTCGTGCAGCGCGGCTGGGGCGCCTGGGGCGACGCGCCGTACACCGACCTCATGGCGATCACGGACGCCGTCGAGACGCGCGACGACGTCGACGCCACCCGCACCGCCGCGATGGGCGGGTCGTTCGGCGGGTACATGGCGAACTGGGTCGCCGGGCACACCGACCGGTTCCGGGCGATCGTCACCCACGCGTCCCTGTGGGCGCTCGACCAGTTCGGCCCGACGACGGACGCCGCCTGGTACTGGGCGCGGGAGATGACGCCGGAGATGGGCGAGCAGCACAGCCCGCACAAGTACGTCGGTGACATCCGCACGCCGATGCTGGTGGTCCACGGCGACAAGGACTACCGCGTGCCGATCGGGGAGGGGCTGCGCCTGTGGCAGGAGCTGCTCACGAAGTCGGGGCTGCCGGCCGCCGACGACGGCACCACCGTCCACCGGTTCCTGTACTTCCCGCACGAGAACCACTGGGTGCTCAAGCCGCAGCACGCCAAGGTCTGGTACGCCGGGGTGCTCGCGTTCCTCGCCGAGCACGTCCTGGACGTCCCCGCCGGCGAGGGCGACACCGTCCTGCCCGCCGTCCTGGGCTGACCTGGCCCTCGCGTCCCGGTCGACCGCGCCGTCGTTGTGCCCGCCACGACGACGGCGCGGTCGTCCGTGCGCTGACTCGCGAGTCAGCGCAGACGTCGGCGAGTCAGCACAGGTTCCCGCGAGTCAGTGCGGGACGACGAGGAGGTCGACGAGGCGTTCGAGCCGGGCGGCCGACTGCTGCTCCGCCGGTGCGCCGAGGACGGCGGCACGGGAGCCCGCGATCTCGGCGTCGACGAGGAGGTCGACGGCGGCCGGGGTCGGGACGGCGAAGCGCAGGCCGAAGTGCTCGAGGATGCGGTCGAGGACGGCGCCGACCTCGTCCCGCAGGCGCTGCTGGATGGCGACGTACTCGGGCGCGACGTCGGGGTGGCGCATGGCGAGGAGCTCGAACTCGGCGTTCATGAGGCACCAGTGGCGGTGCGCGGGCTCGTCGAGCTCGAAGGAGGACAGGACGCGACGGACGGTGTCGCGGAATCCTTCGGGGGTGGCGACGGAGTCGGCGTCGACGGTGCTGGTCATGGCCTCGAGGGCCTGGAGGTGCTCGCGGGCCTTGCGCTCGAACAGGGCGTGGAAGAGCTCTTCCTTGGTGGCGAAGTTGGAGTAGAAGGCGCCGCGGGTGAAACCGGCGGCCTCGCAGACGGCCTCGATGGAGGTGGCCTGCACGCCGGCGTCGGCGAAGACGGCGAACGCGGCGTCGAGGAGCCGTTCGCGCGTGCGTTCGCGGCGCGGGGAGCGCACGCTGGTGGCGGGCTCGGTGGTCACACAGGCCTCCTGGAGGTGGTTGCGGACCAAACTCTAGCCAATACAGCGGTGTATCGGATACGTTTCCGTATCGGATACAGTGCCGTATCGACTCGCCCGTCGCACGTACCTCTCCTCGGGAGCGCCTGTGTCCTCCGCCCTGTACTCGCTCGGCCGCTGGGCGGCCGGCGCCCGCCGCCTCGTCGTCGCGGCGTGGATCGGCGTCCTCGTGGTGGTCGGAGGCGTCGGAGGGATCGTCTTCCAGGGCTTCGACAACTCGATCACCATCCCCGGCACCGAGTCGCAGGAGGCCCTCGACCAGCTCGCCGCGACGTTCCCCGAGGTCAGCGGGGTCTCCGCGCAGGTGATCGTCGTCGCCCCCGACGGCGGGAGCATCGAGGACGACGACGTCCGCACCCCGGTCGAGCAGGCCGCGGACTCGTTCGGCGACATCGACGAGGTCGTCGCCGTCTCGACCCCCTACGACGAGCAGGCGGCCGCCCCGGTCAGCGACGGCGACCAGGCCACCATCGTGCAGATCCAGCTCGACGGGGACGCGTTCGCCATCAGCGACGCGACCAAGGACGAGCTCCACGACATCACCGACGAGCTCGAGGCCGCCCTCCCGGACGGCGCGCAGGCGAGCCTCGGCGGCCAGCTCTACGCCACCGAGCTGCCGGCGCTGAGCATCATCGAGGCGATCGGCGTCGTCGTCGCGCTGGTGGTCCTCATGATCACCCTGGGCTCGTTCGTCGCGGCGGGACTGCCGCTGGTCAACGCGTTCGTGGGCGTCGGGGTGTCGATGCTGCTCCTGCTCGCCGCGACGGCGTTCGGCCCGATCAACTCCACCACGCCGATGCTCGGCCTCATGCTGGGCCTGGCCGTGGGCATCGACTACGCGCTGTTCATCGTGTCGCGGCACCAGGAGCTGCTGCGCGACGGCGTGGACGTCGAGGAGTCGATCGCCCGGTCGACGGCGACGGCCGGCTCCGCGGTGGTGTTCGCGGGCCTGACGGTCATGATCGCGCTGGTGGGCCTCAGCGTCGCGGGCATCCCGTTCCTCGCCATCATGGGTATCGCGGCGGCCGTGTCCGTCGGGTTCGCCGTCCTCGTGTCCCTCACGCTGCTGCCGGCGCTGCTCGCGATGGCGGGCGACCGGCTGCGCCCCAAGCCGAAGAAGGTCCGCAAGGGTGCCAAGGGCCGCCGGCAGGCCGCACCGGCCGACGCGCACGAGAGCCGCTTCTTCACCGGCTGGGTCAAGGCCGTCACGAAGGTCCCGATCGCCACGATCCTCGTCGTCGTCGTCGCCCTGGGTGCGCTCGCCGTGCCCGCGCTGAACCTGCGCCTCGCGCTGCCCGACGCCGGCTACCTGCCGGAGGACAACGAGGCGCGCCAGACGTACGACCTGGTCGCCGAGTACTTCGGCGACGGCTTCAACGGCCCCCTCGTCGTCACCGGCACCATCGTCGAGAGCACCGACCCGCTGGGCCTCATGGACGACCTCGCCGACGAGATGCGTTCCCTGCCCGGCGTCGCCGACGTCCCGCTGGCGACCCCGAACCCGAGCGCCGACACCGGCATCATCCAGGTCGTCCCGACGGGTGCGCCGGACTCGGAGGAGACGAAGGCGCTCGTCGCGGAGATCCGCGACCGGCACGACTACTACCTCGAGACGTACGACGTCGACCTCTCCGTCACGGGCTTCACCGCCGTCGGCATCGACGTGTCGGACAAGCTCGGCGAGGCGCTGCTGCCGTTCGCCCTCGTCGTCGTCGGGCTGTCGCTGCTGCTGCTCATGATGGTGTTCCGGTCGGTGTGGGTGCCCGTCAAGGCGACGGTGGGCTACCTGCTCAGCGTGGCGGCGGCGTTCGGTGCCGTGGCGCTCGTCTTCGAGCAGGGCGTGTTCGCCGACGCCCTGCACGTGACCAAGCTGGGGCCGGTCATCTCGTTCATGCCGATCATCCTCATGGGCGTGCTGTTCGGCCTCGCGATGGACTACGAGGTGTTCCTCGTGTCCCGCATGCGCGAGGACTTCGTCCACAACGGGCGCCGCGCGCGGCTGGCGATCACGACCGGCTTCCAGGGGGCCGCAAAGGTCGTCACGGCCGCCGCGATCATCATGTTCTCCGTCTTCGTGGCGTTCGTGCCCGAGGGCGACATGACCCTCAAACCCATCGCGCTGGGCCTCGCCGTCGGTGTCGCCGTCGACGCGTTCGTGGTGCGCATGGTGCTCGTGCCCGCCGTCATGGCGTTGCTCGGGGACCGCGCCTGGTGGATCCCGCGCTGGCTCGACCGCGTCCTGCCGACGTTCGACGTCGAGGGCGAGGGCGTGGCCAAGGAGCTGCGGCTCGCGTCGTGGCCCGGGGCGCGCACCGACGGCCGCCCCGACGCCGTCGTGGTGAGCGACCTCGAGGTCGCCGGCCCGCGCGGCCCCGGGCTGGGCGAGCCGCCGGTGGTGGGGCCCGTGAGCGTGCGGGTCGCGGCCGGTGACGGTCTCGTCGTGCACGGCGACTCCTCGGCGCCCGTCAGCGCGCTCCTGCTGGCGGTCGCCGGGCGGCTCCCCGCGGACGCGGGCGTCGCGAAGGTCGAGGGCCTCGTGCTGCCGGAGCGGGCCACGTCGGTCCGCTCCCGCGTCGCCGTGGTCGACGCGGCCGACGTCGGCGGGGCACCCGCCGCGGCGGTCGCCGACGCGGTGCGCGCCGGCGCCCGGGTGCTGGTCCTGGACCGTGCGGACGTCGTCACCGGGCTGACGCCCCGGCAGGACCTCGCCGGCGCGCTGGCCTCGGCCCGCGCCGCGGGCGTGACGGTCGTCGTCGGCTCGACGGGCGTGTCCGCCACCGACCTGCTGCCCGACGGCACGCCCGTCCTCGACGTCGGCGCCGGCTTCGGCGCCCCGGCGAGGCTGCGCGGCGGCGAGCTGCCGCCACCGCCTCCGCCGGAGAGCACCCAGCACGACAACCACGGTGACCACGGTGACCCCGACCTCGCGGGGACACCCGCGGGCGAGGACCCCTCGACCGCCGACTCCCCGACGACGACCACCCAGGAGGTGCGGGCATGAACCGCGTGCGGCAGAACCCGTGGGCGGTCGCGGCCGTCGTGCTCCTTCCCCTGCTGGCGCTGGGCATCCTGCTGGCCTCGCTGTGGGACCCGATCGACCGCCTGGACACGGTGCAGGCCGCGATCGTCAACGACGACGAGCCGGTGGAGGTGGACGGCCAGACCGTGCCGCTGGGCCGCCAGCTCACCGCGGGCCTGGTGGGCGGCGCCGAGGACTCCGACGTCAACTACGACTGGAACATCACCGACGCGGAGCACGCCGCCGACGGCCTGGCCGACGGCACGTACGCGGCGGTCGTGACGATCCCGGAGGGCTTCTCGGCCGCGGCGACGTCGTTCGGGTCGGACGACCCGTCGGACGCCCGGCAGGCCACCATCGACATCTCGACGCCGCCCGGCGGGCGGGTGGTGGACGACGCGCTCGCGCGGATCGTCGCGACGACGGCGACGTCGGTCATGGGGTCGTCGCTCACGGAGACGTACGTGGACAACGTGCTCATCGGCTTCGACCAGCTCTCCGACGGCATCGGCCAGGCGGCCGACGGGGCGCACCAGCTCGCCGACGGCGCGGAGCAGTCGGCGGACGGCGCGGACCAGCTCGCGGACGGCGCCGGCGAGCTCGCGGACGGTGCCGACCAGTACGCGGCGGGCGTCGGCCAGGCCGGGGACGGCGCGGACGAGCTCGCCTCCGGTGCCTCGCAGTACGCCGCGGGCGTGGGCGCGGCGGCGGACGGCGCGGACCAGCTCGCCGACGGCGCGGACCAGCTCGCGGACGGCGTCTCGGACGCCGCGTCGGGAACGAAGCCGCTGGTGGACGGCGCGGAGCAGGTGGCGGGCGGCGTCGCGGGCGTCTCGGGCGGCATCCGGGAGACCGCGGACGGCGCCGACGACCTCGCCGACGGCGGCTACGACCTCGCCGACGGCGCGGACCAGGTGGCGGCCGGGATCGGCGGGCTCGCCGAGCAGGCGGGCGCGATCGACGCCGAGCTCCCGTCCGAGGGTGACATCGAGGCGGGCCTCGACGAGATCGCCGCCGGCTACGACGAGAACGCCGCTGCGGTCGAGGACGCCCTCGACCAGGCGGCGACGGCGCTGGGCTGCGAGGCCACCCCGACGTCGGAGGCGTGCGTGCAGCTCGCCGCCGTCGAGGAGAGCCTGTCGAGCCTGTCGAACGACGTCACGGGCGACTTCGACGCGTTCTCCGAGGCACTCGTCGGGGCGCGCGACCAGGTCACGCAGCTCGCGGACGGCACCGCACAGCTCGCCGCCGGCGCCGAGGGCGTCGCGACGGGCACGCGCGGCATCGCCGACGGCAACGCCGACCTCGCGGACGGTCTGCGCGAGCTGGCCGTCGGCAACGACGACCTCGCCGCGGGCGCGGACGGCGTCGCCGACGGCGTCTCGCAGCTCGCGGACGGCCTGGGGGAGCTCGACTCGGGTGCCGCGGGGCTGGCGACCGGGGTGTCCGGGCTGGCGTCCGGGTTCGGGGAGCTCGACTCGGGTGCGCAGGGCCTGGCGACCGGCGCGCAGGGCCTGGCGTCCGGGTTCGGGCAGCTCGAGTCCGGTGCGACGGACCTCGCGACGGGTGCGGACGGCGTCGCCGAGGGCACGGTGGGTCTGGCCGACGGCGTCGGTCAGCTCGCCTCGGGCACGGACGACCTCGCGGGCGGCCTGGACCAGACCGTGGACGGCATCCCCACCTACAGCGACTCCGAGCGGGAGAACCTGGCGACGGTCGTCGCGGACCCGGTGTCCGCACCGGGCGTGGCCGACCTGTCCACGGGGGCGACGGGCCCGCTGTTCGCGGTCGTGGCCCTGTGGCTCGGGGCGCTGGCCCTCATGACGATCTTCCCGCCGGTGGTGGCGCACGCGCTCGGCTCCACGCGTTCCGCGCTGCGCCTGACGCTCACGGCCGGGGCGGTGCCGGCCGCGATCGGCGCGGGCACGGGCGCGCTGGTCGGGGCGGTCCTCGCCGCGGTCGAGGGCGTGTCCGCGTGGGCGTGGGTCGGCGCGATCGGGGTGGGCGCCCTGGTGTCGGTGACGTTCGTCGTCACGCACCTCGGGTTCCTCGCCTGGCTGGGCAACGTGGGCCGGGGGATCAGCCTGCTCATCACGGTGCTGCTCATCGGCACGGCCGTTGTGGGGACGGTCCCGCCGGTGCTCGTGGCGGTGGCCGACTTCCTGCCGACCGGCGCCGGGTCGGACGCGCTGAGCGCCGTCGTCGTCCCGGGGGTCGGGGGCCTGGCCGGCGCGCTGACCGTCCTGGTGCTGTGGCTGCTCGCCGGGCTGGGCCTGGGCCTCGGCGCCGCCGCCCGGGCCCGCCGGACGCGGGTGGCCGCGCTGCTGCCGGGCTGATCAGCGCCGTCGGGGCAGCGGCCCGCCCGGCAGGACCGCGGGCCGGCCGCTGCCGGTCGACTGCTGCCAGTGCGCGACCAGCGCGGCATCCGCCTTCGGGCGGGCGCCACGGTCGGTGTGGGCGACCTGTCGGTACGCCAGCAGCGCCGGCAGGTCGTGGGTCAGGGCCCAGCTCACCGCGGCGTGCACGTCGTGGATCGTCGCGTGTCTCACGTCGTCAGAGAGCCCCGGTCGGCGGGTTCGTGACGCCCATCGGGGGTCGGATCGCCCCGGACACCTCAGAAGTTCCTCAACCGGTCGCCCGAGGCGTCGCGTCGTACCGGCGCGTTCGCCGCGACGACGTCGGAGGTGTCCGCCAGACTCGCGTGCATGGACCTGACGGAGGCACGCGAGACGAAGGCACAGCTCACCGACTACGCCCGTGACCTGGCCGAACGCTACGGCGTCGGTGTCACGGCGCAGACGGCTCCCGACGCGGCGCCCGCCGACGCCGTGCGCGCGCCGACCATCGCGATCGGCCTGGCGCCCGCCGCGGAGCCCGGCGAGTTCGCCATCGCGGTGCGCTACCGCCTCGGGGTCCCCGCCGCCCGTGCCGTCGTCCGGCGCGTCGCCGCGGAGGTCGCGGCCGTCGACGTCCGCCGCACCGGCCGCATCCACCGCCTCGACGCGGGCCGTCCGGCGGGCGAGCGCGTCCTGCGGCCCCAGCCGCCCGTCGCCACCGCCTACGCGCTCGGCGAGACCGGTCGCGTGCGACCGCTGCGTCCCGGGGTGTCCGTCGCGCACGTGGACGTCACGGCGGGGACCCTCGGCGGGTTCGTCGTCGCGGACCCCGACCGCACCGGCGTCGTCACCCTCCCCGGCACCCCGGAATCCGTCTACGCGCTGTCGAACCGGCACGTCCTCGACGGCGCGCCCGGCGACGGCGTGC
This sequence comes from Isoptericola dokdonensis DS-3, assembly GCF_001636295.1. Taxonomy (NCBI): domain Bacteria; kingdom Bacillati; phylum Actinomycetota; class Actinomycetes; order Micrococcales; family Promicromonosporaceae; genus Isoptericola; species Isoptericola dokdonensis. Next base: position 2,292,312 of record NZ_CP014209.1, on the reverse strand, counting down.
TGCAGCCCGGCCCGGCGGACGGCGGCACCGACCCCGCGGACCGGGTGGGCGTCGTCGGGGCCGTCGTGCCGCTGGCGCGCGGGGAGCGCGCGGCGGTGGACGCCGCCGTCGCGCTCCTCGACGACCCGGACGTCGACCCCACCTACCCCGTGGGCCGCGTGTCGACCACGGCCGTCGCGGTGCCGGGCGACACCGTGGAGAAGATCGGCCGCACCACGGGCCACACGTTCGGCCGGGTGACCGCCATCGAGATGGACGACGTGCTCGTCGGGTACGGGCCGGAGCTCGGGGTCCTCGCGTTCGACGACCAGATCGAGGTGGAGTCCACGCGCGACGGGTCGTTCTCCGAGGGCGGCGACTCCGGGTCGGTCGTGTACCGGTCGGACGGCGTGGCGCTCGGTCTGCTGTTCGCCGGGTCGGAGACGGGCGGCACCGACGGCACCGGGCTGACGTACGTCAACCCGATCGGCGCCGTGCTGGACGCGCTGGGCGTGCGGCTGGTGTGACCCGTCAGCCGCCGACCGGCCCGGGGGAACGTGCCCCGTCGAGCGGCACGAACATGGCGTAGCGGTCGCCGCGGAACGACGTCAGCGAGTGGATGAGCGGGACGTCGTGGGCGAACGTGCGCCGGTCGATCCGCAGCACCGCCCGCGTGCCCGGCATGCCGAGCAGCCTGCGTTCCTCCTCGGTGGCGTCCGCGGCGGAGATCGTCTCGGCCCCGTCGGTGGGCGGGTGGCCGTGGGCGCGCAGGGCGGCGTCCAGCGACTCCGGCACGCCCCCGTGCAGCAGCTGCGGGGCGAGCCCGGCGGGGATCCACGCGTCCTCCACGGCCCAGGGCTCGCCGTCGGCGGTGCGCAGCCGCTGCACGCGGTGGACGAGGGCGCCGGGGTCCAGGGCGAGGGTGTCCGCCACGCCGGCGGGGGCGGGCAGGGTGACGGCGACCAGCACCCGCGAGCCCGGCGTCATGCCGCGGCGGCGGACCTCCTCGCCGAACGTCGTGATCCGCATCTGGAAGTCCGCACGCGGCGGGGCGACGAACGTGCCCCGGCCCTGCGCCCGTTCCAGCAGGCCCTCGGCGACGAGGACGTCCACGACCCGGCGCACCGTCGTGCGGGCGACCCCGAACCGGGCGGTGAGCTCCCGCTCGGACGGGACGAGGTCGCCGACGGCCAGCTCGCGCACGAGTTCCGTGAGGTACGCCCGCAGCCGGTCGGACCGGTGGGCCGGTGCGGCGTCCGCTGCCGTCGACATGGTCCCCTCCCGGTGCGACGTCGAGCCGTCGGTGCAGTCTGGCAGACGCCCGGACCTCTCAGCCGACGCGCAGCAGCGGGTCGCCGGGCGCGACGACGCTCCCCGGCGCGGCGAGCACGACGAGGGCGGCCGGGTCGGCCTCGAGCACGACGACAGGGCAGACGGTGGCGCGGCCCCCGGCACGCACGGCGGGCGGGTCCCAGGCGACGAGGGGCTGACCGGCGGTGACGTCGTCGCCGACCGTCGTGCGGACGTCGAACCCCGCGCCGCCGAGCTGGACGGTGTCGATCCCGAGGTGGACGAGCACCGCGCCGTCGGCGGCCTGCACGACGAACGCGTGCGGGTGCAGCGACACGACGCGGCCGTCGACGGGGGCGACGACGACGCCGTCGGCGGGCTCGACGCCGACGCCGGGACCCACCATCTGCTCGGCGAACACGGGGTCGGGGACGTCGGTGACGGCGACGACGGTCCCCGCGACGGGGGACAGGACGGTGAGCGGCACGGATCCTCCTGGTCGGGCGACGGCACCTGTTGACACAGGCTGCACCATCGACCACTCTGCCAGCCAGGGGGCCGGGCCACCGTGCCCTCGCGCGACCCGGGGAGGTGAGCGGTGTGAGCACGACGCTCACCGGGGCGCCCGTCAGCCCGGGCCGCGCGGCAGGACCAGCGGTGACGATGCCGGACCCCGTGCCGGAGCCCCGCACGAGCCGCCTCGCCGGAACGGACGTGGAGACCGCCGTCGAACGGCTGGGGGAGGCCGCGCGCAGCGTGCGCGACGAGCTGACGGAGCGGGCCGCCGCAGCGACGGGCACGGCTGCGGACCTGCTGGCGGTCACGGCGGCGATGGCCGCGGACCCGGCGCTGGTGTCCGACGCCGAACGGCGGATCCGGGTGGACCGGCTCACCCCGGAGCGCGCCATCTGGGACGCGGCCCGCGGGCTGGCGCGCCAGCTCGAGAAGATCGGCCCGCCGCTGTCCGAGCGGGCCCGGGACGTGCGCGACGTCCGGGACCGGATCGTCGCGGAGCTCATCGGGGTGCGCCCGCCGGGCGTGCCGCGCCCCGACCACCCGTTCGTCCTCGTGGCCGACGACCTCGCCCCGGCCGACACCGCCACCCTCGACCCGGAGGTCGTGCTCGGCGTCGTCACGAGCGGTGGCGGCCCGACGTCGCACACCGCGATCCTCGCCCGCGCCCTCGGCATCCCGGCGGTCGTCGCGGTGCGCGGCGCCGAGCAGATCGTCGACGGCGAGATCATCCTGCTCGACGGCGGTGCGGGCGTCGTGGTGCGCGCGCCGGACCCCGCGACCGTCGCCGCGGCGCAGCAGCGCGAGGCGGCCCGCCGCGCCTTCGACGGCACCGGCCGGACGGCCGACGGCACCCGTGTCGAGCTGCTGGCCAACGTGGCCGACCCTGCGGGGGCGCAGGCCGCGACCGAGGCGCACGCGGAGGGCGTGGGACTCTTCCGCACCGAGTTCTGCTTCCTCGGCCGCAGCGCCGAGCCGGCGGTGTCCGAGCAGGTCGCGGCGTACCGGCGGGTGCTGGCGTCGTTCCCGGGCCGCAAGGTCGTGGTGCGCACCCTGGACGCGGGCGCCGACAAGCCGCTGCCGTTCGTGACGTCCGACGGCGAGCCCAACCCGGCGCTCGGTGTGCGGGGTCTGCGGACCGCCGTCCGGCGTCCCGCGGTGCTGGACCGTCAGCTCCAGGCGATCGCCACGGCGGCCGACGCGGAGAACGCCGACGTGTGGGTCATGGCGCCCATGGTGTCCACCGCCGCCGAGGCCGCCGAGTTCGTCGCGGCGTGCGCCCGGCACGGGCTGAGCACGGCCGGGGTGATGATCGAGGTCCCGGCCGCCGCGCTGCGGGCCGCGAGCGTCTTCGAGCACGCCGCGTTCGGCAGCCTCGGCACGAACGACCTCGTGCAGTACACGATGGCCGCGGACCGCATGCTCGGCGACCTCGCCACCCTGTCGACGCCGTGGCAGCCCGCCGTGCTCGACCTGGTGCGGGCCACGTGCGACGGCGCCGCCGTCCACGGTCGCCCGGTCGGGGTGTGCGGCGAGGCGGCCGCCGACGCCACCCTCGCGCCCGTGCTCGTCGGGCTGGGCGTGCGCTCCCTGTCGATGACGCCGCGGGCGCTCGCCGACGTCGCGGCGGTCCTGGCGCGCGTCGACCTCGACGAGTGCCGGCGTCTCGCCGACCTCGCGCTGGCGGTCGACGACCCCATCGCCGCCCGGTCGGCGGTGCGCGACGCGATCCGTCCCGTCCTCACCGACCTGGGTCTCTGACAGGTCAGGTCCAGAGCCGGTCGACCGGAAGTGCATGGATGCGGTCGTCCATCTGATATCCGGTCTCGCCGGTGTAGAAGGTGATCCCTGCGGCGAACGACGGGCCGAGGCGGTCTCGGAGTGCGACGAGCGGTGAGATCTGAGCCTTCTTCACATGGTCCCCGGCTTTGACCTCGATGGCGACGACGGTGCCGTCGTAGCGCTCGAGCACGAGATCGACCTCCACGTTGTCCCGCGTGCGCCAGTAGCCGGCGGTCACCGGTTCGTGCATCCAGGTCGACTGCCGGATGGCCTCCTGGACGACGAACGACTCGAGCAGGTGCCCGAACTCGGTGAGGGCGGATGGATCGAGTCGTCGCAGCTTGGACGGACTCAGTCGCAGCAGATGGGCGCCGATCCCCGAGTCGACGACGTGAATCTTCGGGGCCTCGATGCTTCGCGGCAGGACGGTCGTTCCCCATGCGGGGAGCCGACGGACGAGGAACAGTGCTTCGAGGAGTTCGACGTAGGCCGACGTGGTGTCCCACGACGGCGCCACATCCTGGGTGACCTTGGAGATGTTGAGGACGCTGGCGGTCTGTCCGACGGTGCGCGTCAGTACGTCCCTGAGGTCCGACCGGCGGCCGATACGACGCAGCTCGCCGGCGTCGCGCTCGATCGACTGTCGCACGTGTGCTTCGAACCAGCGTGACCGGTCGGGATCTGTCGGTTGGGTGAGAGCGAGCGGCATGCCGCCGCGTGTCACGCGAGCGACATACTCCGTCCGCGAGGTCGCCGTTGCGGCGAGGCGGTGCTGGATGTCTCCGTCGAATGCTCGGGCGATGAGGTCGTTGTCGGTCCCGTCGATCTCGGTCTGCGTGAGTGGTGCGACCGACAGCCGTTGGAGACGACCTGTGAGCGCCTGCGTTCCCTGCGGAAGGGACTCGTAGCTGGTCGATCCCGCGAGGACGAACATCCCGGCCTGGGTGTGCTGGTTGAGCCGAGCCTTGATCGCGTCCAGGAGCAGCGGGGCCTTCTGGTACTCGTCGATGAGCACCGGTAGGTCTGCCCCGACGAGCGTCGACGGACTGCTGTGGGCGAGCTGGAGGTAGTCCTCGCGATCAAGGTCGATCACCGTCGCGTCCGTGGCTGACGCCACCTCACGGAGCAAGGTCGACTTTCCGACGCCACGGGGCCCTTCGAGAAGGAGGACGGGGGCCGTCGCCGAGCGATCACGGACGATCCTGGACATGCGACGCTCGATCAAGTGCTCCATGCCCTCGACGATAGCGTGAAGTCGGAACCTGCCGCAGGCTTTCATCGGATCTCGCCGGATCAGAAAGTCGGAACTGGCCGCCCTTCTGGGTCGGAACCAGCCTGGGCGATCCGGTGTGTGCGGTGTGCGTTCGACCGTGCCTGCGCCCGGGGGTCACGGGGTCCCTTCGGGGGCGCCGCCCCTCCTGGCAAGGAACTCCTCCAGCGCGTCCAGGGCGGCGGTCGCGGTGGCGGGGTCGGCGTCGTCGTCGGCGTGCAGGACGACGGCGGTGCCGGCGTCGGCGCCGAGCGTCATCACTCCCAGGACGCTGGCCGCGTCCACGGGACCGGCGCCTGCGCGCGAGATGCGCAGCGCGACCCCCTGATCGGCGGCGAGACGGGCGAACCGGGCCGCCGTGCGGGCGTGCAGGCCCTCGGCGATCTCCACGACGGTGTGGCGTTCCATGGACGCATCATGACGGATCGGCGGGCGCGGCGCCGTCAGCCCCGGCCGGTGGTTCCGTGCTCGGCCGCGGCGCGGTCGACGGCGAGCTCGACGCCGTCGAGCAGACGCTGGAACGTGGCCTCGAACGACGCGTGGCCGGTGTCGAAGCCCCCGGCCTCCCAGACGCGGGTCATGGTGGGGTAGCGGGCGGGGTCGAACCAGGTGCCCCAGAACTCGGACATCGACTCCCAGTAGTCGTCGTTGCTGGTGCCGGTGCTCGATCCCTCGGCCTGCTCGGCGACGGCGGCGCGGGCGAGGCCGCGGACGGTCGAGTCGACCAGCCCGATGACCTCGACGACGCGTCCGGCGGGCAGGCCGGCCTCGGACAGCACGCGCAGGCCGGCCTCCTCGGCGTCGAGCACGTGCGGGGCGAGCGGGAGCCGCCACATGTTGGTCTGCAGGATCCACGGGTGGCGCAGGTAGAGGTCGTGGTGCTCGGTGGCGTACCGGGTCAGGGCGTCCCGCCAGGGCGCGCCGGGCTCGGGCAGCGTGAGCTCGGCGAACGCGGCGTCGATCATGAGGTCGATCAGCTCGGTGCGGCCGGGGACGTAGGTGTAGAGGGTCATGGCGCCGACGCCGAGGTGGCCCGCGACCTTGCGCATGGACAGCGCCTCCAGCCCGCCCGCGTGCGCGACGGCGATGCCCGCGGCGACGACGTCGGGGAGCGTGAGGGTGGCGCGCCGGCCCCGGGTGGAGGGCTGCGGCGGGTCCCAGAGCAGGGCGAGCCGGCGGCTGGTGTCCTCGGCCGGGCGGGTGTCGGTCATCGGGGCCTCCGGGTCTTCCGTCGCTTTCCCGTACAGCGTATGCTAACGTTCGTCGCTCCATTTCAGTACAACGTACGGAAGGCGGGTCCTCATGATCCGAGCGCGCGGTCTCACCAAGACCTTCCAGCGCGGCAAGGAGAAGGTCGAGGCGGTCAAGGGCATCGACGTCGACGTCGCCGAGGGCGAGCTCGTCGCCTTCCTCGGCCCCAACGGCGCCGGCAAGTCCACCACCCTGCGCATGCTCACCTCCCTGCTGGCCCCCACCGCGGGCACCGCGAGCGTCGCCGGGTATGACGTCGTCACCCACCCCACCCAGGTGCGGGCCCGGCTCGGGTTCATCGGCCAGGGCAACGGCGGCGGCTTCAGCTACCAGGTGCGCGACGAGCTGGACAACCAGGGGCGCTTCTACGGGCTGGCGCCCGCCGAGTACCGCCGCCGCGCGGCCGACCTGATCGAGGCGCTCGAGCTCGGCGGGCTCGAGAAGCGCACCGTGCAGTCGCTCTCCGGAGGGCAGCGACGTCGGCTCGACGTCGCCCTCGGCCTCATGAACCACCCGCCGCTGCTGTTCCTCGACGAGCCCAGCACCGGCCTCGACCCGCACGCCCGCGCCAACCTGTGGGAGCACATCACCGCCATGCGCGAGCGGTTCGGCATGACCATCGTGCTCACCACGCACTACCTCGAGGAGGCCGACGGCATGGCCGAGCGCGTGGTCGTCATCGACCACGGCGAGATCATCGCCGACGCCGCGCCCGCCGCCCTCAAGCGCGAGCACGCCGACGACGTCGTCACCCTCGGCACCACGCCCGGCTCGCCCGACACCGCCCGGCGGGCGCTCGGCGCCGTCGTCGGCGACGGCACGCCGCACACCGGCACCGTCGAGGTCGACGAGGCGCCCGACGGCCTGACCGTGCGCATCGCCACCGCCCAAGGGGCCGAACGACTCCCCGAAGCCATCGACGCCCTGCGCGGCGTCGGCCTGGCCACCACGTCGGCGACCGCCAAGCAGGCCAGCCTCGACGACGTGTTCCTCAACCTGACCGGCCGCAGCCTGCGCGAGGAGGCCGCATGAGCACCGCAGGAGGGGCCCCGATGACCACCGACACCACCACCGCCACGCCCGGGACGGTCCACGAGGAGGCGCGGATCGTCACGCGCACCGGACCCGGCAAGTTCGTCGCCGACACCCGAGCCGTGTTCCACCGCGAGATCCTGCTGACGCTGCGCGACCCGTTCACGCTCGTCTTCTCCCTGCTCCAGCCGCTGGTGTTCCTCGGGTTGTTCGCGCCGCTGCTCACCGGCACGTTCGGCGGCACCGGCATGTCCACCGCCGACACCCTCCAGTGGTTCGTGCCCGGCGTCATCGTCATGATCTCGCTGTTCGGCACCTCCATGACCGGGTCCAACCTGCTCTACGAGCTCATGACCGGCTCCTACGAGCGGGTGCTCGCCACCCCGCTGTCGCGCTCCGCGATCCTCGTGGGCCGGGCGCTCAAGGAGTTCGCGCCGCTGGTCGTGCAGGGCCTGCTCATCGCCGTGCTGTGCCTGCCGTTCGGCTTCACCTTCAACCCCCTGTACGCGCTCGCCGGGCTCGTGCTGCTCGGCGTGTTCGGTGTCGGGATCGGCGCGCTGTCCTACGCCCTCGGCCTGGCCGCCAAGAACCGCGAATGGCTGTTCTGGGGCGTGCAGCAGGCGCTGCTGTTCCCGCTGCTCATCCTCTCCGGGATGATGCTGCCCCTGGAGGCCGGCCCGGGCTGGATGCAGGTCGCGGCGAAGTTCAACCCGCTCACCTACATCGTCGACGCCGAACGGGCGCTCTTCGCCGGAGACATCGGGGACCCCGTCGTCCTGTGGGGAGTGCTGGCGGCCGCGATCACCTGCGCCGTGGGGCTGGTCGTGGGCATCCGGGCGACGCGCCGCCTCACCTGATCGTCGCTGCTCGGGTGGCCGGGGTGTGGCGGGGTCCGCGCGCGCCCGCGTTCACGGTCGCTGCGCGACCTGCCACTTCGGGAAGGAGACGGGCGCGCGCGGACCCCGCCACACCCCGCCCGCGTTCACGGTCGCTGCGCGACCTGCCACTTCGGGAGAGAGACGGGCGCGGGCGGACCCGCCACTCGCCTGGGTCGTCACCGCCGTGGCCTCCGCCGTCCTTGCCCTCACCCGACGTGACGCCCTCCGCCGTGCCGTTGGCGCGCCCGGGGCGAGCGGGCCACCGTCGGGGTGGGGGTGGTGCTGCGCGCGGCCGTCTCTTTCCCGAAGTGGCAGGTCGCCCTGCGACCGTGAACGCGGCCGCGCGCAGCACCACCTCCACCCCCACCCCCACCCCGAACCCGCCCGTCAGCGGCCGGTGTTGTTCATCTCGTCCGGGTGCGAGCCGATGCGCTCACCGCGGTCGAGGGCGGTGATGTCGGCCATGTCGGCCTGCGAGAGCTCGACGTCAAACAGGTCGAAGTTCTCCGCGATGCGGGACGGCGTCACCGACTTGGGGAAGACGACGTCGCCGCGCTGGAGGTGCCAGCGCAGGACCACCTGGGCGGGGGTCTTGCCGTGGTCGGTGGCGATGCGGACCACGGTCGGGTCCTCCAGGACGGCGCCGCGGCCGAGCGGCGACCAGGCCTCGGTGACGATGCCGTGCTCGGCGTCGAACGCGCGGACCTCCTCGTTGCCGAGCCACGGGTGCACCTCGACCTGGTTGACGGCCGGCACGACGGTGGTGTCGGCGAACAGGTGACGCAGGTGGTGCGGCTGGAAGTTGGAGACGCCGATGGCGCGGGCGCGGCCGGACGCGTAGATCTCCTCCAGGGCTCCCCACGCCTCGACGAACTTCCCGACGGCGGGCAGCGGCCAGTGGATGAGGAACAGGTCCACGTGCTCCAGACCGAGGGTCTCCAGGGACCGGTCGAACGCGGCGAGCGCGTCGTCGCGGGCGTGGAACGCGTTGTTGAGCTTGGTGGTGATGTACAGCTCGTCACGCTCCAGGCCGGCCGCCGCGATGGCCTCGCCGACGCCGGCCTCGTTGCGGTACATCTGCGCGGTGTCGATGTGCCGGTAGCCGGTCTCCAGCGCGGTGAGGACCAGGTCGCGCGTGTCCTGCGGCGGGATCTTGAACGTGCCGAACCCGAGCTGCGGGATCGACGTGCCGTTGTTGAGGGGCAGGGACGGGATCGCTGTGGTGCTCATCGGTCCATCCTGTCGCCGAGTCGGGCGAGGAGCGAGGCGAGCCGTCGGCGGTCCTCGGGGCCCAGGGGTGCGAGCACCTCGTCCTGGACGCTGCGGACGACGGCGTCGAGCCGGTCGAGCTCCGTGCGTCCGGCGGGGGTGAGGCGGACGACGTTGCGGCGGCGGTCGGCGGGGTCGGGGGAGCGGTGCACGAGCCCGTCGCTCTCGAGCGTGGCGAGGGTGGCGACGACGTCGCTGCGGTCGACGGCGACGCGGCGGCCGAGCTCGGCCTGGCTGAGGTGGTCGTGCTCGAGCGCGGCGAGGATCCGGTAGTGGTACCCGCGGCTGCCGGCGGCGGCGAGGGCGCCGTGCAGGAGGCGCTGCGCGCGCAGGTTGGCGCGGGACAGGAGCCAGGTGGGCAAGGCGGAGATCCTGTCGTGGGGCATGGAGTCAGGATAGGACTGTTGGTGCAACCAACGAAAGCGTATCGTTGGCCACACCAACGATATGGAGGCTTCCCGTGGACCAGATCCCCTTCGGCCCGCAGCTCGTCGGCGAGACCGAGAAGGCGCTCGACGCCCTGCTCCGCCGCGAGCTCGCCCCCACCGGGCTCACCCCGCGGCACTGGGTCACGCTGCGGCTCGCCCTCCAGCGCGACGGTGTTCGCGACGGCGGGGCTCTCGGCGCCAGGTCGCCCGACGACGGCACCGGCCTCGCCGAGCACGTCATCGCGCGGGCCCACCTCGACGACGCCCCGCGTCTCGTCGGTGACCTCCGGGCCGCCGGGCTGCTGGACGGCGACGAGCCCACCTGTGCCGGGCGCGACCTCGTCGACGTGGTGCAGGCCCGGGTGCGCGCCGTCGTCGGCCCCGTCCTGGCGGACCTGCCGCCCGCCGACGCGGCCGCCGCCGCCCGCGCCCTGGACGCCCTGCGGGCCGGGGTGCGCCGCGCGCTCGCCGCCGCCGCGACCTGACGGCACCCCTGGGCCGACGGGGTCGGTCGGGGGCACAATGGAGGTACACCAGGAGGTGCTCGATGGTCACCATGAACGAGGCGCGATCCGCCAAGGCGGAACTGCGCGAGTCGCTGCGCAGCGTCGACGGCGTCCAGGGCGTCGGGCTCGCCCGGCGCGGGGACGACCACGACTGGGTGCTGCAGGTGAACGTCCTCAACGTCCGCGCCCGCAAGGACGTCCCGCCGGACGTCCACGGCGTGCCGGTGCGGGTCAGCGTCGTCGGCGCGGTCACCACGCTCTGATCGCCCCGGGCCCACTGGTCCCCGCCACCCGCAGAGGGTTGTCTCTCGGCGGTCTTGCGCGCCTGCATTGAACTCTGTCAATATAGAAGCATGTCGATACAGAACCTCCACGACCTCGTCATCGTGGGTTCCGGCCCTGCCGGGTACACCGCGGCGATCTACGCGGCCCGTGCCGGGCTCGCCCCGGTCGTGGTCGCGGGTTCGGTGACCGCCGGTGGCGCCCTGATGAACACCACCGAGGTGGAGAACTTCCCCGGGTTCCCCACCGGGGTGCAGGGCCCCGACCTCATGGAACAGCTGCGTGAGCAGGCCGAGAAGTTCGGCGCGAAGGTCCTGTGGGACGACGCCGAGACCCTGGACCTGACCGGCCAGGTCAAGACGGTCACCACCGGCGGCGGGGAGACGTTCCGTGCCCGCGCCGTCATCCTGGCCACCGGGTCCGCCTACCGTGAGCTCGGCCTGCCCGACGAGAAGCGCCTGTCCGGGCGCGGGGTGTCCTGGTGCGCGACCTGCGACGGGTTCTTCTTCCGCGACCAGCACGTCGTGGTCGTCGGCGGCGGCGACTCCGCCATGGAGGAAGCGACCTTCCTGACCCGGTTCGCCTCGAAGGTCACCGTGGTGCACCGCCGCGACGCGCTGCGCGCCTCCAAGATCATGGCCGACCGCGCCACCGCCGACCCCAAGATCGACTTCGCGTGGAACAGCGCCGTGGTGGCCATCCACGGCCAGGACAAGGTCACCGGCGTGCGCCTGCACGACACCGTCACCGGCCTCGAGACCGACCTGGACGCCACCGGCCTGTTCGTCGCCATCGGCCACGACCCCCGCAGCGAGCTCCTGGCCGGGCAGATCGACCTCGACGACGAGGGCTACGTCCTGGTCGAAGGCCGCACCACCCGCACCAACCAGCCCGGGGTGTTCGCCTGCGGCGACCTCGTCGACCACACCTACCGCCAGGCCATCACCGCCGCCGGGTCCGGCTGCGCCGCCGCCCTCGACGCCCAGGCCTACCTCGCCGACCTCGCCGGCCAGGACCAGCCCGACCCCGAGAACCTTCCCGACGCGCTCGACACCGACCTGGGAGAGGCCCGATGACCGCCGCACCGGCCGCGCCGCGGCTCTCGACGCTCGACCGCTGGCTGCCGGCGTGGATCGGGCTGGCGATGGTGGTCGGACTGCTGCTGGGCCGGTTCGTGCCCGCGCTGTCGGACGTCCTGGTGGCGCTCGAGGTCGGCGGGATCTCGGTGCCGATCGCGCTCGGCCTGCTGGTGATGATGTACCCGGTGCTGGCCAAGGTGCGCTACGACAAGGTCGCCGCCGTCACGGGGGACAAGCGGCTGCTGGTCAGTTCGCTGGTGCTCAACTGGGTGGTCGGCCCCGCGCTGATGTTCGCCCTCGCGTGGATCTTCCTGCCCGACCTGCCGGAGTACCGCACCGGTCTGATCATCGTGGGGCTGGCGCGCTGCATCGCGATGGTCGTCATCTGGAACGACCTCGCGTGCGGTGACCGGGAGGCAGCGGCCGTGCTCGTGGCGGTCAACTCCGTCTTCCAGGTGGTCGCGTTCTCTTTGCTCGGCTACTTCTACCTCACCGTGCTGCCCGGCTGGCTGGGCCTCGACACGCAGGGTCTGGACGTCTCCGTCGGTCAGATCGCGCTCAACGTGCTCGTGTTCCTCGGGATCCCGCTCGCCGCCGGGTTCGCCTCCCGCCTCGTCGGCGAACGGGTCAAGGGCCGTGACTGGTACGAGGAGCGGTTCGTGCCCCGCATCGGGCCGTGGGCGCTGTACGGGCTGCTGTTCACCATCGTGCTGCTGTTCGCCCTCCAGGGTGAGCAGGTCACGTCCCACCCGCTCGACGTCGTCCGCATCGCCGTGCCGCTGCTCGTGTACTTCGCGGCGATGTGGGGGCTCGGGATGGTGCTCGGCCGCGCGCTGCGGCTCGGGTACGCCCGCTCGACGACGCTCGCGTTCACCGCGGCGGGCAACAACTTCGAGCTCGCCATCGCGGTCGCGATCGGCACCTTCGGCGCCGCCTCCGGCGAGGCGCTGGCCGGTGTCGTCGGGCCGCTCATCGAGGTCCCCGTGCTGGTGGGCCTGGTCTACGTGTCGCTGGGGGTCGCCCGCCGCTGGTTCGGCGTCGACCCGTACGCCGCCCGCCCGGACGGCGTGGGACGAGAGCTGGACGAGGTGAGGTCATGACCACCGAGACGAACCGGGGCGCGCTGCCGCTGACCGTGCAGGACCCGGGCTGCGGTCCACGGGTCGAGTCGCACGCCATCGGCACCGACGCCGCCGCCACCGTCGCGACCACGCTCAAGGCGCTGGCCGACCCGCTGCGGCTGCGGATGCTGTCCTTCATCGCCACCGCGCGGGACGGCGAGGCGTGCGTCTGCGACCTGGCGGACCTGACCGACGTCTCCCAGCCCACGGTGAGCCACCACCTCAAGGTGCTGCGCGACGTCGGCGTGCTGACCTCCGAGCGTCGCGGCACGTGGGTCTGGTACAGCATCACCCCGGGGTATCAGGCGGCGACCAGCACCCTGCTGGAGTCGTTCGCCCCCGCGGCGGTCCACGCCCTGGGCGAGCACCCGCACCTCACGGTGCTCGAGGACGCCGACGCCGCCCTGGAGCACCTCGCCGCCGAGCTGACGGCCACCCACCCCGGCGTGGGGGCCGACGTCGTGCTGCGCACCGTGCGCGAGTCGTACACCGCGCTCGCCCGGTCGGCGAAGGTGTCGGCGCACCTGCTCGCCCTGACCGACCGGTTCGCGCGCCAGCGCCTCGCCGACCTCGCCCGGCTCCCGCAGGACGCGCGCCCGCAGGTGCTGTTCGTGTGCGTCGCCAACGCGGGGCGGTCCCAGCTCGCCGCCGCGCTCGTGCGCCACTACGCCGGCGACCGCGTCGTCGTCCGCTCCGCCGGGTCCACGCCCGCCGCGGACGTCCACCCGGCCGTGCGGCCCGAGCTCGCCGCGCTCGGCACGACAGACCCGTTCCCCAAGCCGCTCACCGACGACGCCGTCCGCGCCGCGGACGTCGTGGTCACGATGGGCTGCGGCGACGTCTGCCCCGTCCTGCCCGGCACCCGCTACGAGGACTGGCTGGTGGGCGACCCCGCCCTGGCGTCCCCCGCCGGGGTGGCCGCCATCCGCGACGAGCTCGACACCCGGGTGCGGGCCCTGCTCGCCGACCTGCTGCCCGACCTCGACCTGACCACCCGCTGAGCCCGCTCACCCCGATCGACTGGAGCCGCACCATGACCGACACGACCACCAAGCCGTCCGCCCTGTTCGTCTGCGTCCACAACGCCGGACGCTCCCAGATGGCCGCCGGGTTCCTGCGCGAGCTGTCCGGCGGCGCCGTCGAGGTCCGCTCGGCCGGCTCCGCCCCGAAGGACACGATCAACCCCGTCGCCGTCGAGGCCATGGCCGAGCGCGGCATCGACATCACCGCCGAGCAGCCGAAGGTCCTCACCACGGAGGCGGTGCAGGCCTCCGACGTCGTCATCACGATGGGCTGCGGCGACGCGTGCCCGATCTTCCCCGGCAAGCGCTACGAGGACTGGCAGCTCGACGACCCCGCCGGTCAGGGCATCGACGCCGTCCGCCCCATCCGGGACGAGATCGAGCGTCGCATCCGCGAGCTGCTCGCCTCCCTCGACGTCGAGCCCGTCGCGCTGCCCGCCGTCTGAGTCCGGCGGTCGGGCCTCCCACCGACGACGACGCCGGCCGCACCCCACGGGGCGGCCGGCGTCGTCGTGACCTGGCGTTGTCCACCGGTCGGGGTCAGGCGTCCTCGCCGTCGCCCGAGCGGCCGTGCGGGACGCCCGAGGCGAAGCCGACGCCGGACGGTGCGCCGACGCCGAGCGTGACGAGCTGCGGCTCGCTCGACGCGGTCCCGCAGCAGGACCCGGCGGCGTCGCCGTCGGCCTCCAGCGCGAGGTCGCTGGAGCAGACGCCGGTCGCAGGCAGGTCCAGCTCGACGGCGTCGGCCGCCGCCCGGTCGCCCGCCAGCGCCGCCGCGACGGACCGCACCTGCTCGTACCCGGTGGCCAGCAGGAACGTCGGCGCGCGGCCGTACGACTTCATGCCGACGAGGTAGAAGCCGTCGTCCGGGTGGGCGAGGACCTGCTCGCCGTGCGGCGGCACGGTGCCGCACGAGTGCTGGTTCGGGTCGATGAGCGGCGCCAGCGCGCTCGGTGCCTCGACGACGGGGTCGAGGTCGAGACGCACCTCGCGCAGCATGCCCAGGTCGGGCCGGAACCCGGTGGCGTTGACGATCGCGTGCACGTCCAGGGCCAGCGGCGCGTCCTTGGTGGTGCCGAGCACCTGCACGGAGCCGTCGCCCGGGACGAGGCGTTCGATCGACACCCGGGTCAGGAGCTGGAGCCGACCGGCGTCCACGGCGTCCCGCAGGCGCGTGCCGAGCAGCCCGCGCGCCAGGAGCTCGTCGTCGGTGCCGCCGCCGAACAGCCGGCGCGCCGACCCGCCGCGGATCGCCCACGTGATCGTCGTGCCGGGCGTGGTCTCCGCGAGCTCCACGAGGCTGAGCAGGGTGTTCGCCGCGGAGTGGCCCATGCCCACCACGAGCGTGTGCCGGCCCGCGAAGCGCTCGCGATCGGCGCCGAGGACGTCGGGCAGCGGGCCGGTGACGAACCCGGTGGCGTCGGCCTCGCCGGCCGCGGGCAGGCCGCTGACGCCGAGCGGGTTCGACGTCGAGAACGTGCCGGACGCGTCGATGACGGCGCGGGCGAGCACGTCGGTCACGCGACCACCCGCGTCGACGGTCCGTACGCGGTAGCCGCGGCGCTCGCGGCCGAGCGAGCGGGTCTTGTCGGCGCCGTCGCGGGCCACCGCCAGCACGCGGGTGCCGGTGCGCAGGCGGGCGGCGAGCTGCGGGGTCGCGGCCAGCGGCGCGAGGTACGCGTCGACGAGCTCGCGGCCGGTCGGCAGGACGTCGGGGTCGGGCTCGGCCCAGCCGGTCGGGGCGAGCAGGCGTCGTGCCGCAGCGTCGACGTCGTACCGCCACGGCGAGAACAGGCGGACGTGACCCCACGAGTCGATCGCCGCGCCGGCCCGGTCGCCGGCCTCCAGCACCAGCGGTTCCAGCCCGCGCTCCAGCAGGTGCGCCGCCGCGGCCAGCCCCACGGGCCCCGCGCCGACGACGACCACCGGCAGATCGTTCCGAGCGACCTCGCTCATCACCACTCCTCACATCGAGAAACATCGATATGGCGATCCTGGACCGCGTATCGAAGAATGTCAATATGTGCGACGATGGCTCCATGACCGCGCTCGCACCCCTGCCCCTGGCCGACCGCGTCACGGTCGGCGGCTGCTGCGCGCCCGCCGACGCCCCCGCCGTCGAGCCCGCGGTCGCCCAGGACCTCGCCCGGTCCTTCAAGGCGCTCGGCGACCCCGCCCGCGTCCAGCTCCTCGCCACCGTCGCCGCCAGCCCCGACGCCGAGGCCTGCGTCTGCGACCTCACCGCCCCCGTCGGGCTGTCGCAGCCGACCGTGAGCCACCACCTCAAGATCCTCGTCGAGGCCGGCCTCCTGCACCGGGAGCAGCGCGGGCGCTGGGCCTACTACTCGCTCGTGCCGCAGGCCGTCAGCGGCCTGGGCGCGGCGCTCGCCGCCGTCACCCGCGTCGAGGCCTGACTCCGCGCGCCTCCGCGGCGACCGGGTGTCAGGAGTCCGGACGTCAGAAATAGTCGCGCACGTGCACCTGGCGGCCGCCCCACAGCGCGTCCCACGTCGTGTCGTGCTCCCCAGGTCCCGTCAGACCGCCCGCGAGGCGAGCGTTCGCCGTCGACTGCGCGCCGGACCAGGTCAGGGCGAGCCCCCCGGAGGTGAACGTCGGACGGTCGCCCGGGCTCGCACCGTCGTCCGGGACGACCCGCACCGTGCCCTCCGCAGCCTCGAGCGTCCACGCACCCGCCAGGTCCGGGGTCCGCGGGTCGGCGACGGCGAACGGGACCCGCGCCCGCACCGGTGGTACCCGGCACGCGCCCAGCGCACCCGGCACGTCGAGCAGGCGCAGCATGTACGGGCGCGGCGACGACGTCGCGGCATGGTCCGGCAGGACCAGCCGGGAGACGTCCGTCCCGGACCAGCCCCCGGACGTGCACACCTCCACCTGGCCCACCACCGACGCGAACGAGCCCAGCATCCGCCACAGCGCCCTCGCCGCGTCGGGCGTCAACGCGACGAGGTCGTCCACCGCGATGGTGGTGGTGCGGTCGTACCCGGTCCCGCGCGACCAGCTCGC
Source organism: Isoptericola dokdonensis DS-3 (assembly GCF_001636295.1). Taxonomy (NCBI): domain Bacteria; kingdom Bacillati; phylum Actinomycetota; class Actinomycetes; order Micrococcales; family Promicromonosporaceae; genus Isoptericola; species Isoptericola dokdonensis. The sequence continues at coordinate 2,275,586 of NZ_CP014209.1, read as the reverse complement.
GAAGCCGAGCACCTCCTCGGTCCCGGTGCCGCGCACCGCCAGGCTGACCCCGGTGAGGTCCGCCCCCGGACCCACCATCTCGTCCGGCTCCATCGTGAAGGGTGCCTCGGCGCGCGTGAGCGGGCCGTTCTGCGCCGACGCCCACGCCTCGTACACGCGCCGCACCGCCGGGAGGTCCGCCGCCGTGGCACGCCGGGTCCGCACGCCGTCGCCGGCCGGGGCCACCGCGGCGAGCGACGCCATCGGGATCCGCACGTCCTCGAACGCGCCCACCACCTCGTAGCCGAGGCCCCGGTAGATGCCCGCCGACGACGGGTAGAGGGTCGAGACGGTCTCGTCCAGGTCGCGCGCCTCGGCGAGCGCCGCCTCCATGAGGGGGCGCAGGAGGCCGGACCCGCGGCGCTCGGCCGCCACGGTGACGCCCGCGAAGCCTGCCGTCGGCAGCCGTGCGCCGTGGAACCACGAGGTGAAGGACCGCACCGCCAGCCCGGCGGCCACCTCGCCGTCCACCGCCGCGACCCACGGGCGGGTGTGCGGTCGCGGCCAGTCGTCCGGGTCGGGTACCGGCGCAGGCCGGGTCGGGACGCCGAACGCCTCGTCGCCGAGGCGACGGGCCGCGGGGACGTCGGCGAGGACGCTGCGGCGGATCTCCAGGGTCATGGGAGCGACGCTAGCGCTGCCCGACCGGCGCCACCGTACGGGCGAGGTCTAGCGTGGGACGCGTGAGCAGCCCCACGGCCGCCGACCGCACCCGGAGCCGGGTGCTGCTGGTCGCGATCCTCGCGTCGTTCGTGTCGTTCCTCGACGGGACGGTCGTCAACGTGGCGCTGCCCGCGATCGCCGACGAGCTGGGCGGCCCCGGGGAGGCCGGGCTGACGCTCCAGCAGTGGGTCGTCGACGGCTACCTCGTCACGCTCGGGTCGTTCATCCTGCTCGCCGGTTCCCTGTCCGACGTGCACGGCCGCCGCCGCGTCCTCGCGATCGGGCTCGCGGGGTTCGCGGCCGCGTCCGTGCTGTGCGCCGTCGCCCCGACCGGAGCGGTGCTGGTCGTGGCGCGGCTGCTCCAGGGTGTCGCCGGGGCGCTGCTCGTGCCCAGCTCGCTGGCGCTCATCATCTCGACGTTCGACGGCGCGGCGCAGGGCCGTGCCATCGGCCGGTGGACGGCGTGGACGGGCACGGCGATGATCGTCGGCCCGTTCGTCGGCGGCGGCCTGGTGGACCTGCTGTCGTGGCGGTGGGTGTTCTGGATCAACCTGCCGGTCATCGCGGTGACGTTCCTGCTGCTGCGGGGCGTGCCCGAGTCCGTGGCGGAGGTCGGCCGCCGCCTCGACGTCCCCGGGGCCGTGCTCGCCGCGCTCGGCCTCGCCGCGGCCGTCCTCGGCCTCGTCGAGGGGTACTGGGTGGTGCTCGGAGTCGGGCTCGTGCTGCTCGTCGTGTTCGTCGTCTGGGAGCGGCGCGCCCGCGACCCCATGCTGCCGCTGCACCTGTTCGCCGTGCGCAACTTCGCGTGGGGGAACATCGCCACCGCCGCCGTCTACGGCGCGCTCGCCCTCGGCGGCTTCGTCGTCACCCTGTTCCTCCAGCAGGTCGCCGGGTACTCCGCGACCGCGGCGGGCGTCGCCCAGCTCCCCACCACCTTCGCGATGCTCGCCCTGTCCACCCGCTTCGGCACCCTCACCGGGCGCTACGGCGCCCGCTGGTTCATGACCGTCGGGCCGGTCGTCGCGGCGGCCGGGTACCTGCTGCTGCTCACCACCGACGCCGGGGCGGCGTACCTCACCCAGGTGCTCCCCGGCATGGTCGTGTTCGGCGTCGGCCTCGCCATCACCGTCGCGCCGCTGACCTCCGCGATCCTCGGCGCCGTGCCGCCGCACGACGCCGGCATCGCGTCGGCCGTCAACAACGCCGTCTCCCGCGTCGCCGGGCTCGTCGCCATCGCACTGGCCGGCGTCATCGTCGGCGGCGTCCTCGACGTCGACTCCTTCCACCGGACCCTCCTGGTCGTCGCCGGGCTGCTCGTCGTCGGCGGCCTCGTCAGCCTCGTCGGCATCCGTGACCGCACCGGGGGTGCCGCGGCAGCCAGCTGAGGGAGCTGCCGGGTGCGAGCCCATCGCCGTCCAGCCCGGGACGGGGCGTGTTCCCCATGGCGTGGATGGTTCCGGATCGATAACGTCCCTGGTCGGAGGTGGTGCCGGGTGGCTGATCTGCGGATGGATCTCGACGCCGATCTCGCCCGCGGTATCCAGGGCGACGGCTCCACGGCACCGGCTGCGCCGGCCGGTCCGGGCGGGCCGGTGTGAGGCCCGCCGACTGGTCCCCCGTCGGGCTGGACGTCGACCCCACCCCCGGCGACCCCGTCCTCGTCCTCGCCGGGGGGCGCGACTACCAGGACGTCGCCGGGGCGATCGACGACGCCGCGACCGCCCTGGGTCGACCGATACAGCGCCAACCGCGGTTCGCACGGCACGTACGAGCAGTTCGAGACCGAGGCGGGGTCGCGCGTGGTGGTGAATCACACGAACGACCCCAACGCCTCGTCGTCTCACTTCCACGCTGGGCAGCCCAAGGGTGACACCTCAAGAGACGGTGTCGATTTCGGATGGGCAACAACTCTGAGCGCTATGCGCCGGTCGGTGAAAAGCACCACTTCTACTATCCCGAAGGGCCGAATTGATGGCTGATCCCCTCACGACCGCACGAGAAGCCGGCTTCACGGTCATCGGCCACGAGGGCACCGCCGAGGAAGCTTGGGCCGTCTGGCGTATGTTCATCGCCGACTCGGCCGTCCCGACGCTCCGCGTTCCCGACGACGACCCGGACCCCCGCGCCGTCGAAGCCGCCTGGGTTCACATCACCGCCGCGACCGGGCTGTTCGACACCTCGGGCGAGTTTCTTCTGAGCGTCGGCGGAGAGGGAACGTCTCGACTTCCGTGGATTCGAGTCCGCACCGCACCTGACGCACAGATACTTGCACTCGGACTCACCTACGGTGTGCCAGAGTTCGTCGCCACCTCGATCGACCGGAGCGTGGCGATCGGCGTCACGTCGGAAGAGGACGAGACGTGGATCCTCGTCGCCGACGACAGGCCCACTGGGGCGCCATGACGATGGACGATCTCGTCGCGGAGGCACGACCGACAGCCCCATGTCCGGTGGACTTCCTGAGTCTCCTGCGCGGCGGCGGAGCCGTGGTCGTGCCGCACCTGGAACGCGAGGACGGCACCCCGCAGGTGCGGGTGTTCGACGCCGCACCCGGGTCTGCGAAGCCGTACGAGCTGCGCCTGTTCACCTCGCCCCGGGCGCTGGAGGCGCACCTCGGCGACGACCCCGGTCGCGCGTACAGCCTGCGGCGGCGCGACTCGCTCGCGCCGTTCCTGCGTCGGCACGGCGCGGTCCTGGCGCGCGTGGTGGTCGACCCGGCGGGTCCCGACCCGATGCAGCTCGACGTCGCCGACGTGCTCGCCGCGCTCGAGGACGCCGCGGACTCGACCGACCCGACCAGGTTCCGCGACGACTCCGGGGCAGGCATCAGCATCGAGGGCCTGCACGCGATGGCGAGCATCGACTCCCCCGGCGGGTCGCGCGGCATCGGCATCGAGCTGAACCTGCCCGACCACTGGATGACCGTCGAGCTCACCGACCCCGCCGTCCGGGACCAGCAGATCCGCGCCCTGGTCACCCGGCAGGGCGCCTCCCTCCGCCGAGCTCTGCGACCTGCCCGGCGTCGTCGAGCCGCTCGTGGAGTCCTCCCTGGCGCGCCCTCGGGGGCGCTCGGCCCTTCCCCTCGATGGCGCAGAATGTTCCGGTGACTTCCTCGCCTTCCCTCCCTCGTGTCCGCGCGTCCGAGCTCGTCGGTCGGGGCTGGCTGAACACCGGGGGACGTGACGTCACCCTCGCCGACCTGCGGGGCAAGGTCGTCGTGCTCGACTTCTGGACGTTCTGCTGCGTCAACTGCCTGCACGTCCTGGACGAGCTGCGCGAGCTGGAGGCGAAGCACCGCGACGTGCTGGTGATCGTGGGCGTGCACTCGCCGAAGTTCGCGCACGAGGCGGACCCCGACGCGCTGGCCGCCGCCGTCGAGCGGTACGAGGTGCACCACCCCGTCCTCGACGACCCGGAGCTCGTCACCTGGGGTGCGTACACGGCGCGTGCGTGGCCGACGCTCGTCGTCATCGACCCGGAGGGGTACGTCGTCGCCCAGATGGCAGGGGAGGGGCACGCGTCCGCGATCGAGGCGATCGTCGAGGAACTGATCGCCGAGCACGACGCCAAGGGCACGCTCCACCGCGGTGACGGCCCGTACGTGCCGCCCACCCCGGAACCCACCACGCTGCGGTTCCCCGCCAAGGCCGTCACCCTGCCCGGCGGCAACCTGCTCGTCGCGGACGCCGGGCACCACTCCCTCGCGGAGCTCGCGCCCGACGGCGAGACCTTCGTGCGCCGCATCGGCTCGGGCGAGCGAGGCCTCGTCGACGGCGGCGTCGGCCCGGACGGCGTCCACACCGCCCGGTTCAGCGAGCCCAACGGGCTGTGCCTCGTGCCCGAGGAGCTGCGCACCTGGCTCGGCTACGACGTCCTCGTCGCCGACACCGTCAACCATGCCCTGCGCGGCGTCCGCCTCGCCGACGGGCAGGTCACCACCGTCGCGGGGACGGGCGACCAGTACATGGTGGGCGGGCAGGAGAACGTGCACCCCGAGGGCGAGGCGCCCCGCGCGCACGGCCAGGGGGACAAGCTCCCGCCGACCTGGGTCAACCTGTCCTCGCCGTGGGACGTCGCCTGGTCGGCTGAGCTCGCGGCGTTCGTCGTGGCGATGGCGGGCAACCACACCCTGTGGGCGCTGGACGAGAAGGAGGGGTCGCTGACGCTGCTCGCCGGGACGATGAACGAGGGCCTGGAGGACGGGCCCGGGGCGTCGGCGTGGTTCGCGCAGCCGTCGGGGCTGGCGCCCGCGGCGGACGGGTCGCTGTGGCTCGCGGACGCCGAGACCTCCGCGCTGCGGCAGGTCGTACCGGTGGACGGCTCCGAGGTCGGGGTGCGCACCGCCGTCGGGCAGGGGCTGTTCGACTTCGGGCACCGGGACGGCGACGCCGGGCAGGCGCTGCTGCAGCACCCGCTCGGCGTGGCGGTGCTGCCCGACGGCTCGGTCGTCGTCGCGGACACCTACAACGGGGCGCTGCGACGCTTCGTGCCGGACGGCGACGACGCCACCGGTGACGTCGGGGACGGTGCGGGCGCGCGGCTCGGCGGCCCGGTCACGACGCTCGCGACGGGGCTCGCGGAGCCGAGCGACGTCGTCGTGCAGGTGACGGACGACGGCGTGCACCTGCTGGTCGTGGAGTCCGCGGCGCACCGCATCACGCGGGTGGCGCTGCCTGCCGACGTCGCCGGCGAGGTGCTGGACGCCGGCGCCCACCGGGTGGCGCGCCCGGCGACGGAGGTCGCGGCGGGCGAGGTCCGCCTCGAGGTGCCGTTCGCGCCCGCCCCCGGGCAGAAGCTCGACGACCGCTGGGGCCCGTCCACCGAGCTCACCGTCAGTGCCACGCCCCCGGAGCTGCTGCTCGACGGCGCGGGCACCGGCACCGACCTGGCGCGCGGCCTGCGGATCAACCCCGACGTCACCGAGGGCGTCCTGCACGTCACCGCCAAGGCGGCGTCGTGCGACGTCGTGCCGCTCGGCCCGGACGGCGAGCCCGACCCCGACGTGTTCCCCGCCTGCCACCTCGCGCAGCAGGACTGGGGCGTGCCCGTGCGGGTGACCACCACCGGTGACGCCACACTGACCCTGCCCCTGCGGGGCTGACCACGTCGGTGGACCGACCGATCCGGCGCACGGGCTCTGCCTTGTGGTGTTCAACCGGTCGTCGTGCGGTCATCGGTGGCGGGTTCGAAACGATAGGATGACGACTCGCCCCGCCCACCGACCGGACGGAGTGCAGTGCTCCAACTGCTCATGCTCGTGTTCCTGCTGGCGCTCGCCGCGCCGGCTCTCGTGGCGTGGCTGGGGAGATCCGCGTTCTGGGTGCTCGCACTCGGTCCCGCGGCTGCCGCCGGCTACGCGATCGCCCAGACCGGCCGGGTCCTCGACGGTGACTTCCCGGAACAGAGCATCTCCTGGGTGCCGGGCCTGGAGCTGTCGATCGACTTCCGCCTCGACCACCTGTCCTGGCTGATGCTGCTCGTCGTGGGCGGCGTCGGGGCGCTGGTCCTGCTGTACTGCTCGGCCTACTTCTCCCGCGACGCCCTGGGCACCGGCCGCTTCGCCGCCGTCCTCACCGCCTTCGCGGGCGCCATGATCGGGCTCGTCACCGCCGACGACCTGCTCATGCTGTTCGTCTTCTGGGAGCTGACCACCGTCTTCTCCTACCTGCTCATCGGTCACTACGCGGACCGCAAGGCGTCCCGTCGTGCGGCGATGCAGGCGATCGTCGTGACGACGGCGGGCGGCCTGGCCATGCTGGTCGGGCTGATCGTCCTGGGCGTCGCGGCGGGCACGTGGCGCATCTCCGAGGTGGTGGCCGCCCCGCCCACCGGCGCGGCCGCCGTCGTCGCGGCCGTGTGCCTCCTCGCCGGGGCGGCGACGAAGTCCGCGCTCGTCCCGTTCCACTTCTGGCTGCCCGCCGCGATGGCCGCGCCGACGCCGGTGTCCGCGTACCTGCACGCCGCCGCGATGGTGAAGGCGGGCGTCTACCTGGTCGCCCGGTTCGCGCCCGCGCTGGCGGACCTGCCGGTGTGGCGGTGGTCCGTGGTGCTGCTGGGCGGCGGCACCCTGCTGCTCGGCGGGTACCGGGCGCTGCGCCAGCACGACCTCAAGCTCGTCCTCGCGTTCGGCACCGTCTCCCAGCTCGGGCTCATCGTGCTCCTGCTCGGCCTCGGCTCGCAGTCGCTGGCCCTGGCGGGGCTCGCCCTGCTCGGCGCGCACGCCATGTTCAAGGCGACGCTGTTCCTCGTGGTCGGTGCGATCGACGTCGCCACCGGCACCCGCGACCTGCGCCGCCTCACCGGGCTGTGGCGGACCATGCCGATCACCACCGGCGCCGGCGTCCTCGCCACCGTGTCGATGATCGGCGTGCCCGTCACCACCGGGTACGTCGCCAAGGAGGCGGCGCTCGAAGGGCTGTGGCACGACGTCACGCACGGCGCCGGGGCCGTGGAGTGGATCGCGTTCGCCGCGGTCGTCGTCGGGTCCGCGCTGACGGTCGCCTACGGTCTGCGCTTCGCCTGGGGCGCGTTCGCCACCAAGGCCGTCCCCGACGACGCCGCCTCGCCGACGCCGGTGCGCCGTCAGGCCTGGCTGCTGGTCGCACCGCCCGCGACGCTCGCGCTGCTCGGCGTCGCCCTGGCGTTCCTGCCCGCGACCGGTGAGTCGCTGCTCGCCCCGCACGCCGCGCTCTACCCGGCGGGCGAGCCGGGCCACCTGGTGATCTGGGCTGGCTTCACCCCTGTCCTGGCGATCACCGCGGCGGTGCTGATCGCCGGCGCGGTGCTGTTCTGGCAGCGCACGCGCATCGAGCGCTGGCAGTCCACGCTGCCCTCGGTGACGGGTGCCGACGTCGTCTACCGCCGGTCGATGCGTCGCCTCGACGACCTCGCGGCCGACGTCACGGCCTTCACCCAGCGCGGTTCGCTGCCCTTCTACCTCGGCATCGTCCTGGTCGTCCTCGCCGTCGCGCCCGGTGCGGTCATCGCGTCGGGCCTGCTGCGCGGCACCACCGTCCCGGTCGACGTCGTGCCGTGGGACGAGCCGGCGCAGGCCGCGGTCGTGGCGATCGTCGTCGTCGCGGCGGTCCTGGCGACGCGTGCCCGCCGCCGCCTCAAGGCCGTGCTGCTCGTGGGCGTGGTCGGGTACGCCAACGCGGCCCTGTTCCTGCTGCACGGCGCACCGGACCTCGCGCTCACCCAGGTCCTGTGCGAGACCGTGACGCTGGTCGTCATGGTGCTCGTCATGCGCCGCCTGCCCCCGTACTTCACGGACCGGCCGCTGGCCACCAGCCGCTGGGTGCGGCTCGCCCTCGCCGCGACGTCGGGCCTCGCGATCATGGGGCTCACCGTCGCCGCGCCGCTCGCGCGGGTCGCGACGCCGATCAGCGTGGACTTCCCCGGCGAGGCCGTCGAGTTCGGCGGCGGGCACAACATCGTCAACATCATCCTCGTCGACATCCGCGCCTGGGACACCGTCGGGGAGATCTCCGTGCTGCTCGTCGCCGCCACGGGCGTCGCGTCGCTGGTGTTCCTGCGCCAGCGCAGCGGCGAGGTCCTGCGGCTGTCCCGTGCGCCCGACCCGCAGCGTTCCCAGAGCCACGACCGCACGGTCTGGCTCGCCGCGGGCAGCACGCTCGCCCCCGAGCGCCGCTCGGTCATGTTCGAGGTCGTGACCCGCACGATCTTCCACTCGATGGTCGTGTTCGGTCTGTTCCTGCTGTTCAGCGGCCACAACGCGCCCGGCGGCGGGTTCGCCGCGGGCCTCATGGTGGGCATCGCGCTGGCCGTGCGGTACCTGGCGGGCGGACGGTACGAGCTGGGTGAGGCGCTGCCCGTGCAGCCGGGTCTCCTGCTCGGCACCGGCCTGTTCCTGTCCGCCGGGGTGGGGCTGGCCGCCCTGCTGCTCGGCCACGAGGTCCTGGAGAGCTTCATCGTCGACCTGTACGTCCCGGTGCTCGGCAAGATCCACCTCGTGACGTCGTTGTTCTTCGACGTCGGCGTCATGCTCGTCGTCGTCGGGCTGGTGCTCGATCTGCTGCGCACCCTCGGTGCGGAGATCGATCGGCAGGGCGAGCTGTCGTCGGCCGAGCTCGCCGAGGCGGGGGTGAACCGATGACCGTCCTGCAGAACACGCCCTCCGCGGTGCTGGTGCTCGCCATCGGCGTGCTGTTCGGCACCGGGGTCTACCTGCTGCTCGAGCGGCCGCTCACCCGGATCCTGCTGGGGTTCATCCTCATCAGCAACGCCGTGAACCTCATGCTGCTCGTCGCGGGCGGCCGGGCCGGGGCGTCGCCGATCGTGGGCAACGCGCCGCAGGACGAGCCGATGGCCGACCCGCTCGCGCAGGCGATGACCCTCACCGCGATCGTCATCACGCTCGCGCTGACGGCGTTCATCCTGGCGCTGGCGTACCGCTCGTGGCAGATCCACGGGCACGACGAGGTCGCGGACGACGTCGAGGACAAGCGCGTCGCGCGCGCCGCCGCGGCGAACGCCCCGGCCTACACCGACGCGGACGCCGAGGAGACGGGGCAGACGCTGGACGAGGAAGCGGCCGCGGTGCACGACGAGACCGTCGGCGACGAGGACGAGGAGCGCGCCCGATGAGCGACCTCATCCCCGGACCGGAGACCTGGAACGCGGCGACCCTCGTCCCGCTGCCCGTGCTCGTCCCGCTGTTCGCCGCGGGCCTCACGCTCGCGCTGCGTCGGTACGCGAACGTGCAGCGGACCATCAGCGTCACGGCGCTGACGATCACGACCCTCGCGTCGGCCGCCCTGATGTTCTTCGCGGACGCGGGCCCCGTCGTCGTGGACGTCGGCGGCTGGGCGGCGCCGGTGGGCGTCAACCTGGTCGCGGACCGTCTCTCCGCCCTCATGCTGACCGTCAGCGGCGTCATGCTGCTGTGCGTCCTGCTGTACTCGCTGGGCCAGGGCGTGCCCGAGGGGGACGACCTCGACGGCGGCAGCCGGGTCGGCGAGACGATCCCGGTCGCGATCTTCCACCCCACCTACCTGGTGCTCGCCGCGGGCGTGGCCAACGCGTTCCTCACCGGCGACCTGTTCAACCTGTACGTCGGGTTCGAGATCCTGCTCGCCGCGTCCGCGATCCTGCTGACGCTCGGCGGGACGGCGGAACGCATCCGGGCGGGGTCGATGTACGTCATCGTCACGCTGATGTCGTCGCTGGTGTTCCTCGCGGCCATCGCGCTGGTCTACGCCGCCACGGGCACCGTCAACATGGCGCAGCTCGCCGAGCGGCTGCCCGAGATCGACCCGACGGTGCGCACGGCGCTGCAGCTCCTGCTGCTGCTCGCCTTCGGCATCAAGGCGGCGGTGTTCCCGCTGTCGTTCTGGCTGCCGGACTCCTACCCGACGGCGCCCGCCCCCGTCACGGCCGTGTTCGCGGGCCTGCTGACGAAGATCGGCGTCTACGCGATGCTGCGCACCCAGGTGCTGCTGTTCCCCGACGACCCGGCCGTGGACCGTCTGTTGATGGTCGTGGCGCTGCTGACGATGGTGATCGGCATCTTCGGCGCGGTCGCGCAGAACGACGTGAAACGTCTGCTGTCCTTCACCCTGGTGAGCCACATCGGCTTCATGGTGTTCGGCGTGGCCCTGGCCTCCCAGGCGGGCACGGCGGCGGCGATCTTCTACGTCGTGCACCACATCTCCGTCCAGACGGCGCTGTTCCTCGTCGTGGGGCTGGTCGAGTTCCGCGGCGGGTCGACGTCGCTCGACCGGCTGGGCGGGCTCGCCCGCCTCGCGCCGGGCCTCGCGGTGCTGTTCTTCGTCCCCGCGCTCAACCTCGCGGGCATCCCGCCGCTGTCCGGGTTCCTCGGCAAGGTCGGGCTGCTCACCGAGGGCGTGCGCGACGGCTCCGGCCTCGCGTGGGCGCTGGTGATCGGCTCGGTGGTGACGTCCCTGCTCACGCTGTACGCCGTCGTCAAGGCCTGGAACAAGGCGTTCTGGCAGGACGCCCCCGACGACGTCCCCGAGGACGTGCGCCTCCCGCGCGGCATGGTGCTGCCCGCCGGAGCGCTCATCGCGTTCGGGCTGGCGATCACCGTGGCCGCCGGCCCGCTGTACGGGTACGCGGAGCGCGCCGCGGAGTCCTCGATGGACGGCACGACGTACGTCGACGCCGTCTTCCCCGACGGCTCCGACCGCGGCACCGGCAAGTCCGACGAGATCACCGACGACGCGACGGGGGACGACTCGTGATCGCCGCCCGCCGCACCCTCGCGCGCCGGCTGCGCCACACCCTCGGGCAGTGGCCCGCGCTGCTGTTCCTCACGCTCGTGTGGGTCCTGCTGTGGGGCGACCTGTCGTGGGCGAACCTCGTCGGCGGGGCCACGCTCGCCCTCGTGGTGCTGCTGCTGTTCCCGCTGCCGTCCGTGAGCGCCCGCGGACGGTTCCGGCCGTGGCCGTTCGTCGTGCTCGTCTGGCGGTTCGCCCTCGACCTCGTCGTCGCGTCGTTCCAGGTCGCGTTCCTCGCCCTGCGACCCGGGTACCGGCCGTCCGGGGCCGTCGTGCAGGTCCAGCTGCGCAACCCGGACGACCTGTTCCTCACCGCGACCGCCGTGCTGTCCACGCTGGTGCCGGGCACGCTCGTCATCGAGACGCGGCGCCGCACCGGGGCGGTGTACCTGCACGTGCTCGACCTCGAGCGGTCGGGCGGCACCGAGGCGGTGCGGGCCGACATCCTGCGCCTCGAGGAGCGCGTGCTGCGCGCGTTCGCGCCCGACGACGTGCTCGCCCGCTGCGGGCTGGGCCCCGACGGGGCGGCCGGCGCGACGACCGCCGCCCAGGGCGGCGCCGACCAGGGAGGTGACCGATGATCGTCGTCTACGTCGTCGCCGCGGCGCTCGTGGCGGTCGCCGCCCTGCTCGCCCTCGTGCGGGTGGAGCGCGGACCGTCGATGCTCGACCGCTCCCTCGGTCTCGACCTGCTCGCGTCCACCCTCGTGGGCGTCATCGCCGTCGAGGCCGCGTGGAACCGGCGCACCGAGACCATCCCGATCCTCGTGGCGCTCGCGCTCGTCGGGTTCGTGGGGTCGGTCGTCATCGCCCGGTTCGCGGCCCGGGAGCCGGAGGGCGAGGAGAAGAAGCACGACCCCGACCAGACGGACAACCCGGTGGAGGAACCATGACCGCCGTCGACCCGGGCTTCTGGACGACCGCCGCGGACGTCGCGGCCGCCGTCTTCCTCCTCGCGGGCGCGTTCCTCACCGCCGCGGCCGCCATCGGCACCCTGCGCTTCGACTCGCTGATGGGCCGCCTGCACGCGATCACCAAGCCGCAGGTGCTGGGCCTGGTCCTGCTGCTGCTCGCCCTGGCGCTGCGAATCCGCAGCTGGTCGGCCGTCGCGATGCTCGCCCTGGTGGTCGTGTTCCAGCTCGCGACCGCGCCGGTCGCGGCGCACCTGCTGAGCCGTGCCGGGTTCCGCACCGGCAAGGTCGACGAGACCGAGTTCGTGCCCAACGAGATGGGGCCGCCCGACGTCGAGAACCCCACGGACGCGGAGCCGGGACCGGACGCCGACCGGGCCTGAGGTCAGACGAGCCCGGCGTCGCGCGCGACGATCGCCGCCTGCACGCGCGAGGTCACCCCGAGCTTGGCGAGCACGCGGGACACGTGCGTCTTCGCGGTCGCCTCGCTGATGGTCAGGTCGGCGGCGACCCCCTGGTTCGACAGACCGCGGCCGAGCGCCGCGAGGACGTCGCGCTCCCGGTCGGTGAGCGCCGCGACCCGGTCGACGGCCGCCGCCGCGGGGACGACGACGGCGGGCGGCCGGGCGACGAGCCGGGCGAGCACGCGCCGCGTCACCTCGGGGGCGAGCACGCCGTCGCCCGCGGCGACCCGCCGCACCGCGTCGACCAGGGCCGCGGGCTCGGCGCTCTTGAGCAGAAACCCGGCTGCCCCCGCGGCGAGCGCCCCGTCGACGTACTCGTCGAGGTCGAACGTCGTGAGCACCAGCACGTCCGCCAGCCCCTCCGCGGTGATCGTCCGGGTCGCGGCGATCCCGTCGGTGCCGGGCATGCGCAGGTCCATGAGGACGACGTCGGGCCGCAGCGCCCGGGCGTTCGTCACCGCGGCGTCGCCGTCGGCGGCCTCCCCGACGACGACGATGCCGGCGTCGGCCAGCAGCATCCGCAGGCCGGCGCGGATCGCCGCGTGGTCGTCGGCGAGGAGCACGCGCGGCGCGGTCACGCGGGGCCCCCGACGGTCGCGGCCGGTGCGCTCGCGCTCGCGCGGGGGAGCACGGCGTGCACGTGCCAGGTGCCGTCGTCGGGCCCGGCGTGGAACGTCCCGCCGAGCGCCTGGGCGCGCTCGGCCATCGTGACCAGACCCGTGCCGGCGTGCAGGGCCGGGTCGGCGGGCGGGACCGGCCCGGGGGCGACGGGGTTGGCCACCCGGAGCTCGAGCCGGCCGTCGGGGGCGTCGAGCCGCACGGTGACGGGCCGCCCGGGGGCGTGCTTCGCGGCGTTGGTGAGCGCCTCCTGCGCGATCCGGTGCACGGCCTGCTCCACGACCGCCGACGACGGCGGGTGCAGGGCGCCGGCGGCGACGTCGAGCGTCACGTCGGTCCCGCCCGCCCGAGCCTGCTCCACGAGCCGGTGCAGCCCGGCCAGGCGACCCGGTGCCGTCACGGGCTCGGCGGGGGCGTCGGCGCGCAGCAGCTCGATCATCGACCGCATCTCCGTGAGCGACTCCACGGCGCTGGCCCGCACCTGCTCCAGCGCGGCCCGGTCGCGGGTCGGGTCGGGGCGTGCGGCGAGCGCCCCGCCGGAGTGGATGGCGATGCTGGACAGGTGCCCGGCGACGACGTCGTGCAGGTCGCGGGCCATGGCGGCCCGTTCGGCCTGCACGGCCTCGTGCCGTTCCGCGGCGGCCAGCCGCGCGAGATCGGCGGCGCGGCGGCGTTCGAGATCGGCGGTGCGGGCGGCGGCGTCGGCGCGCTCCCGCTCGGCGTCGGCCAGCGCCGTCTTCTGCCGGACGTTGTCGGCCCACCACATCGGGACGAGCAGCAGCGCGGAGAGCTGGATGACGGCGTAGACGAGGACGCGCAGGTCGCGCGTCGCCTCGGCGGCGAGGACGGCCCCGACGACGCTGATGGTCCCCGCGACCGTCCACAGGATCGTCCGGGCGCGCTGCGACACCCACAGGGTCGCGGAGAACAGCAGGTCCCACAGCACGAGCAGCAGGGCGAGGCTGCCGCCGCCCGCGAGGTCGACCGCGACGACGGCGGCGCCGGTCGCGAGCGCGACGAGGGGGCCGCGCCGCTTGAGGGCGACGACGACGCAGCCGGCCGCGAGCAGGGCGAGATGCACGCCCGGTGGCAGGTCGAGGATCCGGGCCGCGTCGGGCGTCACCCCGACGAGGTCGACGGCGAGCAGCAGCGTGCCGAGCGCGAAGATCGCGGCGGCGTCGACGACGTCCCGCCGCGGACCGTCGGCGGACCACCGACGCCACCGCCCAGGGGTGTCCGCGGAGTGGCTGCTCACCGTGCCATCCCAGCACAGGGGACAGCGCGGCGGGTCGTCCGAAGGATGTAGGCGGGTGGTCGCGGTTCGCCCGACCGGGGGACGCGGCACCCGGTGCGGGACGGCAGGGTGGGCGCCATGGACCTCCCGGTGGATCTCGGTGGTGTGGACGGCGCCGGCCCGGCGGCGCTCGCGGGCGTGCTCGTGGTGCTCGCGCTGGTGGACTCGACGAGCTTCGGCACGCTGCTGGTGCCGGTGTGGCTGCTGCTGACCCCGGGTCGGGTGCGGGCGGGTCGGGTGCTCGTCTACCTGGGGACGGTCGCGGCCGCGTACCTGGCGGTGGGGGTGCTGGTGCTGCTCGGCGGCACGGCCCTGCTGGACCGGTACGGCGACCTGCTGGACGCGCGACCGGTGCTGGTCGTCCAGCTCCTGCTGGGCGTCGGCCTGTTCGCGCTCAGCTTCCGGTTCGACGGCAGGCGGGCGCGTCGCCGGGAGGCGGCGGGCGCCGGGCCGGGCCGGCTCGTGCGGTGGCGGCACCGGGCGATGGGGGTGGACGCGAGCGGCGGTGGGGTCGGCCCGCTGATGGGGTTGGCGCTCGGGGCGGTGGCCGTCGAGGTGGCGTCGATGCTGCCGTACCTCGCGGCGCTCGGGCTCCTCGCGTCGTCCGACCTCGCCACGCCCGCCTCGGTGGGGGTGCTCGCCGCGTACTGCCTGGTGATGGTCGCCCCGGCGCTGCTGCTGCTCGGCGGGCGCCTGGTCGCGGCGCGTGCCGTCGACCCGTTCCTGCGACGTGTCGAGGCGTGGCTGACCCGCAACGCCGCGGAGATGACCGGCTGGGTGCTGGGGATCGTCGGCGTGCTCCTGGCGCTGGACGCCCTGGGGCGGCTCGACTGGGCGTGACCGCCCTTTCGAGCAGGACGTCGGAGGGCATCTGTGGATCGAGGGGGTGCCTGTCATGCCTGGTCAGTAGGGTCTCCCGCATGGCTTCGAGCGGTCGGGCGTGCGTCTACATCGACGGTTTCAACCTGTACTACGGCGCGCTCAAGGGCACGTCGGAGAAGTGGCTCGACCTCGCGGCCTGGAGCTCGTTGATGTTGCCGGGCCTCACAGTGGTACGCATCGCGTACTGCACTGCCCGTATCACCGCGCGGTCGGACGACCCTCGAGCGCACGTCCGGCAGGATGCCTATCTGCGAGCACTGGCCACGCTGCCGACGGTGGACATCCTCGAGGGAACGTTCAAGGTGTCCAAGCCCAGGATGTTCCGGGTTCCTTCCGTGACGTGCTCCTGCTGCAACGCCCACCAGCCGTCGTGCTCATGCTGTCGTGCCAGCACGGTCCAGGTCGTGAAGACCGAGGAGAAGGGTTCGGACGTCAACCTCGCCGTGCAGCTCGTCGCGGACGGGTTTCAGGACCGCTTCGACACCGCGCTGATCGTGAGCAACGACTCGGACATCCAGCCGGCGGTGGACGTCGTCCGCGATCAGCTCGGCAAGCGGGTGGTCGTCGCGGACCCGAGAAACAGCAGGCACCCGTCGCTCATCGGTGACGAACGACGTCAGGTGCGACGCAACGCTCTGGTCCGGGCCCAGTTCCCCGACGTCGTGCACGATGCGGGCCGCGCGATCACCCGGCCGGGCCCCTGGGCATAGACAAAGAGCCAGATCCCCGAAGGGATCTGGCTCTGGGCCCGGCTACCGAGGTAGCGCGGGTGGGTGGTGCCAATCTAGGCAATCTCGCCGTCCGTGCGCAAGAGGGAAGACTTCGTGGGGATCGCCGTCGCCGCGACGTACGCACCGAACCCGGGGCCCGGAGGGGTGGCCGCTCAGCGGGAGAGCAGGGCGGGCAGCTCGGTGAGGGAGTCGACCACCTCGACGCGGGCGGCGTCGGGGCGGGCGGCGTGCAGGTACCCCCAGGGGCCGCGCCGGATCAGCACGGGCCGCATCCCGGCCGCGGCGGCGGGCAGGACGTCGTTGTCGAGCCGGTCGCCGACGTACGCGATCTCGTCCGCGGGGAGCCCGGCGAGGTCGGCGACGCGGGCGAAGAACTCGGGGGCGGGCTTCTCGACGCCCCACTCGTCGGAGGTGCGGATCGCGTCGACGGGCAGGTCCATCGCCTCCAGCGCGGCGCGCGCCTGGGGCGGCTGGTTCCCGGCGACGACGACCCCGAGGCCGGCGTCCCGCAGGGCGGCGAGCGCCGGGCGGACGTCGGGGTAGAGGTCGTCGGCGTCGAAGTTCTCGCGCAGGCCGGTGGGGTCGTCGGTGGCCCAGCGGGAGATCTCGGCGTCGAGGTCGACGTCGGGGCGGGTGAGCCGGAACGCGTCGGCGAGCGGCCGGTCGGTGGCGGCGCACGCCCCGATCAGCCCGAGGA
Organism: Isoptericola dokdonensis DS-3; assembly: GCF_001636295.1. Taxonomy (NCBI): domain Bacteria; kingdom Bacillati; phylum Actinomycetota; class Actinomycetes; order Micrococcales; family Promicromonosporaceae; genus Isoptericola; species Isoptericola dokdonensis. The sequence continues at coordinate 2,259,029 of NZ_CP014209.1, read as the reverse complement.
AGGTGCCGCGGGGGACGCCGAGGCGGTCCGCCCACCGGCTGAAGATCCGGGTCTCGTCGATGAGGGTCTCGCCGACGTCGAACACCACCGCACGCACCATGGGGCGAGCCTATCCGGCTCCGCTCCTGGGTAGACTGGTCTGTCTACTCATCGAGAGGGGGAGCGATGGCCGCTCCGACATCCGGCGCACCCGCCCGTGACCGCCTGCTCGCCGCCGCCGCGCGCCTGTTCTACGCGCGCGGCACCACCGCCACCGGCGTCGACGCGATCGTCGCGGAGGCCGGCGTGGCGAAGATGAGCCTCTACAACAACTTCGGCTCCAAGGACGACCTGGTGCTCGCCTACCTGGAGGCGAGGCACGCCGAGTGGCTGGCGCTCTACGAGGCGCGGGTCGCGCGGGCGCAGGTCCCGTCCGAGCGCGTGCTCGCCGTCTTCGACGCCTACCTCGACCACGCGAACGCCGCGTACGAGCACGGGTTCCGTGGCTGCGGGCTGCTCAACGCAGCCGCCGAGCTCCCCGTGGGTGCGCCCGGCCGGGACGTCGTGCGGCGGCACAAGGAGGAGGTCGAGGCGCTGCTCGCGGAGCACCTCCAGGCCCACCTCGCGCACCCGGCCCGGGCGGGCGGCGACCCGGTGGGGACCCCGGACGGGGGCGCGGCGCCCGCGGCCGTCGCCCTCGCCGAGCACCTGGCGTTCCTCCTGGAGGGCGCCACGAGCCGGGCGGGCCTGGAGGGCGGCCCGGCCCGGCTCGTCCGCGCCCGCGACCTCGCCCGCGACCTCCTGGCCGCGCGGTGAACCGTGCGCAGGGCGCCGGGATCGCGGCGATCGCCATCGCCTCGGTGCTCTGGGGCACCACCGGCACGGCGGCGACGTTCGCGCCCGACGCCGGGCCGCTCGCGATCGGCGCGGCCGCGCTGGGGATCGGCGGGCTGCTCCAGGCGGCCGTCGCGGTGCCCGCGCTGCGGGTCGCCCGCCCCGCGCTGGCCGAGCACCGGCGCACGGTCGTCGTCGGCGCGGTCTGCGTCGCGGTGTACCCGCTGGCGTTCTACTCCTCCATGCACCTCGCGGGCGTCGCCGTCGGGACGGTCGTCTCGCTGGCCTCCGCGCCGCTCTTCTCGGGGCTGCTGGAACGCTGGGTCGACGGACGGCGGCTCAGCCGGTGGTGGATGCTGGCCGCGGTGCTCGGCGTCGTCGGCAGCGCGGCGCTCGCCACGGGCCGGGTCGAGGAGCAGGGCACGGCGGGCGGCACGGCCGCCGGGGTGCTGCTGGGACTCGTCGCGGGCGTCACGTACGCCGTCTACTCGTGGGCCGTGCACGGGCTCATGCAGCGCGGCGTCGCCCGCCCGGCCGCGATGGGCGCCGTGTTCGGCGGTGGCGGGCTCCTCCTCCTGCCTGTCCTGGCGCTCACGGGCGCGCCGCTCGTGGCGACCCCCGAGGCGTTCACCGTCGCCGCGTACATGGCGCTCGTCCCGATGTTCGCCGGGTACCTCCTGTTCGGCGTCGGGCTCGCCCGGGTGCCCGCCAGCACCGCCACCACCGTCACCCTCCTGGAGCCGGCCGTCGCGGCCGTGCTCGCCGTCGTCGTCGTGGCAGAACGGCTCGCCTGGTGGGGCTGGGTGGGGCTCGGCGTCCTCGCGCTGTCGCTCCTCGTCCTCGCCCTCGCGCCGGCCACGACCCCGCTGCCGCCCGTGGTGTCCGGTTCGAACGGGGTTCGGCGGGCGGGCGGATCGTGTTCAGGCGACGTTCAGGACCCGGACCTAAGGTGGTGACATGACTGCCCCGACGATCCCCGTGACCCTGTCCACCGCGTCGGTCTACCCGCGCCGTGCACCGTTCGCGTTCGAGGTCGCGGCACAGATCGGGTACGACGGCGTCGAGGTCATGGTGTGGTCCGACCCCGTCACGCAGGACCCTCGGGCGCTGCAGCGGCTGTCCGCCGACACCGGCATGCCGATCCGCTCGATCCACGCGCCGACGCTGCTCGTCAGCCAGCGCGTGTGGGGCCGGTCCCCGGCCGAGAAGCTCGCCCGCACCGTCGACATGGCCGCCGAGCTCGGGGCGCGCACCGTCGTCGTGCACCCGCCGTTCCGCTGGCAGTACCGCTACGCCCGCGGGTTCGAGGAGCAGGTCCAGGAGCTCAACGCGTCCGGCGACGTCGTCGTCGCGGTGGAGAACATGTACCCGTGGCGCCCCCACTCCCGCCTCGACCGCGAGCTCAAGGCGTACCTGCCCGGCTGGGACCCGTCCGAGCACGGCTACGACTCGGTGACCCTCGACCTGTCCCACGCGGCCATCGCCCAGCAGGACGGCATGGAGCTGCTCGACGAGTTCGGGGACCGCCTGCGGCACGTGCACCTCGCCGACGGCACCTTCAACGCCCGCGACGAGCACCTCGTCCCCGGCCGCGGCGACATGCACTGCGACAAGGTCCTCACCGAGCTCGCGCGCCGCGGCTTCACCGGTGACGTCGTGCTGGAGATCTCGACCCGCAAGGCGCGCGACGCCCACGAGCGGCACACCGACCTCGAGGCGAGCCTGGAGTTCGCGCGGGCGTACACCTCGCCCGTGCCGGTGCCGTACTCGCCGCCGCCGCCCGAGCACCACCACCGCCCCGCCGACGCCTGGTGACGCGGGGTCGGTCCGGGCCCGCGTCATAATGACCGGATGCCTCTCTCCGCCGTCGAGCCTCGACTGGACTCCTCCGACGTCGCCGCGCAGTTCGTCGCCTACCTCGACTACTACCGTTCTGCGGTGGCACGGAAGCTCGAGGACCTCTCCGACGAACAGCTCGCGGCGAGCGTGCTGCCCTCGGGGTGGACACCCCTGGAGCTGCTCACGCACCTGGTGCACATGGAGCGGCGCTGGTTCCGTTGGGGCTTCCTGGGCGAGGCCGTCGAGGACCCCTGGGGCGACCACGTCGACGGCGACCCGCACGCGCCGTGGCATGTCGCACCGGGCACGACGAAGGACGCCCTCGTGGCCGCGCTGCACGAGGAGGGGGCCCGGACCCGGGCCGTCCTGACCGGCCACCCGCTGGACGAGCGGGCCGCCGTCGGCGGGCGGTTCGCGTCGGACCCCCCGACCCTGACGTGGATCTGCTTCCACGTGCTGCAGGAGTACGCCCGGCACGCCGGGCACCTCGACGTCGCCCGCGAGCTCGTCGACGGCGGCCTCGGCGAGTAGGTCCGGAGCCTGGGCCCCAGGGCCGTCGGGACAGCAGGTAGCGGCGTTCAGTCCGCGGCGAGGTGCGCGTCGGTCGTGATCTCGACGTTGGCCCACACGCGGTAGCCGAGCCCGTCGAGGTGCGCCGTGATGCTGCGGCGGACGTCGTCCTCCTCGGACACCGTCCAGCTGTCCTGCTGGACGACGAAGTCGACCTCGACGTACACGCGGCGACCCAGCTTGGTCGCGCGGACGATGGGCGGCGGGAGCGTGCGGTCGGCCGGCAGCCCGGCCGCCGTGCCGGCCCGGACGGCCTCGTCGATCGCCGCCGACAGCGCCGCCGTCGGGGCGGCCTCGAGCAGCTCCCGGACGCCGTCGCGCACGAGCCCGAGCGACATCGGGATGACGACGGCCGAGGCGACGATCACCAGGACAGGGTCGACGTACCCCGCGACCGCGGTCATCCCGTTCGACGCCATCAGCACCGCGATGCCGCCGCCGAGGGCGAAGAGGGCGCTGAGCAGGACTCCTGCCCGCCAGGAGACCAGCTCGGCCCGGGCGAGGTCGGACCGGCGGGCGGGGCCTCGGAGCAGCAGCATCACGACGAGGCTCGCGGCGGCGCAGACGAGGCCGTAGAGCATCACCTGGAGGGCGCTGGTGGCGGAGCCTCCCTCGGAGATCGAGATCACGGCGTCGACGGCGCCGTAGCCGGCGGTGCCGAGCAGCGCTGCGCCCTGGACGGTGACCGCCAGCGGGATCGCGGCGTTCCGGCCGAACGGGAACTCCGTGGACGGGGCCGAGGCGGCGGCGCGCGCGGCGAGCATGGACACCCAGGTGAGCACGATCCCGGCCAGCGTGTAGATGCCGTCGAAGACCATCACCCGTGAGCCGCTGATGATCCCCCAGGTGAGGCCGAGGCCGCCGACGGCGAACGTGGCCACGAGGCTCAGCGTGAGGCTGTGCCGCTCGGTGGGCAGGACGCCGGGCTCGGCGGGCGCTGGCATCTCCCGATGATAGGAGGAGGTGGCGCCGCTCTCCTGGCGGGGGAGCGGCGCGTCAGGCCGCGACGGTCGGCCGGGCTCCGACGGCGCGCAGCACGAACGTCTCGGTGGCGCGGATCGCGCGCTCGCGGGCCTGCGGCTCCTCGGGGATGAGGCGGCCGGACAGGCACGCGTTGACGAGCTGCACGGTCGGGTCGATGTCCTGGGGCGGGAACGCGCCCGTCTCGATGCCGTCGTGGAGGATCCGCTTGAGGATCGACTCGACGACGACGGCGTGCTCGCGCAGGCGGGCGAGCGTGCTGCGGGACAGCACGGTGCGCAGGTCGGGCCCCGGGGCGAGGTGGAAGACCCGGGTGAGCTGGGCCTGCTGGCGGATGTAGGTGCGCAGCTGGTCCACCGGCTCCTCGACCTCCGCGAGCGAGCGCTCCAGCGTCAGGGCGTACTGCTCGGTCTCGTGGGTGATGAACCCGAGCAGCAGCGACTCCTTGTCGGAGAAGTGGTTGTAGACGGCGGTGCGTCCCACACCTGCCGCCTGGGCGATGTCGGCGAGCGTGATCGTGTCGAAACCCCGCTCGGCCATGAGCGTGGACAACGCGGTGAACAGCTTGTGCCGGGTCATCTGGCGGTGCTCGTGCAGGCTGTTCCCGATGATCTTGGGCATGCTGACACTATAGGCGGCGCGTGTCAGGACACCGTGTGTATGGTCCGGGATGTGAGCGACGACACCCCCACCCGCCAGGCCGACGCCATCGTGCCCGACACCAAGGACTGGACCTGGGTCGTGGACCGTCCCTGCCCCGACTGCGGGTTCGTCCCGACCGACGTCGACCCGACGCGCGTCGGCGACGTCGTCCGCGACACCCTGCCCCGCTGGCGCGCGGCCCTCGGCCGCGACGACGTCCGCGATCGGCCCGCGCCGGACGTCTGGTCGACCCTCGAGTACGGCGCCCACGTGCGCGACGTCCTCACCGTCTTCGACCGCCGCCTCACGCTCATGCTCACGCACGACGACGCCGCGTTCGACGACTGGGACCAGGACGCCGCCGCGCTGGAGGGCCGCTACGCCGAGCTCGAGCCCGCCACCGTCGCCACCGACCTCACCACGGCCGGCGAGCAGGTGGCCGCCCGCTTCGACACGGTGCGGCCCGAGGACCTCGACCGCCACGGGCGACGGTCCAACGGCTCGGAGTTCACGGTGCGCACCTTCGGCCGCTACTTCCTGCACGACGTCGTCCACCACCTGCACGACGTCCGCGCCTGAACCGAGTCCGGCCGGACACACGCCCGCAACACGACCGCGAGTAGGTTGCGCACCATGTCGTACGTGCAGGCACTCGTCCCCGCGGAGCACGCGTCGAACCACGTGCTCGTGCTCCCGGCCGGGCCGGAGCCCTCCACCGTCAGGACGCTGGCCGACGCCTGGTTCGCGGACGTGCGCTGGCTGCGAGAACCGGCCGCGACGGTGGTCTCGCGGCCGATGACCGGCGCCCGCTTCCGCGGCATCGTGGCCGACCCCACCCCCGGCCCGGCCGCCCCCGGCGTCCTCGGCGTCGGCGCGGAGCACGGCCTCGCCGGACCCTTCCCCGTCGCCGCGGAGAGCTCCCCGCTCGCCGCGCCCGGCCCCGCCGTCTCGTACGCGCTCGGCCGCGTCGACGGGAACTTCGACCAGCGGGTCGGCCGACCTGCCACGCCCGACGACCGGGACGGCATCTCCCGCGCGTTCGCCGCCGGGCTGCCCGAGGGCGAGGAGCTGCGGCTGGTGCAGTGGGGCGTCGCGGTGGCCCGCCGGCACGGCGGCGGGCTCCTCGCCGACGGCCGCCAGCTCCTGCTCCCCGACCCGACCGCCGCGATCGACCTCGCCCTGTACGCCGCGCACCCCGTGGCGACCGGTGAGCTCCTGGCGATGCTGCGCGCCCAGGTCGCCACGGCCGAGGCCGACCCGTCGGCCCCCGCCGGTCAGCGGCTCGTCGCCCGCACCCCCTACGACGGCGCCGTCGTCGTGACCACCGAGCGGGTGGACCGGGTGCCGCGGGCGCTCGCGGCGGTGGACTGGCGGGAGTACGGGCCGCACGTCGTACGGATGGCGTGGGTCCCGCAGGACCCGTACGAGCTCCAGGTGGAGCATCCGTCGGGCCTGCACGCGATCGCCCGGGCGCGCATGCGGGCGACGGTGGCCCGGCTGGCGCTGCTGGTGCACGCGGCGGCGGGCGGCATGATGGTCGACGACGACGCGTTCCTGATCTCGCCCGCGGACGTGGAACGACGCACGGTCGAGCAGCAGTCGGTGGGCCGCGCCTGGATCTGACGCCCCGCGGTTGTCCACAACGCTGTGGACGACCGGCCGGGCCGGGACCGCACCCCGCCTGCACCTGCACCGATGCGTCTCGTGGGGGTCGGTCGGGCGCGGTGCAGGACCGCCCCGGGGAACGGGACATCCGGGGCACTTCCCGACGGATCCGCGGATTCCTGCGGATCTTGGTGCCTCGGGCGTCGGACCTGGTCGGTCCGGGTGCGGCGTCGGACGGGTGTCGCGAGGTCCGGCGCGGCGCCGGGCGGGAGCGCGCACACGCCGTCGTCCACAGATTTTGTCCACAGCGTTGTGGACGGTGTGGGGATTCCGCGCCTCGGACTGTGGACGAACCTGTGACCGAGAAATCTCCCGCCCCCACCTCTTGCCGTCGTCCCGAGGCGGGTCTAGAAACGTCGTTAACGGTCTCGACGGGGAGCACCCGAAGAGACACGGTCGACCGGAGAACGACGGGCCGATCCGCACCGAGTGCGGGCCGCGGGTGACGACGCGGGTGTCCGGCGGCGCCGGAAGACCAACCACGTCCGGTCTCCTGTGGAGAACGGCGCGGCCAGGACACCGACGCACCAGGTCCAGGTCGTACCGACAGGAGCACCGGAGCCGTGACGTCGACACGGCCCCCGCCAGCGATCGCGCGGGGAACGTGGCACGCCGAGGCCCCCGGCCGCCCCGGGGGCCTCGGCCGCACGCGGTAGCGCTGCCACGCGTAACCTCGGCACCATGAGCAACCTCGAGACCCGGCCCACCGAGCAGGTGTGCGCCGTCGGTGCGCCCGTGGCCGACGTCGAGGTGCTCGACGCCCGGGACGTCCCGCTCGGCGGGCCGCGCGCCATGTCCGTGCGGCGCACCATCCCGCAGCGCAGCCGCTCGCTCGTGGGCGCCTGGTGCTTCTGCGACCACTACGGCCCCGACGACGTCTCCGGGTCGGAGGGGATGCAGGTACCGCCGCACCCCCACATCGGGCTGCAGACGGTGAGCTGGCTGTTCGCCGGGGAGATCCTGCACCGCGACTCCGTCGGCTCCCTCCAGGCGGTGCTGCCGGGCGAGCTCAACCTCATGACGGCCGGCCACGGCATCTCGCACTCGGAGGAGACGCCCGCGCCGGAGCCCGGTCGCGTGCGCCCGGGAGTGCTGCACGGCGTGCAGCTGTGGACGGTCCTGCCGTCCGACGCCCGCGACGTCGCACCCCACTTCGAGCACCACGGCGACCTGCCCGTCGCCGCCGCGGACGGGGTGCGGGTCCATGTGTTCATGGGGGAGCTGACCGTGCTCGGCGAGACCCTCGTCTCCCCGGCCCGCACCTACACCCCGCTGGTCGGCGCGCAGGTGGACCTCGCCCCGGGCACCTCGGTCGTCCTGGACGTCGACCCGGGCTTCGAGCACGGCCTCCTCGTCGACGCCGGCGACGTCGCGTTCGAGGGCGCCGCCGTGCCGCCCGCCACCCTCGGCTACGTCGCACCGGGCCGCGGCACGCTCACCGTCGCGGCGGGGGAGCGGCCTGTCCGTGCCGTGCTGATCGGCGGCGCGCCGTTCACCGAGGACGTCGTCATGTGGTGGAACTTCGTGGCCCGCGACCACGACGAGATCGTCGCCGCGCGCGACGCCTGGGCGGCGCAGGTCGGCGAGGAGCCCGACGGCGCGACGACGTACACCCCGGGGGCCGGCGACCGGCGGTTCGGGCAGGTCGACGGGTACTCCTCGGGCCCGCTGCGCGCCCCCGTGCTGCCGGACGTCCGGCTGCGCCCGCGCTCACGGCCCTGAGGCCGCGACGGTCGTCGCGGCCGCGGCGTCAGCGGAACACGATCCGCAGCCGCGCGTTCTTCTTGCCGTCCGAGACGTTCTGGAGGGTGATCTTCACGCCGCCCGTGCGGGTCGTGAACGTCTGCCCCTCGCGCATGGTCGAGCGCCGGGCGGACGACGGGCCCATGGGGACGACGAGGTGCTCCCCGGGATAGGCCCACGTGGAGCGGCCGCCCGCGACCCGGCTCACGGTCACGCCGTACCGCACCGTGTAGTCGCGGCTCGCCCGGTACGGGATGCTCGCCCACGGGTAGCTGACGCCCGGGTCCTTGCGCCGCAGCTCGATGTTGTACGTCTCGCCGCTGCGCGGGTCGCGCACCCGCACGAGCGTGGGGCGCTTCGTGTCCCGGTCCCGTGCCGTGAGGTGGACCGTGCGGCTGCGGGTGCCCTTGACGTCCCGGCGCTCGCTCGTCGGCAGCACGCCGAGCCGCTGTCGCTGCGCTCCCGACAGGTCCGGGACGCCGCGCGCCGCGAAGTCGGCCCCCATGAGGTCCAGCGGGTCCAGGCCCTCGGCCGCACCGCACCGGTCGCTGCGGAAGCCGCCGTCCTTCTTGCCGGAGCACCAGCCGACCCCGGAGTGCTCCAGGCCCATGTTGTGCCCGAGCTCGTGCGCCAGGGTGGCGACGCCGCGACGGTACTGCTCGTGGCTCCACCGCTGGCCCGACGCCGCACCGTTCGGTCCGCCCGCGAGCGCGAACGACCAGCCGCCGGGGGAGTTGCGACCCGTCGTCGACGGGATGGACCCGAGCCCCACCGTGCCGCCGCAGGTCGACCCGAACCGGCCCCCGCCGGGGTGGTCGCCGCTGCGGTACGGGTACAGCACGACGAGGTGGGCGCGCCGGCCGGGGCCGCGCGTCGACGACGAGTACCAGTCCTTGCCGTAGAACTGGGCGCCGCCCCGCTTCACCTGCTTGATGATCTGCTGCTGGGTGCGGCAGGCGCCGTCGCCGGTCGCGATGCGCTTCACGCTGCCGGTGCGCACGAACGTGATCCGGTTGGCGGACTGCTCGCGCCAGTACCGGGCGACGCCGTCGACCAGCCGGTCGACGTCGGAGGTGCGCAGGTAGCGGGCCACCTGGGACTTCGTCATGCCCTTCGGGGTGGCGACGACCACCTGGAGGGTGTGGACGCGCTTGCTCGCGGTCGTCGACGCCGCGGTCGTGCGGGCGTCGGCCGCGCGGAGAGTCCGCGTCGAGCTCGTCTTGGACTGCCAGGAGACGGGCTCGTCGCCGTGCGGCTCGCGCAGGTCCGGTGCTGCGACGGCGGCGGCGCCGTCGACCAGCAGCAGGGCGCCGACGGCGGCGGCCACGATTCCCGTACGCAACGACATCCCAGCCCCCACGGCGTCGACCTCGACCTCTCTCGGGAGCGTAACCAGCGGTTGCCCGGGGCGCGCGGCGAGCGGGCTCCGGCGGGCGCGGCGACGGTCCGCGACCACCGCTCGGGCAGGACCTGTCGGACGTAGCCCCCACAATGGGCGTCGTCCGTCCACAGCCCTCGTCCGTCCACAAGCACCGGAGCCCGCGTTGCCCGCACCGCACCACCCGACCGACCGGCCCACCGCGCGACGCCGCACGCCGATCGTCACCGCGAGCCTGCTCGCCCTGCTCGCCCTGACCGGGTGCGCCACCGTCGACAGCGCCGCCTCGCTCGTCGTGGACGTGTCGCCGTCGGCGTCGGCGACGGCGACGGCGACGGCGAAGGACGAGGCGGCCACCGGCGCGGAGCCGGGCAGCGCCCGGCCCACGCGCGAGGCGTCCGACGACGGCACGCCCGAGGCCGGAACCGCCCGCGCCGCGCTCGCCGATCTCACCGTCAAGGGGCGCGCCCCGAAGACCGGCTACGACCGTGACGAGTTCGGCCCCGCCTGGGCGGACGTCGACCACAACGGCTGCGACACCCGCAACGACATCCTCGCCCGCGACCTCACGGGCGAGACCTTCAAGGCCGGCACCCACGACTGCGTCGTCCTGACCGGCACCCTCGACGACCCGTACACCGCCACGCAGATCCCGTTCCAGCGCGGGCAGTCGACGTCCACGGCCGTGCAGATCGACCACGTCGTCGCCCTGTCCGACGCGTGGCAGAAGGGCGCGCAGCAACTGTCCGCCGACGAGCGCGAGCTGCTCGCCAACGACCCGCTGAACCTCCTCGCCGTCGACGGCCCCACCAACGCCGCCAAGGGGGACGGCGACGCCGCGACCTGGCTGCCGCCGCACAAGGCGGTGCGCTGCGCGTACGTCGCCCGGCAGGTCGCCGTGAAGCAGACCCACGAGCTGTGGGTCACCCAGGCCGAGCAGGACGCCATGGCACGCGTGCTCGACGGCTGCCCCGACGAGCCGCTGCCGGCCGACGCCGACGCCATCAGGGTGAAGCCGACCGCGACCGCCGCGCCGCCGTCGGAGCCCGCGCCGAGCGACGAGCAGACCGAGGCGCCCGCCGACGACGCCGAGGCCGCCGTCAGCTACGACAACTGCACCGCCGTACGCGACGCCGGCGCCGACCCGATCCGGCGCGGCGACCCCGGCTACGGCCGGCACCTCGACCGCGACGGCGACGGCGTCGCCTGCGAGTAGCCCTGCCCGACGGCGGCCACCCTTGAGGTCGGCCGCCGCGCTACCGCCGCGCCGCGGGGCCGCCGCGCCGCCGGGACCACGGCGACCTAGAGTGAAGCCCCATGGGAGACGCCGCCCGGTCAGGCGACAGCCAGGAGCACACGCTGTCGGTCATCATCCCTGTCTACAGGGGTGAGCGGCATCTGCCCGGACTCGTCGCCGAGCTCGCCCCGCTCACGGAGACGCAGCGCACCCCCGAGGGACACCCGTACCGGGTGACCGAGGTGATCCTCGTCAACGACTGCGGACCCGACGGTTCCGCCGGCGTGATCCGCGAGCTCGCGGAGGGACGGCCCTGGGTCCGCCCTGTCTGGCTCAGCCGGAACTTCGGCCAGCACCCCGCGACCATCGCGGGGATCGCGAGCTCGTCGGGCGACTGGGTGGTGACGATGGACGAGGACGGCCAGCACGACCCGGCGGACGTGGGAGCGCTCCTCGACACCGCGCTGCGGGAAAGGTCGGCGCTCGTCTACGCGGCGCCGCGCAACGAGACTCCGCACACCGCGTTCCGCAACACGACGTCCCGCGCGTCCAAGCTGCTGATCAACATGCTCTCGGGCGGGGACGCCGACGCGACGAAGTTCCACAGCTACCGCCTCGTGCTCGGCGAGGTCGGGCGCAGCGTCGCCGCGTACGCCGGGCAGGGGGTCTACCTCGACGTCGCGCTGAGCTGGGTCGCCGACCGGGTGACCACGTGCCCGGTGACGATGCGCTCGGAGGGTGACCGCGTCTCCGGCTACTCGGTGCGCACGCTCGTCTCCCACTTCTGGCGGATGGTGATGACGAGCGGCACCCGCGGGCTGCGTGTCGTCAGCCTCATCGGCGCGACGTTCGCCACCTTCGGCGTCGTCCTCGCCGTCGTCCTCGCCGTCGACCGGCTCGCGGGCGGGAACGTCCCCGAGGGCTGGACCTCGACCGTCGTCATCGTCCTGCTGTGCTCCGGACTCATCCTCTACGCCCTGGGCATCGTCGCCGAGTACATCGGGGTGGCGGTCAACATGGCGATGGGCAAGCCGCCGTACCTCATCATGAGCGACCCCCAGGCGGGGCCCCTCGGCAGGAGCGGCCGTGGCACGTGACGGTCGGGTGACCTGGGTGGTCGGTGGCGGCGGCCTGCTGGGCAGGCAGCTCGTCGGCTGCGCCGCGACGGCAGGCCGTACCGTCCACGTCAGCAAGGTGCCCTGGCAGGACCCGCCGCACGCCGTCTCGGCCCTGGCCCGGGACGCCGAACGGCTGCTGGGCGGGTACGGGCGCGTCGACCTCCTCTGGGCGGCCGGCGCCGGCGTCGTCGCCACGGGGCAGGACGCGCTCGATCGTGAGGTGGCCGTCCTCGACGCGTTCGTCGACGAGTTGCTCGCCGCCGGCGACCGGCACCCCGGGACGATCCTGCGCGTCTTCCTGGCGTCGTCCGCGGGCGGCGTCTACTCCGGGTCGACGGACCCGCCGTTCACCGAGGCCACGCCGCCCCTGGCGGTGTCGCCCTACGGCACGGCGAAGCTCGCCGCCGAGGCGGCGGTGCGCCGACTGACAGGGTCCGGCGCCACCGTCCTGGTGGGGCGGATCGCCAACCTGTACGGCCCGGGCCAGAACCTGGGCAAGCCGCAGGGGATCATCACCCAGCTCTGCCGTGCGGAGGTCCAGCGCTCGCCGCTGCTGATCTACGTGTCCCTGGACACCGCGCGGGACTACGTCTACGTGCGCGACGCCGCGCGCATGGTGCTGGCCGGGGTGGACCGGCTCGCCGAGGTCCGGCCGGGCACCGTCGTCGTGAAGATCCTCGCCTCGCAGACGGCGGTCACCCTCGCGACGATCGTCGGCGAGCTCTCCCGCATCACCAAGCGCCGGGCGCCCATCGTGCTGGGCACGTCGGCGAGCACCCCCTTCCAGACCCGCGACCTCCGGTTCCGGTCGACCGTGTGGCCCGAGGTCGACGAGCTCGCCACGACCACTCTCGCGAGCGGCATCGGCGCCACGTTCGCGGACGTCTCGGCGTCCCTGCGACGCCCGGGAGCCGCCCGATGAACCGTGGCGGGCGACGGCCGCTCCACCGCGCCGTCGCCGTGGCGGCCACCCTGACGTGCGTCCTCGGGACCGCGTCGTGCGCCGACCTGTCGGCGGGGTACCAGGGGCCGCCCGCGCTCGACCCGCCGCTCGCCGGGCCGTGCTGGCCGCTGCCCGAGGAGGTACGGATCGACGTCGGGCACCAGGTCATGCGGCAGTACGTCGTGGGGGACCGTTGGGTCCTGGTCGCCCAGTGGGACCGGTGGAGCGCGGACGACCTCGCGACGAGCCTCACGGACAGCCTCGTCGACGGCGGCTTCACCTCGCTGGGCACCCGGGACGGCTGGTCACTCTTCGAGGCCCCCGGCTACGGTGCGGTCGCGTTCGACGTCACGCCGCTCGAGGACGCGACGCCCGACACCCTCGTGCAGGGCACCTTCCGCCTCGACCTGCCGCGGGACGCCGCGGACCCGCGAGGGGAGCGAGGCTGCCCGGCGATCGACATGGTCGACCCGCCGCAGGACGGTGCCACGGTGCTGGGGGGTGCACCGTCATGACCGACACCGACGCCGACCGGGTCCACCCCGCCGCGTCCGCCCCGCCGCCGCCCGTGACGGGCGCGGGGAACGGCCCAGCGGTCAGGACGCGGTGGCCCGTCATGCCCGTGGTCGTCGTCGGCGTGCTGGTGCTGCTCAACGTGGCGCTGCGGGTCGTCATGGCGCACAAGGCGTTGCCGGCCCCGCTCGCCGGCGACGAGGTCTCCTACACCGCCGGTGCCCGCGCCCTCGCCGACTCCGCCCGTGCGCTGGTCCAAGGCGACGAGGTCCCGACGGACGAGCTCCAGGCGCGCCTCGTCGGCAACGGGTGGTTCATGCCGGGGATGCCCCTGCTCATCGCCCCGCTGTTCCTGCTCGACCCGGCGGCCGACGACGCCGCCGTCCGCGTCTACCTCGGAGTCCTGTCGACGGCCGTCTTCCTCGCGCTCGTGGCCGTCGTCGCCCGGACGGTCGGATGGCGCACGGCGGCCGTGCTGCTCGTGGTGCCGGGCCTCGTCCCGATGTACGCACTCTTCGGCTCCAGCGCCTGGGGGGACGGGTGGGCGGGCCTCGCGATCCTCGCGACGGTGCCCCTGCTCGTCGTCATGTGGCGCCGGCTCGACGCCGACGGCGTCGTCCGCCTCCGCGACGCCGCGCTGCTCGGGCTCGCCCTCGTGGTCGCGCTCTACCTGCGGTCCAGCACGCTGCCCCTGGTCGTGGCCGTCCTCGTCCTGCTCGTCGTCGTGACCCTCCTGCGCACGCGCGGCCGGGCGCTCGCCCGCTCCCTCGCCGCGTGCGCGGTGGCGGTGGGCGTCGTCGTGGTGCTCATGGCGCCCTGGTCCGCGCACATGAGCCGCACCTTCGGCGAACCCGTCACGACGACCACCACGATGTCCCTCTCGCTCGCCTACGCGTTCGGCGACCGGGACGAGCTCTGCTTCGGCCCCTGCGTCGAGGGAAACATCTGGACGAACATGGCCCGCTACGCCCGGGCCGTGGGCGAGCAGACCGGGGAGAACCCCCTGGAGGTCCGGCGACAGATGCGCGACTACGCGATGCGCGACGTCACGCCGTCGGGGTACGCCGCCTCCGTGCTCGACAACTTCCACCGGTACGCGTTCTCCCCGGCCAGCTACGACCACGTGTTCCGACCCCCGCTGGAGGGGGTCGAGAAGCCCCCCGAGCGAGCCCCCGACACGGTGAACATCACCGTGACGACCTGGCTCTACCTCGGCGCCGTCGCCGTCGCCGCGGGCGCACTGCTGGTCCCACGACGCGTGCGGTCCGACGCCCAGGTCCTGGTGGTCACCGCCTCTCTCCTGCTCGCGCTGCTCATGTCCCAGCCGTTCGTGCACGTCTCCAGCGGGAGGTACTGGCCGGTCTTCGTCCCGCTGCTCGGCATCGCGATCGCCGGCCTCCTCGCCCCCGCCGACCCTGCGGCGTCGAGCACGGCCCTGCGGCGGACGCAGCTCGTCCTCGCCGTCGGATGGGTCGTGGTCGTCGGCGCCCTGTTCCTCGTCGCCGGCTGACGGAGGTCGGCGACCATGGACGATCCCCGGACCCGACCGCCGTGGTGGCGGCGCGCCGTGGCGGTCCTGCGCCGCCGCGAGTCCGCGTACCTCGCCGTCGGCGCGGTCAACACGCTCGTCGGCCTGGCGTCGTTCGCGCTGTTCGAGCAGCTCCTCGGCGACGTCGTCGGCTACCTCGGCGCGCTCGTGCTCGCCTACGCCGTGGGCATCGCCGTCGGCTTCACGCTGCACCGCCGCTTCGTGTTCCGGGTGCGCGGCGACGTCTGGCTCGACCTCGTCCGCTTCGTGGGCGTGCAGCTCGGCGCGCTCGCGGTCAACGCCGTGCTCCTGCCCGCCTTCGTCGAGCTCGCGGGCCTGCCCGTCCTGCCCGCGCAGGTGGTCGCCCTGGCCCTGACGGTCGTGGCCACCTACTTCGCCCACCTGTACTTCTCGTTCCGGCGCCCCGCCGCACCCGCGCGCGACGAGGACCCCGCGTCAGACGAGGACCCCGCGTCAGGCGAGGGGCCGGCGGGCCGCGACGACGACCGATGAGCCGAACGGGAGGTCCCGGCGGGCCAGCACCCGGTCGTCGACCGACCCCAGCGCCATGAGCACCCGGTCGACCGCCGGCGGGGTCCGCGGGAGCCGGACGACGTCGGCGGGACGTCCGTCGTCGGGCCGCACCAGCCCGCGGGCCCGCCGCGCGAGCCGTTCGACGACGAAGGCCGGGAACGTCGCGGCGAACGCGTAGGTCGCCCGGCGCACCTCGAAGCCGCCGTCCTCCAGCGCCGCCACGGCACGCCCGCGGGTGTACCGCCGGACGTGCCCGTTCCGGACGTCGAAGTCGCTCCAGAGCCACTGGTAGGCGGGCACGGTCAGCAGGAAGCGTCCGCCCGGGCGCAGGACCCGCCGGACCTCGGCCAGGACGGCGTCCTCGGGCTCGCAGTGCTCGAGGACGTCGAACGCGCCGACCAGGTCGAACGTGGCGTCCGCGAAGGGGAGCGACGTCGCCGACCCGCACACGCACGAGCCCGGCGTGAGACCCCGCGGGTCGATGTCCAGGGTGACGTGGTGGTGCAGGCCCCGCAGCCACGCGACGCTGGGGCCGTCCGCGCTCCCCACGTCCAGGACGTCGCCCGCGCCGTCGGCGTACGGGCCGAGCACCGTCCGGAGCAGGCGCGCGCGGGTGCGGTACCACCAGTAGTCGGAGCCGGCGAGGGATGCCGACCCGCCGTGCGCGGTCGTCTCCACGGCACGAACCTAGCCGTGCGACGCGCGGGCGTCGTGGAGGGACACCCGGCGGCGGGCGTCCTCGTGCCGGCGGCCGGGTCGGGGAACGACGAAGCCCCCGGCCCATGGGCCGGGGGCTTCGTGCTGGAGCGGGTGACGGGAATCGAACCCGCGCTATCAGCTTGGGAAGCTGAAGTTCTACCATTGAACTACACCCGCACGGTCGTCCCTGCGGTCCTGGCGGACCGTCGAGATGCGCGCACCGGTGATCATACCCAAACCTGGCCGCTGGACCGAACCGGCTCGTCCCGGCCGCGCGTCGAGCGTCTCTGAACGTCGGGGATCAGCGGCCGGAACGCGACATCCAGAGACGCTCGTCGGCGAGACTCGGGCTGCCGGCGAGACGTGGGCCGCGCGCGGCCGGGCGGCGGGCTACCGTGTCCACGTGCTGCTCTCCGACCGCGACATCCGTGCCGAGATCGACGCCGGGCGGGTGGTCCTGGACCCCGACGACCCGGCGATGATCCAGCCGTCCAGCGTCGACGTGCGCCTGGACAAGTTCTTCCGGCTGTTCGACAACCACCGGTACCCGTTCATCGACCCGTCGCAGGAGCAGCCGGACCTGACCCGGCTGGTCGAGGTGGACGCGGGCGAGCCGCTGGTGCTGCACCCCGGCGAGTTCGTGCTGGGCTCCACCTACGAGGCGGTGACGCTGCCCGACGACGTCGCGGCCCGGCTGGAGGGCAAGTCGAGCCTGGGCCGGCTCGGTCTGCTCACCCACAGCACGGCGGGGTTCATCGACCCCGGGTTCTCGGGGCACGTCACGCTGGAGCTGAGCAACGTCGCGACGCTGCCGATCACGCTGTGGCCCGGCATGAAGATCGGCCAGATGTGCTTCTTCCGGCTGTCGTCCCCGGCCGAGCACCCGTACGGCTCGGACGCCTACGGCTCGCGCTACCAGGGCCAGCGGGGGCCGACGGCGAGCCGGTCGTGGCAGTCCTTCCACCGCACCGACGTATGAGCGGGCACCACCGGGACGGACGACGGCGGTATGCGGCGGCGCGGCGCGCCGGTACGGTGACCTCGCACGTCAGCACGCCACGGTCCCGGAAGGAGCTGCGCCAGATGGCCCGGTCCACCCCCACGCCCCTGCCTCGCCTGCCGAGGTCGACGACGCAGGGTCACCAGGCGCGGCACCTGCTCGCCGTGCCGGACGACGTCATGGTCGACGAGGTGGAGGTGCTGGCGCTGTCCCGGTTCGGCGGGACGCGCTGGGACGTCGTCCCGTCGGACCTGCCGGGCGCCGACCTGCCCGCCGGGCGGATCGCCGGACCCGGCGAGCCGGGGGTGCTGCGCCTGAGCCGGCACAGCCACGTCATCGGGCCGTACGCGCCGCAGGGCGACGGGTTCGAGCTCGGGGTCCCCGGCGGCACGGCGATGGTGTTCGACGTCGTGACGCCCCGCGAACGGTGGGACGACCCGCCCTACCCCGGCGGCGGCGACCGCGACGGCCTGGCCCGCGCGTTCCCGGGCGCCCTGCCCAACCGGGAGGAGGAGCGGGTCGTCGCCTGGCTGGTCGCGGCGGCGCGCCGGCTCGGCGGGTCGGTCCGGCTCGACGTCGCGGGGATCTTCGACCCGGCGGAGGCGACCCGACGCGGTGCCGGCGCGGGTGTCGTGCTCACCCCCGACCCGGGGGCGTCGGTGGACCTGACCGTCTGGTCGGACATCTGGCTGGACCCGCAGGCCGCGCACCGCGTCCTGCAGGCGGTGCACCCGCGTGTCGTGCTGGCCACTCAGGGGGCCGACTACCAGGGCCCGCCCGCCGGGATCGCGGAGAAGCCGCTGTACCCGGGCGAGAAGATGGACCCGGACCTGCGCCGCGAGCTGCACGCCCGCGCCGACGACGTCGACATCGCGGCCCTCCAGGCGCCGGTCGTGCTGGACGGGTACGGCCTGACGATCGACCTCGGCCACGACGGCTACGTGACGGTCGAGGTCAACGGCGAGGAGGTCCTGCCGCTCCTCGTCAAGGAGCTGCCGTGGGCGGGCAACGGGGCGATCTGCTACCGCGTGGTCTGGGACCCGCCGGACCTGCACGAGGCGCAGATGGAGTTCCCGCAGCCGTCCCTGGTGGTGGCGCGCAAGCGGGCGTCCGACCTGGTGGGCCGGGTGGCGGCGGCGCTCCACCGGGCGGTCGGCGGGGAGATCGCCGACGAGGCGGAGTTCCTGCTCGCCCCCGAGGACCTCGGCTGAGGTCGTCGGGTCCGCAGGACCGGGCCGCTCAGGCGGTGCGCTCCCGGGCGAGCAGCGACTCCTTGACGGCGAGCCCGTAGCGGAACCCGCCGAGGGTGCCGTCGGAGCGCAGCACCCGGTGGCAGGGCACGAACAGTGCCGCCGCGTTCTGCGCGCACGCCCCGGCGGCGGCGCGCACCGCCGCGGGCCGACCGGCGCGGGCGGCGTACTCGGTGTACGTCACCGGGTCGCCGGGGGCGACGTCGCGCAGCACGTCCCAGGCGTGCTGACGGAACTCCCCGGACCGCTGCCGCACCGGCACCCGCCCGACGGCGGCGTGGTCGCCCGCGTAGTAGGCGCGCACCGCGGCGACGGGAGCGGCGACCCGCGCGTCGTCGGTGTCGACGGGCTCCACGTCGTCGGGCCGCAGGCCGGGGTGGACGAGAGCGACGAGCCCCGCGACGTCGTCGGTCCAGCCGGAGGCGAGGACGACGCCGTCGTCGGCGAGGATCGTGAACGGGCCGTCGGCGGTGGCGAGGGTCGTGGTGGCGGTCATGGGGTCCTCCTCGGGGTGGTGGCGACGCGGGCGCCGACGGCGGCGCGCCACAGGTGTCGGGCCGCGTACGAGCGCCAGGGCGCCCACGCGGTGGCGCGCTCGGCGAGCGCGCGGGGGTGGTCGGGCAGGCCGAGCGCGCGGGCGCCGGCGCGGAGCGCGACGTCGCCGGTGAGCCAGACGTCGGGGTCGCCGAGGACGCGCAGCGCCACGTATCCCGAGGTCCACGGGCCGATGCCGGCCAGCGCCTCGAGGTCGGCCCGCAGGGCGGCGGTGTCCGCGCCGACGTCCACCGCGAGGTCGCCGTCGGCCAGCACCCGCGCGGCCCGGGTCACCGTGTCCTTCTGCCGGGCGGGCAGCGCGAGGTGCCCCGCCCCGTCGTCGGCCACCTGCGCGGCGGTCGGGAAGAGCCGGGTCAGCCCGGGCAGGCCGGAGTCGTAGGGCGTGCCCGTCGCGGCGGCCAGGCGTGACAGGTGCGTGCGCGCGGCCGCCACGGAGATCTGCTGCCCGACGACGGCGCGCACGACGAGCTCGTGGGGGTCGGTCGTGCCGGGCACCCGCAGGCCGGGCGCGGCGGCGACGGCGGCCGTGAGGGCCGGGTCGTCGGCGAGCGCGGTGTCGACGGCGACGGGGTCGGCGTCGAGGTCGAGGAGGCGACGCACCCGCGCGACGGCGGTGGCGACGTCCGCCAGCGCCGCGAGCTCGAGGTGCAGGGCCACCCGCCCCGGCCCGGCGCCGGTGACCTCGACCGCGCCGGGACCGTGCGACAGCGCCATCGTGCGGGCGTAGCGGGGGACTGCCGGGTCGGCCTGCTCGACGCCGTCGACGGCCCGGGCCGCCAGGTAGGCGACGACGTCCGCCAGGTCGAAGGGTTCGCGCACCGGCAGGACGAGGTCGAGCCGGACGCGCCCCGGTGCACCGGCAGCCGGGGAGTCCACGGCACCAGCGCCGTCCCCGCCGGTGCCGGTGCGGACGGTCGGGGTCCGTCGCCGGGCGCGCAGCTCGGTGGGCGTCGTGGCGAAGACCTCGCGGACCGTGTCGTTGAGCTGGCGGATGCTGCCGAAGCCGGCGGCGAACGCGACGTCGGCCACCGGCAGGTCGGTGCTGGTGAGCAGGGTCCGCGCGGTCTGGGCGCGCTGGGCCCGGGCGAGGGCGAGGGGCCCGGCCCCGAGCTCGGCGACGAGCACCCGGTGCAGGTGGCGTGGCGTGTAGCCCAGGTGCGCGGCGAGCCCCGTGACGCCCTCCCGGTCCACCACGCCGTCGGCGACGAGCCGCATCGCGCGCCCGGCGAGGTCGCGGCGCAGGTCCCACGCGGGGGTCCCGGGGGCGGCGTCCGGCAGGCAGCGCTTGCAGGCCCGGTACCCGGCGTCGTGCGCGGCGGCGCTCGTCAGGTAGAAGGTGACGTTCTGGGGCAGGGGAGTGCGGGCCGGGCAGGACGGGCGGCAGTAGATCCCGGTGCTGCGCACGGCGGTGAAGAACTGCCCGTCGAACCGGACGTCGCGCGCCGTGATGACGCGGTAGCGCTCGTCGAAGAGGGCGGGCGTGGTGCTCATGCCGTCCATCGTCGCCCGCGCACCCCATCCCGGGCTAGCGGGAATCGGACACGACGGTGGTTGCCGTCAGCCCTCGACGCCCGTGCTGTCGTGCGGTTGACCGACAGGCTTCGACTCCGGCGACCCGCGCTCGCGCAGATACACCGAGAGCACCACCATGGCCAGCACGGCGAGCATCTCCGACTGCCAGTTCTGCAGGGTGCGGTCCCAGAAGTCCGGCAGCAGGACGTACTCGGTCCAGGTCACCGGGTCCTGGAGCCCGCGGAGCTGTTCCTCGCTGTACGCGACCGCACCGGTGAAGACCTGGGCGAGCCAGGAGCCGACGAAGACCGCGCCCATCGTGAGCGTCAGCGACCTGGAGAAGACGGCGAGCCGCCACCCGCCGGCGCGCGCCCACGCCGGCGAGTCGGCGCGGGCGTGCGAGCCCACCTGCTGCTCCGCGTCGGACTCGCGCCCCGCCGCTCCGACCGGCTTCGACTCGGGGGAGCCTCTCTGGACGAACCAGACCGTGAGGGTGATGAACAGCAGGAACTGCAGGAACTCGGACTGCCAGTTCTCGGTGACGTCCACCCAGAACGCCGAGGAGGTGAGGTAGTCGCCCAGTCGGAGCGGATCGAGACCGGCCGCGACCTGCTCCCGGTCGTGGCGGGCGTGCCCGGCCCAGGCGTGGCCGGCCAGGGTGAGCAGGAACAGGGCCAGGAAGGACAGGCCGAGCGAGCTCTCGCGCAGCAGGCGCGCGCCGGTCCGCCCGCTCATCGCTGCAGCCCGGCGACGAGCGCGGCGGCCAGCAGCCCGAGCGCCACCAGGACGAGCGTGGTGACGAACAACACCCGGGGCCCCTTCACGGCTCGACCACGCAGTCGTAGGGGCGCTCGCCCCTCGGGTCGCAGCCCACCGCGGTGACGACCCAGCTCGTGCCGTCCACGGCGAGGAAGACCGTGTCTGTCTCGGTGACGACCTGCGCCTGCCCGCCGGCCCGTCGCACCTCCAGCACGGTGGCGTCGGCGGCCCTGCTGACGAGGACGCTCCCCGGGCCCTCCGGCGCGAGCAGCGCCTGCGGGCAGGCGCGCCCGTCGGGGTCGGTGCCGACGACCTCCGACCGGGAGTCCGGGGCGAGGGCCGCGCACGCGGCCTCGCCGTCCGTCGTGGCGACGGCCGTGTAGAAACGGGTCACGACACCGGCGACGTCCGCGTCCTCGCCGGCGCCGCACCCGGCGAGTCCCGCCGTGGCGAGCAGCACGAGCGCTGCAGAGGACCTGCGGCGCGTTCGACGAGGCTGCACCATCACCATGCTGCTCGCCCCGGGCGAGCGCGCAACCGGGGCTCGGGATGCCAAGACGGATGCCCAGGCGTACAACCGGAGCATGGCCTCGACGAAGAGCAGCGCACCGCTGCGCACCATCACGACCGACGTCCCGGCACGCCTCGACCGTCTGCCGTGGTCCCGGTGGCACTGGATGATCGTCGTCGGACTGGGCACCGTGTGGATCCTCGACGGCCTGGAGGTCACGATCGTCGGCAACCTCTCCGACGCCATCAAGGGGCCGGACGGACTGGGGCTGACGAGCGCGGACATCGGGCTGGCAGGTGCCGTCTACGTCACCGGCTCGTGCTTCGGGGCGCTGCTGTTCGGGCAGCTGACCGACAGGTTCGGGCGCAAGAAGCTGTTCATCCTCACCCTCGCCGTATATCTGGTGGGCACGGTGCTCACGGCGTTCTCCATGAACCCCCTGTACTACTACGCGATGCGGTTCCTCACCGGCATGGGGCTCGGCGGGGAGTACGCGGCGGTCAACTCCGCCATCGACGAGCTGATCCCGGCGAAGTACCGCGGGCGCATCGACATCCTCATCAACGGGTCGTACTGGCTGGGTGCGGCCGGGGGAGCCCTGCTGACCATCCCGCTGCTCAACCCCGAGCTGGTACCCGCGTGGCTGGGCTGGCGGCTCTGCTTCGCGCTGGGCGCCGTGCTCGGCCTGTGCATCCTGTTCGTGCGCCGCAACGTGCCGGAGAGCCCTCGCTGGCTGTTCATCCACGGCCGCGAGGACGAGAGCGAGCGGATCGTCACGGACATCGAGGAGCGCGTGGTCGACCAGCACGGCGGCGACCTCGCCGAGCCCGACGCCGACATCACCGTCAAGCAGCGCCGCACGATCAGCCTCGCCCGGGTCGCCCGCACGGTGTTCCGCGACTACCCGCGCCGCACGGTGCTGTGCCTGGCGATGTTCATCGGACAGGCGTTCCTCTACAACGCGTTCTTCTTCACGTTCGGCGACACCCTCCAGACGTTCCTCGGGGTCGACCAGACGGGCGTCTACATCGCACTGTTCGCGGTGAGCAACTTCCTCGGGGCCCTCGCTCTCGGACCGCTGTTCGACAGCGTCGGGCGGGTGCGCATGATCTCGGCCACGTACATCGTGTCCGGGGTGCTGCTGGCCGTGGCGGGCCTGGTCCTCGGCGACCTGACGGCGTGGACCCTGACGTTCTTCGGCATGGTCGTCTTCTTCGTCGCGTCCGCCGGCGCGAGCTCGGCCTACCTCACGGCGAGCGAGATCTTCCCCATGGAGACCCGGGCGCTGTGCATCGCGTTCTTCTACGCGATCGGGACGGCCGTCGGCGGTATCTCGGGCCCGCTGCTGTTCGGGCGGCTCATCGAGTCGGCGAGCAGCTCCGGGGACATCACCGGCATCGCCGTGGGCTACTACATCGGCGCCGCGCTCATGATCGGTGGGGGAGTGGTCGCGATGTTCCTCGGCGTCGGGGCCGAGCGGAGGTCCTTGGAGGACGTCGCCGAGCCGCTGTCGGCCCAGGACGCCCGCGAGGGCTGAACCGGCTCAGACGCTCGCGTCGACCCACTCGACGACGGCCTGCAGGAACTCCTCGCGCGCGGGCGAGCGCGACAGCGACAGGTCGTGGGCGCCGCCGGCGATCGTCATGAGGTTGACGTCGTCGCCGAGCCGTGGCGCGATCGCGCGCATGTGCGCGACGTCGAGCACGGTGTCCGACGTGAGGTGCTCGGAGGCGGTGGTGCGGTCCGAGGTGAGCACCAGCACGGGGATCTCGAGGTCCAGGCCCCGCGCGAGGCGCCGCTGGGCGCGGCGCACCGACCGGAACCACGCCACCCGCACGGGGAAGGGGGCGTGCGGCTTCCACGCCGGGTCGAACGACCACTCCCCGCCGTGGTCGAGGTGCAGGGCGCGGGCGTAGTCGTCGCCCAGGTGCGAGACGACGGCGCGCGGTGCGACCGGGGCGAGCACCTCGGCCAGGGCCGCGGCCGCCCAGCGCAGCGGGAGCCCGGCGTGGTGCTGGAACCAGGGGCTGTTGAGCACGAGCGCGTCCGCCCGCCCGGCGCGCGCCGCCGCCCACAACGGGGCGATCAGCCCGCCGGTCGAGTGCCCGAGCACGACGAGCCGGTCGTGCCCCGCCCCACGGATCTCGGCGGCGGCGGCGTCGAGGTCCTGCGCGTACACCGCGACGTCCGGCACCAGGTTCGGGTCACCGCCCGCCGCGACGTGGCTGTCCCAGGACCGCCCGTGCCCGCGCAGGTCGACGGCGTAGAAGGCGTGCCCGGCGGCGGCGAACGCGCGGGCGACGTGCGGGTGGAAGAAGTAGTCCGCGAACCCGTGCACCGCGAGCACCGCGACACGGGCAGGAGCGCCGCCGGGTGCGACGGAAGGCGTGTGCCGCACGAGCGTCGCCTCGGCGCCGCCGGGCAGGGGGAGGGCCCGGGCCTCGAAGCCCGGGCCGAGCAGGTCGTCGTGCCAGCCGTCCGCCGGCCCGGGGGACGGCGGGACGGCGTGGCGGCGGGCGGTGTCGTCGCGTGCGGAGGTCACGGGGCGGCCGTCAGCGCGGGTTGGTGTCGTACGGGTCGACCGGCGGCTGGCCCGGCTGGACGCTGGGCGGGTTCTGGCCGGGGGCGGGCGGCGTCTGCCCCGGCTGCGACCCGTGGCCGGGCGCCTGCTGGCCGGGCAGGGACCCGAAGACGTCGCCCTGCGGCGCCGCGGCAGGCTCCGGTCGACGGTTGTTGCGCACGATCAGGGTGACCACGAGGCCGATCACCGCGAGCCCGGCGACCAGGCCCACGATCCACCAGGGGAAGCCGGCGTCGTCCGTCGCCGCGACGTCCTGCGCGTCGGTGCTGCCGGTGTCCGTGCCGGCCCCGGAGCCCTCGGAGGCCTCCGTGCCCGGCTCCGTACCGCCGCCGGCGGCGCCCCCGCCCGCGACGGCCGAGCCGCGGGCCGACATCTCGGTGGTCTCGCCGAAGGCCGGGTTCCAGGTGACGGTGGTGCCGTCGACGGTGCCGTTGGTCTCGGTCACGTCGCCCGGGAAGGTCACGGCGATCGTCACGAGGAAGGTGTCGAGGATCTCCTGCGGCATCTCCTGGGACCCCTCCATGCCCTCCGCGCCCTCGCTGAGGTCCATGACGCCCGAGACGACGTACTCGTCACCCTCGCGGGCGATCGACAGCTCCTCGTCGGCCCCGGAGAACTCCTCGATCGGCTGGTCCTCGAACGTGAAGGTGGTGCCGGTGTACTCGTCGTCGGCGTACGGCTCCTGGGACGCGCCGTCGGGCAGCTCGGCGCCCATCTCGCCACCGGCCTGGTCCCACAGCTCGCCGGCGTCCATGCCCATCGACTCGGCGACCTCGTTGGAGATGGCCATGACGATCGTCCCGGAGACGGAGTCGTCCTCCGTGAGGGTCATGTTCATCTCGATCTTCATGCAGCCGGCCAGGACGAGCAGTCCGGTGACGGCGAGCAGGGCGGCGAGGGCGCGGCGGGTGCGCTGGCGAGCGGCTCCGGCGGCGGTGGTGAGGTGGGTCACCCCTCCAGCATCCCGCACCGTGCCCCGTCCGTCATCCCCGCCCCGGGTCCCGGACGCCCGGCGAGCGGGGAGGTGCGGGACGAAAGTTGAGTGGAATAGACTCAACTTTGCACCCGTTGGCATCCGTAGACCACGACGACGGACACCGGAGGATCCATGGACACGAAGTTCACGACGATGTCGCAGCAGGCCATCGGCGACGCGGTCGCCACCGCGTCGGCCGCCGGCAACCCCCAGCTCGAACCCGCCCACCTGCTCGGTGCGCTGCTCGCCCAGACGGGCGGCGTCGCCGTCGGGCTGCTCGAGGCCGTCGGCGCGGACCCGCAGCAGGTCGGCCGTGCGACCCGCGCCGCGCTCGTCGCCCTGCCGACCGCGAGCGGCGGCAGCGTCGCCCAGCCGTCGCCGTCGCGCGCGCTCCAGACCGTGCTCACCTCCGCCGGGCAGGAGGCCCAGGCGCTCGGCGACGAGTACGTCTCCACCGAGCACCTGCTCATCGCCGTGGCCGCGGGCTCGTCGTCCGCCGCGCAGGCCCTCACCTCCGCCGGGGCGACCGCCGACGCGCTGCGCGCCGCGCTCCCCGCCGTGCGCGGCTCCGCCCGCGTCACCAGCCCGAACCCTGAGGGCACGTACAAGGCGCTCGAGCAGTACGGCAGCGACCTCACCCAGCGGGCCCGCGACGGCCGCCTCGACCCCGTCATCGGCCGCGACGCCGAGATCCGCCGCGTCGTGCAGGTGCTGAGCCGCCGGACCAAGAACAACCCCGTGCTCATCGGCGAGCCCGGCGTCGGCAAGACCGCCGTCGTCGAGGGCCTCGCGCAGCGCATCGTCGCCGGGGACGTCCCGACCTCCCTGCAGGGCAAGCGCCTCATCGCGCTCGACCTCGTCGGCATGGTCGCGGGCGCCAAGTACCGCGGCGAGTTCGAGGAACGCCTCAAGGCCGTCCTGGAGGAGATCACCGCCTCCGACGGCGAGGTCATCACGTTCATCGACGAGCTGCACACCGTCGTCGGCGCGGGCGCCGGCGGCGACGGCGCCATGGACGCGGGCAACATGCTCAAGCCGATGCTGGCCCGCGGCGAGCTCCGCATGGTCGGCGCCACCACGCTCGACGAGTACCGCGAGCACATCGAGAAGGACCCCGCCCTGGAGCGGCGCTTCCAGCAGGTCTTCGTCGGCGAGCCGTCCGTCGAGGACACCGTCGCGATCCTGCGCGGCCTCAAGGAGCGGTACGAGGCGCACCACAAGGTGACCATCGCCGACTCCGCGCTCGTGGCCGCCGCCGCCCTCTCCGACCGGTACATCCCCGGGCGCCAGCTCCCCGACAAGGCCATCGACCTCGTCGACGAGGCCGCGTCGCGCCTGCGCATGGAGATGGACTCCTCGCCCGTCGAGATCGACGAGCTCCAGCGCGTCGTCACGCGCCTGGAGATGGAGGAGGTCGTCCTCAAGGACACCCAGAACTCGGGGGACGCCGCCGCCGCCGACCGGCTGGAGAGGCTCCGCGCCGACCTCGCCGACCGGCGCGAGGAGCTCGCCGCGCTCACCGCCCGCTGGGAGTCCGAGAAGGCGGGCCACAACCGGGTCGGCGACCTGCGCGCCCGCATCGACGAGCTGCGCACCGAGTCCGACCGGCTCCAGCGCGAGGGCGACCTCGAGGCCGCCGCCCGCCTGCTCTACGGGGAGATCCCGCAGGTCGAGCGCGAGCTCGCCGAGGCCGAGCAGGCCGAGGCCTCCCTCGAGGAGGCCGAGGTCGTCGCCGACGAGACGCCCATGATCGCCGACAAGGTCGGCGCGGACGAGGTCGCCGAGGTCGTCGCGGCCTGGACCGGCATCCCCGCGGGTCGTCTGCTCCAGGGCGAGAGCGAGAAGCTCCTCGGCATGGAGGACGTGCTCGGCCAGCGGCTCATCGGGCAGCAGTCCGCCGTGCGCGCGGTGTCCGACGCCGTCCGGCGCGCCCGCGCCGGCGTCGCCGACCCCGACCGTCCCACCGGGTCGTTCCTGTTCCTCGGCCCCACCGGCGTCGGCAAGACCGAGCTCGCCAAGGCGCTCGCGGACTTCCTGTTCGACGACGAGCGCGCCATGGTGCGCATCGACATGAGCGAGTACGGCGAGAAGCACAGCGTCGCCCGGCTCGTCGGGGCGCCTCCGGGCTACGTCGGGTACGCCGAGGGCGGCCAGCTCACCGAGGCCGTGCGGCGCCGGCCCTACTCCGTCGTCCTGCTGGACGAGGTGGAGAAGGCGCACCCCGAGGTGTTCGACGTCCTGCTGCAGGTGCTCGACGACGGCCGCCTCACCGACGGTCAGGGCCGCACGGTCGACTTCCGCAGCACCATCCTGGTGCTGACCTCGAACCTCGGCTCGGGGTTCCTCGTCGACCCGACCCTGGACGACGCGGCGAAGCGCGAGGGCGTCATGTCGGCGGTGCGGGCGGCGTTCAAGCCGGAGTTCCTCAACCGGCTCGACGACGTCGTGCTGTTCGACGCGCTGAGCCTGGACGAGCTGGGCCGGATCGTGGACCTGCAGGTCCAGGCGTTCGCCCGGCGTCTCGCCGACCGGCGGATCACGCTGGAGGTCACCGACGCGGCCCGGGAGTGGCTGGCGCTGGAGGGCTTCGACCCCGCCTACGGCGCCCGCCCGCTGCGCCGCCTCGTGCAGCGCGAGATCGGCGACCGGCTCGCCCGGCTGCTGCTCGGCGGGGACGTCGCCGACGGGGACACCGTCGTCGTGGACCGGGACGGCGCCGGGCTCGCGCTGAGCCTCGCCGCCGAGCCCGGCGTCGCGACCCGCTGACGGACGACCCGCCGGCACGACGAGAACGCCTCCCGACCGGAGCTCCGGTCGGGAGGCGTTCGTGGTGCTCCGCGCTGGCGGCGGCGCGTCAGCGTCCTTCGCCGTCGTCCGCGCGCCCCGTGCGGCGGCGGGAGGCCAGGACCAGGCCGGTCCCCGCGAGGGTGATCGCCGCGGCGGCGGCGAGCAGGCTCGCGTCGGCGTCCGCGCCCGTCCGGGGCAGGGTCTGCGGACCCGTCACCGTGGCGGTCTCCGCGGCGGCCGGGATGTTGGCCGGGTCGGTCGCGTCGGCACCGCCCTCGACGACGTCGCCGCCGGTGGCCACGTAGATCGGCGCGACGGGGAGCCTGCCGCCCGTGTCGCCGTCCCGGTGGGTCCCGCGTGCGGTCCCGGTGTCGTCGCGACCGTCGGTCGTGCCGGGGTCGCGCGGGTCTGCCGGGTCCTGCGGGCCCTCCTGCGGGTCCTCAAGGTCCGCCGGGTCGACCGGTTCGGTCGGGTCGGACGGGTCCGCGGGGTCGACGGGGTCCGTGGGGTCGACGGGGTCGACCAGCTGCTCGGGCTCGTCCGCCAGCGTCACGCCGATCCAGTCCCAGGCGGTCGTCGGCCGGTCGAGCTCGCCGAGGCCGATGAACCAGTGCTGGAACTCCGACGGCGTCCACTCGCCCGTCTCGGGGTCGGTGGTGCCCCCGCCGTTGTTGGTGTGGTCCATGCCGGTGTAGAAGTGCGGGCTGCCCTGCTGGGTGCCCTGGGCGGATCCCCAGAGCTGGAACGCCGGCAGGTCGGCCACCGACATCCCCGCCGGGACCCGGACGAACACCTTCTGCCCGGGGGTCACGCTGTCCACGACACGCCCCTGGCCGTCCACGAGCACGACGCCCTCGGGCATCGCCGAACCGTCGGCCGTGCGGAGCTCGACGTGGACGTCACCCGTCCCGCCGACCAGCGAGGCGGTGAAGCCGTAGTCCGTCGCGCCGTCCGCACGCTTCACGTACCCGTCGGAGACGAAGCCCGGCTGGGGCATGACGACGTTGGCCGTCAGCGCCTGCTCGATGAGCCACGCCGCCGTCTGCAGGGTGGCCATCCGGTCGCTGTTGTAGGCGGAGGCCCAGTCGCGGGTGGAGTCGTAACCGTCCCAGTTGCCGTCCTCGGGGTACGGCATGGCCTCGAACTGCTGCAGCGCCTTGTCCGAGATCGTCACGTGGTCGTTCTCGTCGACGTCGAACATCAGGCCCATGACGTCGTGGCCGGTGGAGAAGTACCAGACGGCGAACTGCGTGGCCTCGTACGCCGTGTAGTCGAGGCGCTGCTCCATCCGGTTGCCGATCTCGGCGTCGAACCACTCGCGCACCTGCGCTTCCGTGAAGGACCCGGCGTCAATGCTGCTCTGGTACTGGCCGAGGTAGGCCTCCCACGTCATCCGCGGGCTGACGGCCACGCCGGCGCGGTCGAAGAGCCGCTGGGCGTCCGCGGCACGGGCGGTCATGTCGTTCCCGCCCTGGTACCCGTTGACGAGGATCGTCTGCTGGGCCGAGGTGTTCTCCCAGTGGATGCCGTCGGGGTCGGGTGAGACGGTCTCGTCGCCGGACCACGCGTGGTACCAGGAGCCGGCGATGTCACGGTCGTAGACCATGTGCACGGTGCCGTCGTCGTCCACGAGGGTGTGGTGCAGGATGTGCAGCTGCGGCGTCCCGCCCCAGCCCGACCAGTCCTTGCCGGAGCCGCCGTCGACGGGGTCGAGGAAGTACCAGTAGTCGCAGCCGAAGCCGTCCTGGCCGCCGTCGTGCCAGTGCGGCTCGTACGCGGAGTCGGGGTAGGAGGCCTGCGTGGCGGAGAGCGCGGTGGCGCCGCCCGCGGACGCGGCGAGAGCCGACGCCTGCGGGGCCTGCGTGGTCGCGGCGTCGGTCGCGTCCGTCGCGACGGGAGCCGTCGCTTCCTCGGTGGCCTCGGTTGCCTCGGGGGCGGGCGGCTCGTCCGTGTCCGTGCTCGGGGACGCCTCGTCGGCGGGGGCGTCGGCCTCGTCGGTCGCGTCGTCGGAGGCCTGCTCGTCGGAGGCGGGCTCCTCGGCGGCGTCCTCGGCGGGCTCCACGGCCGGTGCGCTCTCGTCGGCGTCCTCGGCGTCCTCGACGTCCTCGGCGTGCTCCTCGGGGGCCGCCGCGTCGGTGGGCTCCTCGGGTGCGGGGGCCACGACCGGGTCGACCGGGGCCGGCGACGACCCGCTCTCGGTCGACGTGTCGGAGGTCGCGACGTCCTGGGTGCCGGACTCCTCCGTGGACTCCTCGGTGGGCTCGGCGGCCTGCTCCTCGGCCGGGGCCGACGAGGTGGGCGCCGTCGCGGGGGAGGTGTCCCCCTCGGCGGCGAACGCGGTCAGCGGCACGCCCAGCGCGAGGGCGGTCGAGACGGCGGAGACGGTGACGGTGCGCAGTGCCTTCATGATGCTTCCCTGTCCTCGGTCGGTACGTGCTCTTGCTGATGACTCCACGTTCCCGCCGGGAGGGGGTCGCCCGGCACGCCCGAACGGTGGTCGTCGCTACCGCCGAAAGTCGGTCGTCCGGCGGCCGCCCCGCACCGCACTGGGAGGCGTCGCTCGTTAGGCTGGCCGGGTGGACGGCGCCCCGACGCGGGAGGACACGGTCGTCGCCGTCGCGTGCGCGGTCGCGGGGGTGCTCCTGGTGCTGCTCGCCGGGTCCGGCACGGGGTGGGCGCCGGTCGGCCTCGAGCTCGCGGCGCAGACCTGTGCGGCCGCACTCCTGATCTTCCGCACCCGCCACCCCGTGCTCGTCCTCGCCGGGTGCGCCGTCGCCAGCCTCGTGTCTCCCGTGGTGGCGGCGCTCGGTGCGCTGCACGCGGTCGGACTGCGCGTGACGTCGTCGCGCACCAGCCTCGCGGCGGTGCTGGCAGCGGTCGCGGTGTCGTGGCCCACCTGGCTGATCACGACCGAGGCTGCCAGCCCCGCGCTGCTGTGGCTGGGCATCCTGGTCCTGCTCGCCGCCTATGCCGCGGGCCGTCTCCAGCACCAGCAGGCGGAGGCCGACCGCCGCGCGTCGGCCGCCGCCGAGGGCCGGGCCCGGCGCGCCGAGCGGGACGCGCTCGCCCGCGACCTGCACGACGTCGTCTCCCGGCGGATGAGCTACGCCGTGGTCGAGGCGGAGGTGCTGGGCACCAGCACCCGGGACGACGAGGTGCGCCGGGCCGCCACCGAGATCGCGGAAGGGTGCCGGGCGTCGCTCGCCGAGATGCGGACGGTGCTGGAGGTGCTGAGCGACGCACCCGCGGCGCCCCCGCAGGACGGCAGCGGTCCTGACACCGTGGACGCGCTCGCCGCGGAGGCGCGCAGGGTCGGCCAGCCGGTGCGGGTCGCGGGTGCTCCCCTGCGGAACCCGCCCGACCTGATCGACCGCACCGTGCTGCGGGTGGTCTCCGAGGGCCTCACCAACGCCGTCCGGCATGCGCCGGGCGCTCCCACGGCCGTCGAGGTCGCGCGGTCGGACGACCAGGTGCGGGTGACGGTCGAGAACGAGCGGCCCACGCGACCACCCACCGGGCTCACGACGGGAGGGTTCGGGATCGACGCGTTGCGCGAGCGGATCTCGCTGCTGGGAGGCACCCTGCACGCAGGGCCGACCGACGACGGTGGCTTCCGGCTGTGCGCGGTGCTTCCCGGGGAGGACGCATGATCGAGGTCGTGGTGGTGGACGACGAGGCGCTGCTGCGCGCCGGGATCGTGCAGCTCGTCGCGTCGGCGCCCGACCTCGAGGTGGTCGGTGAGGGGGGAGACGGCGCCGCGGCGGCCCGGCTCGTGCGGGAGCACGCCCCCGACGTCCTGCTGCTCGACATGCAGATGCCCGGCATGGACGGCCTCGACGCCACGGTCGTCGTCCACCGCGAGGCCCCCGGGACGGCGGTCGTCGTCCTGACGAGCCACCTGTCCGAGGAGTACGTCCTGCCCGCGTTGCGCGGGGGCGCCGTCGGATACCTGCTCAAGGACTCGACGCCCGCCGAGCTGCACCAGGGGATCCGCGCCGCGGCCGCCGGGGACGCCGTCATGTCGCCGGCGGTCACCCGGCACCTGCTCGCGGCGGCGGGCCGGGACGTCGGTGGCCGACGGGAGGAGGCCCGGCGGCGGCTCGCCGTGCTGGCGCCGAAGGAGCGCGACGTCGTCGACGCGCTCGCCGACGGGCTGTCGAACGCCCAGGTCGGGCGCCGTCTGTACCTGGCGGAGTCGACCGTCAAGGCCTACCTCGCCGCCGCGATGTCCAAGCTCGGCACGGCGAACCGGACGCAGACGGCGATCCTCGCGCACGAGGCGCGCGACGAGGCGTGACCGGGCACCCCGGCGGCACGGCGGTCCCTGGTGTGACGGACCGCCGTGCCACCGCACGTCGTCGGCGTCGCGGGCGGGCCGTCAGCCGATCGACGCCTGCGGACCGGCGCCCGCACGCACGATCGACGGGACGTCGGCCGCGGCGTCGAGCGTGTACGGGTAGAAGGAGCGCGGGTCGAACGCGGTGCCGCCCGACTCCTGCCGGCCGCTGGAGCTGACGACGATGCTGCCCGACTGTGCGAGCGCGGCGGTGCCGTCGCGGTAGAACGGGTCCTTCACACGCTCGAACCAGCTGTTCTGCAGCACCATCTTCGTGCCGCCGCGCGCGTAGTTGCCGTAGCCTGCGACGTCCTGCAGGTAGTTGTTGTAGAGGTGGGCGTACGCGACGTTGTCGGTGCTGGGGTTGCGCTGGTTGGTGTCGCGGACCCAATTGTGGTGGATGGTGATCTTCGCCGTGACGTTGTCCGTCCAGCCGATGCCGAACGCCTTGTTGTTCTCCTCGAGCACGTTCCACGAGACCGTGAGGTTGGTGGTGTCCTTGCGCGAGTCGATGAGGCCGTCGTTCATCCGCGTGAGGCGGTTGTGGTCGATCCACACGTGGTCGGCGCCGTCCATCTGGATGGCGTCGTAGTCGAACTCCTTGTCGTCCGGGTCGTCCTCGGTCATCCGGGTGTCCCGGATGGTGAGGTTGCGGAGGATGACGTTGCTCGTGGTGTCGCCGAGGAAGAACCCGCCGCCGACGATCTCACCGGAGGTGCCCCTGCCGATGATGGTCTTGTCCGAGGCGACCTTGAGCTCCTTGCCCTTCGGCGAGATCGTGATCGGCGCGGCGACGGTGATGACGTACCTGCCCGACGCCGTGACGTACTTCTCCAGGTCGGCCTGCGTCGTGACCGTCACGGCCGTGCCACCCGCACCGCCGGTGGTGCCTCCGTCGGTGGAGGCGAACCCGTCGGCGGTGGACGACCAGCCGCTGCCGCTCCCGGTGGTGGTGAACCGGAGCTGCTTGTTGGTGTTGTGGGTGCAGCCTTCCTGGACGACGGCGGCGCCGCTCGCGGTGGACGCGCCCTGGATGCTGAGGCAGAGGCCGTTGGCGGCGTTGGCGACGAGGTAGGAGCCGTCGCGTGACGGGGTGAGGCGCCATTGCTGGTTGGTCTGGGCGGGCTTGCAGCTCCACTGCTGGATGCGGGTGCCGACGGTGGTGCTGCTGCTGGGGACGTCGAGGCAGCGGTTGCTGTGGATGTTGCGGAGCTGGTAGAGGTCGCCGCTGAGGGGTTCGAGGGCGAACTGCTGCCAGGTGTCGCCGCTGCAGCTCCACTGCTGGAGCTGGGCGGAGTTGTCCATCGAGCCGGCGACGACGTCGAGGCAGTGGCCGCTGCGGGCCACGGTGATCTGGTAGGTGCCGGCGGGTGGTGCCGCGGTGGCGGTGGTGGTGGTGCCGATGGCGAGGCCGGTGGCCAGGACGGTGGCGGCGGTCGTGACGGCGGCGAGCCGTCGCCAGCGGTGCTTGGTGCGGTGGGTCATCTCGTGGACGTCCTTCCTGGGTCGTGACGTGCCGGCCGTGCCGGCGGGTCGTCCGCGTCGTTGCGGGCAGGGGGGGACGGCTGTCCGGTGGTCCGGACAACGCGTCGACGGTCGTCGTGGGCCGGGCGTCCTAGCCCACGGGGTTCCAGCCGTCGGAACCGGCGAGGTACTTCTGCGGGGTGTACTCCGCGGCCTGGGCGTCGGAGAGCTGCGGACGGTTGGAGCTCACCGTGGCTCCTGCGCCGGTGTTCCGGTACTCGAGGAACCGGGCGTTCTGCCAGGTGCTGCCCGACATGTCGGTCCACGGCTGGGAGGTCTTGATCGTCGCGGACAGCTCGGACTCGCGGTAGAGCACCTGTGCGCCCTGCCGCCAGGGTCGACCGAGCTGGGTGGTGCCGTTCGTCGCGCCGGTGATGCGCGACTGGTGGAAGAGGAACCCGTACTTGCGCTCGGCCGGAGTGCTCGCCGCCGTGATCGGACCGCCGGTGGTCCGCTTCTCGTGGATGTTGCTGCGGTGGAACACGGCGATGCCACCGCCGTAGATGAAGTCGACCGTGCCCTCGACGTACGTGTCCGTCACGTACGCGCGGGCGGCGTCGTTGACCAGCAGGGTGTCCTGGTCGCCCAGGATGCGCAGGTCGTCCAGGAGGGTCTTGTCGGCGTTGAGGTACATCGCCAGCGCCTGGTTGCCCTCGGTCGACACGGACTCGTCGTGGTCGTTGGAGACGGTGAGGTTGTCGGCGCGGAAGTTCGCGCCCTCCACGACCAGCGTCGCGCTGCCGCGGTGGCTGCCGCCCTCGCCCGCGCTGACGCCGTCCACGATGACGACGTCCGCCGGGTCGTCGCCGAGCCCGACGAGCTCGACGAACGGCTTGTCCCTGCCGACGACGACCTTGCCGCGGTACGTGCCGGGCGCGATGGTGATCGTCTGCTTCGTCGTGGCGTTCGCCGTGACGGCATCGACCGCTGACTGGACGGTGCGGAAGTCGCCGGAGCCGTCGGCCGCGACCGTCGCGTCGCCGGTCCCGGCACCGCCGCCGCTCTCGGTGAACCGGAGCTGCTTGTTGGTGTTGTGGGTGCAGCCTTCCTGGACGACGGCGGCGCCGCTCGCGGTGGACGCGCCCTGGATGCTGAGGCAGAGGCCGTTGGCGGCGTTGGCGACGAGGTAGGAGCCGTCGCGTGACGGGGTGAGGCGCCACTGCTGGTTGGTCTGGGCGGGCTTGCAGCTCCACTGCTGGATGCGGGTGCCGACGGTGGTGCTGCTGCTGGGGACGTCGAGGCAGCGGTTGCTGTGGATGTTGCGGAGCTGGTAGAGGTCGCCGTTGAGGGGTTCGAGGGCGAACTGCTGCCAGGTGTCGCCGCTGCAGCTCCACTGCTGGAGCTGGGCGGAGTTGTCCTTCGAGCCGGCGACGACGTCGAGGCAGTGGCCGCTGCGGGCCACGGTGATCTGGTAGGTGCCGGCGGGTGGTGCTGCGGTGGCGGTGGTGGTGGTGCCGATGGCGAGGCCGGTGGCCAGGACGGTGGCGGCGGTCGTGACGGCGGCGAGCCGTCGCCGGCGGGAGCGGGTGTCGGTCATGTCCGACGGTCCTTCCTCAGGGCGTGGCGGACCGGTGCGGTCCACCGCCCGCGTCGTCGCGGGCCACGAGGTAGACGTCGGACGGATGACCTCGACAACACTTTTCCAACGATGGATGGGCGCTAGCATCCTGCGGGGTCCGACGACGTGGACGGACGGAGGAGGGTGCATGGACGGGACGACCGAGCTGGTGGTCCGGGCGCAGGACGGTGACCGTGCAGCCCTGGACGAGCTCCTGGGCAGCCATCTGTCGTTGGTGCACGGCGTCGTCGCGCGTGCCATGGGCGACGACGGCACCTGCCGCGCCGACGTCGAGGACGTCGTCCAGGAGACCATGCTGCGGGTCGTGACGTCGCTCGGGGTCCCTGCGCGAACCCGACCGGTTCCGGTCCTGGGTCGTCGCCGTCGCCTACCGGCAGATGCAGGACCACCACCGTGCGCGGCGCCGCCGGGCCGTCCCGCAGGACCCCGTCGTCACCGCGGCGATCCCCGACGACGCGCCGGACCCGGCCGACATCGCCTCCGCCGGTGCCGTCGCCGACGACGGACGGCGCGGGCTGGCTCTCGCCGCCCGATGGCTGGACCCGGCCCACCAGGCGGTCCTCGGCCTGTGGTGGGCCGAGGCGTGCGGGCAGCTCGGGCGCGCGGACCTCGCCCGCGCGCTCGACGTCGGCCGCCGCCACGCCGCCGTGCGCGTCCAGCGGATGCGCGGACAGCTCGACGTCGCCCGCGGGATCGTCGCCGCGCTGGACGCCGCTCCGCGCTGTGCCGACCTCGCCCGCACCGCCACGGGCTGGGACGGCACCCCCTCCCCTCTGTGGCGCAAGCGCCTGGACCGTCACGTGCGCCGCTGTGACACCTGCCTGAGCGCGTCCGC
This sequence comes from Isoptericola dokdonensis DS-3, assembly GCF_001636295.1. NCBI lineage: Bacteria > Bacillati > Actinomycetota > Actinomycetes > Micrococcales > Promicromonosporaceae > Isoptericola > Isoptericola dokdonensis. The sequence continues at coordinate 2,222,621 of NZ_CP014209.1, read as the reverse complement.
CGCGCTCGTTCCCCCGGAGCGCCTCGTCCCGGCGCTGGGCCTGCTGCCCGTGCCGGTGGCGCTCTCGACGTCCGTGCGGGAGCTGAGCGCGTCCCCGCCGGTCGCCTCCGGGGCCCCTGTCGGCTGGTGGCAGGGCTGGGTGGAGCCGGTGCGCGACGGCTGGGAGGCGATCGTCGCCCGACCGGCGGCGGCGGTCACCGCGGTCGCCCTCACGGTCGGCGGCGGGGCGACGGTGACGACGGTCGTGATGTCCCCGGAGCGGCCGCCGGCGGTCGTCGTGGCGAGCACGCCGTCGCCGGACGCCCGCGACCGTCCGCCCGAGACCTCCTCGTCGGAGCCTTCGCACGAACCTGTCGCGCCGAGCCCCGCCGAACCGGTGGAACCCCCGCCGGACGGGACGACGCGCGGTGTGGTGACCGCGGACCTCTACGTCGCGCCCGACGGCTCGGACGCCGCGGACGGCAGCTGGGCCAGGCCGTTCGCCACGGTGGCGCACGCGGTCGAGGTGGTCCGCCCGGGCCAGACGGTCGCGGTGCGCGGCGGCACGTACGTCGTGGACGAGCCCCTGCGACTCACGACCGACGGGGCACCGGGCGCCCGGATCGTGCTGTCCGGCTACCGCGACGAGCTACCGGTGCTCGACCTCGGGCAGGTGCCGGCCGACGAGTGGCCGATCGTCCAGGACGCCGATCACTGGACGGTCGGCAGCCTGGAGATCCGGGGCTCCCGGAGCCACGGGTACGTGTGCCTGTCCTGCGCGGCCTCCGTGTTCGAGCACCTGGACGTGCACGACAACACCCGCTCGGGGCTCGAGCTGAGGGGCGAGGGCACCCGAGACAACGTGGTGCGCGACAGCGCGTTCCACCACAACCACGACGACTCGGCGGGCGGCTCCGCCGGGATCGGGCTCGGCGTGAAGTTCGGGTCGGGGGAGGGGAACGTCGTGATGCGGAACCGGTTCTTCGAGAACGCGGACGACGGCGTCGACCTCGGGGACTTCGGCAGTGCGGTGACCCTGCGGGACAACGAGTCGTACGGCAACGGGTTCGACCGGTGGGGGATCGCCGGCTGGCAGGGCAACGGCGGCGGCTTCACGCTCGGCGGCGGCGACGACCCGCCGGCGGTGGCCCACGTCCTGGTCGGCAACGTGGCGTGGGGCAACGGGCACCACGGGTTCACCGACGGCGGTAACCGGGGGGCGCTCCTGTTCGCGGGCAACGTCGCCCGTGACAACGGCGGGGCCGGGTACTTCCTCGCCGACGCCGCGGCCGTGCTCGACGGGGACGTCGCGACCGGCAACGACGTGCCGGCGAAGCTGGGGGACGCCGTCGTCGGCGACGTCGCCGCGCCCTGACCGCCGGGGGCGTCCGGAGCGCCGGAGCCTGCGACGACGAACGGGCGGCAGGCGCACCCGGGGGGTGCGGCCTGCCGCCCGTTCGTGGCGGAGCCGTCAGACGCGGATGAACGTCGGGTTGTCCTGCCACATGCTGCGCTTGACGACGCCGGTGCGCGGGTTGCCGGCCTCGATGACCTTGCCCTTGCCGGCGTAGATGGCGACGTGGCCCGGCGTGTAGACGATGTCGCCGGGGCGCGCGGCGGAGCGCGAGACGCGGTGGCCCACGCTGCGCTGCGCCGACGACGAGCGCGGCAGGTTCTTGCCGGTCGCCTTCTTGTACACGTACGACGTGAAGCCGGAGCAGTCGAAGCCGCGGGGGCTGGAGCCGCCGTACACGTAGCGCGAGCCGATGTAGCGGTGCGCGACGGAGACGACCTTGGCGCCGGAGGTCTTCTTGGCCTTGACCTTCACGGTGCGGTGCTTGGTGACGTCCGCCAGCCCGGTGGAGGCTGCGGCGTCGGCGACGATGCGGATCTTGTTGCGGCCGACGTCGTACTTGCCCCACGTCGGGCGGAAGCGGGCGACGCCGTTGGCGTTGAGCTTCTTGACGGCGACCTTCTTGCCGTCGATGAAGACCTTGGCGCGGCCCTTGACACCGTCGCCGGCGCGGGTGGCCTTGACGGTGTAGACGGGGCGCGTCTTGGCCTTGCCCTTGGTCCCGGTCTTGCGGGAGACCGTGATCGAGACGCGGGGGGTGGGCTTCTTGGCGGTCACCACGGTGCCGCCGAGGGCCTGCACGTTCGTGGCGTTGGCGCCGGCGGGGGCCGCGGAGGCGGACTGCGCACCGGCGACGAGGGTGCCGCCGGCGAGGGCGGCGGTCAGCGACATCGCGAACGCTGCACGGCGAAAACGGCGATGGCTGTCGGTGGCGGCGTGCGGGCGCGCGCCGGTGAGGGCGTGGGTCATCGTCTACCTCTCCAGCCTGCGAGATGAGCTGTCGGATTAGGCCGAGAAGTGTTGGCCTGCCGTCCAGGGACGGCTTCACCCCGAGGGCGACCGTGAGGTCGCCCGGATGTGGTTCTCCCGCTGCTGCCGTGAAGGTTTGTCAGGCGACCGTCCGCCGGCAGCACTCGGCTTGCGGATCGGTGCATCGCCACGCAGGGACGCGGTGCGACCCGGGCACGCTAGCCAGCGTGGACCGCGAGGTCACAATCAGATAACGGCGAGTCGTGGATGCTTTCCTGGAGAAGATGTGAAGGAACTCGTCCGGAGGGCGAAAAGCCGCAGGTCCGGCATGTCCGTCCCGGGCGGACGGACGCGGGCGAAAGGGCGGTCGTTTTGCCCGGAATGCCGGATCGCCGCCGGCCGGGTCGTCCGCCGACGGGGGCCGTCCGTGCAGGTCAGCGCGGCACCTTCACAACTCGCGTGGCGCCCGCGGCCCCGACCTGCCCCCAATGTCGCCCGGGTCACACCCGATCACTCGAGCAGGTCGCCCGGCAACGGCGTCGCGGACGTCGCGAGGCACAGTCCCGCCCGGTCCCCGTCCGCCCACGACTCCGCCGTCGGCGTCCACACCGAGAACGTCAGGTCCGCCGGGACGGTTCCCCGTGCCTGCGGCCCCAGCAGGTCGGCCGTGCACGACCGTGCCGCCGTGCGAGCCAGGACGTCCTCGCCCGGCCACACGGCCTCGGGGGCCGAGTCCGTGCGGCCCACCACCTGCGCACGGTGCTCGTCGTCGCACGGCACCACGTCGACCGTCGTGACCGGGGACGACTCCGGCACCGTCGCCAGGCACGACCCGAGGACCAGCTGCACCGCGTTGACCCGTGCCGGCGCGGTCACGTCGGCGGACACGGGCTCCCAGGCCCGCTCGCGGGCGCTCGACACCAGCCACGAGACCCCCGCGGCGACCCCCACGACCAGCACCACGGCGGTCAGCACCCCCGCGACCCACCAGCGGGCCCGCCGTCGGGCAGCCGCCCGCTCCGCCGCCGTCGGACCACCTGGCGCGCCCCAGCGGCCGCCGTGCACCGCCGGGTCCGGGTGCGCGACGACGTCGGGCACGACGCGGGCGCCGTCCGGGCCGCCCGTGATCGGTGCGGGAACGGGGCCGGTCCCGGCCGGGACCGCCGGACCCGGGGAGGCGAAGCTCGGCTCGTCGGGGCGCTCGGTCATGGCCACAACCTATCCGGGCGGACCGCTACCGGGGACCCGGCCCCGCCGCCACGTCGAGCACCACCGGCACGTGGTCGCTCGCCCCCTTGCCGCGGCGCTCGTCGCGGTCGATCGTCACCCCCGTGACCCGGGCCGCGAGCGCCTTCGACGCGTACGCGAAGTCGATCCGCAGCCCCTTGTCGCGGGGGAACGCGAGCTGCTGGTAGTCCCAGTAGGTGTACGTGCGCTCCGCCGGCAGGTGCTCGCGGGTGACCTCCGTGAACCCGGACGCGGCGAACGCCTCGAACGCCTCCCGCTCCGGGGCCGACACGTGCGTGTGCCCCTCGAACGCGGACACGTCCCACACGTCCGTGTCGCGCGGGATCACGTTCCAGTCGCCCAGCAGCCCCAGCGGCAGGTCCGGCTCCGCCGCCACCCACTCCTGCGCCCGGGCCCGCAGCGCCGCCAGCCACTCGAGCTTGTACGCGTAGTGCGGGTCCGTCAGGGTGCGGCCGTGCGGCACGTACAGCGACCACACGCGCACGCCGCCGCACGTCGCCCCCAGCGCCCGCGCCTCCAGCGCCGGGTCCACGCCCTCCTTGCCGAACAGCGGCTGGCCGCCGAAGGACGTCTCCACGTCCTCCAGCCCCACCCGGGACACCACCGCCACCCCGTTCCACTGGTGGTACCCCGTCACCGCCACCTCGTACCCCGCGGCGGCGAACGCCTCCGTCGGGAACTGGTCGGCCCGGCACTTGGTCTCCTGGATCGCCAGCACGTCCGTGCCGGAGCGTTCCAGGAAGGCCAGCACCCGGGGCAGACGGGTGCGGACGGAGTTCACGTTCCAGGTCGCGATGCGCACAGGCGCACCCTAGGGCTCTAGAGTGCCGACATGGGAACCGCGCTCGTCACCGGCGCCACCGCCGGCCTCGGACTGGAGTTCGCCTGGCAGCTCGCGACCGCCCGGCACGACCTCGTGCTGGTCGCCCGCGACGCCGCCCGGCTGGAGCAGGTCGCCGCGCAGGTCCGCGCGGCCGCCGGCGTGCGGGTCGAGGTGCTGCCCGCCGACCTCTCCGTGCCCGACGACGTCGCCCGGGTCGCCGCCCGGCTCGCCGTCACCGGTGCCGGGCCCGACGACGCCCGACCCGTCGGCCTGCTCGTCAACAACGCCGGCTTCGCCACCGCCCAGCACTTCGTCGACGGCGACCTCGAGGTCGAGCTGCGCGCCGTGGACGTCATGGTGCGCGCCGTAGTGGAGCTGAGCCACGCCGCCGTCACGCAGATGACCGCCCGGGGGCGCGGCGCCGTCCTCAACGTCGCGTCCGTCGCGGCCCTCACCGCGGGTGGCACCTACGCCGCCGCGAAGGCGTACGTGCGGTCCTTCACCGAGGGCCTCGCCGTCGAGCTCGCCGGCACCGGCGTCACCGCCACCGTGCTGTGCCCCGGGTTCACCCGCACCGAGTTCCACGACCGCGCCGGGCTGTCCATGTCGTCCGTCCCGGACGCCGGCTGGCTCGACGCACCGTTCGTCGTCGCGGCGGCGCTCGCGGACGTGCGTCGCGGCATCGTCATCTCGACGCCGTCCGCCCGGTACAAGGCGGCCTCGGCCGTGCTGCGCGTGCTGCCGCGCTCGGTCGTGCGTGCCATCGGCCACTACCGCTGACGGCGGCGGGCCCGGGCGTGACCGTAGGCTTGGCGGCATGACCTCCGACTTCTCCCCGACCCCCCGCGAGCAGCTCCGTGACCTCATCGCGGAGCTCGCCGTCGTGCACGGCAAGGTGACCCTGTCGTCCGGCAAGGAGGCCGACTACTACGTCGACCTGCGCCGGGTCACCCTGCACCACCGGGCCGCGCCGCTCATCGGGCACGTGCTGCTCGACCACCTGGAGGAGGCCGGGCTCGGCACCGCCGAGGTCGACGCCGTCGGCGGCCTGACCCTCGGCGCCGACCCGATCGCCACCGCCCTGCTGCACGCCGCGGCGTCGCGGGGGCAGGACCTCGACGCGTTCGTCGTGCGCAAGGCCGCCAAGGCGCACGGCATGCAGCGTCAGATCGAGGGCCCCGACATCGCCGGGCGCAAGGTCGTCGTCCTGGAGGACACCACGACGACCGGCGGCTCGCCGATCACCGCCATCGAGGCGGCGCGTGCCGCGGGCGCCGAGGTGCTCGCCTGCGCCACGATCGTCGACCGTGCCACCGGGGCGGGCGAGAAGATCGAGGCCCTGGGCGTGCCGTACCACTACCTGTACGACCTCGCGGACCTCTCGCTGGCCTGACCCGTCAGACCCGCTCGATGAGGTCCGCGATCGAGTCGACGACGTGCGACGGCCGGAACGGGTGCCGATCGACCTCGTGCGCGGCGGTGGACCCGGTGAGCACGAGGAACGTCTCCAGCCCGGCCTCGATGCCCGCGACGACGTCGGTGTCCATGCGGTCGCCGATCATGGCGGTGGCCTCGGAGTGCGCGTCGATGCGGTTGAGGGCGGAGCGGAACATCATCGGGTTGGGCTTGCCGACGTAGTACGGCTGCCGTCCGGTGGCCGCGGTGATCATCGCGGCCACCGCACCGGTGGCGGGCAGGGGCCCCTCGGCCGACGGGCCGGTGGTGTCGGGGTTGGTCGCGATGAACCGCGCTCCGTCGCGGACGAGACGCACGGCCCGGGTGATCGCCTCGAACGAGTACGTGCGCGTCTCGCCGAGCACGACGTAGTCGGGGCCGGTGTCGGTGAGGGTGTACCCGGCCTCGTGCAGCGCGGTGGTGAGGCCGGCCTCGCCGATGGCGTAGGCGGAGCCGCCGGGCACCTGGTCGGCGAGGAACGTCGCGGTCGCCATGGCGGAGGTCCAGATCGACTCCTCGGGGACGTCGATGCCGGACCGGGCGAGGCGCGCGGCCAGGTCGCGGCCGGTGAAGATGGAGTTGTTCGTCAGCACGAGGAACGGCCGCCCCTCGCGGCGCAGAGCGGCGATGAACTCGGGCGCTCCCGGGATCGCCTGCCCCTCGTGGACGAGCACGCCGTCCATGTCCGTCAGCCAGCAGTCGATCGTCCGTCCGGTCATGGGCCCACGGTAGCCCGCAGGTCGCGACGACGACGTCCACGGTTCCTCCACGGGGCACCGGCGTGCCGCCGCGCGAGGGCCCGTAGGCTTCCGCGAATGAGCAACGAGAGCGTCGTGACGACCCACACCGGTGCCGTCCGGCGCCATGCCGCACCGCCGTCGGGGACGTCGTGGACCGCGGCGCCCGGCCTGGCGGTCCGGGGCGGGTTCGTCGGCATGGCGGAGTCCGTGCCGGGGATCTCGGGCGGCACCGTCGCGCTCGTGGTGGGTCTGTACGACCGGCTGCTGGAGGCCGCGAGCCAGGTCGTGCACGCGCTGCGCGAGCTGGTGCAGGGCGTGGCGCAGGGTCGCGGCCTGCGGCCCGCACGGCAGGTGCTGCGCGACGTGGACTGGAGGTTCCTCGCCCCGGTCGCCCTCGGCATGGTGACGGTGCTGCTGGTGTCCCTCAGCGTCATCGCCCCGCTCCTGGAGTCGCAGCCGGTGATGATGCGCTCGATCTTCTTCGGGATGATCGCCGTGTCGGTGCTGGTGCCGCTGCGGATGATGCCGTGGCGGTTCCGTGGCCGCGACGCGGCACTTCTCGTCGGCGGCGCGGTGGCCGCCTTCCTGCTGAGCGGGCTGCCGCCCGCCGAGGTGGCCGACCCGTCCCTGTGGTACGTCGTGCTGGGCGCGGCCATCGCCATCAACGCGCTGGTGCTGCCCGGCATCTCGGGCTCGTTCCTGCTGGTGGTCATGGGCCTGTACGTGCCGGTGCAGGAGGCGCTCTCGGAGCGCGACCTCGCGTTCGTCGGGGCGTTCCTGCTGGGCGCCGCCGTCGGCCTGGGCAGCTTCGTCAAGCTGCTGCACTGGCTGCTGGAGCACCGCCGGCAGGCCACGATGGCGGTGCTCGCCGGACTCATGATCGGCTCGCTGCGGGCGCTGTGGCCGTGGCAGGACGTCGACGGCGGGCTGCAGGGTCCGCCGGACGCCGCCGCCGTCGTCGGGCCGGTGCTGCTCGCCGTCGCCGGGGCAGCCGTCGTCGGCGCCGCCCTGTGGTGGGAGGCGTCGCGGGCGGCCGACGATGTCTGACACCGCGCCGGACCAGGATCTCGGGGGGCCCGCGCCGGAGGTCGGCGTCGGACCGTGGCCGGGCGGCGAGGCGCAGTGGCCGCGGCTGCCCGACGGCTCCCCGGACCCCCGCTACGACCCCGAGCTGCTCGCGCACGGCGACCGACGCAACGTCGTCGACCCCTACCGCTACTGGACGGTCGAGGCGGTGGTGGCCGACCTGGACGCCCGCCGGCCGCCGACCTCGGCGCTGCACGTCGCGGTCGAGAACTGGGCGCACGACCTCAACATCGGGTCCGTGGTGCGCACCGCCAACGCGTTCAACGCCGCCGGGGTGCACGTCGTGGGACGCCGCCGCTGGAACCGGCGGGGCGCGATGGTGACCGACCGCTACCTCCACGTGCACCACCACGCCGACGCCGACGCGCTGGCCGCCTGGGCGGTGGGCGCGCCGGACGGCCCGCTGACGGTCGTGGGGGTGGACAACGTGCCGGGGTCGGTGCCGCTGGAGGGGCGGGCCCTGCCCGCCCGCTGCGTGCTGCTGTTCGGGCAGGAGTCGAGCGGTCTCACCCCGCAGGCGCAGGCCGTGAGCGACGTCGTCGTCCACATCACCCAGCACGGGTCCACGCGGTCGCTCAACGCGGGGGCGGCCGCGGCGATCGCGATGCACTCCTGGGCGCTGCAGCACCTCTGACCTGCGACGCCGGGGCGCGCGGGGCCGCCGCGGCGAGCGGCCGTCGCCCGGGCGCGTCTCACAGGGTCGACGCGATGTGACGGCCACAACCCGTTCGTGAGAAAATCCGTGTGCATGTGGGCCCCGTGCCCGCCCGCCCAGCACGGCACCCGCCGCCGCTCGGGCGACACTGCGCCCGCTGCATCCCTCGTACGCCCCTTCATTGGAGTACCGCAGATGCCTATCGCAACCCCCGAGGTCTACGCCGAGATGATCGACCGGGCGAAGGCCGGCAAGTTCGCCTACCCCGCCGTCAACATCACGTCGTCGCAGACGATCACCGCTGCCCTCCAGGGCTTCGCCGAGGCGGAGTCGGACGGCATCATCCAGGTCTCGGTGGGTGGCGCCGAGTACGCATCCGGCTCGACGGTCAAGGACCGTGTCGTGGGCTCCCTCGCGCTGGCCGCGTACGCGACCGAGGTGGCGAAGAACTACTCCGTCAACATCGCGATCCACACCGACCACTGCGTCAAGAAGAACCTGGACTCCTGGGTCCGCCCGCTGCTGGCCCTCGAGGCCGAGCAGGTCAAGGCCGGCAAGAACCCGACCTTCCAGTCGCACATGTTCGACGGCTCGGACATCCCCCTGGACGAGAACCTCGTCATCGCCGCGGAGCTCCTCGAGCTGTCGCAGGCCGCGCGCACCATCCTCGAGATCGAGGTCGGCGTCGTCGGTGGCGAGGAGGACGGCCACGAGGCCGAGATCAACGAGAAGCTCTACACCACGGCCGAGGACGGCCTCGCGACCGTCCGCGCCCTCGGTGCCGGCGAGAAGGGCCGCTACCTGACGGCCCTCACCTTCGGCAACGTGCACGGCGTGTACAAGCCGGGTGCGGTCAAGCTGCGTCCGTCGATCCTCGCGGACATCCAGCAGGCCGTCGGTGCCGAGATCGGCCAGGAGAACCCGTTCGACCTCGTCTTCCACGGCGGCTCCGGCTCCACGGCCGAGGAGATCTCCGAGGCGGTCGACAACGGCGTCATCAAGATGAACATCGACACCGACACCCAGTACGCGTTCTCGCGTCCGGTGGCCGACCACTTCTTCAAGAACTACGACGGCGTCCTGAAGATCGACGGCGAGGTCGGCAACAAGAAGACCTACGACCCGCGCGCCTGGGGCAAGCTGGCCGAGGGCGGCATGGCCGCCCGCATCGTCGAGGCCTCGCAGCAGCTGCGCTCCGCCGGCAACAAGATGTGACGACCTCGCACCGGCGCTCGCCGGCGCCTCGTGCGCCGGTGGGCGCCACCGCGCGGTGAAGGCCCCCGGGACCCTGAGGTCCCGGGGGCCTTCGCGCACCGCGCCCTGGCGGGCGGCGGATCAGTTCGGGGCGTTGGAGGTCACGTCGAGGTCGATGCCGGGATCCTCGTCGACGATCTCCAGGAGCTCGCCGATGCGGGTCACGTCGAGCAGGAACCGGACCGTGGGCGGGGCGCGCAGCACCCGCACCTTGTGCGGGCTGCGGGTGGCCAGCCGGGCGAGGAAGGCGACGCCCGAGGAGTCCATGAACGTCACGTGGTGCGCGTCGATCTCGACGGGCAGCCCGGACGCCTCGGCGTCGGAGATCGCGTCCCCGAGCTCGGCGCTGACGTCGGCGTCGATCTCGCCGGACAGCACAACCCGCGCGCGGGACGTCCCGACGATCACGTGGATGCTGGCGGGGTCGCCGATCGCGGGCGGGGCACCGTCCGCTCCGGCGACGGGGTTGCGTGGCGCCGCGTTCGATCCGTCCTGCACGGTGCTCCTTCCTCGAGCTGGTCGCTCACCTCGGGTCTCGGCGGACACCAATCTACGGTTGAATGTGGTGCGAATGCACGAACCTGGCCGACACAGCGATCCGGACGGAGGGGTATGACCGATTTGCCCGCCCTGCCGTCGATGCCGGTCACGGGCTCGCAGCTCGCGTCCGCCCTCACGGTGACGACGGTGCCGGCCTTCATCACGGGGTCGTGGGACGAGGGCATGCCGGTGCTGTGGGTCAACGAGGCCTTCGTGCAGCTCGGCGGGGTCGGCGTCACCGACCTCGGGCTGCTGGGCCCGCACGCCCTGCTGGCCCTGGTCGAGGACGACCCCAACCGGGCCGCCGCCCAGAACGACCTGCGCGCCGGGCGCCCCATGCGGCGCATCGTCAGCACGCGCCGCCGCGACGGCGGCACGACGTGGCTCCAGGTCGACGTGACGCCGCTGCCGTCCCACGACGGGGAGGCGCACGTCTGGGTCGGGGTGACCACGGACGTGTCCGAGTACGTGGACCAGCAGGCCGCACAGCTCGCCTCGCTGGAGGTGGAGCGGCGCCAGCGTGCCGACCTCGACCTCATCGCGCAGACCACCGAGCTGCTCGGGGACCTGGAGTACCCGTTCGCGCTGCGGGACATCGCCGACCTGCTGCGCTCGCTGGTGCCCTGGGCGGGCTTCTACCTCAACGACGACGGCCTCGTCTTCGCCGAGGGCGTCGACGTCGCGTCCCCGCCGTCGGGACGCGGGCGCCGGCACGCGCGGTACGTGCCGGACCGCTGGCAGGGCGACCACCTGGAGGACGCGCCGACGGCGGCGTCCGCCCCCGCGTCCGCGGGGACGGACCGGGTGCAGGACCTCCTCGACGGGGTCGTGGACGGGCCCGTGCACCTGGACCTGCAGCGGGACTACCCGCCGATGTCCGCCTCGGGCTGGTTGCGCCGCGACCTGCTGCGCCGCGTCGTCGACGAGACGGGAGCGATTCCACGGGTGGCGGTCGTGCACGCGGTGGCCGGCCGACGCCGCGTCCTCGGCATCCTCGTGACGTGGACGTCGGGGTCCGGCGGCCCGTTCGGCGGCGCGGCGGAGCCGGAGCACCTGTACACCGTGATCGAGGTCGTGGCCCGCCGCGCCGGCACCGCCGTGGACAACGCGCGGCTCTACGCGCGCGAGCACCGGCTCGCGGAGGCGCTGCAGCGCGCGATGCTCCCTGAGCAGGCCGAGGTGTCGGGCCTGGACGTGTGGACCTACTACGCGCCCAACGCCGAGCACGCCCAGGTGGGCGGCGACTGGTACGACGTCCTGCAGATCACCGAGGGGACCGTCGGGCTCGTCATCGGCGACGTCGTCGGGCACGACGTCGAGGCGGCGGCCGCGATGGGCCAGCTCCGGTCCGTGGTGCGCGCCTACGCCTTCGAGCTCACCACGCCGGGGATCGTGCTGCACCGCGTCGACCAGCTGGTCGCCGGCATGCGGGTGCCACGCCCCGCGTCGCTGGTGTACGCGGCGCTGCACCACGTCGCCGAGGACGACACCTGGTTCCTGGAGTACACGCGGGCCGGGCACCTGCCGCCGCTGCTGCTGCGCGACGGCGAGGTGCGTTCACTGACGGCGTCGAGCGGCATGCTCGTCGGGTTCGGCGGGGACGTCCGCACCACCGCCCGCGAGGTGCTGCACCGCGGTGACGTGCTGCTGTTCTACACGGACGGGCTGATCGAGCGGCGCGACCGCTCCCTCAAGGTCGGCCTCGACGCCCTGGTCGAGATGTCCGCGCGGATCACCGCCCGGGACGCGGCCGGCGTGGGGGAGGAGCTGCTGTCGCGGCTCGCGGACGCCCCGGAGGACGACGTCGCGATCGTCGTGGTGCGGGTGCCGGACCCGGAGGCGGACGCCCGGGTGACGGCCCTGAGCCCGCGCTCGCGCCGCTGGCTGCTGCCGAGCGAGCCCGCGTCCATCGGCCGGGCGCGGCACGCGGTGCTGCGGACCTGCCAGGCGTGGGGGCTGCCCGACTCGGCCGCCGCCGAGCTGGTCGTGTCCGAGCTGGTCGCGAACGGCGTGCTGCACGGCTGGGGGAACATCGCCCTGCGCCTGTTCGACACGGGCGACGGGCTGCGCATCGAGGTCGAGGACGCCAACCCCGCGCCGCCGGTCGCGACCGACGGGCACCCGAACCGGCTCGGCGGGTTCGGCATGCAGATCGTCGAGCGGCTGGCCGACTGGGGCTGGCGCCCCGCCGGGTCCGGCAAGCTCGTGTGGGCGAAGCTGCGTCCCGTCCCGGCACCGGGCGAGACCGCGGAGGGCTGAGAGCCCCTCGCCGCGGTCCCGGCCGGTATCGGGTCAGCGCAGGGCGCGGACCTCGTCGAGGGTGGCGCCGGAGTCGACGAGGAACCGGGCGCAGCGCTCCGCCTCGTCGTCCTCACCGATGCGCGCGGCGGCCTCGGACAGCGCCAGCAGGGCGCGCAGGAACCCCTGGTTGGGCTCGTGGGTCGCCGGCACCGGGCCCTGGCCGCGCCACCCGGCACGGCGCAGCGCGTCCAGGCCGCGGTGGTAGCCGGTGCGGGCGTACGCGTACGCCGTGACGGCGTGCACGACGTCGTCCCCGCCGTCGAGGGTCTGCTCGGCCAGCACCGCCCACGCGAGGCTCGCCGCGGGGTGGTCGGCGGCCAGGCGGGCCGGTTCGTCGCCCGCGGAGATCGCCTCGCGGACCACGGCGTGGTCGTCGGGCAGGAGGGTCGGCGCGGGGCCGGGGAGCAGGTTGTCCACAGGACCGGAAGACGTCATGCGCCCATCCTCGCAGCAGCGTGCGCGCACCGACCATCGCAGCGGGACGGCCCGCCCGGCGCGGACCGGGCCGCGCGCGGGTAGGCTCGGCGCATGATCGAGATCGCGACGTCCTCCACGACGACGACGCTCGTGATCGCGGGGGACCTGGATCTCGCCGAACGGGAGCAGTTCCCGGAGATCACGGCGCGCGTGGTCGGCCTGCGCCGGCAGCTGCTGGTGATCGACATGTGCCGGGTGACCTTCATGGACTCCACCGGAGCGGCCTTCCTCATCTCGCTCGCCGACTCCGGCCGCAAGCGCGGAGGCGCCACGGTGCTGCGCGGCGCGGACGAGCGGGACCTGTTCGTGCTGGAGGTGTGCGGCGCGCTCGACCTGTTCCGGGTCGACGCCGACCACCGCTGCGAGCAGACGGCTCCCTCGTCGGGGGCGACGCCGATCACCCTGCCGCAGCGCCCGCGACCCGCCTGAGCCGGTCGTCACACCCCGTCCAGGTCATGGACGGGTAAACTCTGGCGGGGCCCGGCCGGACCGCCGGTGCCCTTCCGAACCACGAGGAGAGTGGATCCCATGCCAGCGGTGGTGCTCGTCGGTGCCCAGTGGGGCGATGAGGGCAAGGGCAAGGCGACGGACCTCCTGGGCGACCGGGTGGACTACGTCGTCAAGTTCAACGGCGGCAACAACGCCGGGCACACGGTCGTCATCGGCGACGAGAAGTACGCCCTGCACCTGCTGCCGTCGGGCATCCTCTCCCCGGGCGTCACGCCGGTCATCGCCAACGGCGTGGTCGTCGACATCGAGGTGCTGTACGAGGAGCTGGACGCGCTGAACGAGCGCGGCGTCGACACCTCGAAGCTGCTCGTGTCGTCCGGCGCGCACGTGATCACCAGCTACCACCGCACGCTCGACAAGGTCACCGAGCGCTTCCTCGGCAAGCGCCGCATCGGGACGACGGGCCGGGGCATCGGCCCGGCGTACGCCGACAAGATCAACCGGGTGGGCCTGCGCATCGCGGACCTGTTCGACCCGAAGATCCTCGCGGAGAAGGTCGAGGGATCGCTCGACCAGAAGAACCACCTGCTGGTGAAGGTCTACAACCGGCGCGCGGTCGAGGTCGACGAGGTCGTCGAGGAGCTCCTCGCGCACGCCGAGCGGCTCAGGCCGATGGTCGCGGACACCGGCCTGGTGCTCAACCAGGCGCTGGACGCGAACAAGAACGTCCTGTTCGAGGGCGGCCAGGCGACCATGCTCGACGTCGACCACGGCACGTACCCGTTCGTCACCTCGTCGAACGCGACGGCCGGCGGCGCCGTCACCGGCTCGGGCGTCGGCCCGACCCGCATCGACTCCGTCATCGGCGTCATCAAGGCGTACACGACGCGTGTCGGCGAGGGCCCGTTCCCCACGGAGCTGTTCGACGCGAACGGCGAGTACCTCCTCAAGACGGGCGGCGAGTACGGCGTCACCACCGGCCGCGCCCGGCGCTGCGGCTGGTACGACTCCGTCATCGCCCGCTACTCGGCCCGCGTCAACGGCCTCACCGACCTCGTCGTCACCAAGCTCGACGTGCTCACCGGCATGGAGAAGGTCCCCGTCTGCGTCGCCTACGACGTCGACGGCACCCGCTACGACGAGATGCCGGACGACCAGTCGGCGTTCCACCACGCGAAGCCGATCTACGAGGAGTTCCCCGGCTGGTGGGAGGACATCTCCGGCTGCCGCACGCTGGAGGAGCTGCCCGCGAACGCCCGCGCCTACCTCGACGCGCTGGAGGACGTCTCCGGCTGCCGCATCTCGGCCGTCGGCGTCGGCCCGCGCCGCGACGAGATCATCGGCATCAACGACCTGATCCACTCGCGCTCCTGACCGTGCGCGGTCCGGTCCACGGGCCCGTCCTCGAGCGTCTCTGAAAGTTCCCTTCCTCCCCGCGGAACGGGACTTTCAGAGACGCTCGACCCGTCTCCGGGGTGTCTACACTCGCGGGCATGGTCGACCTGGAGCCCGGTCCCGACGTCGTCGCCGCGCTCGCCCCGGCGGGAGTGCTGCGTGCGGTGGTCAACCTCGGCAACCCCGTGCTCGCGCAGGGCACGCCGGACGATCCGCGCGGGGTCACCGTGGACCTCGCACGGGAGCTCGCCCGTCTGCTCGGCGTGCGGGTGGCGTTCGAGTGCGTCGACGCCGCCCGGCTGTCGTTCGCGGCGGTGGTCGAGGGACGCGCCGACGTCGGGTTCCTCGCGGTGGAGCCCGCCCGCGCCGCCGACGTCGCGTTCACCGCGCCGTACGTCCTGATCGAGGGCGTGTTCGCGGTCCCCGAGACGTCGACCGTGCGGGTCGCGGACGACGTCGACGCCCCCGGCGTGCGCGTCGGGGTCAAGGAGGGCTCCGCCTACGACCTCTACCTGACCCGCACGCTGCGCCACGCCGGCGTGGTCCGCGGCGTCGAGGGCACGGCCGTGTTCGAGGCCGAAGGGCTCGACGTGGCGGCGGGGATCCGCCAGCCTGTCGAGCGGTGGGTCGCGCAGCGCTCCGGGCTGCGCGTCGTCGAGCCGCGGTTCACGGAGATCCGCCAGGCCGTCGCCACGGGGCGCGACCGCACCCCGGAGTCGGTCGCGTGGTTGCGGGAGACGGTGATGGCCCTGCGCGACGGCGGTTTCGTCACCGACGCGCTCGCCCGCTCCGGCCAGGACGCGACCGTGCCGGGAACACCCTCCTGACCGGGGCGGTTGTCCCCGCATGACGACGAACGCGAAGGCCCCCGACGACGAGCAGGCCCTCCTCGACCTCGTGGCGGGCGGGAACAAGGGGGTCCTGGCGACCCTGCGCCGGGCGGGACGACCCCAGCTGTCCAACGTGCTGTACGCCTGGGACGCCGCGACCCGCACGGCGCGCGTGTCCGTCACGGCGGATCGCGCCAAGACCCGCAACGCCGCCCGCGACCCCCGGGTCTCGCTGCACGTCAGCGCCCCCGACTTCTGGAGCTACGCGGTGCTCGACGGCACCGCCGAGCTGAGCGACGTCGCCGCCGACCCGCACGACGCGGCGGCCGACGAGCTGGTCGACACGTACCGCGCCGCGGCCGGCCGGGAGCACCCCGACTGGGAGGAGTTCCGCGCGACGATGGTGGCCGAAGGGCGCCAGGTGCTGCGCGTGCGCGCGGAGCGTGTCTACGGGATGGCGCGCCTGCCGCAGCCCTGACCGGGTGGCGGCAGGGCCCGGCCGTGGGTGCACCGACCGTGGTCCGCGCAGCCCGGCGCGGACCCCGCCTAGACTTGGGCCCCGTGAAGATCCTCGTCGTCGGGAACGGTGCCCGCGAGCACGCCATCGTCCACGCTCTCGCGTCCGAGTCCGCCGTGGGAGGTGCACCGCACGAGCTGCACGCCGCCCCCGGCAACCCGGGCATGGGCAGCCAGGCGACCCTGCACGCCGTGGACGCCCTCGACGGTGCCGCCGTCGCCGCGCTGGCCACGGCGCTGAGCGCCGACCTCGTCGTCGTCGGACCCGAGGCGCCGCTCGTCGCAGGCGTCGCGGACGCCGTCCGGGCCGCCGAGATCCCCGTCTTCGGGCCGTCGGCGCAGGCCGCACAGCTCGAGGGCTCGAAGGCGTTCGCCAAGGAGGTCATGGCCGCCGCGAGCGTGCCGACCGCGATGGCGCACGTCTGCACCACCCCCGGGGAGCTCGCCGAGGCCCTCGACGCGTTCGGCGCCCCCTACGTCGTCAAGGACGACGGGCTCGCCGCCGGCAAGGGCGTCGTCGTCACCACCGACCGGGCCGCCGCGCTGGCCCACGGCGAGGCGGCGCTGGCCGCCCGCGGCGACGAGGGCGTCGTCGTCGTCGAGGAGTACCTGGACGGCCCCGAGGTCTCCCTGTTCTGCCTCTGCGACGGCACCACCGTCGTGCCGATGGTCCCCGCACAGGACTTCAAGCGCGTGTCCGACGCCGACGCCGGCCCCAACACCGGCGGCATGGGCGCGTACACGCCGCTCGACTGGGCTCCCGCCGGCCTCGTGGGGGAGGTCGTGGACCGCATCGCCCAGCCCACCGTCGACGAGATGGCCCGCCGCGGCACCCCGTTCTCCGGCGTCCTGTACGTGGGCCTCGCCCTCACCTCGCGCGGCACCCGCGTCGTGGAGTTCAACGCCCGGTTCGGCGACCCCGAGATCCAGGCCGTGCTCGCGCGCCTCGACACCCCGCTGTCCGGCGTCATGCTCGCCGCCGCGCGCGGGGAGCTCGCCGACCTGCCGCCGCTGCACTGGTCCGACGAGGCCGTCGTCAACGTCGTCGTCGCCTCCCACGGCTACCCGGAGGGCCCCCGCACCGGCGACCCGATCTCCGGCATCGAGGACGCGGCCGCGCTGGACGACGTGCACGTCCTGCACGCCGGCACCGCGCTCACCGACGACGGCACCCTCGTCTCCGCCGGTGGCCGCGTGCTGTCCGTCGTCGGGCGAGGCGCCGACCTCGCCGCCGCGCGTGCCGCGTCGTACGCGGGCGTCGCGAAGATCGCCCTGGCCGACTCGCACCACCGCACCGACATCGCGCTGAAGGCCGAGCGGGGCGAGGTCGCCGTCCCCTGACGGTGAGAGACTGGGCGCCGTGACCGACGCGCGCATCGACGACCTGCCCGACGCCTTCGCCGGCGGCCCGCTCGACCTGCCGGGGTGGACGCACGTCTACTCGGGCAAGGTCCGCGACCTGTACGCGCCGGACCTCCCGGCGCTCGGCGGCGTGCACCCCCTGGGCGACGTCGTCCTGGTGGTCGCGTCGGACAGGGTCTCCGCCTACGACCACGTGCTGAGCCCCGGCATCCCGGACAAGGGCGTGGTGCTGACCCAGCTCAGCCTGTGGTGGTTCGAACAGCTCGCCGACCTCGTGGACAACCACGTCGTGTCGACGGAGGCCAGCGCGGAGCCGGGCGACGGCTTCGTGCCCGACGTCGTGGCGGGCCGCGCGATGATCTGCCGGCGCCTCGACATGTTCCCCGTCGAGTGCGTGGTGCGGGGCTACCTCACCGGGTCGGGCCTGGCGGAGTACCGCCAGAATGGCGAGGTCACCGGCATCCCGCTCCCGGACGGCCTCGTGGACGGATCGCGGCTGCCCGAGCCGACCTTCACCCCGGCCACCAAGGCGGAGGTGGGCGAGCACGACGAGAACGTGACGTTCGAGGAGGTCGCCCGCCGCGTCGGGGGCGCCGACGCCGCCGCGCTGCGCGACCTCACCCTGGCCGTGTACGGCCGGGCCGAGCAGGTCGCCCGTGAACGCGGCGTGATCCTCGCGGACACCAAGCTGGAGTTCGGCACCGTCACCGACGCCGTCACGGGCGAACGCCGTATCGTCCTGGGCGACGAGGTCCTCACCCCCGACTCGTCCCGGTTCTGGCCGGCCGACGACTGGGAGCCGGGCCGCGCGCAGGCCAGCTTCGACAAGCAGTACGTCCGCGACTGGCTGACGTCACCGGCCTCCGGCTGGGACCGTGCGGGTGACACACCGCCCCCGGCGCTGCCCGCCGACGTCGTGCTGCGCACGCGCGATCGCTACCTGGACGCGTACGAGCGGATCACCGGCGCGCCGCTCGCCTGACGTCGACCCGATGACCACGTGGCCTGCCTGCTCGACCCGAGCAGGCAGGCCACGGTCGTGCGCCGGTCAGAGTCCGCTGCCGGCCACGGTCTCCGTCAGCGGGGTGCCGTCCATCATTCCGGCGCCGCAGATGACCTTGCGGTCGCCGAGCGTCCACGACACCTCGGTGGGGTGGAAGTAGACGACGTTCAGCGTGGACTCGGCGTACTCGACGCCGACGTACGAGGCGAACTGCTCCAGGCAGCCTGCCTCGGCCTGCGTGACGACCGCGTCCAGTCCCGGGAAGTCCCCGTCGGCCAGCTCCAGCACGCCGACGACCTCCGAGGAGTGCGGCTCCGCGCAGTCGACGGCCTGCAGCGGGTCGCCGCTGGTGAGGTCCGCCGGTGCCTCGAAGCAGTTGCCGACGACGAGGTTCGTGCCGGTCTGCTCCTCCAGCGCCTCGCTGAGGCCCTCCTGGAGGCTCTCGCCGAAGGCGTCCTGGTTCGTGGCGACGAACATCAGGCCCGCGACGACGAAGCCCCAGACGATGGTCGACAGCACGCCGAGGACGAGGCCGGCGATCGCGAGCCCCTTGCCGCGGCGCTTCCCGCCGGAGGTGCGGACGATGCCCGCGATGCCGAGACCCAGCGGGATCAGGGCCATGCCGAGGACGCCGGTCACGAGCGCGCCGATCGAGACACCGTCCGTCGGCGGCTGCGGCGCTCCGTACGCCGGGGACCCGTAGGGCCCGGGGCCGTCCGCGGGCGCGCCCGAGACGTAGGGCGACGGGCCGGTCGTGGGTGCCGGGGGTCCGGGCAGGTCGGCGGAGGCGGTGGTCGCCGCGTCCGGGCCGGAGGTGCGGGGCTGCTGCGGGGCGTAAGGGTCGCCGGACGGCGGGACGGTCACTGTGGTTCTCCTGACTGGGTGTGTGCGCCGACCGTATCGGGTAAGTCCGACACGGCGACACGTGCCGACCGTCTCGATCACCGGGGTCGTGTCGCGGGCTCCGAAACACAGGGGGCGCATGATGTGCCCCATGACCACTGCACCGCGCGGAGCCTCACCGCTCGACCTCGTGGGGGTCCGGGGCGCCGTCTACCGCACGCTCCTGGCAGCTCCCGGAAGCACGACCGACGACGTCGCGGCCGCCGCCGGGCTACCTGCCGGGGAGGCGCGTGCCACGCTGCGCGCCATGGCGGCCGACGGTCTCGTCGTGCCGGACGGTCCCGCCGCGGGCGACCACGGGGGGGAGCGCTGGCGTGCGGTGCCTCCGCAGGCCGCGCTGGGCGACGGTGTGGAGCGGCTGCGCGCGGACCTGGAGCAGGCGGAGAGCCTGGTCGCCGAGCTCGCGGACCTGGCCCGCGCCGCGGAGCCGCTGGTCGCGGGAGACCTCGTGGAGGTGCTGTCCGGCCGGGAGGCTCAGGCGCGCGCCATCGCGCACATGGAGCAGCGCAGCCGCCGTTCCAGCGACCTGTTCCAGACGGGTGCGAACACGGTGGCGTCCGTCGCGGGCGGCATCACCGACGACCGGGAGCCCTCCCGCATCCCCTACCGCGTCGTCGTCGACTCGGCCTTCCTCGCGGAGCCGGCGGCGGTGCGCGCGCTCGACGAGCGGGTGGCGGTCGGGCACCGGGTCCGGGTCGTCGACCACCCGCTGGTCAAGCTGGCCGTCTCGGACGGCGAGCTGGCGATGGTCCAGGTCGACCCGTCGACGTCGCTCCTGCTCAAGGGCCCGCTCGTGCGGGTCGCGGTCGAGCTCTTCGAGACGACGTGGCGTCGTTCCCGGCCGTACCTGCGCGAGGGCGCGGGCCCGAGCCGGGACGACCGCCAGCTCCTGCACCTGATGATCTCGGGCCTCACCGACGCCGCGATGGCCTCGCAGCTCGCGACCTCGCCCCGCACGGTGCAGCGGCGGATCCGCGCCCTCATGGACTCGGCGGAGGTGAGCACGCGCCTCCAGCTCGGCTGGTACGCGCTGCGCCACGACTGGGTCTGAGGGCGGGACGCCGCCCGACGAGGGCGGGCCTGCCGACCGGCGGTTCGCCGGCCGACAGGCCCGTGGTCCTCGGTGTGGTCAGCCGGTCACATCAGCTTCTCGACCGCCTCGAGCGTCAGCCCGAGGTAGCGGGTGACCGGTGTCGTCACCGTCGGCGCGGTCGGGTTCTGCGCGAGGTAGTTCGTCCGGACCCACGCGAGGTCACGGCGGTCCACCGTGCCCGACGCGTCGACGTCGGCGACGCGCTTCGACGTGCCCTCCGCCTTCCAGATCGCGATCGCGTCCTTGACGTCGATCACGTCGTCGCCGTTCACGTCCCCGGCGGACAGGGCCGGGACCTCCGAGACCACGGCGCCACCGGTCGTCGCGGTACCGACCGCGACCTCGCCGTGCCACGCGAAGTGTCCGGGCACGCTCACGTCGAGGCGGTAGCCCTCCTCGTTCAGGGCCAACGCGCCGAACCCGAAGCGCGACGTGGTGTCCACGGTGCTCTCGCGGACGGTGCCGTCCGGCGCGGTGAGGGTGACCTCGGTGCCGTAGCCGGAGTAGTCGGCCGCCTGGTCGAAGGCGTAGCCCTTGGTGAGGAGCGCCTCGGGGGCGACTCGGCCGTTCACCGACGTCGTCGGGTTGAAGCGCTGGACGTTGCCGTAGAACTGCTGCAGGTTCGTCCGCTGGCCCGCCGAGCCGGTGTACGAGGTGGACCCGGTGAACAGACCGTTCTCCAGCGACCACCCGTCGTCGTCGAGCACCTCGTAGGAGACCTCGAGCAGCGGCAGCTCGTCCGCCGTGACCCCCGTCGGCACGTCGAAGGACGCCGTGAAGGTCGGGTAGCTGCCGCCGGAGTGCTGCACCTCGACCTCCGACGCGCCGTGCGCCACGAGCTCCTCGGTGGGGGTCACCGAGAGGATCTTCGTGGTCCTGCCCGTGTACCGGACCTGGGTCGAGAACGAGGCGAGGTCCTGCACGTCGTGCGCCGTGAGCGTGTACGTCACGACGTCGCCGACCTTCGCCACCGCCGTGTCGGCGGAGCCCACCACGTACGGCAGCCCCTCCTTGATGAAGCTCACCCGGCGCCGCTCTGCCCAGTTGCCGGCGGCGTCGGTGGGCCACATCCACATCGTGGTGACGGGCTGGCCCACCGGGAACGTGACCGAGCCGGTCACCGCTCCGGCGGTGTCCGGGCGGGCGGACATCTCGGGCGCCTGCGGGTTGTAGATCGACCACAGGAGCTGGTTGTCGGCCTGGTCGACGTCGATCCCGGCGGCCTGGACGGCCTCGACCGAGGGGTCGACCAGGGTGCCGTCGAACCGGTACCCGGTCGCCGTCGCCGGACGCTCGACGACCGTCGGGGTCGTCGGGTCCCACGGGCCGAACGCGTCGTCGTAGGTCGGGGCGGTGGTGTCCACGTAGACCGGGGCGGACTGCGTGGACGTCTCGCCGTCCGCGTCCACGCCGACCACCTTGAGGCGGTAGGCGCCCTCCGGGGCGTACACGCTCGCCGGGGCGACCGGGTTCCTCCGGTCGCCGGTGAACGGGAAGTAGGCACCCGTGAACGTGACGACCCCGTAGAGGAGGTCCTCCTGGAGCCCGATCGTGCTCAGCGTGCCCACGTAGCCGAGGTCCTCGCCGTCGGCGTCCGTCAGGAAGACGCGCAGCTCGCGCAGCTCGCCGTCCAGCCGGAACGCGAACTCGGCCTGACCGTTCGACGCGAGACCGTCGCCCGTGCCCTGGTGGGTCGACAGCGTCGGCTTGATCATCACCAGCTCCGACAGGCCGTTCGTGGCCAGACGTGCTCCGACGGGCATCCGCAGCGTCGGCTGCTTCGCGTCCCGCGGGGTCAGGGTGACGTAGCCCTGGTACGAGCCCTCCGCAGCCGTGGCCGGTGCCTTGAGGCGGACCTGGAGCGGCGCGAGGCCGAGACGGCCGACGAGCACCGACGACGGGACGTCGATCTCCACTCCGTTCGCCGCGGCGTCCGGCCCGCCGGCGTCGACGAGCTCGGCTTCGACGTCGTAGCGGGTCAGCAGCGTGGAGTCGTTGTCCAGGGTGACGGTGATCTTCTCGTTCACACGGCGGCCCGAGGCGACGGTGCCGAAGTCGACGGCCCCGGTGTCGTAGCGCAGCGTGGACGTGGTGCCTGCGGCGTCGACCTGCGGGGTCTCCAGCCAGGCGCGGGCGGACACGCCGGCGTGCACGGCGGAGTACGGGTCGACCTGACCGGCACCGGCGGCGAAGACGTCGTCCTCCTGCTCCAGCGGGGCGGCCGTGTTCATGAGGGCGACCTTGACGTCCGCGGGGCTGCGCCGGGGGTCGTCGTCGAGCAGCAGCGCGGCGACGCCCGCGACGTACGGCGCCGCCATCGACGTGCCGGACAGCCGCGCGTAGGCGAGGTCGTAGTCACGACCCTCCAGGTCGACGACGTCGACCGGCACGGACGACAGGATGCTCACGCCGGGCGCGGTGACCTCCGGCTTGATGGTGCCGGACCCGTGGACGGGGCCGCGCGAGCTGAAGGTGGCGACCTGGTCGCCGCCGAGCACGAACTGCCCGGCACCGGAGAGGGTGAGGGTCGCGGCAGGGTCGGCCGCGAGCGCGGCCCGGAGGGCCGCCCCGTCGGCAACTGTCACGGAGAACGCCGGGACGAAGCCCGGGGCCTCGCCGAGGTAGTTCGGGATCCAGCCCTCGTCGGCGTTGCTGTTGACCAGCAGGACGGCGGCGGCGCCCTTGTCGCGCGCCCGCTCCACCTTCTCGTTGAGGGAGATGGAGCCGCGGTCGACCAGCACGACCTTGCCGGTCACGTCCTTGCCGGAGTACCCGGCGGCGTTGCCCAGGCCGACGGCGACCACGGCGAGGTCCGCCGGCACGTCGGTGCCGGTCGGGTCCTGCGCGGACGACGCGAGGAGCCGGACCTCGGCGGACACGCCGCCGAGCGTGGCGGTGCTCCGCGACAGGGTCAGCGGGGTGTCGTTCGCGCCCACGGTGACGGGCAGCGCGGCAGCGGCCGGGGTGCCCAGCGTCCGGGGGCCGGGGCCGTCGTTGCCGGCCGCGACCACGGTGGTGATGCCGGACAGCACGAGGTTGTCCGCGGCGAGGGACTGCGGCGTCAGCGAGTCGTTCGACGGGGCGCCGAGCGACATGTTGACGACGTCGACCTCGTCCTGCAGCGCACCGTCCATGCCCGCGAGCACGTCGCTGGTGTAACCGCCGCCGTACGGGCCGAGCACCCGGTAGGCGCGGATCTTCGCCTCGGGCGCCACACCGTGCGCGGCCCGCTCGTCGTCGACGTCGCCGCGGCCCGCGACGATGCCGGCCACGTGGGTGCCGTGCTCGGTGTAGTAGGTGGAGCCGTTGCTGGTCTCGGACCGACCCGACGCCTTCCAGTCGGCGTAGGTGGTCTCCATCGGGTCGGCGTCGTCGTCCACGAAGTCGTACCCGCCGACGTAGGCGTCCGCCAGGTCGGGGTGGTGGTAGTCGATGCCGGTGTCGATGACGCCCACCGTGATGCCCTTGCCGGTGACGCCCTCGGCGTGCAGCTTCGCCAGACCGGCGGCGATGGCCGCCTGGTCGTCGGTCGGCTCGGCGGACTTCGCGGCACCGAGGGAGCCGGTGGAGGAGGTCGCGTGCACCTCGGCGTCGGGCCACACGGCCGCGACGCCCTCGACCGCGGCGAGCGCCTCGAGGTCGGTGCCCCGCACGGTCAGGCTCGCACCGTTGAACGCCTCGGTGTAGGTCTCGGTGACCACCGGGGCGACGTCCTTCGCGCCCTTCGCCTTCGTCTCGGGCTCGGGGAACTCCTCGGCCAGCGCGGCGTCGAACTCCTCCTGCGACTCGGTGACGGCGGCCGTGGCGTCCTGCGCGGAGAGCTCCGCGCCGTCGGTCGCGGCCAGCAGGCGCGCGGTCTCGGCGGTCGGCTGGGTCAGCGAGACGATGACGTCCACGGGCTTCGCGCTCTCCGTCGCGTCCTCGTCGAAGTCCTGCAGGCCGGTCACCTGCATCTCGTTCATGCGGGTGAGCGCGGCGAGCTGGTCGGCGTCGAGCGACGCGAGGAGGTCCTCGGCGTCGCCGGTCGGGGCGGCGTGGGCAGGGGTCGTGCCGAGCGCGCCGAGCGTGAGGGCGGTGAGGGCCGCGAGCGCGGTGAGGCGCCGTGACCGTCGGGGGTTCGTCATGTGGGGTCTCCGGTTCGGGCGGGGTGCGTCACAGGGTGACACCCCGGTTGCCCTGACGAACACCGGTTGGACGTGGCGAGACCGCGACGTGGCGAAGACTCGCCAACCGAGACGGAGCGCTCGGCACCGTCCGGCGCGATGCCGGGCCGGGCGCGTGGGGCCGGCGAGCCCGCGAGCGCGGGTAGACTGGCGCGCGGAATCCCGCCGTCGTGCTCCCGCCCGCTGCCTCGCGCGTCCTTGCGCCGAACGGCACCGGGATCCCGGAGCGGCGGCACCGTGCAGAGCACCTGAGGAGCCCGTTGTGGGACGCGTCGTCGTCGAGGTCATGCCGAAGCCCGAGATCCTGGACCCCCAGGGCAAGGCCGTCGTCGGGGCGCTGCCGCGTCTCGGCTTCACCCAGTTCACCGGTGCCCGCCAGGGCAAGCGGTTCGAGCTCGAGGTCGACGGCGAGGTGACGCCGGAGGTCCTGCAGGCCGCCCGCGAGGCCGCCGAGACCCTCCTGTCGAACCCGATCATCGAGGACGTCGTGCGCGTCGCCGACGCGTCCGAGGAGTCCGCCGGGGTGTCGGCCTGATGAGCGCGGCCACGCTCGCGTCGGCCCGCATCGGCGTCATCACGTTCCCCGGCACGCTGGACGACCGGGACGCCGCCCGTGCGGTGCGCCTCGCCGGTGGCGAGCCGGTGTCGCTGTTCCACGCGGACGGCGACCTCCAGGGCGTCGACGCCGTCGTGCTGCCCGGCGGGTTCTCCTACGGCGACTACCTGCGCGCCGGGGCGATCTCGCGCTTCGCGCCCGCGATGGACGCCGTCGTGGACGCCGCGAAGGGCGGCATGCCCGTGCTCGGCATCTGCAACGGGTTCCAGATCCTCACCGAGGCGCACCTGCTGCCCGGTTCCATGGTGAAGAACGACCACCTGCACTTCGTGTGCCGCGAGCAGGTGCTGGCCGTCGAGAACGCCGACACGGCGTGGACCAACCAGTACGCCGCGGGTCAGCACATCACGATCCCGCTGAAGAACCAGGACGGCCAGTTCGTCGCCGACGAGCGCACCCTCGACGAGCTCGAGGGCGAGGGCCGCGTCGCGTTCCGCTACGTCGGCGTGAACCCGAACGGGTCGCGCCGCGACATCGCGGGCATCACGAACGCGGCGGGCAACGTCGTGGGCCTCATGCCGCACCCCGAGCACGCCGTCGAGTCGGGCTTCGGCCCCGAGGCGGCCGACGGGTCGCGCACCGGCGTGGACGGGCTGGGGTTCTTCACCTCGGTGCTCGCCTCGCTGATCCGGGCATGACGACGTCCGTGGCCGACCCCGGCCCGGCCGGGGCCGGCGACCTCGCGGTCGCGGTGTCCCCGGGGGCCGGGGTCGACGTCGTCGAGGTGCCGTTCGACCACCCGGACGCCGCCGCCCTGCGCGCCGAGGCGGTCGCCGAGCTCGGCCGTCGCTACGGCGGCGACGCCGACGCGCAGGAGGTCATCGACGCCGGGACGGTCGTCGTGACCCTGGTGGCCCTGGTCGACGGGCGCGCGGTCGCGGGCGGCAGCGTGCGCGACGTGTCGGGCACGGACGACCACCGGGGCCGCGGCACCCTCCACCCCGCCGCCACCGGCGAGCTCAAGCGGGTGTTCGTGCTGCCCGAGCACCGGGGTCGCGGGATCGCGCGACGGCTGACCGTCGAGCTGGAGCGGTCGGTGCGGCAGGTCGGCTTCCGCCGGCTCGTGCTGGAGACCGGCACCGCCCAGCCCGAGGCGATCGGTCTGTACACGGCCCTCGGCTACGAGCCGATCGAGTCGTACGGCCGGTACGCGGGCGAGCCGGACCAGCTCTGCTACGGCAAGCGGCTCTGACCTGGCTCAGGTGCGGGACGGGAGCTGCTGCAGCGTCCAGCTGTTGCCGTCCGGGTCGGCGAACGTGACGAACCGTCCCCAGGCCTGCTCGTCCACGCCGTCGGCGTCGACGCCCAGGTCCCGCAGGTGCGCCAGCGCCTCGTCCGCGTCCGGCACGACCACCTGGATGGTGTCCTGCTGCCCGGGCGCCAGCGTGAGCCCGAGGCCGGTGCCGAACGCGATGGAGCAGGCTGAGCCGGGCGGCGTCATCTGCACGAACCGCAGGTCGTCGGAGACCCGTTGGTCGTGGTCGGGGTGGAACCCGATCCGTTCGTAGAACTCCTTGGCACGGTCCACGTCGGTGACGGGCACGAAGATCAGCTCGATCTTCCAGTCCATGGCGGTCTCCTTCGACGTTCCCTCGACGGCGGTGGGACTCCCTCACGCTAGACCGGGCCACCGACAGCGGTGGTCAGGCCAGCAGCGGCCGGACCTGCGCCCCCAGGAACGTCGCGAAGGCCGCCAGGTCGGGCTCGTCCGCCGTCGGCTGCACGGCGACGGCGGTCGCCCCGGCGTCGGCGAGGTCCCGGACGGCGGCGGCGATCGTCGCGGCGTCGCCCGCCGCTCCCACGCCCTGGCCGGGCGCCGAACCCCAGGTGGGCAGCTCCGCGTCCAGGCGTTTCTGGGCCCGCGGACCGGTGGTCGCGATGAGCGTGGCGTGCACGTCGGTGAGGGTGCGCCCGGCCCGCGCCGCGGCGTCCTGCGCGGTGCCGGCGGCGGCCCGCACGTCGTCCGGGGTGAGCGCGTTCGCGAGGATGAGGGCGTCGCCGACCTCGCCCGCCAGCACGAGGGTGCGCGGGCCGACGCCGCCCACCCACAAGGGCACCGGCGTCGTCGGGGGCCAGTCGAGCCGAACGGCGTCGAGCGAGACGTAGCGGCCCGACGTCGTCACCTCCTCTCCGGAGAGCAGGGCGCGCAGGGCGACCGTGTGCTCGCGCAGCAGCGTCAGCGGGGAGTCGACCCGCACGCCCGCCTGCGCCATCCACGACTGGACGCCGTGCCCGACCGCGGGCACGAACCTGCCCGGGAACAGCCGGGCGAGGGTCGCGATCTCCATCGCCGTGATCGCGGTGCTACGCAGCGGAACGGGCATCAGCCCCAGCCCCACGCGGATGCGCTCCGTCCAGCCCAGGGCTGCCGCCGCCGCGGCCAGGCCGCTCTGCTTGAAGCAGTCCTCCCAGACCCACAGGTCGTCCAGTCCCGACGCCTCCGCGGCGACGGCCAGGTCGCGGAGCGTCTCCGGCGGGTGGGTGGGGACGGAGGCGATGCCCAGGCGGACGGGGGTGCGAGCGTCGTCGGTCATGGGGCCACCGTGCCACAGCCTCCCGACACCGGTCAGCGGCGGAGGTAGGCGAGCTGGGCGGCGACCGACTGGCGTGCCGCCCGCACCACCGACGGGTCGACGTCGGCGTACACGTGGGCGGTGACGGTGTCGACGTCCGCGTCGCGGCCCAGCACGTCGAGCGCCGAGCGCACCTGCGCCAGCCGCACGAGCCGGTGCTCCCGGTAGGCGCGCACCGCCGTGCCCAGGTCCTCGACCTCGGGGCCGTGCGCCGGGACGGCGAGGCGGCCGTCGCCGACGGCCTCCAGCACGTCCAGGCTCGCCAGGTAGTCCGCCAGCGACCCGTCCGGCTCCGCGAGCACCGTGGTGCCCCGCCCGAGGACCGTGTCCCCGGTGAGCACCACCGGGTCCTCGCCCGGCGCCGTCACGACGAACGACACCGAGTCCGCCGTGTGCCCCGGCGTCGCCAGCACGTCGATGCGCAACCCCGCCGCGGCGATCGTCTCGCCACCGGCCAGGGGGTCGCCGCCGTGGCAGTGCGCCGGGTCCGCCGCCCGCACCGGAGCCCCCGTACGGTCCCGCAGGCCCGGTGACCCCGCCGTGTGGTCGGCGTGCCGGTGCGTCACCAGCACCAGCGCGACCCGGCCGGCGTCCGCCAGCGCGTCCAGGTGCGCCGCGTCGTCCGGACCGGGGTCCACCACCACGCACGACGCCGCCCCCGGCGCCCGCAGGACCACCGAGCGTGTGCCGTCCAACGTCATCGGACCAGGGTTGCCCGCCCGCAGGACGGACACCGACGGGGTGAGGCGGCGCAGGGTCATGCGGTCATCGTGGCACGACGACACGTCCACCTCAGGTGACGAGCCGGATCGGCCCCTGGTACCGGGCGACCGTGCTGTCGGTCGTGAGCAGCGTGTCCAGGAGGTAACTCACGAGCGGTCGGCGTCGGGCGACATCGTCCCGCCGAACAGAGCGAGGATCTCGTCCCGCGCGAAACCGTCGAAGTCGTCCGGCATCGTGAACCGGCCGGCGAGCGGACCGAGCGGACGGGGCGGTCGAGGGACGTCGGCCACCGCGCTCAACCGGGCGACAGGTCGACCCGCGCGGGCGATGACGACCTCCTCGCCGGCCTCGACGTCCGCGAGGAGGCGGGAGAGGTGGGTCTTGGCCTCGTGCACGTTGACGGTTCGCATGCCGCTCCCTGGTTCGACCGGACCAGGTCGAAGTTAGTCCAGGGCGGACGGGCAGGCAACGGTGGGCCCCGGCGGGCGTGGCCGGGGAGTCAGTGGCGCGTGGACGGTTCCTCCGGCAGCGCCGCGACGGCCTCCACCTCGACGAGCTGGTCCGGGTACCCCAGGACGGTCACGCCCAGCAGGGTGCTCGGCACGTCGTGCTCGCCGAACGCGTCCCGGACCACCCGCCACACCGCCACCAGGTCGGCGCGGTCCGCCGACGCCACCAGCACCCGGGTGTACGCGACGTCCGTGAGCGTCGCCCCCACGTCCGCCAGCGCCTGCACCAGGTTCGCCACCACCTGACGTGCCTGGGCGGCGGGGTCGCCGGGCGCGACCGTCCGGCCCTCCACGTCGAGCGGGCACGCCCCCGCCAGGTGCACCAGCCGGGTGCCCGCGGGCACCACGGACGTGTACGCGTAGTCGACGTCGGGGGTCAGGGTCGAGGAGCGCACCAGGCGCACGGCGGACATGAGGGCATCGTCGCCGCCGCACGGTCGCACCGCACGCGAATATCCGCGGCTCGTCAGGACGCCAGCAGCTCCAGGGTCTGGACGCGCCCGGGGGTCGAGTCCAGCGGTTCCCCGGCGTAGGTGCCCGCGACGGGCACGACCATGACCTCGTCGACGCCGTGCCGGGCGGCGAGGCTCGCGATCTCGGCGCGGGCGGTCTCCGGATCGGCGACGAGCCAGCGGGCGCGCATGTCCTGCACCATCTGCTGGCCGAGGCCGTCCAGAGGGTCGGCGAGCGCCTCCTCGACCGTCTCCGAGCGGCCCATCGGGCGGCCGGTGCGCAGACGGGCCATGGCGCGCAGCTGCGGCATGGCGCGCTCCTCCGCTTCGGCGAGCGTCGGCGCGACGACGGCGTTCACCGTGAGGAACGTGCGGGGCTCCGGGTGCGCCTCGCTCGGGGTGTACCCGTCGCGGTACAGGGCGAGCACCTGGTCGATCCCCGCGCCGGAGAAGTGGTTGGCGAACACGTACGGCAGGCCCAGCTCCGCGGCGAGGCGGGCGGAGTAGTCGCTGGAACCCAGGAGCCACACCGTGGGCGTCGCCTCGGCGGCGGGGGTCGCGTGCACGTCGTAGACCTGCCCGTCCGTGAGGCGCAGGCGGGCGCCGTCGGGGTGCATGAGCGCGAGGATGTTCTGCACGTGCTCGGGGAACCGGTCGACGTCCGACGTCGGGCCGGACGAGCGCAGCAGCGCGGTGACGACCGGGTCGGAGCCGGGTGCCCGCCCGATACCGAGGTCCACCCGCCCCGGGGCCAGCGCCTCCAGCGCCGCGAACTGCTCCGCCACGACCAGCGGTGCGTGGTTCGGCAGCATGACGCCGCCCGAACCCACCCGGATGCGCGACGTCCGCGCCAGGGCCGCGGCGATCATCACCGGCGGCGTCGACGCCGCCACGGCCGCCATGTTGTGGTGCTCGGCGAACCAGTAGCGCTCGTAGCCGAGCGCGTCGGCACGGTCCACCAGCGCCATGGACGCGGCGAGCGCCTGGGCGCTGGACTGCCCGGTGCGCACCGGCACCAGGTCGAGGACGGACAGGCGGGGAGCGGTCGTGGAGTTCATCGCCTGGGTCAACCGGCGGGGGCGGAGCGGCATTCCGCACGCGGGTGTGTCGCCGACCATGCCGCCGCGACGGCCGACCATGCGACGGGAGGGAGGGTCAGCCGGGGAGCGGGTCGCGCAGGCCGCTCGCGCGGCGGACGGGGCGGGCGACGGCGGCGCGCACGGCGTCGGCGGTACCGAGCACCCGGACGTGCTCGCTCGCGCGGGTCACAGCCGTGTAGAGCAGCTCGCGGGTGAGCAGCGGCGACGTCGGCGGCGGCAGGATCAACGACACGCGGCGGAACTGGCTGCCCTGGGCGCGGTGCACCGTCATGGCGTGCACCGTCTCGACCGGCGGCAGGCGGTGGGTGCGGACCCGGACGGGGTCGCGCGGGTCGCCGAACGCCGCGACCACGCCGTCTCCGTCCGCCACCACGACGCCGGTGTCCCCGTTGTAGAGACCGACCTCCGCGTCGTTGCTGGTGACGAGCAGCGGACGTCCCACGACCCACGGCCCGTCCGCGCCGGCACGTTCGGTCCGGGTGGCGTCCTCGACCCACGCCTCGACCTGCGCGGCCCAGCGGGCGACACCGACCGGTCCGCGCCGGTGCGCGACCATCACCCGGTGCCGCGTCAGGGCGTCGAGCGCTCCGCGCGGGTCGCCGTCCCGCGCCGCGGCGACGAGCAGACGGCCCGCCTGCACGGCGTCGGCCTGCACGCCGCGGACGTCGTCCTCCGTCAGCCGGTCGGTGTCCGTCTCGACCAGCTCCACGCCTCCCGTCCCGGCGCGCAGCACCGAGAGCACCGTGTCCGCGTCACCGGCCCGGATCGCGCTCGCGAGCGGCAGGATCGCGGAGTCCTCGTCCTGCCGGTGCACCGTCACCAGGCCGACGACGCCGTTGCGCAGCCGGTCGGGCTCGTCGCCCGTGAGGGGCACGCGGTCGTCGGGGCCGGTGATCGTCCGGACCGCCTCGACGGGCGGAGCGCCGTCGATCGACGGTCGCTGCACGAGGTCGCCGAGCACGGCACCCGCCTCGACGGACGCGAGCTGGTCCGGGTCGCCGACGAGCACGAGCCGCGCGTCCGGCCGCAGGGCCTCCAGCAGTCGCGCCATGAGCGACAGCGGCACCATCGACGTCTCGTCCACCACGACGACGTCGTGCGGCAGGTGGTGCCCGGCGTGGTGCCGGAACCGTGTGGCGCTGCGGTACCCGAGCAGCCGGTGCACCGTCGTCGCGACCGGCTCCCCGGTGCGTCCCTGGTCCTGCGGCGCGAGCGTGGCGACGACGTCCCGCACCGCCTCCTGGAGCCGCGCCGCCGCCTTGCCGGTCGGGGCGGCGAGAGCCACGCGCAACGGCCGCCCGCCGTCCGGGCCGCCCGAGCCCGCGGCGGCGCCGCTCGCGTCGGCGACGTCGTGCACGACGGCGAGCAGCCGCGCCACCGTCGTCGTCTTGCCCGTGCCCGGGCCTCCGGTGAGCACGGTGATGCGCCGCCGGGCCGCGTGCTCGGCGGCGAGGCGCTGCCGGGTGTCGCCGTCGTCGGGGAAGAGTCGTGCGAGGGCGTTCGCGAGCCGGTCGGCGGGCACCACGAACGGTTCCGCGGTGACCCGGGCGTCGACGAGGTGGCGCACGGCGAGCTCGTCGCGCCAGTACCGGTCGAGGTAGAGCCGTCCGCCGACCCAGCGCACCGGCAGGTCCGTCGGCCCGCCCGCGCCGACCACCACCATCGGGCTCGCCTCGATCGCCGCGATCCAGGCGTCGTGCTCGGGCCACGGCGACACCGCGGTCTCCGCCGCGTCGGTCTGGGCCACGAGGGCGGCGGTGCCGTCGTCCTCGGGGCGGGCGAGCGTCGCGAGCTCGGTCGGGTCGTCGAGGCGCACGCACACCGACCCGCCGCGGAGCGCGCGCACGGCCAGCGCGACGGCGAGCAGCACCCGTTCGTCGGACTCGCCCGTGAGGCGGCCCAGCCGGGTCGCGACGTGCACGTCCGTGGACGCGACGATCCCCGCCGCGTTGAGCTCGCCGAGCATGCCGGTGGACCCGACGGCGAGCCGGACCTCGCCGTCCACGGTGGCGGTCCCAGCGGTGTCGACGGTCATGCGGCCTCCTCGGCGCTCAGGGTGCCCCGGTCGAGCAGGTCGGACAGCGCGGGCACCAGCCCCGACGGCGGCACCCACGCGACGACGCCGTGCGGTGCGCCGTCCGCCCCCGCGGGCGTCGCGGGCCCGCACATGCCGCGCACGAACAGGTAGAGGCCGCCGCCGAGGTGGACGTCCGGGTCGTAGCCGGGCAGCCGCCACCGCAGGTAGCGGTGCAGCCCCACCAGGTACAGGACGAGCTGGAGCGGGTAGTGGGCGTGCAGCATCGCGTCGACGGTGGCCGACGGGCGGTAGTCGTGCGCCGTCAGCGGGGTGTCCGGGACGCCGAGCCGGTTCGTCTTGTAGTCCACGACGAGGAACCGGGGCACGCCGTCCGCCCCGATGACCCTTAGGACGGCGTCGATCGACCCGGTGAGGTAGCCGCGCAGCACCGCGGGGTGCGGGTCCGCGGCCGCGAGCTCGGCGAGCATCGCCGGATACGCGGTGAACGGGTCGTCGTCGGCCAGGTGCCGGCCCAGCAGCGCGGCGACGTCGGCCAGCGTCGCGCCGCCCGTCCCCGCCCGCCCGGCCGGGGCGACAGGTCCGCCGCGTGCCGTGCTCCCGCCGCCCCCGGCGAGCCCGTCACCCCCGGCGAGCGGCAGCTCGAACTCGAGCTCGGCGAGGCGGTCGCGCGGGAGGACGTCGGCCAGGGTGGCCCCGCCGGCGAGCGGGCCCAGCGGGGTGCGCGCCACGACGGCGAGCGCCGCCGCGAGCCGGGCGGGGTCGGCGCCGGGCAGGCGCGACGACGCCGCAGCCCGCGTGCAGTGCGCCAGCAGCTCGGCGTCCAGGTCGGCCGCGGCGGTGTCCACGTACTCCAGGACCTCGTGCACGAGCGTGCCGAACGCGGCCCCGGCAGGCAGGTCCGACATCGGCGACGGCAGGTCCGCCCCGGGCCCGGACCTCGCGGCGTCCGCCGCCCCCACGGGCAGCGCGTCGGCCGCCTGCTCGGCAGGTTCGTCCTCGACGACCGTGTCCTCCGGCTCCGACGTGACACCCGGCGCCCCGGCAGCCGGTGCCGCGCCGAACCCGGCCCCGGCCGGGCCGTGGTGCGCGCCGGCCGTGAGCGCCGTGTACGACGCCCGCCGCCACGACGCGTCCGGCAGCCGGTCCAGTGCCGACACCCCGAGCGCCGGCAGGTCCTGGGCGGGCGGCTGCCAGCGGTCCGTCGACACCGCGTCGGGCACCTCCTCGACCACGACGGTGCCCCCGGACCGGGCGGCGACGGCGTCCAGCGCGGCCCGGGCGTCCTCGTCGCGCATCTGGCGCGGGGTGGCGTGCTTCTCCGGCTCGCCGCCGAGCAGCCGGTCCGCGAGGAGCACCCGCGTCAGCGCCCCCTTCGCGGAGTTCGCCTTCGACGGCGCCCAGTGCGCCACCACCTGGTGGCGGGCCCGCGTGAGCGCGACGTAGAGCAGACGGAGGTCCTCCCCGGCCTCCTCGGCGCGGCTGCGGTCGAGGGCCGCGTCGTAGCCGGGGGAGGCGGGCCCGCCGACGTGCAGGGTGCGCAGCCCGTGGTCGTCGTGGAACCGCAGCACGTCGGGCGTCGACGGCTCCCAGCGGTCCCACGCGTACGGCACGTACACGACGCCGAACTCGAGGCCCTTGCTGGCGTGCACCGTGACGACCTGCACGGCGGCGGCGTCCGTCTCGAGTCGGCGGCTGCGCTCCTCGTCGAAGTCGACCTTGGCCTCGGCGATGCGGCGCCGCAGCCAGGCGGTGAGCGACTGGGCGCCGAGCCCCTCCGCGAGCGCGGCGGCGTGCAGCACCTCGCCGACGTGCCGCAGGTCGGTCAGCTGCCGCTCGCCGGTCGTCAGGCGCAGCAGCCGCTCCGCCAGGCCCTCGCGGGTGACGGCCTCGTGCAGCGCCGCGACCCCGCGCGTCGTCAGGAGCCGCGACCACCGGCGGACGGTGTCGGACAGCTCGTCGTGCGCAGCGTCCCCGGCGCCCGCGAGGCGGGCGGCGTCCCAGCCGACGAACGGGGTGAGCGCGAGCGCGGCGGCGCGACCGTGCGCGCCCGGCTGCTCCAGGGCGTCCAGCAGGGTCAGCCAGTCCCGGGCGGCCGGCGTGGCGAACACGCTCGACAGCCCCGACACGACGGCGGGCACACCGCGGTCCGTCAGCGCGAGCCGCACCAGCTCCGCCTGCACGTTCGTGCGGGTCAGCACCGCGACGTCCCGGGGTTCCAGCGCGCGCCGCGCCCCGTCGTCGTCGATCAGGTCACGCCCCAGCCGTGTCACGACGTCCGCCGCGACGTCCTGGGCGACGTGCGTGCGCGGTGTCCCGACCGCCGGGACCGACCCGGCCTTGAGCCCGAGCGACCGGCTGGCCACGTGCCGCAGCCGCAGCGGTGCCCCGCCCTCGAACCGTGCCCCGTGGGCCGCCTCGACCGCCCGCACGACGATCCGCGGGTCGCCCAGCGCGACGTCGCCGAGCACCGTGTGCAGCGCCTGGAGCAGCGGCCGGTCGCTGCGGTACGACGTGCCGAGGGTCGCCACCGCCGTCGCGTCGGCCTGCGCGTCGAGGTACGCGACGACGTCGGCGCCGCGGAACGCGTAGATGGCCTGCTTCGGGTCGCCGATGAGCACGAGCGTGCGGTGCCCGTGGAACGCGGTCCGCAGGATCTCCCACTGGACCGGGTCGGTGTCCTGGAACTCGTCCACCATGACGACGCGGTACCGGGAGCGCACGCGCTCGGCGGCCGTCGGGCCGTGCACCGGGTCCGCCAGGGTGTCGCGCAGCAGCACGAGCAGGTCGTCGTAGTCCATGAGGTGCTGCGCGCGCTTGCGGCGCAGCGTCTCGGTGCGGGTGTCGAGCGCGACGCGGTGCCGCAGCGTGCCACCCGACGTCGGCTCGCCTCCACCCGGCTCGGCCGGCACGAGCCGGGCCTGGTGGTCGCTCACCGCCGCCCGTCCGACGTCGCCCGCCAGCGAGGGCGTGAGCGCCGGACGCGCCTCGTCGGCGAAGCGGCGCACGTAGAGGTCGTCGGAGACCTCGCGCACGAGGTCCGCGACGTCGGGCAGGAACGTCGCCGCCGGGTCGACGTCGGCCGCGATGCCGAGCGCCACCAGCATCTGCTGGCAGAACCCGTGCGTCGTCGTGATCGTCGCCGCGTCGAGCTGGGACAGCGCCACGGCGAGGCGCTGGCGGCGCCGGGCGAGCTCGTCCGGGTCGACG
This sequence comes from Isoptericola dokdonensis DS-3, assembly GCF_001636295.1. NCBI lineage: Bacteria > Bacillati > Actinomycetota > Actinomycetes > Micrococcales > Promicromonosporaceae > Isoptericola > Isoptericola dokdonensis. Next base: position 2,186,807 of record NZ_CP014209.1, on the reverse strand, counting down.
TCGGCGAGCAGCGCCACCAGGGGGTCGGGGTCGGACGCCGGGTCGTCGGCGCGCAGGGCACGCTCGGTCCGGACCAGGCGCTCGCGCACCCGGTCGCGCAGCTCCGAGGTGGCGGCACGCCCGAACGTCACCAGCATGAGGTCGCGCAGCTCCGCGGCCCCCTCGGCCACGTACCGCGTCGCGAGCGCCGCGATGGTGAACGTCTTGCCCGTCCCGGCGCTGGCCTCCAGCACGGTGGTGCCCTGAGGGAGGGGGCCGTGCACGTCGAAGACCGGGCGCTCCGCCCCGAAGGACGGTGCGCCGCGGTGTGCCCCGGCGGTGGGTTCGTCCGGCGTCCCCGGTGCGTCGGCGTCGAACGTCATGACGTCCCCTTCTCCTCGCGCTCCAGCAGCGGGTCCCACACGCGACGCGCGAGCGCCCCGAAGCGGGTGGTCTCGCCGGGCAGGTCGCGGCGGTCGTCGTCGGTGGGTGTCCCGGCGAACGCGTCTAGGGCGGCACCCGGGCCCCAGCAGAGCACGTGGAACGGGTCCTGCTTCTCGAACCCGCCACCCCACGTGTAGGCGGCCTCGCGCAGCGCGGCCACGACGTCGACGGAGCCCCGGTCACGGGTGACCGCGTAGGCGTGCGCCGCCTCCGGCGGCAGGGGGAGCGGCCCGCGGGCGGCCTCGGCGCGCAGCCGCACGAGGTCGTCGAGCAGCCGCACCGCCTCGGCGTGGTCCGGGGCGGGGATGCGGCTCCACGCGGCCCGCGGGGCCGACACCGGCGCCCGGCCGACCGTGCCCGTCTCCCATGCCGTGCCCGGGTGCGCGGCGGCCAGCGCGAGCACCTGCACCCAGGAACGCAGCCGGTGCTTCGGCGCGAGCTTCGAGTACTCGGCGCGCACCACCCGCTCGCCGTGCACGCCGGGCACGGTCCCGACCACCGTGGCGCCGGACGGCAGCGTCACCGAGAGGTCCACCGCGCGCGGCTCGCCCGTGGACATCGCGTTCGAGGCCGTGGCGTGCACCGGCTGCACCCGCTCCATCACGTTCGACAGGGCAGCGTGGCCGAGACGTCGCGGCGGGAGCTGGCCGCGCCGCCACTCCGCCTGGAACACCTGCTGCGGGTCGGCACCCGCCAGGGTGGCGGTGAGGATCCGGTCGCCGGCGCCCCACCCGACGAGCGGGTCGGCCGCGAGGGGGAGCCGGTCGTCCACCTCGTCGGCGTCCTGCGTCAGCCGGACGCCCAGGCTCTTCGTGACGAACCAGCGCGCGGGGTGCTCCAGGACGGCCACGAGGTCGTCGAGGTCGACCTCGTCCCCGCCCGGCGGCGCCACGGGCAGCGGCTCGGTGACGAGCAGGCCCGGCGTCGCCCGGTCGGCGCGGCCGGCCACCGCGCCCGCGAGCGCGGCGGGGTCGTGGCTGAACGGCCCGCGCGTGCCCAGTGCGCCGGGCACGAAGTTCGGCTCGCCCACGGCCTGCAGGGGGTGCCGCACCACGACCTGCTCGCGCGCCGCCCCGCCGTCCGCGGTGACGGCGAGCCGGTCGAGGGCGTCGAGCAGCTCCGCCACCGGGACGGCGGGCGGCCGGGCCGCGCCCGTGCGCTCGTCCGCGCCCGTGTGCAGCACGACGAGGTGCTCGGTGGCGGCGCCCAGGGCGTCGAGGAAGATCTGGCGGTCCTCGGTGCGGCGGTCCCGCTCGCCGACGCACGCGTCGCGGGCGAGCAGGTCGTCGCCGTCGGGGGAGGCGGAGCGCGGGAACACCGCGTCGTCCATGCCGAGCAGGCACACCACCCGGTGCGGGACCGCCCGCATCGGTTCCAGCGAGCACACCGTGAGCGCGCCCGTGCGGAACCCCGAGCGGGTGGGCCGGCCCGCGAGCCGGTCGGCGAGCACCGCGCGGACGTCCTCCAGCGCGAGCCGCGACCCCGCGTGGGTCTCGCCGGCCGTGCGCACGCCGACGAGCACCCGCCGCGCCTGTACCGTCTGCCACGCGTCGTCCGGGGCCGGGTCGGTCAGCAGCGTCACCGCACGGTCCAGGGTGTCCAGCCAGTCGCCGAGCGGGCGTACCCCGGCCAGCTCCGCCAGGAGCTCCGAGAGCCGCGCGACGAGCTCGGCGAACCGCCCCGCCGTCTCGACGTCCGTCGACCCGACGTCGTCCAGCGGCAGCGCCGGCCCGACGAACCGCGCGTCCTCCTCCGCCATCGCCACGCCCAGCAGCACGCGGTCCAGCGCCGCGTCCCACGTGCCCTGCCGCACGCGCGGGTCGATGCCGAACCGCTCGCGCCGCGTGCCGTCCTCGCCCCAGCGCACGCCCACCTCGACGGCCCAGCCGCGCCAGCGGTCGAGGTCGTCGTCGGTGAGCCGGAACCGTCGCCGCACCGGCGGAGAGGCCGCGAGGTCCAGCACCTCGGACGCCGTCACCCGGCCGTCGGCCAGGCGCAGCAGCGTCGACAGCACACCGAGGACCGGGTTGGTCGCGCCCGCCCCGCGGTCCGCGAGGCTCACCCGCAGGCGCTGGCCCGGGTGCACCGCGACCGCGGTGTCGGGCACCGCGCCGAACGTGGCGGTGATCAGCGGCGCGAACGCCTCGACGTCCGGGCACAGCACGACGACGTCACGCGGCTCCAGCGTCGGGTCGGCGGCGAAGAGACCCACCAGCGCCTCCCGCAGCACCTCCACCTGCCGCGACCGGCCGTGACAGGCATGGACCTGCACGCTGCGGTCGCGCGGGTCGAGCACCGCACGGTCGGCCGCGTCCGGGGTGTCGGTGCGCAACGACGTCTGCAGCGCGCCCAGCAGCGTGGCCGGGGGAGCGGGGGCCGGGTGGTGCGTCTCGACGACGTCGGCCTCGTCGGCGTCGAACGCGCCGGTCAGGCGCAGCTGCATCTCCACGGAGTCCCGGGCGGTCGACGTGAGCAGCGGGTGGAGGGCGACGGCCGGGAGGCCGGACCGTCGCGCGTCCCCCGGCCGCGCCGGGAGCGCGGAGACCTCGTTCCACAGCGCGGGCGACGGGTGCGGGAGCCACAGATGGACGTCGCGGTGCCGGGCCAGCGCCCGCAGCACCCGCAGCTCGTCCTGGGGCAGCCGGGTCGGGCCGAACACCGACAGCCGCGCCGGCAGGTCGACGACGCCGGGGTCGCGCTCCAGCACGGCGACGGCGTCCGTGATCACCTCCGCCGGGCTCGGCGCGGCCAGCAGGTCGCGGACCCGCCGCCACAGCTCCGGCTGCCACGCCAGGTCCGGGGGCACCGGAGCGCCCGCGCCGTCCGTCAGGTCCCCGTCCCGCCACGCCACCGGCAGCGACGGCCGCTGCCGGGAGTAGGCGGTGAACAGGTCGGCCGCGCGCTGGGCCAGCGCGAGCCGCCGCGACCGCCGCACCACGTCGTCCGGCCCACCCACGTACCGCGCCAGCGGCGCAGCCCACGGCTCGTCCAGGGAGGCGTCGACCACCTGCAGCACCGGCCACACCAGGCGCTCGCGGCGCCACGGGTCGTCGTCCGGCTCGACGCCCGTCACCGCGGCGACGGCCGACGCGACCAGCCGCGTGGGCGACCCGAAGTCGACGTTCGCGCACACCCCGGCCCCCGTGCCGCCGTCGCCCAGGAGGTGCGACAGCCGCTGCGCCAGCCACCGCTCCACGCCGCGCGTCGGCACCGCCACGACGTCCGGCGTGAACGGGTCGTCCGGCGGGGTCGCCAGCACCCCGGCCAGGGGCGCGACCAGCGCGTCGGCGCGCTCGGACCGGTGGATGTGCAGCACGTGGACAGGCTAGAGGTGGCCGCCGACAGCCGCGTCCCCGACGGCGGTCCAGGGCTGCCAGCGGCCGTGCGGCAGGCTCCGCAGCAGTGCCCTGGCTGCGCGGACCTGTGGATCCCGGCGGTCGTGCCGCGTCTCACCCGACTCCCACTCGCCGTCGTCGTGGTCGGTGCTGAAGCCCACCCAGCAGGACAACGGGCCTGCGGACCGTACCCACTCGCGCGCACGACCTGCCGCGACCCCGAGCACCAGCGCCTCCAGGTCGTCCGCCATCGACTCGACCGAGTCGTCGCAGGCGTCGCACCCGCAGGACGGGAAGGACCTGCGGACGAGCGCGCCGGCTCGCACCTCGACGCCGGGGTAGTCGGTCCACGCGATCGAGATCGGGGCGGCGCCGGCACGGTGCGGCCGCAGGACGACGACGCGGAGCAGGCGCTCGACGTCCCCCCAGCCCGCCAGGGCCGGGTGAGCGGGGGCGGCCGGGGTGTGCGTCGTCAGGTCGGCCGGGGAGAGCTCGGCGACGTCGCCCGCGTAGGTCGCCGCCAGGTGGACGAGCAGCGTGTCCGCGACCGGGTGCAGAGCAGCGAAACGCTCCGGATGGGTGACGACGGAGTAGGCGTCCTCCGGCGGGCCGTCGTCACCCCATCGATCGCCGTACGTGAAGGGGCGACCGGCGTCGTCGAGGAAGACCTCGCGGGGCAGCGGCGGACGGACGTACGTGGTCATCGTCCGACGGTAGGACCGGCGGCCCGGGCACGACCAGCACTTTCGGACGGCGACCATGCCCGGTCGACGGCCGAGCATGCGCTGCCGGCGCATGCTCGGCGGGGGCGGGGGAAGGTCAGCCGCGCAGCGCCTGCGTGACGTCCTCGATGAGGTCCAGCGGGTCCTCCAGGCCGACGGACAGCCGCACGGTGGTCTCGTTGATCCCGACCGCGGCGCGGCCCTGGGCGCCGAGCTTGCGGTGCGTCGTCGTCGCCGGGTGCGTGATCAGCGACTTGGCGTCGCCGAGGTTGTTGGAGATGTCGACGATCCGCAAGGCGTCGAGGAACGCGAAGGCGTGCTTCTTCGCGGCCTCGGGCGTGGTGCCCTCGGGGACGTCGAGGTCGAACGTGACGACGGTGCCGCCGCCGGACTGCTGGGCCTTCGCGAGCTCGTGCTGCGGGTGCGAGGCCAGGAACGGGTAGCGGACGCCGGTGACGCCGTCGAGGCCGTCGAGGGCCTCGGCGACCTGCAGCGCGGCGGCGTTCTGGGCCCGCACCCGCACGTCGAGCGTCTCCAGGCCCTTGAGCAGCACCCACGCGTTGAACGGGCTGAGCGACGGCCCGGTGTGCCGCAGGAAGGTCTCGACCGGGCCGCCGAGGAACTCCTGCGAGCCGAGGATCGCGCCGCCGAGCACCCGCCCCTGACCGTCGATGTGCTTGGTCGCGGAGTACACGACGACGTCGGCGCCGAACTCCAGCGGCCTCTGCAGGATCGGGGTGGCGAACACGTTGTCGACGACGACGACGGCACCGGCGGCGTGCGCGAGGTCGCACACGCGCCGCATGTCCACGAGGTCCTGCATGGGGTTCGACGGCGTCTCGAAGAACACGACGTCGGCGGGGGTGGAGAGCGCCTCCTCCCACTGGGACTCGACGTGCCCGTCCACGAGGTCGACCTGCACGCCCCACTTGGCGAGGATCTCGGAGTAGATGACGTTGGTGGAGCCGAACAGCGCGCGGGCCGAGACGATGCGCGACCCGGCCGAGACCAGCGCGGCGAGCGTGGTGAACACCGCGGACATGCCGGACGCCGTCGCGTAGCAGGCCTCGGCGCCCTCGACGAGCCGCAGCCGCTCCTCGAACGTGCGGACCGTGGGGTTGCCGTAGCGGGAGTACACGAACCGCGAGTGGTCGCCGCTGAACGCGGCCTCGGCGTCGGCCGCCGAGTCGTAGACGTAGCCCTGCGTGAGGAACAGGCCCTCGGAGGTCTCGTTGAAGTCGGAGCGGCGGTGCCCGCCGCGCACGGCCAGGGTGGCGGGGCGCACGGTGTCGGGCAGCGGGCCGCGACCGGACCCGCCGACGAGCTCGGGGTTCGCGCCCGGTCCGGTGGGGATCTCGACGCGGGTCACGGCCGGTACTCCGTGGTGGGCAGGCCGGCGACCTTCCAGCCCTCGCGGGTGCGCAGGCCGTCCAGACCCGGCGCGCCCTCGAAGCCCTCGAGCACGTTGTACGACGGCGCGATCCCGGCCGACGTCGCCAGGCGGGCCGCGCCGATGGAGCGCTGGCCGGACCGACACAGGAACACGACGGGGCCGTCACCCGCGACCCCCGCGGCCGCGAGCTCGGTGAGGAAGCCCGGGTTGGGGCGGCCGTCGGCCGTGACCCACTGGGTGAGGACGACCTGCTTGCCGAGCTCCGCGACGTCGGGCACGCCGATCAGGCGCCACTCGCCCTCGGTGCGGACGTCGACGAGCACGGCGTCGGGGGATCCGGCGAGCAGGTCCCACGCCTGCTGCGGGGTGATGTCTCCGGCGTAGCCCTCGGCGGGCCGAGCCTGCACGGTCGCGGTCATCGCGCACTCCTCCATCGGTCGTGGCGGTAGCACCCGCGCCCGGTCCCCGGCCTCGCGTCGCGTCGACGGCGGTGCCCGGTCCCGCGGGGTTGCTGCGGCGTCGTCGTGCCACGTCACTCGGCCGCTCGGGATGGTCACGGCGATCGTACGACAGCGGTCCCGCTCTGCGGGACGGGTGTCTCGCAGAGCGAGCATGCGGGCGCTCATCGCCCGCATCGTGAGACACCCGTCCCAAGGCTTGACGACGGCAAGGTGGCGCCGCAGCATGGATGCCAGGTCATGAGCGCCAGCGCGAAGCCCCGGCTCGCTGGCCGGCAACCCTCCCCTCGCGGCGGGGTGCCCCGGGTGACGACCAGGCACGACGTCGACCGGCGTCGGGCAAGCGCGGGGAGGCACCTCCCCGGACCACAGGAGGTACCGCCATGACCACGCTCACCGAGGCCCCCGCCTGTACGCAGGTCGACACCGTCGCCGACCACGCCCCCGTCCTGCCCGTCACCGGGCACGACACCCTCGCGCCGCTCGTGGACGGCCGCCGCGTCCCCTACGCGAACCTCGACGTCGCGGCCTCCGCCCCGGCCCTGCAGGCCGTCGCCGACCGCGTCGCCGCCACCCTCCCGCTGTACGCCTCCGTGCACCGCGGCGCCGGATACCTCTCGCAGGTCTCCACCGCCCTCTACGAGCAGGCACGACGCACCATCGGCGACTTCGTCGGCGCCCGCGAGGACGACGTCACGATCGTCGTGCGCAACACCACCGACGCGCTCAACCTGCTCGCCGGCTGCGTGCCCGCCGCCACCGACGGCACGCCCGGCCGCGTCCTCGTCCTCGACGTGGAGCACCACGCGAACTTCCTGCCCTGGCAGCGCGAGGCCGACGCGACCGTCGTCACCGGGCGGGACACCGCCGCGGCCACCGTGCAGGCGTTGCGCGACGAGCTGGCCGCCGGGGCCGCAGCGGGCCGCGGGTACGCGCTGCTCTCCGTCACCGGGGCGTCCAACGTCACCGGCGAGGCGCTCGACGTCGCCGCGCTCGTCGCCGCCGCGCACGACCACGGCGCCCGCCTCCTCCTCGACGGCGCCCAGCTCGTGCCGCACCGCCGCTTCTCGCTGGAGGCCACGGGCGTCGACTACGTCGCGTTCTCCGGGCACAAGACGTACGCGCCGTTCGGCGGCGGCGCGCTGGTCGGCCGCCGCGACTGGCTCGACACCGGCACCCCCTACCTCGCGGGCGGTGGCGCCGTGCGCCGCGTTCGCACCGACGCCACCGAGTGGCACGACGCCCCCGCCCGCCACGAGGCCGGGTCGCCCAACGTGCTCGGCGCCGTCTCGCTCGCGGCCGCCTGCCAGGCCCTCGCCGAGGTCGACCCCGACGAGCTGCGCGAGCACGAGGACGCGCTGCGCCGTCGTCTCGTCGCCGGGCTCGGCGCCATCGACGGCGTCGACGTCGTGCACCTGTGGCCCGACGCCGCCGACACCGTCGGCGTGGTGACCTTCACCGTCGCCGGCTGCGACGCGGGCCTCGTCGCCGCCTACCTGTCCGCCGAGCACGGCATCGGTGTGCGCGACGGCCGGTTCTGCGCCCATCCGCTGCTCGCCCGGCTTGGCCTCGACGGTGGCGCCGTGCGTGCCTCCGTCGGCGTCGGCACCGCCGGCGAGGAGGTCGAACGGCTCGTCGCCGCCGTCGCGGCCCTCGTCGCCGACGGCCCGCAGGCGCGCTACGACGTCGTCGACGGGCTGTGGATCGTGGTGGACGACCCGCGTCCCGTGCCCGAGGGCTCCGGCCTGGAAGGTCTGCTCGCGACCGCCGCGCTGGGCGCCGAGGACGCCGTCGGCTGCCTGCCCGACTGACCTGCCGGGGGGCGAAGCCGACCGGCTACCAGACGGGCGGGTGCTTCTCCGGCCAGCGCAGCACGTCCTCGAGCTGGGCGGCGATCGCCAGCAGCGCCGCCTCCCCGCCCGGACGCCCGATGATCTGCACCCCCATCGGCAGCCCGTCGGCGGTCCAGTGCGCCGGCACCGTGATCGCCGGCAGACCCGCGACGTTCAACCACGACGTGAACGGCGTGTACTGGCACTGCTGGACGAAGTTGCGGTCCGGGTCCTCGGGGTCGAACCAGCCCACCGGGCGCGGCGTCATCGCCAGCGCCGGCGTCACCACCGCGTCCAGGTCGCCGAACCCCGCGACGAGCCGCCGCTCGAACGCCACCAGCGTGCGCAGCGCCGCCACCAGCTCGCGCGCCGGGACCTCCCGCCCGCGCCGCACCAGCCAGGCCGTCAACGGCTCCATCCGGTCCAGCGTCGCGTCGTCGTCGACCGGCACCGCCGACGCACCCGCCATCCACAGGGTGCGGAACGCGTCGCCGTACTCCGGCGCCGGGTCCCACGTGTGTCCCTCGACGCCGTGCCCCAGCCCGGCCAGCGCCTGCACGCCCGCGTCCAGGGCGGCCCGGGCCTCCGGCCCGACCGTGATGTCGTAGTAGTCGTCCCACGCCGACCAGGTCGTGACGCCCAGGCGGAACCGCCCGCCGTCGTCGTCCCGGCCCGCGACCTCACCACGCTGTGCCGCCGCCAGGTACGCCCCGGCGTGCGCCACCGGGGCGCGCAGCGTGAAACGGTGCGCGGCGGCGCCGTCGGGGCGACGCCGGATCATCCCTTCCAGCAGCAGCGCCGCGTCCGCCGTCGTCCGCGCCAACGGGCCGTTCACCACCAGCCCACCCGGAGCCTCCTGGCCCGAGCCCGACGGCAGCAGCCCCCGCGACGGCTTGAGGCCCACGACCCCGCACGCCGCCGCCGGGATCCGCACCGAACCCCCGCCGTCCGACCCCGGCGCGAACGGCAGCAGCCCCGCCGCCACCGCGACGGCCGCACCACCGCTCGACCCGCCCGCACCCCGCGACGTGTCCCACGGGTTCCGCGCCACCGGACCCGCCAGCGGCTCCGTGTACGCGGGGAACCCCAGCTCCGGCGCCGTCGTCCGCCCCAGGCTCACCAGGCCCGCGTCGTCGAGGTCGTCGACCACGTCGTCCGACACCTCCGGCACGAACCCCGCCAGCGCCCGCGACCCGAACCCCGTCGGCACCCCCGCGCGCGCCCACAGGTCCTTGTCGCCGCTCGGCAGGCCCCACAACGTGCCGTGGGGTGCCGCGTCGAGCGACGCCGCTCGCTCGCGGGCAGCGTCCGGAGTGACCAGGGAGAACGCCCCCAGCTCGGCGTTGCGGCGTTCGATCCGCGCCAGGAAGTGGTCCGTGACCTCCGACGGCGTCACCTCGCCCGCCCGCAGGCGGTCGCGCAGCTCGACAGCGGTCTGCTCGTGCAGGGCATCCATCTCTCGACCCTAGACCGGTGCGGTCGGTGCGGTCGGTGCGGTCGGTGCGTCCGGCCGGGTGGGGGCGGGAGAGGTGCTCGCTCGAATGAATCGGTCGCTGCGCTCCCTCTGCTCTCGCGAGCACCCCTCCCGCCCTCACCCGACCTCTGTCCGTCGCGAGTCAGCGCAGGGCGGCGCGAGTCAGCGCAAACTTTGGCCAGTCAGCACACGACGGCGCGAGTCAGCGCGCGGGTGCGCACTTCCTCAGGCTTCGTAGCGCGACTGGTGAGGAGGTGTGCGGTCGCTACCGGTCGGGCCGCCGAACCTGGGGCTTCCAGGTCGGGATGCCTGAGGAACGTTGCGGCGCGATCGGCCGGTCGCCAGCCAGCGCAGGGCGGCGTGAGTCAGCGTGGGTCACGACGGCGCAGCGCACCTCGTCGACCGCAGCGTCGGTACCGAGGGCGGACGTCACGGCGAAACCTGTCGTCGTCGGCGCCCGAAGCGCGGAAGGATGTGCCCGTGCGACACGGCCTGCGACTCACCGCCCACGGGCTCCGACTCGAACCGCTGGAGCGGCAGCATGCCGCCGACCTGCTCTCCCTCATCGACGCGGACCTCTGGTTCGGCATGGTGTCCCCGCCGCCTCGCACGGTGGCCGACGTCGAGGCGATGGTCGACGCCGCGCTGGCTGCCGACGGCACGTACGCCTTCGTCGTCGTCGGCCCGGAGGGCGAGGTGCGCGGCTCCACCAGGTTCTACGACCACGTGCCCGCGCAGCGGCGTGTCGAGATCGGCTACTCGTTCTATGGGCGGCAGTGGTGGGGCGGGCCGACCAACCCGGCCTCCAAGCTCGCGCTGCTCACGCACGCCTTCGACGTCTGGGAGGTCCAGCGGGTCGCCCTGCGCGCCGACGCGCGCAACCTCCGTTCGCGCGCCGCCATCGAGCGGCTGGGGGCCCGGCCCGAGGGCGTGCTGCGCAAGCATCGGGTGGCCGCTGACGGCTCGGTGGGGGACACCGCCTACTACGGCATCGTCGACGACGAGTGGCCGGACGTGCGGGCCGGGCTCGAGGCCCGCCTCGCCGCCATCGAGCGCTGACTCGCGCCGACCCGCGCTGACTCGCGCCGACCTGCGCTGACTGGCGCCGACCTGCGCTGACTGGCGCCGACCTGCGCTGACTGGCGCCGACCTGCGCTGACTGGCGCCGACCTGCGCTGACTGGCGCCGACCTGCGCTGACTCGCGCCGACCTGCGCTGACTGGCGTCGAACAGTGCTGACTCGCGGGAGGACGCGGGATGGGCGCGTGACGCCGGTCACGACACGGACCCGCTACCGTTCGCGTCCATGAGACCGATGACGTTCCTGTTCTGGGGCCTGCTGATCGTGGTCGTCGACATCCGGGTCGACGGGTTCGACCTGGTGGTGGACGCCGTGGGGTGGCTGCTCGCGGTGATCGGGACGGGGCGGCTGCGGGCGGTCGATCCCTGGTTCCGCGCCGCGTTCGGCGGGGCGGTGGTCGGCGGGATCGGCTCCCTCGCCCAGGTGGTCACCGGCACGCCGGGGATGATCCAGACGGCGGTCGAGACCGTGGCGATCACCGTCGTGGTGTTCGGGGTCTGCACGGTGGTGGCGAGGGCGGCGGCGTTCGAGCACCCGACCCTCGCCGGTCGGGCGCGGGCGATCCGTGCCGCCGACGTCGTGACGTCGGCGGTCTCCCTGGTCCTGTCCTTGCTGACCGGTGGTGCGACGACCGTGCCGGTGATGGGCGCGACGGTGGTGCTCGTGCTGCTGTTCGCGCTGGCCACGCTGGCGGTGCTGGTCTGCTTCCTCGTGCTCGTGTGGGTGGTGCGGCGCCGGTTCGACGTCGTCGACCCGGCGCCGGCACCTGCCTGAGCCGGGCTACAGCGGGGTGACCTCGCCGCGGAAGTGCCGCCGTCCGCGGCGGGCGTTCCAGCCGACGTAGCCGAACCCGTCCGGCGTCTCGGTGAGCTCCGGCATGACGGCGACGTCCACGGTGCCGGGGAGCAGCACGGGCTGCGCGAACTCCACGGTCCACCGGTAGGCGTCGCCGCGGGCGTGCCCAACGTCGGCCAGCGCCCGGGAGGCGGTGTACATGCCGTGCGCGATGGCGCGGGGGAACCCGAACGCCTTGGCTGACAGCGACGACAGGTGGATGGGGTTGCGGTCGCCGGACACGGCGGCGTACGCGCGGCCGGTCCCGGGGCCGAGGGCCCACCGTCCGGTCGGCAGCGGCGGCGCCCACGCCTCGTCCCGCGCGGCCGGCTCCCCGGCGCGGTCGGCGCCGGTCACCGAGGGCTCGTCGGCCTCGTCGGCCTCGTCGGGCTCGGGCGCGGTGAACCCCTTCGCCAGGTACGTCGAGATCCCGCGCCACAGCGGCAGGCCGGAGTCGTCGCCGTCGGGCCGGATCTCCGTGACGAGGTCCACCTGGACGCCGCGACGGTGGGGCCGCAGGTTCTCGGCCCAGGCGCGCACCTCGAGCACGTCGCCGAGCCGCACGGGCCCGCGCATCTCCACGTGGTTGGCGAGGTGCACCATGCCGAGCAGGGGCAGCGGGAAGTCCCCGCGCACCATGACGGCGGTGGCCAGCGGGAACGCGAGCACGTGCAGGTACCCGGCGGGCAGCACCTCGCTGACGGGCTCGTGCAGCAGCCGCTGGTAGTCGCGCAGGTGGCCGCGCAGCTCGGACGTCGTGACGCCGGAGACGCGCAGCGCCACGGTGGGCAGCACGAGCGGCCGCTCCGCGTGGTCCGGCGAGCCCGAGCCGATGACAGGCAGCGACGGCAGCGCCCGACCGGCCGCGATACGACCGGACGCCGCGGCGCCGCGGGCGTACAGGCCGGCGAGGCCGGGCAGGGTCTGCTGGGTCTCGACGTGCAGCACCTGCCCGGCGCCGGTGCGCCAGGGCGCGGCCGTCACTGGCCCACCAGGTGCTGGCCGCACACGCGCAGCACCTGCCCGTTGACGCCCGCGGCGGCGGGAGAGGCGAGGAACGCGATGGCCTCGGCGACGTCGACCGGCTGACCGCCCTGCGCGAGCGACGGGATGCGGCGCGCCACCTCGCGGGTCGCGAAGGGGATGCGGGACGTCATCTCGGTCTCGATGAAGCCGGGCGCGACGGCGTTGGCGGTGCCGCCGCTCGCGGCGAGCAGGCGCGCGGTGGCACGGGTGTGCCCGATGACGCCCGCCTTGGAGAACCCGTAGTTCGTCTGCCCCTTGTTCCCGGCGATGCCGGACGTCGAGGCGAGGGACACGATGCGCAGCCCGTCGATCCCGGCAGCCAGCAGCACCTCGTTGATGCGCAGCTGCGCGGCGAGGTTGACCGCCACGACCGACTCCCACTGCGCGGGCTTCATGTTCGCGAGCAGCTTGTCCCGCGTGATGCCGGCGTTGTGCACGACGACGTCGAGGCGGCCGTGGCGCTCGCGGGCGTGGTCGAGGATCCGCTGCCCGGCGTCGTCGGCAGTGACGTCGAGCTGCAGCGTCGTGCCGCCGACGGCGTTGGCGGTGGCGGCGAGCGCCTCGCCCGCGGCGGGGACGTCGACGCAGACGACGATGGCGCCGTCGCGGGCGAGGGTGCGGGCGATGGCCGCGCCGATGCCGCGGGCGGCACCGGTGACGACGGCGACCTGGCCGTCGAGCGCCCGGTCCCCGACGATGCCCGTGGCGTCGGCCGTGCCCACGCGCAGCAGCTGCCCGTCGACGTACGCGCTCTTGGCGGACAGGAAGAACCGCAGGGTGGCGAGCACCGACGGGTGGCCCACCTCGACGTCGTCGGTCAGCACGATCCCGTTGGACGTCGACCCGCCGCGCAGCTCCTTGCCGAGCGAGCGCACGACGGCGTCGACGCCCTGCCGGGTGGCGGCGACGGCAGGGGAGTCGTCGGCGGCGGGGGCCCGCGAGACGGTGACGACGCGGCCGTTGCCGGCGAGGGAGCGCAGCACGGAGCCGACGGCGAGGACGGGCTCGGTGACGGCGGTGGGCTCGGCGGCCTCGGTGAGGACGACGACGACGGCGCCCCAGCGGACGTCGTCGTGGTGGTCGCGGCGGACGTCGAGGTCCCAGCCGAGGAGCGTCCGGGCGACGGCGTCGGCGTCGGCCTTGGAGGCGGCGTCCGCGAGGACGAGCACGGGGCCGACGGTGAGCGGGTCGCCGTCGCGGTACCGGCGCAGGATCGCGGGACGGGGCAGGCCGAGCTTCTTGGCGAGGGTCTTGGTGAACCCGGAGTTCACGGCCTGGGCGTAGCGGTCGGTCATGACGTCTCCTTCCGGGGTCAGGCGGACTCGAGGATGGCGGTGGCGCCGAGGCCGCCGGCGGCGCAGATCGAGATGAGCGCGCGGGCGGGCTTCCCGGTCTCCGCGGCCTTGCGCGCGAGGAGCTTGGCGGTGGTGGCGACGATGCGGCCGCCGGTGGCGGCGAACGGGTGGCCGGCGGCGAGCGACGACCCGGCGACGTTGAGGCGGTCGCGGTCGACGCTGCCGAGCGCGCCGGTGAGGCCGAGCTCGTTCTTGCAGTAGTCGTCGTCCTCCCACGCGGCGAGGATCGTCAGCACGGTGGAGGCGAACGCCTCGTGGATCTCGACGAGGTCGAAGTCGGCGAGGGTGAGGCCGTTGCGGGCGAGCAGGCGCGGGACGGCGTGCGCGGGTGCCATGAGCAGGCCCTCGTGGCCGTGCACGAAGTCGACGGCGGCGGTCTCGGCGTCGACGAACCGCGCGAGGACGGGCAGGTCGTGGGCCTCGGCCCACTCGCGGGACCCGAGCAGCACGGTGGAGGCACCGTCGGTGAGCGGGGTGGAGTTCCCGGCCGTCATGGTGGCGGGGGTCTCGAGGGACCGGCCGAAGACGGGCTTGAGGCCGGCGAGCTTCTCGGCGGAGGTGTCGGCGCGGACGTTGTCGTCGCGCGTGAGGCCGCGGAACGGGGTGACGAGGTCGTCGAAGAACCCGGAGTCCCACGCGGCGGCCATGTTCTGGTGGCTGGCGAGCGCGACCTGGTCCTGCGCCTCGCGGGTGATGCCCCACCGCGCGGCGGTGATGGCCTGGTGCTCACCCATGGACAGGCCGGTGCGGGGCTCGTCGGTGGCGGGCACGAGCGGCTTGAGGTCGCTCGGGCGCAGCTTGGCGAGCGCCTTGAGGCGGGCCTGGAGCGTCTTGGCGTGCTGGGCCTCGAGCAGGACGCGGCGCAGGCCCTCGCTGACGGCGACGGGCGCGTCGGAGATGGTGTCGGTGCCCCCGGCGATGCCGGAGTCGATCTGGCCGAGCCGGATCTTGTTGGCGACGGTGATGGTGGCCTCGAGCCCGGTGGCGCAGGCCTGCTGGAGGTCGAAGGCGGGGGTGGCGGGGTGCAGGGCGGAGCCGAGCACGGACTCGCGCACGAGGTTGAAGTCGCGGGAGTGCTTGAGGACGGCGCCGCCGACGACCTCGCCGATGCGCTCGCCCTGGAGCCCGAACCGCGCGACGAGGCCGTCGAGCGCGGCGGTGAACATCTCCTGGTTGGACGCGTCGGCGTACTTCTTGCCGGCGCGGGCGAACGGGATGCGGTTGCCGCCGACGACGACGGCGTCGCGGACGCCGGTCTCCGTCGTGGCGGTGGTCTGACGAGTGGCCACGGAGTGCTTCCTCACACTGGTCGATTTCAGGTAGTACTCACAGTACCTGATACTGTGAGTCTCGTGAGACGGATCACAGGGGGTGGCCGATGACGGTCACGACGGACGGCCACCAGGCGCGACCCAGGCCCGACGGGCGGTCGACCCGGTGGGACGATCATCGCGCCCAGCGCAAGGCCACGCTCGTGCGGGAGGCCCGACGGGCCGTGCACGAGCTCGGCCCCGGCGCCTCGATGGACGAGATCGCCGCGATCGCCGGCACCTCCAAGTCCATCTTCTACCGCTACTTCGACGACAAGGCCGGGCTGCGGCTCGCCGTCGCCGAGAGCGTCGTGCGCGGGATGCACCGCCGGCTCGCCGAGGCCGCCCACGAGGCGCCCACGCCGAACGCGGCGCTGCGCGCCATGGTGCGCACCTACCTCCAGACCATCGAGAGCTCGCCGAACGTCTACTGGTTCGTGACGCGCACGGCCATCGGTGGCAACGAGTCCGACGACGGTCGTACGGAAGCGCTCGGCGCCTACCTCGACTCTGTGATCACGCTGGTCGCCGACCCGTTCGCGCAGGCCGCCGGCGTCCCCGCCACGACCGCCGCCGCCTGGGCCGCCGGAGCCGTCGGCTTCGTGCGCGGCTCGGGCGAGTGGTGGCTGGCGCACTCCCGCGCCGAGGGCCACACCCGCGACGAGCTGGTCGAGCAGGTCACCGCCTGGCTGTGGACCGGCCCCGTCGGCGTCCTCCACCACGACGGCGCCGCGACCCGGCGTCCCGCCGACGCCCCTGAAACCCCTGACAACCCCGAGACCGCGCAGGAGTCCTGATGACGACGACGTCCGCACCCGCCACCGGCCACGACGACCACGCCGGACCCGACGACGCCACCACGGCGCGCGTCGACGTGGCGGGCCTCGCCGAGCTGCTGCTGGGCCGCTGGCCCGAGGAGCGTCGTCGCGCCCGCGCCCGCGCCGGGGAGCCGTACTACGCCAAGGACGAGTCCCTCACCCCGGCCGAGCACCGCGAGCGCACGCTCGAGCAGATGCGCGCCATGGTGGCCTCCGACGACAAGCTGTCGTGGCTGGCCTTCCCAGAGCGGCTCGGCGGCTTCGACAAGCCGGGCGCCAACCTGGCGTGCTTCACCGAGCTCGTCGCGGCGGACCCGTCGCTGCAGATCAAGTCGGGCGTGCAGTGGGGCCTGTTCGGTGCGGCGATCCTGCACCTGGGCACCCCGGAGCAGCAGGACCGCCTGCTGCCGGGCGCGATGGACCTGTCGGTGCCGGGCGCGTTCGCGATGACGGAGACGGGCCACGGCTCGGACGTCGACTCGATCGGCACCACGGCGACGTACGACCCGGCGACCGAGGAGTTCGTCCTGCACACCCCGTTCCGGGGCGCGTGGAAGGACTACCTGGGCAACGCGGCCGTGCACGCGACGGCGGCGACGGTGTTCGCGCAGCTGATCACGAACGGCGTGAACCACGGCGTGCACTGCTTCTACGTCCCCATCAGGGAGGTGGCGCCGGACGGGAGCGCGGGCGCGTTCCTGCCCGGTGTGGGCGGTGAGGACGACGGCCTCAAGGGGGGTCTGCGCGGCATCGACAACGGGCGTCTGCACTTCGACCACGTCCGGGTCCCGCGCACGGACCTGCTGGCCCGCTACGGCTCGGTCGCGGCGGACGGCACGTACTCGTCGCCGATCGACAGCCCCGGACGACGCTTCTTCACGATGCTCGGCTCGCTCGTGCAGGGCCGCGTGTCCCTGGACGGCTCCGCGGTGACCGCCGCGAAGCTGGGCCTCGCGATCGCGGTCAGGTACGGCGCGGAGCGCCGCCAGTTCGCCGGGTCGACGGGGGAGGAGGTCGTGCTGCTCGACTACGCGACCCACCGGCGTCGGCTCTTCCCGCGCATCGCCGAGGCGTACGCGGGCCACTTCGCCAACGAGCGGCTGCTCGACCTGTTCGACGACGTGTTCTCCGGCGCGCAGGACACCCCGGAGCGCCGCGAGGACCTGGAGACGACCGCGGCGGCCCTGAAGTCGACGTCGACGGCGTTCGCCCTGGACACGCTCCAGGAGTGCCGCGAGGCGTGCGGCGGCGCCGGGTTCCTCACGGAGAACCGCATCACCTCCCTGCGCGCCGACCTCGACGTCTACGCGACGTTCGAGGGCGACAACACGGTGCTCGCCCAGCTCGTCGCGAAGCGGCTGGTCGCGGACTACGGCCGCGAGGTCAAGGGCGCGACCCGCACCCCGGCGGGGATGGCGCGGTTCGTCGTGGAGCGGGCCACCTCCGCGGCGCTGCACCGCACCGGCCTGCGCCGGGCGTCGCAGGCGCTCCTCGACGTCGGCGACCCGCGTCGCGCGGCCGGGCACCTGCGCGACGCGGCGACGCAGCGCGAGCTGCTCGCCGACCGCGTCGCGACCATGGTCGAGGAGGTCGCCCAGGCGATGCGCCCGGCCCTCAAGGCGGAGCCGGTGGAGGCCGCTCGGATCCTGGACGAGAACCAGACGGCGCTCGTCGAGGCGGCCCGCGTGCACGCGGACCTGCTGCGCTGGGAGGCGTTCACCGAGGCGCTGGAGACGATCGAGGACACCGGCACCCGTCTGATCATGACCTGGGTGCGCGACGTCTTCGGCCTCACCGTCATCGAGCGGAACCTCACCTGGTACCTGCTGCACGGGCGGCTGTCCGACCAGCGGGCGCGCACGGTGACCGGCTACGTGGACCGGCTGCTGCGGCGGCTGCGGCCGCACGCCGTGGACCTGGTCGACGCGTGGGGCTACGGCCAGGAGCACCTGCGCGCGCAGATCTCCTCCGGTGCGGAGGCGGAGCGGCAGGACGAGGCGCGCGCCTACTACCAGGCGCTGCGCGCGTCGGGGAACGCTCCGGTCAGCGAGAAGGCGCTCCGCAAGAAGGCGCAGAAGCAGCGCTGAGCGCGGCTCCCGGGCCGGTCGTCAGGCGGCGACCGGCGCGGGAGCGCCGGCCGGCTGCACCTCGGTGACGGGGGCGGCCGCGGGTTCGGCGGCCGGTGCGGCGTCCCGCAGGGGGACGCCGAGCGTCACGGTGGCGGGCCGGGCCTGCGCGCGCGGCGCGGGCACGGCGCGGGCGACGAGCCCGGCGCCGCCGAGCCCCACCAGGACCGCCAGGACCACGAGGACGGTCCAGCCCAGCGCCATCGACGCGCCGAGCAGCATCCCGTCCCCCACGACGACGGCTCCCGCCGTCCACAGCACTCGTCTCATTCCCCCGACCTCCACGGTCCGCCTCTCCGTGTCAGTACCCAGCACACGTCACTTCCGCGCCGAGCGCATCCGCTGGAGCGGTCGCGCTGGTCACAAGTCGGTACCGACTGGCCGTCGCCTCAGGGGAACCTCAGATCCTGGACGCCGGAGGCGGACGAACCGGGCATCCGGCCCGCCGCTCAGCGGGCGTGCAGGGCCGCGTGCTGGAGGCTGTGACCGAGCAGCAGCGGCGACGCCGCCGGGGTGAGCGCCTGGCGGTGGAGCTCCCCGGTCATGCGCAGCGCGAGCTCGAGGCGCACGGCGACGGCCGACGCGGCACTGAGGCGCCCGCCGAGCACGGGGTGCGGCATGAACGTCAGGACCTCGTCCGGGCCGGGGGAGACGCCCAGCGCGGCGGCCTCGAGGACGAGGTCCTCCAGCAGGAGGTCCTGCCGCCCCTCGGCGGAGTCGAGCTCGGCGGTGAGCTCGACGGCGGTGGGCCACCGGAGCTCCAGCGTCCCTTCGACGGTGTCGAGGAACCACCAGCCCTCCAGGGACTCGAGCAGCACGTCACCGAACACGGTGGCGAACCGGGGGGTCCGGCCGGCCAGGTCGAGCCACGACCAGGCCGCCAGCCCGTACTGGAAAGCGCGGGGTGCGAAGGGCCTGAGGTGTTCCACGGTCGCATCAAAGCACGGTCGGCAGATACGTGGAACCCCGCGTCGCACTGAACAAGATGTGACGGGGTTCACGGGTGCACGTCACGTTCTTCACGAGTTGTTCATGCCCAGGGGCGCCGGGAACCATCGCCCGCGGTGCCCCGTTCCACCAGGTACCGCACCCGACCCGGAGGACGCCCCCGTGACCATCCTGCGCCGCCCCGACCCTCGTACCGTCGCCCTCGCCGGCCTGACGACCTGTGCCTGGTACGCCGTCCCCGACGTCGTCGGCCCGCGGTGGGGCCGCGCGCTGGCCAAGACGGCGGTCGCGACGGCCGGCACGGTGCTCGCCGTCGCCGCCACGCGGGACGGCCGCGAGCTGCGCGACGGGATCCGGGGCGCGGTGGGCGAGGTCCGCTCCGTCCTCGACGACGACGGCCGCGCGGACCACCGCCCGGACACCGCCGCCACCGACGACGACAACCCCACCCCGCTGCGCCCGCAGGACGGCGGCGAGGAGGTCGTGCTGCGCGCCCCCGTGGCCGCGGGAGCGGCGGTCGTCGGCCTCACCGTGACCGTCGCGCTCGTCGTCGCCGGCGAGAAGTGGGCCTACCGGCGCGGCGAGGCCCTGCGAGCCCGGGGGGTGCGAGCCCCGCACACCCGCGTGGGGCTCGTCGTCGGCCTGCTGACGGCGGCGCTCGCCTCCGTCGACGTCGACCTGGACGACGAACCGGCACCGGCGGCGCCTGCGGCCGCCTGAGCGGACGGGGTCAGCGGAGCAGCCAGGTCACGATCAGCAGCTGCTCCACCAGGAATCATGCTCCCGCGACGGCGCGGGCGGCGCCGGGCTCGGACGGCACCGGCAGGGGCGCGGCCCCGGTGTCCCCGCGCAGCCGCTTGACGACGAGCTCGGCGCTGATGAGGCACATCGGCAGGCCGACGCCGGGGATCGTCGTCCCGCCGGCGTGCAGCAGCCCGGCGACCTTCGACGACACGTTGGAGCCGCGCAGCATCGCGCTCTGCCGCAGCGTGTGCGCGGGCCCGAGCATGCCCCCCGACCACGACGCGAGGTCGGTGGCGAAGTCGCCCGGCCCCACCGTCCGGCGCACGGCCACGCGCTCGGCGAGGTCGGGCACGCCCGCCCACCGGGCCACCTGGTCGACCGCCGCGTCGGCGATCTCCTCGACCAGGGCGTCGCCCGTGCCGTCGACGCCGCCGCGCCCGATCGCCGGGTCGGCAGGCACGGGCACGAGCACGAACAGGTTCTCGTCGCCGTCGGGCGCGACCGTCGGGTCGGTCCGGGACGGCGCGCAGACGTACGCGGACGCCGGACGGGGGACGCGCCCGGCCCGGATCGCCCCGAAGTTCTCCGCCCAGTCCGCGGTGAAGAACAGGTTGTGGTGCGCGAGCTCCGGCACCCGGCCTCGCACGCCCAGCATGGCGAGCACTCCGCCGGGCCCCGGGTCGCGGCGCGACCACGAGCGGTCGGACCGGCTGCGCAGCCGGGGCGGGAGGAGGTCCTGCTCCACGTGGTGCAGGTCCGCGGCCGTCACGACGACGTCGGCGGCCGTGCGGTGGGCGGCGCCGTCGGCGTCCGTCCACCGCACGCCCGTGGCCCGGGCCCGGGGGCGACGCGGACCGGGGAGAGGAGCCCCGGTCCGGTCGTGGTCCCCCGGGCGGGCCCCGACGGCGGAGGTCGTGATCGCGGTGACCCGGGCGCCGGTGCGGAGCGTGACCCCCGCCTGCGCGGCCAACCGGGCGACCACGTCGACCAGGTGCGCGAACCCACCCCGGGGGTAGCGCACCCCGCCGTCGAGATCGAGAGAGCTCATGAGGTGGTAGAGGGCGGGCGTCCGGTCGGGGGACGACCCGAGGAACACCGCCGGGTAGCCGAGCACCTGCCGCAGCCGGACGTCGTCGAACCGGGACGCCACGAACCCCTCCAACGAGCGCCCCAGCAGCGGGGCGAGCCGCGGCAGAGCGCCCACGACCTCGCGCGAGGCGAGCGGCCGCCACGACGCGAACGTCGTGTACAGGAAGTGCCGCAGGGCCATGTCGTAGGCGTCGCCGGACGAGTCGAGGTAGCGCTCCAGGCGAGCGCCCGCCCCGGGCTCGACCGCCTCGAACGCGGCGACGTTCGCCGCCCGGTCGCGCGCCACGTCGAACGGGCCGTCGTGACCCTCGAAGAGCACCCGATAGGCAGGCTCCGGCGCGACGAGGTCGAGCACCTCGGCGGTCGAGGTGCCCATGAGCGCGAAGAAGTGGTCGAAGACCTCGGGCATGAGGTACCAGGAGGGACCCGTGTCGAAGCGGAAGCCGTCGCGCTCCCACGACCCCGCGCGTCCGCCGAGGGCGTCGTGCCTCTCCAGCAGCTCGACCTCGTGCCCGTCGCGCGCGAGCAGCCCGGCGGTCGCCAGCCCCGCGATGCCGCCACCCACCACGACGACCCTCATGAGCCGCGCCGCATCGACTCGCGCAGCACGGCCTTCGCGACCAGACGCGCCTTGGCGTGGTCCGGCACCCGCACCCGGCGCTGCCGCAGCTCGGCGGCCGGCGTGGCCCGCAGCCGACGGGACAGCTCGGCGAACAGGTCGTGCGCCACCCGCACCGCCAGCCGGCTCGACCGGGGGAGCCGGTCGATCGCGGCGGACGCCGCGGCGAGGTCCGCGTCGACGTCGTCGAGGAGCACGTCGCGGGTCGCGTCGTCCAGGTCGCCGTGCACGCCGGGGAAGTAGGCGCGGCCGCGGGCGTCGAGGTCGTCGGCGAGGTCCCGCAGGAAGTTGACCTTCTGGAACGCCGCCCCGAGCCGGGCGGCGCCGGGTGCCAGCTGCTCGTAGGCGTCGTCGTCGCCGCCGAGGAAGACCCGCAGGCACATGAGGCCCACGACCTCGGCCGAGCCGTGGACGTACACGGCCATGCTCTCGGCGTCGTGCTCGCGGACCGACAGGTCGGTGCGCATCGACGCGAAGAACGGGTCCACCAGGACGGGACCGATGCCGAACCGGCGGGCCGTGCGGGCGAAGCCGTGCACCACGAGGTCGGTGCTGTGCCCACGCCGCACTGCCAGCGCGGTCGCCCGCTCGAAGCCGTCGAGCAGCTCGGCCCGCTCGGCGGTGGTGAGCGAGGCGTCCACGTCGTCGACGATCTCGTCGGCGATCCGTACGAGCGCGTAGATCGCCCGCACGTGCTCGCGGACGTCCGGGCCGAGCAGCCGGCAGGCCCAGCCGAACGAGGTCGAGTACTCGTCCACGACCGCCGCCGCGACGCGTGCCGCGGCCGCGTCGTAGGCGCCGGCGCGACCGTCGTCGGTGTGCACGGGTCGGGTAGCCGTCATGCCGCCCACGCTCCCACGCCCCGGCCCCGCGGCGGAACCGCGAGCGCCAGCAGGTCGGACACGAGGTCGTCGAGCCCGAGCCGGCGGGCCTGCTCGCTGGCCATCAGCTCGTACCGGTCCGCGAGGTCCTCCGTGGCGGCCCGTGCCCCGCACCGCTCCAGCAAGGTCCGCACCTGGGCGAGGTCGTCGTCGGTGGCGTCCCGGCGTCCCAGCGCCGCGGCGACCTGCGGCCAGTCGGCCGTGGTGCGGGCGAACGCGACGAGGGCGGTGCCGCGCCCCTCCCGCAGGTCGGAGCCGGACGGCTTGCCGGTGCTGGCGGGGTCGCCGAACGTGCCGAGGACGTCGTCGCGCAGCTGGTAGGCGATCCCCAGGTCGCGACCGAGGCGTCCGAGGTCGTCGTCGAGCTCGTCGCACCCGGCGAGCGCCCCGGCCAGGCGCAGCGGCAGCTCGAACGAGTAGGCGGACGTCTTGAGCCGTGCCGTGACGACCACGTCGTCCAGCGCGGGCGGCCGGTGGCTGAACCACAGGTCGCGAAGCTCGCCGTCCACGCTCAGCCGGATCGCCTCGTCGACGAGGTCGAGCAGGCGCGGGACGACCGCGGGGCGGGCGCCGCTCAGTGCGACCGCCCGGACCGCGCCGGCGAGCGCGAGGTCGCCGGCGAGCAGACCGGCGGCCGCGCCGTACCCGTGCGCGGCGTCGTCGGGCAGGCCGTGGGCGCGGGCGTGCGCGGCGTACCGACCCGCGACGTTGGGCCGGCCGCGGCGGAGCTCGTCGTCGTCGATGACGTCGTCGTGCGCGAGGAACGCGGTGTGCAGCAGCTCGACGGCCTCGCCGACGGCGGTGACGACGGCGTGCGGCTCCGGGTCCTGCCGGCCGGAGGCGAGGACGTCGTGCGCCCCGACGAGCAGGCGGGGGCGCAGACGCTTCCCGGCGGGGGCGACAGGGCTCGTCGTGGCCCATGGGGCGTCGTCGGCCGGCAGGTGGGAGGCGTCCACCACAACTCCTTAGTTCGGGCAGTAGTTAGCCTAACAAGAAACTAGTTCGGCTCACTAGGTATCATGGCCGTCGTGCAGGAACCAGCCGAGGGGACCACCTACTGGTACGGGCCGGCCGACACCGAGACGCGGAGCATCCTGGAGGCGGTGCGCACGTTCCGTCGTGCCGACGAGGCCATGCGGCAACGCGCCGGGCGTGACATGGCCATGAACCTCACCGACCTGCGTGCCCTGCGGCACGTCATCGCCGCCGAGCAGGTCGGCACCTCCGTCACGCCCCGCGACCTCGCCGAGGACCTCGGCATCTCGACCGCGTCCACCACCAAGGTCCTGGACCGGCTCGCCGGGTCCGGGCACCTCCAGCGCCGCCCGCACCCGCGCGACCGCCGCTCCGTCGTCGTGGTGGCCACCGCCGCCGCCCACCGCGAGGTCCGCGAACGCCTCGCCGGCGCCCACGCGCGCATGATCGAGGCCGCCCGCGGGGTGCCCGAGCACTGCCGTCCCGCCGTCCGCGACTTCCTCCTCGCCCTGGCCGCGTCCGTCGAGGAGACCGACGACGACGTCGCGACGACCGTCGTCGAGGACGGCCCCGGGCGGCCGTCCGAGGCGGTCGGGCAGCGCGACGGCGACCCCGCCGCGGGCCGGTAGACTGACCACGCGCCGGCCCGGACCGCCGGGGGCGCGATCCAGGCCCCGGACCGATGCCGGACGCCGTCCGCCCCGAGCGCGGTGGTCACCCGGTCCGGCACCCCGTGCGACCCGAGGGATGAGATGACCGCAGACCGCGCCGAGACCGTGGCCTCCCCCCGTCCGACGCTCGACACCGTCGAGAACGCCGCCGCGAACCCGGACGAGAGCCAGCCGTACGCCGAGCTGGGCCTCAAGCCCGACGAGTACCAGCGGATCCGCGACATCCTCGGGCGCCGCCCGACGGCCGCGGAGCTCGCCATGTACTCCGTCATGTGGTCCGAGCACTGCTCGTACAAGTCCTCCAAGGTGCACCTGCGCAAGTTCGGCGAGCGCGTCACCCCCGAGATGACCGAGCACCTGCTCGTCGGCATCGGCGAGAACGCGGGCGTCGTCGACATCGGCGACGGCTGGGCCGTCACCTTCAAGGTCGAGTCCCACAACCACCCCTCGTACGTCGAGCCCTACCAGGGTGCCGCGACCGGCGTCGGCGGCATCGTCAGGGACATCATCTCCATGGGCGCGCGACCTGTCGCGGTGATGGACCAGCTGCGCTTCGGCGCCGTCGACCACCCCGACACGGCCCGCGTCGTGCACGGCGTCGTGTCCGGCGTCGGCGGTTACGGCAACTCCCTCGGCCTGCCCAACATCGGCGGCGAGCTCGTCTTCGACGGCTCCTACCAGGGCAACCCGCTCGTCAACGCCCTGTGCGTCGGCGTCCTGCGCCACGAGGACATCCACCTCGCCAACGCGTCCGGCACCGGCAACAAGGTCATCCTGTTCGGCGCCCGCACCGGCGGCGACGGCATCGGCGGCGCCTCCATCCTCGCGTCCGAGACGTTCGAGGACGGCGTCCCCGCCAAGCGGCCGTCGGTCCAGGTGGGCGACCCCTTCATGGAGAAGGTGCTCATCGAGTGCTGCCTCGAGCTCTACGCGGCCCAGGTCGTCGAGGGCATCCAGGACCTCGGTGCCGCCGGCATCTCCTGCGCCACCTCCGAGCTCGCGTCGAACGGTGACGGCGGCATGCACGTGTGGCTCGACGACGTGCTGCTGCGCGACCCGTCGCTCAACGCCGGCGAGATCCTCATGTCGGAGTCGCAGGAGCGCATGATGGCGGTCGTCACGCCGGAGAAGCTCGACGAGTTCCTCGCGATCACCGGCCGGTGGGACGTCGAGACGGCCGTCATCGGCGAGGTCAACGGCTCCGGCCGCCTCACCATCGACCACCACGGGCAGCGCATCGTCGACGTCGACCCGAAGACGGTCGCGCACGAGGGCCCCGTCTACGAGCGGCCCTACGCCCGCCCGTCGTGGCAGGACGAGCTCCAGCGTGCGTCGGTCGTCGGGCTCGGTCTGGAGCGGCCCAAGTCCGCCGAGGGCCTGCGCGCCACGGTGCTGACGCTGCTCGCGTCCCCGAACCTCGCCTCCAAGGCGTGGGTGACCGACCAGTACGACCGCTTCGTGCAGGGCAACACCGCGCTCGCGCAGCCCGACGACGGCGGCGTGATCCGCGTCGACGAGGCCACCGGTCGCGGCGTCGCGCTCGCCACCGACGCCAACGGCCGCTACGGAAAGCTCGACCCGCGCACCGGTGCCCAGCTCGCGCTCGCCGAGGCGTACCGCAACGTCGCCACCACCGGCGCCACGCCGCTGGCCGTCACCGACTGCCTCAACTTCGGCTCGCCCGAGCACCCCGACTCCATGTGGCAGCTCGTCGAGGCGATCGAGGGGCTCGCGGACGCCTGCCAGGAGCTCGGCGTGCCCGTCACCGGCGGCAACGTCTCCCTCTACAACGGCACCGGCGAGCTCGGGCAGATCGACTCCGCCATCCACCCGACGCCCGTCGTCGGCGTGCTCGGCGTCCTCGACGACGTCCGCACCGCTACCCCCTCCGGCTGGCGCGCCGAGGGCCTGTCCGTGCTGCTGCTCGGCGCCACCGCCGACGAGCTCGACGGCTCCGCGTGGGCCGACGTCGTGCACTCGCACCTCGGTGGCCTGCCGCCGCGCGTCGACCTCGCCGCCGAGAAGGCGCTCGCGTCCGTGCTCGTCGAGGGGCGCCGCACCGGCACCGTCCTCGCCGCGCACGACCTGTCCGAGGGCGGCCTCGCGCAGACGCTCGTCGAGGCGTCGCTGCGCCACGGCGTCGGCGTCTCCGTCTCCCTCGACCCCGTCGTCGAGCGGGACGGCGTCACCCCGTTCGCCGCGCTGTTCAGCGAGACCACCGCGCGGGTGCTCGTCGCCGTCGACCCGGAGCAGGAGGCCGCGCTGGTCGCCTCCGCCGAGGCCGCCGGCGTCCCCGTCGCCCGCCTCGGTACCACCGGCGGCGACGCCGTCGAGGTCGGCTACGGCACCGACGCCTTCACCCTCACGCTGGACGACGCCCGCGACGCCCACGAGGGCACCCTGCCCCGCCTGTTCGGCTGACACCCGGCAGCACGACGGCCGCCACGGAGTCCGTGGCGGCCGTCGTCGTCCCCGGGTCCGCGTGGATTGCCGCGAGTCAGCGTGGGCGGGCGCGAGTCAGCGCGGACCGTGGCGAGTCAGCGCGGATTGCCGCGAGTCAGCGCGGGCGGGCGCGAGTCAGCGCAGACCGTGCCGAGTCAGCGCGAGGTCCCGGACCTCCCGGCAGGCACGACGACGGGCGGCCGGCGCGCGCACCCGCAGGTGCCGCTCCGACCGCCCGGCCGTCGTGCGGGGTCAGACCTCGGTGTTCTCCGACGTGATCATCCAGGCCTGCTTCTCCAGGTCGGCGATGATCTCGTGCAGGAGGTCGGCGGTGGTCGGGTCCTCGGCGTCGACGTCGTCGTGCACCTCGCGCGCGACCTCGACGGTCTGTGCGATGCGCTCGGTGATCGCGTCGACCGTGCCGCCGACCGAGACCAGACCCGCCGGGTAGGGGGAGAGGTCGGTGGTCGTGGCGACCGTCTCGGTGCGGCCGTCCGGGACGGCCTGCAGTGCGCGCAGGCGCTCGGCGACGGTGTCGCTGTGCTCGCGGGCGACGTCGACCAGCTCGTCGAGCTGGAGGTGCAGGTCGCGGAACCCGCGGCCCGTCACGTTCCAGTGGGCCTGCTTGCCCTGGACGTGGAGGTCCACGAGGGCGACCAGGACGCGCTGGAGGTGGCCGGTCAGCTTCTCCGACGCCTGCGTGCGGTCGGTGCTGCGGTGGATGCTGGGGGTGCTCATCGTGCTCTCGCTCTCTCGGGGATCACCCGGTCGACGGTCACTGGAACGATTCCAGAGTAGGCCGCATTCCCGCCTCCTGCCAGCAAGGACAGGCGACCCTGAGCCTTGTGAGGCACGCCTTGCCGGGGGTCGGGGCGGCCGTGACGGACCACCCGCCGTCCCCTGGTCACTCGCCTGGTGCTCGACCGGCCGCCGCAGCCGACCGTGCGAGGGCGTGACGCAGGTCACTAGAATGAGGGCAGGGGTGCGCACGATGACGTGGCAGCTGGCTTACCTGATCGCCGTCGGAATCTTCGTCGCCGGCCTGGCGGTCGGCTCCTGGCTGCGCTCCGAGCCCCACCGCGCCGCCGTCGCCCGTCGCCGCCTGCGACACGCGCCACCCGACCCGCTCACCACCCTCGCCCTCCAGATCCGCCTGGGCGAGCTCGCCCACGAGCTCCGCACCGTCGCCGACGATCCCGGCGTCTACGCCCGCGCCCACCACTGGCGCGCCGCCCAGGACGCCTACGACGCCCTGCTCCGCGAGGCCTGCCGCGCCGCCGGGCTCGCCGTCGTCGACCAGCCGCTGCGTCCCGACGAGCACGTCGCCGACGAGGAGAGGCTCCGCGAGGAGCTGGAGCTCAGCTCCCGCGGTTGGTCGTGGTGAGTCAGCGCAGGGCCCGCCCAGTCAGCGCGCGACGGGCGCGAGTCAGCGTGAACTTCGTTCAGTCAGCGCAGGTTTCGGACGGCGGAGGGTGCCGCGCGTCGTCGCGTTCACGCGCCCCAGGGGCCGCTCCACTCCGGGATCGACGACGACGCGCGGCACCCTCCGCCGCCCTTCGTCGTCGCGTCGGGTTTGTGGTGTCGACGACGACGGAGTCGGTCGCGCGTGGCCGAGCGCTGATTGAACGAAGTTCACGCTGACTCGCGCCGTCGCGCGCTGACTCGCGCCGTCGCGCGCTGACTCGGGCCCGGTTGCGCTGACTCGCGCCCGGCTGCGCTGACTGGCGGGCGGTTGAGCTGACTCGCGCCCACGTGCCGTGACGCGGCGGGGACGACGGCGGGGCCGGCCCGAAGATCGGACCGGCCCCGCGGGTGGTGCGTCGCCCGCACCCGACGCGTCGACGTCGGGTGCGGGCGGGGTGTCAGAGTGCGTCGATCGCGGCGTTGAGCGTCGCGGACGGGCGCATCACGGCGGCAGCGAGCGCCGCGTCGGGGCGGTAGTAGCCGCCGACGTCGGCCGGGTCGCCCTGGACGGAGAGGAGCTCGTCGACGATGGTGGCCTCGGCGCCGGCCAGCTTCTCGGCGAGCGGCGCGAACGCCGCGGCCAGCGTGGCGTCCTCCGTCTGCTGCGCGAGCTCCTGGGCCCAGTAGAGCGCCAGGTAGAAGTGCGAGCCGCGGTTGTCGATGCCGCCGATGCGACGGGTGGGCGACCGGTCCTCGTTGAGGAAGGTCTCCGTGGCGCGGTCGAGGGTGTCGGCGAGGACCTTCGCCCCGGCGTTGCCCTCGACGCGGGCGAGGTGCTCGAACGAGGCCGCCAGCGCGAAGAACTCGCCGAGCGAGTCCCAGCGCAGGTAGTTCTCCGCGAGGAGCTGCTGGACGTGCTTCGGGGCGGAGCCGCCGGCACCCGTCTCGAACAGGCCGCCGCCGTTCATCAGCGGGACGATGGACAGCATCTTCGCCGACGTGCCGACCTCGAGGATCGGGAACAGGTCGGTGTTGTAGTCGCGCAGCACGTTGCCGGTGACGGAGATGGTGTCGAGGCCCTCGCGGATGCGGTCCAGCGAGTAGCGGGTGGCCTCGGCCGGGTTCATGACGAGGATCTCGAGGCCCTCGGTGTCGTGCTCCGGGAGGTACTGCTCGAGCTTGAGCAGGAGCTGCGCGTCGTGGGCGCGGTCGGCGTCCAGCCAGAACACGGCCGGGGTGCCGGACTCGCGGGCGCGGCGGACGGCGAGGCCGACCCAGTCGCGGATCGGGGCGTCCTTGGTCTGGCAGGCGCGCCACACGTCACCGGCGGCGACGTCGTGGGAGATCAGCACCTCGCCCGCCGCGTTCACGACCTCGACGGTGCCGTCGGTCGGGATCTCGAACGTCTTGTCGTGCGAGCCGTACTCCTCGGCCTTCCTCGCCATGAGGCCGACGTTCGGCACGGAGCCCATGGTGGCGGGGTCGAGGGCGCCCTTGGCCTTGCAGTCGTCGATGACGGCCTGGTAGACGCCGGCGTAGGACGAGTCGGGGATGACAGCCAGGGTGTCGTGCTCGGCGCCGTCGGGACCCCACATGTGCCCGCCGATGCGGATCATGGCGGGCATGGAGGCGTCGATGATGACGTCGGAGGGGACGTGCAGGTTGGTGATGCCCTTGTCCGAGTCGACCATGGCCAGCGCGGGACCGTCGGCGAGGCCCTGCTCGATGGCGGCGCGGATCTCGGCGCCGTTGTCGAGCGCGTCCAGGCCGGCGAGGATGCCGCCGAGGCCGTCGCGCGCGGACAGGCCGGCTGCCTCGAGGTCGGCGCCGTAGCGCTCGAACACCTGGGGCAGGAAGGTCTCGACGACGTGGCCGAAGACGATCGGGTCGGAGACCTTCATCATCGTGGCCTTGAGGTGGGCGGAGAACAGGACGCCCTCGGCGCGGGCGCGCTCCACCTGCTCGGCGAGGAAGGTGCGCAGCGCGGCGACCGACATGAAGGTGGCGTCGACGACCTCGCCGGCCTCGACCTGCAGGCCGTCCTTGAGCACGGTGGTGCCGTCGGCGGTGCGCAGCCGGATCGTCAGGGTGTCGGCGGCGGGGACCGTCACGGACTTCTCGTTGGCGAAGAAGTCGTGCTCGCCCATCGTGGCGACGGCGGTCTTGGAGTCCGCCGACCAGGCGCCCATGCGGTGCGGGTGCGCCTTGGCGTAGTTCTTCACGGCGCCGGGGGCGCGGCGGTCGGAGTTGCCCTCGCGCAGCACCGGGTTGACGGCGGAGCCCTTGACCTTGTCGTACTTGGCGCGTGCCTCGCGCTCGGCGTCGGTCGACGGGTTCTCGGGGTAGTCGGGGATGGCGAAGCCCTGCGACTGCAGCTCGGCGACGGCGGCCTTGAGCTGCGGCACCGACGCCGAGATGTTCGGCAGCTTGATGATGTTGGCCTCGGGCGTGGTGGCCATCCGGCCGAGCTCGGCGAGGGCGTCGTCGACGCGCTGCTCGGCGGTGAGCGACTCGGGGAACTGGGCCAGGATGCGCCCGGCCAGCGAGATGTCCCGCGTGTCGACGTCGACTCCGGCCTGCGCCGCGTATGCCTGGACGATCGGGAGGAACGAGAAGGTCGCCAGCAGCGGCGCCTCGTCGGTGAACGTGTAGATGATCTTGCCGGCAGCGGCCTGGGGCTCGGTGGTCATACGGGAGTGCTCCTGAGGACGGCGTGAGGGGACGACCAGATTGCTTGACATCAAGATACTTTGCCGCGTGCTGCCGTGTCGAAACCTGCTCACGCTCCCCGCGCGCTCGCGGAGCCGCGCAACTACGGTCGTGGCGTGCCCTCCCGACACCTGCGACTCGCCCCGACGGCACCCGACGACGTCGCCGACGCGCTGGCGTCGCTGCGCGCCGAGGTCGGGCTCCCGGCGATGTACCCGGCCGATGCGCGCGCGGAGGCGGAACGCGCGGCCCGCGGTGATCTCAAGGACTTCCGGCAGGACCGCCGCGACGTCGAGTTCGTGACGATCGACCCGCCGGGGTCGAAGGACCTGGACCAGGCGGTGCACGTCGCGACGTCGGGCCACGGCTACGTCGTGCGGTACGCGATCGCCGACGTCGCCGCGTTCGTGTCGCCGGGCGGCGCCCTCGACACGGAGGTGCACCGGCGCGGGGTGACGTTCTACGGGCCGGACACGCGCTCCCCGTTGCACCCGGTGGTGCTGTCGGAAGGGGCGGCGAGCCTGCTGCCGGGCGAGGACCGCCCGGCGATCCTGTGGACGATCGCGCTGGACACCTACGGCGAGATCTCGAGCGCGGTGGTGACGCGCGCCGTCGTGCGCTCGCGGGCGCGGCTGACGTACGGCGAGGCGCAGACGGCGCTGGACTCGGGCACGGCGCCGGAGCCGCTGGTGCACCTCGCCGACGTGGGCCGGCTGCGCCAGGCCCGGGAGCGGGACCGGGGCGGGGTGTCGCTGCCGGTGCCGGAGCAGGAGATCGTCCGACGGGCCGACGGCTCGTTCGGCCTGGAGCTGCGGCGCACCCTGCCGGTGGAGGAGTGGAACGCCCAGATCTCCCTGCTGACCGGGATCGCGGCCGCGGGGATGATGCGCGAGGGCGGGGTGGGGGTGCTGCGGACGCTGCCGCCGGCGGGCGCAGGGGACGTCGCGCGGCTGCACCGGTGCGCCGACGCGCTCGGGATCGACTGGCCGGACGACGTGCCGTACGCCGACCTGCTGCCGCGCATCGAGTCGCGCCGGGCGTCGCACGCGGCCTTCCTCGCGGAGGCGACGACCCTGTTCCGGGGCGCGGACTACGTGGCCTTCGGCGTGCGGGGGCCGGGAGGCGGGCCGCGGACGACGCCGCCCGACGACGCCCGGCACGCGGCGGTGGGCGCGCCGTACGCGCACGTGACGGCGCCGTTGCGCCGCCTGGTGGACCGGTACGGGCTGGAGGTCTGCCTGGCGCTGTCGGCGGGTCGTGACGTGCCCGAGTGGGTGCTGGAGGCGTTGCCGGGGCTGCCGGCGACGATGCGGTCGGCGGCCGGGCGGGCGTCGGCGTTCGAGCGGGCGTGCGTGGACATCGTCGAGGCGGCGCTCCTGGCGCACCGCGTGGGCCGGGCGTTCGACGCGGTCGTCGTGGAGGCGGGGGAGCCGCGCGACGACGGGCTGCGGCGCGGCGAGGTGCTGCTGCGGGAGCCGGCGGTGCGGGCGCGCGTGGAGGGTGCGGAGCTGCCGCTGGGCGAGCGGGTGCGGGTGACCCTGGCGGAGGCGTCGGTGCCCGAGCGGCGGGTGCGCTTCACCCTGCCCTGACCCGGCGCCGCGTGCCGGGGTGACCGTCCGCGTCGTCGTGTGACGCAGAACACGGTTTGATAACACTCCTGCTTTATATCGATGCAGGGGGTAGCGGTGTCGCAGATTTGTTTGTTAACTCTCCTTTCAACCGAGCGGTACCCACTCCCGGCGCGACGACGCGCCGTCCAGCCGGCGCGCTGCAGCGCCACAGGAAGGAACACCATGCACGGACGTACCCGGCGTCAGCGCCTGCTGGTCGCCACCGCGCTCGCCGCGAGCGTGACCCTCCTCGCGGGCGCCTGCTCCGGCGGCACCGACGAGGCCCCGGAGACCGAGACCAGCGAGACGGCGGCCGGCGCGAGCACCGACCGCGTCCTCAACATCTGGGCGGGCTCGCAGACCCCGATCACGGCGAACTTCAACCCGTACGCGGTCGGCGTCCTGCACCTCGCCAACGGCGGCATCTACGAGACCCTGTTCTCCTACAACAAGGTCGCCGACACCGCGCCGGAGCCCATGCTGGGCACCGCGTTCGAGTGGAACGAGGACGGCACCGAGCTCACCGTCACGCTCCGCGAGGGCGTGACGTGGAACGACGGCGAGGCCTTCACCGCCGACGACGTCGTCTACTCCCTCACCAACGAGACCGCCAAGCCGGTGTACCTCACCGACGCCGTGGCCTCCGACGACACGACCGTCGTCATCAGCTTCGACGAGCCGCAGTACGCCAACGAGTTCGCGATCCTCGGCTCCACCTACATCGTGCCGCAGCACGTGTTCAGCCAGAACGAGGACGCCGAGGACTCCGAGGCGGGCCTCACCGGCCTGGTCGCGTGGACGAACGCCGAGAGCCCGGTCGGTACCGGCCCGTACCTCGTCGAGAGCACCTCCGACGCCTCCTACACCGCCGTCGCGAACCCCGACTACTGGGGCGGCGAGCCCGCCGTGAAGAACCTGCGGTACCTGGGCATCGACGCCAACCAGTCCGCGGAGGACCTGCTGGCCACCGGCCAGATCGACTGGGCCACGATGTTCGTGCCCGAGCCGGAGCGTCTCGAGTCCGCGGGCCTGGGCTACATCAACACCCCGGTCGACCCGACCGTCCTGTACACCTGCTCGAACGTGGACCTCGGCTGCGAAGGCGCGCAGACCGACGTCGCCGTCCGCCAGGCGCTGTCCGCCGCCATCGACCGCGGCGCGATCAACGAGAAGGCGTTCGTGGGGCTCGCCAAGGAGATCTCCCCGACCTTCGCGCTGCTCGGCCGTGACGACAAGTGGATCGCGGACGGCATGCCAGCCGCCATCGAGCAGTCCGCCGACGCCGCGGGCGCCGGCGAGATCCTCGAGGCCGCGGGCTACACCCAGGGCGCGGACGGCTTCTACGGCAAGGACGGCAAGGCCATCGAGCTGACCCTCACCTCGGTGGACGGCTGGACCGACTACAACAACGCCGCGAAGCTCATCGAGGAGCAGGCCGCCGAGGCCGGCATCAAGGTCGTCGCGACGACGATCTCCTGGAACGAGTTCGCCGACTCCCGGACCGCCGGCGAGTTCGAGCTCATCATGGGCGGCGTCGTCGGGACGTCCATCGCCGACCCGTACCAGATCTACCGCGACTGGTTCTCCACCGACTACACGACGCCGGTGGGCACCGCCCTCGAGCCGGGCGACTGGAACTTCGCCCGCTACTCCGACACCGAGGTCGACGACGCGGTGAAGGCCGCCGCCGCCACCAACGACGAGGCCGCCAAGGCCGCGGCGTACGCCACGGTGCAGGAGAACATCGTCGAGGACCTGCCGTACATCCCGCTGCTGGTCAACGCGTCGCAGACGTTCTTCAACCAGACCGACTACACGGGCTTCCCGACCGAGGAGGACCTCTACGTCTTCCCGCCGGCCTGGCAGGGCCCGTCCTCCGGCGTCATCCTCGGCAACCTCGCCGGCGCCGAGTGACGCCCTGATCGACCACTGCTGAGGAGGAGTCGGATGCCTGCGACGAAGGACGGCACGCCATGAGGTTCTACGCACGACGGATCGGGTTCTACGCGGTGACGCTGTGGATCGCCGTGTCCCTGAACTTCCTGCTGCCGCGCCTGCTGCCCGGAGACCCCTACACGATCCTGCTGGCGAAGCTCCAGCGGAGCGGTGAAGTGTCACCGGCCGTCCAGAACAGCCTCCGGCTCCTCCTCGGCGCGTCCGAGGACACGAGCCTGTGGGAGCAGTACGTCACCTACCTGGGGAACCTGCTGCGCGGGGACCTCGGGGTGTCGGTGACGCAGTTCCCCACCCCGGTGACCGAGCTCATCGGGAACGCCCTGCCGTGGACCATCGGCCTGGTGGGGACCGCGACCGTCATCTCGTTCGTCCTCGGCGTCACGCTCGGCGCCTGGGCCGGCTGGCGGCGCGGCACCTGGGTGGACTCGATCATCCCGTCCACCACGATGCTGCAGTCGCTGCCCTACTTCTGGGTCGCCCTGCTGTTCATCTTCGTCTTCTCCGTGACGCTGCAGTGGTTCCCCATCATCGGCGCCTACGACGTCTTCACCTTCAACGGACCGGAGCTGAGCTGGGCGTTCGTCGGCTCGGTGCTCTACCACGCGATCCTGCCGGCCGTCACGATCGTCATCTCGTCCGTGGGCGGCTGGCTGCTCGGGATGCGCAACATGATGGTGGCGACCCTCTCGGAGGACTACATCGTCACCGCGGAGGCCAAGGGCCTGTCCCGCCGCCGCGTCTACACCACCTACGCCGTGCGCAACGCCGTCATCCCGTCCGTGAACGGGTTCGGCGTCACGCTGGCCTTCGTCGTCGCCGGATCGATCGTCACCGAGCAGGTCTTCAGCTACCCCGGACTGGGCAAGCTGATGATCGACGCCGTGCAGAACAACGACTACGCGCTCATGCAGGGCGTCTTCCTCATGATCACGCTCGCCGTGCTCGCCGCGCTGTTCGTCATGGACCTCGTGCACGGCCTCATCGACCCGAGGGCACGCCACAGTGACTGACACGACCGCTCCCGC
This sequence comes from Isoptericola dokdonensis DS-3, assembly GCF_001636295.1. Classification (NCBI taxonomy): domain Bacteria; kingdom Bacillati; phylum Actinomycetota; class Actinomycetes; order Micrococcales; family Promicromonosporaceae; genus Isoptericola; species Isoptericola dokdonensis. The sequence continues at coordinate 2,151,547 of NZ_CP014209.1, read as the reverse complement.
CCCGTCCCGTCCCGCGACGCGCCGCAGCGTCCGCGACCGCCTCCGCGGCCGCGGCAAGCTCGTCGTCGGCCTGGTGATCGTCGCCGCGATCGTGCTGTTCGCGATCGTCGGGCCGATGCTCACCCAGGACCCGCGCGACTCCGACAACCCCGCGATGCTGCCCCCGCAGCCCGGCCACTGGCTCGGCACGACGAGCCTCGGCTACGACGTCCTCGCCCAGCTCGCCGAGGGCTCCCGCGGCTCCCTGCTGGTCGGGGTCGTCGCCGGTCTCCTCGCGATCGTGCTGTCGCTGATCTTCGGCGTCGTCGCCGGGTACAGCCGCGGCTGGACCGACGAGGGCCTGTCCCTCGTCACGAACGTCATGCTGGTCATCCCCGGTCTGCCGCTGATGATCGTCGTGTCGAGCTACCTGTCGGTGCGCAGCCTGCTGGTGGTGGCCCTCATCCTCGGGGCGACGGCCTGGCCGGGCGCGGCGGTGGTGCTGCGGCTCCAGTCGAGGTCGCTGCGCAACCGCGACTACGTGTCGGCCGCGCGCGTCGCGGGGGAGAAGACCCCCCGCATCCTCATGGTCGAGATCCTGCCGAACCTGCTGCCGCTGCTCACCGCGCAGTTCCTCTTCGCGGTGGTGCTGGCGATCCTCGGCGAGGCGGGCCTGTCGTACCTGGGGCTCGGCCCGAACGGCTCGATCACGTGGGGCACGATGCTCAACGAGGCGCAGGGCGGCGGCGCGCTGACCCGCGGCGCCTGGTGGTGGTTCGTGCCGCCGGGCCTGATGATCGCGCTGCTCGGCTGCGCGCTGAGCCTCGTCAACTTCTCGATCGACGAGATCGTCAACCCCAAGCTCCGGTCGGTCCCCGCCGCGGCGCGCAGCGTCCGCCGGGCCCGGGCCGCCGGCAAGGACATCACCGCACTGGACGAGGCCGACGAGCGCGCCGCCGACACCGGCCCGGCCGGACCGGACGGTGCCGACGCCGAGGCCTCCGTCGACCCCGACAGCGAGAAGGAGAGGGTGCAGGCATGAGCGCGCCCACGACGACGACCGGGCCGCTGAGCTCGGCCGCGCACGCCCGGCACGTCGCCGGCCTGACGCCGGTGCTGACCGCCCGCGACGTGTCCATCGAGTACGAGGTGTCCCCGCCGGTCCGCGCGGTCCAGGACGTCTCCCTCACGCTGCACCGGGGTGAGATCCTCGGTCTCGCGGGGGAGTCGGGCTGCGGGAAGTCGACGCTCGCGTACGGGCTGAACCGGCTCCTCAAGCCGCCGGCGATCTTGCGGTCGGGCGAGGTGACGTTCCACGACGCGGACGGCACCGACCTCGACGTGGTGTCCCTCGACGGCGACGCCCTGCGTGCCTTCCGCTGGGACAAGGTGTCGATGGTCTTCCAGGGCGCGATGAACTCGCTCAACCCGGTGATCAGCGTGTATGCGCAGCTCGAGGACGTGCTGCTCACGCACCGCCCGAACTTGACGAAGCCGGAGCGGCGCGAGCGCTGCGCGGAGCTGTTGCGGCTGGTCGGCGTCGACCCGTCCCGGCTCGACGCCTACGCCCACGAGCTGTCGGGCGGCATGCGCCAGCGCGTCATGATCGCGATGGCGATGGCGCTGGAACCGCAGGTCATGATCATGGACGAGCCGACGACGGCCCTCGACGTGGTGGTGCAGCGCGGGATCCTGCGCGAGCTCATGCTGCTGCGCGAGAAGTTCGGGTTCGCCGTCGTGTTCATCACGCACGACCTGCCCCTGCTGCTCGAGATCTCCGACCGGATCGCCGTGATGCGGGCCGGGCGGATCGTGGAGCTCGACACGGCCGAGCAGATCTACGCGGCCGCCCAGCACGAGTACACGCAGAAGCTGTTGGGCTCGTTCCCGAGCCTCCTCGGCGACTTCTCCTACGACGACGGAGCGACCGCATGAGCACGCTCGAGGTGCGCCACCTGGTCAAGGACTTCAAGGTCCGCGGCGGCGGGCTGCGGCGCGGCACCCTGCGCGCCGTCAACGACGTCTCGTTCACCCTGGAGGCGGGCCGCACGGTCGCGGTCGTCGGGGAGTCCGGGTCGGGCAAGTCGACGGTGGCGCGCATGATCGCCCAGCTCGAGACGCCCACGTCGGGGGAGATCCTGCTCGACGGCACACGGATCGGGCGGCGGGGCCGCGCGCTGGACCGCTACCGCCACGACGTGCAGATGGTGTTCCAGGACCCGTTCGCGTCGCTCAATCCCTACCACCCGGTACGCCACCACCTGGAGCGCCCGCTGAAGATCCACGGCGTCGCGAAGGGCAAGGACGTCGAGCCCGCGGTCCACGCGCTGCTGGAGCGCGTCAACCTCACACCGCCCGAGGTGTTCGCCGCGAAGCGGCCGCACGAGATGTCGGGCGGGCAGCGGCAGCGCATCGCGATCGCGCGGGCGCTGGCGCCCGGCGCGCGGTTCCTCGTCGCGGACGAGCCGGTGTCGATGCTGGACGTGTCGATCCGTCTCGGGGTGCTGGGCCTGCTGGCCCGCCTCCAGCGGGAGCAGGACCTCGGCGTCCTCTACATCACCCACGACCTCGCGACGGCCCGGCACTTCAGCGACGAGATCGTCGTCATGTACCGCGGCGACGTCGTCGAGCAGGGGCCGAGCGACCAGGTGATCCTCGACCCCCAGCACGACTACACCAAGACGCTGCTCGCCGCCGCCCCGGAACCGTCACGGCACGGCCGGCTCCGGGACGAGGTGCGGGCAGAGCTCGCGGCGCAGGCCGGCTGAGCGTCGTCGGTGCCCGGCAGGGTCGTGCCGGGCACCGACGTGTGTCATCGCCTCCGGGCCCGGTAGAGGTCGCGCAGCAGGCAGATCTCCGCACCGTGCGCCATCGCCTCCCGGTTGAGGTGGGCGACCAGCGCGGCCAGGGAGTCCTGTGCGTACGGCCCGCCGGCCGGGCCGAGCGGAGCGAGCAGTGCGTCGTCGTCGAGACCCGCCAGGCCGTCCCGCCACGCCCCGTAGCCCTCCTCCAGCAGGGCGAGCCCACCCGCCGCGGTGAGCGGCAGCGGCTCCGGCCAGTGCCGGACGTCGAACATGTCCGCGCCGGGCACCGGCGTCGGCCCGAAGAACGCCCGCGCCCGGATCCCCCACACGTCGCGGCCGACGTGGGCCGTGCGCCACGCGATGGTCGTCACGGGCGGCACGGCGGGCTCCGGGTGCTCGGACTCGATCCGCACGACGCCGTCGTCGCCCGTGCGCAGGCTCCATGCCGGCTCGGCGGGCTCCCACAGGTACTCGTCGTCGGTGAGGCCCTGCAGCCGCGGCCACAGGTGCGCCTCCCAGTAGAAGCCGATCTGGTCGGCCAGCAGGTCACGCACCGTCGTCGTCATGGCTCCAGCATGTGCCGTGCCACCGACAGCGCACCGACCCGTAACCTGCTGCCATGCCTGCACGACGACGGACCGACCCGGTGGCGGGGCGCGCGGCGCTGGCCGCCTGGCTCGACGGCGACACCTCCCGCCCCACCACGACCACCGCCGTCCGGTTCACCCTGGAGGAGCTGGCCGCCGTCGCACCCGGCAACGCGGTCGAGGTGCGGGTGCCCCCGGCCGGGGCGGTGCAGGCCGTCGCCGGCCCGCGGCACACCCGCGGCACGCCGCCGAACGTCGTCGAGACGGACCCCGCGACGTGGCTCGACCTCGCGTCGGGTCGGTCGACCTGGGCCGACGCCGTGACCGCGGGCCGCGTGCACGCCTCGGGGGAGCGGGCCGACCTGGCCGACCTGCTCCCGCTGCAGGCGGCCCGCCGCCGCTGACCGTGTCACCGCGCAGGGACGCGCCGCCTCCGCTAGCGTCGCGGCTGCGGCCCTCGTTCGGTAGCACGCCCGTGACCTGCGGTTCAACAGGGGTTCACACCGTCCTGCTTGGGTGGGGCCGACACCGTCGACCCTGATCGAGGAGGACCAGCGTGACCATCACGTCACCATCCCCGCGCCGCCGGCCGGCCGCGTACACCGCGGCCCTGGCGGCGTTGCTCGTCCCGACGGCGGTGCTCGCCGTCCCGGCCACCGCCGTCCCGTCCGTGGACGCCGCCGTGCTCGTCGACGAGGTCTACGGCGGTGGCGGCAACAACGGCGGCGCGTTCGACCGCGACTTCGTCGAGCTCCACAACCCCACCGACGAGCCCGTGTCGCTCGACGGCTGGTCGGTGCAGTACGGGTCCGCGACCGGGTCGACGTGGTCGGGGCAGACGAACCTGACGGGCGAGATCCCCGCCGGCGGCTCGTTCCTCGTCGCGCAGGCGTCCGGTGCGAACACCGACCTGCCGGACCTGCCCACGCCCGACGTCGAGGGCACCATCGCGATGTCGGGGTCGGGGGCGAAGGTGGCGCTCGTGTCGAGCACCACGCGCCTGACCTGCCTGGGCGCGGCCTGCGCCACGGCGGAGGACGTCGTCGACCTCGTCGGCTGGGGCTCCACCACCAACACCTTCCTCGGGACGGCCCCGGCCCCCGGGACGGCCAACGGCACCTCGGTGTCGCGCACGGACCACGGGCACACCCTGGACAACGCCGCCGACTTCGTCGCCGGCGCCCCGACGCCGGCGAACAGCGGTGACGGCGGGCCCGAGCCCACCCCCACCCCGACGGAGCCCACCCCCACCCCGACGCCCGGCACGGTGGTCCCGATCGCCGACGTCCAGGGCACGGGCGCGGTCGCCGCCCTCGACGGGCAGACCGTCACGACGCGCGGCGTCGTCACGGCCGCCTACCCGACCGGTGGGTTCGACGGGATCTACCTCCAGACCGCCGGCACCGGCGGCGACCCCGCCGCCGACGCCACCCCCGGTGCGTCGGACGCGATCTTCGTCTACTCCGCGGCGCTCGCCGCGCAGGTGCAGGTGGGCGACCACCTCGAGGTGACCGGCACCGTCGGCGAGTACTTCGAGCTGTCGCAGGTCCGGGCGTCCTCCTGGAGCGTGCTCACCGAACCCGCCGCCGCGGTGAAGCCCACGACGACCGCCTGGCCGGCCTCGGCCGCCGAGCGGGAGGCGCTGGAGGGCATGCTCATCGCCCCGCAGGGCGAGTTCGTCGTCACCGACAACTACGACACGAACCTGTACGGCACCGTCGGCCTCGCGGCGGGCGGCTCGCCGCTGGTGCAGCCGACCTCGGTCGGCCGCCCCGGCTCGGACGAGGCCGCCGCCCAGGCGGCCGACAACGCGGCCCGCGGCGTCCTGCTCGACGACGGGTCCACGTGGAACTACACCTCCGCGTCGCGCTCCGGCACGCCGCTGCCGTGGCTGAACGGCACCGACCCGGTGCGCGTCGGCGCGTCCGTGACGTTCACCGCGCCCGTCGTCCTCGACTACCGGTACTCCGCGTGGGGCTTCCAGCCGACGCAGCAGCTCACCGGGGCCAACGCCGACGTCGCGCAGCCCGCGACGTTCGAGGACACCCGCACCGACGCTCCGGAGGCCGTGGGCGGCGACCTGAAGGTCGCGACGTTCAACGTCCTCAACTACTTCACCACCACCGGCGACCAGCTCGCCGGCTGCCAGTACTACACGGACCGGGACGGTGACCCGATCTCCGTGCGCACCGGGTGCGACGCCCGTGGCGCGGCCGACGCCGAGAACCTGGAGCGTCAGGAGACGAAGATCGTCGCCGCGATCTCGGCGCTCGGCGCCGACGTCGTCGCGCTGGAGGAGATCGAGAACTCCGCCGCGTTCGACAAGCCGCGCGACCAGGCGCTCTCCGACCTCGTCGACGCGCTCGACGAGGTCGACGGGGCGGGCACCTGGGCGTACGTCCCGTCGCCCGCCGAGGTCCCGGCGTCCGAGGACGTCATCCGCAACGCCTTCGTCTACCGCACCGCCGCCGCCGAGACCGTCGGGGAGTCGCAGATCCTGCTCGGCTCCGAGGCGTTCGGCAACGCCCGCCAGCCGCTGGCCCAGGTGTTCCAGCCGGTCGGGGGCACCACCGGCACCGACGACGACCTCCTCGTGGTGACCAACCACTTCAAGTCGAAGGGTTCGGCCGGCCCGTGGCCGGGCGACGCCGACGCCGGTGACGGCCAGGGGTCGTCCAACGAGTCCCGCGTGCGCCAGGCGACCGACCTGGTCGCGTTCGCCGACGAGGTCGCGGCCGGGGCTGGCACCGACAAGGTGCTGCTCGTGGGCGACTTCAACGCCTACGAGCAGGAGGACCCGATCGTCGTCCTCACCGACGCCGGGTACACCGACCTCGGGCCGACGACGGGGGAGTGGACGTACTCGTTCGACGGCCAGGTCGGCTCCCTCGACCACGTGCTCGCCTCCCCGGCGGCGCTCGCCGCCGTGACCGGCACCGACATCTGGAACATCAACGCCGTCGAGCCCGTCGCGAACGAGTACAGCCGGTACGACTACAACGTCACCAACCTCTACGACACGTCGCCGTTCCGGTCGTCCGACCACGACCCGCTGCTCGTCGGCCTCGACCTGCTGGCCGACGCCCCGACGGCGCCGGTGTGGGAAGCGGGCACCGTCTACACCGCGGGCGACGTGGTGAGCCTCGACGGGCGGACGTTCGAGGCGCTGTGGTGGACCCGCGGCGAGACCCCCGGAGCGAGCCCGTGGGGCGCCTGGTCGGAGCTCGGCGCCGAGGTGGTGACGCCGTCGGGCACGGCCCGCACCTGGACGCCGTCCACGGTGTACACCGGCGGTGAGACCGTGGTGCACGACGGCGACACCTACCGCGCCCGCTGGTGGACCCGCAACCAGGTGCCCGGCGACCGCTGGGGCCCCTGGGAGCAGGTCGCCTGACCGTCCCGCACGACCGGCCTCGGGCCGCGGTCCCGCCCAGGACCGCGGCCCGAGCCGTGCCCGGACGGCGTTAGGCTCGACGGGTGAGCAGCACCCGTCCCGAGCCCCGCACCCCCGCCGACGGCCCCGCCGGCGGTGTCCCGGACGCCCCGGACACCCCGGACGCCGTCCCCGCGACGACGGTCGGCCCGGCCGAGCCCGGCCCGGCCCGGTCCGGTGCAGCCGCCACGGCTCGGCCCGCCGGCGACCAGGTGCAGGACGACGCCCAGGACGACGTGGTGCTCGTGGACCCCGCGCGGGTGCGCCGCGCCCCGCGCTACCGGGCGTTCTTCACCCTCGGTGCCGTCGTCGGCGTGATCGTGGGCGTCGTGCTCGGGGTCTGGTTCACGGGCATCGGCACCGAGCAAGGGTCCGGCCTGCTCAAGCCGGGCGTCTACGTCTCGGTCGTCGTGCTGGGCTCCGTCACGTTCTTCGTCCTGCTCGCCGGCGCGCTCGCGGTCCTCGCCGACCGTCGCAGCCTGCGACGACGCTGACCCGGCGACCGCGGCGGAACCGTCGCCGGGACGGCCTGCGGTGGCTCGGGGAGCCTGTGGGATACTTGCTCCATGCCCTTGCGCCCTGACGGCCGCCTGAACCACGACCTCATGCCCGGCGAGAAGGGACCGCAGGACGCCTGCGGTGTCTTCGGTGTCTGGGCCCCCGGTGAAGAGGTCGCCAAGCTCGCCTACTTCGGCCTCTACGCCCTGCAGCACCGGGGCCAGGAGTCCGCGGGGATCGCCACCAGCAACGGTGAGCAGATCCTTGTCTACAAGGACATGGGTCTCGTGTCCCAGGTCTTCGACGAGACCGCCCTGAACGCCCTGACCGGCCACATCGCCGTCGGGCACTGCCGCTACTCCACCACCGGTGGGGTCACGTGGGAGAACGCCCAGCCGACGCTCGGCGCCACCGCCGCCGGCACCGTCGCGCTCGGCCACAACGGCAACCTGACCAACACCGCCGAGCTGGTGAACCTCGTGGCGGAGCGTCACGGCGCGCAGCGCCGCGGTGAGCTCGCCCGCGGCAACACCACCGACACGGCGCTCGTCACCGCGCTGCTGGCGGGCGACGCCGACCACACGCTCGAGCAGACCGCCCTCGAGGTGCTGCCGCGACTGCGCGGCGCCTTCTCGCTGGTCTTCATGGACGAGCGCACCCTCTACGCCGCCCGCGACCCGCAGGGCGTGCGCCCGCTGGTCCTGGGCCGGACCCAGCGCGGCTGGGTCGTCGCGTCCGAGACGCCCGCCCTCGACATCGTCGGTGCGTCGTACGTGCGCGAGGTGGAGCCCGGCGAGCTCATCTGCATCGACGAGGACGGTCTGCGCTCCACGCGCTTCGCCCCCGTGGAGCGGGCCGGCTGCGTCTTCGAGTACGTCTACCTGGCCCGCCCCGACACCACCATCAAGGGTCGCCCGGTGCACGCCGCACGCGTCGAGATGGGCCGGGTGCTCGCCCGCGAGCACCCCGTCGACGCCGACCTCGTCATGCCGGTCCCCGAGTCGGGCACGCCCGCGGCGACCGGCTACGCCGCCGAGTCCGGCATCCCGTTCGGCCAGGGCCTCATGAAGAACGCCTACGTCGGGCGCACCTTCATCCAGCCGTCGGACACGCTGCGCCAGCTCGGCATCCGCCTCAAGCTCAACCCGCTGCGCGAGGTCATCCGGGGCAAGCGGCTCGTCGTCGTCGACGACTCCATCGTGCGCGGCAACACGCAGCGCGCCCTGATCCGCATGCTGCGCGAGGCCGGCGCCGCCGAGGTGCACGTCCGCATCTCGTCGCCGCCGGTGGAGTGGCCGTGCTTCTACGGCATCGACTTCGCCTCCCGCGCCGAGCTCATCGCGAACGGCCTGACGGTGGAGGAGATCGGCCAGTCGCTCGGCGCCGACTCCCTCGGCTACATCTCCACCGAGGGCATGATCGCCGCGACCGAGCAGCCCGCGTCCCAGCTGTGCGCGGCCTGCTTCACCGGGAAGTACCCGATCGAGCTGCCGGAGGCCGACAAGCTCGGCAAGCACCTGCTGGAGCAGGCGCAGCTCCCGCTCGGCGCACCCGAGGACGGGCTGTCCCAGCTCGCCGTCGGCGTCGGCGGCAGCACCGCGCTCGACCACCCCTGACCTGCCCTCGACCGGCGAACCGCACCACCAGGAGCCTGACCCCGTGACCGAACCCCTGACCTACGCCGCCGCCGGAGTCGACACCGAGGCGGGCGACAAGGCCGTCGAGCTGATGAAGGACGCCGTGCGCCGCACGCACGGCCCGGCCGTCCTCGGTGGCGTCGGCGGGTTCGCCGGCCTGTACGACCTGTCGGCGTTCCATCGGTACCGCAAGCCGCTGCTGGCGACGTCCACCGACGGCGTCGGGACGAAGGTCGCCATCGCCCAGGCGCTCGACAAGCACGACACGATCGGCTTCGACCTCGTCGGCATGGTCGTGGACGACATCGTCGTGGTCGGCGCCGAGCCGCTGTTCATGACCGACTACATCGCCACCGGCAAGGTCGTGCCGGAGCGGGTCGCAGACATCGTGCGGGGCATCGCCCAGGCCTGCGAGGTCGCCGGCACCGCGCTCGTCGGCGGCGAGACGGCGGAGCACCCGGGTCTCCTCGCGCCGGACGAGTACGACGTCGCCGGTGCCGCCACGGGGATCGTCGAGGCGGACGCCGTGCTCGGGCCGGAGCGGGTCCGTGCCGGGGACGTGCTCGTCGCGATGGCGTCCAGCGGCCTGCACTCCAACGGCTACTCGCTCGTGCGGGCCGTCGTGAAGCACGCCGGCTGGGAGCTCGACCGGCACGTCGAGGAGTTCGGCCGCACCCTCGGCGAGGAGCTGCTGGAGCCGACGCGGGTCTACGCGTCCGACTGCCTCGCGCTCGCCCGGGACGAGGCCGCCCAGGTGCACGCCTTCACGCACGTCACCGGCGGCGGGCTCGCCGCCAACCTCGCCCGGGTGCTGCCCGCGGGGACGGTCGCCACCGTCGACCGGTCCTCCTGGGAGGTCCCGGCGGTGTTCCGCACCGTGCGCGAGCTCGGGTCGGTGCCGCGCGGCGACCTGGAGAACACCCTCAACCTGGGCGTCGGGATGGTCGCGGTGGTCGGGGCCGACGGCGCCGACGCGGCACTGGCGCGGCTTGCGGCCCTCGGCGTGGACGCCTGGACCCTCGGCACCGTCGCCGACCTCGACCCCACCGCCCCCGCCACCGACCTGGTCGCCGGCACCAAGGGTGTGCACGGCGGTGCGGTGCGGCTGGTGGGCGACTACCGCTGACCGGATCCTGACGCGGCGGTGCCGCCCGGCGTCCGTGCCGGGCGGCACCGTGCGTCGTCCACCGCATCGGCCGGGCGCGCACGACGCGACGGGGCCGGAGGCCACCGCCGGGCCCGCCACGCACGACAGGGTCGGGCGGCGTGCGCCGCCCGACCCTGTCGGTGTGTGGTCGGAGACCTGGCCTGGAACGGAGGGCCGCCGTCAGCGGCGGTCGTCGTCCCAGGCGGTGTAGCTGGAGTTGTCGTACTCGGACTCCCCGCCAGAACTCGTCCAGCGATCCTCGGTGGCAACGTCGGTCTGCGGACTACCTTGGAGCTCCTGCTCCAGCGCGTGGTAGTTCGTCTCGGGGCTGTAGTACTTCAGCGCGCGAGCGACCTTGGTGTGCTTAGCCTTCTGACGGCCGCGGCCCATGGCTCCGACCCCCTCAACGTAGGAGCGGGGCGGCAACGTCTCAGACGTGCGGCCCCGAGAGAAGATTTCGTCTGTTCAGGCTCTAACGGTACATGCTCCGGGAGCATTCCCTCCACTCGGTGGGCGTCGCGGCGCGTGTTCTCCGTCATGTCGACCCCGTTCGGGAGCCGATCGACGCCGCGGCGGTGATCTTCGCCACGCCTGCTCGAAGGGGCCGAGGCCGGCCGTACACGGTTCAAGTCGCCTCAATCCCACTTTCTGCACACAATGGCATGACACGGCCGTCGAGCTCACGGACGCCGTCCGGACCGGTCGCGTGCCAGGAGGTGGCAGGGGATGAGTTTCCACGGGGACTCCGAGGTGCTGTTGACACCCGCGGAGGTCGCGAGCCTCTTCCGTGTCGACCCGAAGACCGTCACGCGGTGGGCCAAGGCGGGCAAGCTCTCGTCCATCCGGACGCTCGGCGGTCATCGGCGCTACAAGGAGTCGGAGGTCCGGGCGCTGCTCGGCGCCGCCTCCGAGGCGGCCGAGGCCGAGGCGGCGGCGAACGCCGCGGCGGCGGATCCGGACAGCAGCGCCGGCGGCCCCGGCCGCTAGTCGTTCCGCGTCCGCGACAGCACTTCGGCGACAGCGCGCGGACGCGAAACGAGCATCGACCCGGGCGAGGGCGGCGGGTCGATGCTCGTGCGACGTCTCGACGATCGCGTGTCACCTCAGCGGCGCACGACCTTGATGACGAGGACGGCGACCGTGACGACTCCCGCCGCTGCCACCCCCAGCAGGATCTTGGCGTTGCGCGCGCGGCGCTCGTGGGCGGGCAGCCCGTCCCCGGACAGGAGGCCGCCGACGTCCTCCGCCGCCTGGCGCGTGTTCCGGGCGAGCTGGGAGGCCTGATAGGACGGCGAGACCCGGGTCGTGAGGGCGTCGATCGCGTCGGCGAGCTCGCGCCGGGCGTGCTCCACCTCCGACCGGAGCTCGGCCGGGGTCGGCGGCGGACCGGTCAGGTCGTCCGGCGGGGGAGTCGTCCGGCTCACCTCGAGATCCCCTCCTTGAAGCTCGCGACGTCGTCCTTCACACGGTCGATGGTCTCCGGCCGTCGGGCCGCCTGCTTGAGGAGCTTGACGCCGACGAAGACCAGCAGCCCCGCCAGCAGCAGCATGGCCACGCCGACGACGAGGGCGGACAGCCACAGCGGCCAGACCTCGTCGAGCCCGATGATGCCGGACCAGATCAGCACCCCGACCGCGTACAGGACGATGACGAGCGCGGCGGCGAAGAGCCCGACACCGATGCCCGACCGCTTCGCCTTGTCGGCGAGCTCGGCCTTGGCGAGCGCGATCTCGGCGCGTACCAGGCGGGTGGCCTGTTCCGAGACCTGCTCGACCAGCCGGCCCATGCTGGGCGGTTGATCGGCGGGCGGGGGCCGCCCGTCGTCCCAGTCCGTCATCGGCTGCTCCGATCCTCGTGGTGGACGTGTGCACCCCACTCAACCGTGACCAGCCGAGACAGGCAATTCCTACGGCTGCGTCGACGACGAAGGCCGCAACCCCGTGGGGGCTGCGGCCTTCGTGCTGAGGTGGCTCCGACCGGCGTCGATCCGGTGACCTTTCGATTTTCAGTCGAACGCTCTACCAACTGAGCTACAGAGCCTCGGACACGAAAGCCCGGGCGCCGTTTCCGACGTTCCGGGCGCTTCATGCGCGACCCTGACGGGACTTGAACCCGCGACCTCCGCCGTGACAGGGCGGCGCGCTAACCAACTGCGCTACAGGGCCATGGCCGGCGATTCCTCGCCTGCCTGGCGGCTCGTTTCCGAACCGAGAAGAAGCGTACCCCATGCTCGGCCTGAACCTGAAATCGGCTCCTGACCAGGGATGACACCCCAGATCGTGGGCTTCGAGGTGCTGACTCGACGCTCACGTGGTACCCCCAACGGGATTCGAACCCGTGCTACCGCCGTGAAAGGGCGGGGTCCTAGGCCGCTAGACGATGGGGGCTAGCCGGGACAGCATACCGGTCGGGCCGGGTCCGGGGCCTGCGCGCGGTACGGGGCGCGGCGTGCGGTACGGGGCGCGGCGTGCGGGAGGATGGCGTCGTGGTGGAGATGACGCGCGAGGAGTTCGAGGCAGCCGTGGCCGAAGGCCTCGACCAGGTGCCGCCGGAGCTGACCCGGCTCATGGACAACGTCGTGGTGCTCGTCGAGGACGACGCCCCGCCGCACGACCCCGAGCTGCTCGGCCTCTACGAGGGGGTGCCGCTCACCGAGCGGGGCGAGGTCTGGGCGGCGGGCTCGCTGCCCGACCGCATCACCGTCTACCGCCACCCCACGCTCGCGATCTGCGACACCCCCGAGGACGTGGCCGAAGAGGTCGCGATCACCGTCGTGCACGAGATCGCCCACCACTTCGGCATCGACGACGACCGCCTGCACGAGCTCGGCTGGGACTGACCGGGGCCCGGACGCACGACGACGCGTCCCGCGGGTGCGGGACGCGTCGTCGGTGCTCCTGGGGCGGGTCGGTCGACGACCCTCACCCGATCGGGCTGTACTCCCAGTGCCAGGCCTCGGGCTTGCGGCCGTCGGCGCGAGCCCAGCCGGGGTTGTCCCAGCCGAACTTCGGGCCGTTCTCGCGCAGCCACTCGTACTTCGCGGTGCCGAAGGACTCGACGCCGCCGTTGAGGTCCACGGCGACGCCCCACCCGTGGTTGGAGTAGCCCGGCACCGCCGCCATCGCACCGCGGGCGGCCTTGGTCGCGACCTGCGCCGCGTACGACCGGTAGGAGTCGTTGACCGACAGGTGCTCGCCGAACCGCGCCGCGTACGCGACGTCGAGGCGCTCGAGCTGTTCGGCGGCGTCGCACCGCAGGGTCTCGCCGGGCGCGAAGTCGAGCTCGCAGAGCTCGCCGGACGGGATCTGGCCGTTCCCGTAGCCGACGACGGAGTCGACGTACTTCGTCAGGCCCGCGGCGGCCTGGCGCGCGGCGGCCACCTGCGCGGCGGTGATGTCCGCGGGGGTCTCGGGCGCGGCCTCGACGTCGACGGTGTCGGACTGTGCGGCGTCGAGCAGGTCGACCAGGGTGTCGGTCGCCTTGGCCAGGGCTGTGGACTCCGCCTCGGCGGGCTCGGCCTCGCCCTGCGCGGGCTCCGCCTCCTCGGGCTGCTCCTCGGCGGGGGTCTCCTCGGCACGTTCGGTCTCGTCGGCCTGCGCGCGGTCCGGGGCGGACCCGGACGCGTCCTGCGCGGCCTCGCGCTCGGCGGCACGGTTCGCGGCGAGGATCTCGTCGGCGGTCGCGGTGACGGGCGATCCGTCGCCCTGCGCCGCCGGTGCGGCCGTGCCCTGCGGCAGGGCGCTGCGCTCGCCGGACCGGGAGGCCGAGTCCGCGTCGCGGCTCTCCAGGAGACCGGCGACCTTCTCGACCTGCGCGTCGATCTTGCGCTCCTGCGCCTTGCTGAGCGTCGCCTGGTCCGTGGTGACGTCGGTCGCGCGCTGGAGGGCGGACGACGCGCGGACGGTGGTCTCGTCCTGGGACACGACGACGGTCGGCTCGGCGGTGGCCAGGTCCGGCGACACGACGACGGTGGAGGCGTCGGTCGTGGAGGTCGTGGTCGACGACTCGGCGCCGGCGGGACCGCCGGTGACCGCGGTGGCGGTCACGGCGGTGACGGCCAGGACGGCCATCGCGCCGCCGACGGCGGCGCGGGGTCCGGGCGTCCTCGTCGAGCGGGTCGTCGGGCGCGGGGTCGCCGCGCGGCGGGTGCTCGGCTGGTGGTGCCGGCCGACGGCGCGCGGGTGGCGTCGTCGGGGCAGGCGGAAGCGGGGCAGGTTCACAGGGGGAGTCCTCGGGTGTGGTCTCGGGGCCGCCGTCCATGGTGGGCCCGCGATGTGTCCGGACCCTGGGTTCTGCGCGGGGGAGCGTCACGCAAGCGGGGGAAGATCTGGGGGGTGTCCGTGAAGAACGGGCAAAGCACGGAGCGGCCGGTTGCGAGCGAGGCGTCCGTATGACGGGCGTCACCGTCCCGCGCGTCGTCCTCGGCGGGCATCGGCGGGCGCGCCGTCGAACACTGCTCGCATGAGCTCCGCACCCGTCACCGTGTCGATCCATCGCGTCGTCAGCCCCGATCGCGTCCCGGAGGTCACCGCGTGGGTGCAGTCCGGCGTCCGGCTGGCCAACCGCTGGCCGGGGTTCCTCGGGTCGGGCTGGATCCGGGCCGCGGAGGGCTCGGAGGACTGGGTGATGCTCTACCGGTTCGCCGACGCCGACCGGCTGGAGGCGTGGGAGGGCTCGGCCGACCGCCAGGGCTGGCTCGCCCAGGGGCAGGGGCTCGTCACGGAGCGGGCCGTCACCCGGCGCACCGGCATCGAGGGCTGGTTCGACCCTCCGGTCCGCCAGGACGAGCCGTCCGGCCCGCCGCTGCTGCCCGCGCCGCCGCGCTGGAAGCAGTCGGTGGCGATCTGGCTCGGGTTCTTCCCCGTCAACCTCGCGTTCACGTTGCTGGTCGCGTGGCTGGTGCCCGCCTTCCGCGACCTGCTGCTGCCCGTCCAGGTGCTGGTGTCGACGCTGGTCCTCACCCCGATCATGTCGTTCTGGGTGCTGCCCTGGGTGACGGGACGCCTGCGCGGCTGGCTGCACACCCCTTCAGGTCGCGTCCAGGTCCGCGACGAGCGAGACCCAGCCTGAGTTCCTAGCCTGGGGGGATGTTGTTCCTGGACGGAGACCCCGCCATCCCCGAGGAGACCGTCCAGTCGACGGTCTCGCTCACCGTGACCCTGGCCTGGGCCGCCGCCGCTCTCGTCGCCGCCTACCTCGTCGTGACGATCGTCTCGGCGATCATCCACCGCATCGCCCGCCGTCGGCCCCTGCTGCGCGACATGTCCGTCCGCCTGCGGCGGCCGCTGCGCGTGCTGCTCATGGTCGTCGCCGTGTGGATCGCCTTCCGGCTGTCCGCCCACCAGGACGAGGCCTGGTACGACCCGCTACGGCACGGGCTGCTCATCGCGACGATCCTCGCGTCGGCGTGGCTGGTCGGCGCGATGGCGTTCGTCGTCGAGGACCGCACGCTCGCCCGCATCAGCCACTCCAGCGACGACCGGCACGCCCGCCGCGTCCAGACCCAGATCTCGGTGGTGCGGCGGGTCACGGTCGCGGTGATCGCCGTGCTGGCCGTCGGCGCCGTGCTCCTCACGTTCCCCGCGATGCGCGCCGCGGGCGCCTCGATCCTCGCGTCGGCCGGCCTGCTGTCCCTCGTGGCCGGCCTCGCCGCGCAGTCCAGCCTGGCGAACACCTTCGCGGGCATGCAGATCGCGTTCACCGACGCCATCCGCGTCGACGACGTCGTGGTGCTGAACGGGGAGTTCGGCCGCATCGAGGAGATCACCCTCACCTACGTCGTCGTGCACGCGTGGGACGACCGCCGCCTCATCCTGCCGAGCACCTACTTCACGACGACACCGTTCGAGAACTGGACCCGGCGTGCCGCCGACCTGCTGGGCACGGTCGAGATCGACGTCGACTTCCGGGTGCCGCTGGACGACATGCGCGCCGAGCTGGACCGGCTGCTCGCGGAGTCGTCGCTGTGGGACCAGCGGCTCGGCATCCTGCAGGTCACCGGTGCCACCGAGGGAGTGGTGCGCACCCGGGCGCTCGTGAGCGCGGCCGACGCCGGCAACCTGTGGGACCTGCGCTGCGCCGTCCGCGAGGGCCTGGTGGTGTGGCTCCAGCGGGCCGCCCCGTACGCGATTCCGCGCACCCGTCTCCAGGGTGTCGCGCCGTTGCCCGACGACGACGGTGACGGCCCGGCGATCTCGCCCGTGGAGGACTCCGCGGCGTCGGCCGGTGCCTCCGCCGACCCGGCGCCGTCGGAGCGGATCGGACGCCGGGCCCCGGCGGTGCTGCCCGCAGCACCGGGCTCGTCCGCCGCGTCCGCCGCGTCCACCGGGTCCGCCACCGACGGCGCGGCGGAGAGCGCCGCGGAGGCTCCCGCCGGGGGGACCCGGTCCACGACCCGGCGCGGCCCGCGGCGGGCGCCGGTGCGCGACCGTCGCCTGCCGTCGCCGACCAGGTCGTCGGTGCCGCCCGCCGAGACGCCCGAGACGACGGTGCTGCTCGGGGACGTCCCCGTGACCGCGCGCGGCGGTGCCGCCGAGACCGTCGTGATGTCCCCGATCGACAGGCCGGGGCTCTACAGCGGCAGCAAGGACGCCGAGGAGCGTGCCCAGCACTTCTCCGGGCCGGGCGAGGACGCCATCGCCGAGCGCGAGGAGCTCGCCGAACGGCGGCTCACCGGCGAGGTCGCGACCGAGGTCTTCCGCGACGACGACGGCGAGGGCGACGTGGGCGACACCGACGGGACCGGGCGACGTCCGCGCCGGATGGCCCCCGACTCCGGCGACGGCGGCCCGACCGACGGCCCCGGCGACGGCCATGACGGCGGCGACGGGCAGTAGCCGCTCCCACCCACCGCGAGATCGACCCAGCGGGACCGAGATCGACGCACCGTGCGTCGATCTCGGTCCCGCCGGGTCGATCTCGCGTGGGGCAGAGGGGGTCAGGCCTCGGCGCGGCCCGCGAGCCAGCCGAGCAGCTCCCCGGGGCGGTCGGTGATGATCGCGTCGACCCCGGCGGCGACCAGCCCGCGCCACAGCGGCGGCTCGTTCGCCGTCCACGGCATGACCTTCAGCCCGACGTCGTGGGCGCGGCGCACCAGGTCGGGGTCGGCGAGCACCGCCGCGACGGACGGGTTGACGGTGACGGCGCCCAGCTCGCGGGCGGCGTCGAGCAGGTCCGCGGGTGCGGCGTCGCAGAGCAGCCCGCGCGGCAGGTGGGGTGCGGCCTCCCGCAGCGCCGCGACGGTCTCCCGCGAGAAGCCCTGGACGAGCACGCGTCCCGCGAGCCCGGTCGCGTCCAGGGCGCGGGTCGTCGGGGCGAGCTGCTCCGGCGTCCATGTGCCCTTGTACTCGCACAGCAGGTCGAACCCCGGACGGCGGGCGAGGAAACGCAGCACCTGCGCGAGGGTCGGCACCCGCTGGCCGGCCAGGTGCTCGGAGAAGACCGACCCGGCGTCGAGGCCGGCGATCGTCGCGCCGTCGAGGTCGGCCACCGCACCCGACCCGTCGGTGACGCGGTCCACCACCGGGTCGTGGATGATCACCGGCACGCCGTCGGCGGTGAGACGCACGTCCAGCTCGAGGGCGGGTGCCCCGCTGCGCCACGCCGCCTCGAACGAGGCCATCGTGTTCTGCGGAGCCACGGCCGCGTAACCGCGGTGGGCGACGACGAGCGGGGCGGGGGAGGGCGGGTCCAGCAGCACGGTCACGCAACCCATCCTGACGTGCCCCGGCGGGCAGGGCCAGCAGGCTGCACCCGGGCGGGCGGGCCGTCCCTCCGGCGGGCGGCAGGCCGGGCGCCTACCGTCGAGGCATGCGGCTGCGAGCCCACGACCTCGTGGACGTCCTGGTCTACCTGGTCGTGCTGGGCACGTTCGTCCAGCTGTTCCCCCAGGTCGTCTCCGAGACGTTCCTCCTGGCGTTCCTCACGGCGATCCTGCTCAAGGTCGTCCTCGAGCTCGTCCTGCGGGTCAAGAAACGGGTGGTGGGCCGGGTCCGGACGGCGCAGGGCCCCGCCGGGCGGGCGATGGGCGTGGCCGCCCTGCTGCTCGTCATGGCGGGCAGCAAGCTCCTCGTGCTGGAGCTGACCGCCCTCGTGTTCGGCGACGCCGTCCAGCTGGGCGGCTTCTTCGCCGTGACGGGCCTGATCGTCGTCCTCATGCTCGCCCGTGCCGGGACGCGGCGGATGCTCGCGCTCCGATCCGGAGGTGCCCGCGGCGGGGTGAGCGTGAGCGTCCCCCGACGCGGCGTGGCGGGGTGGGCCCCGTGGGGATCGAACCCACAACCCGCGGATCAAAGGTCCTTGCCAACCCAGAGAGTCCGGCGATGCCTCGCGCAGTCTCGTACAGCGTTTCTGCAGGTAGAGCGCCTGCACCGCAGCAGTCGCGGTCACGTGGAGGAAGCCTGGCGCAGCGCCGTGCATTGCCGCTTTGCTACACGGTTGCTACATGAGACGGCTCCTTCGGGGAAGGGTGGCAGAGCATGGCTCGCACCGTCGGGCATCAGCCCGCGCCCCCGGCCGGTCAGGGGTTACATCAGTGTGCTTCGGTGGCACAATGAGGGTGCATGCCGCGCCATCCCTCGACGACGATGGGTGGCGTAGTAGCCACGGCGGAAGGAGGCAATCATGCTCGTCAAGGAGAAGGCAGCGAACGACGCGGCTGACGTCCTCGAGGCCTACTGGGCTGCCGGCTACCCGGTCGACCCCGACCGCATTGCGGCCCAGCTGGACATGGATGTCATCCGTGCCACCTTCAACGAGAGCATCTCGGGCATGCTCCGAGTCGAGCCCGGCGACCGCCCCGTCATCTACGTCGACGACCGTGACAGCGAGCAGCGACAGCGCTTCACGATCGCCCACGAGATCGGCCACTACGTCGAGCGGAACAGCCGCGGTGAGACCGACTTCAACTTCATCGACCGCCGGGGCGGCGGGTATGACGCGCACGAGCTCTACGCAGACGAGTTCGCTGCGAACCTGTTGATGCCGTCGCACTACGTGAAGCAGTTGCACGCTGACGGCATCAACCCGGGGGTGATGGCGCGGCGCATGAACGTCTCTCTCCAGGCGATGCAGATCCGTCTGCGTCGACTCGGCCTGCTGTGACCGACGAAGGGCACGACGAACTCGACCAGGTGACGGACGACGAGCTCAAGGTCCGCGAGGTCGGGCGAGACGCGGTGCAGGACTTGATTTCGTGGGCTACCTACACGAGGCGTGACACGACCCCTGCCGAGAACGTCGACGAGGCCCCCGTGGCGACGCTCGACGTCGAGGCAGTGGACGAGGCGTCCGACAAGGCGATCGATAGCGCCCTGCGGCGGAGTGACGTCAAGGCAGCACAGCAGGCGCACCGCATGCGCAAGCGGTTCTACAACTTCGTGGTGAAGGCCGTGTTCGGCACGCTCGCTGCGTCCGCCTTGACGATGCTCCTGTATGTCATCTCGCAGTGGGGCAAGATCGACGCAGCGGTGATGGTGGCGTTCTTCTCGGCTGTCGTTGTCCAGGTGATCGGCCTGGCCTACATCATCGCGCGGTACCTCTTCGCGCCTCGCGGGCAGATCGCCCCGGGCAATCAGCCGACGTCCACGCCGTCCAGCGCGTAGAACCTCTCAGCGGACAGCAGGCCGCCGTGCACGACGGGCGGCGAGCTCGTCGACCCGCCCGGCACGGGGGCCATCTCAGGCCCCGGACCGAGCGCCGCGAGAATGTCGTCCGCGTCGACCTCGGCGAGGTGTGCGTACCGCTGGGTCGTGATGGGGGAGACATGCCCGAGCAGCTTGCCGACCTCGGCGAGCGGACGGCCGCCCTGGATGAGCCACGACGCGTAGGTGTGCCGCAGGTCGTGAACGCGCACCCGCCCGACGTCAGCCGCCCGCACCGCGGCCGCGAACGCCTTCGAGAACTTCGCGTGCTCGACGATCGTGCCCGACGACGTCGCGAGCAGCAGGGCTCCAGGGCAACGCCCCTCGATGTGCTCGTACCCGCAGTCGGCGCTCGCGGCCGGTTGCTGGAGCTGGGCAAGGTCGATCCATGCGGGAATGGGGACCTGGCGGCGCCGACGGCCCTTCGGATAAGGCTTCATGTGGACTCCGCGCACTGACCATGTCTCGAGGACGTCGAGGACCCTGCGGTCGGGGTCGACGCGGGCCCGGTGAAGGCCGGCTGCCTCACCCCAACGCAGGTCGGTGCCGGTGAGAAGGAGAGTCATGGCGAGGTGCTCGCCGTCGAGATGCCTGCAGATCGCGTGGAGCTCATCGCGCGTGAGGAAGCGGTCGTTCACGGCGCCGCCGCTGGGCAGCTATGAACCTCAAGTAGTTGCCCCGCTCACCTCTACGTGAGCGGGGCAACTCGGGAGTTTGCGCTGTATCAGGCGTCTGCCAGGTGCCTGCCTCGGTGCGATTCGTCCTGGCACGGGGCGTGCCGCTCGGCCATGTCGCGTCGCAGTTCGCGCTTGAACTCCTCGATGTCGGTGACACCGATGAGGGCCAACTGGCGAGCCACCTCCCTCTCGAGGTGCATCAGATTCTCTCGCAGTCGGTCGCTTGGATACGCTGACAGGACGTCATCTAGGTACTCCAGGCGAAGGAAAATGTCCAACTTGTCTCTTCTGGATGCCACGTCGCGTACACCTCCTGTGGTGGTGCTGTGCTAGTCAGACTCTACGGTGTTTCAAGGTCAGCGCCACCGTGTCGGCGGCGGCCTTCGCTTTGGTCTGGACGGCGCGGAGCTCGAGACGGGACGTCTGATCGGCAGGCACAGCGTCCATCGGCAAGTCGATCGAGAGCACGCCGTAGAAGACGTTGGCCGAGTGGCTGTCGACAATCGGCACCGCCAACACCTCGGCGTACTTGTCACGAACCTCCTCGAACTCTTCCTGTGTGAACCCGCTCTTGGTCTCGGTTGGGATCTGGGTCCACTGCTCATCTGTCAGGCGACCCGGGTGGCGGTTCGCGATCGCGCGCCAATCCTTGTGTTGGAGGCGTCTCGATCGCCACGCCTCGCCGATCGTCCCCTTGCCCATCACCCAGTCAACGTCGCTAGGCTTCGCGGCCGCAGTGTCCAGTCGGAATCGGACTACGCGCAAGAGACGCGGCTTCCAGAGGAAGGGCTTCACCGTGCCGGGCACCCACACGCAGACGCCGACCTTCGTGATGTCGATGTTGCCGTACCGCGCGACGTCCTGAAGTGCCTGCGTGGCGAGCTGCTGGATATCGCGGCGGTCATCTTCGCGTAGAGGCGCCCTGTGGGTGTGCATCGCCCTGACGATCGTGTCGACAGCTTGTCCAGGTGCTGCGACAACGAGGGGCAGGAACACCCACCACAGGCTCAGCTGCGGGTTGATCTGACCTCGAACTGCGAGTGCGAGGGTCGACGCCAGCGTGGCGAGGGTCACGGCAATCCGCATCGCCAAGACGCCACGGGCGCGCCAGCGCTGCGCGTCACGCACTGTCGACGGCCACCAAGTCACAGGCGAAGAGCCTAGTTCGAAGGGTTGCTCCCGAGGCGCAGCGCTCTGCCCCCGCTGGGATGAAAACATACGTTCGAACCAAGGTTAACCGACGGTCGGCGGTGATGCGGCCGTCCTTCCAGGTCGTGGCCTTCCGACGGGTGCGACGCTCGAGCCTCGCAGCCTGGCAAGATGGTCGCCTACCTGTGCCGCTGTGGCGCAGCAGCGACCGGGAGTGCGGATTGGCCGAGATCACCTACCAACTGCGCGAGCGCACGCTCACGTTCACGGGGCCGGATGCTGAGGCGCGGCTCTTGGCGCACCAGAAGGTCGGCGAGTTCCTCGCCACCAACCCGCCGCTCGAGGTGGACGCCGAACCCACACACCAGCGGATCATCTGGTCCTACTGGGAGCAGGGCTGGAAGCGCGCGCCGCACATCGTCAAGGCCTGCGCCACCCGCCTGCAGGCCGAGGCAACGGAATTCGAGGTGCGCCAGCTCACCGCGAGGACCGTTCCGAAGTACACCCAGATCGACCCCGTCGTCGCGGAGCGCACCTCGAAGTGGAAGGCGCACTACTCCGACATCCTTCGGGTGCATCTCCTGGCCGAGCACGGCGGCATCTGGGTGGACGCGACTGTCCTGACGACGCAGCCTCTGGACAGCCTGTACCGCCAGGTCCTCCCGACACCGTTCTTCGCCTACACCGTCACGAAGTTCCTCTCGAGCTGGTTCCTGATCGCGCAGCGGGGCAGCATCGTCCCGGTCGCGCTACGTGACTTCTTCGACTGGTTCTGGCAGAACCACGAGGACCTGCCGCACTACTTCTGGTTCCACCTCTGCTTCGAGGCGCTGTACGCGCATCTGCCGGAGTTCACCGCCGCCTGGGACTCGGCCATCATCCACTCGTCGCCCAACGCGCACGCCCTGCAGAAGGCCCAGCTCCAGCCGCTCAACGAGCACAACTATGGCCGGATCCTGCGCACCGGACACGTCCAGAAGATGACCTACCGCTTCAAGGGCGCCCCGGACGCGCCGGAGGGCTCGTACCTCGCGCGAGTGTTCGAGGACTTCCCGCCCGTGTTCGAACGGCTGCCTCCGGCTTCTGCGACGGCCCCGCCGGAGCCCCCCGCCCCCCGCGGGATCCGCCGGCTGCCGGCCGCGGTCAAGCGCCGCCTGGGGTCCGGTCGCTGAACACTCGGCGTCTCTCCCCGACCCGCCCCCACCTCAGAGGTGGGGGCGGGTTCGTCGTGCCCTGGCTCAGGCAGTCATGGGCTCCGACTGTAGGAGCTTGGCGACGGCGGTCTTCCCGAGGCCGACCTGCTCGGCGATCGCACGGACGGACAGGCCCTGCGCGGCGAACGTCAGGATGTCCTCGCGGTGGTCCGCTGCTCGGCGTCGCGGGCCGGACGGTGCAGGGTGGCGGCGGACGGTGACGGGACGGGCGGGCGCCCGGGTGTCCGCGACCGGGGCGGACGCGGTCGGACGCGGGGTGTTCTCGTTGTCCGCGCTGTTGTCCGCTGCGCCGTCCGCCGTCGTGTCCACGTCCGCGATGGTGTCCACCGTGTCCGGGGCGCTCGCGGCGTTCCTAGGTGTCCGTCTGCTCGTCCGTCGTCGTGTCCGCTCGGTGTCCGGCTGGGCGACGCGCAGGTGGCGAGGTCCTCGGGGCCGGCGCCGGTGCGGTAAGCGTGCGGGATGGCCTCGAGGGGGTCGAGGTCGGAGCCGCCCTTGAGGTTGTAGGCGTGGACCTCGACGCGCGGGTCGAGGCTGGCGGCCAGGAGCAGCAGCCGCAGCGTGAAGGTCTTGCACATGCGGTCAACCAGAGGCCTTGCTGAACGACAAGGCCGCGGGGCGGGGGCGTGCAGTGGTGAGTGCCACATGTTTGCTACATGATCCGGCAGGTGGGACGCCGTGGAGGAGTGTTTGTACAGGTCAGAAAGGTGGGCCCCGTGGGGATCGAACCCACAACCCGCGGATTAAAAGTCCGCTGCTCTGCCGATTGAGCTAGAGGCCCGTCGACCGGGGCCGACCGTGGGTCAGCCTACGCGGGCGCCCGGGCGAGATCCGCACGAGCGCGCCGGTCCGCCCCGCTCGCGGACGCGTAAGGTCTCACGATGCGGGAGATTGCGTCTCGTCGGGGCCGTCGCGTTGCATTCGCGGCGAGGCTTTGCTTCGGTGGAAGGGTCGCGAACCCCGACGAGAGGAGCTCTTCATGCTCACCGTGACGGAGAACGCCCGTACCGCAGTCGGCACGCTGGCCGAGCAGGCCGGTGTCCCCGCCGAGGGTGGCCTGCGCATCGCGCAGTCCGCCGACCAGCCCGGCAACTTCGAGCTCGCGCTCGTCCCCGCCCCGCAGCCCGAGGACCAGGTCGTCGACGAGCAGGGCCAGACCCACGTCTTCGTCGACTCGGAGGCCGCCATCGCGCTGGCCACGCTCGAGCTCGACGCGCAGCCCTCGACCGAGGGCCCTGGCTTCGTGCTCAGCCCGCAGCACGACTGACCGCACCTGCCCGTCCGACGGCGGAGCCCCCGCTCGGGGTGCTCCGCCGTCGTGCTTCCCGGGTGCAGCGCTCGCCGACCGTGCCCCACGCCACAGGCCCCCCGGTGGCGAGGCGACCCGGCCTGAGGCACGGTATCGGGCATGTCAGGAGATTCCTGGCACCTGGAGGTGAATCGTGACTTCCCCGACCCGCTCCGCCGAGAACGCCGCCCGGCGCGCGAAGAACAGCAGCGCGCTGCGGACCCTGGCTCGCATCGGCTACGCCGCGTCCGGCGTCCTGCACCTCATCATCGGCTGGCTGGCGATCCAGCTCGCCCTCGGCAGCTCCGGCGGCAGCGCCGACGAGTCGGGTGCGCTGCGGCAGCTCGCCGACGCCCCCGGCGGAGCCTTCCTGCTGTGGACCATCGTGGTCGGCCTGGCCGCGCTCGGTCTGTGGCACCTCGTGCAGGCCCTCGTCGGAGTCCCCGGCACCGACACCGCGAAGCAGACCGGCTCGCGGATCAAGGCCGCCGCCAAGGCGGTCCTCTACGGCGTGCTGGCCTTCACCGCCGCGCGCATCGCCACGGGCGGCGGTGGCGGTGGCGGCGGGGACACCCAGGAGGACCTCACCGCCCAGATCCTGGGCCTGCCGGGCGGTCAGCTGATCGTCGGCGCCATCGGCCTGACCATCGTCGGTGTGGGCGTCTTCCACGTCTACAAGGGCTGGACCAAGAAGTTTCGCGAGGACCTCGTCACCACCGGCGCCGGCGCCGTGAGCCAGGCCGTCGTGCGCCTCGGCCAGGTGGGCTACATCGCCAAGGGCGTCGCCCTCGGCGTGCTCGGCGTGCTGTTCGTCTACGCGGCGGCCACGTCCGACGCCGACAAGGCCGGCGGTCTCGACGACGCGCTGAAGACCATCCGCGACCAGCCGTTCGGCGTCGTCCTGCTGGTCATCACCGGCCTCGGCATCGCGGCGTACGGGCTGTACTCGTTCGCCCGCGCCCGCTACGCCAAGCTCTGAGGACGTCGCCACCGACGGCCCCCGTGTCAGGCGGCGGGCTGCACGATCCAGGTCGCACCCAGGACGAGGCAGCCCGCCGTGACCGCGACGAACACCCCGACCCAGACGACGGCGGGGACACCGGTGAGCCGGCCGAGCTGGTCGGCGTCGGAGCTGCGGGCCCGCCCGCGGGAACGCTGGGCCTGCAGCTCGAACACCGGGCGCACGGAGCCCAGCAGCAGGAACCACGTGACGGCGTACGCGACCGCGGACTGGGCCTGCGGGTCCAGCCACCATGACACCGCCACGAGCAGCGCGCCGCTCACCAGCACCGACCACAGACCGAACCAGTTGCGGATCTTCAGCAGCAGCAGCGCGAGCAGCACGACGAGCAGCCACAGCAGGCCGACGGCGTAGCCGGCCCGCAGCAGCCAGGCCGCCCCGAGGCCGACGAGCCCCGGCCCGACGTACCCGGCGAACGCGGTGAGGACCATGCCGGCGCCGCGCGGGCGCCCGGCCGTCACCGTGAGCCCCGAGGTGTCGGAGTGCAGCCGGATCCCGTCCAGACGCCGCCCGGTGAGCATCGCGACGACGGCGTGCGCGCCCTCGTGCGCGATCGTGACGACGTGCCGCGCCACCCGCCACACCGGGGTCACCAGCACCACGGCCAGGGCCGCGAGCCCGGCGGCCAGCACGATCGCCTGGTCGGGCGGCGGCACGGGCGTCGTCGCGGCGGACCAGATCTGCGCGATCACGTCGCCGGCCGCGGTGAGGAAGTCGTCCACGGCGCCCATTCCACCACGTGGTCGTGGAGGTCCCGAGGGGCCGCGGTGCACGCCTCGTCCGTCTCCACCCGGGTCGTGTGACGTAGCCGAGGCCGGTGCGCCCGGCACGACGGCGGGTGTCCGTGCGACAATGGTGCACCGAGGTTGCGCGTCCGCGCGCCTCTGCGTCGTGGAGATCCGCCCCCGGATTGCGTGCGGCGATCACCCGACCCAGGACGTCCCCGACGTCCTCAGAGAGGCTTCCTGCGTGACCACCTTCACCGAGTTCGGCCTGCCCACGCCCGTCGTCGCCCACCTGACGGCGTCCGGCATCACCAGCCCGTTCCCCATCCAGTCCGCGTCCCTCCCGGACACGATGGCGGGCCGCGACGTCCTCGGGCGCGGCCGGACCGGGTCCGGCAAGACCCTCGCGTTCTCGCTGCCCGTCGTGACTCGGCTCGCCCGGTCCGCCGCGGAGGCCAAGGCGCAGGGGCGCTCCCGCCGCGTCGCGAACCGCCCCCGCGCCCTCGTGCTCTGCCCGACCCGCGAGCTGGCGAACCAGATCGACGCCACGATGAAGCCGCTCGCCGAGGCCCTCGGCCTGCGCACGACCACCATCTTCGGCGGTGTCGCGCAGTCCCGGCAGGTGACCGCGCTCGGCGCGGGCGTCGACGTCGTCATCGCGTGCCCCGGCCGCCTCGAGGACCTGCTCAACCAGCGGCTCCTCAGCCTCGACGACATCGAGATCACCGTGCTGGACGAGGCTGACCACATGGCCGACCTCGGGTTCCTGCCCGGCGTGAAGCGCATCATGGACCGCACGCCCCGCACCGGTCAGCGGCTGCTGTTCTCGGCCACGCTCGACAACGGCGTGGACGTGCTGGTCAAGCGCTACCTCAGCAACCCCGTCACGCACTCCGTCGACGACGCCGCCGCGCCGCCGCCGCAGATGACGCACCACATCCTCGCCGTCGCCGACAAGGAGGTGAAGCGGGACGTCGTGCACCAGCTCGCCCAGGGCACCGGCCGCCGGGTGCTGTTCACCCGCACCAAGCACCAGGCGAAGAAGCTGGCCCGCCAGCTCACCGCCGCGGGCGTGCCCGCCGTCGACCTGCACGGCAACCTCGGCCAGGGCGCGCGCGAGCGCAACCTCGCCGCGTTCTCCTCCGGCGACGTCAAGGTCATGGTCGCCACCGACATCGCGGCCCGCGGCATCCACGTCGACGAGGTCGAGCTCGTCGTGCACGTCGACCCGCCCGCCGAGCACAAGGCGTACCTGCACCGCTCGGGCCGGACCGCCCGTGCCGGGTCCGTCGGCGACGTCGTCACCCTCATGCTCCCCGAGGAGCGCGGCGACGTCCGCGACCTCACCCGCAAGGCCCGCATCTCGGCGCGCCCGCAGGACGTCCGCCCCGGTGACGCCGTCGTGTCGGCGCTCGTCGGCGAGGTCGCGGCGCACGTGGAGCCCGCCCCGGTGCAGGCCCCGCAGCAGCCCTCGCGCGCCGGGTCCGGCGGCGGCCAGGCCCCGGCAGGCGGCGCGTCCCGGCGTCGTCGGAGCGGCCGCGGCCGCTCCGGCGGTGGCGGTGCCCAGGGTGGACAGCAGCAGTCCGGTGGCGGCGCGGGCGGCGGCACCCGGTCCGGTGGCCGCGGTGGAGCCCCCACGGGTCGCGGCCAGGGCGGCCGCCCCGCCGGCCAGGGTGGTCGCTCCGGTGCGCAGGGCGGTCGGTCCGGCCAGTCCCGGGGACGCCAGGGCGGCTCCGGCCGCTGATCCTGCCGTCGCGGTCCCGCGCCGCCGCAGCGGCGGTGCGGGACGGACGGAACATCGGACGTCGATCCACGGTTGACCCGGGCATGACCTACGACGTGAACAAGACCGACGACCAGTGGCGCGTCGAGCTGGACCCGCAGGAGTTCCACGTGCTGCGGCAGGCCGGCACCGAGCGCGCCTGGACCGGCGAGCTGCTCGACGAGAAGCGTGACGGCGTGTACCGCTGTCGGGCCTGCAGCAACGAGCTCTTCCGCAGCGGCACGAAGTTCGACTCCCACTGCGGATGGCCGTCCTTCTACACGCCGCTCGCCGGGGACCGGGTCGAGCTGATCGAGGACCGCTCCCTCGGCATGGTGCGCACCGAGGTGCGCTGCGCCCGCTGCGGCTCCCACCTGGGGCACGTCTTCGACGACGCCCCGCAGACCCCGACGGGCGACCGCTACTGCATGAACTCCGTCAGCCTGACGTTCGAGCCCGCCGAGTCCTGACGCGGCCGCTCCGCTACGGTCGGGCCATGAGCGTCGAGATCCCCGCTGCCCCGCCCCACCTGGTCAACCTGCGCGACGTCGCGACGGCGTCGGAGTCGCTGCGGCCGGGGGTGCTGCTGCGCTCGGACGCGCCGCACGCGGGTGACGAGGCCCCGCGGGACGTGGCGTGGCCGCCCCGGACCGTGCTGGACCTGCGGGACGTGGGGGAGGGTGCCGCAGCGCACCCGCTGGCCGACGTCGCGCAGGTCCTGACGCTGCCGGTGCTCGACGGCGCCACCCGGAACGCGGAGGCGCGCGACGCCGTCCCGTTCGACCTCGCTCGCCTGTACCTCGAGCTGCTGGACGGGGTGGGCGCGCAGCACCTCGTGGACGGCGTCCGCGCCGTCGCGGCCGACGACGCGCCCGTCCTCGTGCACTGCACAGCGGGCAAGGACCGCACCGGCGTGCTCGTCGCGATCGTGCTGGCGCTGGTCGGCGTGGACCGCGCCGAGATCGTCGCCGACTACGTGCGCACCGACCCGAACATGGTGCAGGTCGTGGCGCGCGCGTGGCCGGCCGGGTCGACGACGGCGGGCCGGCCGACGGAGCACGTGCTGGCCGCGCTGCCGCCGGAGCTGCTCACGGCGCCGCCGCACGCGATCGAGGCGGTGCTGGACCACCTGGCCGCGCAGGACGGCGGGGTGGCGGGGTGGTTCGCCGCGCACGGCGGCGATCCGGACGTCGTCAGTGCGCTGCGGGAGCGTCTGCTCCGCTGAGGCGGCGCCCCTGGTGCGTGTCCAGCCAGGCGACCACGTCCGTGGAGTACCGGCGCATGAGCGACGCGAGCTCCGAGACGTCGGACTTCTCCCAGTCGGTCAGCGCGTGCTCGAGCATCGTGATGCGGGCGTCGCGGGCACGCACGAACCGGGCGGCGCCGTCCTCGGTGAGGGTGATGAGCTGGCCGCGGGTGTCCGCCGGGTCGACCCGGCGCCGCACCAGGCCGAGGTCCTCGAGCCGGCTGAGCTGACGGGACACGGTGGCCCGGCCGACGCCGAAGTGGGCGGCGAGGTCGGAGCCGCGCGTCCCGGGGTGCTTCGCGATGTGGGCCAGCAGGGGGTACGCGGACGCGTTGAGCTCCGGATGGATCCGTGCCGCCGTCTGCGCGGCCATGGACTGGGCGCGGCGGATCAGGAGGCGCACCTCGCGTTCGAGCGCGCCGAACGGGTCGGTGCTCGGGTCCGGCAGGTTGCTCTCGGCGTCGTGCATGGCCTCATGATGACGCCTGCGGCGACGTTTCCGCGACGCATTCAGGTCACGATTTCCGCCAGGACGGTCCATGAGCGGGTGAAGTTGAGCCCTGGGACGCCCCGGAGGGCGGTCCGCGGGGTGTGCGGACCGCCCTCCGACGGTGCGGGACGGGCCGGGATCAGGCCGTGACCGGCTCCTCGACGACCTGCTCGTCGCGCAGCTGCTCGATGCCCGAACGCTGCCCCAGCGGGACCTCCTTGATGAACAGGACGGCCACGAGCGAGATGACCGCCATCGGCACAGCGAGCAGGAAGATCTCGGTGATGCCGTCGGAGTATGCCGACGCGATGACCGCGGCCACCGGGTCGGGGAGCGTCGACAGGTCGGGGACGGCACCGGCGCTGTCGCCGAGCGCCGAGGCCGGCACGCCGAGCTCGGCGAGCCCGGACGTGATGCCGTCCTTCACCTGGCTCGCCATCACGGCGCCGAGCACGGACACGCCGATGGCGCCGCCGAGCGACCGGAAGAACGCGACGCCCGAGGTGCCCGCGCCCATCTCGTGCACGGCCAGCGTGTTCTGGGTGGCGAGCACGAGGTTCTGCATGAGGGCACCCACGGAGATGCCCAGGCCGAACAGGTAGACGGAGATGACGACGAAGCTCGTGTCCACCTCGATCGTCGACAGCCCGAACAGGGACAGCGACAGCACCGCGGCGCCGCCGACCATGATCGCCTTGTAGCGGCCCGTGGCCGAGATGATGCGGCCCAGGACGAGGCCCGCCAGCATCGTGCCGACCACCATGGGGATGGTGAGGAGGCCCGACTCGGTGGGGGTCTTGCCGCGGGCGAGCTGGAAGTACTGGCTGAGGAACACGGCCGTGCCGAACATCGCCACGCCCACGGAGGCCGAGCCGATGACGGAGAGCACGAAGGTGCGGTTCCGGAACAGGTGCAGCGGGATGATCGGTTCGGTGGCGGAACGCTCGACGAACACGGTCGCGACGAGCGCCAGCACGGCACCGCCGACCATCGCCGCCGTCTGCCAGGACACCCAGTCGAACTGGTCGCCGGCGAAGGTGACCCACAGCAGGAGCAGCGCGACGGCGACGGCGATGAGCGCCGCGCCCGCGTAGTCGATGGTGACCTTGCGCTGCTCGCGGGTGGGCAGGTGCAGGGTCTTCTGCAGGGTGACGGCCGCGGCGACGGCGAACGGGATGCCGACGAAGAAGGTCCAGCGCCAGCCGATCGAGTCGGTGAGGATGCCGCCCAGCAGCGGGCCGCCGATCTGCGCGACCGCCATGACGCCGCCCATGAGGCCCATGTACTTGCCGCGCTCGCGCGGGCTGATGATGTCGGCCATGAGGACGGTCGCCAGCGCCGTGAGGCCGCCCGCGCCGATGCCCTGCACCGCGCGGAACCCGATGAGGGTCTCGATGTTCTGCGAGAGGCCGGCCGCCGCGGCGGACACGACGGTGATCACCAGGGCGATCTGGATGAGGACCTTGCGGTTGGTGAGGTCGGCCAGCTTGCCCCACAGGGGGGTGGAGATCGTCATCGTGAGCAGCATCGCGGTGACGACCCACGTGTAGGAGTGCTGGGAGCCGCCGAGGTCGCTGACGATGTGCGGCAGCGACGTCGAGGTGATGGTGGTGGCCAGCAGCGAGACGAAGACGCCGAGCAGGATGCCGGACAGTGCTTCTAGCGTCTCGCGCCGGGTCATGGCGGCTGCGGGTGGTGCGGTGGTGGTCATCGGACGAGTTCCTCCCGGGGGACCGAGGTGATGGCGTCCGCGACGCTGCGGATCTGGTGGGCGGCGTGCAGGAGGTCGGTCTCGTCCCAGTCGGCGAACCCGACGGAGACCAGGCGGTCGAACGACCGGCCGGCGTCCGCGGCGAGCGCCCGTCCGTCGGCGGTGAGCTCGAGGGTGCGGGCGCGGCGGTCGTGGTCGTCGACGGTGCGTCGGACGAGCCCGGCGTCGACCAGGGCGCTGACCTGCCGGCTCGCGACCGACGAGTCCACCTTGAGGATCTCGGCGACCTCGCAGAGCGGCAGCGTGCCCCGCCCGTCGAGGAGGAGCACGATGCCGAGGCCTGCCCGGGGGCAGCCCAGCGACTCGGCGAGGTGCGCGGCCGCGTCGCGCTGGGCGCGGCCGAGGGCCTGCAGGGCGCTGATGAGGGTGCGTCCCGGATCCGTCATGACGTCTCTCCTGCTGATTGCTTGGCGCAACCATATGGGTGTTGCTTGCAGCAAGCAAATGTCGGCTCGGTTCATTCCCGTGCACGCAGAACGGCGGCCGCCCCCTCAGGAGGCGGCCGCCGTCGTGCGCGGGCGTGCGGGCGTCAGCGGTGCCGCACGTCCTCCGTCATGTCCTCCAGCTCCTTGCCCTTCGTCTCGTCCACCTTCCACAGGACGAAGAAGAACGACAGCGCCGCGAACGTCCCGTACAGGCCGTACGGCACCGCCGGGCCCAGGTTCGAGAGCATCGGCGGGAACGTCAGCGTGATCGTGAAGTTCGCGATCCAGTTCACCGCCGCCGCCAGGCCCAGCGCCGCGGCCCGGATGCGGTTCGGGAACATCTCGCCGAGCATCACCCACATCAGCGGGCCCCACGTCGCGCCGAAGAACACCACGAACGCGTTCGCACCGATCAGCGCGATCGTCGCCCACGGGTCGCCCAGCGACAGGGTCGACTCGCCCGTCGCGGCGTCCACCGTCGTGGTGCCCTGCGTGAACACCGCCGCCATCGCCAGCAGCGACACGGCCATGCCCGCCGAACCGATGAGCAGCAGCGGGCGGCGGCCCACCTTGTCGATCAGCGCGATCGCGATGAACGTCACCGCGATGTTCGTCACCGCCGTGATCGTCGAGACCAGGAACGCCTGCGACTCGTCGAAGCCGACCGCCTGCCACAGCGTCGTCGAGTAGTAGAAGATCACGTTGATGCCGACGAACTGCTGGAACACCGCCAGCAG
The DNA here is from genome assembly GCF_001636295.1 of Isoptericola dokdonensis DS-3. Lineage (NCBI taxonomy): Bacteria > Bacillati > Actinomycetota > Actinomycetes > Micrococcales > Promicromonosporaceae > Isoptericola > Isoptericola dokdonensis. Next base: position 2,119,319 of record NZ_CP014209.1, on the reverse strand, counting down.
GATGCCCACCCAGACGATCGACTTCAGGCCGAGGAACCCGTTGCCCCGCAGCGAACCCTGCTCGGCGTTCTTCTCGTCCATCGCGATCGAGCGCTGGATGTCGTCGATCCGGTCGCCCACGTTCTCCTCGGGCCCCAGCACCGAGTCGAGGACGGAACGGGCCTCGTCCACCCGGCCGCGGGCCACCAGGAACCGCGGCGACTCCGGCATCCGGAGCGCCAGCACCCCGTACACGATCGCCGGGACCACCCCGACCATGAACATCCACCGCCAGGCCTCCCAGCCCAGCCAGAGCTCGTTCGCGGCACCGCCCGCGGCCTCCGCCAGGAGCTGGTCGCTGAGCAGCGCCGCGAAGATACCGACCGTGATGGCGAGCTGCTGCATCGACCCGAGCGTCCCGCGGATCGTCGCCGGGGCGATCTCCGCGATGTACGCCGGCGCGATGACCGACGCGATGCCGATGCCGACACCCGCCATGAACCGCCAGATCGACAGGTCCAGTGCCGACCAGGCGATCGCCGACAGGATCGACGACACCAGGAACAACCCGGAGCCCAGGACCATGATGCGGATGCGGCCCCACCGGTCGGCCAGGCGACCGGCACCCCAGGCGCCCAGGGCGCACCCGAGCAGGGCGACGGCCACCACGAGCCCCGTCACGGAGGAGTCGAGCTCGAACTGACCCTCGATCGCCTCGACCGCTCCGTTGATCACCGAGGAGTCGAAGCCGAACAGGAAGCCACCCACCGCCGCCGAGATGGCCAGCCCCATCGCCTTGCGGTGGGCCCCGCGGGCATCTGTGCCGGCGGGAACAGGATCCGACATGTCGTCACTCCTCGAGGATCAGGGACATCGACCGGTCAGGCCGACTCCAGCCGATGCTAGGTCGGTCCTCGCAGGTCGGCACGGTGGACGGCCTCCCGTCCACGGCACGGGCCGGCATGGCCCGGTCGGGCGCCTGCGACACTGGAGGGGTGACGTCCGCACCACGGTTCCGCCGCCCCGCCATGCTCGACCCGCGGGACGCCGACGAGCTGCCGGGCGACCTCGACCCGGCCCGCCGGGACGAGGTCGCGCACACCACCGCGCGCGCCGTCGTCCATCGCGCCCGGGCCGCCGAGGACCCCGAGGTCGTGGCGCGCCTGGTGCGGCTCGTGGAGGACGAAGGCCTCGACGTCGTCGCCGGGCTGTGGGCCGACGCCGCCCCCGCCACCCTGCCCGGGGCGCTCTGGCGCCTCTACGCGCTGCGGGAGTGGGTGCGTCGCGATCCGCGCACCGTCGGGCTGCGGTACCGGCTCGGCGTCGACGTCGCCCCCGTCGCCGAGGTCGTCGCCGGCGTGCCCCGGCCGCCGTCGCCCGACGACCTGCGGGCGCTCGCCGACACCGTCCTGTCCGGGGTGTTCGCCGGCGACCTGGCCGTCGCGCTGGAGCGGGCCGCCGCCTTCTGCCGCATCCTCGCGGCGGGCGCCGCCTACGACGCCGACGCCCGTGAGGTCGCCGACCCCGACGGCGCCGCCCGCATGACGCGCGGCGCGGCGGACCTGGTCGGCACGGCGGGGGAGCTGGAGCACGCGGCGGCACTGTGGCGCGCCGGGTCCCTCGACTGAGCCGGAGGCGCAGCAGAGGGTGAGGATCGACACGTGGGTCGGGGGAGCGTGGCACTTGTCCCCGGGGGCGGTGTGGTGCTTACGATGCGGGTGCGACGTCGGACCGCGGTTGCCCCGGGCTCCATCTTCAGCCGCTACGAGCGGCCACGCGCCGAGAGGCGCTTCCCGGTCCGGCGTCGCGCTTCTCTCCTCGAGGACGGCCCGTGGCCACGCCGTCCCGCCTGCGCGGATTTAGCGCAGCGTCGCGCCGGGACCTACCCTGTGACTGATCGTGCGTCCTTCGCCTCCGGGAGCCCTCCGTGCGCCTGCGCCTCACCCCGCGTGACACCACCTACTTCGACCTCCTGGCAGAGATCGCCCGCCACACCGTCACCGGCGCCTCGCTCCTCGCGGAGCTGCTGGGGTCCTCGCGGCTCGACCGGCACGCCATCGCAGAACGGCTCTCCGAGGCCGAGCACGCCGCCGACGACGCCACCCACTCGATCATGCGGCGCCTCAACCAGACGTTCGTGACCCCGCTGGACCGTGACGACATCTACGGGCTCGCGTCCGCCCTGGACGACTGCATGGACGCGATGGACGAGGCCGGGCACCTCATCGTGCTGTACAAGATCGAAGAGCTCCCGATGCTCGTGTCGGAGCAGGTCCAGGTGCTGCAGCGCTGCGCCGAGCTGACGGCCGACGCGATGCCGCGCCTGCGCAACCTCGACCAGCTCCCCGAGTACTGCGTGGAGATCAACCGCCTGGAGAACCAGGGCGACACGCTGCACCGCACGCTGCTCGGCGAGATGTTCGACCGGGCGACCGACCCGATCGCCCTCATCAAGCTCAAGGAGGTCGTCGACGTCCTCGAGGAGGCGACCGACGCGTTCGAGCGGGTGGCGAACATGGTCGAGACCATCGCCCTCAAGGAGTCCTGAGCGTGGAGCTCGCCCTCGTCGGCGTCATCGTGGCGCTGGCGCTCGGCTTCGCCTACACGAACGGCTTCCACGACGCCGCGAACGCCGTCGCGACGTCGATCTCCACGCACGCGCTGACGCCCCGGATCGCGGTGGGCATGGCCGCGGTGATGAACTTCGTGGGGGCGCTCCTCGGGACGGAGGTCGCCGAGACGATCGCGACGTCCATCGTCGACCTCGACGGCGCCTCCGTGCACCAGTCCCTCCTCGTGCTGATCAGCGCCCTGGTCGGCGCCACGGCGTGGAACGTGCTGGCCTGGTGGTTCGGCATGCCGACGTCCTCCACGCACGCGCTCATCGGCGGGCTGGTCGGTGCGGGACTGGCCGGCGGGATGGCGGTGTACGGCACGGAGATCGTCGACAAGGTGGTCCTGCCCACCCTGATCTCCCCGGTCGTGGGCTTCATCGGCGCGTACGCCATGATGGTCGGCGTCATGTGGCTGTTCCGGAATCGGCCGTACGCGCGCGTGAACCGCCGGTTCCGGGTCGCCCAGACGGCGTCGGCGGCCGCGATGGCGCTCGGGCACGGGCTCCAGGCCGCGCAGAAGACGATGGGCGTCATCTGGCTCGCGCTCCTCACCGTCGGCACGGTGGCGCCGGGCGCGGGGATCCCGCTGTGGGTCAAGGTGTCGGCGGCGACCGCGATGGGCGTCGGCACGTACGTCGGCGGCTGGCGGATCATGCGGACCCTCGGGCGGCGCATCATCGAGCTCGACCCGGCGCGCGGGTTCGTCGCGGAGACCGTCGCGTCGCTGCTGCTCTACGTCAACGCCCTCGTCCTGCACGCACCCGTCTCGACGACCCACATCATCACGTCGGCCATCACGGGCGTCGGCGCCACCCGGCGGCTGTCCGCCGTGCGGTGGGGCGTCGCCCGCGACATCGCGGTCTTCTGGCTCCTCACCGCTCCCGTGGCCGCCCTGTTCGCGGCCGTCGTCACGTGGATCGTGCTGCCGGTCCTCGGTCCCTGACCCGTCACCAGACGGGCGGCGACACCCGTTCGGCGGCCACCACGCGCGGCCCCTTCGACGTCGTCGCGACGTGCGCGACCAGCACCTCGCCGGGCTCCAGGTAGGGGTCGCGCCGTGGCAGCACGGACGCGACCGCCCGCCGGGAGTGCTGCCCCAGCACGTCGAGGACCGTCGGGAGCACGGGCCGGTGGGTGCACAGCACGGCCGGGCGCGGCAGGTCCAGCAGGTCGCGCACCGCGGCGGCCACCCGCGCCGGCGACCGCTCGTGCTGGGCCTCGCCGAGGGAGTCGCTGTACTCCGGCCGCAGGCCCGCCGCCCGGACGTACGGGTCCATCGTCGTCGCGCACCGCTCCCACCGGCTGGACACCACCGTGCTGACGCCGTAGGCGGCGAGCACCGGCACCAGCGCGGACGCCTGCGCGTGCCCCACCGGCGTGAGGGGCCGCTCCTGCTCCTCGCCGTGCCAGACCGGCCGCGGCACCGCCCGGCCGTGCCGCACGATCACCAGCGCCCGGGTGTCGAGCCGATGGTCGGCGTGCGCCTCGCGGAGCTCGTCCAGCGGGCCCCGGTCCGAGCCGCGCGTCAGCCGCTCGGCCGCCTCGTCGACGTCGAGCCACTCCGTGCGGTCGATCTCCCGCTTGTTCACGGGCGCCACGGGTGCCCGCGCCGCCAGCGCCCGGGCGTCCGCCTCCGGCGCCGCCCGCCGCGCCGCCCAGTAGTGCACCCGCTTCACCCGCCCCTCGGGCGTCAGGTACTGCAGGCCCGGCAGCGGCACCCCGACGACGATCGGCTTGCCGGTCTCCTCGGTCACCTCGCGCACCGCGGTGGTCGGCAGGGACTCGCCGTCCTCGTGCTTGCCCTTCGGCCACGACCAGTCGTCGTAGCGGGGCCGGTGCACCAGCTGGACCTGCAACCGTCCGTGCCGCAGCCGCCACACCAGCGCGCCCGCCGTCTCGATGACGGGGGCGTGCGGCACCGACGTCGCGCCGAAGGGGTCCACGAACGGCGTGGAGGTCAGCAGGGGCCGCGCCGCCCAGGGCAGAGAGCTCATCGGCGCCGTCAGGACCGGGACGGACGCCGACGATGACGGTCCACGAGGACCGCCTGCAGGTCACGCGTCGGCTCGCCGTCGGGATCGGTCACCTGGCGTTCCCAGCCGCCGTCGGGCCCGAGGTGCCACGACGCGGTGCGGGGCGACACCGACTCGTTCATCAGCTCGAGCAGCTCGAGGATCTGCCCCTGGTCGGTGATGCGGACCAGGGCCTCCACGCGGCGGTCGAGGTTGCGGTGCATGAGGTCCGCCGACCCGACGAACACCTCCGGGCCGGCTTCCGGCCCCTCGCCGATCTGCGGGCCCGCGGAGTTCGCGAACGCGAAGATCCGGGAGTGCTCCAGGAACCTCCCGAGGATCGACCGGACGCGGATGTTCTCGCTCAGGCCCGGCACGCCGGGCCGCACCGCGCAGATGCCGCGCACGATCAGGTCGACCTTCACGCCCGCCTGCGACGCCCGGTAGAGGGCGTCGATCGTCGCCTCGTCCACGGCCGAGTTGACCTTGATCTTCACCCACGCGTCGTGCCCCGCCCGGGCGGCCGCCGCCTCCCGGTCGATGCGCTCGATGAGACCGCTGCGCACGGTGCGCGGCGCCACGAGCAGGCGGTGGAACCGGGAGCGCGGCGCGTACCCGGAGAGCTGGTTGAACAGGCGGGTGAGGTCCTGCCCGACGTCCGGGTCGCAGGTGAGCAGGCCGTGGTCGGTGTACAGCCGGGCGGTCTTCGGGTGGTAGTTGCCGGTCCCGACGTGGCAGTAGCGGCGCAGGCCGTCCGACTCCTGGCGCACCACGAGGGACAGCTTGCAGTGCGTCTTGAGGCCGACGATGCCGTACACGACGTGCACGCCCGCCTCCTCCAGCTTGCGCGCCCAGGAGATGTTCGCCTGCTCGTCGAACCGCGCCTTGATCTCCACCAGCGCGAGGACCTGCTTGCCCGCCTCGGCGGCGTCGATGAGGGCGTCCACGATGGGGGAGTCGCCCGACGTGCGGTACAGGGTCTGCTTGATCGCCAGGACCTTCGGGTCGGCGGCGGCCTGCTCCAGGAACGTCTGCACCGACGTCGAGAACGAGTCGTACGGGTGGTGCAGCAGGACGTCCCGCTCCCGGATCGACTGGAACACGTTGCCCGGCATCGCGGACTCCACCTCGGCGAGCTGGCGGTGCGTCGTCGGGATGAAGCGCGGGTAGTGCAGGTCCGCCCGGTCGATGTCGGCGATGACGTTGAGGCCGGTGAGGTCCAGCGGGGCCGGGAGCTCGTACACCTCCTCCTCGACCACGCCGAGCTCACGGATCAGCAGCTCGCGGATGCGCGGCGAGATGCCCTCCGCCAGCTCCAGACGGACCGGAGGGCCGAACCGGCGGCGCAGCAGCTCCTTCTCCATCGCCTGGAGCAGGTTCTCGGCGTCGTCCTCCTCCACCTCCACGTCCTCGTTGCGGGTCACGCGGAACGTGTGGTGCTCGCGCACCTCCATGCCGGGGAACAGGTGGTCGAGGTGGTGGGCGATGACCTCCTCCAGCGGCACGAACGACGTCTGCGTGCCGCCGCCCTGCGTCGGCGTCGGCGCGCTCGGCCGGCCCCGGTCGTCCACCGCGATGAACCGGGGCAGCAGCGGCGGCACCTTGACCCGCGCGAAGTGCTCCTTGCCCGTGACCGGGTTCGCCACGACGACCGCGAGGTTCAACGACAGCCCCGAGATGTACGGGAACGGGTGCGCCGGGTCCACCGCCAGCGGCGTCAGGACGGGGAAGATCTGCTTGCGGAAGAACTTGTGGAGCCGGATCTGCTCCTTCTCCGCGAGGTCCTCCCAGTGCAGGATCGTGATGTTCTCGTCCGCGAGCACCGGCTGCACCTGGTCGCGGAACACGTCCGCGTGGCGGCGCATCAGCCGGTGCGCGCCCGCGCCGATGGCCTCCAGCACCTCGCGGGGCGAGAGCCCCGACGCCGCGGTCACCGCGATGCCCGTCGCGATGCGTCGCTTCAGGCCCGCGACCCGCACCATGAAGAACTCGTCCAGGTTCGACGCGAAGATCGCCAGGAACCGCACCCGCTCCAGCAGCGGCAGCGTCGGGTCCTCCGCGAGCTCCAGCACCCGCTCGTTGAACGCCAGCCAGCTCAGCTCCCGGTCCGCGAACCGGTCCGCGGGCAGCGGCGCCAGCTCGGCCGGCACCACCACGGCCGGAGGGTCCGCGGGCTCCTCGGCGATGTGCTCGGCGATGTGGGCGGCGAGCTGGGGGTCCATGCGGCGGGGGCCTGCCTTCGCGGTGGTGCGGGTGTCTGTCGGTGCGGAGGTGGCGGCGGGCACGAACCGCCCGCGGGCGTCACGCTGCCGCGCGGTTCGCGAGGTGGACGCAGTCATGGACACATCGTGGCACCTTCGCGTGAACGGCGGGTGTCGAGGCGCACATCCGCGCGCCGGCGGTCAGGCCGGGGCGTACTGCACGTCCACCGCGGCGGTCGTGAACCCGAGACGGTCGTAGGTGCGGCGCGCGGCCGTGTTGTCCCCGTCGACGTACAGCACGGCGCGGTCGCAGCCCGCCCGGGCCAGGTGCGCGAGACCCGCGGCCGTCAGCGCCGTGCCCAGGCCCCGGCCCCGGGCGTCCGGCGCGGTGCCGACGGCGTAGATCTCCCCGTCGACCTCCCCGCCCGGCGTCTCCGGCTGGCCCGTCGCGACCTTCGTCCACACCGACCCGACCAGTGCGCCGTCCGGGCCCTCCAGCAGCAGGAACCCGGCCGGGTCGAACCAGGGCTCGGCGATGCGGTCGTGCAGGTCCGCCACCGTCAGGCGGCCCTGCTCCGGGTGACCGGCGAACGCCGCCGCGTTGAGAGCCACCCACGCGTCGTCGTCCTGCCCCGGCCGGAACGGGCGCAGCGCGTGGCCGCTGGGCAGGTCGGGCTCGGGCAGGTCGTCGGCCTCGCCCAGCGGACGGGCGAGGAACAGCAGCTCGCGGACCGCGTGCAGGTCCCGCGCCGCCGCGAACTCTTGCGCCGGGCCGAGGTCGCCGTGCGCCCAGACCCGCAGCGGCTTGCCCCGCTGCCCCGGCGCCCCCGACCGGTCCGGGAGCCGGGCGTCCCGCTGCGCCGTGCGCAGCAGCAGCGACCCGATGCCGCCCCGCCGGGCCTGCGGGTGGACCACCATCTCCGCGCTCGCCACGTCGCCCGAGCGGTCCACCTGCAGGTAGCCGACCGTGCCGCCGCCCGTGCTCCGCACCACCACGTGCGTGGTCGAGGCGTCGTCGACGCCCAGCCGCAGCAGCGGCTGCTCGGACAGCGGCGCGACGCCGTCGTGGCGTGCGGCGTCGTCGGCGAGGGCGCGCACGGCGTCCTGCGCGGCGGGGGTCAGCGGGCCGATCTCGATCGGGACGGGGAGGCGCACCCCCCTATCCTGCCTCCTCCGGGCGGCCCCGCCCGCGCTCGCGGCTCGGGCCCGCCCGGCGGTGGTAGCGTCACGCGTCATGGCGATCGTGGCACCGGGCACCGCGCCGCAAGCCGGCACGGCGCGGCGGTCGGGTGCGACCGGCCCGACCGGCTCCGGCGCGCGGCGGACCGGGAGCGCGGCGGCGAGCCTGTGGCCGGAGGCCGAGCGGCTCCTCGACGCCCTCTCCCCGGAGCTGGTGCTCCTGCTCGACGACCTCTCGGCCACCATGTTCTGCGCCAAGGACGTCACGGGTCGGTACGCGCTGGTCAACCGCACCTTCGTCGACCGGGCCGACCGCCGGTCCCCGCGCGAGGTCGTCGGCCGCACCTCCGCCGAGCTGTTCGCCCCCGAGCTCGCGGAGCGCTACGACGAGCAGGACGGCTACGTGCTGCGCGAGGGCTGGCCGCTGCGCAACGAGCTCGAGCTCATCCGCAACCTCCGGGGCGAGCCCGGCTGGTACCTGACGACCAAGATCCCCGTGCGGCGCGACGGCGAGGTCGTCGGCCTGGTGTCCACCTCGCGCGACCTGCGCACCGGGGACGTCGACGACCAGGTCATCGGGTCCCTGACCCGGGTCGTCCAGCTCGTCGACGAGCGCCTCGACGAGCGGCTCGGCCTCGCCGACCTCGCGAGCGCGGCGGGCTGCACCGCCGGCGTCCTGGAGCGGCGGATGCGGCGCGTCTTCGCGCTGTCGCCCAAGCAGTTCCTCCTGCGCGCCCGCGTCGACCGGGCGATCTCCCTGCTCACCGGGTCCGACCTGAGGCTCGCCGAGGTCGCCGTCCGCTCCGGGTTCTACGACCAGCCGTCGTTCACCCGCACGTTCGTGCGTCTCACCGGCGAGACGCCGGCGGTGTACCGGCGCAAGAGCACGGTCGTCGACGCCGGCTGAGCCGTCCCCGACGCCCCGCCAGAGGCTGCCCGCCGACGACCCGTCCGTCCCCGTCACGACCACCGGCGACCCGTGATCGAGCGCCACGACGTTCGTCGGGGACGACGCGACGCCGGCCGCCCTGCCAGGGCGACCGGCGTCGTCGCGCTCGGGTGCGAGGGAGCGTCAGTCGGCCACGCAGGTCACTGCCGGGGCCGACGACGGCGCGGTGCCGGTGGCGATGAACCCCGCAGTGGTGCTGCCGTCCGCCGCGAGCGAGCCGTTCCACGCCGCGTTGGTCACGTGGACGCCGCTCGCGTCGGTCGTGTGCACGCCGCCCCACAGGTTGTTCACCGTCGAACCGGGCACGGTGAAGGAGGCCTCCCAGCCGGTGATCGCGGCGTCGCCCGCGGTGACGGTGAGCTCGCCCTGCCAGCCGCCGGGCCACGAGCCCGCGACCCGCAGCGTCGCGGTGCACGCGTCGTCCGCCGGCTCCTCCGTCGGTTCTTCGGTGGGTTCTTCGGTCGGTTCCTCGGTCGGCTCGCCACCGCCGCCGAACCACGCGGCCTCCACCGCGGTGGCCTTCAGGCCCTGCGGCCCGTCGACGATGCGGGTGCCCCAGGCGCTCGGCGTCGCGGGGTCGAAGCTCAGCACCATGTCGAGGTACGGGTCGGTGTTGCCGCTCCACGACCAGGCCAGCCAGCCGAGGTCCAGCCGCTCCGCCTCGGACAGCACGACGTCCTCGTCGACGTCGGCGGGGGTCTGCTGCCACCCGAACTCGCCGACGATGATCGGCAGCCCGTTGTCCACGAAGAACTCGAGGTAGTCGGTGATCGTCTGCGGCTGGTTGTACACGCTGTACATGTGGATGGAGAACACCGTGTTCGCGTCCGGGTCGGCGGCGAACACCCCGGCCGCTGCCGGGCGCATGTAGTTCTTCCAGTCCTGGCCCCAGTTGGGCGCGTCCACGACCAGCGCGTGCTCGTACCCGATGGAACGCATCCGCTGGATCGCCGCGGACGTCTCCGCCGCCCACGTCTCGTTCGTCGCGTCGTCGTTGCCCATCGGCTCGTTGCCGATGTTCACCATGACGAAGTCCTCCTTCCCGGCGAGCGTCGGGTAGAGGTCCTCCCAGTAGTCCACGGCCTGGTCGAGCGTCGCCGCGTCCGGGGCGTACTGGTCGCCGTAGCCGGTGGTGTCGTGCACCTCCAGCACGCAGACCAGCCGGTTCTCCTCGCACAGGTCGACGACGTTCGCGACGTCCTCCGGCGAGTTGCGCGTCCACTGGTCACCGCTGGACAGCACCACCCGCACCGAGTTCGCACCCGCCTCCTTGATGTCGGCGAAGGAGTCGGTCGTGTGCGTGTACCAGGTGTGCGCGTGGTTGACGCCGCGCAGCACCAGGTCCGTGCCGTCGGCCTCGACGATCCGGCCGTCGGACACGTGGATGCCCGGAGGCGTGTCCGCCTGGGCGGGCGGTGCGGCGGCGACGTACGCCGCGGCGGCGGCCGCGAGCAGCGTCGCCGCGGTGACGGCGGCGGTCGCCGCCGTCGCCCGCGAGCGCCGGGCCGCGACGTCGGCCACGGGGCCCGGTCGGGAGGGTGAGGGTGACATCGTCGGACGTCCTTGTCTGTCGGTGGGACCGTTCGTCTGCCACCCTCTCCGCTCGTCGGCGCGCGCGGACCGACCGAAACGATTCAGTCCCCGCTCGACCGCACCGTACGGGACCTCTCGAGGCACGCCCGCCGACGAAGTGTGCGCTGACTCGCGCCGGTCTGCGCTGACTCGCGAGTCAGCGCAGGTTCCGCCGAGTCAGCACGGATCTCCGCGAGTCAGCGCACGGGCGGTGTGACCTGCCCCGAACGGTGGCGGATGGCAACCCCACGTCGACCTTCCTCACGCATCACCGTGCGATGCGGGAGGATTCGCGTCGTCGGACTTCTCGGCGCTGCACGTTCTTCCGAATCAGCACCCGACGCCTGAGAAGGTGCAGCATCGACGAGGAGCTGCTCGCGGGCTCGCTCCGGTCGGTCCTCGGGTTGTCCGGTCGGACTGACCTGCACTCGCGAGCTCGCTCCGGTCGGTCCTCGGGTTGTCCGGTCGGACTGACCTGCACTCGCGAGCTCGCTCCGGTCAGTCCTCGGGTTGTCTGGTCGGCCTGACCTGCACTCGCGAGCTCGCTCCGGTCAGTCCTCCGACTTCCCGCCCGTCTGGAGGCCCGCCGAGATGAGGTCCATCACCGACGAGTCGGCCAGCGTGGTGGCGTCACCGACGGTGCGGTTCTCGGCGACGTCCCGCAGGAGGCGGCGCATGATCTTGCCGGAGCGGGTCTTGGGCAGCTCGGGCACGACGAGGACGCGGCGCGGCTTGGCGATGGGGCCGATCTCCTTGGCGACGTGGGCGCGCAGCAGCTCGGACACCTCCGCCGACCCCTCGGGGGTCTCGGCCTTCGCGGCGTGCCCGCCCCGGAGGATGACGAACGCGACGACGGCCTGCCCGGTCGTCTCGTCGGCGGCCCCGACGACGGCGGCCTCCGCGACCATCTCGTGGGAGACGAGCGCGGACTCGATCTCCGTCGTCGAGAGGCGGTGCCCGGACACGTTCATGACGTCGTCGACGCGGCCCAGCAGCCAGATGTCGCCGTCGTCGTCCTTCTTGGCGCCGTCGCCGGCAAAGTAGATGCCGGGGAACCGCGACCAGTAGGTGTCCTTGAAGCGCTCGAGGTCGCCCCAGATGCCGCGCAGCATCGACGGCCACGGCTCCGACAGCACGAGGTAGCCGCCGCCGCCGTCCGGCACGGGGTGCGCCTCGTCGTCGACGACGTCCGCGGCGATGCCGGGCAGCGCGACCTGCGCGGAGCCGGGCTTGGTGGCGGTGACGCCGGGCAGCGGGCTGATCATGATGGCGCCGGTCTCGGTCTGCCACCAGGTGTCGACGATGGGGGTGCGGTCACCGCCGATGACGCGGCGGTACCACATCCACGCCTCGGGGTTGATGGGTTCGCCCACCGAGCCGAGGACGCGCAGGGACGACAGGTCGAACCCGCCGGGGATGTCGTCACCCCACTTCATGCAGGTGCGGATCGCGGTGGGGGCGGTGTAGAGGATCGACACCTTGTACTTCTCGACGAGCTCCCACCAGCGGCCGCGGTGCGGGGTGTCGGGGGTGCCCTCGTAGATCACCTGCGTGGCGCCGTTGAGCAGCGGGCCGTAGACGACGTACGAGTGGCCGGTGACCCAGCCGATGTCGGCGGTGCACCAGTAGACGTCGGTCTCCGCCTTGAGGTCGAACACGTTCTTGTGCGTGAACGACGTCTGGGTGAGGTAGCCGCCGGTGGTGTGCAGGATGCCCTTCGGCTTCCCGGTGGTGCCGGAGGTGTAGAGGATGAACAGGGGGTGCTCGGCGTCGACCCACTCGGGCTCGTGGAACGTGTCCGCGGCGTCGACGGCGTCGTGCCACCAGACGTCGCGGCCCTCGGTCCAGCCGACGTCCTGCCCGGTGCGGCGCACGACGAGCACGTGCTTCACGGTGTCGGTGCCCTGGCCCTGGAGCGCCTCGTCGACGGCGGGCTTGAGGGCGCTGGGGGCGCCGCGCCGGAAGCCGCCGTCGGCGGTGATGACGAGGGAGGCCTCGGCGTCGGCGATGCGGCTGCGCAGCGCGTCGGCGGAGAACCCGCCGAACACGACGGAGTGGGGGGCGCCCAGGCGGGCGCAGGCGAGCATCGCGACGACGGACTCGACGAGCATCGGCAGGTAGATGACGACGCGGTCGCCCTTGCCGACGCCGAGGGCGGAGATCGCGTTGGCGGCGCGGGACACCTCGCGCTGCAGGTCCGCGTAGGTGACGGTGCGGGTGTCGCCGCCCTCGCCCTCGAAGTGGAGGGCGACGCGGTCGCCGAGGCCGGCCTCGACGTGCCGGTCGACGGCGTTGTAGGCGGCGTTGAGGGTGCCGTCGGCGAACCAGCGGGCGACGGGCGCGTCGGACCAGTCGAGGGTCTCGGTGAAGGGGGTTCGCCAGGTCACGAGCTCGCGCGCCTGGTCGGCCCAGAACGCGGGCCGGTCCGCGGCGGCCGTCTCGTAGAGGGACGCCTGGGCGTTCGCCAGGGCGGCGAACTCGGGAGCCGGGGGGAACGCCCGGGTCTCGTGGAGAAGGTTCTCGAGTCCGTGGCTGGTGGACTGGGTGTCGGTCACTGGTTCCTCCGCGTCGTCGCGTTCCGTGCGTCCGGCCTGCCGCTGGCCCGGCCGGCCTCCTGGCGAGTGTAGCGCCGGGGAGTGTCCCCGATCACACCCGCGCGACGATATCGTAAAGAGGCCTCACAAATCGACGGTGTCCAGCGACCGGCACGCGTGAAGGGTGGGAGGAGAGCCAGCACCGCGGCGGCGATCAGGCGTCTCGTCCAAGCCGCTGCGACAGGGCGAGGTCCGTCGTGGACTGCTCACCCCGGTCAGCGAGTCCTCTACGGGGACATTCATGACGTGGGTACCGCCGCGATGCTGTCGTCCCTCCATGACAGCCCTCGGCGCGGGCCGTCGCAACCCCGGGAGCCTGCCCCGGGCGACCTTCCACACCGTGTTCTAGCGGTGTTCGAAACGGCATCGGACGGTGCCGGACACCCCGGTCATTCCCGGCGGCGCCGTGCGGCCCGCCACACCAGCCAGCCGGCGACGGCGCCGACGACGAGCACCGAGACGGCGACCGTCGGCACCGGGCGCAGCCGCGGTCGCAGCGCCACGGGACGGCTGAAGGCCAGGACGCCCCAGCCGTTCTCGACCGCGAGCCGGCGCAGCGCACGATCGGGGTTCACGGCGAACCCGTGCCCGACGGCGGCGAGCATCGGCGCGTCCGTCATCGAGTCGGAGTAGGCGTAGCAGAGATCGAGGTCGTACCCGCGGGCCGCCGCGATCTCCCGCATCGCGGACGCCTTGTTCTCGCCGTACGCGTAGAAGTCGATCTGCCCCGTGAAGCGGCCGTCCACGACCTCCATGCGCGTCGCGACCACGTGGTCCGCGCCGAGCATCGCGGCGATCGGCTCGACCAGCTCGGTGCCCGACGCCGACACCACGACCACGTCGTGCCCCTGCGCGTGGTGCTGGGCGATGAGCTCGACCGCCTCGGCGTACACGACGGGGTCGATGTGCTCGTGGAGGGTCTCGGTGACGATCCGGCGGACCTGCGCGGAGTCCCAGCCGGTCGAGAGCTCGGACAGGTGCTGGCGCATCCGTTCGGTCTGGGCGGCGTCGGCCGAGCCGACGTGGAACAGGAAGTGCGCGTACGCGCTGCGCAGCACGTCGCCGCGGGTGATGAGCCCGCCGGCGAAGAACGGCTTGGAGAACGCGGCCGCCGAGCTCGTCGCGATGATCGTCTTGTCCAGGTCGAAGAACGCCGCGACCCGTCGACCGGCACGGCTCGGCACGGCACCCGGCGGCGGCGACGGATCCTGGGGCGAGACGCTCACAGGGGGAGCCTAACGGGCCGCTTGACCAGCAGGTCCCCGGTCGGCGTGCGGTGCGTCGGCCCGCGTCGGCCCGTCCCCAGCGCCGCGGCGTCCACAGACCCGCCGCCGGTCCCGGCGGCGGGCCGCACCGTTCGGCCAGGGTGGCCGCATGACCGCACCGGACACCCCGCCCCCGCACCGCCCCGCCCGGCTCGTCGCCGTCGTGGGCGCCGCCGGCGGTGCCGGCACCAGCGTGGTCGCGGCAGCGCTCGCCCGTGCGTGGCGGCGGCGCGGCCCGGCCGCCACCCTCGTCGACCTCGACGTGCCCGGCGCCGGGATCGACGTGCTGCTCGGCGTCGAGGACGAGCGCGGGTCGCGCTGGTCGGACCTCGCCGACGCCCGCGGCACCGTCGACGGCGTGGCGCTGCTGGCCACCCTGCCCCGCTGGGGCGCCGTGCCCGTGCTGTCGGGCAGCCGACACGACCCGCGCCCACCCGCCGACGACGTCGTCCTCGACACCACGACGGCGCTGCTGCGGGCCGGCGAGCGGGTCGTGCTGGACGCGCCCCGTGCCCCGGGCTGGACCGCCTCGACCCGGTCGCTGCTCGCCGCGGCCGACGCCGTCGCCCTCGTCGTCCCGCTCACCGTGCCGGGGGTCGCGGGAGCGGTCAGCACCACGGCGCAGCTCGCGGCCGCCGGAGCCCCGCGCCCGACGGTCGTGGCGCGCGGCCCCGCCCCGGGGCGCGTCGACCCCGCGGGCCTGGCACGCGCCCTCGGCCGCCCGGTCGACGTCGTCGTCGGCTGGGACCCCCGCCTGGCCGCCGCGGTCGAGCTCGGCGCCGGACCCGCGCCCCGCCGCAACGGCCGGCTGCAGAGGGCCGCGGCGGGGCTCGCGGCCCTCGTGGACGGCGCCTCGCACGACGGTCGACCTGCGTCCGCCGTCCCGCCGCAGCCGGTCGGTGCACCGTGAACCGCCTCGACCCCGGGCTGCTCGACGGCGTGCGCTCCCGCGTCTCGGCGACGGGCGGCCTCCCGGACGACCACGCGCTCGCCGACGCGCTCCGAGCCAGCGGGCGCGTGCTGGGTTCCGAGGCGCTCGTCGACCTCACCCGCGCCGCCCGTGCCGAGCTCACCGGGGCCGGTCCGCTCCAGGCGCTCCTGGAGACGCCGGGCGTCACCGACGTCCTCGTCAACGGCCCCGGGCAGGTCTGGGTCGACCAGGGCGACGGGCTGCGGCGCGCCGAGCTCGACGTCGGCGACGCGGCGGACGTGCGGGCGCTCGCGGCCCGCATGGCGGCGCTGGCCGGGCAGCGGCTCGACGACGCCAGCCCCGTGGTGGACGCGCGGCTCCCCGACGGGACGCGGCTGCACGCCGCGGTCGAGCCCGTCGCCGAGGCGGGCGCCGTCATCGCGCTGCGCGTGCTGCGGCAGGCGACGCTCGACCTGCCGGCACTCGTCGCGGGCGGCGGGGTGCCCGAGCCGTGGCGGCCCCTGCTCGACGGGCTCGTCCGGGGCCGGGCCAACCTGCTCGTCACCGGCGGCACCGGCACCGGCAAGACGACGCTCCTCGCGGCCCTGGTCGGCCGCGTGCCCGCCGACGAGCGGATCCTCACCGTCGAGGAGGCGCGCGAGCTCGCACCGGTGCACCCGCACGTCGTGCCGCTGACGGCCCGCCGTCCCAACGTCGAGGGCGTCGGCGAGGTCACGCTGAGCGACCTCGTGCGCGGCGCGCTGCGGATGCGGCCCGACCGGATCGTGGTCGGCGAGTGCCGTGGCGCCGAGGTCCGCGAGCTGCTGCTGGCGCTGAACACCGGCCACGACGGCGGCATGGCGACGCTGCACGCCAACGCCGCCGAGCACGTCCCGGCCCGCCTGGAAGCCCTCGGCGCGCTCGCCGGGATGGGTCGTCAGGCGGTGGCCGCCCAGGCGGCCGCAGCCCTGGACGTCGTGCTGCACCTGCGGCGGCACCGCGGGAGTCGGTTCGTCGCGCAGGTCGCGACCGTCGGGGTCGCCTCCGCCGCCGGCCTCACCGTCGACGTGGCCGCGCGCTGGGACGGCGCCGACGGTCCCGGACCGATCCCGGGACGCGGCTGGGACGCCCTGCTGGACCGGTGGGTCCGGTGACCGCGTGGGTGGGGGTGTGGACGGCGCTGGCCGTCTGGTGCGTCGCCAGGCGGGGTGGCCGGGCCGCCGCCCGGCTGGGCGCTCGCCCGCCACGGTCGGTCGCCCGGTGGCGACGGCGGGGGACCGGGGGTGCCGTCCGGGTGCGGGTCGTCGTGGCGCAGGTCGTGGCGTCCCTGCGCGCCGGCACGCCGCCCGGCGTCGCCTGGACGCGTGTCGCCGGGGTGCCCACCGGACCCGACGGCGTCCCGGACCGGGACGTGCTCGCGGACGTGCTGGGCGGCGCAGGAGCCGCCGCGGCCGTCGTGGCGGCCGCACGGCTCGCCCACGACGTCGGCGCCCCGCCCGCCCGCGTCCTCGAGGCCGTGGGCGCGGCGCTCACCGCCGAGGCGGAGGCGGAGGCCGAGCGTGCGGCCTCCCTCGCCGGACCGCAGGCCACCGCCCGGGTGCTGCTCTGGCTCCCCGTCCTCGGGCTCGTGCTCGGCACCGTGCTCGGCGCCGACCCGTGGGGGACCGCGACGGACGGCGGCGCCGGGACCGCGGCGGTCGTCGTGGGGGTCCTGGCGCTCGGCGTGGGCCGCTGGTGGTCCCGGCGGCTCGTGGCCGCCGCCCGGCGTGCCGGGGGGACGCCATGACGTCGGACGGCACGAGCGGCCCGGGGACCCGGATGAACGAGGCCCGCCGATGAACCCCCTCGGCCTGGCCGCCGCCGTGAGCCTGCTGACCCTGGTGGGCCTCGCCCCGTGGTGGTGGGCGCGGAGCCGGGCGACGGCACGGACCGCCCGCCTGCGCAGGGCGCCCGCCGTCGTCGCACCGGACCCCGGCGCCCTGGTGGACGTCACCGTGCAGCTCGAGCTCGTCGCGGCGGCCGTCCGCTCCGGGGCCGGGCTCGCACGAGCCCTCGACGCCACCGGCCGGGCCGTCGGCGGCTCCGACGGCCGGGCGCTCGTCGTGGTGGCGGCCGGGCTGCGGCTCGGCGCGCCGTGGGACGCCGCCTGGGCCGGCAGCGGCGGCCACGCCCGGCTCGACCCCGTGCGCGACGCCCTGCGCCAGGCGTGGCAGGAGGGCGCCGCCCCCGGCGACGCGCTGCGGGCCGCCGCCGCCGACGTCCGTCAGGAGCGTCGGGCCGCTGTCCGCACCGCCGCGGCCCGTCTGGCCGTCCGGCTCGTGCTGCCCCTCGGCGCCTGCTACCTGCCGGCCTTCGTCCTGCTCGGGCTCACCCCCGTGCTGCTCTCCCTCGGCCTGGACCTGCTGTCCGGCTGACCATCGTCCGCCCCCGTGGGCGGCACCGTGCGGGCCGCCCGGCCCGCACCCACCCGTCCGGGCGACCGCCCGGCCGTCGAAGGAGGAACCATGCACGACACGACGCACGACCCCGAGGCGGGCCTCGCCACCGCCGAGTACGCCATCGCCACCATCGCGGCCGTCGGGTTCGCCGGGCTGCTCATCCTCGTCCTCAAGAGCGACACCGTGCGGGGCATGCTCGAGGGCATCATCGGTTCGGCGCTGTCCGTATGAGCCGCCGCGACCGGGGTCCGTCGAGGCCCGGCCACGAACGCGGGTCGGTGACCGCCGAGCTCGCCGTCGGCATGCCGGTGGTCGTGCTGCTCCTGGTCGCGGTGCTCACGCTCGTGGCCGTGTCCTCCGCGCAGCTCCGCGCGGCGGACGCGGCCCGGGCGGGAGCCCGGATGGTCGCGATCGGCGAGGACGAGGCGGCCGTCCGCGCCGCGGTCGCCCGGGTCGGCGGGCCCGACGCCGGCGTCGCCGTGGTCACCGAGGGGGAGTGGGTGCGGGTGGTCGTCACCCGCCCGCTGGCCGGCGGCTGGCTGGCCGGGCTGCCGCTCACCGCCGACGGCGAGGCCGTCGCCTGGGTCGAGCCGTGACTCCCGCCGGTCGCGCGGCGGTCACCGACCCCGCGCGGGGCGCCGGGACCGTGCTGCTGCTCGGCGTCGTCGCCGTCGTGCTGCTGTGCGTCGTCGGGCTGTCGGCGCTCGGCGGCGCTCAGCACGCCCGCGCCCGCGCCCAGAGCGCCGCCGACCTCGCGGCGCTCGCGGGCGCGACGGGGCACCGGTCGGGGTTCGGGGCGTGCGAGATCGCGAGGGCCGCGGCCGGGCGCAACGGGGCGGACCTCGTCGGGTGCGAGCCTGGCGAGGGCGGGACGGTCACGATCACCGTCACCGTGCGGGCCGGCGGCCCGCTGCCGATCGGGGACGCGACCGCCCGGGCGCGCGCCGGGCCGGACCCGACCGCGACGGTCAGGACGACGGCATGACGCGGAACAGCCGAGCGCGCTCGGAGATGAGGCGGGCGCGGGCCAGGCGCGGCTTGTCCGAGCCGTCGCGGATGATCGACCCGGCGGCCTCGAACTCGGCGAGGAAGTCCATCGCCCACACGACGTCGGCGGGAGCGGGCGACAGGCACTCGTTGACGACCGCCGGCTGCTCCAGGTCGAGGCAGAGGCGACCGGTCATGCCGAGGGCGACGGCGTCGCCGGACTGCTCGCGCAGCAGCGGGTGGCTCGACCCGACGGTCGGGCCGTCGATGGGCCCGGGCAGCCCGCCGATGCGGCTGGCGGTGACGAGCCGTGAGCGGGGGTAGGCCATGGCGAGGGGCTCGTTCGCGGCGCCGGTGTCGCGGCGGTAGTCGCCCGACCCGAAGGCGAGGCGGAACGCGCCCGGCGCACGGGCGATCGACACGGCGTCCTCGATGCCGAGCGCGGACTCCACGAGCGGGATCACCGGGACGCGGCCGCCGAGGCGCTGCGCGGTGTCGACCACCTGGTCGGCGCTCTCGCACTTGGCGAGCACGACGCCGAGCAGCCCGTCGGCGTCGCGCAGGGCGGTCATGTCGTCCTCCCACGCCGCGGAGGTGCGTTCGTTGATGCGCACCCACGCCTGCCCGCCACCGGCGAACCAGTCGAGCACGAGATCGCGGGCCTCGGCCTTGCGGGAGTCGTCGACGGCGTCCTCGCAGTCGAGCACGACCTGGTCGGCGCGGCTGAGCTGCGCGGCGTCGAAGGTGTCGGCGCGCAGGGCGTTGAGCAGGAGCCAGGAGCGGGCGTTCGCCGGGGCGACACGGTGCGCCTCGCGGGTCTCCCGCAGCGTCGCGAGATCGGTGTCCGTCGTCATCCCCCGATCGTAGGTCCGACCGGGGCGTGCGCGAGCACCGCCCCCAGCACGCGCAGGGCCGCGGCCTTGTCCAGCGGCGAGTTCTCGGAGCCGCACTTGGGGGACTGCACGCAGGCGGGACAGCCGTCGGAGCAGGGGCACGCGGTGACGGCGTCGTGGACGGCGCGCAGCCACTGCTCCCCGAGCTCGTACCCGCGCTCGGCGAACCCGGCACCCCCGGGGTAGGCGTCGTAGACGAAGACCGTCGCCTCGCCCGTGTCCGGGTGCTGCGCGGTCGACACGCCCCCGAGGTCCCAACGGTCGCAGGTCGCCAGCAGCGGCAGCAGGCCGATGGCGGCGTGCTCGGCGGCGTGCAGGGCGCCGGGCACGGCGTCGTCGTCGACCCCCGCCGCGCGCAGGACGTGCGTCGGCACGGACCACCACACCGCCTGGGTGCCGAGGGTGCGCTGCGGCAGGTCGAGGGCCTGCGTGCCCAGCACCTGCATGTCGGGGACGCGGCGCCGCTGGAAGCTCACCACCTGGCTCGTCACCTCCACCGGACCGAGGCCCCAGGTGATCGGGCCCCACTCGCGGCGCCGGGCGGGTGCCGCCCCCTCGGGAGCGGGGTGCTCGGCGTCGCCCGGCTCGGCGATCGCGATCTCCATGACCTCCCGCGACCAGGTGCCGTGGTCGACGTCGCGGCGGACGACGAGCGCCACCCGGTCCTCCAGGTCGAGTCGCTCCACGACGAACGTGACGCCCTGGTGGACGTACACGGCGCCGTCGTGCACGTGCCCGTCGGCGGACGCGGCGTCGACGGTGCCCAGCAGGCGTCCCGTCGTGGACTCGACGACGCGCACGGGCTGCCCGCCGGACCCCCGCAGGTCGGCCATGCCCGCGGCGGGCTGGGCGTGCGTCCAGTACCAGCCGGAGGGGCGACGGCGCAGCAGCCCGCGCGCGACGAGGACGTCGAGGATCTCGCGCACCCGCTGCGGGTCGCCGAAGAGGCCGAGCGACTCGGTGCGAAGCGGCAGCTCCTGCGCGGCGGCGCACAGCTGCGGGGCGAGCACGTACGGGTTGGCGGGGTCGAAGACGGACGCCTCCAGAGGGGCGTCGAACACGGCCTCGGGGTGCGTGACGAGGTAGGTGTCGAGCGGGTCCTCGCGGGCGACGAACGCGACGAGCCCGTCGGCCCCGGCGCGGCCTGCGCGTCCCGCCTGCTGCCACAGCGACGTCCGGGTGCCCGGCCAGCCTGCGACGAGCACGGCGTCCAGGCCGGAGATGTCGACGCCGAGCTCGAGGGCGTTGGTGGTGGCCAGCCCGAGGATCTCGCCGGTGCGCAGGGCGCGTTCGAGCTCGCGCCGCTCCTCGGGCAGGTAGCCGCCGCGGTAGGCGGCGACGCGCGCGGGGAGGTCGGGGGAGACGTGCCGCAGGTGGTCGCGCGTCGCCTGGGCGACGGACTCGGCGCCGCGCCGCGACCGGGTGAACGCGAGCGTGCGGGCGCCGTGCGCGGCGAGGTCGGCGAGCAGGTCGGCCGTCTCCGCGGTGGCGGAGCGCCGGGGGTGGTCGGCCGAGCCCTCGGGGGTGAGCACGGCGTCGGCCTCGTGGGCGTCGCGGTCCAAGGGGTCGGGCAGCGCCCACGGGTCGTCGCCGGGCGGCTCGTCGCGGTGCGCGTACCCGGCGATCTCCGGCGGGCGCCACAGCACCACGGTGCGGCGGCCGGCGGGGGAGGTGTCCGCGGTGACGGCGGTGACGCCGTCGGGCGTGGTGCCGACGAGCCGCGCGGCCGTGGCGGCGGGGTCGGCCGTGGTGGCGCTCGCGACGACGACGGCGGGGGCCCGGCCCCCGTGGTGCTCGACGAGGCGGGCGAGCCGTCGCAGCACGAGGGAGACGTGGGCGCCGAAGACGCCGCGGTAGGCGTGCCCCTCGTCGACGACGACGTACCGCAGCCCGCGCAGCAGCCGCGACCAGCGGCGGTGCGCGGGCAGCAGCGCGAAGTGCAGGAAGTCGGGGTTGGTGAGGACGACGTCGGCGTGCTCGACGGCCCACCGGCGCTCCTCGGCGGGGGTGTCGCCGTCGCAGGTGGCGACGCGGACGTCGCGCGTGCCTGCGGCGTCGAGCACCCGGGTCAGCGCGCCGAGCTGGTCCGCGGCGAGCGCCTTGGTCGGGGCGAGGTAGAGGGCGGTGCTGCGGCGGACGACGGCCTCGACCCGGCCGGGTGCCTCGAGCGCGGCGGCGCGGTCGGCGCGGACGGCGCTCAGCGCGGGGAGCCAGAACGCCAGCGACTTGCCGGACCCGGTGGAGGTGGCCAGGGCCACGTGCTGCCCGGACCAGGCGGCCTCGGCGGCCTCGACCTGGTGGCGCCACGGCCGGTCGACGCCGAGCGCGCGGTAGCCGGCGACGACGGCCGGGTCCGCCCAGGAGGGCCAGTCGGCGTGCGTGCCGGTGCGGCCGGGCAGGGTGCGGGCGTGGGTAAGCCGGTCGGCGCGGGTGCCGTGCGCGGTGAGGACGTCGAGCAGCGGGTGCTGCGCGGCGTCGGGGGGTGGGGCGGTCGGCACGGCCACAGTCTCGCACCGGCGACACCGAGGTGCGGTTCGTACGGTGCTGAGGCATTCTCCGTCTTTCGCACGGCATGTCACGGCGAGAGCATGAAAGAGCGCTTTGTTGTCTCTGCGCGATAGGAGTGGCGATGTGCATTAAGCGACGCGCGACATGTCGAGCGAAATTGAAGATGTTGTGAATTCTCGCCGATCGACTTCGTTATCAAAGCGTGATCTCGTTTCCTGGTGGGCATGCCCCGACTCCGCACCCCTCGGCTCGCCGCCGCCCTCGCCACCGTGACGGCCGCCGCGCTCGTCCCCCTGAGCGTCGCCCCGGCGTCCGCCGCCCCCGCCACGCACGCCTCCACGACCACCGCCGCCACCCCCGCGACCGCCCGCACGGCCACCCTCCCGGCCGCGTCCCGCTCCGCCGTCCGCTGGGTGAAGAAGGACCGCGCCCGTGTCGTCGCGAAGCGGGACCGCGACAGCCGCGTCATCGCCCGCCCGAGCGACGGCGTCCGCCTCGTCGTCGTCGACCGCGCGAACCACCAGCTCAAGGTGCGGCTGCCCGGCGGCAAGGTCGGCTGGATCCGCAAGGCGGTCGTCACCACCACGCCGCTGGCGAACGTCGGCGGCACCCGGTACACCGACGGCAAGGTCACCGTGACCAAGCGCGTGAACGGTGCGTCCCGCTCCGTCGCGCGCGCCGCCCTCGGCACCGAGGTCAAGCGCGTCGCGCGCACCACCGGTCGGGAGACCAACCGCGTCAAGGTCGAGCTTCCGAACGGGAAGACCGGCTGGGTGTCGGCCAAGAAGCTCACCCGGCGCGACGTCTGGGGCCAGCTCGCGAACTGCGAGTCCGGTGGGCGCCCCGGCATCAGCACCGGCAACGGCTACTACGGCATGTACCAGTTCACGGCCTCCACCTGGCGCGCCGTGGGCGGCCGGAGCCTGCCGCACCGCAACAGCGCCGCCGAGCAGACCAAGCGCGCCCAGATCCTCCAGGACCGTGCCGGCTGGGGCCAGTGGCCGCACTGCACCCGCAAGCTCGGCCTGCGCTGACCTCGCTCAGCCGGCCAGCACCGCCGCCATCGCGCGGGACAGGTACCAGGGGTCGACGACGGCCGTGAGCTCGCGCGCGGAGTGCATCGACAGGATGGGCACGCCGACGTCGACCACGCGGATCCCGAGCCGGGTCGCGGTGATCGGGCCGATGGTGGAGCCGCAGGGGATCGCGTTGTTCGACACGAACTCCTGGGTGGGCACGCCCGCGGCCGCGCAGGCCTGCTGCCAGCGGGCGGCGCCGTGCGCGTCGGTGGCGTAGCGCTGGTTGGCGTTGATCTTGAGGATCGGACCGCCGCCGGCGACCGGGTGGTTCGCGGGGTCGTGGCGCTCCGGGTAGTTGGGGTGCACGGCGTGCCCGACGTCGGAGCTGACGCACAGCGACGCGGCGAACGCGCGGCGACGGTCCTCCCCGCCCGCCCCCAGGGCGCGGGACACGCGGCCGAGGACGTCCGCGAGGAACGGCCCGGCGGCCCCGGACCGGGACGCCGACCCGATCTCCTCGTGGTCGAACGCGGCGAGCACCGCGACGCTTCTCAGGTCGGCCGGGTCGACGGCGAGGAGCGCGACGAGCGCGGCGTGCGTCGACAGCAGGTTGTCGAGGCGTCCCGACGCCCACAGCGACCCGCCCGCGCCGAAGGCGCGCGGCGTCTGGGTGTCCGCGACGACGACGTCGTAGCCGAGCACGTCGGCCGGGTCCACGGCGCCGTCGGCGGACTCGACGCGCGCCGCCAGCTCGGCGAGCACGTCGGCGTCCGCGACGTCGCCGAGGCCGAACACGGGCTGCGTGTGCCGCTGCTTGTCGAGCGTGAGCCCGTCGTTCACGGACCGGTCGAGGTGGACCGCGAGCTGCGGGATGCGCGCGAACGGTCCGGTGCGGACCAGGTGCTCGGAGCCGTCGCGCAGCACGATGCGGCCGGCGAGCTCCAGCTCGCGGTCCAGCCAGGAGTTCAGCAGCGGCCCGCCGTACACCTCGACGCCCGCCTGCCACCAGCCGTCACGGCCCGTCGTCGGGCGCGGCTTGAGCTTGAAGCCCGGGGAGTCGGTGTGGGTGCCGAGCACCGTGAACGGCGTCGTCGGTCCGGACTGCTCCGGGACGGCGAACGCGATCGCCGACCCGTCGCGCACGACGACGTAGCGCCCGCCGGGCACGACGTCCCACGCGGCGGTCTCGTCGAGCGGTGCGTAGCCGGCGTCCTGCGCGCGGCGGGCCACCTCCGCGGCGGCGTGGTACGAGGACGGGGACGCGACCACGAACGCGCCGAGGTCCTCGGCGTGGGTGCGGGCGTCGTCGGGGACGTGCGTGCTGTTGGCTGCGGCGACCATGTCCCGCATCCTCCCACGACGCCCGTCGGGCGGGTCAGCCGCCCGCGCCCCCGAGGGCCGGGGCGCGGACCGTCCCGTCCGGGTCGACCGTCACGGCGAAGGGCTCACCGAGCAGCAGCCCGAGGGGTTCGAGGTCGGCCGACCACACGCGGGTGAACGCCCGCACCTCGTAGGCGCCCGCGGGCAGGTCGTGCGGGTAGGCCGTACGGCCCTCCACCCTGCCGTCCGGGGCGCACGACCAGCCGACGGTGTCCTCGGCCGTGAGGTCGACCGTCGCGGCGGCGGGGTCGAGGATGCTCTCCAGGGTGTTCGTCCCCAGGTCCACGAGGCGGCCGTCCTGGGCCCAGAGCAGGGTGACCCCGTTGACCTGCGTCCCGTCCGGCGCGTCGTCGCCGAGGGCGAGCCGCACCCCGACCCGCGCGTAGGCGGGGTCGTCCGCCGTGCCGGGCTCGGCGAGCACGCCGTCGGCGGGTTCGCCGTTCGTCGTCAGCGTCCCTCCGCCCCACGAGGGGGGCAGGTCCTCGACCGGCAGACCGCACACGATGGCGGTCTGCTCCATCCAGGACGGCTGGTGGCCGTCCTGGAACAGCGCCCGGTCGTCCGCGCCCGAGGTCTCCGACGCCGTCGGCACGGGGTCGGTCGGCACCGGGTCGTCGGACGGCGTCGGCGTGACCGCGGGCACGGGGTCCGGCGGCGGCTCCGGCAGCAGGGTCGCACCACCGACGACGAGCGCCCCGGCGACGGCGAACGTCGACGCACCCAGAGCGACCTGCTTGGCGGTGCGTCGGCGGCGCACCCGGGCACGCACCGTCCCGAGCGCGTCGTCCAGCTGCGACGCCTGCGCGCCGAGACCGGCGAGGACGTCGAGCTCGCGGCGCAGCACGGAACCGGTGCCGGGGTCGGCCCAGTCGTCGCGGGCGTGGTTCGTGCTCATCGGTCTGCCCTCCGGTCGGTGCCGTGCGTGGTGGCGGGAGCGTCGTCGGGCACGGCCAGCAGGTCGCGCAGCGTCGCCGCGGCGTCCGCCAGGTACCGCTTGACGGTGCCCTGGGCGAGGTCGAGCTCCGCCGCGACCTGG
The DNA here is from genome assembly GCF_001636295.1 of Isoptericola dokdonensis DS-3. Lineage (NCBI taxonomy): Bacteria > Bacillati > Actinomycetota > Actinomycetes > Micrococcales > Promicromonosporaceae > Isoptericola > Isoptericola dokdonensis. The sequence continues at coordinate 2,093,782 of NZ_CP014209.1, read as the reverse complement.
GGCACGGTGAGGTCGTCGTAGTAGCGCAGGACCACGCAGGCCCGCTGCCGGGGGCTCAGGCGGCCCAGGGCGGCGGCGACGTCGGCGCGGGCCGTGGCGCCCGACGCCGGTCCGCGCACGTGCTCGTCGTCGGCGGCGAGGTGCGCCACCGCACGCCACCGGCGTCGACGCCGGTACTCGTCGAGGTACAGGGTGAGGATCGCGCGGCGCACGTACGCCTCGTTCGTCTCGCTGCCCGGGGTGCGCCGCGCCGGGGCGTCGCCGTCCAGCGGGTACACGCCCGCGCCGGTGCGGGCCGGGCGGCGCAGCCGGGCGAAGACCTTGACCAGCGCGTCCTGCACCAGGTCCTCCGCCTGGCGCTGCTCGCCGCAGAGCACGTAGGCGTACCCGACGAGCGCTCGTCCGCGCCGTCGTGCGAGCTCGGCGAGCTCGTCCTCCCAGTCGGCCATGACCGTCCCCTCCGTCGTCCTACTGTGCAGGACGACCAGGGGGCGCGAAACGTTGGGTCCGCCGGGCGCAGCGCCGGTGGACGGGCAGGGGCCGCCGGCGGTCGCACCGCCGACGGCCCCCGGGCCCGAGGTGGCTCAGCAGCTCAGGTTGCCGCCCGTGGTCGTCCCCAGGACCTGGACGAACCGCTGGAACGCGGCGATGCGGCTCTGCACCTGGGCGGGGTTGCCGCCGTTGCACTCGAGGGTGCCGTTGATGGAGCGGATCGTCTCGCCGAACCCGGCGCCGTTCACGATGGCCTGGTGGCCGGTCATCGTGCCGGGGCCGGACTGGGTGTTCCAGTACCAGAGCGCGGTCTTCCAGGCGACGGCCGGGTCGGTCTCCACCAGGTACGGGTTGTTGAGCAGGTCGATGCCGAGGGCGTCACCGGCGGCCTTGTAGTTGTAGTTCCAGGAGAGCTGGATCGGGCCCTTGCCGTAGTAGGCGGACTGCCCGGCCGGGCAGCCGTACGGCTGGGACGCGTCGCAGTAGTGGGGGTAGTTCGCGGTGTTGATCTCCTTGACGTACCGGAGCCCGCCGGACTCGTGGTCGACGTTGGCGAGGAACGCCGCGGCCTCGCGCTTCGCGATCTCGGGGCCGCCGGCGGACGCGAAGTCCGGGTAGGCGCCGACGGCGGCCACGAGACCGTCGTAGGTGTAGAAGGAGCTGCGCTGCGGGAACATCTGCTCGAACTGGGCCCGGCTGACGACGAGGTCGCCGGTGGCCGGCGGGTCGGTCGGCGGGTCGGTGGGCGTCGTGGTGCCGCCGCAGGCGCCGTCGGCGCGCCAGACGCCCCACTGGCCAGTGGTGCCAGGCGTCTCACCCTGGGTCCACCACTGCGCGGTCCAGTTCTGACCGCCGTGGGAGACGGCGGCTCCACCGGTGTAGACCGCCGTGGAGGACCAGGCGGCGGCGCAGGTGGCGGCGCCGGCCGGGGCGGCGGGGCCCGCCGTGGACCAGACCAGGAGTCCGGCGGCGGCGACGGTGAAGGCGGCCAGGGCGGTGGCGACGCGGTGCCGCACCGGGCTGCGCCGGGCGTGTGCTGTCGTGCGGGTCATGGTCGTCGGCCTTTCGTGAGGAATGCGGACTTTCCCGAGTCTGGCCGCCCCGCCCCCGGGTGGACAACACCCGTACACGCCCCGCGCCGGGGGTGTGGAGAACCCTTACGCCGGCCGCCCGCCGAGCAGGTCGCCGAGCCCGACCAGGGCGTCCGCGCCCACGAGGTCGTCCGGCAGCAGCGGCACCTCGACGAGCGGGAGGTGCCCCAGGCGGTCCCGCAGCACGGCCAGGTGCCCGGCCTCCGCGTCGTGGCGGGCGGCGAGCAGCGGGCCGGCGTCGCGCGGCGAGCGCTTGTTGACGACGAGCCCGCCGACGGGCACCCGCAGCGCCTCGAGCTGCGCGACCAGCTCGACGGACTCCAGCACCGGCAGCCGCTCCGCCGCCAGCACGACGACGAACGCGCACCGCTCCCGGTCGGTGAGGACGTCGGCGAGCACGGCGAACCGTTCTCGCCGCCGCGTCAGGACGGACCGGATCTCGGCGTCCCGCCGGGCCTCCGCCTCCCCGCGCCCGCCCAGCATCTGCGCGGCGGCCCCCAGCCGCTCCGACCGGTCGCGACGCCGCAGCAGCCCGTCGGTCCACGCCCCCATCGTCTCCGGCAGGGACAGCAGGCGCGCCGTGTGACCCGACGGGGCCGTGTCGAACACGACGAGGTCGTAGTCGGCGAGCCCGACGCCGACGAGGTCCGCGACGCGCTCCAGCACGGCCGCCTCGTGCATGCCGGGGGCGTCCCGGGCGAGGTCGAGGTGGCGGTCCACCTCGCCGCCGAGGTGCTCCGGCATGAGCCGCCGCAGCGTCGCGCGCACCGCGGCCAGGTGCGCCGCGGTCGTCCGAGCCGGGTCGACCTCCACGCCGTCGAGGAACCCGGCGGGCGCCCCGTCGGGTCCGGCCGGCCCGTCGGCGAGGCGCACGACGTCGTCGCCCACCGTGCGCTCCCACAGGTGTCCGAGGTTGTGCGCCGGGTCGGTGGACACCACCAGCACGCGCCGCCCGGAGCGCGCCGCCGCCAACGCCGTCGCCGACGCGACCGACGTCTTGCCGACGCCGCCCTTGCCGCCGAGGAACAGCACGCGCCGCCGCGCGGCGAGGTCTAGCAGCACGACACGTGGTCCAGGGGCGAGCGTTCCAGGCCGATCCGGGTGTGCCACTCGTGCACCCGGTCCGCCACCAGGGGCAGCATCTCGACCGTGTAGTAGGAGGCCGGGTTCGGCACCCCGAGCGCCTCGGCGAGGACGACGAGCGTGAACAGGTCGTCCTCGTCGCGGCGGGCACGAGCCATCGTGCGCCGGTACGGCGCCTCGTAGAACTCGCGCAGCCCCGCCGAGAAGGCGCCCAGGGTGCCGCGCATCAGCGCTCCGTGCCCGCGCCGACCGAGCCGGACGTGACGGGCTCGTCCGTCTCCGGGTCGAACGTGCCCTTGCGGGCCGCCTGCATCGCGATCGCCGACTCCAGCGCCACCCACAGGGACGCGACGAGGATGACGACGTCGAGGGCGAGCAGCAGCCAGTTCTGGTCGTTCCAGAAGGTGCCGAGCTGCACGATCAGCGCGTAGATCGACATGACCATGACGAACACGAGCGGGATCAGCACCGGCAGCGGGTTGCGCTTCTTGCGCAGCAGGATCACCGCGATGATCGCCAGCGTCAGCGACGCCAGGAGCTGGTTCGTCGTGCCGAAGAGCGGCCAGATGAGCAGGCCGCCGGAGCCGTCGGCGCCGGTGGAGAAGGTCAGCGCCATGGCGACGACCAGCACGACCAGCGTCGCGACGGCCTTGTTGACCTTCACGCCCAGCACCTCGCCGGCTTCCTGGACGACGAACCGTTGCAGGCGCACGCCGGTGTCCATGGTGGTGGCGGCGAACAGCACGGCCATCGTCGCGAGGATCGTCGCGGAGAGCGACGGCGAGATCCCGAGACCCGCGTTCATGATCGCGCCGCCGCCCTCGACGAACGCGGAGACACCGCCCTGGTTGAACGCGCTGTACACGGCCTCCCAGTCGGCGAGCGTCTGGTAGCCGGCCGTCGCGGCGATGATCGCGCCGAGCGCCAGCATGCCCTCGCCGACGGCCCCGAAGTAGCCGACGAACCGGCCGTCGGTCTCCTTGTCGAGCTGCTTCGACGACGTGCCGGACGACACCATGCCGTGGAAGCCCGAGATGGCGCCGCACGCGACGGTCACGAACAGCAGCGGCACGATGGACGGCGTGCCCTCGGGGACGGCGCTGTTGATGGCGGGGGCCACGATCGTCGGGTTGGCGATCAGCACGGCCCCGTAGAGCAGCGCGAGGCCGACGAAGAGCTGGACGCCGTTGATGTAGTCGCGGGGCTGGAGCAGCACCCACACCGGCAGCAAGGACGCGATGCCCGCGTACAGGAACAGCGCCGTGATCCAGAACGCCGCCGGGGACATGCCGAGGATCGGGTCGGGCAGCTCGACCGGGAACCGGTCGCCCAGGAGGATCAGCCCGTACAGGGCGACGACGCCGATGACGGTGGTGAGCGGCAGGCTGATCTTCCAGCGGTAGATCATCTGGCCGACGATCAGCGCGACGACGATGGCACCCCACACGGGGATGACGGACGTCGGGGTCGAGATGAGCAGGTTCGTGATGACGGTCGCGAACGCCGCGACCACCATGAGCAGCAGCAGGAAGATCACGACGAGGAACAGGTTGCGCCCGCGCGCCCCGATGTACCGCCCGGACAGCATGCCCATGGACTGGCCGCGGTTGCGCACGGACGCCCACAGGGCGCCCATGTCGTGCATGCCCGCGAAGAACACCGTGCCGAGGGTGACCCACAGGAAGGCGGGCAGCCACCCCCAGATGACGGCGACGGCGGGTCCGACGATGGGTGCCGCGCCGGCGACCGAGGTGAAGTGGTGGCCCCACAGGACGAACTTGTTGGTCGGCACGAAGTCGACGCCGTCGTTCACCTCGTGGGCCGGGGTGCGGAAGCTCGCGTCGAGCTGGTACACACGTTTCCCGAGGAACTTCGAGTAGAGGAAGTAGCCGGCCAGCACCATGGCGAGGCCGACGATCATCAGCACGAGGGAGTTCATGCGCGTTCCCGTCCGGTCGTCGTTGACACGATTTCGCCCCGACTCTAGGGGCAGCCGCGCGGGTTCTCGAATCCGCAGGTCGTGGGCACGTGCGTCGGCACGTGCGTCGTCGGGGCGTCACGACTCGTCGCCCGGGGCGCGTTCGTGACCGCCGTCACATGTGGGTAGACTCCCCGGCATCCCGTCGTCAACGGCGACGACGGGAGCTTTTCCCCAGGCGCTGCGCCCGGTCGCCGTCGACCAGGTGCACGTGGCACACGTCGAGGAGGACGGATGCTCACACTCGGAGCGGACAGCATCACGATCGTCGCCGTCATCGCGGTGATCGCCCTGGCATCACTGGTGTGCGCAGCCGTGCTGCGCAAGCAGGTGCTCGCCTACGGCGACGGCACCGCCGCGATGCAGGACATCGCCCGTGGCGTGCAGGAGGGTGCGTCGGCCTACCTCAGCCGGCAGTTTCGCACGCTGGCACTGTTCGCCGTCGTCGTGTTCGGCCTGCTGTTCCTGCTCCCCGGCGACGGGGACGTCCGCATCGGCCGGTCGATCGCGTTCCTCGTCGGCGCCGGCTTCTCCGCCGCCATCGGCTACCTCGGCATGTGGCTCGCCGTGCGGGCCAACGTGCGCGTCGCCGCCGCGGCCACCGGCCCCGACGGCCGGGCCACCGGCGCGCGGATCGCGTTCCGCACCGGCGGCGTCGTCGGCATGTCCGTCGTCGGCCTCGGCCTGTTCGGGGCGGCCGTCGTCGTGCTGATCTACCGCGGGGACGCACCGGCCGTCCTGGAAGGTTTCGGGTTCGGGGCCGCGCTGCTCGCGATGTTCATGCGGGTCGGCGGCGGCATCTTCACCAAGGCGGCCGACGTCGGCGCCGACCTCGTCGGCAAGGTCGAGCAAGGCATCCCCGAGGACGACCCCCGCAACGCCGCGACCATCGCCGACAACGTGGGCGACAACGTCGGCGACTGCGCCGGCATGGCCGCCGACCTCTTCGAGTCCTACGCCGTCACCCTGGTGGCCGCGCTCATCCTCGGCAAGGCCGTCATGGGGGAGCAGGGGCTCGTCTTCCCGCTGGTCGTCACGGCCATCGGCGCGTTCGTCGCCCTGCTGGGCGTCCTCATCACCCGCGTGCGCGGCACGGAGTCGGGGCTGCGGGCCATCAACCGCGGCTTCTACATCTCGGCCGTCGTCGGCGCGGTCCTCGCCGGGTTGGCAGCGTTCGCCTACCTGCCCGACTCGTTCGCCGCGATGGGCGGCACGGCCGACCTCAGCGGCGTCACCTCCGACCCGCGGGTCGTCGCCTCCCTCGCCGTGCTCGTCGGGATCGTCCTGGCCGGCATCATCCTGTGGGTCACCGGCTACTTCACCGGCACCGACTCCAAGCCCACCCGGCACGTCGCCGCCACGTCGAAGACGGGCGCCGCGACGGTCGTGCTGTCCGGCATCGGGGTCGGCTTCGAGTCCGCCGTCTACACCGCGGGCATCATCGCCGCCGCCATCTGCGGCGTGTTCCTCCTGGCCGGCGGGTCCATCTGGTTGTCCCTGTTCCTCGTGGCGCTCGCCGGCTGCGGCCTCCTCACGACGGTGGGCGTCATCGTCGCGATGGACACGTTCGGGCCCGTGAGCGACAACGCGCAGGGCATCTACGAGATGTCTCGTGACGTCTCCGCGAACGACGCCGAGGAGGGCGAGGCCGCGCAGATCCTCACCGACCTCGACGCCGTCGGCAACACCACCAAGGCCATCACCAAGGGCATCGCCATCGCGACGGCGGTGCTCGCCGCCACCGCGCTGTTCGGGTCCTACGCCGACGCCGTCGAGAAGGCGGTCGCCGAGGTCACCACCGTCGGGTCCGGGCTGGTCGGGTCGATGCTCAGCTACGAGATCATCTCGCCCGTCACGCTGGTGGGCGTCATCCTCGGCGCCGCCACGGTGTTCCTGTTCTCCGGCCTGGCGATCGACGCCGTCACCCGTGCCGCCGGGGCCATCGTCATGGAGGTGCGCCGCCAGTTCCGCGAGCACCCCGGGATCATGACGTACGAGGAGCGCCCGGAGTACGGCCGCGTGGTCGACATCTGCACGAAGGACTCGCTGCGCGAGCTCGCCACCCCCGGCCTGCTCGCCGCGTTCGCGCCGATCGCCGTCGGGTTCGGGCTCGGCGTCGGGCCGCTCGCCGGGTTCCTCGCCGGGACCATCGGCGCCGGCGTGCTCATGGCGATCTTCCTCGCCAACTCCGGCGGCGCGTGGGACAACGCGAAGAAGATCGTCGAGGACGGCGCGTACGGCGGCAAGGGTTCGGAGGCGCACGCCGCCACCGTCATCGGCGACACCGTCGGCGACCCCTTCAAGGACACCGCCGGCCCGGCCATCAACCCGCTCATCAAGGTGATGAACCTCGTCTCGCTGCTCATCGCCCCCGCCGTCGTCATGCTCAGCGTGCCCGCGGACGCCAACCACACGCTGCGCATCGGGATCGCGCTGGTGGCCGCCGCGATCGCGTTCGGCGCGGTAGTCCTGTCCCGGCTGCGGGCCGCGCGGGTGGACGCCGAGCAGTCGGCCGACGCCGTGCCGGTGCGCTGACCGCGGCGGCCGTTCGTCGCCATCCCAGCACCTGGTCGACGGAACAGCGCCTCCGGGCGGTCGCCGAGGTGCCGTGACATCCTGACGACGTGAACGCTGAGACCGTGCCCGGCGACGACCCCCGGCCGCTGGAGACCAGGGAGCTCGAGTTGCGGCTGCACGTGCTGAGGGCGATCGCGCTCGCGCAGGATCGATGGCAAGAGGTGGCGGCGGCGGTCGCCGGCGGTGAGCCGCTGCCGCTGGACGGTCTGACGCCTGACCAGGAGGCTGCGGTGATGGCCCTGCAGCTCAGGAGGCTGGCGCCGACCCAACGTGCCCGGGTCCGCGCCGACATCGATGCCATGGAGTCCGTGCTGCGACGCCACCGTGCTGACGACGCCGGTGACGCCGGAGACGCCGGGTAGGTCGGGGCCTGCACGCTCGATCCTTCCCGCGCGCGGCGTCGCAGCGCGACGAGGGCCGGCACCGGGGGAACCGGTGCCGGCCCTTCGTGCTGCTGCGAGCGTGCCCGTCAGTCGGAGGTGGCCCAGAAGATCGCCGTGGCCGCCTGGCTCAGCCCGCCCTTCGGGTGGGTGCGGAAGAACGGCGTCGTGCCGAACACCACCGCCCGGGCGCCGTCCGCCGACTCGCCCGACACGACGGCGGCCTGACCCGCCGCCTGGTCGGGGCCCGCCCCGGACGACGCGTTCCAGTGGCCCGCGAGCAGCGGGTCGTCGGCGTACGACAGCTCGACGGTCGTCCCCTCGCCCAGCCCGGTGAACCACACCGCCGGGTAGATGAACGACTCGTCCTGCGGGTGGTCCGCGAACATCGACGCGTCCGGGGTGTCGACCGCCACGATGCCGTTGCCGCTGCGGTTGCCCGTCACCGCCTGCCCCTCGACCAGGCCGTACGCCGCCGCCGCGTCGAACGCCGCCGCCGTGCGGCCCACGATCGCGCCGCCGTCGGCCAGCCACGCCTCGACCGCGGCGTCGCCGGTCGCGCCCGGGTTGAACGACGACCCGACCCACAGCACGTCGGCGTCCTCCAGGCCCGTCGTCCCCGTGGCCGCACCCGCGTCCACGCCGGACGCGGTGACCCGCACCAGGTCGTCGAAGCCGAGCTCGGTGAGGGACAGCAGGTCGTCCTGCGCGCCCACGTACGCGACCGTGAGGTCCTCCAGCTCCGTGGCGTCACCCAGGGCCTTGACCTCCTTGCCGCTCAGCGCCTCGAACCGGATGTCGAAGTCCGCCACGGCGTCGCGCGCCGCGGGGATCCCGGCCGGTCCGACGGCGGCCCGGCCGTCGTCGAGCAGCCACACCGGGGCGTCCTCCTCGAGCAGCGCGTTGAGTGCCCGGAAGTCCTCGACGCCCGCCAGGTCGAACGCGACGTGCTTCGCGCCCCACGGCAGGTAGCCGTCCTGCGGCACGAGCTGCAGCGGGACGGTGAGCCGCAGCTCGCGGTCCGTCGTGGAGCCCACGGCGTCCACCGTGGCCCCCCACAGGTCACCGAGGCTCCACGCCGAGATGTCGTACATCGACGGCAGCTTCGCGGAGATGTCGGAACCCGTCGCCAGGAGCACGTTCGCGAGGCCGCGGCGCGGCTGGTGCATGTCCACGACGAACGACCCCACCGGGTAGCGCACCCCGTCGATCGTCGTCGGCGTCCACAGCCGCTGCACCTCCACGCCGTGGAACAGCAGCTGGTCCACCAGCGCCTCCGCGTCCGACGACGACCGCTGCCCCGCACCCACCGGGATGACGTACGCGCGCGGCAGGTCGACCGGCTCCTGGTCGTCGCTGACGTCCCACAGGGCCTTCCACTCGTCCGGCCCGGGCACCGCCGCCACCCCCGCCTCGGTGAGCTGCTGCTTCGGGGCGCCGGCGACCCCGCGCCGGAACACCTCGATCTGGTCGGCCAGCATCTCGTCGCTGTGCGCCGCCACGTAGTCGAGCATCGACACCATCGTGGCGTGCGCGACCTCGGTGTTGATCGCGGCGTCCTGTGGCGTCGTCGTGCCCAGCCCCCGGTCGCGGCCGTGCGGCAGCTCGACCGTGCTCGTCACCGCGCCGTGGAACGCCGCGTACTGCGCGGTGAAGATCGGCGGGTAGTCGTCCCAGCCCGACGGCGTGTCCCGGTAGGGGATGAGGATGTTGCCGGTGTTCTCCTCGACGACGTCGCCGGTGGCGGTGTCGTAGTACGTGTTGCCGGGGATGTCCGCCGCGACGACGTCGTCCTCCACCTGCCGTGCCAGCGCGTAGCCGTGCGGGATGAACAGGTCGTACTCGTAGTTGTCGCCGTGCGGCGGACCGCACGGCTCCACCTGGAGCACACCCGTGTACCCGTGGAAGTCCGCCGCGTACAGCGGCTGCAGCGCCTGGGTCGTGGCGACGAACGAGCGCGCCTCCGGCGTGGTCCCGGTCACCATGTCCCGGTTCGCGTCGAGGCTCAGCGTGGTCGCGCGGGTCGCGGCGGTGCGGCCGTCCGGGTTGAGCGTGAGCGACAGGTACACGCGGTGCTCGCGCAGCAGGTCGAGGGTCGCCGGGTCGTCGGACGTCGCGAGCTCCTCGAGGAGCCGCATCGCCGCGTCCGTGCCCTCCCACTCGTTGCCGTGGATGTTCGAGCTGAACCAGACCGGCGTCTTGTAGCCCTTCGCGAGCGCACGGTCCTTGGCGGCGGCCGCGGGGGAGGTGCGGATCTTCTCGCGCCACCGCGTCTGCTGCGTCGTCTGCGACCGCGACTCCGGCGCCGTGATCGTCACCAGGTACAGGTCGCGGCCCTGCGTGGACTGCCCGACGACCTGCGTCGACACGCGGTCGCTGCTCGCCATGAGCTCGGTCAGGCGCGGCGCGATGTCGGAGTAGGCGATCGTGCCGTTCCTCGTCGTCGCGTCGTCCGCGACCGGGTCGAAGACCTTCAGCGCGGGCTGCGACGGGTACGACGACGGCATGTCGATCGCGCCGTCCGTGGCGCGCTCGGGCAGGGACTTCTTCGCCGCCGCGACCAGGTCGGCGAACGACGACCGGGCCGACGCACCCGCCGCCTCGGCGCGGTCGGGGCCGCTCGTGCCGGGGGACGGGGTGGCGGTCGCCGTCGGCGCGAGGCCGACGACGCAGGAGGTGGCCACGGCGATGCCGCTCAGGCCGGCGACGGTGCGGTGCAGTCTCATCTGGCTCCTTCGTCAGGTCCACCCGGACTCCGACGGTGCGCGACGTCCGGGACGTCAGGATGCCCCCCGGACATTTCCTGGATGTGACCTGGCGCACACCGGCGTGTTGCGCGGCCGGGCTGAGTCGTCCAGGGCTGTCGTCAGACGGCCGGCCCGAGCACGGTGTAGGCCGCCACCACGACGACGACCGTCACGCCGAGCAGCACCGCGTCACCGGCCGAGTACCGCAGGTGCGCGAGCCGCTGCTCCCGGCCGGCGCCCGTGCGCATCGCCGCCGTGAACCCGCGCGTCTCCAGCGCCTCCACCGTGGTGCGGGTCCGTTTGGCCGTGTTGAGGATCAGCGGGTAGAACGCCTGCACCGCGATCCGACCCACCCGCGCCACCGCACGCCACCCGAGGAACCCCGCGCCGCGTGACGGCGCCCCGCGCAGCCGGTGGCCGTCCACGATCGTCTGGAACTCGTCCACCAGCACCGGCACCATCCGGTAGCCGTAGCTCACCGCGAACCCCAGGATCGCCGGCGCCCGCAGCGCCAGGAGCGCGTCGCACACCTTCTCCGGGTCCATCGACACGAACGCCGCCATGGACACCAGCGACACCGTGCTCAGCTTGAGGTACGCCTGCGTCAGCCCCACCACGGACCCCACGTCGCCGCCCAGGACCAGGACCAGCAGCAGCAGGTACGCCACCTGCCCGACGGTGGACAGCACGAACAGCCCCAGCAGCAGCGGACCCACCCGGGCCGCCAGCGCGCAACCCAGCGCCGCCAGGAAGAACACCGTCAGGATCGTCAGGTCGTACGTGAACCACGGCGCCAGCGCGCACACCGCGTACCAGGCGACCACCGCCCGCGGGTCCCGGCGTGCGAGGAACCCGCCGCGCGTCGCGTACGCGACCCGCATCAGCTCCAGCTTCAGCCACTCCACCCCGGACCGGTCGAAGCCCTTGCGCTCCCGCCCGGCGTCCACCCGGGTGCCGTCGACGACGTCGGTGCTCATGCGGGAACCTCCAGAGGACGCGGTGCGACGGCGGCGACCAGCTCGTCGACGGACAACGGGACGGGATCGAGTCCCAGGCGCAGCCCCACCTGGCTCACCTGCGGCGGCACGAGCCGCGCCCGCGCCATGACGTCGGGCCGGGCGAACAGCGACGCCGGGTCCGTGTCTGCCAGCACGCGGCCCTCGTCCAGCACCACCACCCGGTCCGCCCACGCCGCCACCAGGTGCATGTCGTGCGTCGCGACCACCGTGCACCGGATGCGCTCCGCCATCGCCGAGAGCATCGCGATCACGTCGTCCCGGGTGGCGACGTCCAGGCTGGAGGTCGGCTCGTCCAGCAGCAGCAGGCTCGGACGCATCGCCAGCGCGACGGCCAGCGCGGCCCGCCGCTGCTGCCCGCCCGACAGCAACCGCCCGTCGCGGTCCGCCAGCTCCGTCAGCCGCATCCGGTCCAGGACGTCGGCGACCAGCGCGTCCGCGTCCGCCACGCCGCGACCCACGGGGTGCATCGCGACGTCGCCGCGCACCGAGTCCGTCAGGAACATCTCCTCCGGGTGCTGCACGAGATAGCAGACGTCGTCCGCGATCGCCGCGGCGCTCGCCCGGCGGGTGTCGCGACCGCACACCTCGACGGTGCCCTCGCGGGGGAGCGCGAGGCCCGCGAGCAGGCTCAGCAACGACGACTTTCCCGCGCCGTTCGACCCCACGAGGGCCACCCGCTCGCCGTCGTGCAGGTCGAGGTCCAGGCCGGCCAGCACCGTGCTGCGGGGGCCGCGCACGCTGCGGTAGCCGTGGGTGATGCCGCGGAGTCGCGCGACCGTCGTGGTCGTGGTCGGGTCGGGGGGCCCTGCGGGGCGCGGAGAGGCCGACGACGGGGTGAGCGCGGAGTCGAGGAGGGTGGCGCACTCGTCGACGGTGAGGGGCAGGCGCGGGGTGCCGGGGACGAGCCGGTCGGCGAGGGCGACGACCTGCGGGACGGGGATGCCGGCCTCCGCGAGGTCCGTGGTGCGGGCCATCGCCTCCCGGGTGGGCAGGTGCCAGCGGACGACGCCGTCGGCCATGAGCACGACGGAGCGGGCGTGCCGGGCGACGAGGTCGGCGTGGTGCTCGATGACGACGACCGTCACGCCCTGCCGGTTGAGTCGCTCCAGGTGGTCGTAGATCGCGGCGGCGCGGCCAGGGTCCACCTCCGCGGCGGGCTCGTCCACGACCAGCACGCGTGGGGCGAGGGCCAGCGCGCCGGCGAGCGCGGTGAGGTGCTGCTGCCCGCCGGAGAGCTGCCATGTGAACGTGTCGGCGAGCGGCCCGAGGTCCAGGGCGGCCAGGGCCTGGTCGGCGCGGGCCGCCCAGTCGTCGTGACCGGCGTTCAGCGGTCCGAACGCCACGTCGTCGCGCACCGTGGGACGGACGAGCTGGTTGCCGAAGTCCTGGAAGACGTAGCCGACGTCGGCGCCGAGCGTCGCGACGTCCAGCTCGGCGGTGTCCCGGCCGAGGACCAGCACCTGGCCCGTCACGTCCCCGTTCCAGAAGTGCGGCACGAGGCCGTTGAACGCCTTGCAGAGCGTCGTCTTGCCGGAGCCGTTGCCGCCGACCACGGCCACGAAGTCGCCCCGCTCGATCCGCAGGTCCACCCCGCGCAGCGAGTCGCGGGACGCCCCGGGGTAGCGGAACGTCAGACCGCGCACCTCGACGGCAGGGACGTCCTCGGCCGGGCCGGGGAAGACGGTCGTGGTCGTGGTCGGCGGCGTCATCAGCGGGCCTGCTCGTTCTCGGCGGCCGAGCCCACGGCCCGCGCCCGACGGCGCCGGACGACGGCGGCGACGGCCAGCACGACGGCGAGGCCGACGACCAGGCCGACGAGGGCCGTGATCCAGGCGACGTCCGCGCCGTAGGTGTCCGCCAGCTCGGCGTCGAACGACCCGACGGTGGTGACGGCGTCGTCCTCCCGGCCCACGAACTCCTCCCACTGGCTGAGCACGCCCATGAGCGCGGCGACCAGGATGCCGAGGACGGCGACCCACCAGAACGACAGACCCCACGGGCCGGTCAGGCGCGGCGGGTGCTGCGGGTCGCGGGGGCGCAGGCCCATCAGCGGCTCGATCTTGCCGTACAGGCGAGGCGCCAGCCAGGCGGCGGCGAGCCCGCCGAACACCACGCCGGTGATGAGGAGCGCCATGAGCAGCTCCAGACCCTCGGACAGCACGACGGCGGCGATCGTGCCGCCCGCGTCGTCCAGGGCCTCGGGATCCACGCCGACGGCGACCTTCGCGACGTCGATGACCGCCGAGCTGATCTTGTCGATGCCGACCAGGGCGAGGGCCGCGACGAAGAGCTGCGACACCTTGCGCGGGTCCTTCACGAGGCAGCCGGCGACGTAGGTGCCGACGAACAGCTGCAGGAAGCCCTCCAGCTCGCCGAACCCGCCGAAGCTGCCGAGCAGGAGGTCGGCGATGACCGCCTCCCCGATCGCGACGCCGAGCGCCACCCAGAGCGGGTTCAACAGGGCAGCGAGGACCACGGGGATGAACGCGAAGTACGCGACCTCGAGCTCGAGCGGGCCGACGGAGAACGACGGCAGCATGTCGGCCACGATGTCGGCGACGCCGAACAACGTCATCGACAGCACGAGGATCATGAGCTTCTGGGCGCTGGAGAGGTGGTCCGGGTCGTACCGGCGGAACCCGGACGGCGCGGCCGCGCGGGTGGACGGGTCGGTGGTCGGCGAGCTGGTCATGGTGGCCTTCCTCGATGGGTCGTGCTCGTCGGGTCGTGCTCGGACGTCCTGCGGTGTGCCGGCGTCAGCCGGTGACGTGCGCACCGAGCAGGCCGACGACGTCGGCCGGTCCGGCGAGCACGTGGTCGGGGGTGGTGGGTCCGTCCGGCGCCAGCGCGTCGAGCGTGGCGTCGTCGGTGGACCCGCCGCGCAGCAGCACGACCGTGCCGACACCGGCGGCGCGCGCCGCGGCGACGTCGCGCTGCGGCTTGTCGCCGACGAACACCGACGCCGAGGCGTCCGCGTCGAGGGCGGTCAGCGCGGTATGCACGGTGGTGGGGTCTGGCTTGCGGCGGCCCAGCTCGTCGGAGTAGACGTGCGCGCCGACGAGGTCGTCGAGGCCCGACTCCACGAGCTCCTCCCGCACGGCCCGGCCGCACACCGTGTTCGACACGATCGCGACCGGCACGCCGCGCTCGCGCGCCGCGAGCAGCAGGTCGCGGACGCCCGGCCGGACCGTCGGCACCGACTTGGTGCGCGCGTAGCCGACCATGAGGGGGTGCGCCTCGGCACGCAGCCACGCCAGCACGCCGGGGCCGTGGTGGTCGAGCGTGGGACCCACGAGATCGACCCAGAACGTCGAGGCGTCGATCTCGGTCACGCTGTCGCTGTCGCTGCTGCGGCCCTGCTCGTGGTCGGCCTTCCACGCCTTGTGCGCGGCGCGGGCGTGCTCCAGGACGTCGAGCGCCTCGTCGGTGCCGGTCGGGTACCCCGCCGCGGTGAGCCGGGCGGCGAACGACTCCGCGAACGAGCGGCGCACCGACCCGTCCGGACGGGACACCGCGATGACGCCGCCGTGGTCCAGGAGCAGCGCGCCCCGCCGCCCCGCACCGGGACCGGCATCCACGCCGTCGGGCCCCGCGGGCACGACGACCGTGGCGCGGAGCAGGTCGACCAGGCCGCGCGGGTCGGGCAGGTCGGCGTCAGGCGTGTCGGCGACGGCGAACGGCGGGCGGTCCGTGTGGTGGTCGCGGGTGAGGACCACCGCACCGGCGCGGGCGCGGCGTCCGGCGGCGACGTCCCGGTCGAACGTGTCGCCGACGTACCAGGACCGCTCCGCCGTCGTGCCCAGCGCGCGGGCGGCGAGCTCGATGATGCCCGGGTTCGGCTTCCGGATGCCGACCTCGTCCGAGTACACCTGCACCGCCACGAACGGCGCGAGCCCCGTCTCGTCCATGATCTCGCGGTGCGCGCGCCCCGAGTGGGCGTTGGAGACCACGCCGACCGGGACGCCGAGCTCACGGGCCAGCGCCAGCAGCTCTCGCACGCCCGGACGGACGGCATGGTCGGTGAGGGTGCGCGTGATCACGTGCTGGAGCGTCCCCGCGGACCCCGCGAGCACCTCCCGCTCGGCAGGCGTCAACGGTGAGCCGTAGAACTCGCGCCAGATCGTCCGGTGGTCGAGCTCGGCCGGCTCCAGCCGGCGCGACGCCGCGTTCTTCCAGTCCTTGAGTGCCTTCTTGCCCCCCTGGAGGACCTCCGCCAGCTCGGCCGGGCTGCGGTGGTGGCCGGCACGCGCCAGCACGTCGGCGACGTGCCGCGACATCTCCTCCAGCCCGCCGGGGCGCTTGCTCGTGGTGAGCAGGACCCCGCCGAAGTCGAGCAGCAGGGCGTCCGGACGGCGACCCAGAGCCGCGGCGCTCGCGGCGGGCGTCACGGTCGGGGCGGGCGTCGGGGCGGGAGAGGCCGGGGCGATGGTCACGACCGTGACGCTAGGGACGGGCGGCGACCCCCCGGCGGCGCCGCGGTGGCCGGGCGGTGAACGGCGGCCGAACGTCTGGAACGTTCCAGGTGCGAGTCAGCGCTGGTTGGCGCGAGTCAGCGCACGACGGCGCGAGTCAGCGCAGGTTCCCGCGAGTCAGCGCACGACGGCGCGAGTCAGTGCTCGGCTGTCCGTGCGTTGCGGTTCCGGAGGGCGGACGATGCCGCGCGACGTCGCGTTCACGCGCCCCAGGGGGCGCTCCACTCCGGGATTGACGACGACGCGCGGCATCGTCCGCCCTCCTTCGAGCGTCGCCGCTGACCTCGGCCACGTTCGCCGACGGAGTGGGCGCTGACTCGCGCCGCCGAGTGCTGACTCGTGCGGAACCACGCTGACTCGCGGAACTTTGCGCTGACTCGTGCGGAACCACACGCTGACTCGCGCGGTCGAGCGCTGACTGGCGCGGTCGAGCGCTGACTCGCCGCTCGCCGACGTTCGCGTCCCGGGCCGGTGCCGGGCACGATGAGGCCGTGCCCTCCGCCCCGCGCCCCGCCCGGCCCACCCTGCGCGACGTCGCCGCCGCGGCCGGGGTGTCGAAGTCCCTGGTCTCGCTCGCGCTGCGGGGCGACGACGGCGTGGCGCCCGGCACGCGGGACCGCATCGTCGGGGTCGCCGACCAGCTCGGCTACCGCCCGTCGCTCACGGCCCGCACGCTGAAGGAGGGGCGGTCGATGCTGGTCGGGGTGGTCATCTCCAGCCTCGACAACCCGTACCACACGGAGATCGTGGCGTCCGTCGAGGACGCCGCCGAGCGGCACGGGCAGTCCGTCGTCCTCGCGCACGGGTCGCGGGAGCGTGGCCGGCTCGCCGAGCGTGTGCAGCAGCTCCTCGATCTCGGGGTCGACGGGCTCGTCGTCGTGTCGTCGTGGGTGCCCGACGACGTCCTGGTGGCCGCGGCCCGTCGCGCGCCCGTCGTCATGGTGGGGCGCACCGCGCGACCCGTCAGCGGGATCGACTCCGTCAACAACGACGACGAGCGCGGAGCCGCGCTCGTCGTGCAGCACCTCACGGCACGCGGCCACGAACGGATCGCGCACGTGAACGGCTCCCGCCGTCCCGCCGGCCTGGCGCGTGCCGCCGGGTACCGGGCTGCGATGGCCGCCGCCGGGCTGTCCGACCTCGCCCGGGTCGTCCCGCCCGACCCGGCCGCCCTCGCCGCGCTCCTCGACGACGACGTGACCGCCGTGTTCGCCCGCAACGACGTCGAGGCGTGCGACGTCCTCGACCATGCCGTCGACGCCGGGCTGCGCGTCCCCGCCGACCTGGCCGTCGTCGGCTACGACGACACCGTCCTCGCCCGCCGCGTCCGGCCCGCCCTCACCACCGTCCAGCAGCAGCGGGACGTGCTCGGCGCGCGCGCCGTCGCGCTGCTCCGTGAACGCCTGGACGGCCGCAACGACGACGTCCACGAGGTGCTGGAGCCTCGGCTCGTGGTGCGTGCGTCGGCCTGAGGGACGACGGATCCCCGCCTCCGGGTGCCGGTGCGGCACCCGGAGGCGGGGATCAGCAGGACGGGCCGTCAGGCGGTGGTGCAGCTCGCCGTCGGGGCCGTGGTGTTGCCGTTGGAGTACAGGGTGATCCCGAACGAGTTGCCGTTGCCGTTCGGTGTGGCGGTGAGCGTGCCGGTGGTGCCGGAGACGCCCGCGTTCCACGAGTTCTGGAGCGACTGGCCGGTGCCGGTGCGGATGGTCACGACCCAGTCGTCGGCGCCGCTGACCTGGAAGGTGGTGTTGAAGCGGTCGCCCCACGAGTCGGCCTTCGTCACCGTGACGGTGCAGGCGTCGGCTCCGCCGTCACCACCGGAGGCGGACGAGCAGGTGGCGGTCGGGGTCGTGGTGTTGCCGTTGGAGTAGAGCGTGATCCCGAAGCTGTTGCCGTTGCCGTTCGGCGTGGCGGTGAGCGTGCCGGTGGTGCCGGACACGTCCGCGTTCCACGAGCTCTGCACCGACTGGCCGGACCCGGTGCGGATGGTCACGACCCAGTCGTCGGCGCCGCTGACCTGGAAGGTGGTGTTGAAGCGGTCGCCCCACGAGTCGGTCCTGGTCGCCGTCACCGAGCAGGTGCCGTCGCCCCCGGGGTCCGTGGGCCCGCCGTCGTCCCCGCCGTTGTCGTTGCCGTCACCACTGTTGAGCTGGTCGAGCACGTACTGGTACGCGGCCTTCTTGGTGCCGTTGCCGTCGAACAGCAGCGGCGTGCCGGAGGCGCGCCAGGAGTCGGTGTCCCGTACGCCCCACACGGTGATGCCCTGGCAGCGGGCGACGGCCATGCAGGCCTGGACCACGCCGCGGTACTGCTCGGCCTGGGAGGTGCCGGAGCCCTCGATGTCGAGCTCGGTGATCTGCACGTCCACGCCCAGGTCGGCGAAGTTCTGCAGGGTCTCGTGGTAGTTGCTCGGCACCGGGTTGCCCGAGTTGAAGTGGGCCTGGAACCCGACGCAGTCGATCGGGACACCGCGCGCCTTGAAGTCGGCGACCATGCGGTAGACGCCCTGCGTCTTGGCGTGGCTCCAGTTGTCGGTGTTGTAGTCGTTGTAGCAGAGCTGGGCGTCCGGGTCTGCGGCGCGGGCGGCGCGGAACGCGGCCTCGATCCAGTCGTTGCCGGTGCGCTGCAGGTTGGAGTCGCGGCGGGCGCCGGACGAGCCGTCCGCGAAGGCCTCGTTCACCACGTCCCAGGAGTGGATCTTGCCCCGGTAGTGGGTGGCGACCTGGGTGACGTGGTTGAGCATCGCCTGGCGGAGCTGCTGCCCCTCCATGTTCTGCATCCAGCCCGGCTGCTGCGAGTGCCACGCCAGGGCGTGCCCGCGGACCTGCTTGCCGTTGCTGAGCGCCCAGTTCACGATCTGGTCGCCGCTGCCGTAGCTGAACTGGTTCTGCGACGGCTCCGTCGCGTCCATCTTCATCTCGTTCTCGGCGGTGATCATGTCGAACTCGCGGTTCGCGATGGTCGTGTACTGCTGGTCGTTCATGCGGCCGGCGGCGATCGCCGTGCCGAAGTAGCGGCCGGACTCGGCCGCGGCGTCCTGCAGGGTGGAGCCGGCCGCCTGGGCGGAGCCGACGCCGATGCCGGTGGTGATCACCATCGCGGCGAGGGTGGCGAGCGCTCCAGTGCGTCGCCTGGTGGTGCTTCTCGAGGGCAGTTCTCGGGTCATCGTTGATCCTGTTCCTCCCCGGGCGGACCCACGCTGGTCTGCCCTGTCGAAAAGGTTTTCGAGATGGGACCCTAACGGGCTCGTGCGCTGTTGGCAATCGTTTTCGGTCTATTGACCAGGACCGCTCCCGGTCGTTGCTCCCGACATTCCGCCTGATCAGGGGCGAGCACGCCCTCAGCGCGGAGGACGGATCGCGGCGGGTGGGCAGGAGGGATTCAGCGGGCGAGCGGCAGGACGACGTCCGCGACGACGCGCTCGGCGGACGCCGTCCACCGAGGGACGTCCTGCTCGGCCTCCCAGACGAGGTTCTGCAGCACGCGGACGCACGTCCAGGCGGCGGCGTGGCGGGTGTCGAGCCCGGCGGTGTCGCACAGCACGTCGAACCGGCGCCGCAGGTGGTCGTGCGTGCCGGCGCGCACGACGTCGTCCCACCGGTTGCGCAGCGCGGGCAGGAGTTCGAAGCCCTGGTGCCCGACGAGGGGCTTGGGGTCGATGGCGAGCCAGTCGCCGCGCGCGGGGTCGGGCGCGGCGAGGACGTTCGCGTAGTGCAGGTCCCAGTGCAGCAGCCGGTCGCCGGCGGGTTCGGCGGCGAGCTCGTGGCCGACGGCGGCGCAGCGGGCGAGCGCGTCACGTCCGGCGTCGTCGGGCAGGCGGGGGATCGCGGCGGGGGCCCGCTCGAGCAGGTTGCCGAGCACGGTGGTGAGCCGGGGGAGCCCGGCGGGCGGGGTGTGCGTGCGCAGGTGCGCGAGCAGCCCGCCGATGACGGTGCACCCGGCGACGTCGTCGGGCTCTGCCTCCAGGGACGCGCCGAGACGTTCGAGCAGCATGGTGCCGGAGTCGACGTCGTGCGCGAGCAGGCGCACCGCGCCGTCGCCGTCCCACGCGGCCAGGGCGAGGGGTTCGCCGCGCGTCTCGTCGTCGACGGGCTGGACCTTGAGCACGGCACGCGTGCCGTCGGTGGTCCGCACGGGCAGGACCCAGGCGACCCCGCCGTGGGTCGTGGGTCCGTCCGGTGTGAGCCGCCAGGCGGCGGCGAGGCGCCGCGCCACCGCGGGGGCGGCGTCGCACCAGGCGTCCGCGGACGCACCGAAGAAGCTGTGGTGGGAGGCGCGCAGACGGAGCGGGACCTGCTGCCAGGGCGTCAGAGCCCGATCCGCCCGTCCACGCACTCGCGCAGCAGGTCGGCGTGGCCCATGTGACGGGCGTACTCCTCGACCATGTGGATGACGACGTCGCGCACCTCGACGGTGCCACCGTCGAACGGGACCTCGCGGTCGAGGTCCTCGTGCACCATGCGTTCGTCCGCGGCCTCCACGGCGGCGTGCCAGGCGGACCACGCCTCGGCGACGCACTCGTCGGTGCCGACGGCCTCGTCGAAGTCGACGTCCTCGAGCCCGGGCCGCTCGAACGGGCCGGGATCGCGGGTGCCGGAGAGCACGCGGGTGAACCAGTGGTGCTCCACGTTCGCGAGGTGCCGCACGAGCCCGAGCAGCGACAGGGTGGACGGCACGACGCTGCGGCGCGCCAGCTGTTCCGCGTCGAGGCCCTCGCACTTGAGGACGAGGGTCATGCGGTAGCGGCAGAGGTACTCCCAGAGGGTCTCCTTCTCGCCCACGGGGTCGATGCCGGAGGTGCGCGGATCCTGCTCTGGGGCGAGCCACATGCCCGTCGACGTCGAACTCACGCGCACAATGTCCCTGCCAGGAGGCCGTCAGGTCAAGGTCAGGGATGCTAACGATCCGGACAAGGCCGCGGACGACGGCCTGGACAGGCCCGCCCGGCCGCGCGGTAACCTTCGCCACCATGAGGCAGACCCCCGCGGACGGTGACGCGTCGTCGCACGTCAGCGGCGGGGCGGAGCGCGGCGGTGCCCTGACGTGGGGCTCGACGGCGGCCGTCACGGACGCCCCGCCGCCCGACGAGCTCTTCGGCGCCGTGGGCGCCACGCCGGGGCGGGGGCGCGCCGGGGGTCGCGGTGGCGACCGGGGCTCCCGGGGCGGACGCCGGCCGGGCAAGGACAGGTCGCGACGCGGCAAGGGGAAGGGTCGCGGGGAGCGCCCGCAGGAGCACGACGACGTCGCTGCCGTCCCTGCTGCGCCGGTCGCGGCGCCCGGGTGGCCGCTCGCCGGTGGCGCGACCGAGGCTCGGCCGGTCCTTGCGGAGATCACCGCTGACCCGCCGGAGGCCCCGACGGCGGAGCCGTCGCCGCCGCCGTGGCCCGCCCCCGCGCCGGACGCCGACACCGGCGGTGAGGAGCCGGTTGGCCGGCGGTCGACGGGCGCGCGGTCGAGAGGAGACCGGGACCTGCGGTCGCTCGTGCCCAGGGTCGACGCCACGACGCTGGCGGGCGCCGGCCGGCAGGTCGAGAGGGTCGTGGGGAAGGTCCGTGGCCGTCCGCAGGGTGTCCTTGCCCGCAAGCGCGGCCTGGCCGCGGCCGCCGCCGCCGCGCTGGTCGTCGGGACGGGAGCGGGCGCCGCGCTCGACGCCCTCGGCTCCGGCGACGCCGCGCCGGAGGCGGCCGTCGTCCCCGTGACGTCCCCGCAGGAGTGCGCGGCCGCGCAGGTCGCGTGGTCGCGCGCGGCGCAGGCGCAGGTGCAGATGGACGTCACCGACCCGGCATCGCTGCGCGACGGGTTCGCCCGGGCGCAGACCGCGCTCGCGGCGGCCCCCGCGCCGGCCACCGTCGCCGCGCAGTGGCAGACGGTCGCCGAGTACGTGGCGTCCGTCGTCGCGGCCGGCGAGGGCGTCGAGGACGGCGACCTCGAGGCGGCCGTCGTCGGGGCGCTCGAAGGGCTCGACACGGCGGCGATGACGGCGGCGTCGCAGCAGGTCACCGACCATCTCGCGACGGACTGCACCGGCTGAGGCGCCGTGGAGCGGCACCGAACCGTCCGTCGTGACCCCGCTCACCTCCCGCGCGCGGGGTTTCCGCTTCCGCCCGGCGTGGGCCACCATGGACGGATGCCGACCCCCGCCCTGCCCGTCCACCGCGCCGTCGTGGCCGCCGTCGTGGCGTCGACGGTGCTGGCCCTGAGCGCGTGCGGCTCCACCGCGGAGCCGACGCCCGACGCGGCCGAGCCCGCGCCCGCGATCTCCATCGACGCAGGCCTCGCCGTGAACCCCGGCGACGGGGACGGTCCGGCGCCCGCGCCGTCGTTGAGCGCCGAGTGCCTCGAGCTCCAGGAGATGTGGGCCGAGACCAACCGGGCGCTCGCGGGGATCGACGAGGAGCACCCGCGCCTGCTGGTGGCGGGCTTCCGTGAGGCCGAGCGCGCCTTCACGGCGGTCGAGGTGCCGGACGTGACGGGCTTCGACGCGATGGGCGACTACCTGGGGTCCGCGTCGAGCGCGCTGGCCGACGTCGACCCGGACGACGCGGACGCGGTGGCGTCGGTGCTGACGCTGACGTTCTCGGAGGCCGACACGGCGCGTGCGGCGGTCGCGCACGAGCAGGTGACGACGTACCTCGACGGCGGGTGCCGCGCGTGACCACGCCGCCGCCCGGCGACGTGGCGGCGCTGCGGACGGCGCTGACGGACGCTGCGTACACGGTCGACGGCGTGGAGGACCTGCTGGGTCCGCTGGCGTCCGCGGCGCTGCACCGGGAGCAGTCGGTCCCGGCGCGACGCGTCGTCGCGACGCGGTCCGCGGACCGGCGCGCGACGCTGACGAGCCTGTTCCTCCTGGGTGACGAGGTGTCGCGCGGCGCGGTCGACGCCGCCCTGCCGGGTGTCGGCACGGCCGGCGCCGCGGCGCTCGGCCTGGTCGAGGCCGCCGGGGCCGGGGCGGACGACGCGGTGCGCGCCGTGCTGGACCTGCGTCCCTACGCCGCCACCGACGCCCGCGGCCCGGTCGAGTGGTGGCTCGTCAGCGACCTGGGCGAGCTGGCCACGGGCCGCCGCCTCGCCGTCGACCACGTGCTCGGCGCGGGAGGAGCCTCGACGACCCTGGCGCAGGTGACGATGCGCGACCCGGTCGGGCGCGTGCTGGACCTCGGCACGGGGTGCGGCATCCAGGCGTTGCACGCGGCACGGCACGCGACCCGGGTGGTCGCGACGGACGTCTCCCGGCGAGCGCTCGACCTGACCCGGCTCAACGTGGCGCTCAACACCCCGGACGCCGAGGTCGAGACGCGGCTCGGGTCGATGCTGGAACCGGTCGCCGACGACCGCTTCGACCTCGTCGTGTCCAACCCGCCGTTCGTCATCACGCCCCACGAGGGTGCGGCGGGCGCGGCCGTGGAGCGGGCGATCGGCGCGTTCGAGTATCGCGACGGCGGTCGCAGCGGCGACGACCTGGTGCGGGACCTGATCACCGGCGTCGGCGCCGTCCTCGCCCCGGGCGGGGTGGTGCAGATGCTCGGCAACTGGGAGCACCGCCGCGGGCAGGACTGGACGGACCGGGTCGGGGGCTGGCTGGACGCGTCGGGCCTGGACGGCTGGGTGATCGAGCGCGAGCTGCTCGACCCGGCGGAGTACGCCGAGACGTGGATCCGGGACGGCGGCACGACGGCGGCCCGCGACCAGGCCGCCTGGGACGCCGCCTACGGGGCCTGGCTGGACGACTTCGCGGGCCGTGACGTCGAGGGCGTGGGCTTCGGCATCGTGACGCTGCGCCGCCCGGCGGAGGGTGCCCGCCCGTCGCTGCGCCGGCTGGAGGAGCACCACGGCAGCCTGCGGCAGCCGCTGGGCGGCCACCTCGCGGCGACGCTCGCGGCGCACGACTGGCTCGAGGCCCGGGACGACGACGACCTGGCCGCCGAGCGGCTCGTCGTCGCCGCCGACGTCACCGAGGAGCGCTACCTGACGCCGGGCGCCGCCGACCCGAACGTCGTCATCGTGCGACAGGGCGACGGCCTGGGCCGCGGCCTGCAGGCGTCGACCGGGCTGGCGGCGTTCGTGGGGGTGTGCGACGGTGAGCTCGCCGTCGGGCAGATCGTCGGCGCGCTGGGCGCGCTGCTCGACGTGCCCGCCGACGACCTCGCCGCGGAGCTGCTGCCCGCCGTCCGCGGTCTCGTGCGCGACGGGTTCCTCAGTCCTGCCGCAGGTACTGGTCGGCCCACGCGCTGATGATGCGGCCCGCCCGCTGCGCCTGGCCGGGCCGGGTGAGCAGGTGGTCGGAGCCCTCCAGGGAGACGAAGCTGCGCGGGTGGCGTGCGGCGCGGAAGATCTCGCTGGCGTTGTCGATCCCGACCGTGTCGTCGGTGGGGGAGTGCAGGACGAGCAGCGGGAGCCCGAGCGCGGGGATGCGGTGCGCGAGGTCGGCCGCGCGGACGTCCTCGACCATGCCGCGCTTGAGGTTGAGGCGCTTGCCGCCCACCTGCCAGACGGCGTTGCCCGCGGCGAGCACCTGGTCGACGAGCCCGTCGTAGTGGTGCTCGGCGTGACCGGGGTCGAACGGCGCGCAGAGCGTCGCGACGGCCCGCGCCCCGGGGATCTCGGGGGCAGCGGCGATGGCGGCCGCGCCGCCCCACGAGTGCCCGGCGACGAGCTCGACGGGCGTGCCGCGCTCGGCCATGAACCGCGCGGCGAGCACGGTGTCGGCGACCTTCACGGTGAACGACCCGTCGCCCCAGTCGCCCTCGGAGTCGCCGAGGCCCAGGTTGTCGTAGCGCAGCATCCCGATGCCCTCGGCGGCGAGCTGCTTGCACGTGCGGGCCGCGGCGGGGGAGTCCTTGCCGAGCGTGAACCCGTGCACGAACACGCCCCAGCCCCGGACCTCCCCGTCGGGGACGTCGACGAGCCCGGCCAGGCGTGGTCCGGTGCTGCTGGTGAAGGTGACGCGTTCGGCCATGGAGGCTCCTCGGGCGGGGCGGCGGGTACCCGACCGTTGTCCCACGACCCGTGTGTCCCGCGCATGTCAGGATCGTTGCGACGGGTTTCCGGGGGCATACCCTGTCGGGGATATGGTTCGCGGTATGGACATCGACCTGCGGCACCTGCGACTGGTGACCGTCGTCGCCGAGCAGGGCAGCGTCACCAGGGCGTCGAACGTGCTCGGCATGGCGCAGCCCGCCCTGACCGCCCAGCTGAACCGGATCGACACCGCCCTGGGCGGCCCGTGCTTCGTCCGGGACCGCCACGGTACCCGCCCCACGCCGCTGGGGGAGCTGGTGCTGCGGCACGCCCGCGTGCTGCTGCCCGCCATGGACGCGTTCAGCGAGGACGTCCGCCGCCACGTCTCCGCCCGCACCGGCGAGGCGACGTCCCTGCGGGTCGGCACCGTCACGACCGTGCTGGGCGGGCTGTTCCTCAACCGGCTGCGCTCGGGGCTCGGCGGGGTCGCGCTGACGTCGTACACGTCGTGGTCGCCGGACGAGGCCGCCACCCGGCTGCGGCGCGGCACGCTCGACCTCGCGCTCGTGGGCGCGTGCGAGAACGACACCCTGCCGACCGACGGGGACGTCGAGTGGTTCCGCCTGCACACCGACCCGGTCTTCGTGCTGCTCGCGTCGGAGCATCCCCTCGCCGGCCAGGACACGGTCCCCCTCGGCGGGCTCGCGGAGGAGTCGTGGCTCACCGCGCCCGGTGACGGCTGCTTCGAGCGCTGCTTCGTCGCGGCGTGCACGCGGGCGGGGTTCGCGCCGCACGAGGTGAGCGAGGTCGAGCGTGCCTCCGCCGTCGAGCAGGTGCGGGACGGCCACGCCGTGGCGCTGGTCCAGCCGCTGCTGCTGGACCAGCCCGGGGTGGTGCCGGTCGCGCTGGAGGGCGAGCCGTTGTCCTGGTCGCAGTACGTCGGCTGGCGGCGCGACGCCGTCGAGCGGTTCGACGTCGACGTGGTCCGGGCCGCCGCGCTCGGGGCGCACGCCGAGGCGGTGCGCCGCACCCCGGCCTACGCGAGCTACCTGGAGCGCCGGGACGGCTGATCGGCCGTCCGGGCCGCGGGGCTGGGCGCAGACCCTCGGGATCGGTACGGTGCAGCGGTGACGAAGCGTCGGGGAGCGTCGGGGTGGCGGCAGGTGACCAGCCTGCTGGCGGCGTTCGGCGCCGGGGCGGTGCTGGTGCTGGCCGGGGGCGCGTTCGCGCCCGACCTGATGCGGCTGCCCGAACCGCCCGCCGCGCTCGCCTCTCCCTGGTCGCGCACGCCCGACGACGCGGCCGCGTCGCGGGGCGGCGCCGACGTCCACGCCGATCCCTCGGTGCCGCCCTCCGCGGCCCCGGATACTGCGACCGACGACCCGACCGACGACCCGACCGACGACCCGACCGACGACCCGACCGACGGCCCGTCCGACGGCTCGAGCGACGACGGCACCGATGACGGCGGGCGGGGCGGGCGGGACGTCGACCGGCCGGACGACGCCTGGGACACCGGCGACGACCGCGGTGACACCGCGGCCGGGGACGACGACGACCCCGGCGTGCAGGACGACGCCGACGCCGACGGCGCCACGGAGGACGAGGCGGGTGCCGGGGACACCACCGAGCGGCCGGCCGCGGACGCTGCCGAGCAGCCGGCCACGGACGCCGCTGCGGTGCTGGCGCTCGTCGACGCGGAGCGTGCGGCGGCCGGCTGCCCTGCCCTGCGGGCGGACACCGCGCTGGACGGCCTGGGCGCGGCGCACGCGGCGGACATGCGCGACCGCGGCTACTTCGACCACACCGACCCGGACGGACGCACCCCGTGGGACCGCGCCGCGGCGGCGGGGGTCGACGGCGTGGCGGCGGAGAACATCGCGCGCGGCCAGGCGGACGCGGCGGCCGTGGTCGCGGCGTGGATGGACAGCCCCGGGCATCGCGCGAACATCCTGGACTGCTCCCTGACCCGGCACGGTCTGGGGCGTGCGGACGGCTCGGGCGGGCCGTGGTGGGTGCAGGTCTTCGGCCGCTGACCCTCGTCACCCGACGAGCGCGGACCCCTCCGGGTACCGGTAGACCTTGGCCCGCTCCCGCAGCGCCAGCCCGGTGCCGAGGGTGATGGGGCCGAGGCGCCCGAGGAACATAAGGACGACGAGCACGACCTGGTGCCACTGGTCGAGGTCCGCGGTGATGCCGGTGGACAGACCGGTGGTGGAGAACGCGGAGACGACCTCGAAGAGGACCCGGTCCAGCGCGAACCGCTCGGGTGGCACCGTGACCGTGATGAAGAGGGTGGCGGTGATGACGAGGGCCACGGAGCTCAGGGCGACGACGAGCGCCTGGCGCAGCGTGGACGGCATGACGCGCCGGTCGAAGACGGTCACCTCGGTGTCGCCGCGCAGCTCGGACCAGATGATGAAGGCGAGCAGCGCGAACGTGCCCACCTTGACCCCGCCGGCGGTCCCGGCGGAGCCGCCGCCGATGAACATCAGGACGTCCGTGAGGAACCACGAGCCGTGGTTCATCCCGGAGACGTCGATCGCGTTGAACCCGGCGGTGCGGGTCATCACTGAGTGCGTGAACGACGCGAGCATCTTGCCGGGCACGTCGAGCGGCCCCATGGTCCGCGGGTTCGCCCACTCGACGGCGAGGAAGAACAGGGTGCCGACCGCCAGGAGGATCGCCGTCGTCCCGACGGTGAGCCGCGTGTGCATGCTCCAGCGGGACATGGTGAACAGGGCCTGCCGGCGTCCCTCCACCCGGGGTGTCCTGGCGTGCCGCCACAGCTCGATGAGGACGGGGAACCCGAGGCCGCCGACGATGACGGCCGCGCTGAGCGGCAGGCAGACCCACGGGTCCGCGACGAACCGCACGAGGTTGTCCGAGTAGATCGAGAACCCGGCGTTGTTGAACGACGACACCGAGTGGAAGAACCCGGACCACAGGGCGTGCCCGACGCCCTCGTCGTACCCGACGACCAGCCGGGCGGCGACGACGAGGCCGAGCGCGACCTCGGCCACGAGGGTGATCCACAGGGCGCCGACCATGATGCGCTTGACGTCGCCCAGGCCGACGGAGTGGGTCGACTCGGCGGCGACGAGGCGGCTGCGCAGGCCGAGACGACGGGTCAGCACGAGGCCGAGCAGCGACGCGACGGTCATCACGCCGAACCCGCCGATCTGGATGAGGACGAGGATGACGGTCTGGCCGAACGGGGTCCAGAACGTCTGGGTGTCGACGACGGTCAGCCCGGTGACGCAGGTGGCGGAGGTCGCGGTGAACAGCGCCTCGACGAACGACGCCCGCTGCCCGGTCGCGGAGACGGGCAGCAGGAGCAGGGCGGTGCCGATGCCGATGGCGGTGAGGAACCCCAGGGCGACCACCTGGGCGGGTCGACGGCGCAGGCTCGTCGCGGCCGGGCGCCCGGTGCCGGGACGTCCGGGGTGCCGCCGTCCCGGCGGGGTGGGTGGTCGCACGTGCCTCATTGTGGGGATCGGGGCGCCCGGACGCCAGACGGGCCACGTAGGGTCGTGGCGAGGACGACGGACGGAGGTCGACGTGGCGGGGATCGGTCTGACGACGTGGGGGCACGCCGGGGTGCGGCTGGAGCGCGACGGGGTGCGCCTGGTGATCGACCCGGGCTCGTTCACGGATCCGGCGGTGCTGGACGGCGCCGCGGCCGTGCTCGTCACGCACGAGCACCCGGACCACGTGGTGCCCGAACGCCTCGCCGCCGCCCTGGAGTCCTCGCCGGCGCTCGCGGTGTGGGCGCCGGCGCCCGTCGTCGACGCGCTGCGCTCGGCCGGCGCGCCGACGGACCGGATCCACGCCGTCGGGCCGGGTGAGTCCTTCACCGCGGCAGGCTTCGCGGCGCGGGTGCTGCCGGGCGGCGAGCACGCCCCGATCCACCCGGCCGTGGCCGTCCCGGTGAACCTCGCCTACCTGGTGGAGGGCGCGGTGCTGCACCCGGGCGACTCGTGGACCCCGGTGCCGGGCGACGTCACGGTGGACGTCCTCGCCCTGCCCGTCGGCGGCCCGTGGGTGAAGATCGCGGACGCCGTGGACTACGCCGTGGCCGTCGCCCCGCGCGTCGTGGTGCCGATCCACGACGCCGTCCTGTCGGACGTCGGCAAGGGTGCGGCGGACCGCGTCGGGGGCGGTCTCGTGGACCGGCTCCTGGGGCGGCCGGCGTATCGGCGTCTCGCGGTGGACGAGGTGCTCGCCGTCGAGGGCTGAGCCCGCCGTCAGGGCCGGAGCCTGGTCGCCGGGCCCGTCAGGTGCCGTCGGTGGACGCGAGCAGGCGCATCGTGGCGAGCGTCAGGCTGCGCGAGTGGTTCGTCAGCGCCACGACGGCGTCGCCCCGGCCCGGGCGCAGGCACAGCATCGAGCGGAACCCGCCGGTGCCGCCGGAGTGCCAGACGACACGGTCTCCCGCGGCGGACTCCCCGGCGAGCTGCCAGCCGAGCCCGACGTGGGGCCCGTGCGGGGCGGTGGCCCGGCGGATCGCCGCCCCGAGGTCGTCGGCGGGCGGGCGCAGGTGGGCGGCGGCCCAGTCGAGCTGGTCGCGGGCGGTGGAGAGCAGGGCCCCCGCACCGGGCAGCGCCTCGAGGTTCCACGCGACCGCGGCGGACCGGCGCCGGTGGTGCCCGGTGGCGGTGCGCGCACGCTGCTCGGGTGTCGCCTGCCCGCGGGTGCCGGTGTCCGCCAGCCCGAGCGGCCGCGTGATCCGGTCCCGGACGAGGTCCGCCCACGGCGTGCCCGCCCGGCGGGCGAGCGCGACGCCCAGCAGCCCGAACCCGCTGTTCGAGTAGGCCTGCCGGCCGGTCCCCGGCGTGCGGCGCAGCCGGCCGGTGCGGATCGCCTCCAGCAGCACGGGTTCGGTGTGGTCGCGGTACGGGTCGATGCCGCGCAGCACGTCGACGGTGCTCCCGAGCGCCGACAGGTGCACCCGCGGCAGCCCGGAGGTGTGCGTCGCGAGGTGCCGCAGCGTCACGGGCACGCCGTCGCGCCCGAGCCCGGCGACCTCGTCCACGAGCTCCCCGACGGGCGTGTCCAGGGTGACCTCGCCCGCGACCACGGCCCGCGCCAGGAGGACGCCCGTGAACGTCTTCGTGATCGACCCGATCTCGTGCCGGGTCGCGACGTCCGGTGCCGGGCCGTCCGGGAGCGTCGTCCGTCCCGCCGCCCGGTACGTCGTCGTCCCGTCCGGGGCCAGGTGCCCGACCACGACGCCGACCCGTCGTCGTGCGGCCCGGGCGACGAACCGGTCCAGGAGCGCGGCGACGTCCGTCATGGCCCCCAGGCTAAGGCGGTGGTGGGCGGCGCGGTGGCCCCTGCGGCGACCTCACCGCGCGTCCACGCGGGCACCACAACTGCTCGGTAGGCTGACCTGCGTGAACGTCGACACCCGGGAGCAGCCCGCTGCCGTGCCGCCGACGGTGCCGATCGCGGGACCGTCGTCGGCTCCTCACCATGCCGCCCGGGACCCGCAGCGGCCCGCACCCCAGGTCCGGCGGATCCCCCGGGTCGTGGCCGCCCTCGTCGCCGTGCTCGCGGCCGTCGGCGTCGGGCTCACCTACCGGCTGTTCGTCACCACCACCCTCGGCCAGCACGTCGACGAGCTCGCCCGCGAGGGTGCCGTGCACGGCCAGGACAGCCTGTGGCGCGTCGCCGGACCCGTGCTCGACGTCGTCTCCGAGTCGTTCGTCGTCATCGGCATCAGCGTCGCCATGGCTGTCGCCCTCGTGCGCCGCCGCTGGGTCCTCGCGCTCCAGGTCGCCGTCCTGGTCGGCGGCGCCAACCTCACCACCCAGGTGCTCAAGCGCTACGTGCTGGACCGCCCCGACCTGCTCGACGGCTGGAACGGGGCGAACAGCCTCCCCAGCGGGCACACCACCATCGCCGCGTCCGTCTCCGTCGCGCTCCTGCTCGCCACCCCCCGCTCCTGGCGGTCGGTCGTGGCGCTCGCCGGCGGTGCGTACACCGCCGCCACCGGCGTCTCGACGCTGGTCGGGCAGTGGCACCGCCCCTCCGACGTCGTCGCGGCCGTCCTCGTCGTCCTCGCCTGGGGCGCGCTGGTCTGCGCGTTCACCCCGGCCAGCTCCCTCGACGTCGCCCCGCGCCGGCACCGGCTGCCGTCCGGCGAGCCGCGCCCGCACGCCTTCGCGTCTCCCGGGTCGTCCGTCGTCGGCTGCCTGCTGCTCCTCGGCGCCGCCGTCACCGGCGCGATCTCCGCCGCCGCGACGCTGCGCCTCGCACGCGCCGACACTCTCGGCGTCTCCCCGGACATCGGCGCCTACGCCACCGGTGCGCTCGCCGTCCTGGCCGTCACCGCGCTCGCCTTCGGAGTGCTGCTCCTGCTGCGCCAGGCCACCGCTCGCCCGCGCGACTGACCGGGGCCGCTCACCCGCCCAGCCGTGACGCCGGTGCGGTGCGCACGGTCCCGTCGTCGAGCGTCCAGGTGACGGTCTCCGCGTCCTCGTCCGCCGCCCCGCTGCGGTTTCTCATGTATCGACCGACCCATCCCTGAGCGACCGCAGCGCCGGCGGCAGCCGTGACGCACTTCCTCAGGCATCGACCGGATGATGCGTGAGGAAGCGCAGCGGCGCCGACGCACGGTGGCGGCGGTCGCGCCCGAGCCTCGCCGCGGACCGTGCGCGGTCACAGTTTCGTTACGGCGCTGTGCGGGGGTTGTCACGCTCACGAAACGTGCGGCTATGCTGTGACCGTTCACAGCACCAACCGCGCCACGGTGGCGCGACAGGAGGCACGCCGCACCATGGCCGTCACGACCTGGCCGACCGGCTCCGCGCTCGGCTACGGGGGCGACTACAACCCCGAGCAGTGGCCCCGCGAGACGTGGGACGCCGACGTGGCCCTCATGGCGGAGGCCGGCGTCAACTTCGTCAGCGTCGGGATCTTCTCCTGGGCGATGCTCGAGCCCCGCGAGGGCGAGCACGACTTCGCCTGGCTCGACGAGCTGCTCGACCTGCTGCACTCCCGCGGCATCATGGTCGACCTCGCGACGCCGACGGCGGCGCCTCCGGCCTGGTTCTTCGCCACCTACCCCGAGGCGCGCGTCGTCACCCGCGACGGCGTCCCGATGGGTCCCGGCTCCCGCGGCGCGGCGTCCCCGTCGCACCCCGCCTACCAGCGCGCCGCCCGCGACATCGCGTCGCGCATCGCCGAGCGCTACGCCGACCACCCCGCCGTCGTCATGTGGCACGTCCACAACGAGTACGGCGCCCCCGTGGGCGAGGACTTCTCGGAGGCCGCGCTGACCGCCTGGCGGATCTGGCTGCGGCAGCGCTACGGCACCCTCGACGGGCTCAACGCGGCCTGGGGCACGAAGTTCTGGGGCCAGGTCTACGGCGAGTGGGAGCACGTCATGCTCCCCGGCCCGACGCCGTCGGTGCGCAACCAGGCGCAGGTCCTCGACTTCGCACGGTTCACCGACCACCAGCTCCGCGCGCTGTTCGTCGCCGAGCGCGACGCGATCCGCCGGTACTCCGACAAGCCGGTCACCACGAACTTCATGGCGAACGAGTGCCCCACCACCGACCTGTGGGCGTGGGCGCGCGAGGTGGACGTCGTCTCCAACGACCACTACCTCACCGCCGCGGACCCGCGCGCCCACGTCGGCCTGGCCCTGGCCGCCGACCTCACCCGCTCCGTCGCGGGCGGGCGTCCGTGGATCCTCATGGAGCACTCCAGCTCCGGCGTGAACTGGCAGCCCCGCAACATCGCCAAGCGGCCGGGGGAGATGGCGCGCAACTCGCTGTCCCACGTCGCCCGCGGCGCCGACGTCGTCGGGTTCTTCCAGTGGCGCGCCTCCCGGGTGGGCGCCGAGAAGTTCCACTCGGCGATGCTGCCGCACGCCGGCACCGACTCCCGGGTGTGGCGCGAGGTCGTCGACCTCGGCGCGCACGTGGGTGCGCTGGCGCCCGTCCAGGGCTCCACCGTGCGCGCGGACGTCGCGCTGCTGTGGGACACCGAGTCCCACTGGGCGCAGGACCAGGAGTGGCGGCCGTCGGTCGACCTCACGCACAGAGAACGGACGCGCGCCTACTACGAGCGGCTGTGGCGCGACGGCGTGACGACCGACTTCGCGCACCCCGAGGCGGACCTGTCGGGGTACAGGCTGGTCGTCGCCCCGGCGTCGTACCTGCTCACCGCGGCCGCGGCGGCGAACCTCACCCGGTACGTCGAGGCGGGCGGCACCCTGGTCGTGTCCTGCTTCTCGGCGGTCGTGGACGAGCACGACGCCGTGCACGCCGGCGGTTTCGCCGCGCCGCTGCGCGACGTCCTCGGCGTCCGCGTCCAGGAGTTCCTGCCGCTGCGCGAGGCCGAGTCGACGAAGGTCGCGTGGAGCGGGTCCGCCGAGAGCGCCGGGCGCACGCTCGCCGCGAGCGTCTGGCACGAGCACGTCACCCCCGTGGGTGCCGAGACCGTCGCCACGCACCTCGACGGCCCCGCCGCCGGGATGCCCGCCGTGACCCGGAACGCCCACGGCGCCGGGCACGCCTGGTACGTCGCCACGGTCCTGGACGTCACCGAGCTCGCCACCGTCCTGGGCGACGTCTACGCCGACGCAGGCGTCACGCCGTCGGGGCTCGCCGAGGACCTGGAGGTCGTCGTCCGGCGCGCCGACGACGCGGACTACACCTTCGCGATCAACCACACCGACTCCCCGGCCGTCGTGCCCGGGGTCACCGGGACGGCGCTGGGCGACGGGACCGACGTCGGCCCCGACCTGACCGTCCCCGCGGGCGACGTCGTCGTCGTGCGCACCCCCGCGACGCCCGGAGGTGATCCGGCGTCCTGACCCGACCCGGCGGGCGTCAGCCCGTCGCAGCAGCCCAGTTCGCACCCTGAGCCCCGCTCAGTTCGCAGTGTCGCGAGGAAAGCCCCGGAAGGCATCGCGGCCACGTCCGGAAGGAACCACCATGCGCAAGACCACCCTGTCGGTCGCCGCCGTCGCCACGATGGCGTTGCTCGCCTCGTGCAGCGGCGGCACCGAGCCCGAGCCCGCCGCCAGCGAGCCGGCGGCCGCGTCGTCCGCCCCCGCGGCGTCCGGCAGCCTCGTGGTGTGGGTCGACGAG
This sequence comes from Isoptericola dokdonensis DS-3, assembly GCF_001636295.1. NCBI lineage: Bacteria > Bacillati > Actinomycetota > Actinomycetes > Micrococcales > Promicromonosporaceae > Isoptericola > Isoptericola dokdonensis. Next base: position 2,059,875 of record NZ_CP014209.1, on the reverse strand, counting down.
AACCGTCAGCCCGCCGTCGAGGCGGCCGCCGAGGACTTCACCGCCGAGACCGGCGTCGAGGTCGAGACGGTCGTGAAGAACTTCGAGGACATCCGCGCGGACTTCCTCGCCCAGGTCCCCACGGGCGAGGGCCCGGACATCACGATCGGCGCCCATGACTGGCTGGGCTCGCTCATCGTCAACGGCGTCGTCGACACGATCGACCTCGGCGGGCGCGAGTCCGAGTTCGAGGACGTCGCGATCGAGGCCATGACCTACGACGGCCAGCTGTACGGCCTGCCGTACGCCCTGGAGTCGGTGGCGCTGGTCCGCAACACGGAGCTCGCGCCGGAGCCGGCGCCCGCGACGTTCGACGAGATGGTCGCCGCCGCGGGGGAGACCGACGCGAAGCTGCCGTTCGTCATCAACACGGCCGGTGCCGACGGTGACGCCTACACCTACTACGCCTTCCAGACCTCGTTCGGTGCGCCGGTGTTCGTGCAGAACGAGGACGGCTCGTACACGACCGAGATCGGCATGGGCGGCGACGAGGGCTACGCCTACGCGGACTGGCTGGCCGAGCAGGGCCAGGCGGGCGAGGGCGTGCTGAGCACCGACTGGACCTACGACATCGCGAACCAGGAGTTCTCCGACGGCAACGCCCCCTACACGGTGGCGGGCCCGTGGGCCATCTCGACGTTCACCGACGCGGGCGTCGACGTCGCCGTCGACCCGATCCCGTCCGCCGGTGGCGAGACCGCCGCGCCGTTCGTGGGCGTGCAGGGCTTCTACCTGTCGGCGCAGAGCGAGAACAAGCTCGTCGCGACGCAGTTCCTCACGAACTACATCACCACCGACGAGGCCATGCAGGCGCTCTACGACGCCGACCCGCGCCTCCCGGCGTTCAGCACCACGGCGGAGGCCGTCGCGTCCGACCCGATCGTGGCGGGCTTCCTCGCCTCGGCCCAGCAGGGCACCCCGATGCCGTCCATCCCCGAGATGGGCGACGTGTGGGACCACTGGAACGCCGCCGAGGCGTCGATCATCTCCGGCCAGGCGAAGCCGAAGGCCGCGTGGGACAAGATGCTCGCGGACCTCGACACCACGCTGAACGGCTGATCGCACCCTGACCCGGGCGGGGGGCGGCTTGCGCGCCGCGGCGCCCCCCGCCCGTTCCACCACCCCGACCCCGCCGGCACACCTGCCCGTCCCGAGAAGAGGACCGATGTCGACCGACACCACCCCGCCTCCCGTGCGGGAGTCGCACGCCCGCACGTGGGAGGGGACCGGCTGGGGCTTCGCCGCCAAGCTCGTGCTCATGGCCGCGGTGAACGCCCTCGGGATCTACGTCGCGTGGTCGGCGTGGACGGTGGACCAGTGGGGCGTGCTCGTCGGGTCGCTGGCGCTGGTCGTCGTCGCGGACGTCGTGTACTTCTCGCGGCGTCGGCTGGCCGGCAAGTACATCTACCCGGGCCTGGTGTTCCTGCTGGTGTTCCAGGTGTTCACGATGGCCTACACGGTCTACGTGGCCACGACGAACTACGGGACGGGCCACAACAGCACCCAGGAGCAGGCGGTCGACGCGCTGCTCATCCAGAACGAGCGCCCGGTCGAGGACGCGCCGACGTACCCGCTGACGATCGTGCGGTCGGGCGAGGACGTCGGGTTCGCCGTCGTCGACGAGTCCGGGCAGGTGCTCGTCGGCACGGCCGCCGAGCCGATGGAGGCGGCGGCGGGCGCGACGACGGACGGCGACCGGGTCACGGGTGTCCCGGGCTACGACGTCGTGGACCTCGGCACGCTGCTCGCCGACCCGGCGCTCCAGGAGGAGGTGCTGGCGCTGCGCGTGCCGGCCTCGCAGGACGCCGACGACGGGTCGTACCGCACCCGTGAGGGGACGCGGGCGACGGTGTACTCGTCGTCGCTCGACTGGGACCCGGACGCGCAGACGATGACGGACTCCACCACCGGGACGGTGTACTCCGCCGACGGTGAGACGGGGCAGTTCGTCGCCGCGGACGGCAGCACGCTGACGGTCGGCTGGCGCGTCGGCGTGGGGCTGGAGAACTTCACGACGGCGTTCACGAACCCGAACTACGCGGGCCCGTTCTGGAAGATCACGGCCTGGACGTTCGCGTTCGCGTTCCTCACCGTGGCGTCGAGCTTCCTGCTCGGTCTCGCCATCGCCCTGCTGTTCGACGACAAGCGGCTGCGTGGCCGCCGGGTGATGCGGACCCTGTTCATCCTGCCGTACGCGTTCCCCGCGTTCCTCTCGGCGCTGCTGTGGCAGGGCATGCTCAACGCGAACCCGGACTACGGGATCGTCAACAGCCTGTTCTTCTTCGGTGCGCGCATCGAGTGGCTCACGGACCCGTGGCTCGCGAAGCTCGCGATCCTGGGTGTGAACCTGTGGCTGACGTTCCCGTACTTCTTCCTCGTGTGCACCGGGGCGATGCAGTCGCTGCCGAACGAGCTGGAAGAGGCGGCGCGGATCGACGGCGCGAGCCGCTGGCGGCACTTCCGCGCGATCCAGCTCCCGCTGCTGCTCATCTCGACGACCCCGCTGCTCATCGCGAGCTTCGCGTTCAACTTCAACAACTTCGTCATCGTCTACATGCTCACCGGCGGCGGTCCACGGTTCACCGACACGTCCGCGCCGCTGGGTCACACCGACATCCTCATCACGATGATCTACCAGATCTCCGGGGTGCAGGGCGGCAGCGCCGACTACGGCCTGGCGAGCGCCCTGTCGATCATCGTGTTCCTGGTCGTGGGAGCCGTCTCGGCCTTCGCGTTCCGTCGCACCCGCAAGCTCGAGGAGGTCCTGTGATGACCGCGACCACCGACTCCCCGGTCGTCACCCCCGACGCGTCCCGCCGGGGCGCCCGCCGCCGCCGCTGGTGGCTGGAGGTCGGCTGGAAGTACCCCCTGGCGGCCGTCGTCGTGTTCTACGCGGCGTTCCCGCTGGCCTACGTGCTGTCGGCGTCGCTGTCGCCGTCCGGCACGCTGACGGGCAGCACGCAGCTGTTCCGCGAGATCTCGGCGCAGAACTTCTCCGCGCTCGGTGACACGCGCTTCTGGCAGTGGGCCGGCAACAGCCTGGTGATCGCGCTGAGCGTGGTCGTGGGCGCGGTGCTCATGGGTGCGGCGGCCGCCTACGCGTTCAGCCGGTTCCGGTTCACCGGGCGCCGGGTGTCGCTGACGTCCCTGCTGGTGGTGCAGATGTTCCCGCAGATGCTCGCGTTCATCGCGATCTTCCTGCTGCTGCTCACGCTCGGGGAGGTCGTGCCGGCGCTGGGGCTGAACTCCAAGCTCGCCCTGATCTGCGTCTACCTGGGTGGCGCGCTGGGGAGCAACACGTTCCTCATGTACGGGTTCTTCAACACGGTCCCGCGGGAGCTGGACGAGGCGGCGAAGATCGACGGCGCGACCCACGCGCAGACGTACTGGACGATCATCCTGCGCCTGGTGACGCCGATCCTGGCGACGGTCGCGCTGCTGACGTTCGTCGCGACGTTCGGCGACTTCATCCTGGCGCGCGTCGTGCTGACCTCCGAGCAGAACTGGACGCTGGCCGTGGGCATGTACGGCTGGGTGTCCGACCAGCTCAACGCCAACTGGGGCCTGTTCGCGGCGGGTGCCGTGATCGCGGCGCTGCCGATCCTGGCCCTGTTCCTGTTCCTGCAGAAGTACATCGTGGGCGGGCTGACGTCCGGGTCCGTCAAGGGCTGAGGCGTCCGCGCGGCCGGCCCGCCGGGTCGGCCGCGCGGGCGTCGACCTCACTGCCGAGATCACCGTCGATCGAGAGGAAAGACCATGAGCAGCGCAGCGCGCCGCGCACTGGGAGCGTTCACAGGGTTGGTCGTGGCGGGCACCGCCGCCACCGCACCGGCCGTCGCCGCCGAGGACGGTCCCGTCGAGGCGGGCATCAGCGTCCAGAAGGTCGACGGCCTCGCGGCCGACTTCGACCTCGGCGTCGACGTGTCCTCCGTGCTCTCCCTGGAGGCCAGCGGCGTCGTGTTCCGCGACGCGGCCGGCGAGCCCGCCGACCTGTTCGACGTGCTCGCCGACGCCGGGGTCACCGACGTGCGCGTGCGCGTCTGGAACGACCCGTGGGACGCCCAGGGCCGCGGCTACGGAGGCGGCAACACCGACGTGCCCCGCGCCGTCGAGATCGGGCAGCGCGCCACGGCCGCCGGGCTCGGCGTGCTGGTCGACTTCCACTACTCCGACTTCTGGGCCGACCCCGCCAAGCAGCACGCGCCCAAGGCCTGGGAGGCGCTCGACGTCGACGGCAAGGTCGCCGCCGTCGGGGAGTTCACCCACGACGCGCTCGCCGCGTTGGCCGACGCCGCGGTCGACGTCGAGACCGTCCAGATCGGCAACGAGACGAACAACGGCGTCGCCGGGGTCACCGCGTGGCCGGACCGCGCCCGCATGTTCTCCGCGGGCAGCGCCGCCGTCCGCGACGTGTTCCCGGACGCCCAGGTCGCCCTGCACTTCACCAACCCCGAGACGGCCGGCCGGTACGCCGGGTATGCCGCGCAGCTCGACACGTACGACGTCGACTACGACGTCTTCGCCAGCTCCTACTACCCGTACTGGCACGGCACCCTGACGAACCTGACGAACGTGCTGTCGTCGGTGTCGACGACGTACGGCAAGGACGTCATGGTCGCCGAGACGTCGTGGGCGTACACGCTGGACGAGGGCGACGGTCACACCAACACCATCCAGACCGCTTACCCGCAGTACCCCACCAGCGTGCAGGGCCAGGCCACCGAGGTGCGTGACGTGGTGGCGGCCGTGTCCGCCGTCGGGGACGCCGGGATCGGCGTCTACTACTGGGAGCCCGCCTGGCTGCCCGTCGGCCCGCCCGAGGAGTGGGAGGCCAACCAGGCGTTGTGGCAGGAGCACGGCTCCGGCTGGGCCACCAGCTACGCCGGCGAGTACGACCCCGAGGACGCGGGGCAGTGGTACGGCGGGTCGTCGTGGGAGAACCAGGCGATGTTCGACTTCGCGGGCAACCCGCTGGAGTCGCTGAACGTCTTCTCCTACGTCCGCACGGGTGCCGTCGCCCCGCGCGAGGTCACGGGCGTGACGCCCGCCGAGGTGCGGCTCGTCGCCGGGGAGCCCGTGGAGCTGCCCGCGACCGTGGACGTCGCGTACAACGACGGGGCCACCGAGCCGCAGGCGGTCACCTGGGACGCCGACGACGTCGCCGCGATCGACGGCGTGGGCTCGTACGAGGTCGCCGGGGTCACCGACGCGGGGGTGGACGTCACCGTCACCGTGCTCGTGCAGGTCCGCAACCACCTCGTCGACGGCAGCTTCGAGGAGGGCAGCTCCGCGTGGACGATCACCGGGACCGGGGCGGCCGTCGCCCGCACCGCGAACTCTGCGGACCTCGACCACTCCGTGGACTTCTGGCACGGCGCCGACTACGCGTTCGAGGTCTCGCAGACCGTGACCGGCCTGGAGCCGGGCGAGTACCGGGTGTCGGCCACCACGCAGGGCGGTGACGGCGCTGCCTCCGACTCGCGCGTGCTGAGCCTGACGTCCGGGGACGCGTCGGTCACGGCGCCGCTCGACCTCGCCGGCTGGCAGACGTGGCGCACCGCCACGACCGGGACGCTCACCGTGGGGGCCGACGGCACCGCCACGGTGACCGCCGCCTTCGACCTCGTCGCCGGGGCCTGGGGCACCGTGGACGCATTCGTCTTGGAGCGGGTCGGGGACACCCTGCCGTCGTACTCCGCCTACGACGCCACCGCGACCTACACGGCCGGGGACCGGGTGGTCGTGGACGGGCGCGTCTTCGAGGCGCTGTGGTGGACCCGCGGCGCCACGCCGGGCGCGTCGCCGTGGGGCGCGTGGGCCGAGATCGCCGAGACGGCTGACGGCACCTCCGTGTGGACCGGCTCGCGGGTGTTCGTCGCGGGTGACGTCGTCAGCCACGACGGCGTGACGTACGTCGCGCAGTGGTGGACCCGCAACCAGGTGCCCGGCGTGTCGGCGCGGGGCCCCTGGGAGCGACAGGCCTGATCTCCGTCACCCCAGAGGGGTGGAGGGCGGCCTGTGGACCGGGCGCGCCGACGGCGGCACTCGTGGGTAGAGTGCCGCCGTCGTCGTCCGTGTCGTACCGTGACATGACCGCCGCCCCGGCGGACACCCTCATCGAAAGCAGGAACGGATGCCCCAGGCCCGCAAGCTCGTGATCGTCGAGTCGCCCACCAAGGCTCGCAAGATCCAGGGCTACCTCGGCGACGACTACGTCGTCGAGGCCAGCGTGGGCCACATCCGTGACCTCCCGCAGCCGTCGGACCTGCCCGCGGAGATGAAGAAGGGCGCGTTCGGCAAGTTCGCCGTCGACGTCGACAACGGGTTCGAGCCGTACTACGAGGTGTACGCGGACAAGAAGGCGAAGGTCCGCGAGCTGAAGAGCCTGCTCAAGGACGCCGACGAGCTCTTCCTCGCCACGGACGAGGACCGCGAGGGCGAGGCCATCGCGTGGCATCTCATCGAGGCGCTCAAGCCCAAGGTGCCGGTGCGCCGCATGGTGTTCCACGAGATCACCCGCGAGGCGATCGGCCGCGCGCTGGAGAGCACGCGCGAGCTCGACACGGACCTCGTCGACGCGCAGGAGACCCGCCGCATCCTCGACCGGCTCTACGGCTACGAGGTGTCCCCGGTGCTGTGGCGCAAGGTCCGCCAGGGGCTGTCCGCGGGGCGCGTGCAGTCGGTGGCGACGCGGCTCGTGGTGGAGCGCGAGCGTGAGCGCATGGCGTTCGTCGCGGCCGACTACTGGGACGTGACGGGGGCGTTCGCGCCGACCGACGGCGACGACGCGGGCCAGCTGTTCGACGCCCGGCTGACGGGGCTCGGCGGGGAGCGCGTCGCCTCGGGCCGCGACTTCGACGACCTGGGCCGGCTCAAGGTCCGCACGGGCGTGGTGCACCTCGACGAGGCGGCGGCCACGGCCGTCGTCGCCGGCCTGGACGGCGCGGACTTCTCCGTCCGGTCGCTGGAGACCAAGCCGTACTCGCGCAAGCCGGCGGCACCGTTCACGACGTCGACCCTCCAGCAGGAGGCGTCGCGCAAGCTGCGCATGGCGTCGCGGCAGACGATGCGCACGGCGCAGGCGCTGTACGAGAACGGCTACATCACGTACATGCGGACGGACTCCCCGGCGCTGTCGGCCGAGGCGACGGACGCGGCGCGGCGCCAGGCGGCCGAGCTGTACGGCCCCGAGTACGTGCCCGGTGCGCCGCGGCTGTACGCCTCGAAGAACAAGGGCGCCCAGGAGGCGCACGAGGCGATCCGCCCCGCGGGGGACTCGTTCCGCACCCCGGCGCAGGTCGCGCGGGAGATCTCCGGTGACCAGTTCAAGCTGTACGAGCTCATCTGGAAGCGCACGGTCGCCTCGCAGATGGCCGACGCGAAGGGCTCGACGGCGTCCGTGCGGCTCGCGGCGCCGCTCGGCGCGGGGGCGGGGGAGCGCGCGGGCTCCGACGCCGTCTTCTCGGCCTCGGGCACCGTCATCACGTTCCGCGGGTTCCTCGCGGCCTACGAGGAGTCGCGCGACGTGGAGGCGGCGGAGGGCGACGCCGCGACCACGTCGTCCGGCCCGAAGGAGTCGCGTCTGCCGCGCATGGCCGAGGGCGACGCCCTGGCCGGCACGGACCTCACGGCCGACGGCCACTCCACGAGCCCGCCCGCCCGGTACACGGAGGCGTCGCTGGTCAAGGCGTTGGAGGAGCTCGGCATCGGGCGTCCGTCGACGTACGCCGCGACGATCTCCACGATCCAGGACCGCGGGTACGTGCGGACCAAGGGCCAGGCCATGGTGCCGACCTGGCTCGCGTTCGCCGTGACGAAGCTGCTCGAGGATCACTTCGGCTGGCTGGTCGACTACGACTTCACGGCCGAGATGGAGGCGGACCTCGACGAGATCGCCGCCGGGGACCGGGAACGCGTCGCGTGGTTGACCCGCTTCTACTTCGGCGACGGCTCGGGGGAGACGTCCGGCTGGGGCCTGCGCGACCTGGTGACCGACCTCGGCGAGATCGACCCGGTCGCCGTGAACTCCGTCGAGATCGGCGAGGGGCTGCGCGTGCGGGTGGGCCGCTACGGGCCGTACCTGGAGGACCTGGCCGCCGAGCCGGACGCCGAGGGCAAGGCCCCGCGCGCGTCGGTGCCGGAGGACATCGCGCCGGACGAGCTGACGGTCGCCACGGCGCGCGAGCTGCTCGCCGCGGGCGCCGACGACGGCCGCGTGCTCGGCACCGACCCGGAGTCGGGGAACGAGATCGTCGCGAAGAACGGCCGCTACGGCCCGTACGTCACCGAGGTGCTCGACCTGCCGCCGATCGACACGAGCCTGTCGGCCGCCGCGCAGAAGCGGGCGAAGGCCGCGCAGCCGAAGCCCCGCACGGGGTCGCTGTTCAAGTCGATGTCGCTGGAGTCGGTGACCCTCGACGACGCGCTGAAGCTGCTGTCGCTGCCGCGCGTCGTGGGCACCGACCCGGAGTCGGGTGCCGAGATCACCGCGCAGAACGGCCGCTACGGCCCGTACCTGAAGAAGGGCACGGACTCGCGGACGATCGCGAGCGAGGAGCAGCTGCTCACGATCACGCTCGACGAGGCGCTGAAGATCTACGCCGAGCCGAAGCGGCGCGGGGCGCGTGCCGCGACGCCGCCGCTGCGCGAGCTGGGCGACGACCCGACGTCGGGCAAGCCGATCACCGTCAAGGACGGCCGCTTCGGCGCGTACGTGACGGACGGCGAGACGAACCGGACGCTGCCGCGCGACCTCACGCCCGAGTCGATCACCGCGGAGCGGGCGATCGAGCTGCTGGCGGAGAAGCGCGCGCAGGGGCCGAAGAAGCGGACGGCGCGCGCGTCGACGGCGAAGAAGGCCCCGGCGAAGAAGGCGCCCGCGAAGAAGACGACGACCAAGAAGTAGCCGACCTGCGGGTCGGCGGGCCGGGTCCGGGATGGCAGCGCGCGCTGCCGGCCCGGACCCGTCGTCCGTGGTGGGCCGCTCAGGGCGTCGGGTCGGCGGGGCGCTCGACGACGTAGGCGTGACCGTCGGGTCGGGTGACGACCTGCAGCGAGTCGCGCAGCGCGGCCTCGCGGGCGACGTCCTCGGGGCGCGGCGGCCGGGGCGGGGTGCGCCGGATGGACGCCGGGCCGAAGAACGGCAGGAACGTCTCGGTGAGGCGCATGCCCCAGGTGCGGTCGTCGCCGGGGCGACGGCGGAACAGGCCCATCGTGACAGCTCCTCGATTCCTTGGGGCACCAATGATTGGTAGGCCAACCATATCCCCCTACGCTGTCCCCATGATCACCGACCCGGCACCGGACCCCCTCGCGCTCGAGGCCCAGGTCTGCTTCGCGCTGTCCGCCGCCGCCCGGTCCGTCGTCGGGCTCTACCGGCCCGTCCTCGAACCCCTCGGCCTCACGCACCCGCAGTACCTCGTGCTGCTCGGCCTGTGGGACGACGCCCGCGCCGGCCGCACCACGACCGTCACCGGCCTCGCCGCCCGCCTCCACCTCGACCCCGGGACCCTGTCACCGCTGCTCAAGCGGCTGGAGCAGCAGGGGCGGATCGACCGCCGCCGGTCCGTCGTCGACGCCCGGGTGGTCGAGGTGCACCTCACCGCCGACGGCGTCGCGCTGCGCACCGAGGCGCTCGAGGTGCCCGCCCGGGTCGTCGCGGCCTCGGGTCTCGACGTCGAGGAGCTGCTGCGGGTGCGCGAGGCCGCCGACGCGGTCATCGCGGCCGCGCAGGGCGCCCGGTAGCGTGACCGCCATGACCGACACCGCCGCCGTCGACCCGGCCACCTACGCATCCCGCCTCACCGCCGCCGACCTGTCGGGCGAGGTCCCCGACCTGATGGCGGCGCCGCCGGTCCGCTGGGGCGTGCTGGGTGCCGGCAACATCGCCGCCTCGTTCGCCGACGGCGTCCGCGACCGCACGGCCGGGCGCGTCACCGCGGTCGGCTCCCGCTCGGTCGCCAAGGCCGAGGAGTTCGCCGCCGCGCACGCGCCCGGTGCGCGGGCGCACGGCAGCTACGAGGCGCTGGTGGCCGACGACGACGTCGACGTCGTGTACGTCGCCACCCCGCACTCGCACCACCTGGAGCACGCGCTGCTCGCGATCGCGGCGGGCAAGCACGTGCTGGTGGAGAAGCCGATCACCCGGTCGGTCGCGGAGTCGCGCCTCCTGCTCGACGCCGCCCGGGAGGCCGGCGTGTTCTGCATGGAGGCCGTCTGGACGCGGTTCCTGCCGCACGTCGCGGCGCTGCGGGCCGCGATCGCGCGCGGCGAGATCGGCGAGGTCCGCACGGTCGTCGCCGACTTCGACGTGTTCTTCCCCTACGACCCGACGCACCGCCTGTTCGCGCCGGAGCTCGCCGGCGGGGCGCTGCTCGACCTCGGCATCTACCCGATCACCCTCGCGCACGACCTGCTCGGTGCGCCGGACACCCTCGTCACCCACGGCACCCTCGCCGCCACCGGCGTGGACGACCACGTCGGCATGATCCTCGGGTACGACGGCGGGGCGCAGGCGCTGCTGCACACGTCGTCGACGGCGAGCGGCGGGGCCGGCGCGCGGATCATCGGCACGCGGGGTCGCATCGAGATCCCGAGCGGGTTCTTCACGCCCACCTCCTTCGAGGTGGTGCGCGCCGACGGCACGTCGTGGTCGTTCACGTCGCCCGAGGGGGAGGGCAAGGCCTACGAGGCCGCCGAGGTGGCGCGCTGCGTCGCCGCGGGGCTCACCGAGAGCCCGCGGATGCCCTGGTCGGACACGCTGGAGGTCATGGGCATCCTCGACCAGGCCCGCGCGCAGCTCGGCGTGGTGTACCCCGGCGAGTGACGCCGGTCAGCGGCGCAGCCGGCGCCCGGAGACCGCGGTGGGCGTGATCCGCACCCAGATGCTCTGACCGTCGGGGGCGAAGGGCTCGACGTCGGCCTCCTCCGCCGCGGCGAGGTCGGCGTCCGTCTCGAGGATCGCGGCGACGCCCTTGACGACGACGCTGGTGGCGGTGGTGTCGTCCCACGCGTCCGTCTCGAACGCGACCCGGTTGTTCACCACCAGCTCGACGAGCTTGGTGCCGGCCTTCGTCACGAAGTAGACGGCGCGCCCGGCGACGCCGAACGAGATGGGGAAGATCTCCGGGTCGCCGCCGACGGCGGTCGCCAGCCTGCCGACGGAGCCTGCGGCCAGCACCTCCCAGCACTCGTCGTCGGTGAGCGTCGTGATGGTCGCCTGCTCGGACATGACGTCCGCCTCCCTCGGTGGTGGTCCTCCCATCGTCGTCCTCCCGGCGACCTGCCGCCGCCCCGGCGGACGAATGTCCGCAACCTCACACCACATCGTCCGGGCAGGCTCCGGGCCGTTCCTGCCCGGACGGTGTGGGACGGCGCGGCTAGGGTGTCCGCGTGAGCAACGGTCCTGGGTTCTTCGTGTCGTTCGAGGGTGGCGACGGCGTCGGCAAGACGACGCACGTGCGGTTGCTGGGCGAGTGGCTCGCGGCGGTGACGGGCCGGGAGGTCGTCACGACGCGGGAGCCCGGCGGGACGACCCTCGGGGTCGAGCTGCGCCGGCTCGTCCAGCACGGCGAGGACATGGACGCCCGCACCGAGGCGCTGCTGTACGCCGCCGACCGCGCCCACCACGTCGCCTCCCTGGTGCGACCCGCGCTGGAGCGCGGCGCGATCGTCGTCACCGACCGGTACCTCGACTCGTCGGTCGCCTACCAGGCGGGCGGCCGCGAGCTGTCGGAGGCCGAGGTCGAGGGCATGTCGCTGTGGGCGACGGGTGGACTGCTGCCCGCCGTCACCGTGCTGCTCGATGTCGACCCGGTGGTGGCCGCCCGGCGGCTCACCGGCGAGCCGGACCGGTTGGAGCGCGCCGGCGACGACTTCCACCGCCGTGCCCGGGACACGTTCCTGCGCCGCGCCGCCGAGGACCCGACCCGCTGGCTCGTGGTGGACGCGAGCGGCACGGTCGACGACATCCAGGCGCAGATCCGCGTCGACATCGCCGCCCGCCTGGACCTCACGCCGGTCGTGGACGAGGCCGTGACGGTCCGGGACGCCCCGTGAGCGTCTGGGACGACGTCGTCGGGCAGCCGCAGGCCGTCCGGGCGCTGCGCCGGGCCGCGACCGACCCCGCCGCGATGACCCACGCCTGGCTGCTCACCGGCCCGCCCGGTTCGGGGCGCTCGGTCGCGGCGCGCGCGTTCGCGGCGGCGCTGCAGTGCACGGGCACCGACGGCGTGACGGGCGGCTGCGGTCGGTGCCACGCCTGCACGACCACGCTCGCGGGCACCCACCCGGACCTCACCGTGGTGGCCACGGAGAAGGTCGTCATCCAGGTCGCCGAGGTGCGCGACCTCATCGTCGCCGCGGCCCGCACACCCGCTGCGGGGCGCTTCCGGGTGATCCTCGTCGAGGACGCCGACCGCATGGCCGAGCGCACCACCAACGTGTTGCTGAAGTCCATCGAGGAGCCTGCCGCGCACACCGTGTGGGTGCTGTGCGCGCCCAGCGCGCAGGACGTCCTGCCGACCATCCGGTCGCGGTGCCGCAGCGTCACCCTGCGGGTGCCGCCCGCCGCCGACGTCGCCGACCTGCTGGTCCGGCGCGACGGCGTCGACCCCGAGGTCGCGCTGCGGGCCGCCCGGGCCGCGCAGTCGCACGTCGGGCTGGCGCGACGCCTGGCCCGCGACCCGGAGGCCCGCCGGCGGCGGAACGAGGTGCTGGAGGTGGCGCGCCGGATCCGCGGCGTGCCCGACGCCGTGCTGGCCGCAGCCGAGCTCGTGGACGTCGCGAAGGCGGAGGCGACCGCCGACACCGCCGAGCGGGACGCCGTCGAGAAGGCGGAGCTGATGCGAGCGCTCGGCGCGGGCGAGGGGGAGACCCTCCCGCCGCGGCTGCGGTCCCAGCTCAAGCAGCTCGAGGACGACCAGAAGCGTCGCGCGACCCGCCGCCAGCGGGACGTGCTCGACCGGGCGATGGTGGACCTGCTGTCCCTGTACCGGGACGTGCTCGTCGTCCAGCTCGGCGCCGAGGTCGACCTCGTCAACGACGAGCACGCGCAGACCGTGCAGATGGTCGCCCGCGACTCGACCCCCGAGCAGACGGTGCGCCGCATGGACGCCATCGGGCAGGCGCGCGAACGACTGGACGGCAACGTCGCCCCCCTGCTCGCGCTGGAGGCGATGGCCGTGGCGCTGCGGCCGCAGGGCTGACGCACGTCGTCCGACCAGGCCGGGGAGGTTCCGTGAAACCAGGCCGTGCCCCGGGGACGCCCGGTAGGTTGTGCGGGTGAACTTCCCCTCCTCCGGACCGAGCCTGACCCTGCGACCCGCGCGGCGTGGTGCCGCCGCGCTCGTGACGGTGGCCGCGCTCGTCGCGCTGGCCGCGTGCGACGCCGACGCCCCCGGCAAGGAGGCGACGCCCGTCGACGAGGCCACGTCGCAGGCGCCGACGGACGCCGCGGGCGTCCCGGAGGGCTTCGACGACCTCTACTCCCAGGACCTGGAGTGGACCTCCTGCGACGCAGGCCTCGAGTGCGCGACGGCGACCGCCCCGCTGACGTGGGACGACCCGGAGGCAGGCACGATCGAGCTCGACCTGAAGCGCACCCGCGCCACGGGCGAGAAGCAGGGGTCGCTGCTCATCAACCCCGGCGGCCCGGGCGGGTCCGGCACGGACTTCCTCGAGACAGCCGCCGAGAGCTTCGGCGACCGCCTGCTGGCGGCGTACGACGTCGTCGGGTTCGATCCCCGCGGCGTGCGCGCCTCGACCGAGGTGGCCTGCTACGACGACGCCGGCAAGGACGAGTACCTCAGCGCGGACTTCGACGTCTCGACCGACGAGGGCCTGGCCGCCAAGCGGGAGGCCGCGGCACGGTGGGCGGAGGCCTGCGGGGAGAACACCGGCGACCTGCTGGGCAGCGTGGACACCCCGAGCGCCGCGAAGGACATGGACATGCTGCGCGCCGTGCTCGGCGACGAGAAGCTCAACTACCTGGGCTTCTCCTACGGCACCGACCTGGGCGCCACCTACGCCGGCCTGTTCCCGGACCGTGCCGGGCGGCTCGTGCTCGACGGCGCGATGGACCCGACGCTCGACGCGGCGGCCGTGTCGAAGGGGCAGGCCGTCGGCTTCGAGAACGCGCTGCGCGCCTACGTCGAGGACTGCCAGGCGGGCGCCGACTGCCCGCTGACCGGGTCCGTCGACGAGGGCATGCAGCAGGTGCGCGGCGTGCTCGACCGTGCCCTCGACCGGCCGTACCCCACCAGCGGGGACCGGGTCGTCACGCAGACCCTCGCGTTCTACGGCGTCGCCGTCACCCTGTACGCCGAGCAGAGCTGGCCCGTGCTCACCCAGGCGCTGGACGAGGCCATCAACGCGGGCACCGGCGACACCCTGCTCTACCTCGCGGACTTCTACAACGACCGCAACACCGACGGCTCCTACGCCACGAACTCCATCGAGGCGTTCACCGCGATCAACTGCCTCGACGCCCGCAGCAGCGCCGACGTCGACACGATGCGCGCCGAGGCCGCCGAGATCGAGGAGGCCGCCCCCACCGTGGGCACGTTCTTCTCGTACGGCGGCGTCACCTGCGCCGACTGGCCGTACCCCGTCGTCGAGCGCGACTACGACCGCTCCGCGCCCGGCGCCCCGCCCATCGTCGTCATCGGCACCACCAACGACCCCGCCACCCCCTACATGTGGGCCGAGGGCATGGCGGACACCCTGAAGTCCGCCGTCCTGGTCACCTACGAGGGCGAGGGCCACACCGCCTACGGCCGCTCCAACGACTGCATCGCGGATGCCGTCGAGGACTACCTCGTCGACGGCACCGCCCCCGACGACGGCCTCACCTGCTGATCCGCGGCCACCGCGGCGGGACGTGACGAACCTGACGTCGTCGCACCGTGGAACGCTTTTGGAGTCCCGCCCGCCCGTCGGGTAGTGTGGGCGCGCCCGCTGATCGAGGTCACGGGCGCGCCGCCTTAGCTCAGTCGGTAGAGCGATTCACTCGTAATGAATAGGTCGCGAGTTCGATTCTCGCAGGCGGCTCAGGACACGGCCCCTCACCAGTGGAAACGCTGGCGAGGGGCCTTCTTCGTTGCCGGCGCGCACCGCCCATTCGCCGAATATTCGCCGCATATTCCAGCCGCCCTGCAGCCGGCGAGCTCTCGCCAGTAGCCTGCTGACATGCGCAAACACCTCGGAGCACTCGCCCTGGCCGCCAGCGTCGCAGTCCTCGTCGCGGCTTGCTCGAGCGGCGACGACGCCGCGCCGGCCGACGAGACGACCCCCGACGAGACGACCGTGGGCGAGGCCGCCGAGTCCGCCGGCGGCGGGATCCCCGAGCCGACCGACGAACAGGCCGACGCCCTCGTCGACGAGCTCGCCGCCGCCGTGCCCGCCCTCGCCGACGACCCCGACGCGACGGTCGACGCCGCCCGCAACGTCTGCAGCTCGATCCTCGGCGGCACGGACGACGATGCCCTCGTCCAGGGTGCGACGCTGCGCTTCGACGACGGCAGCGGCAGCGTCACCGAGGACGACGCCGCGCAGCTCGTCGAGGTCGTGCGCGGCAGCGAATGGTGCGCGTAGCCGCCGCAGACACACGGCGGCCCCCGCTTCCGAGCCGGTAGCGGGGGCCTTGCCTTCGTCGGACGTCAGCCGGCCTGCGGCGGCACGGCGAGCACCTGCAGCAGGTCGCGCACAGCCGGCCCCCGAGCGTCGCGCTCGATGTAGTGCCGGCGAGTCGTGTGCTCGGTGTCGCCGAGCTGCTGCGCGGCGATCCGGGTATCGGCCGCGCCGTCGAGGTACGTGGCGACCGTGCGCCGCATCGAGTGCGGCGTGATCCAGGACTCGAGGCCGGCCTCGTCGCGCGCCTTGCGCCACGGCGTCCGAATGTTGTTCGGGTCGTGCCAGGTGCCGGCCGTCGACGGGAACACGGCGTCGTGGACGTTGGGCAGCACGATCTCGACGCGGCGGCGCATCAGCGACTCGACCGCGAACGGCGGCAGCTCGAGGACACGGTCCTCGCCCGTCTTCGTCTTCGGCTTGCGGATCCAGCCCTGGCCGTCGACGTGCACCAGCGTCCCGCAGATTCGCACCGTCGGCTCCTTGCCGAGGTCGACGTCGGACCAGCGCAGCGCGAGCACCTCGCCGATGCGCGCGCCGGTGGCGAGCAGCACGTCCAGGATGTCCGCGATCCCGACCGTCGTCGGCGGCCCCTGGCGCGGCCGCCCGTCGGGCTGCGGGCCGCCGGCCTGATAGTTGCGGGCCGAGGCGCGGAACCGGGCGATCTCGACCGGCGTCAGCGCGCGCGGCTCCTTCGACGCCACCCGGATGGTCCCGGCGTCCTTCGTGGGATTGGTCGTCAGCGCGCCGTGGCGCACCGCGAGGCCGCACACACCCGCGAGCACCGAGCGGCACAGCTTCGCCGTGGCCGCGCCGTGGGCGGCCGTTACGGCCTTCAAGAACCGGTCGACCGCCGGGACGCTCATCTCGCGCATCAGCCGCTCGCCGAGCCCCGGGTCGACATGCACCCGCCACACCTGCCGATAGCGGCTCGCCGTCGTGGGGGAGCGGTCGCCGGCGTCGACGGCCGCCCAGACCTCGGCGAGCCACACCTCGGCGACTGCGGACAGGCGCGAGCGGTCGCTGATCTCGTCGAGCACCGGCGGCGTGCGCTGGGCGAGGTCGGTGCGCAGCGCACGCTTCGCGGCAGCCTCGGTCTGGCCGCTGCGCGTGACGGCGCGTGTGCGCCCGTCGTAGTCGCGGTAGCGAGCCTTCGCCTGCCACGCGCCGGACGGCAGCCGACGCGTGGAAATTTCACCCCAGGTGCCGATGGGAAGCGGGGGCCGGCCCCTACTCATTGGCCGCCCCGCGGGCCTCGCGCTGGTACAGCATCGCCACGAAGTCTGAGACGTTGCGCTTCGAGTCGTCGGACAACGCCCGGTAGCGCTCGACCAACAGCGACACGTCCGGTTCGGAGACCTCGGGCGCGACGACGCCGGCTGACGCCAGCGCCGCGGCCTGCACTGAGTGGAGCGGCAGCCCGAGCCCGCGAGCGAGCTTCGCCAGCGTGTCGGCGCGCGGCATGTGGACCTGCTCCTGCTTGGCGAGTTGGCCGATCTTCGGCTTCGAGAGTCCTGTCAGCCTTGCAATATCGCCGTAGGACGAGCCCGTCGCATGCTGGTACTCGCGGATCAGGTCCGCGATGGTTCGACTGTTCGTAGGCAAGGGGGTGCCTCTCCCTCTCGTTGCACTGCCTATTAGAAATGGACACAGGCAGACTAGCGCGACGCTACACGGTGTGCGTCTTCCGGTAGACGAGCAACGCAGAACCGCTCTGATACATTCGTCTACGATTTTTAGACGAAGATCACGCAGAGGGAGACGTACTGCATGCCAACCCCCCGCAGCACGGTGATCGCACGGCCCGGCGCGATCACCCAAGCACGAGCGCTGGCAGACCTGTCCGTCCGAGACCTCGGCGCGGCCGCCGGCGTCTCGCACGGCACGGTCAACAACGTCGAGCGCGGCCGCTCGAGCATCAGCCGAGACAAGGCCGAGGCCGTCGCCGGCGCGCTCCGCCTCTCGGTTCACGAGCTCTTCGTGCACGCCGACGGCGCACCGCTGAACCCGTCCTGAGCATGAGCACCCTCGACAACAGGCTGCACGCCGAGGCCGACCGCAGGTCCGCCCCCGCCGACCCCGAGCCCGGCCTCGAGGAAGCCATCGCCTGGCTACGGGCCGACGGCCGCGTGGCCGACGAGCAGATCGAGGGACTCGTCATCGACGCCGAGGTCTACGACGTCGGCGGCTACGTCCGAGCCGCCCAAGCCAGCGCGCTGCGCGGCGTTGCCGAGCGGCACGCACACGAGGTCGTCGGCTTCGACGGCCGCCGGCACCGGGTCGTCGAGGTCGCCACGTTGACCGCGGCCGCCGCCCAGATCGAATCAGGAGAACCAGCGTGACCACGTCCATCGACCGCAAGAACGGCTGGCTCGGCATCGAGCAACTGCTGACCGCGGCGGAGGTCGGGCGCATCCTGCGCTGCGCGCCGACAACTGTCTCCGAGCTGCGGCGCGCGGGCGACATCGCCTCGATCCGCGTCGGGCGCACGTACCACTTCGCGCCCGACGACGTGCGAGCGTTCATCGCCGCGCAGCGGCAGATGGGCGCGGGGGCCGGCGCATGACGCTCCCCGACGGCCTCGGCGGCGAGCTCATCCTCGACGCCCGCGACTACTCCCGATCCCGCATCCCGTGGCTCCAGGCGCGCCGCACCGGCCTCGGGGCCTCCGAGACGGCCGCCGTGCTCAACCTGAGCGACTGGAAGACCCCGCTGCAGGTCTGGCTCGACAAGACCAGCACCGCGCCCGTCGAGGACGTCCACGTCAGCGAGGCCGCCGAGTGGGGGAGCGTGCTCGAGGCCGTCGTCGCCCGCAAGGTCGGCACGCGCCACCGCGAGCTCGGCAAGATCGCCCCGACGCCCGGCCTGCTGCGCCACCCCGAGCACCCGTGGATGCTCGCCACCCTCGACCGGCTGCTCGTCGAGCGCGGCACGGCCAACCCGCGGGTCCTCGCGGCCCTCGAGGTCAAGACGACCTCGCTGGCGAACTACATCCAGCGGTGGGAGGACAACCTGCCACCGCTGAGCATCCAGGTCCAGGTGCAGCAGCAGCTCGCCGTGACCGGCCTCGACCGGATCTGGGTCGCCGTCCTCGTCGGGGGCCAGCGCATGCCGGCCCCGATACCGATCGACCGCAACGAGCGCGTCATCGAGCAGCTCATCAACTACGGCGGCCGCTGGTGGAACGACCACGTCGTCGGCGGCGAGCAGCCGGCCCCGACCTTCGGCGACCGCAAGACCCTGCACAAGCTCTGGCCCGGCGACCAGAACCTCGACGACCTGACCGCCAGCGACGACGTCCTCGACGCCCACGGCCGCCTCGTCGACGCCCGCCGCCGCAAGGCCGAGGCCGAGGCCGACGCCGACGCCGCCGCCTTCGAGCTGCAGACCGCCCTCGGCGACCGCACCGCGCTGCGCGACCGCGACGGCCGCCTGCTGGCCACCTGGAAGCCCCAGACCTCGAGCCGCATCGACTCGGCCCGCCTCCGCAAGAACTACCCCGCCATCGCCAAGGCCGTGACCAAGCAGTCCACGGCACGGCGCTTCCTCCCGAAGGAGCACGACGCATGACACAGGACCTCGCCACCGCCATCGCCGACCAGCAGCCGGCCCAGCGCCGCACCGCCTTTGACCTCGTCGAGTCGATGCGCGGCGAGCTGCACAAGGCCCTGCCCGAGCACGCCAGCATCGACAACTTCCTGCGCCTGGCGCTCACCGAGCTGAAGATGAACCCGCAGCTCGGCAACTGCAGCGGCGAGTCCCTGCTCGGCGCGCTCATGACCGCGGCCCGCGTCGGCCTCGAGGTCGGCGGCCCGCTCGGGCAGTTCTACCTCACCCCGCGCCGGCTCAAGCGCGACGGCTGGGCCGTCGTCCCGATCGTCGGCTACCGCGGCCTGATCACCCTCGCCCGACGGGCCGGCGTCGGCCAGGTGAACGCCGTGGTCGTCCACGAAGGAGACACCTTCCGCGAGGGGGCCTCGTCCGAGCGCGGCTTCTTCTTCGACTGGGAGCCGGCCGTCGAGCGCGGCAAGCCGGTCGGCGCGCTGGCGGCCGCCCGCCTCGCCGGCGGGGACGTGCAGCACCGGTACCTCTCGCTCGCCGAGGTCCACGAGCGGCGCGACCGCGGCGGCTTCAAGGACGGCAGCAACAGCCCGTGGGCCACCGACTACGACGCCATGGTCCGCAAGACAGCCCTGCGCGCCCTCGTCCCGCTCCTGCCGCAGAGCACCGCCCTCAGCTTCGCCGTCCAGGCCGACGAGCAGGTCCAGCGGTACGACGCCGGCGACATCGACATCCCCGCCCTCGACGAGACCGACACGGAGGACACCAAGTGAGCACCGCCCTCGCCCGCCGCACCGACCCCGACACGTCCCACGACGCCGCAGCGGACGTGCGTCGACGCCGAACGATCGTGCGCGACTGCGTCCTGGCGATCATGCGCGAGGCCCCCGAGCCGCTCACCCACGAGCGCATCGTCGGCCGGTTCCGCCAGCGCGCCGGCACCAGGATCGGCTGGCCGGCCGCCACCGACTCCAGCGTGCGCACCCGCGTCCACGAGCTCGTGCGCGACGGCCTCGTCGAGCGAGTGCCCGGCGCGCACGGCACCAGCACGACCGGCCGCCGCGCGGCCCTGTGGCGGGCGACCACCGATGCGTGAGCGCAAGCCGGCCCCCTGGTCCGCCACGATCCCCGAGGCCCTGTGGCCCGGCCGCCTGATCAACATCAACGACGTCCGCGGGCACACCCGCTACACGTCCAAGCGCACCCGCCCGTGGCGCGAGCTCGGGGCCGGCATCGGCGAGCGGCTCAAGGCGCAGCACGGCGCGTTCACGACGCCTGTGCGGGTCTGGCTCGAGGTCCGGCTGCCGAACAACCACCGCCGCGACTCGGGCAACCTCTACCCCACCGTCAAGGCCCTGCTCGACGGCGTCGCCACCGACGCCGGCGCGCTGCCGGGTGACCACGACGGAGTCGTCGAGGGGCCGTGGATCAAGCGCGTCTATCCCAACGGGCCGGCCTGCCTGACGTTCATCCTCGAGCCGATGCCGCCGGGCGCTCTTGGTGTCTCCCGGTCAGCGGCCGCCGCGACGTTTTCCACAGGGGTGACATCTACGTCACCCCCTACCCCCTGACGCCAGTGTCACCCCCTGACGCTGGTGTCACCCCACCCCCTGACGCTGGTGTCACCCCACCCCCTGACGCCAGTGTCACCCGAACCATCCTTAAGAACCGTCCTTGAGAACCGTCCTTCCTGGGTGGCGCTGTGTGGGTAACTCACTACGGCGCGGGCGAGCCGTCGCAGCCCCCGGCAGAGACGACGGATCACGAGCAAGCCGGGACGCTTCGCGCCCGGACCGTCTCGGAAACGTAGACGAATGGCAGGTGCGGCTTGCCAGTTGTCAACAGTCGGCGTACTGTCGCGACCGCCAGCAAGGAACTTCCCCCCACGTAGGAGAACCACCATGAGCGTCGAAGCCATGACCATCGCCCTGCACCACAGTCGCGCGCAGGGCACGGCCAAGGTCGTCCTGCTCGGAATCGCGAACCACGACGGCGACGGCGGGGCCTGGCCCTCGATCGCCACCCTCGCCAAGTACGCCAACGTCAGCACCCGCAGCGTCCAGCGCGCGATCGACGAGCTGCAGGTGCTCGGCGAGGTCAGCCGCGGCCGCCAGCAGGGCGGCACCGCCCGCACGCCGGACCACCTGCGCCCGAACCTCTACGCCTTCACGCTCACGTGCCCGCCCGACTGTGACCGCTCGAAGAACCACGTCACCGACGCCGACCAGCACCGCCACCGCGGGGCCAAGCCGGCCGCCTCCGAGCCCACCGCACCCGCCCCCAAGCCCGCGGCCACCGACCGCCGCGACCTCGCGGCGCAGGAAACCGCCACGGCCCGCGCCCAGCGGCTCGAGCACCCCGAGCGGTGCGCCGAGCACCAGCACACCGACGTCCCGCCGCCCTGCGGGGCCTGCGCCCGCGCCCGGCGGGTCGTCGAGGCCGCCGAGGCCGAGCGCGACCAGCGCCAGCGCACTGCAGACGCTGAGCGGCTCCGCGCCGAGCGTGCCGAGCGCACCCGCCTGGCCCGCATCGACATCGACGCCTGCGGCCTCTGTGACGACGACGGCCGCCTCCGCAACGGCCTGCCCTGCAAGCACGACCCCGCCCTCGTCGAGCGCAACGCGCGCGGCCGCGCCGCCGTCGACGCCGCCCTCGCCGGAGCGCGCGCGTGAGCGAGCACGACGGCCTCAGCGCCACCGTCTGGTGCGGCACCTGCCGCGGGTACGTCCGTATCCGCGGCAGGGCCGCCGGCCGCGGGGCCGTTCGCATCACCCCGGCCGACGTAAACGAGCACCGAGCGACACGCGATGGGGAGTGAGGCATGAGCCGACGAGCCGCCCGCGCAGCGCGCAACGACGCCCTCCACCAGCACGCGCTCGAGCAGCAGGAGATCGCGAGCAGCCTCGCCCTGCACGCCGACGAGCTCGCCGCCGCCCGCGTCGAGCTCGTCGGCCTCCTGCATCCCGAGGTGCGCGGCCCCCAGGACGGCGGCCGCGCCTCGCGGGGCGAGGACGTGCCCGCCCCGATAGCCCTGCACGTCCTCGACACGACCACCCAGGTGGATGAGGGAATCCACGAGCAGTACTGGCTCGCCGTCTCCGCGCTCCGTCAGCAGTCGCCGGCCACACCGGCCTGGGGCGCGCCGCGTGAAGCGGCCGTCCTCCGCCGCCTGAAATTCCTTGCAGACCATGCCCAGACCCTCACGGAAGTTGACCTGGAGCAGGCGAAAGCGATAACGATCCGGCTTCGAAATTTCACCCACCGCTCACGGGCCGCGGCGGGCCATGTTGTGGCCCCCTACCTGCGTGAACGCCCGTGTGAGCGCTGCGGGCAACGGTCTGTGTGGGTTGAGTCACAGAACCTCGCGCAACGCTGTTCCAACCCTGCGTGCGGGCGCACGTCGAATGGATGTTCGACCCGGCTGTTACGTTGAACCGTCTACAAACACAAGACACCCACCGATCACCCTGGGGGCAACACAACGATGAGCAGTGCCACTCACGCCGCCCAGGAAGTCAACGACGGCTTCCAGCTCGGCCCGGCGATCAGCGTCGAGTGCGAGGGCGATGAGATAACGCTCCAGACCTACATCACCGACGGGGACGTGACCTTTGATCTCGAACCCCCTGAGCAGCCCGTATCGCTCTCCCATGCCCAGCAGCTCATCGACGCGTTGAGAACGATGGTGGCCGAGTTCGAGGGGCGCGAGCACTCCAACTAGCGTGCCGCCAACAGGGGGACGCCGGCCATGACCGGCGTCCCCATACTTCGACCCAAGGCGTCTAGAGAAACCTCACGATTGGAAACAAACGATGCCAGGCGAAACCATGATCACGGTGATCGGCAACCTCGTCGCGGACCCGGAGCTGCGGTTCACACCCGCCGGCGCGGCCGTCGCGAACTTCGCCATTGCAAGCACCCCGCGCACCTTTGACCGACAGACCAATGAGTGGCGCGACGGTCAAGCGCTGTTCATGCGCTGCTCTGTCTGGCGCGACGCGGCCGAGAACGTGGCCGAGTCGCTCCGCAAGGGCCAGCGCGTCATCGCCCAGGGCCGCCTCACCCAGAGGTCCTACGAGACGCGCGAGGGGGAGCAGCGCACCGTCGTCGAGCTCGAGGTCGACGAGATCGGCCCCTCACTGCGCTGGGCCACCGCGCAGGTGCAGCGCGCCGGCCGCTCCGGCGCGACCACCGCGGGCGGCCGCGACGCCGGCACGCCGGCCCCCGCACACGACCCGTGGGCGACGCCGGCGGCCGCCCTCGCCGGAGAACCGCCCTTCTGATGGCACGCCGCTGCGCCTGCGAGCGGCGCGCCCTGCAGCGCGCAGCCGGCCTGCCCCTCGTCGAGCACGAGCGCACGAGATGGGTCGCGGCCTATCTCGAGCGGTTCTGCCCGCACCGCCCCGCCGGCCACGGCCGGCTCCCCCGACCGGAGACACGATGAACACCACCGACCGCTCGACAGACATGTGCCTGACCTGCGGGCACGCCTGCCCGGCCCGGCTCGAGCCGAGGCGCACCAGCGCCGTCAACGTCCTCGGGCGCGTGATCGCCGTCGCGATCCTCCTGGCCATCCTCACGACCGCCGTCGGCATCGGCGTCGCCGGCGTGCGTTGGATCGCCGGATGAGCCCGCAGCAACCCGAGCGGTGCGGCTCCTGCGGTGGGTGGATCAACCCGCACACCGCCGAGTGCCGCTGCAGCGACTGAAAGGAGACACCGTGCCCCGCACGCCCGTCCCAACATTCGAGGCCCTCACGGAGCGCGCCCAGCGCGTCCGGGACGGCGTAACCGTCCGCCCCGAGCCCGTGCGCCCCACCGGCCACCCGCCGGCCGCACAGCGGCCCACGAGAGCCGAGATGGCTGGCTGGGCCGTCTGCGGCGGCGACCCCGACGCCGAGCGGCTCGACGGCGTCTGCTGGCACCGCGGCTGGTGGCATCCACTGCCGCGAACTGGCTTCCGCGCCAAGGCCGAGCGCGCTTAGGGCCGAGGCCAGCGAGTATGGCCCGCGTCCAACCTTGTAAGGTTCGCGCGTGGACCTCACTCACTCCTATGAGGAAGCGCTTCCTGCGGACGTGCTTGCGAAGTACAAGTTCCGCGAGACCCGCAACGCGGCCGCGGTGCTTGCGGGCACCAATCCGAGAGCCTTTGAGGACCTGGTGCGCGCCCTACGCGACTTCACCCTCCTGACGGCAGACCTGGTCGCTGCGGGCGGCAACGAGTCAAACCTGGCGGCACGCCTCAACGCGTCGTTCAGAGCCCACGGTTGGCGTGAGTCACGTGCCGACGTTGAGACCCAACTCAAGCTCTACAGGTTCCCGTACGGGGCTGCGGGAGAAAAGGGCACGGAGCTCGTGAGTTCGACGACCATCGCCGCCGAGGGCTACAAGGTCGACAACGTGATCGAGCGCGTGGCTCTCGACGTCGAGTGGAACGCGAAGGACGGAAACCTGGACCGTGACCTGGGCGCGTACCGGTCTTGGTATGACCTCGCGCTGATCGACGTGGCCGTCATCATCACGCGCATGCACGACGAACTGCGAGACCTTGCCTACCGGCTCGCTCGTGACGCAGGACAGAGCGAAGAGGCTGCCCGCAAGCGACTCAACACGTCGACAACGACCAACTTCAACAAGTTGGTGCCGCGCCTGCAGCGAGGCGACGGCGGCGGGTGCCCGGTCCTGGCCGTGTTCATCAGCGAGGCTACGTGGCACGGAGACACGCCATAGATCCACTTTGGCAAAGTAGATCTTTGCGGCTACGGTGGCTCCATGTCCGCCCAGACAACTACCGAGGTTCCTCAGCCATCACTGGCGATCCCGATCCAGACGGCTACCGCGCCGCCTCTTCGTGAGGTTCAAGCCCCTCCGCCGCTGCCGGCGACTGACGGTGGTTTCAAGACGATCCTCGCTGATCCGCCGTGGCGCTTCACCAACCGCACCGGCAAGGTAGCTCCGGAGCACCGTCGGCTCGATCGCTACTCGACGCTGACCGTTGACGAGATCGCTGAGATTCCGGTTGCTACGAGTGCGGCGGACGACGCGCACCTGTACCTGTGGGTGCCCAACGCGCTCCTCCCGGATGGTCTGCGAGTGATGGAGGCATGGGGCTTCCGATACGTCTCGCACATCGTCTGGGCTAAGCGGCGCAAGGACGGTGGACCCGACGGGCGGGGTGTTGGTTTCTACTTCCGAAACGTCACCGAGCTTCTGCTCTTCGGCGTCCGGGGGTCTATGCGCACCCTCGCGCCGGCGCGGTCTCAGGTCAACATGATCGAGACGCGCAAGCGCGAGCACAGTCGCAAGCCTGATGAGCAGTACGACCTCATTGAGCGATGCAGCCCTGGGCCCTTCCTTGAGCTCTTCGCCCGTTACCCGCAGGAGGGTTGGACTGCATGGGGAGATGAGGCAGGTGACGAAACGACCCCTCGCGGTCAGGTGCACCGTGGATACGGCGGAGGCGACGTCGCTCCCGTGCCGCACCTCGAGCCTCACGAACGCT
This sequence comes from Isoptericola dokdonensis DS-3, assembly GCF_001636295.1. Classification (NCBI taxonomy): domain Bacteria; kingdom Bacillati; phylum Actinomycetota; class Actinomycetes; order Micrococcales; family Promicromonosporaceae; genus Isoptericola; species Isoptericola dokdonensis. The sequence goes on along the minus strand of NZ_CP014209.1, from coordinate 2,034,147 downwards.
TGACCTCGGTAACGGCGCAGCGGATCGGTGTAGTCCTCCGTGAGCGGTACGAGTCGGGAGCGTCGATCCGCCAACTCTGCGCCGAGACGGACTACTCGATCACTCGAGTTCGCGCACTCCTTGAATCGGTTGGTACCGAACTGCGCGGGCGTGGACGCACGGCCGTCCGCTCCTGATCGAGTAATCGAAGCGCCCCGACCCTTGCGGGCCGGGGCGCTTCGTTGTTGTGTCAGGCGAGCCAGCGGCCCACCGTCGACTTCGTGACGCCGCCGAGCTGGTCGGCGATCTCGCGGTGGGACAGGCCTTCGCCGGCGAGCCGCTCGACCTCGGCGCGCAGCGCCTCGCGGTCCCCGCCGGCGGGGCGGGGCGTCGGGGCAGGCCTCGCCGGGGCGGGGTGCGCCTCGGTCGGCCGGGCCTCCCGAGCCGGCGTCGACGTCGACCGGCGGGTCGCCTTCGCGGCATGCGGCTCCGCGGTCATCCGGGCCGCCCCATCGTCGAACCGGGCCAGCACTGCGACCGCCCCGGCCTCGAGCGCGGCGAAAGCATCGGTCCACGCAGCGGTGACCTCGCGCATCTGCTCCGGCGGGACCGACCGCAGCGCGAGCGAGCGCGCACGCAGACGACGGGCCTCGGCCCGCAGCGCGTGCCGGCGAGCACGGCGCGAGCCGTCGTCGAGCACCCGCGCGCGGCGCTCGGCCTCGATGGCCTGGAACAGCGCGTGCATGCGCCGCCCGGCGCGCAGCTCGGACCACGTCCGGCCCGAGGCGAGGTGCTGGTCGCCGATCAGCGCCAGGTGCCACATCAGCGCCGCGAGCAGCGGCACGGTCAGCCGGAACACGGCCGCGCCGGCCGGGTGACCAACGACGAGCTCGTGCCACGCGGCGAACAGCCCCGACGCGCCCGAGAGCACCCAGGTCAGCGCCAGCAGCGTGCCGGCCGGCCGGTTGCCCTTCGCCGCTTCGCGGGCGAGCAGCGCGACCGTCATGAGCGAGAGCTCGAACACCCCCGCCGTCGCGTAGGCGACCGGGGGCGACATGGCGAGCAGGTCGACGCCGAACCCGACCATGGCGAGATACGCGCTGGCGGTCGAGACGAGCGCGACGGACACTGCGCCGACCATCACCAGTGCGCGCGAGCTGCGACGCGGGCCGGCCGCGGCGGGGCGGGCCGGCATGCGGACCTTGTCCCACGCGGGCCGGGCCTCGCCGGTCGGAGCGGGACGGTCCTCGACGCCCGGGGCGGCTTGGGCCGGGGCGATCGGAGCGGCCTCGTGGGCCGGGGCGGACGGGGCGATTGCAGGCATGGGGCGACCCTTCGTCGGTTTCTTGCTGGCACGCCCCAACGTACTGGGCCGCCCCGTGACTGTCTAGCGCTACGAGACAAACCATGGGACACTCGTAGACGCCAGCAAGAGACCAACCGAGGAAGGTGCCCCATGTCCACCGACACGTCCCACCGCCCCGCGTACGGCGAGGTGACCGACGTCGTGCTCGCCCCGACGATCCACTCCTACCCCGACCGCACCGTCACCGACCCGCCCGACCCGCTCGACGGTCGCAAGCCCATCGGCAGCCGCCCTGCCGAGCGGACCAAGGCCCGCCCCGAGCGGGACGGCGACCGCCGCCCCATCGTCCCGACCTGGCTGCGCGACCGGGCCACCCTCGGGGCGACCCTTGCCTGGGCCGCCGGGTACGCGGGTCACTTCAGCGCGTACCACCTGCTCCGCGCCCCGATCTACGCGGGCCGCCTCGCGGTCCGCAGCCCCATCGGCCTGGGCCGCCTCGTCGCCGCCACCTGGGCCTGGGTCTGGGACACCGCGAGCCGGGACATCCACTGGCACGTCATGGGCAAGGTCGACGACCCGAACCACTACATCAAGGTGCGGGCCGAGCGTCGCCACGTCATCAAGCAGCGGGCCATCACCCTCGCGTTCATCGCCGGGCCGTTGGCCGCCGCCATCGCCTGGGTCGCCGTCGCCGCCCCGACCGCCGCGCAGGTCGCCACCGCCGCCGTCGCCCTGCTCGTCCTCGGCGCGCTGGGCCGCAAGGCCAACACCCGCGTCACCAGCGACGCCAACGAGAAGATCGAGGTCCCGCCGCTTACCGGCTACCTGATCACCGAGTCGCTCGCCAGCCTCGGCCTCGCGTCGATCACGGCCGCGCTCAAGGGCGACCCGCACGCCATCCGGTACGTCGCCATCGTCCGGGACGGCCCCGGCTTCCGCGCCGACATCGACCTCCCCGGCGGCACCACGGCCGCCGAGGTCATCGAGCGGCGCAGCAAGCTCGCATCCGGCCTGCGCCGCCCGCTCGGCTGCGTCTGGCCCGAGCCTGACCCCGAGGTGCACGAGGGCCGCCTCGTGCTCTATGTCGCCGACAAGTCGATGGCCGACGCCAAGACCCCCACCTGGGACCTCGCCAAGGCCGGCCGCGTGAACGTCTTCAAGCCGGCCCCGATCGGCCTCGACCAGCGCGGCCGCACCGTCGAGACCACGCTGATGTTCGCCGCCGGCCTCGTCGGCGCGGTGCCGCGCATGGGCAAGACGTTCTCGCTGCGCCTGCTCGAGCTCGCGGCCGCCCTCGACCCGCGCGTCGAGCTGCACATCTACGACCTCAAGGGCGGGGCCGACCACGCGCCGCTCGCCGCCGTCGCGCACGCCTACCGCACCGGCGACGACCCCGAGGACATGGCGTACCTCGTCGCCGACCTGCGCGCCGCCCGCACCGACATGCGCCGCCGGTACAAGACCGTCCGCGGCCTGCCCAAGGACATCTGCCCCGAGTCCAAGGTCACCGACGAGATCGCCAGCGACCGCAGCCTCGGCCTCCACCCGGTCATGTTCGCCTTCGACGAGACGCAGGTGATGTTCGAGCACCCCGAGCACGGCAAGGAGATCGAGGAGATCGTCACCGACCTCGTCAAGCGCGGCCCCGCCGTCGGCATCATGACGTGGCTCGCCACCCAGCGGCCCGACGCCAAGTCGATCCCCACCGCCATCAGCGCCAACGCCATCCTGCGGTTCTGCCTCAAGGTGCTCGGCCAGGTCGAGAACGACATGGTCCTCGGCACGAGCATGTACAAGGCCGGCGTGCGCGCAACGATGTTCGGCCGCAAGGACCTCGGCGTCGGCTACCTCGTCGGCGAGGGCGACGACCCGGTCATCGTCCGCACCGCCTATGTCGACGGCCCGGCCGCCGAGGCGATCGCAGCTCGCGCCCGCGCCGCCCGGGAGCGCGCCGGCCTCCTGACCGGCCTCGCCGCCGGCGTCGAGCCCGAGGACATCGACGACAGCACCGTCATCGATCACATCCTCGGCATCTGGCCCGCCACCGACGACGACAAGCTGCGCGGCACCGTCATCGCCGAGCGGCTCGCCGCGGCCCGCCCGACGCTTTACGACGGCTGGAGCGCCGCGCAGGTCCACGCCGCCGTCAAGCCCCACGGCGTGCGCACGATCCAGGTCAACCGCACCGTCGACGGCCAGCAGGTCAACGGCAAGGGCCTCGCCCGGCAGACCCTCGTCGACGCCACCGACCGCTAGGCCGGCCCGATAGCCCTATCGGGGCCGCTAGGCGCAGAAACCGCAAGATTCCGCGGTTCTAGCGTCCTAGCGGCCCCGCCATAGCCTCCGCCAAGCGGCCCCCGATGACACCTCGCCGGGGGCCGCCGGCCGCTACGGATAGGCTGAGCGTCTACCAACGCGAGACGAAGAAAGGATAACGCGAGACGATGCAGCAGGACATCCCCGTGGACACCAACGCCGCCGCCACCGCCGTCGGCGTAGCGCCCCGAACGATCCGCTCCTGGGCCAACCGAGGACACCTCACCGCCCAGGGCCGCGACCGCCGCGGCCGCAAGCTCTACGCCCTCGACGACGTGCGCCGCGTCGCCATGGGCGACCGACCCGCCAATCGGAGGAACCGATGAAGACCTGCGGCCACACCTGGACCGACGGCTGGGGAGCACACGAGTGCCACCGCGCCGAGCACGACGACGCCCACCACTCCTGCCGGTGCGACGCCACCACCTACAACGCCTGAACGGAGACACCGTGCACCACCCCGATCGTCATCGGCGGCCCCCACCACGGCACCGTCATCCCAAGCCACCACCAGCGCGTCGAGGTCGTCGAGCTCGCCGGCCGCGCACCGCTGTACGACCGAACCGGAGACGCCCGGCCCTTCGTCGTCGACACCACGACCCGCACCGTCGAGGTCCAGCGGCTCGGCATCCCCGTGCTGGCCGCCCTCGACGGCGTGACCGCCGACGCCGCGCTGGCCGCGCTCCAGCGACTCACACCCGCGATCCAGGCCCTGCTCATGCACGAGCTCGCGCCCGCCCCCGAGCCCGATCCGTGGGAGCTGCGCGGATGAGCACCGGCCACCCGGCCGGCGAGGTGTCCACCTGACCTAGACTCGAACAAGCGTTCGAGAGGTAGACAGCATGGGCACGCGACGACGGACACCGTGGGGGAGCACCCCCGACAGCATCGAGCAGGTGCCGCTGCGCGACTGTGCCGAGGAAGCGCCGGCCGCGCAGCGCCGTGACGCCCGGGTCACCCGGCCCGACGACCCGCCTGCCATCCGCGTCTGGCTCACCGCCCGGCAGACCGGCGAGTTCGAGGCTGACGGCCATGCCACCGCCTGGACCGACCGCCAGGTCCATGTCCGCTACCTCGACCCCCACGGCCGCGAAGGCTTCGCCTGGGTCTGGGCGAGCGCCGTCAGTCGGCGGTAGTCGTCGAGCTGCTCGCCTTATCCGTGAGCCCAACCGCGCCGGCCGCGCGTGCGACCTTGCGCAGTTCTCGCATGGTTGCCGCGTAGTCCACCTTCGGCTCTTCGGGTGGAAAGGCGAGGCGGTAGAGCCGCAGCCACCAGGGTGTCGGGTCGACGATCTCCATCGCCGCCGCCGTCACGGCGTCGAGGTCGGCCGCCGCCTCGTACGACTTGATCCCGATGTTGTCGAGCGCGTCGTCGCTCGCCTTCATCCCGCGGAGGCGCGCCACCTCGGCGACGGACGCCATGGTCCATGCGGTCGACACGGATCCTGATGCCTTGGTCGTCGCGCGCCGTAGGGCCGCATCGTTCGCTGATGTGGCGAGCCGAGACAGCAGTCGGGTCAGGTTCTCGACCTGCTCACTCGTGATTCCCGAGTCGTGGCCGCTGGCGGCAGCAAAGGTCCCGCCCCACCACACGGCGCGTGTCTCGGGCAGCTCCGCGAGCACCGCGTGAACGCGCTCCGCGCGCGCCTTCCGCCGCTCGTGGCGAGCGGCCAGCAGGGGACCTACCACCGCGGTGATGAGTGCAGACGCGACACCGACCGCGCCACCAACGATCACGCCCACCAACGTCTCGCTCACGACTTCCCCTCCTGTCGCGGGACGTGCACCCGCACACTCCGCTCCCTGTTGGCGCGTTCCAGACGCCAGCCCCGCCATCGTTCGCCCAGCGTCCGTGGGTAGGCGCGCCGCCGCGCTGCGCGCTGGGCAAGGGTGGCCGCAATGTTGGCGCTTTCGAGCGCGGCCTCGACGATCTCGTCAGTGGCCCGCATGCCGATCTTCATGCTGACTCCCTGCACCGCATCGGCCGCGTCGCTGCTCCGACGTCCGATCTCCGGGTCGGCCGACGCATCGGCGAGCGCGCCGAGCATACGCATGAAGTCCAGCCCGAGGACGTCGACCCTCTCGCGCCTCTCGGAGCTGTCCTCGATGAGCAGACAGGACCACACCGCGGTCGCCCACTGCGCGTGGGCCTCGGAGACGGGGAGCAGCGCGACCCGCACGCGTTCGGCCACCTCGTCGCGTCGCCGCATGCGGTGCCCGAGCCACGTGGTCCAAGTCGTGCCGAGCACACCGATCAGCGCACCGACGATCACCAGCAGCGCCTCGCTCACGACCACCTCCCCGTCCGACGTGCCGTGATCGTCCCAGAGCCGAACCCGTCGCTGCATCCCGACGCCCGCAGTTCCGCCCGTCGACGGGCGTCGCCGTCCCCAAACATCGGCATCCAGCGGAACCCGTCCGGATACGAGTCCTAGACGAGTGCGTGGTTGTGCGGAGACGACCAGACTGCAACGCTTCCTGGCAGCGGGCGAAGTGCGCCTACGAGCCACTACGCCCCGCTCTCCGGCCCCGGGCCAGCTCCCGTCGGCGCACACACGACCTGGTCGCAGCAACGGCCCGGGGCCGGACACCACACCCCACCGCCCAACGGGAGACACACATGCCCACCGGAGCACCCTCCCGCTGCCTCGTCCACGGCTGCCGGCAGTACGCACACACACGGGGGCGCTGCGAGCAGCACTACGTCCCGTGGGAGCGGCCCAGCGCCAACACCCGCACCCTCACCCGCCACCAGCGCCGCACCTTCAGCGCAGCCGTGCTCGACCGCGACCAGGTGTGCCAAGCCCACGGGTGCACCGCACCCGCCACCGAAGCCGACCACATCGTCGAGATCGCAGACGGCGGCAGCGGCACCGACCCCGCCAACGGGCAGGGCCTCTGCCACGAGCACCACCAGCACAAGACGCAGCTCGCCCGCCGAGCCCGACAAGCACGGAGGCGCACATGACCGCAGCAGCCATCACCCTCGGCGTCGCACTGGTGCTCACCCTCGCCCTAGACGTACTGCTCCCGCGCCGCCCGTACGGCTACCGACCCCGCGCCACCAGCAACCCGCGCCGACCGCGCCGCGTCCCGCGCAACCCGGCCAGCGCCACACGAGCACGCCGGCGATGACCGACGAGTGCCGACACGGCGACCCGCGCCCCGAACGATGCGCGCTCTGCCGGCACGACCGCCGCCTCGCCGAACGCGCCCTCGACCACACCGAGCCCGACGCCAAGCAAGCCGCCTCTGGCGACCGCCGCTAGAGCACCCACGTGCTCCAGAAGCGCTCCTTACGGCCGAGCCGCCACCGCCACACCACCACGACGTCGACAGGAGCCTCGACGCCAGCCAAGTGGAAGAAATGCGCCTCGCCCCTGCGCATCGGGAAGGGTCCTTCGAACGCTGACTCGTTCGCTAGAACCAATGTCGCGTGGTGCGGGATCCAGACGCGCTTCACCACCACAGGGGCATAGCCCTGCCGGCGGACCCCGAACACGTCGCCTGTTCCACCGACGATCTCGAATGGCGTCGAGGGACGCGAGTGGAGCCAGGCCCCCACCGCCGCCAAGAGGCCCAGTACCCCGACCACCGTTGCCACGACCTCGCCTGTCTCCACGCCCGAACGGTAGCGCCATGGGGGAGGGGAGTCGCGCTCTCGCGACCGCTTCCGAGCGTCCGCGACGCCGACCTCTCGCGCGCGGCGTCTCAGATCGGTGACCCCCCCTTGACCGCCCCACCTTCGCCCCCTCGGAGGAACCCCACGATGCCCAAGATGGCCCTGGCCGAGCTGCGGCCCTTCCATCGCAACCCGCGCCGCGGTGACGTCGAGACGATCGCGGCCTCGCTGAGCAAGCTCGGCCAGTACCGACCGATCGTCGTCAACCGCGGAACGCACACGGGCCGGCCGTTCGAGATCCTGGCCGGTAACCACACCTTCGCCGCGGCGAGGAAGCTCGGCTGGGACGAGATCGACGTCCACGAGGTCGACGTCGACGACGACGCCGCGACGCGCATCGTCGTGGTGGACAACCGGTCGAACGACCTCGCGACCTACGACCAGGCCGAGCTGCTCGCCGTGCTCGACTCGCTCGGCGACCTCGAGGGAACCGGCGTCGACGCGGCCGACCTCGAGGACCTGCGCGACGAGGTCGACAACACCGACCCGACGGACGTCGACGACGCCGCCGACGACGCGCCGCCGCTGCGCCCCGAGCCGATCACCGAGCCCGGCGACGTCTGGCAGCTCGGCGAGCACCGCCTGGTGTGCGGCGACTCGACGAGCCCCGAGGTCCTCGCGCGGCTCTTCGGCGACGAGACGGCCGACGCCATGTGGACCGATCCGCCCTACGGCGTCGACTACGTCGGCAAGACGGCCGAGGCCCTGACGATCCAGAACGACGGCGCGGCCGAGCTCGACCAGCTCCTCACCGACGCGTTCGTCGCAGCCCGAGCCGTGCTGCGGCCCGGCGCGCCCGTTTACGTCGCGCACGCCGACACCGAGCGGGTGACCTTCGAGACGACGCTGCGGGCCGCCGGCTTCCTCGTGCGGCAGAACCTGATCTGGGTGAAGAACAGCCTCGTGCTCGGCCGGTCGGACTACCACTACCAGCACGAGCCGATCCTCGAGGGCGAGGCCCCGCCGGCCGACGAGCGCGACCCCGCGCACGACGCCCCCGACGAGCCCACCGGGCACGAGCCGATCCTGTACGGCTTCGCCCCGGGCGGCGAGGGCCGCCTCGGCCGCGGCGGCCCGCGCTGGTACGGCAACAACGCCCAGACCACGGTCCTGTGCTTCGACAAGCCGGCCGCCAACCGCGAGCACCCGACGATGAAGCCCGTCGCGCTGATCACGGCCATGTTCGACAACAGCCTCAAGCGTGGCGGCCTCGTCTTCGACCCGTTCGCCGGCAGCGGCTCGACGCTCATCGCCGCCGAGTACCGCCGAGCTCGAGCCCGCGTCGTCGAGCTCGACCCGCGGTACTGCGACGTGATCGTGCGCCGGTGGGAGAAGGTCACCGGCGGCACCCCGGAGCGGAACGGCGCGCCCGAGCCGCTGCTCGACGAGTAGGGGAGACGACATGGCGCAACAGGCCGCGACGGGCAGGAAGCAACAGCCGGCCGCGCTGCGGATCCTCCACGGCGGCCGCGACGCAGCCGGCAACCCCGTCGACTCCGGGGGCCGGCCGATCGCGCCGACCCGAGACTTCACGCGCCGAGCACCGGACAAGCCGTCCGACCTGTCCGACGACGCGTCGTGGATTTGGGACCTGATCACGTCCGAGCTCGAGCACGTCGAGCTCCTCAAGCCCCTCGACGGCGGCTCGCTCCGGGTCGCCTGCGAGACCTACGCCCGATGGAAGGAAGCCGTCCGGTTCCGCCTCGAGCGGGGCCTGTTGTCGAAGAACAGCCAAGGCGTCGTTACGGCCCCCTGGGTCGGGATCGAGGAACGCGCCAGCAAGGACTTCCGCGCCTGGTGCGCCGAGTTCGGGCTGACGCCGGCGGCCGAAGGAAAGATGCCGGGGGCCGCCAATGCCGAGAACGAAAACCCCTTCGACTGACGGGGCCACGACGCGCGCGGCCACTCGGTCGGGCGACCCCGCCAAGCGGGCGACGGCCGAGGCCCGTCGCAGCCCGAGCGCCGCCAAGCTGCGACGGCTGAAGATCAGCCCCGAGGTCGCGTGGTACCTCGACGCCCGCGACATCCCGCTGCCCGACTGCCCGCCGGCGTTCAAGACCCCCGAGCCCCGCGAGGTGCCCGGCGCAGTCTTCGACCCCGAGCGCGTCGACCGCGTGCTGGCGTCCTTCCGGGCGCTCCGGCACGTCGCCGGCCGGTGGGCCGGCCAGCCGCTCGAGCCGGACCCGTGGCAGATCGCGCACATCCTCGCGCCCGTCTTCGGCTGGGTGCGGTGGGACGACGAGTCCGACGGATACGTCCGCGTCATCCGCGACCTGTACGTCGACGTCCCACGCAAGAACGGCAAGAGCACGCTCAGCGCCGGCATCGCCATCTACATGGCGTGCGCCGACGGCGAGCAGGGCGCGCAGGTCGTCACCGCGGCGACCACCAAGGACCAGGCCCGGTTCGTCTTCACGCCGATCCGCACCCTCGCCGAGCGCGCACCGGCACTCAAGAGTCGCGTCAAGGCCCTGTCGGAGAAAGTCATCCACCCGCGCAGTGGCTCGTACATCGAGGTCGTCTCGTCGGTCGCCGACGCGCAGCACGGCGCGAACATCCACTGCTCGATCGTCGACGAGCTGCACGTTCACAAGACGGCCGACCTCGTCGAGACGATCGAGACGGGCCGAGGCTCGCGCACACAGCCGCTGTCGGTCATCATCACGACCGCCGACAGCGGCCGGCCCGGCACGATCTACGCGCGCAAGCGCGAGCTCGTCGAGCGACTCTCCCGCGGCATCATCACGGACGAGTCGATCTACGGCGTCGTGTGGGCGGCCGGGAAGAAGGACGACCCGCACGTCGAGAGCACCTGGCGCAAGGCGAACCCCGGCTTCGGCATCAGCCCGACCAAGGCGTATCTCGCCGCCGAGTCCCGCAAGGCGCAGAACAGCCCCGCGGACCTCGCGGCGTTCCTGCGGCTCCACCTCGGGATCCGGACCAAGCAGGACGTCCGGTTCATCGACCTCGACGCCTGGGACGCCAACGCCGGCGACATCGTCGACGAGCACCAGCTCGACGGCCGCACCGCTTACGGCGGCCTCGACCTCGGGTCGGTCAGCGACCTCACCGCGCTGTGCTGGCTCATGCCGCGCGACCACGACGACGGGTACGACGCCGTCTGGCGGTTCTGGCTGCCCGAAGACGCGCTCGACGACCTCGACCGGCGCACGGCCGGCGAGGCGAGCCTCTGGGTCGAGGACGGCTGGCTCGACGTCACTCCCGGCAACGTCACCGACTACGCCTACGTGCGGCAGCAGATCGAAGACGACCTCGACTGGCTCGACGTCGAGACGGTCGGCTTCGACCGCTGGAACGCGACGCAGCTCTCGATCGACCTGATGGAGGACGGCGTCGAGATGGTCAAGGTCGGGCAGGGATACGCCAGCACGAGCGCGCCGATGAAGGAGCTGCAGCGCCTCATCCTGCGCGGCAAGAGCGCGCACCGGCCGATGCTCCACCACGGCGGCAACCCCGTCATGCGCTGGATGACCGACAACCTCGCCGTCGCGCGCGACCCCGCCGGCAACGTCAAGCCCGACAAGGCGGCGGCCGCCGAGAAGATCGACGGCTGGTCGGCCCTCGTCAACGCCATGAGCGAGGCCATGGCCAACGGCGACGGCGGCTCCGATCCAGTCTTCACCACGACGACGACGTAAGGAGCGCACCATGCGACTGCGCAACGGGAGCCCGGCGCTCCTCAACCTCACCGACGGCAGCATCCTGCGCGGCACCGTCCGCCGCTCCTGGCGGTGGCGAGTCGTGCGCCTCGAGGCCGTGCACGCCTTCACCGGCCCCGGCGAGGGGCGCGCGGTCGACGGCCACATCTTCGTGCCGCACAGGTCGATCCTGACCGCGCAGGTGACCGGCTGATGGCCGGCTACCTCACCGGCGACTCCCTCACCTTCGGCACCGGCCCCGTCTCGCACACGTCCTGGGGGATCCCCGTCGTCGACGCCGGCACGCCGCTGGCCCTCGGCTTCGAGGGGCGCGACCCGCAGCGCGTCTGGGAGACACAGCCCAGCGTCCGCAAGGTCGTCGAGTTCGCGGCGAGGGCGGTCGCGGCCGTCGCCTGGCACGCCTTCGAGCGCGTCGACGACACCGACCGCCAGCGGGACGCCGGCAGCACCATCGAGACGACGCTCAACCGCCCCGCGCGGTTCACGTCCGGCTTCGAGCTCAAGCGCGACATCGTGACCGACTGGATGCTCTACGACCGCTGGTGCGTTGCCCTCATCGGCGACGAGCTCGTCCGAATCCCGCCCCGACTGCTCGAGGTCGGCAGCGACTTCCTCGGCCGCGTCAACCGCCTCGCGGTCAGCACCCCGACCGGGATCGTCAACCTGCTCGACGTGCCGGTCGCGTACGGGGCCGGCTGGCACACGTCGATGGCCTACGGCACCTCGCCGACCAAGACCCTCAGCTCGTTGATGGACGAGCAGGAACGGGCCGTCCAGTGGCGATCCGACCAGTGGGACCACGCCGCGAAGCTGACCGGCGTCATCGAGCACCCCGGGAAGTTCAAGGACCCCCGCGCACGAGCCGAGTTCGCAGCCGGCTTCGACGAGTACCGCCGCAGCAAGTCGGGCGGCACGCCGATCTTCGAGAACGGCATGAAGTACAGCTCGGTCGAGACACTCAAGCCGGCCGACGCCAAGGACATCGAGGGCCGCCAACTCACGGACATCGAGGTCTCGTCCTTCTACCACATCCCGCCCGAGCTCGTAGGGGCGCGCGAGGGGACCATGGCGAACGTCGCCGCCTTCCGCCAGATGCTCTACGGCCCGACGCTCGGCCCGATCCTCACCGCGCTGAACCAAGCCTTCAACAGCGAGATCGTGCCGGCCCTCGCGGGCAAGGTCGGCATGTACGCCGAGCTCGACCGCGAGGGCGCGATCGCCGGCTCCTTCGTCGAGGAAGCCGTCGTGCTGCAGACCGCCGTCGGCGGCCCGTGGCTCACCCGCGCCGAGGCGCGCGCCCGGAAGAACCTGCCGCACCTCGACGGCACGGACGAGCTCATCACGCCGCTGAACGTGACCGAGGGCGGCCTCGCGTCACCGAGAGACACCGCGCCCCCGAGCGCGGGAGAGGGGAGCACCGGTGACTGACCGGGTGATCTGCAAGAGCGTGGCCGCCGTCGTCAGCAAGACGGCCGGCGGCTTCGAGGCCCGCGTCTCGACGTTCGGCAACGTCGACGTCCAGGGCGACGTCGTCCTGCCGGGCGCGTTCGACCGGACCATCGAGGAATGGGGCGACCGCCCCGTTCCTGTCGTGTGGTCCCACCAGACCTGGGACCCCGAAGCGTTCATCGGCAAGGCGACCATCGAGGCCCGCGAAGACGGGCTGTACGTGACCGCCGAGTACCTCGACACCGAGCGCGCCCAGCACGTCCGCGACCTCATGGACTCCGGCCTCGTCGTCGAGTTCTCGTGGTCCGGCCGCGTCCGCGAGGGCGAGATGGTCAAGGTCGACGAGGACACCTGGGCCTTCGGCCTGAAGGACATCGACCTGTGGGAAGTCGGCCCGACCTTCAAGGGCGCGAACCCCGACACCGAGCTGCTCGGCGTCAAGGCCCTGTCCGCACGCCTCACGACGAAGGAAGGGCGCGTGCTCGCACAGCGGCACGTCGACACCCTCCGCGGGATCCAGGAGCAGCTCGGCGGCGTGCTCGACGCCGTCGAGTCCAAGTCGGCCGGCGACGACCCGCCCACCGACGACGGCGCGCCACCCGGCGCACCCGACCCGGGCGACGCCAGCGGCGAGCCCACCACCAAGACGGCCTCGGACGACACGTCCGGGGCCGCCGTCATTTCCAACCGCACCCGCGCGATCTTCGCGCTCATCTGATCGAAAGGACGTCCGCATGGACCCCGTGCTGGAGCTCCAGCAGCTCAAGAGCGAGCGCGAGTCGCTGCTCGCCAAGGCCGACGACAACACCCTGACCCCGGAGGACGCCGACCGCGCCGACGCGGTCGCCAAGCGCATGGTCGAGCTCGCGCAGACCATCGAGAAGCGCGACAAGGCCACCGCCGCGCTGCGCAACGCGCTCAGCACCGACAAGCCGGCGCAGCCGTCCAAGACCGCCAAGACCGCCGGCGACGCCGGCGGCGACGTCGACAACGCCGCGCCGCGCAGCCTCGGCCAGCGGTTCGTCAAGAGCGCCGCGATGCGCGCCTTCCGCGAGGCGAACCCGATGCCCGTCGAGGGCGGCCCCGTCAGCATCAAGGCCGACAACCTCGGCGGCTTCGTGGCCAAGGCCGACGGCGACCCGGGACCCGTCAGCTCGAGCCTCGGCGGCGCGGTCGACTACTACCGCGAGCCGGGCATCGTCGACCTGACGTACGCCAAGCCGCTGACGATCCTCGACCTCATCACGCGCGGCACGACCGCGTCGTCCTACGTCGAGTACCGGCAGCTCCAGGCGATCGCCTCCGCGGCCGCCGTCGTGGCCGAGGGCGGCCTCAAGCCGCTGTCGCAGCTCACGATGGGCACCGACCAGGCCGTCGCGCACGTCGTGGCCGACGGTTTCAAGGTCACCAACCAGGAGCTCGCCGACGACGGCATCATCGCGTCGCTGCTCGACTCGGTCCTGCAGCGCAACCTGTGGGAGAAGGTCGCCGACCTCGTCTTCAACGGCAGCGGCACCAACGAGCCGACCGGCATCTTCAACACCACCGGCGTGCTGAACACGGCGTTCAACACCGACATGGTGACCACGATCCGCAAGGCCATCACGCAGCTGCGGACCACGTCCCGCACCCAGGTCCAGGCCGTCCTGCTCAACCCCGAGGACGACGAGGCCCTGGACCTCCTGCGCGACGCGAACGAGCGGTTCTACGGCAACGGGCCGTTCGGCAACGGGCCGAACACCATCTGGGGCCGCCCCCGCATCGCCGACGAGTCCGTGCCCACGGGCACCGCCGTCCTGGGCGACTTCTCGTCCGTCAACCTGCTCGAGCGGCAAGGGCTGACGATCCAGGCGTTCAACCAGAACGAGGACGACGCCCGACACAACCTGACCTACATCCGCGCCGAGGTCCGAGAGATGCTCCTGATCCGCGAGCCCGCGAAGCTCGCGATCGCCGAGCTGACCTCGGCCGGCGTCTGAGGGGACTGAGCCATGGCGAAGAAGATCAGCACGATGGTCGTCGTTCGAGGCGTCCGCTACCGACGCGACGACGCCGAGGCCCTCGGCCTGCTCGACCAGGTCGACGTCCAGCCGACCACGGCCACCGCACCGACCGACCCGGCCGACGACTCGCAGGGGGAGCCGTCGACCCAGGACCACGTCCTGACCACGGCCGCGGCCGCCGGCGACGACGAGCCCGCCGGTGACGACGAGCCCGCCGGTGACGACGAGCCCGCCGGCGACGACGACGACAAGCCGGCGGCGGACGAGACGTCCACGGACGGCGAGGGGGAGACCGATGGCGCTGGCGAGGCCGGACGACGTCGCGCTGCTCGTCGGCGCAGCAAGTAACGACGGCAAGGTCCAGCTCGCGCTTCGTCGAGCCTCGGCCCGCTTCGAGGGCGAGATCGGCTACAGCGTCGAACGGGTCGTCGACGACCAGGTCAAGGTCTCCGGCAGCGGCGGCACCCGCCTCTTCCTGCCGGGCCGGCCGGTCGTCGGCGACCCCGTCGTCACGATCGCCGGCGAACCCGTCGACGACTTCGAGGTCAACCGCGCCGTCGGCTTCCTGCGCCGCGCGGCCGGTTGGCCCGACGGCGAGGACAACATCGACGTCACGTTCACGCACGGCTGGCCCGAGGACAACATCCCGGGCGACATCGAAGACGCCGTGCTCGAGCAGGCTGAGGCCCAATACCGCGCGATCGCCGGCGTCGCCTCGGCGACCGCCGGCCAGGAATCCGTCACGTTCACCAAGGCCGGCGTCTCCCAGGGATGGACGGACACCGTCGAGCGGTACGCCTGGGGGCCGCGCCCATGATCGGCAGCCTCCTGCACCCGCACACCCTGATTGTCGAGCAGGTCGTCGACGGCCCGCCCGACGCCGACGGCGTCGCCACCGAGACAGTCGCCACTCGCGAGTGGGGGCCGTGCTCGGTCCACCAGCACGAGACCAGCGAGACACCGCCCCCGACCGAACGGCCCGTCGAGCGGCGAGCCGTCTCGGGGCCGCACGCACCGTGGATCGCATCCGGCGACCGGCTCCTGCACGACGGCGACCAGTGGTGGGTCGAGGGCCGGCCAGCGCACTTCACCGGCGGCGTCCTCGACGACCACACCGAGCTCGTCATGACCACCTGGGGGTGACCGATGGCCCGCAAGCCGCAGATCAGCCGCGAGACGATCCAACAGGCCGCCCTCACCGACGCCGTCAAGGCCGCCCTCGCGGCCAAGGCGCGCCGGGTGCTCCCACGAGCCCAGCGCCTCGCGCTAAGCGCGGGAGCGGACGAGCTCGCCGGCGCACTGCACGTCGACACCGGCGTGCGCCCCGGGTCCAAGGCCGGCGGCTTCCGCCGACCCTTCGCCCGCATCGAGGCCGAGGTCACCGACGAGATGAAGGAAGCCGACGCCGACGCGCGCCTCACACGGCGGCAGATCCTACGGAGGTCGGCGAGTGCGTGAGGCAGTCACCTGGGCCAACGCCGAACGGCTCGTGCGCGGCTGGCTCGCCGACCGCACCGGCATCCCCACGTACACCGAGACGGGCGACAACCCGCCCGAGCTGTACCTGATCGTCGCGCGGGTCGGCGGCAGCCGCCTCGACCCACACGAGCGCGACATCGACGTCGAGGTCACCGTCTACGCCGGCGACCGGTCGGCGCTGTGGGGCGCGGCCCGAGCCGTCGAGACGGCCATGGCCGCCCTCGCGGCCGCGGGCACCAAGGACGGCTACGTCGACGACGTCGTCGAGGCATTCGGCTTCGCCATCGACCCGGCGGCCACCGACCGCGCGCAGCGCGTCGCGACGGCGACCTACACGCTCACCTGCCGCCCCTCGCGGTGACGAGCGCACACCACGCCGGCCCGCGCCCGCGGGCCACCCATCACCACCGAGAGGACATGCCTCATGTCTGCAGTCGACGAGCTGCTCCAGACGAACGACACCGCCACCCGGAAGTGGGGCACGAAGCTGCTCGCGCTCGAGGACTACAACCGGCCGGTCCCCGACGCCTTCTTCACCGCGCTCAACGAGCCGGTGCTGCCGGCCACCGCCCGGCAGCTCGGCTTCATCACCACCGACGGCATCACGCAGGCGAACTCGATCTCGTCCGAGAGCACGCAGATGGACCAGCAGCTCGAGCCCGTGCGCACCGACATGACGGGCATCGAGAAGCAGCTCACCGTCGCGTTCGGTGAGTCGTCGAACGCGTGGGTGAACGCCGTCCTGCACGGCAAGCGCGTCGCCGACTTCGCCGAGGACCCCCACAGCCCGTGGCTGTTCCACGACGGCGACATCACGGACTACCCGTACTACCGCCTCTGGGTCATCGCCCAGGACGGCGTCGGCGACAACGTCTTCTACCGCGTCGAGTACGCCTACCGCGCCAAGGTCACGGCGACCACCGACCGCACCCTCGCCCGCGCGAACCCCGAGAACATCGGCTTCACGTTCGGCCTGTTCAAGGACCCGATCGCCGGCCGCTCGCTGAGCCGCGGCGAGAACGGCCCCGGCTTCCTGCCGCCGCTTGCCACGAGCGCGACCGCGGGCACCCCCGGCGTGTTCCTGCCGAACGGGTCGTCCGTCCCCGCGGACTTCGCTGCGCTGCAGGCGTCCTCGATCACCGCGAACCCGACGGACCCGTGGACCACGGGCCAGTTCGTCGAGCTCGAGGACGACTCGCACGCCTACTGGGACGGCAGCCAGTGGGCCTCCGGAGAGGCCGCCTGAGCCTCCCGGCCATGAACCGGCCCGGCTGCGCGCGTGGGGGGACGCGCGCGGCCGGGCCTTTACATCCCCCCGATCCCCCAAGGAAGCGAGCACCCCGTGAGCAAGCCGAACAACAAGCGCCGCCGGATCAACATGGCCCAGTTCAAGGACCAGGTCTCCGAGCAGGTCGTCGGCGAGGGCAGCCTGATCCCCGTCGACCTGCCCAACGGCGAGACCGTCTGGATCAAGATCGCCGTCAACCTCGAGGAGGACGACGACTATGCCGACCGCCTCCGCGAGGCCGGCGAGAACAACGACAGCGAGGCTATGGCCCGCGTGGTGCTGAGCGGCCACCCTGACCACGACGCCGACGAGCAGCTCCTGAAGTGGGTTGACGCCGGCTACACGATCGGCGACCTCGGCCAGCTCGTCGGGGCGGAGACCAACGCCGCACGCGACCGCCTCGCGGCTTTTCGCTACAGGGGCTGAGCGACCTCCTCGGCGACGCGCCGGAGGCGATCGAGGCCGCCCTCCTGCAGGAGTACGCGCCACGCGACCCCCTGCAGGAGTACCTCGACGGCCGGATCACCCTGCGGAAGCTCCGCGTGATGGTCGAGCACCTGCCGCCGGGCAACGCGTGGGCACGACACGCCCACGGCCCGTGGGACGACCGGAACCGCCTCCTGCACGACATCGACGCCCAGCTCCGCGACCTCAAGGCGCTGACGTACAACATCCACCGCCGCGAGGGGCAGCCGGCGCTACAGCCCGAGCCGCTGCCGAGGCCCAAGGGCCGCGACGAGCGCGAGGCCGAAGCCCGCGACCAGGAACAGCACGCCGCTGAGCGGTCCGAGCTGCTCCGCACCCTCGCGCGCACCACCACCTGATGGGAGGCCCCCATGGCGGGCGACGCCGTCTGGCTCGATGTGCTCCCCGACATGGGGGCCTTCTCGAAGGACCTGATCAAGGGATCGGCCAAGGCCGCTGCCGAAGCCGGCACGAAGAGCGGCAAGACCTGGACCGACGGCTTCAAGGGGGCGGCATCCGACGGCGGTACGTCGCACGTCGTCGCCCAGCTCGAGGATGCGTCCAAGCGCACCAAGCGGGTCGTCAACGACCAGGTCGCGGTCGTCTCGAAGGCGCGAGCCTCCGAGCGCGACGCGACTGCGAAGGTCACGCTCGCCGAGCAGGCCCTCATCGACGCCCGCGAGAAGTACGGCGACGGCTCCGCGCGCGCCGTCGCCGCCGAGCAGCGCCTCGAGGGAGCGCGCGACCGGCAGCGGGCCGCCTCCGTGAAGCTCGCCTCGAGCGAAGACCAGCTCAAGGCCGCATCGAACGAGCACCGCGAGGTCACTAAGCAACTCGCCGACGCCACAGACAAGGGCGGCCGCGAGGCGAACACCGCCTCGGGGAAGTGGGACTCGCTCAAGGCGTCCGTGAACAAGGGCCGCGAGAAGTTCGACCAGGCGGCGAGCAGCGCCGGCGGCATCGTCGCGCAGCTCGGCCTCATGGCCGCCGGTGCCGCCACCGTGAGCGAGGCGTGGTCCCAGAACATCAACCTCGAGGCCGGCACCGACAAGGTCGCCGCCGCGCTCCACCTCACGAGCGAGCAGTCGGCCGTCGCCGGCCAGGTCGCCGGCAGCCTGTACAGCGGCGCGTGGGGAGAGTCCCTCGAGGACGTCAACGGGGCCGTCGAGTCCGTCATGAGCTCCATCGAGGGCATGGCGGACGCGAGCCCCGCCGAGCTCGAGAAGGTCACCGCCGGGGCGCTCGACATCGCAAAGGCCTTTGAC
Organism: Isoptericola dokdonensis DS-3; assembly: GCF_001636295.1. Lineage (NCBI taxonomy): Bacteria > Bacillati > Actinomycetota > Actinomycetes > Micrococcales > Promicromonosporaceae > Isoptericola > Isoptericola dokdonensis. The sequence continues at coordinate 2,015,235 of NZ_CP014209.1, read as the reverse complement.
CTCGACGTCGACGAAGCCGCGCGCAACGCCGGCATCCTCATGAAGACCGGCCTCGCAGCCGACGCCACCGAGGCGTTCGACCTCATCGTCGGCTCGATGCAGGAGGTGCCGAAGTCCCTGCGCGGCGAGATGACCGACGCCACCCAGGAGTACTCGGCGTTCTTCTCCCAGCTCGGCTTCGACGGCGCGACCACGATGGGCGTGCTGCGCTCCGCTCTTGAGAACGGCCAGTTCGGCATCGACAAGATGGGCGACAGCCTCAAAGAGTTCTCGATCCGGTCGACGGACATGTCCAAGTCGACGACGGACGCGTACGAGACCATCGGCGTCGACGCCGACAAGATGACCGAGCGCATCCTGGCCGGGGGAGACCAGGCACAGGGCGCGTTCGCCGACATCATCCACGGCCTGCAGGGCGTGAAGGACCCGAGCGACCAGGCTGCCGCGGCGATCGCGCTGTTCGGCACCCCGCTCGAGGACATCGGCACCGGCAAAATCCCAGACTTCCTCGGCGCGCTTGACCCCGCCGGCGACGCGTTCGACGACTTCACGGGCCGTGCCGCCGAGATGGGCGAGACGCTCAACGACAACACGGCAACTGGCTTCACCGAGCTCAAGCGGTCGTTCGTCGCGACCGTCTCCGACGGACTCGAGCCGTTCATGGAGCCGGCGAAGCAGGTCCTCGACTGGGCCAACAGCGTGCCCGGCCTGCTGCCGGCGATCGCGACCGGCCTCGGCGTGGTGACCGCCGCGTGGGGCGGGTACACGGTCGCGCAGTGGGCCGCGAACGCCGCGATTCTCGCGAACCCGATCACCTGGATCATCACCGCGGTCATCGCGGCGGCGGTCCTGATCATCGCCAACTGGGACACGATCAAGGCGGCCGTCAAGACGGGCTGGGACTGGCTGGTCGAGAAGGTCTTTCGACCCATCGGCAACTGGCTCGGCGACGTCGGCGACTGGTTCGGCGACATGGGCGTCGTCATCGGCATCGCGTGGGACGGCGTCCAGAGCGGCCTGAAGTCCGGCTGGGACTGGATCAACGAGAAGGTCTTCTCGCCGGTCAAGCAGGGGGCCTCGTGGGTGGGCGACCGGTTCGAGGACGCCGGCGAGGCGATCGGCGACGCGTGGGACGGCATGACCGGCGCGCTCGAGGACGGCTGGCTCTGGCTGAACGAGCACGTCTTCGCGCCGGTGAAGCAAGGCGCGACCTGGGTCGGCGACCGCTTCGAGGACGCCGGCGGGGCGATCGGCGACGCGTGGGACGGCATGACCGACGCGCTCCGGACCGGCTGGCTCTGGCTGAACGAGCACGTCTTCGCGCCGGTGAAGAAGGGAGCCGGCCTGGTCGGCGACGCCTTCGACGCCGTGCCGGGCGTCGTCAACAAGGCGTGGTCGAAGATCAAGGAGTACGCCGCCAAGCCGGTCAACTTCGTGATCGAGACCGTCTACATGGACGGCGTCCGGGCGACCTGGAACAAGGTCGCTGACGCCGTCGGCCTCGACCTCAAGCTGCCCGCGATGAGCCCCGTCAGGTTCGCAACCGGCGGCGTCCTGCCCGGCTATACCCCGGGCAGGGACGTCCACAGCTTCGTGTCGCCCACGGGCGGCCGGCTGGAGCTCTCCGGCGGCGAGGCCATCATGCGGCCCGAGTGGACGCGGGCCGTCGGCGGCCCGGCCGCCATCGCCCGCATGAACGCCGACGCACGCTCCGGACGGTTCGCCGACGGCGGCGTGTGGGGCTGGGCCGGCGACGCGTGGAACGCCGTCTCCGGAGCCGCCCAGGCGGCCTGGGACTGGGCGGGCAACGCCGCCCAGTCGGTCGGCCGGTTCCTCTCCGACCCCGCCGGCGCGATCAAGGAGATGATCACCGGCCCGATGAACGCGCTCCTGCGCAACATCGGGGGCGGCTCGCTCGGCCAGATCGTCACGGCGATCCCCGGGATGGTCGTCGACACGCTGAGCGGCCGCAGCGAGGACTTCGCCAAGACCGCGCTCCCGCCCGCCGGCAGCGGGAGCCCCGGCATGGGCTGGCAGGCCATGGTCTCCCTGCTACGCGAGGCGTTCCCCGGCATCGGGATCTCGTCGACGTACCGGCCTGGAGCCATTACGGCCACCGGCGTGCCGAGCTTCCACGGCCTGGGACGCGCGGTAGACATCGCACCGCCCCGCTGGGACGTCTTCAACTGGCTGTCCGACAACTTCCCGAACAGCGCCGAGCTGATCTACACGCCGGCCGGCGGCCGGCAGATCCGCAACGGGCAGCGCACGTCGGCCTTCGCGCCCATCACCCAGTCGATGCACCACAACCACATCCACTGGGCGATGGCGAACGGCGGCGTCCTGCCCTCGCCGCTCCTCTTCGACGAGGGCGGCTGGCTCCCGCCGGGCCGCTCGATCATCGAGAACCGGACCGGCCGCCCGGAACCGCTCGCACGCCTCGACGTCGAGCGGGCACGGGCAGGGCAGGGCCTGGCCAGCATGCCCGGGGTCCTCGAGGTCCGCGACGTCGACGGGGCGCTCATCGGCCGGATGCGCGTCGAGGCCGGGCGCGTCTTCGAGGGCGACGTCGAACCGATCGAGGAAGGACTGGCTACATGGTGACGCTCGCGCTGCAGCTCGCCGGCGCGACGGACGCGATCACCCTCACCGAGTACGTACCCGGTGGGGGTGACGCGTTCATCGCCCGCGGCTTCGAGGGAGCCGGCTTCCCCGACATCGAGACGCACTGGTTCGACGCGGCCGGCGAGGGTGCGGTTTTCCGCGGGGCGCGCCCGCTGCCCCGCGACTTCAAGCTCCCGCTGCGCGTCGTCGGCGAGAACCGCGAGCAGGTCGCCGAGACGCTCTCACGCATCGCCCTCCTGCTCGACCCGCGCATGGCCCCGCCATCGCTCCGCGTCGTCGAGCCCACCGGCGATGCCTGGTCGACGCAGGTCGTGCGGACGGGCAAGGCGGACTGGGCATGGGGCACCGACACGAACGGCCGCACGTACGTGAAGACCACGGTGCCGCTGCGGGGGAGCCCGTTCTGGACGCGTGAGCGCCCGTCGGACTTCAAGATCGAGACCGGCAGCGGCACCGCCCGCGGGCTGCTCACAGGACCGCTCTCAGCGCTCCGCCTCACCAGCGGGCAGGCGCAAGGCGCGAGGACGATCACCGTGGCCGGCGACGCCGTGGCGTACCCGACGATCACGGTGACAGGGCCTGGAGACCACCTCGTCGCCACGTCGCCGTCGGGCGAGACCATCTCGTGGGACGGCTCCCTCGTCGCCGGCGAGAAGCTGATCATCGACCACAGCGCCGGCACCGTCGTCGACGGCACCGGCGCGAACCGGTACAGCGAGCTCGGGACGGCACCCAGGTTCTGGGCGCTGCCGCCCGGCAAGTCGACAGTGTCGGTCGCGCTGGCCAACGCCAGCCCCGGCACGATCGTCGGCGGCAAGATCACGAGGAAGAACCTCGTGCCGACGCCGTCGTTCGAGGACGGCGTCGGCAACTGGGGCTGCAACGGCGGCACGCTCACCGTCGGAGAGTCGTTCCCGATGGGCGGCAAGGTCGGCAGCTCGTACCTCCAAGCGACCTCCAACGGCGCGACGGCCACGATGTACCCCTGGTGCGAGTGGCCGATCGACCCGGCGGAGGGCGGCTGGTTCGCGTACCGCCTCTGGTACGCGCACGACGTCACGGGCAACCCGAGGGTCCGCCAGGTCGTCTACTTCTACGACGAGGCCGGCACGCTGCTGACGTCGCCCGCGGCCGAGTGGCAGACCGGGGCCAACTTCTACGCCGGCCGCCTCCGCACCTTCTCGGGGCAGGTCCCGGCGAACGCCGAGCGCATGAGGATCTACCTCACGATGGCGACCAGCGACGGCACGAACCTGCCCGCCGACCGGCGGCTCTGGCTCGACCAGGTCCACGTCGAGCAGGCAGCGACCCAGGCCGACGCGGAGGCAGCCGTCGATCGGTACTTCGACGGGTCGACACCCAACACCGGCCGGTTCATCACCGAGTGGACGGGACCCGTGCACGCGTCCGCCTCGATCGAGCGGGCGGCGGTGAACGTCGACCGCACCGAGATCCTCGTCCAGTGGCGGCCCAGGAAGTGGGTGATGTTCTGATGCGCTCCGACGAGCTCACCGTCGAGGTCCGCGACTCCAGCCTGCGGCGCGTCGGGATCCTGCTCCCGAAGGACCGGCTCCTGCGAGCCAAGCCAGCCTTCAACGGGGCAGGGGAGTGGAGCCTCGAGGTGCCTGCCGAGCACCCCATGGCCGCCGAGCTCAGGAAGCCCGGCAGCGGCATCATCGTGACCGGACCGGACGACGTGTGGTGGTCTGGCCCGGTCACGCAGCCGGCCACTGAGGCAGGCGCGAGCGACGTCCGGGGCATGCTCAAGGCGACGGGCGTGACCGACAGCGTCGTGCTCGTCGACGCCGCGGCGTGGCCCCAGCCCAGCAACGGGGACGCCACGACCCAGACCCTCGCCTACGACGCGCGCACCGGCGCGGCCGAGACGCTCATGCACGCCTACGTCTCGGCGAACATCGGCCCGGACGCGCCGACGTCGCGGCGGGGCCGGCTCGCGTCTCAGCTCGTGATGGGCACGAACCTCGGGCGCGGCACCGTCATCGCCAAGCGGGCGCGGTTCGCCAACCTGGCTGACCTCCTCGCAGAGATCGCAGCCGTCGACGGCCTCGGCTTCCGGGTCGTGCAGCGGGGCGACGCGCTCGTCTTCGAGGTCACCGAGACCACCGACCGGACCGCCGAGCTGCGACTCGATGTCCGCAACGGAGGCCTCGCCTCCCAGAAGGTCGCCACGACCCCGCCGACGGTCACGCGCGTGTATGTCGCCGGGCAGGGCGAAGGCGCGGACCGCACCATCCGCACCCGGACATCGGCCGAAGCATCCGCCGCCGAGAACGAGTGGGGACGCGTCGTCGAGCGGTTCAAGGACCAGCGCCAGACCGACGACCTCGACGAGCTCGACCAGGCCGGCGACGAGGATCTCGCCGACGGCGGCAGCACCGCGACGAACGTGGCGGTCGTGCCGGCCGACGAGACCGGCCAGACCTTCGGCCGCCACTGGGACCTTGGCGACCGAGTCACGGTCGTGATCGAGGGGCAGGAGACGACCAGCACCATCACGAGCGCGCCGATCGTGGACGTCGGCAAGGGCCTGCGCATCGGCATGGGGCTGGGCGACCCGGCCGGCTTCTCGCGGTCGGCCGCGCTCACGGCTCGGGTCGAGGACACCGAGCAGCGCGTGAGTGCGCTCGAGCGCAACACGGAGACGCCGGTCGACCTGACCGCGCTTCTGGAGCAGGTGCGGCACGCTGCCCCGCTAGCCAGCCTCCGCCTTACTGAGCTCGGCGACGCAGTAGATCTCAACACGGTCGCGCAGGCCGGCGTCTACCGCCAGTCCCTCACCGCTCAGGCGGCCACGGGAACGAACTACCCGGTCCCCGTCGCGGGTCTCCTGGAAGTCTTCGACCAGGGGAACATGACCTGGCAGCGGTACACGGTGTACGGGACCGCGGCCACGACCTACGTGCGCGCCCGCTACACCACGACGTGGAGCACGTGGCGTGAGCTGCTCGCCGTCGCCGACGGGGTCGCTACCGCCCCCCGTCTCCGCCTCACCGCCACGGAAGACGCCAGCGCGACGTCCACCGGCCACGCCCTCCAAATTGGGACGGACGGCGTCGAGAACCTCCGGATCGACGGCAACGAAGTGACCGCCATGAACAACGGCGCGCTCGCAACCCTCTACCTCAACCCTGACGGCGGCGACGTCGCGATCGGCAACAACACCGACAGCCGGATCATCCTCAACAGCGCAGGGAACATCAACCTCCGCAACGGCTCTCGCCTGGAGGGATCCTCTGGCGGCCCGAACATCGGCATCCGCGACGGGAACGACAACGCCGCCTTGATCGGGGAGGACTCCGCCGGGCCGCGCATGTGGACCAGCACGACCCTCGTCCACGGCCGCACGTACACGTCGAACGCGAGCATGGTCGTCACCTCCGCGGGCACCTTCGGACGGTCGACCTCCCTCCGCGCAGCCAAGGTCGAGATCGAGGACGCGCCCAGCGACTGGGCCGAGAAGATCTACGCCCTTCGCCCACGGACCTGGCTCGATCGGGGCACCGTCGAGCACTACGCCGAGCTCCTCGACCGAGAGGAACAGGGCGAGGTCATCGACTGGTCGACGGAGGACTGCTCCCAGATCAACCAGCGCATCCCCGGCTTCGTCGCCGAGGAAGTCGTGGAGGACGCCGGGCTGCCCGAGTTCGGCATCTACGACAACGGCGGCAACCTCTCCGGCCTCGCATACGACCGGCTTACGGCGGCTCTCGTCGCGACGGTGCAGCACCAGCGCACGCAGCTCGACTCGCAGGCCCAGCAGATCAGCGACCTCGCCGCGGCGGTGGCCACGCTGCAGAACGGAGCATCATGACCCAGTACGGCTACCCCTTCGAGCCGCAAGACACCACCGAGAGTCAGTACGAGGCCCTCGCGAGCGAGTGGCAGGACACCGGCGTGGTGGCGTCGTTCGGCGCGTCGGACCTCAAGGTCTCGGCGGACTCGTCCGGGATGCAGGTCACCGTCCAGGCCGGCCGGGCGATCCTGAAAGGCTTCTTCTTCGACTCGACCGCCGCGGAGACGCTCGCGATCGAGCCGGCCGACACCTCGCCGCGCATCGACGTCGTCGTGGTGCGGGTCGACCAGGCGGCTGACCAGATCACGCTCGCCGTGGTCCAGGGCACGCCGGCGGCGAACCCGAGCGTGCCGAGCCTCGCCGACGAGCCCGGGGGCGTCTTCGAGCTCGAGCTCGCGCGCGTCGCCGTCGGGGCGAACGTCGTCACCATCGCCGCGGCGAACGTCACCGAGCGACGGCAGTTCGTCGGCGCGAGGACCGGCTCGTGGAGCAGCGCCACACGTCCAAGGACCCCGCGCCGCCGGCAGCTCGGCTTCAACGAGACGACCGGCGTCTGGGAGTGCTGGAGCGGCACCGAGTGGGTGGACCTGATCCCGACCACGGTGCCGAACGCCAGGACGGTGAACGGCTACGACGTCGTCATCTCGACGTCGACGCCGTCAGGGACTCCAACGACCAACCGGATCTGGATCAAGCCGATCAACTGAGGGGGACCCTGTGGCGATCAGCTGGGGTGGCTGGAACGGCCGCCTGCAGGTCGGCATCGACGTATCGCAGAGCCCGTCGTCGCCGTCGAACGGCACGACCTCGGTGACGCTGACGATCCGCTACTACGTGCGGACCGACGGCTACAACTTCGCGGACACGCAGACGCTGAAGCTCAGCGGAGACGTCTCGGGCAGCGTCGAGTTCTACAACAGCCTGACGGGCACGAATGAGAGCAAGCTCGTCGCCACGAGGACGCGGACCGTCGGCCTGTCGTACAGCAGCCGGGCCAGCCGGACGTTCAAGGCGACGCTCTCCGGGGCGTTCAACGGGGCGACGCCGACCAAGACGCGCGGCTACACCGCGCCCTACCGTCCGGCCGCCGCGCCCGGCAAGGTCGGCCGGCCGACGGCGAGCCCGCTGAGCACGGTGGTGGACGTCCGCTGGTCTACGCCAGCGTCGAACGGCGCAGCGGTCGACAAGTACGACGTCCTCGTCGAGCGCCCCACCGGCGGCGACATCGACCGGCGGAACTCGGGGACCGACAACTACCACCGCATGTACGGGATGAGCCCGGGCGGCGACTACACCGTGCGCGTCCGAGCGCACAACAGCGCCGGCTGGGGGCCGTGGTCCGACAAGCGCTCCTTCTCGACCGCGCCGCTCCCGCCAGGCAAGGTCGCGCGACCGACCATCAGCGCCATCACGTCGAGCGGCTGCAACGTCAACTACAAGGCCCCGGCCTCCAACGGCGCGAGCATCGACAAGTACGAGATCAACCTCGAGCGTGCCAGCTCGTCCACGGACATCGGCCGCTGGACCGACCCGAACGGCTCGCCCTTCTTCGGAGTCGACGGCCTCAACCGGGCGTCCGACTACGTGATCCAGGTGCGCGCCCACAACTCCGCCGGATGGGGCGACTGGTCAGACCGTGCCCCGTTCACCACCGCGGCGACGAGGCCCGACAAGCCGGCTCGACCGACCGCGCCGGCCGAGTACGTGACGACGCAGACGATGCGCGTCTACTACGAGAACCCGAACACCGGCGGTGACGCGATCACCACCTGGCAGGTCCGGCTCGAGGACACGAGCGGGACCGTGCTGGGCACGTTCGACGACGGGAACGGCCCCCCGTACTACAGCGGCATCACTGGCCTCCAGCCCGGCCGGACCTACCGGGCGCGCGTCCGCATGCGGAACGCCGTGGGCTGGTCCGACTGGTCGGAGCCCGCGACGTTCCGCATGCTCTCGGCCGTCAAGGTCGGCGACGGCACCGAGTGGATCGACGCGCTGCTGTACATCGGCAACGGGACCGACTGGGTCCTCGCCGAGGCGCGCACCGGCACGGGCACGGGGTGGGCCTCGTGACCGTCACGCTCGACGCGGCGACCCTGGCGGCCGTCGGGGTGATCGTGACCGCCGTTGGAACCCTCTGCGGGGCGCTCATCGGCCGACGCAGCGAGCGGGACAAGCTCGTCGTCGAGAAGCGGCGAGTGGACACCGAGGACTGGAAGGCCGTCACCGCCGGCCTCCAGGACTTCGCCGAGGCCCTCCAGGGCCAGCTCAACGACACCCAGGGCCAGCTCAACGCCACACGGGAAGAGCTCGCGCAGACCAACGGGCGCGTCGACGTCCTGCAGACAGAGAAGCGGCACGACGCCGAGTTCATCGCCGCCCTCCAAGCGCACATCCTCGCCGGCAAGGGGCCGCCGCCGCCCACCAGGCCCCCGCAGACCTTCCTCTGACCCCCACCAACAGGCCCGCCGCCGTGCGGGCCTTTCTCATGCCCAGGAGGCACCTCATGGCCACGATCCTCCCCCGGTCCGCATGGACCAGCACCAAGCCCGGCTGGTGGCGCACGCCGCCCTACGTCGACGCTGAGGGCATCGCCTGCCACTGGCCGGCGAGCGGCAAGATCGGCACCAGCAAGAGCGCCGTCGCGGCCGCGCTGCGCGGCTGGCGGCACTACCACGTGTACACCCGCGGCTGGGCCGACATCGGCTACAACTACGCCGTCGACCAGGCCGGCCGCATCTGGGAGCTCGCCGGCAAGCGCACCGCGGCGCACGCCGCGTCCAGCGCGAACCCCGACGCCAACGCGGAGCTCTACGGCGTCCTGTTCGTCGTCGGGCAGGGCGAGGCCGTCAGCGCCAAGGCGATCGCCGCCTTCCGCTCGCTGCGCGCCGAGCTCGGCTCGAAGCTGCCCGTCATGGGCCACCAGCAGGTGCCCGGCGCGTCCACCGCGTGCCCTGGCCCGTCGGTCATGGCCGCGGTTCGCTCGGGGGCGCTGACGGCGTCGACGAGCAAGCCGGCCAAGCCCAGCAAGCCCACGACCTCGAGCAAGAGCAAGCGCAAGCCGCGGCAGCCGGCGACACTGCGGAACAAGAGCCGCGGATACCTGCGCGGCCTCTGGCAGCGCATCCTCAAGGCCGACGGCTACAAGATCGGCTCGGCCGGCGTCGACAAGGTGTACGGCAACGACACCGCGGCCGCGACCAAGCGGTGGCAGGCCGACCGGGGCCTGAACCCCGACGGCGTCGTCGGCCCGAAGACGTGGACCCGCGCGCTGCTCTCCGACGACGACGGCCGGCTGCGGGAGGGCGACCGCGGCCCGCACGTCGAGCTGCTGCAGTACATCGTCGGCGTGAAGCGCGATCGCGTCTTCGGCCCGAAGACGGCCGTGGGCACCGAGGCCGTGCAGCGGTACCTCGGCGTCGACGCGGACAGCATCCCCGGCCCCAACACGCGCGACAAGCTCGTCGCGCTCTGGACCTGAGAGGACACCCCGTGAAGCTCTTCACCGCCGCCTTCTGGCGCGCCGCCGGTATCCGCGCGGCCAAGACCGCGATCACCGTGGTCACGCCGTGGATCCCGCAGCTCGTGGCGACCCCGACCAGCGAGGTCGTCGTCGCGGCCGCGTCGACGACGGCCCTCGCCGTGGTCCTCTCGGTCGCGACGTCGCTGGCGAGCCTCCCCGAGGTCGCCGGCAAGGTCGTCCCGCTCTGGCGCGCCCTCGCCGGCCGGGCCGCCCGGACCTTCGGCCAGACCATCGTGGCCACGGTCGCCGGCGCGACCCTCCTGACCGACGTCAACTGGCTCGCCCTCGGGCTGCAGGTCGTCGCGTCCGTCATCGGGACGGTGCTGCTCGGCCTCTACAGCCGCCTGCCGGAGGTTCCCGAGGTCGACGACGGCGAGGCCGCCTGATGGTCGCCCCGCTCCTGCGGTACTTCGAGAACAGGCACATCCCCGACGGGCCGGCGCGGGACGTCTCGCGCGGGTTCCAGGACCTCGCGCACGAGCTCGACCGCACGCTGCCCGCCGGACCCGAGACGACGGTCGCACTGCGCAAGCTGCTCGAGGGCAAGGATGCCGCGGTGCGCTCCGCGCTCGACCTCGGCTGACACGACAAGGCCCCCCTCGCCTTCCGGCGAGGGGGGCCTCTTCGTCGTTCTCGATCAGCCGCGCTTCATGGTCACGCGGTAGTGGGTCCGACGCTGGCGGTCCCACTGGCCGCCGCGCAGCCGGGCGACCTTCGAGACGGTCAGCACCCCGCGGCGGCGGCCGACCCAGGTGGCGAGGGTGGCGGCCGCGTCCTCGAGGGCGACGCCCTCGGCCGGCACCATCGTGATGGTCTCGACGTCGCCGTCGGCGATGACGCCGCCGTACCAGTGGACGTTCACGTCGAGGTCGGCCTTCAGGTTCAGCAGCTCGGCGGTGGTGGCGTTCATGGCGACTCCTTCGGGTTGTTCCTTGCTGGCGAGAACTACATTACACGGCTAGGCGGGTATCGCCAAATCGGTAAGCAATATGCCCCCCCGCGCCACACGGCGCGGGGGGGGGGGGGGGGGGGGGGGGGGGGGGGGGGGGGGGGGGCATATTGCGCGCCCGGACTACACCGCGGATTCGAACAGCCCCGCAGTCTTCAGCGCGCCGTTCACGAGGTCGATGAACCGGCTCGACAGGTCGGCGAGCACGAGCTCGTCACGGCCGTCCGCGGCGAGCAGGTCGCTCGCTGCGAGGGCGGTCCATCCCTCGTCCCGGCCCTCGGCGATCGCGGCCTCGCCCCAGGTGCGCAGCGCGGCGGCGTTGCCGAGCGAGCACTCCGGTGCGTGGGGGTCGGCCAGGTGCTCGCCGCAGACCTGGCACTCGTTGTTCGTGTCGTACACGGTGACTCCTTCGGTTGTTCCTTGCTGGCGAGAACAACGTTACACGGCTAGGCGTGTAAAAGAAAGTCGAGATAGGGCTGGATGCGACACGGCTAGGCGTGTAATATGGGGGATGCCAGCAAGGAACGGGCCAGCCGGCTCCGACGAGAGGAACACCGATGAGCAACCCCGACACGAACCGCAAGATGCTCGCCGCGGTGGGGGACTTCGCGCAGAGCGACGAGGTGCGCGAGATCTTCAAGCGGCTCAACGCCCTGCAGTGGCAGGCCGAGCACGACGGCTCCTGGGACACCGGGATCGGCCGGCAGGCCGAGGCGGTGCGCGGCCACCTGATGATGGCCCTCGAGGCCGCCGGCGTCCGCGTCTAGGCCCAAACGAAAAGCCCCCGCACCGGAGACGGTGCGGGGGCCTTTCCACGTGAAGCGGCCCCGGGGAGCGCCACCACCTGCTCTAGCGCCAGCAAGAAACAACCGACGGCTCAACCCGGGACCGCGGCATCAGGCTATCGCATCCGGCCGACACGGCGAGGGGCCGGCCGCCGCGAGGCAGCCGGCCCCTCGAGGGCCGCGAGGCGGTCAGTCGGCCGTCGGGCCGCGCAGCTCGGCCTCGGCGGCCGCGAGCTCGTCGCGCGAGACGTACCGCGGGTCGCTCGGCTGGCGCAGCGTCCAGCCGCGGCCGCCGCGCACCGCGTCCCACCGCTCGATCGTCTCGGGCAGCCAGCCGACCTGGCGGTCGCCGATCTGGGCGTCCGGCTCGGGAAGCCGGTAGCGGTTCAGGGTGTCGGCAGACACGCCGACGAGCGCGGCGACCTGCGGGCGGGCGAGGTACTGGATGGTCATGGCGAGGTGCTCCTTCGGACGGGACCGGGGCCGCTCTCGCGGCCCCGGCCGGCTGGTCAGATGCGCTGGTTCCAGGTGGCGATCGCGTCCGCCGCGGCGGTGGCCGCGGCGTAGCACGCGTTCATGTCCGCGGCGCGGTCGAGGTCGTCCATGCGCTCGAAGGCGTCAGCGCAGTCGCTGGCGAGGCGGGCGGCGGCCTCGTAGTCCCCGCGGAGGAACGCGTTCTGCGCGGCGTCGTAGCTGGCGGTGAGCACCTGCTCGGGCGTCTTCATGGCGGTGTCGATCATCGTGGCTCCTTCGGCTGGGGGCCTCCCGGCCCTGTTCCTTGCTGGCGTGAACCACAGTACACGGCTACCCGTGTACGCGCAAGGTCCGGACGCCGCTTAGTCGCCGGAAATTCGGCGGGCGACATTCCGCAGCGCGTCTAGAGAAACGCGCAGCATGTCGGCGCGGGGCCAGGTCAAGCCGTCTTTAGACGAACGGATGCCGACGCATCCCGACATATGCCGATGCGGGTGCGGAGACTGAATAGGTCGCGAGTTCGATTCTCGCAGGCGGCTCAGCCCGAACGGCCCGCCGGATCCTCAGGATCCGGCGGGCCGTTCGTCGTTCCGGGACACTCCCGTCGTGGTGCGTGGAAGGATCGGCAGATGACACTGACGGAGTTCCTGCTCGCTCGGCTCGACGAGGACGAGGCGGCGGCACGCGAGGCCGCGCGCGCAGAGGAGGCGACGACGGTGCCCGCCGGCAGCGGGGCGGCCGCCCCCGGTGTCGTGCGGCTCAGCCCTGCCCGCGCGCTGGCCGAGGTCGAGGCGAAGCGCCGGATCGTCACCCTCGCCTACGAGGCGACGGGGCTCGACATGGACGGCGACGTCGAACGCGAGGTCAACGCGCGCCGTGAGAGCGGGATCGAGTTCGTCGGCGAGCGCATGCTGCGGGCCATCGTCCTGCCGTACGCGGACCACCCCGACCACGACGACGCCTGGCTGCTCTGACCGCTGGCTCCCGGTGGGAGCCGGGCCACGGCCGTCGCGGGGCCGGTCAGGGCCCGGCGGAGGGGACGGGCTCGGGGCGGGGCACGGCATCGGTGTCCGGCTCCGGCCGGGCGCGGAACTGCCCGGTGGCGGCGAGGACAGCGATGAGCACGACGGGGACGATCCAGCCGGTCCAGCCGAGGACGGTGACCTGGGTGGTGTCGACGGTGGTGCCGGCCTGGGCGAACAGCAGGTAGGTGCCTCCGGCGGCGTTGACGGCGCCGTGGGCGAGGGCGGGGGCCCAGACGTTGCCGCTGCGCAGGCGCAGCCAGGCGAACACTGCGCCGAGGACGGTGCAGGACCCGACCATGCAGGCGAGCGCGACGAGCGGTGACGCGGTGGGGTAGTTGTAGCCGAGCAGGACGAGCGGGGCGTGCCACAGGCCCCAGATGACGCCGGAGGCGACGACGGCGCCCCACATCGGCAGGCGCCCGGCGAGGTGGGGGAGCAGCCAGCCGCGCCAGCCGGCCTCCTCGCCGAGGGCGGGCACGAGGTTGATGAAGGTGCCGATGACGACGTTGACGAGCTGGAGGGCGACGAGCACCTCGAGGGGCAGCCCGGCGGCCTCGACGCCGCCGGCGGCGGCGAGCTGGGTGTCGAGGATCTCGCGGAACCCGGAGAACTCCCGCAGGTCGGTCTGGTAGAGGCCGAGCGCCGCCGCGACGGCCAGGGCGACCAGGACGAGCGCGATCGGCACGACGACGGCGATCGCGGCCCACAGGAAGGTCCGCCCCCACGGGCGTACCGGCACGATGCCGAGCGCACGGGCGACTGGCCGACGTTCCACGAACCGCGCGACCACGACGGCGGCGATCGCCGGGGTGGCCATCATCCCGATCGCGACGACCGTGAGGGACGGGCTGTCCAGGCCGTCGCCGAGCCACAGCGGCAGCGCGACGAGCCAGGACAGCCCGAAGGCGAGGGCGAGGTAGGTGACCAGGGCGCGCATGGGCACCCACCGTACAGAAGGGCGAGGTCAGAGGGCTCGGGCAGGGTGGGCGAGGATGTCGGGCACGAGTCGTGCCGCGACGGACGCGGCGCTGCGCACCACCCCGATCCCGGCGGCGAACACGACGACGAACGTCGCGATGGCGAGCGGCTGCACGAACACCATGAAGCCGACGAGCGGGAACATCAGGAGCGCGGCGGTGAGCGCGGACCCGCCCGCGACGGACCAGACGGTCGACATGACGGACCGTCGGGCGGCCTCGGCCATGACGGCGGGCGGCACGCCGAACCGGTCCATCGCGACGTGCACGGCGGCCCGGTCGAGGGTGGCGGCGGCCTGGTTGATCGCCACGGAGCAGGCGACCATGACGAACGAGATGGTCATGGTGACGAGCAGGCCGGTGGAGATGTCGGCCATCAGCCACTGCTCGGCAGGGTTCGAGGCGTCGGTGGCGTTCGACAGGGCGAGCCCGACGCCGCCGAACACCCCGACGAAGCTGGTCATGGCGAGCCCGCTGACCTGCCGCCACGCGACCTTCGGGTCGTCGAGGACGCGTCGTGCGGCGAGCAGCCGCGGGACGTCGTCGGCGCGCCGGAGCATGCGGCGGGCACGCACGGCGACCCACCAGGGCCCGGCGAGGTCGAGGGCGAGCAGCATGCCGCCGAACGTGGCGGCGAGCACCCCGACGACCGCGACGATCCCGCCGAGCTCCCCGAACAGGCCGAGCACCTGGAACGAGCCCACGCCGGCGAGCAGCACGACGGCGGCGACGAGGGCGCGCACCCACCCGGCGGTCGCGGCCCGCTGCCGGGTGCGTACCCCGAGCGGCGTGACGACGACGCCCCGCAGGCCCGCGGCGGCGCTGAGCGCGGCCAGCACGACCACGACGACCACGACGAGCGGCAGCGCGAACCACGGCAGCCACACGGCGTCACCGAGGGGGGCGCCGCGGAACCGGAGCAGGCCGAGCAGGGGCGCGGTCGCGGCGTACAGCACGAGCCCGACGACGGCACCGACGAACGCGCCGGCGGCGGCCTCCAGCACGGTGAGGGTCGCGACGGTCCCGCGGGTCGCGCCCAGCAGCCGCAGGGACGACAGGCGGTCGTCGCGGCGGCGGGCGGCGAGCCGGGCCGCGGAGGCCCCGACGGTGAGCAGCGGGACCACGAGCAGCACGAGCGCGATGACGGCGAGCGTCGCGTACGTGGCGGTGAGGTCGTCGTCGCCGACGAAGAAGCTCTGCGCGCCGCCCGCGACGAGCGCCAGCAGCGCGGTGACGACGGCGTAGGCGGCCACAGGCAGCCAGGCGCCGGCACCCGTGTCCCGCCGGCGGAAGAACAGCGGCGCGAGCCGCAGGGCGACCCCGGCGGACCGGTACGGGCGCGCGCCGGGCACGGCGGGGCTCATCGGGCGCCACCCTGTGCGGTGGCGGTGGTGCCGGCGGTGGTGTCGGCGACGACACGGCCGTCGCGCAGGACGACGGTCCGGGCGCAGCGCGCGGCGACCTCGGCGTCGTGGGTGACCACGACGAGGGTGCGGCCCTCCGCGACCGACGCGAGCAGCAGGTCGAGCACCTCGGCGGACGTCGCGGAGTCGAGTGCCCCGGTGGGCTCGTCGGCGAAGACGAGGCGCGCGCCGTTGACCTGGGCGCGGGCGATGGCGACGCGCTGCGCCTGCCCGCCCGAGAGCTGCCCGAGCCGGCGCTGCTCCAGGCCTGCCAGGCCGAGGCGGACGAGCTGCTGCACCGCCTCGGCCTCGGCCTGCGCGCGGGGCACCCCCACGAGCATCCGCGCCACCGCGACGTTCTCCAGCGCGGTGAGCTCGTCCAGCAGCAGACCCTGCTGGAACACGAACCCGAGGTCCTCGCGGCGCAGGCGGGAGCGGCCGGCGTCGTCCAGCGTCCCGAGGGCGACCGGGCCGCCCCGGGTCGCGACGGTGACGTCGCCGGCGGTGGGGGCGAGGATTCCCGCGAGGCAGTGCAGGAGCGTCGTCTTGCCCGATCCGGACGCGCCCATGACGGCGACCGACTCGCCCGTCGCGACGTCGAGGTCGACGCCGTCGAGGGCGGGCGTCGTGGAGCCGGGGTAGGTGAGGGTGAGCCCGCGGGCGGACAGCAGCGTGGTCATGGCCTCCACGGTTCCACCCGGCCGCCGTGGCGCGCATCGGCCGGCAGGCCGATCCGGGCGGGCTCCGCGTCAGACCGGAGGATGACGGCCGGATACGCTCGGAGCATGGCATGGAGCTTCGGGCGCAGGCGTCCCACCACCTACCTCCTCGGTGAGGCCGTCGACCCGTACCCCGCGCAGGTGCCGGAGGCGCGGCGGGGGCGCGTGCTGCGGATCACGGAGATCGGGGAGCCGGTGCTGCACACCCCGGCACGCACCGTCGAGAAGTTCTCGACGCCGGAGCTGGCGCGCCTCGTCGACGACCTGTTCGCGACGATGGAGGTCGCGCAGGGTGTCGGGCTCGCCGCGCCGCAGGTCGGGGTGGACCTGCGCGTCTTCGTCTACGACCTCACCGACGATCGCGGCGACCGCCACGTCGGCCACGTCGTCAACCCCGTGCTCGAGATCGACGAGACCTCCGAGCTCGTCACCGAGGACGAGGGCTGCCTGTCGGTGCCGGGCGCGTACGAGCCGCTCGCCCGCCGCGAGTCGGCGTCGGTGCGCGGCGTGGACCAGCACGGCGCCCCCGTGCAGCTCGACGCGACCGGCTACCTGGCGCGGGCGTACGTCCACGAGTGCCAGCACCTCGACGGCACCCTGTACTGGGACCACCTGGACGCCGAGGCGCAGCGGCGCGCGCTGGCCGAGCGGGACGAGGAGCGCGCCGGCGTGCTGGCCGAGCGGCACGAGCTGGCCGTCGAGCTCGGCAAGCGTCCGGCCGAGTACCCGGCCGAGCCTGCCGGGGGTCGCTGACCGGAGGCGTCAGTCGGTGCGGCGGCGGGACCGCCACGCGACCAGCCCGCCCGCCGCGACGCCCGTCGCCGCCAGCACGAGCCCGGCGCCCGCCCACAGGTCGCCGTCGAGCAGGATCCCGTGGGGGCTGTCGTCCCGCGGTCCGAGCGCGACCACCGGGGCGGGCGCGACGTCGTCCACCGCGACGGCCGCCGCGGCGCTGGGCGAGGGGCTCGCCGACGGCGACGGCGACGGTGACGGCGACGGGCTGGGGCTCGGCGACGGGCTCGCGGACGGTGACGGTGACGGGCTGGGGCTCGGCGTGGGCGTCGGTGTCGGCGTGGGGGTCGGGTCGGCGGCCTCCGGGCTCGGGCTCGGTGACGGCTTCTTCTTCCGCTTCTCCTGCTCCGCGGGTTCCTGCTCCGGGCTGGGCGACGGCGTGGGCGACGGCTCGACGGCCGTGGGGGACGGCGACGCCGACGGGGTGGCGGCCTGCGTGCAGGCGCCGTCGTCGTCGCTCCACTCGCCCACGCCCGGCACGCGGACGTAGACGACGCAGTAGCCGTCGGGCATCTCGGTCGCGGCGGCGTCGAACGACACCCAGCCCGAGCGGCCGCGCGGCATCGGCTCGGTCAGCCAGGCGTACCGCCAGCCCTCGAGGCTGCGGACCGAGAACCCGACCCGGTCGTCGTCGTCGTCCCGGTCCCGGTCGTGGTACGAGACGCCGGAGACCGAGACCTCGAGGTCGTCGTCGTCCGCCGTCGCGGCCCCCGCCGTCGAGGCGGCCAGACCGCACGCCAGCGCGACGGTGAGCAGGGTTCGGGCGGCTGGAGGAGCGGCGCGCACGGGGACCTTCCGACGCTGGGCGCCGGACGGCCCGGCGTGTTCGGCGACATCGTAGCGGGGTGGAGGTGGCCCCCGTCACGCTCGTCCTGGCAATGGCCCTGGCGGGCGCCCGGACGTCGGGTCAGAGCCCGCCGAGCCAGTTGACGACGGCCGCCGCGACCGCGTCGAGGTCCTTGACGTCGTGGGTGCCGGGCAAGGTGATCCGGGTGACCGGACCGGGGATCGCCGCCGTGTGCTCGGCGAGCTCGTCCGGGCTGCCGAACGGGTCGCGGTCCCCGCTCACGAACAGCACGGGCAGGTCGAGCCCGCCCAGGTGCTCCGTGCGGAGCCGGTCCGGCTTGCCCGGCGGGTGCAGGGGGTAGCTGAGCAGCACCAGGCCGGTGGCGGGCAGGCCCTCCGCCACCGCCATCGAGCACATGCGGCCTCCGTAGGACCGCCCGCCGAGCAGCAACCGGTCGGTGCCCACCCCGAGGCGCGCGGCGAGCCGCTCCGCCTCGGCCCGCACGTGCGCGACAGCCACGGGGGCGCGGTCCGGCATGCGGCGGCCCGCCGTGCGGTACGGGAAGTCGACGCGCTCGACGGCGACCGCCGGGTCCAGCGCGGACACGGCGTCGTCGACGGCGCGCAGCGCGCGGTGGTCGCGGTCGGCCCCGGCGCCCGGGGTGAGCAGGAGGCCGGCAGGGCGGGCGGTCATGACCCCAGTGTCGCCGATCGGGTGTCCGGGGGGCGCGCTACGTTGCGGGGATGGAGTCGAGGCAGGGCGGGTGGGCGGGAGCACGCTCCGGCGGGTGGGCACGCTCCGGCGGGAGGGTCGTCGGGGAGGACTGGTCGGGCGAGGACCTGGACGGGGTGGTGCTCGACGGCGTCGAGCTGGTCGACGTCGACCTGTCCGAGGTGAGCGTGGACGGTGCGACCTTCACCGGGTGCACGTTCCGCGGCGTGCAGCTCAACGCGTCGTCGTGGACGGACTGCGCGTTCACGTCGTGCCGGTTCACGCGCGTCGACCTGTTCGACGCCGACCTGGTGCGGTGCAAGCTCATCGGCTCGACGTTCGACGACTGCCGGTTCGCGCTGCTGCGTGCCGTGCAGGGGGACTGGTCGTTCACGGGGTTCCGGCGCGCGGTGCTCGACGGCGTGCACCTGGAGTCGTTGCGGCTGCGTGAGGCGGACCTCGAGGAGGTGCGGGCGAAGGGCGCGCCGCTCCTCGGCCTGGACCTGTCCGGCGCAGTGCTGGACGGCGCGGACCTGTCCGGTGCGGTGCTGCGCGGCAGCGACCTGTCGGCCCTGGACCCGCGCTCGGCGCGGCTGGACGGTGCGGTGGTGGACGTCGCGCAGGCCGTGGTGCTGGCGGAGGCCCTGGGCCTCGTCGTCACCGGCGACTGAGCGGAGCGCCCCGGAACGGCACCCGCCGCGCCCGTCCGCCGCGCACCGGATCACACGCCCAGGAGGTTTCCCGGGTCGGGGCAGGTGCGTTAACGTGAGCGTCCTACATCGTTGTACAACTTGAAGGACAGCCATGACGGAACAGGTCGCCGCCAACCCGATCGTGCTCCAGCGCGCGGATCCGCACGTGCTGCGTCACGACGGGCAGTACTACTTCACCGGCTCCTACCCGGCCTACGACCGCGTCGTCCTGCGCCGGGCCGAGCGGCTCGAGGACCTCCAGGCCGCGCCGGAGGTGACGATCTGGACCCGGCACGCCACGGGGCCGCAGTCCCACCTCATCTGGGCGCCCGAGATCCACCGCGTCGGCGACGCCTGGTACGTGTACTACGCGGCCGCCCCGAACGACCACGGCACCGCCGACGTGCCCGGCACGGCCGAGACCTTCAACCACCGGGTCTTCGTCCTGGAGTGCACGGACGCCGACCCGATGACGGGGGAGTGGGTCGAGCGCGGCCAGGTCGACACCGGCTGGGAGTCGTTCGCCCTCGACGCCACCACCTTCGTGCTCGACGGCACCCAGTACCTCGTGTGGGCGCAGCAGGACTTCCAGGTCCGCGGGCACTCCAACCTGTACATCGCCCCGATGGCGAACCCCTGGACCCTCGCGGGACCGGCGGTCGAGCTGACCCGCCCCGAGTTCGACTGGGAGGTCAAGGGCTTCTGGGTCAACGAGGGCCCGTCGGTCCTCGTGCGCGACGGCCGCGTCCTCCTCACCTACTCGGGCGCCGCGACGGGGATCGACTACGCGATGGGCGTCCTGACGGCCGACGCGACGGCCGACCTCCTGGACCCGGCGTCGTGGTCCAAGAGCGCCGACCCGGTGTTCGTCTCCGACCCGTCGGTGCAGCAGTACGGGCCGGGCCACAACTCGTTCACCGAGTCGCCCGAGGGCGAGACGGTGCTGGTCTACCACGCCCGCAGCTACACCGAGATCGTGGGCGACCCGCTGTGGGACCCGAACCGTCACGCCTGCGCCCAGGTGCTGCCGTTCGACGCCGAGGGCAACCCGGTCTGGGGTACCCCGGCGCCCCTGACCCGCCCGGTGCCGGCGTCCACCGACGTCCTCACGCCGGACGGCACGGCGGTCGTCGCCGAGCCCGTGGCGGACGAGGTTCTCGCCTAGGTCGCACCGTCAGGTTTCTCACACCGGGGCGTCGCTGCAGGTCAGAGCTGCAGCGGCGCCCTCGTTGTGTGCCGGGGCACTCTTTGCATCGTTTACCGTGAAGTGGCGCCGGGTCGACAGGAGACACGGTGCAGACCACCCGAGGAGCGTCGATGACCGACCACCACCACACCGCCGTCGAGGTCGAGGGCCGTCCCACCACCGGGGCACGCGCGTCGCTGCGCAGCCCCGTGTTCTGGAACGTCGGAGGCCTGTTCTTCTTCTACTTCGCCATCTGGCAGCTGGCGATGACCTTCCTCAGCCCCTGGCTGGCCGAGGAAGCAGGGATGAGCAGCGGGAACATCGGCCTCGTCTTCTCCGTCATCGCGCTCGTCGCGTTCTGCCTCCAGCCGTTCTACGGCTACATCCAGGACCGGCTCGGGTTCCGCAAGAACCTGCTCGCCTTCGTCGTCGTGTGCGCCGCGTTCATCGGGCCGTTCTTCGCCTTCGTGTTCCTGCCGATCGTCTCGTTCAACGAGGTCGTCGGGGCCGTCGTCGGCGGCATCTACCTCTCGCTCGTGCTCAACGCGGGCGTCGGCGTCGTGGAGGCGTTCAACGAGCGCACCTCCCGCGCCAACGGCTTCGAGTACGGCCACGTGCGCCTCTTCGGCTCCCTCGCCGGCGCCACCGCCTCCCTCGTCGGCGGCTTCATCTGGGCGTCCGACCCGAACAACATCTGGTGGGCCGGCACGTTCTCCGCGCTCCTGCTCGGCGTCCTGCTGTTCGTCGTCCGCACCCCGAGGCCCGGCGACCCCGGCTACACCGCCATCAGCGCCGACGCCTCCGGCGCCACGCCCAAGGTCGACGGCGGGGCCGTGCGCTCGCTGCTGAAGAACCGCTCCTTCGTCGGCTTCATGATCCTCATGTTCGGCACCGCGGCGCTCTACGACGTCTTCGACCAGCAGTTCGCGATCTACTTCGCCCAGCACGCCACGGAGGTCGCGGACCCGCAGGTGCTGTTCTCGCAGGTCGTGTTCGTCCAGATCCTGCTCGAGGCCGCCGTCATGGTCGTCATGCCGTTCCTCATCAACAAGATCGGCGCCAAGTGGGGCCTGATCCTGTTCGCGATCGTCCTGGTCGTCCGGGTGCTCGGCTCCGCGTTCATCGTGGACACCGAGATGCTCATCGTCTGGCGCCTCCTCGCGGCCATCGAGATGCCGCTCATGCTCATCTCGGTGATGAAGTACATCACCCGCATGTTCGACGTCCGGATCTCCGCCACGGCCTACATGATCGGCTTCAACATGGCCAAGGCCGCCGGCGTCTTCATCTTCTCGTGGGTGTTCGGCCGCTCCTACGACGCCATCGGGTTCAGCTCGACCTACGTCGTCATGGGCGTCGTCGTGGTCGCCGTGACCGCCGTCGCCATGGTCCTCATGCGCAGCGACCGCGGCCGCCCGGACCCGGGCGCCGTGTCCGCCGAGCAGACCGTCAACGCCTGAGCACCGTGACGGGGCAGGGCGCGAAGTCCAGCACCTGACGGCTGGTCGAACCCAGCACCAGCCTGTCGAAACCGCCCAGCCCACGGGTGCCGACCACCAGCCGGTCGGCACCCGTGGCCGCTTCCACGAGCATCTTCGCGGCCTGGCCGTGCAGCACCTGCGGACGCAGCCGCTCGGCCGGCAGCGTCACCCCCGCGTCGTGGACGGCGGCGTCCAGGCACTGGCGGGCGAACTTCTCGTAGTCGTCGATCGGTGGCGCCCAGCCCCACGACCCCGGCAGCGGCGCGAGCGTCGTGATCTGCCAGGCGAACACCGGCTCCAGCACCGCGCCCGTCCGTTCCGCGACCTCCGCGCCGTGACGCAGCGCCGCCACCGACGGCACGGACGTGTCCACCCCCACCACGACGCGGTGCTCCGCACCCTCGACGAGCTCCGGCGTCGGGCCGTCGTCCAGGCGGCGCACCACCGTCACCGGGACGTCGGCGTTCTCCACGACCGTCGTCGACACGCTGCCCAGCATCCGTCGGCCCACGCGACCGCGCCGCCGCCGGCCCAGCACCAGCATGTCCGCACCCTCGGAAGCGTCCAGCAGGGCCTCCGGCGCCGGCCCCGGCAGGCAGAGGACCTCGGTGTCCACCGTGACCCCGCGGCGCGCGGCCACGCGGTCCACGATCTCTCGCGTCACCGCCAGGCGTTCGGGACGCAGGGGCGCGAGGCGGGTCTCGTCCCGCTCCGGGGCGGCCTGGACCACGGTCAGCGGCAGGCGGCGGGACGCGGCCTCCTTGAGCGCCCAGTCCAGCGCCTCGTCCGCCTCCACCGACCCGTTGACGCCGACCACGATGCCGTCCATGCCTGCAGGATAGGTCGGGCGTCGGCGCCCGGCAGGGCGGGGGAGCTGGGCGCCGCACCGTCGGCATGACCTACCCTGGCGCGCATGCCCAGCACCGGTCCCGTGAGCCTCGCGCGCGCCGACGGCGCCGCGGCGCGCCCGGCGTCCGGCGACGGCTCCCGCCGCGACATCCAGGGCCTGCGCGCGCTCGCCGTCGGTGCCGTCGTGGTGTTCCACCTGTGGCCGACGGCGCTGGCGGGCGGCTACGTCGGCGTCGACGTGTTCTTCGTGCTGTCCGGGTTCCTCATCACCAGCCACCTGCTGCGCCGCCCCGTCGACTCCCCGGGCGCGCTGCTCGACTTCTGGGCCCGCCGCGTGCGCCGCCTCATCCCCGCCGCGAGCCTCGTGCTGCTCGTGACGCTCGTCGCCGCGGTCGTGTGGTTGCCGTCCACCGTGCTCGGCCCGACGGCGCGCGAGGTGGTCGCGTCCGCCCTCTACGTGGAGAACTGGCAGCTCGCCGCCTCCGAGGCCGACTACCTCGCCGCCGACCAGGCCCACTCGCCGGTGCAGCACTACTGGTCGCTGGCGATCGAGGAGCAGTTCTACCTGCTGTGGCCCGTGCTGCTCGGCGCCGCCACCTGGCTGGTCGTCCGGCGGCACCGGGCCGCCCGGGCCTCGACGCCCGACGGCGCCGCGGCGCACCACGGGACGGACCGTCCCGTCGTCGTCGCCGCCGTGGTGGTGACCGGGGCCGTCGTCGTCGCCTCGCTCGCCTGGTCGGTCCATCTCACGGCCACCGAACCGGCCGCCGCCTACTTCGTCTCCACCACCCGCTTCTGGGAGCTCGGGCTCGGCGGGCTGCTCGCCGCGCTGTCGGCGCTGCGTCCGTCCGCCGGGGCCGCCGACGGCGCGGCGGCGCGCGTCCTGCGCCCGGTCGCGGCCTGGGCCGGGCTGGTGATGATCGTCGTCGCGTGCGTCACCTTCGACGAGGGCACGCCGTTCCCCGGGACCGCCGCCCTGCTGCCCACCGTCGGCACCGCGCTCGTGGTCGCGGCCGCTGCCGACGGTCTGCGCGGCGGACCCGGCCGCCTGCTCGGCCTGCGTCCCGTCCAGTGGCTCGGGGACACCTCCTACTCCGTCTACCTGTGGCACTGGCCGCTCGTCGTCATCGTGCCCGTGGCGCTCGACGTCGACGGGCCGCTCGTCATGGTGGGCGTCCTGGTCGCCACCCTCGCGCTCGCCGCGGTGTCGCGCACCTGGGTGGAGGAACGGCTGCGCCACCATCCGGGACTCGTCCGGCGTCGGGGAGCCACCTTCGTGCTGCTCGCGGTGTGCGTCGGCCTCGTCGCCGGTGCCGGGGCGGCGGTGGCCGTGCGCACCGACGCCGCCGAGCAGGAGGCCGCGACCGAGTTCGCGACCGCCGTCGAGCAGGCGCAGCCGTGCGTCGGCGCCGAGGTCGTCCGGGACCCGTCCTGCGCGCAGCCGGACTTCGTCACGCCGCCGCTCGTCGCCGCGCAGGACAAGCCCGTCGTGTACGCCGACGGCTGCTGGAACAACACGCCCTTCACCAGCCGGAACACCTGCACCTACGGGCCCGCCGACGCCGGCACCCGCGTCGCGCTCGTCGGCAACTCGCACGCCGGTCACTGGGTGCCGGCCCTCGCCGACGCCCTCGACGCCGAGGACTGGCGGCTCACCACCTACCTGCAGTCCGTCTGCTACACCGTCGACGTGCCGCTCGCGTTCGACGGCGCCGGCGAGGCCGACGGCTGCCGGGACGTCAACCGGTGGGCGGTCGAGGAGATCGTCACGGGCGGCTACGACGTCGTCGTCATGTCGGACCGCACCAACCAGCCGATCGCCGGGGTGCCCGACGCCGAGCAGGAGGACGCCGCGCAGGCCGCCTACGCCGACACCCTCGCGGCGTTCACCGACGCCGGGATCCCGGTGCTCGTGCTGCGCGACACCCCTGCGATGCCCGCGAACGTGCCCGACTGCGTGGCCCTGCACCCCGACGACCTCGACCGCTGCGGCGCGCCCACCACCGCGCTCGAACCGGACCCGCTTGCCGCCGCGGCCGCCGTTGACACCACCGGGCTCGTGTCGGTGACCGGCGTCGAGGACCTCATGTGCGACCCCGAGCTCTGCCACGCCGTCGTCGGCGGGCTCGTCGCCTACTTCGACCACGGCCACCTCACCGCCACCTTCGCCCGCACCCTCGCCCCCGAGGTGTCCGGCGCCGTCCGCGACCGCCTCGCCGGCTGAGCGGGCGGGCGCGAGTCAGCGCAGAAACCCGCGAGTCAGCGCAGAAGCCCGCGAGTCAGCGCAGAATCCCGCGAGTCAGCGCGGCGGCGGGTGCAGGAGGGACCGGATCGGCCGGGTGACGATGTCGACCTGGTCCACGAGGTCGCCCGGTCCCGTGACGACGATCGCCCTCCCCCGGGCCGGGGCGTGCACGGCGACGACGTCGCGCACCTGCACCCGCGTGGCCCGGCAGGGCTCGCCGTCCACCCGGAGCTCGCCGCTCTCCAGCGGCACGGCGTCCACCTCCGCGACGATGGCCCGCATCGCCGACCGGTAGTCCGCGAACCCGTCTGCGAAGTCCGGCACGGCGGCGTCGCCGTCCGTCTCGACGGGCGCGGCGATGTCGGCGTGCAGGGGAGCGGCGAGCGCCCCACTGCACGCCGCCCGCACCACGTCCTCCACGAGGTCGTCCGGCACCTCGGTGCGCAGCGTCTCCACCTCGAACGCCTCGCCCGCGAACGTGCGGTACGACCGCACGAACCGGTCCGACGTCGGGTCCACGCGCCCCTCGTCGCCGGTGAGCGCCTCGTCCTCCAGGTCCAGGCCCCACGTCAACGGGTCGTCGACCTCGCCGACCACCCCCGAGAACTGCGCCAGCCGGGCGTCCACCACCTCGTCGGCCGACACCGACGGCAGCCCGTGCCGCTCCGCGTCCGTCGGTGCCGACGCGGCGGAGTCCCGCTCGCGTCCGGTCTCGTCGTGCCCTGCGTCCCGTCCGACGTCGTCCATGGCGGACCTCCCGGTGAGCGTGACCCTCTTGCACAGACCTTGCCCCTCCTCGGGCGTGCTCGGCAACGGGGCACGCCGTCACGCCCCTGGCGAACAAGGGCATTCCGAGGGGGTCGGGCCGGTTGGCACCGCATAGAGTCGTAGCGGTCAGGCTGTCGCCGTCATCTCCGACGGGGTGCAGGAAAAGCCGCTCGTGAGGGAGCAGCACATGTTCGAGAGATTTACGGACCGAGCCCGTCGGGTTGTCGTCCTCGCTCAAGAAGAGGCGAGGATGCTCAACCACAACTACATCGGCACGGAGCACATCCTGCTCGGCCTCATCCACGAGGGTGAGGGCGTGGCCGCGAAGGCGCTGGAGTCGCTGGGCATCTCGCTCGACGGCGTCCGCGCGCAGGTCACCGAGATCATCGGCGAGGGCCAGCAGGCCCCCAGCGGGCACATCCCGTTCACGCCGCGTGCCAAGAAGGTGCTGGAGCTGTCGCTGCGCGAGGCGCTGCAGCTCGGCCACAACTACATCGGCACCGAGCACATCCTGCTCGGCCTCATCCGCGAGGGTGAGGGTGTCGCGGCGCAGGTGCTCACCAAGATGGGCGCCGACCTCAACAAGGTGCGCCAGCAGGTCATCCAGCTGCTCTCCGGCTACCAGGGCAAGGAGCCCGTCGCGGCCGGCGGCCCGCAGGAGGGTCAGCCCTCCGGTTCCGCCGTGCTCGACCAGTTCGGGCGCAACCTCACCCAGGCCGCCCGCGAGGGCAAGCTCGACCCGGTCATCGGGCGCAGCCAGGAGATCGAGCGCGTCATGCAGGTCCTGTCGCGCCGCACCAAGAACAACCCGGTGCTGATCGGCGAGCCCGGCGTCGGCAAGACGGCGGTCGTCGAGGGCCTCGCCCAGGACATCGTCCGTGGCGACGTCCCCGAGACGCTCAAGGACAAGCAGCTCTACACGCTCGACCTCGGCGCGCTCGTCGCCGGGTCGCGCTACCGCGGTGACTTCGAGGAGCGCCTGAAGAAGGTCCTCAAGGAGATCCGCACCCGCGGCGACATCATCCTGTTCATCGACGAGATCCACACCCTCGTCGGGGCGGGTGCCGCCGAGGGCGCCATCGACGCCGCCAGCATCCTCAAGCCGATGCTGGCCCGCGGCGAGCTCCAGACCATCGGCGCCACCACGCTCGACGAGTACCGCAAGCACGTCGAGAAGGACCCGGCGCTCGAGCGCCGCTTCCAGCCGATCCAGGTCAACGAGCCCTCCCTCGAGCACGCCATCGAGATCCTCAAGGGCCTGCGCGACCGCTACGAGGCGCACCACCGCGTGTCCATCACGGACGCCGCGCTGGTCTCCGCCGCGCAGCTCGCCGACCGGTACATCAACGACCGGTACCTGCCGGACAAGGCGATCGACCTCATCGACGAGGCGGGAGCGCGCCTGCGCATCCGCCGCATGACGGCCCCGCCGGAGCTCAAGGAGCTCGACGAGGAGATCGCCGAGGCGCGCCGCGAGAAGGAGTCGGCGATCGACGAGCAGGACTTCGAGAAGGCCGCCGGCCTGCGTGACACCGAGAAGCGGCTCACGCAGCAGCGCGCCGACAAGGAGAAGGCCTGGAAGTCGGGCGACCTCGACACCGTCGCGGAGGTGGACGACGAGCTGATCGCCGAGGTGCTGGCGATGTCGACCGGCATCCCGGTCATCAAGCTCACCGAGGAGGAGTCGAGCAAGCTCCTGCACATGGAGGACGAGCTGCACAAGCGCGTCGTCGGGCAGGACATCGCGATCAAGGCGCTCTCCCAGGCGATCCGCCGCACCCGTGCCGGCCTCAAGGACCCGAAGCGTCCCGGTGGCTCGTTCATCTTCGCCGGCCCCACCGGCGTCGGGAAGACCGAGCTCGCCAAGGCGCTCGCCGAGTTCCTGTTCGGTGACGAGGACGCGCTCATCCAGCTCGACATGTCCGAGTTCTCGGAGAAGCACACGGTCTCGCGGCTGTTCGGCTCGCCCCCCGGCTACGTCGGGTACGACGAGGGTGGCCAGCTCACCGAGAAGGTGCGTCGTCGTCCGTTCTCCGTGGTCCTGTTCGACGAGGTGGAGAAGGCGCACGCCGACATCTTCAACTCGCTGCTCCAGGTGCTCGAGGACGGTCGCCTCACCGACTCCCAGGGTCGCGTGGTCGACTTCAAGAACACCGTCATCATCATGACGACGAACCTCGGCACGCGGGACATCGCCAAGGGCGTCCAGACCGGCTTCAACGCCGGCGGCGACCTGGTGACCTCGTACGAGCGCATGAAGGCGAAGGTCAACGAGGAGCTCCGGCAGCACTTCCGGCCCGAGTTCCTCAACCGTGTCGACGACACGGTGGTCTTCCCGCAGCTCTCGCAGCAGGAGATCATCGAGATCGTCGACCTGGAGATCGCCAAGCTGGACAAGCGTCTGCGCGACAAGGACATGGGCATCGAGCTCACCCAGGCCGCGAAGAACCTGCTCGCCGAGAAGGGCTACGACCCGGTCCTCGGTGCGCGGCCGCTGAAGCGGGCCATCCAGCGGGAGATCGAGGACGCGCTGTCCGAGAAGATCCTGTTCGGCGACCTGCGTCCGGGCCAGCTGGTCCTGGTCGACGGCCAGGGCGAGGGCATCCTCGGGGAGTTCACGTTCCGCGGGGTCGACAAGGCCGAGCACGAGCGCGGCCCGGTCTCCGTCGGCGCCGCCGCGGCGCTCGACGCCCCGACGGGGGTGTCCGTCAAGGACCTCCCGCCCACCGGCCAGATGCAGGCCGGCGCCGAGTGACCCGCCCGGCCGTCTCCTGACGGTCCCGGTCCCACCGGAGCCAGAAGGCCCCGGACCCTCCTCACAGGGTCCGGGGCCTTCGTCGTGCCGGGAGCCGGCCGCTCGCGAGCCGGCGCAGGTTCTCGCGAGTCGGCGCACGTCCGGCACGGGCCGACGGCGGTCAGCGAACGTTGGTCAGCGGGTCCACAACGGGGTGGCGGAGGGTCCCGTCGCCCGTCTCGACGGTGAACCCCTCCCGCACCCAGTACTCGTAGCCGCCGAGCATCTCCTTGACGCGGTAGCCGAGGGCGGCGAACGCCAGCGCGCCTCGGGTCGCGCCGTTGCAGCCCGGCCCCCAGCAGTAGGTGACGACGGGCAGGTCGGGGTCGATCGTCCCGGCGGCACGCAGGCGTACCTTTCCGCCGGGCAGGTGCACGGCGCCGGGGAGGTGCCCTGCGTCCCAGGCCTCGGGCGACCGCACGTCGACGAGGGTGAACGCCTCACCGGCCGCTGCCGCGGCGTGGACGTCGGCGACGTCGGTCTCGAAGGCGAGGCGAGCCGCGAAGTGCGCCGCGGCGGCTGCGGGGTCGAGGTCGGAGGTCGGGTCGAGGCGCGAGGAAGTGATGTCCATGCGTTGATCGTCGAGGAGCGCGACCGGCAGCAGAAGTGGCGTGGACGCCGATGATCGTTAAAATCCCGCCATGCCCCAGCTCGGCGTGCCCGCACCCCGCACGGACAGTCGTCTCGCCCCCGGCCGTGTCACGGTCGACGACGACCCCCGCCCGCCGCGTCCGCTCTCCGCGCCCGGGCGGCCTCACCGGGTCGCCGTGCTGGTCACTCCCGGCATGGCACCGTTCGAGACCGGCGCCGTCGTCGAGGTGTTCGGCCTGCCCCGGCCCGAGGTGCCCGGCCCCTGGTACACGCTCGACGTGTGCACGCCGGACCCGGACGTGCCCGTGGCGATGGTCGGCGGGTTCTCGCTGACGGTCGCGCACGGCCTGGACGTCCTCGGTGCGGCGGACACCGTCGTCGTGCCCGCCACCGTGGACGTCCGCACCGGGCCCGAGCCGCGCGTGGTCGACGCGGTCCGCCGGGCTGCCGGGCGTGGCGCCCGTGTCGTGTCGATCTGCTCGGGGGCGTTCACCCTGGCGGCCGCTGGGCTCCTCGATGGTCGGCGGGCGACGACGCACTGGCGGTACACGGAGGAGTTCCGCCGCCGGTTCCCCGCCGTCGAGCTGGATCCCGACGTGCTGTGGGTCGACCACGGAGACGTTCTGACCAGCGCGGGCAGTGCGGCAGGGATCGACCTCTGCCTGCACCTGGTGCGGACCGACCGTGGGTCGGTGGTGGCGAACACGGTCGCGCGTCGCCTGGTGGTGCCGCCACACCGGGACGGCGGCCAGGCGCAGTTCGTCGACGCGCCCGTGCCCGACGCTGCCGGGACGGACGGCGTGTCCCTGGCGATGGCGTCGGTCCTGCGGGACGTCGCGGCCCCGGTGACGGTCGCGGCGATGGCCCGCACCGCCCTGATGTCGGAACGCACGTTCCTGAGACGGTTCACGGAGCGCACGGGCACGTCACCGGTGCGCTGGGTGGTGGGTCAGCGCGTGCAGGCGAGCCTACCGCTGCTCGAGGGCACCGACCTGCCGGTCGAGGAGGTCGGCGCCGCGGTGGGCTTCGCGAGCCCCGCGACGTTCCGTCACCACTTCGGGCAGCTCGTGCGCACCTCGCCGTCGGCGTACCGGCGCACGTTCCGGCGCGACGAGCCCGCCGGGGCCGCCTGAACGAGGTGGGATCAACCCCGCAGGAGCTCCAGCACCGCGGCGGCCAGGTCGTCCACGGCGTCGACGACGGCGAGGGCGCCCGCCCGCTCCAGCTCGCCGTCGAGGGCGTACCCCCAGGCGACGCCGAGGCAGCCGACGGCGTGCACGGCCGCGCCGTGGACGTCGTGCTCACGGTCCCCGACCATGAGCACGGGTCCGGCGCCGGGCGCACCCGGCCGGGGCAGGTCCAGGGTGACCAGCGCGCGTTCGACGACGTCCGCCTTCGTGGAGGTCGACTCGTCGAGCGGGGCGCCGAACACGGCGTCGACGAGGTCGGCCAGGCCGAACTTCTCGCAGACGGGCTGGGCGTACACCTCGGGCTTGGACGTCGCGACGGCGAGCGTGCACCCGGCCTCGCGCAACGCCGTCAGCGCGTCCGGGATGCCGTCGAACACCGTCGCGTCATACATCCCGCCGTCGGCGTACACCGACCGGTAGGCGGCGACGGCCTCGCCGACCCGCTCCGGCGGGACGCCGTGCGCCGGGAACGAGTCGGTGATGGGCGGGCCGACGAACGTGCGCAGGGTCGCGGCGTCGGGCACGTCGAGGCCGAGGGCCCGGTAGGCGTGCGCGGCGGACGCCGTGATGCCGGGCGCGGAGTCCATGAGGGTGCCGTCGAGGTCGAGGAGCACGAGAGGTGAGGTCACGGTGCCACCCTACGGATCACGGCGCGGCGGGCAGCGACCGGGCGTGCGCGACGAGCCGGTCGAACGCGGCGTCGAGGGCGGGGTCGACCTGCTGGGCCTCGGGGTGCGCGTCGAACCAGGCGAGCTGTTCCTGGGCGCCGACGTCGTAGGTGACGGTCGGGCGGAACTCCGGCACGAGCGCCTGGAGGCGGGAGCAGTCGAACACCATCGAGTGAGCCTTGTCGCCGAGCAGGCCGTCGCCGACGTCGGGCAGCACGCGGGCGATGGTCTCGGACGCGACGTGCACGATCTCGGGGTCGGGGACGCCCGCGGCCTCGCCGAGCCACGTGTAGACCTGGTCCCAGGTGGGCGTGTGGGTGCCCATGATCTGGAAGGCGTCGCCCACCGCGAGGGGGTGGCCCAGGAGGCCGACGAAACCGACCGCGAAGTCCTCGGTGTGCGTGAGCGTCCACAGGCTGGTCCCGTCCCCGTGCACGACGACGGGCCTGCCCGCCCGCATGCGGGCGACGTCCGTCCAGCCGCCCGTGGTGGGCAGGAGCGTGCGGTCGTACGTGTGGCTCGGCCGCACGATCGTCGCGGGGAAGGCGTCCTCGCGGTGGGCCCGCACGAGGAGGTCCTCGCCGGCGATCTTGTCGCGGGAGTACTGCCAGAACGGGTTGCGCAGGGGCGTCGCCTCCGTGACGGGGAGCCGGGCCGGGGGCGTCTGGTAGGCCGACGCCGACGAGATGAACACGTACTGGCCGGTGCGGCCCGTGAACCGCTCGACGTCGCGCGCGACGTGCTCGGGCGAGAACGCCCGGAACTGCGCGACGACGTCGAAGTCGCGGCTACCGAGGGCGGCGTCCACGGCGTCGTGGTCGGTGACGTCCGCCGTGAGCTGCTCTACGTCGGCGGGCAGCGGGCGCGTGGTCGAGCGGCCACGGTTGAGCACCGTGACGCGGTGGCCCTGCG
This sequence comes from Isoptericola dokdonensis DS-3, assembly GCF_001636295.1. Classification (NCBI taxonomy): domain Bacteria; kingdom Bacillati; phylum Actinomycetota; class Actinomycetes; order Micrococcales; family Promicromonosporaceae; genus Isoptericola; species Isoptericola dokdonensis. The sequence goes on along the minus strand of NZ_CP014209.1, from coordinate 1,983,275 downwards.
CGACGGCACGGGTGACGGACGCGGCGCTGATCACGCCGGAACCGCCGACGAAGAGGATGTCGAGGGGGTTGCGGGTCATGCACGCCATGCTGCCCGACGGTGGCGTGCGGCGTCGGCCGACACGGCCGGGACCGCGGTGCGGCGCCGGTCGGCGTCAGCGGGTCGCGGCCGGCGCCGGGACGGTGAGGCCCGGGGGCAGGTGGTCGGGCAGGGTGCGGGTGAGAGCGGCGAGGCGTTCTGCCCTCGCGCGCCCCGTCATCCGCTCGACGGGGGCGGTGATCGACACCGCGGCGACGGGACGTCCGGCGCGGAGCACCGCGACGGCCGCGCAGGCGATGCCGCGCTCGTTCTCCTCGGTCTCGCTCGCGACCCCGGTCCCGCGGGCCTCGTGGAGGGCCTCGAGGAGCCGGTCGGGCGTGGTCGACGGCGCGAGGTACGGCTCGAGCGTGGAGGCGTCGTCGGCGTCGTGGAGCGGCCCCGCGGCCAGCAGCGCGCGGCCGAGGGCGGTGGTGGCGGCCGGGCGACGGCGTCCGACGGCGGACCAGACGCGGACGGCGCGCTGCGGCTCGACCTTGTCCAGGTAGACGACCTCCCGGCCGGCGAGCACCCCGAGGTGCACGAGCTCGTCGACGTCGTCGCACAGAGCGTCGAGGGCGGGTCGCAGCAGGGCGGGCAGGTTCTCCTCCGCGAGGAACGTGCTGCTCAGCGCGAGGATCGCGGGCCCCAGCCGGTAGGCGCCGTCGTCGCACTGCTCGGCGTAGCCGCGGTGCCGCAGGGCGGCGAGGGTGCGGTGGAGCGTGGACTTGTTCGCCCCGACCTCCGCCGACAGGTCGGCCAGCGGGATCCCCGCTGCGCCGGCGCGGCCGAGGGCGTCGAGCGTGAGGAGCGCCTTGTCGACGCTGCCGAGCGGGCTGGGTCCCATGGCCACCTTCCGGTAGGGTGTTTCGCAGTGAACAACTGGCGTTCACTATAACGAAACGGAGTGGAGAATGACAGCCTCAGACGACGCCGTCCTGGACGCCCTCGGCAAGCACCGCATCGTGCCCGTCGTCGTCGTCGACGGCGCGGACCAGGGCCTCGCCCTCGCCGACGCCCTCGTCGCCGGCGGGCTCCCCGTCGCCGAGATCACCCTGCGCACCGCCGGCGGCCTCGACGCCATCCGCGCCGTCGCCGCCGAGCGGCCCGACGTCGTCGTCGGAGCCGGCACCGTCACCACCGCCGACCAGGTCGACGCCGTCGTCGCGGCCGGCGCCCGCTACATCGTCTCTCCCGGCCTCTCCGCCCGGGTCGTCCAGCGCGCCCAGGAGCACGGCGTCCCCGTCCTGCCCGGCGTCGCCACCCCCAGCGAGATCATGGCCGCGCTCGACCTCGGCATCAGCACCGTCAAGCTCTTCCCCGCCTCGATCGTCGGCGGCCCCGCCGCCCTCAAGGCCTTCGCCGCCCCCTTCCCCGGCCTGCAGTTCGTCCCCACCGGCGGAGTCAGCGCGGCCAACCTGCCCGACTACCTCGGCCTCAAGCCCGTCCTCGCCGTCGGCGGCTCCTGGATGGTCGACAAGACCCTCGTCGACGCCGGCGACTGGGCCGAGATCACCCGCCGCAGCGCCGAGGCCGTCGACCTCGCCCACGCCCACACCCTGGAGTCCTGATCACCGTGGCCAACCCGTCCATCACCACCCGCCCCGCCGCCGAGTGCCGCTACGACGTCGTCGCCCTCGGCGAGATCATGCTCCGCCTCGACCCCGGCGACCGCCGCGTGCGCACCACCCGCAGCTTCGACGTCTGGGAGGGCGGCGGCGAGTACAACGTCGCCCGCGGCCTCCGCCGCGCCTTCGGGCTGCGCGGCGCCGTCGTCACCGCCCTCGCCGACAACGAGGTCGGCCGCCTCGTCGAGGACTTCGTCCTCACCGGCGGGCTCGACACCTCCTGGATCCAGTGGCACCCGTACGACGGCATCGGCCGCACCGTGCGCAACGGCCTCAACTTCACCGAGCGCGGGTTCGGCGTCCGCGGCGCCGTGGGCGTCAGCGACCGCGGCAACACCGCCATCTCCCAGATGAAGCCCGACGACGTCGACTGGGACGCCCTCTTCGGCTCCGGCGTGCGCTGGCTGCACACCGGCGGCATCTTCGCCGCCCTGTCCGAGTCCGCCGCCGACGTCGCCGAGGCAGCCATGTCCGCCGCGCGCCGCCACGGCACCGTCGTGTCCTACGACCTCAACTTCCGGCCCTCCCTGTGGAAGGGCATCGGCGGCATCGAGCGCGCCCGCGAGGTCAACCAGCGGCTCGCCCACCACGTCGACGTCATGATCGGCAACGAAGAGGACTTCACCGCCTCCCTCGGCTTCGAGGTCGAGGGCGTCGACGAGTCCCTCACCGACCTCGACACCGGCGCCTTCCGCGCCATGATCAAGACGGCCGCCGAGGCGTACCCGAACTTCCAGGTCATCGCCACCACCCTGCGCGGCGTCAAGACCGCCACCGTCAACGACTGGGGCGCCATCGCCTGGTCCCGCGGCGAAGGGTTCGTCGAGGCCACCCACCGCCCCGACCTGGAGATCTACGACCGCGTCGGCGGCGGCGACTCCTTCGCCTCCGGCCTCGCCTACGGTCTGCTCGAGCTCGGCTCCCTCCAGGAGGCCGTCGAGTACGGCGCCGCGCACGGTGCGCTCGCCATGACCACCCCCGGCGACACGACGACGGCGAACCTCGCCGAGGTCGCCAAGCTCGCCGGCGGGGGCAGCGCGCGCGTCCAGCGCTGACCTGTCGCGAGTCAGCGCACATCCACGCGAGTCAGCGCACATCGGCGCGAGTCAGCGCACATCGGCGCGAGTCAGCACAGATCAGCGGGAGTCAGCGAGAGCCCGGCGGGTCGGGGCGGAGTCGTTTGGCGCGGCGTGCGTCGAGCGGTTGCCCGATCGAAAGGGACTGCTGCACGGATATGGCCCGGCGTCGGCGGCTCGGGAGACAACGGGACCGTGGACGACGTGCTCCCGCGTCGAAGCATCGCAGCCCGTGTGGCTGCTGTCGTCATCGTGCGCTGACTCGCGCCGACCTGCGCTGACTCGCGCCGACCTGCGCTGACTCGCGCCGACCTGCGCTGACTCGTGCCGATGTGCGCTGACTCGCGCCGATGTGCGCTGACCCGCGGGGAGGTGTGCTGACTCGCGCCCGGTGGCGACCGATCGACGACGAAGGGTGGTGGAGGGATCTCGCGCGTCGTCGTCAGACCCGGAGTGGAGGGCCCCCTGGGGCCCGTGAACGCGACGACGCGCGAGATCCCTCCACCACCCGGAACCTGCGCTGACTGGTCAGAACCTGCGCTGACTCGCGCCGACGGGCGCTGACTCAGCGAGGCGGGGGAGCGGTGGTCTCGCGGACGACGAGGTCGGTGCCGAGGTTGAGCCGGGTGGTCAGCGGGGTCTGCTGGTCGGCGAGCTCGAAGAGCATGCGGGCGGCCGCCGAGCCCATCTCCTCGAGGGGCTGGCGGACGGTCGTCAGGGCCGGGGTGGTCCACTGGGCGAGGGGGAGGTCGTCGTAGCCGACGACGGACAGGTCCTCGGGGACGCGGATGCCGAGGTCGCGGGCGGCGCGCAGGACGCCGAGGGCCTGCATGTCGGAGCCGGCGAAGACGGCGGTGGGGCGGTCGGCGCGGTCGAGGAGGTCACGTCCGGCGCGGTAGCCGGCCTCGACCTCGAAGTTGCCGCCGCGCAGCAGGTGCGGGTCGAACGTGACCCCGGAGCCCTCGAAGGCGCTGCGGAAGCCGTCGATGCGGGCGCGGCTGCACAGCATGTCGGCGGGTCCGCTGATGGCGGCGATGTGCCGGTGGCCGAGCTGGAGGAGGTGGCGGGCGGCGACGAGCCCGCCGTTCCAGTTGTCGGAGCCGACGACGGGGACGTCGGCGGGGGGTTCGCCGTCGGTGTCGATGACGACGAACGGGATGCCGCGGCTGACGAGCTGGCGCCGTTGCCCGCCGCTGAGGCCGGAGGCGACGAGGAGCACGCCGACGGGCGGGCGCAGGAGGGTGGCGTCGAGCCAGGTCTGGGGTGGCCGGTGGAGGCCGCCGAGCTCGGACAGGATGACGCTGGTGCGGGCGGCGGCGGCCGCCTGCTCGACGCCCCGGATGATGCCGAGCGACCAGACGGAACCGAAGCTGTGGAACACGAGGTCGATGAGGCCGGTGCCGGCGGCGGGCGGCGCGGCGCGGCGGCGGCGGTAGCCTGCGCGCTCGAGGGCGTCCTCGACCTTGGTGCGGGTGGTCTCGGCGACGTCGGCGCGGCCGTTGAGCACCTTGGACACGGTGGGCGCGGACACGCCGACCTCGCGGGCGATCTGGGCGATCGTCGGCGCGCTGGCGCGTGGTCCGGGCATCCCCGTGGTGGTCATGGTGTCCTTCCCGGGCCCGGCCCGCGCGGGTCATGGTCCCGGTCTGAGGTCGCAAGTTTCGATTGCCATCCTAGTCATCCCTCCCTTCGCTGAGAACTCCTGCAAACGTTGTCACGCCGCCTGCCGCCCCAGTTCAGCGGGTGAATCTGAGCGCCGCAACCCGAGGATCGGGCCGATCCTGTGATCAGACCGTGATCCCGACTCCACTTGACCGCCGTGTGACGGGCGTCCTACTCTGCCGCTATCGATAACGTTTTCAGTGTCGAAACTTTCGGGCGGTCACCCACAGCGATGTGGACCCGTTCGCCACGATGACGTGACGGGAGCAGGTATGGCACACGGTGCCGGGGCGCTGACGGCCCCGCCGGCGGACACGGGCGGTGAGCTCGCCCCGCCGACCGAGAGCAGGCCGAGCGGCAAGGAGCCGCGCCGCGCGCGACGTCACCGGGTGACGTGGCGGCAGGCGCTGCGCAAGGACTGGCGGCTCTACACGTTCATCGCGCTGCCGGTGCTGTTCTTCCTCGTCTTCAAGTACGCCCCGATGGTCGGCAACGTCATCGCGTTCCGCCGGTTCAGGCCGGGCGGCAACCCGCTCGGCGACGAGTGGGTCGGCCTCTACTACTTCGAGATGTTCATCAACAACCAGCAGTTCTGGACGGTGTTCTGGAACACCGTGATCCTGGGGCTGCTGACGCTGGCGATCTGCTTCCCGCTGCCGATCGTGCTGGCCCTGATGCTCAACGAGCTGCGGTCGCGCCGGTTCAAGAAGATCGTGCAGACGATCTCGTACCTGCCGCACTTCATGTCGATCGTCATCGTCGCCGGCCTCGTGCTGCAGCTGACGTCGGTCAACGGCACCGTCAACCAGCTCGTCACGGCGTTCGGCGGCGACCCGATCTCGTTCATGCAGCAGCCCGAGTGGTTCCGCACGATCTACGTGAGCTCCGAGGTCTGGCAGACCGTCGGGTGGGGCACGATCCTCTACCTCGCCGCCCTGACGACCATCGACGACCAGCTCTACGAGGCGTCCCGCATCGACGGTGCGAACCGGTGGCAGCAGACGTGGCACATCACCCTGCCGGGCATCCGCCCGACCATGATGGTGCTGCTCATCCTCAACATCGGCACCTTCATGGCGGTCGGGTTCGAGAAGGTCCTGCTGCTGCAGAACCCGCTCATCTACTCGACGGCGGACGTCATCTCGACCTACCTGTACCGGGTCGGCATCCAGTCCGCCCAGTTCTCCTACGGCACCGCGATCGGCCTGTTCGAGGCCGTGATCGGGCTGACCCTCGTCCTGACCGCGAACTATGCCTCGCGCCGCATGGTTGGAGCCTCGCTGTGGTGACCGAAACCCGGACCCCGGACCTGGCGGCGGTCCGCCAGAGCACGACGACGATCAAGGACACGCCCGGCTACCGGACGTTCCGCTGGACGAACGTGGTCCTGCTGCTCCTCGTCTGCGCGGTGACGCTCTACCCGTTCGTCAACCTGGTCGCGAAGGCGTTCTCCTCGGAGGGCTTCATCGCCGCCGGCGAGGTCAACCTCTGGCCGCGGGGCTTCAACCTCGACACCTTCGACGTCGTCATGGGCGACTCGCTGTTCTGGCGCAACTACGCGAACACGCTGCTGTACACGGTGCTCGGCACGGCGATCTCGATGGCGCTGACGACGCCGTACGCGTACGCGCTGAGCCGCCAGCACCTCAAGGGCCGCAACTTCTTCATCGGCATCGCCGTGTTCACGATGTTCTTCGGCGGCGGTCTGATCCCGAACTACATCCTGGTCGCGGACATCCTCGGGATGCGCAACACGATGTGGGCGATCGTCCTGCCGGGCGCGATCAGCGTCTTCAACCTGCTGGTCATGAAGTCGTTCTTCGAGAACTTCCCGGCCGAGCTGGAGGAGGCCGCGGCGATCGACGGCCTGACGACGTACGGCGTCTTCTTCCGGATCGTGCTGCCGCTGTCCAAGGCGGTGCTCGCGACGATGACGCTGTTCTACGCGGTCGGCCTGTGGAACTCCTGGTTCAACGCGTTCCTGTACCTGGACCAGAAGGAGCTGTTCCCGGTCACCGTCTACCTGCGCAACCTCATCGCGGCAGCGACGAGCCCCGCCGCGGGCACGACCGGCATGGAGGCTGTGCAGATCGGCGCGAACATCCAGGCGGTGACGATGCTGCTGACCGTCCTGCCGATCATCTGCCTGTACCCGTTCATCCAGAGGTACTTCGTCTCCGGGGTGATGCTCGGCTCGGTCAAGGGCTGACCGACCCGTCCCCGGGGGCTCGGCGCCTCGCCGTCCCCACCTGTCAGAGCGACGACGCTCGTCACACGAGGAGAATCATGAAGAGCACGAGAATGCGGACCGCGGTCGCGGCCGTGTCGATCAGCACCCTCGCCCTGGGCTTGGCCGCGTGCGGCGGCGGCGACGAGGGCGAGACGGGCGACGGTGACGCGACCGGTGACGCCGTGACCATCGGCGCCGAGCAGTCGGTGGGCGCCATGGAGGAGTTCGCCGCGGGCGACACCTTCCGGGCCACCGAGCCGGTGGAGCTCTCCCTGCTGTACCGCGACCACCCGAACTACCCGGTGCAGGACGACTGGTCGATCTTCCAGCAGCTGGAGGCGAACCAGAACGTCACGTTCGCGCGCACCGACGTGCCGCTGGCGGACTGGGACCAGAAGAAGGCACTGCTCATCGGCTCGGGCGAGACGTCCGACATCATGTCGGTGACGTACCCCGGCCAGGAGGTGCAGTTCGTCGCGGGCGGCGCGCTGCTGCCGGTGTCGGACTACCTGGAGTACATGCCGAACTTCTCCCAGAAGATCGAGGACTGGGGCCTCCAGGAGGACCTCGACAACCTCCGCCAGGACGACGGCAAGTTCTACATCCTGCCCGGTCTCCGGGAGATCACGGACGTCCAGTACTCCGTCGTGATCAACGACGACATGTGGACGAAGGCCGGGATCACGGAGGACCCGGCGACGTGGGAGGAGTTCGCCGCGGACCTGCAGACGGTCAAGGAGGCGAACCCGGACATCGACTACGCGTTCTCGGACCGGTGGACGGACTCGCAGCCGCTGGGTGCGATGCTGCAGTACATGGCGCCGAACTTCGGGGCGTCGGGCGGCTGGGGCTACGCGAACACCTGGTACGACGACGCGGCGGGCCAGTTCACGTTCAACGGCACGTCGGACGGCTACCGCCAGCTCCTCGAGACGGTCGCAGGCATGGTCTCCTCGGGGGCGATGGACCCGGAGATCACGCAGAACGACGACCAGGCGAAGCAGAAGTTCATCTCGGGCTCCTCGGCGGCGATCTCGGGCAACACCCAGGAGATCACGGTGTACCGCACCGCCATGGAGGACGCCGGCAAGGACGCCTCGATCCGCCTGCTGACCCTCCCGGGCGGCCCCGCGGGCAGCAACCTGCTCCCGAGCCGCCTGTCGTCCGGCCTGATGATCGCGGCCGACGCCGCGGAGAAGCCGTACTTCAAGGCGCTCCTGCAGTACGTCGACTGGCAGTACTACTCGGACGAGGGCATGGAGTTCGCGCAGTGGGGCGTCGAGGGTGAGACCTACGACGTCGTCGACGGTGCGCGCACCCTCAAGGAGGACATCGGCTGGAACGCCCTCAACCCGGGCGCCCCGAAGATGCTCAACACCGACTTCGGTTACAGCAACGGCGTGTTCCTGCTGGCGAACGGCTCCTCGCAGGAGCTCCTGGAGTCCGTGATGTCGGACGAGGTCAAGGAGTGGACGCGCGCCGTCCTGGACGCCAAGACGGTGCTGCCGGTGACCCCGGCCGCCCGCCTGGACGAGATGGAGCTCGAGCAGGCCTCCCTGCTGGACACCCAGCTCAAGGACGCCGTGATGGCCGCGACCGCGGCGTTCGTCACCGGCCAGCGCTCGCTGGACGACTGGGACGCCTACGTGGCGGAGCTCGAGGGCCTGGGCGCGACCCAGCTCGTCGACACGTACAACACGGCGCTCGCACGCCAGCAGTGACCTCCGCGGCGTCGTCGCCGGGCCTCGTCCCGGCGGCGGCGCCGCCGTCCTACCCCCACCGTCGCAGGAGTCTCGCGTGTCCACGATCGTCGTCCCGTCCTCTCCCACCGGCGTCCTCGGCGACGCCTGGCGCCGGTGCGTCGGGACCGGCCGCCTCAACCTGGCGCTGCGCGCCGACCACCAGGAGTCGCTGGCCCTGGTGCAGTCGGAGATCGGCTTCCGGTACGTCCGGGGGCACGGGTTGCTGTCGGACGACCTGGGCATCCACCGCCCCTACGACGTGGCAGGCCACCGGGGCACCCGGTACTCGTTCACGTACGCCGACCAGGTGCTCGACGCCTGGCTGGACCTCGGGATCCGTCCCTTCCTGGAGCTGGGCTTCATGCCGTCGGGGCTCGCGTCGGGCGACCAGACGGTGTTCTGGTGGAGGGGCAACGTGACGCCCCCGCGCGACCACGGCGAGTGGGCGGCCCTGGTGCAGGCGGTGGTGCGGCACGCGATCGACCGCTACGGCCTGGACGAGGTGCGGCGCTGGCCGATCGAGGTGTGGAACGAGCCGAACCTGGTGAACTTCTGGCAGGACGCCTCGCAGGAGGCGTACTTCCGGCTGTACGAGGTGACGGCGGCCGCGGTGAAGGACGTCGACGCCGAGCTCCAGGTGGGCGGCCCGGCGATCTCCCCGGGGGCCGACGACTGGTGGCAGCCGTTCGCGGACTTCGTCACCGACCGGGACGTGCCCGTCGACTTCTTGTCGTTCCACGCGTACACGACCGGTCCGGCGCAGCACGTCCCGTTCGGCACGTACCAGACGCTGCGGGACCCGCAGTCGCTGCTCGACCAGTTCGCGACGCCCGCGAAGCTGCTCGCCGGGTCGCGGCTGGAGGGTCTGCCGACGCACGTCACGGAGTTCTCGACGAGCTACCGCCCGGACAACCCGGTGCACGACACCCCGTACCAGGCGGCGTCGCTCGCGCCGGTGCTGGTGGGCGGCGGCGACCTGGTGGACTCGTTCTCCTACTGGACGTTCTGCGACGTCTTCGAGGAGGAGAACGTCCCGACGTCGGCGCTGCACGGCGGCTTCGGCCTGCTGGGCCACCGCCAGCTCCGCAAGCCCGCGTTCCACCTCTACGCGTTCATGGCCCGGATGGGCACGCAGGTGCTGCACCGCGGCGCCGACCACCTGGTCACCCGCGACGACGCCGGACGCGTCACGGTGCTCGCCTGGCAGCCCGTGGGAGGCACGGACGCGCCCGACGAGCCCGCACGGCACGAGCTGCGGCTGTCGCTCCCCGTCCCGGGCGCCGGCCGGGTGTCCGTGCACCGGTCCCGCGTCGCCCCCGAGCAGGGCGACGTGCACTCCGCCTGGCGCCACCTGGGCCGCCCGGGGTCCCCGACGTCACGCCAGCTCGACCTGCTGCACGAGGCGTCCGAGCCCGTGCGTTCCCTGACGTCGCTCGACGTCGTCGACGGGCGCGTGACCCTCGACCTCACCCTCGACCGGCACGAGGTGACGCTCGTGGAGATCGACGCCGTGCACGACGAGACCCCGGCGTGGCTGGACGACGCCCGGATCCTCGGCCGCCAGGTCGCGGCGCAGGGCGCCTGATGGCTGCGCAGGCGGGTGCCCGGGACCCGGGCGAGGGGATCCTCAGCCGGGTGGCGGGCCGGGTCTACTGGTACGCGACGGTGGGGCTGCTCGTGGCGCTGGGCTGCGTGCCGTCGCTCGTGGCGCTGCTGATGCTGGACGGTTCGCCGGGCAACGTGCTCGTCCTGCCGCTGTGCCTCGCCCCGGCGGTGCCGTTCGTCTCCGCAGGGCTGTTCACGCTGCACGTGCGGGCGCGGGCCGAGGAGCCGGCCCCGGCGCGCACGTTCGCCCGCGGGCTGCGCCTCAACACCAGCGACGTCCTGCTGCTGGTCGTCCCGGCGCTGGTGGTGCTGGGGATCGTCGCGACGTCGGTCGTGCACCGCGAGGCGGCCGGCATCGGCACGGTGTATGTCGTGGTGCTGCTGGTCGTCGCGCTGCTGGTGGTGCTGTGGGCGCTCCAGGCGCTCGTCCTGGCGTCGGTGTTCCGGTTCCGCGTCCGCGACGTCGCCCGGCTGGCCCTGCACTACCTGACCCGGCGGCCCGGCGCGACGGTCGGCCTGCTGGCGCTCGTCGTCGTCGCGGGCGGCGTGGTCGCCGTCGCGGGGGAGGTGGGGCTGGTCGTCGTGGGCGTCGCCTGGCTCTGGTTCCTGCTGCGCGTCGACGCGCCCGTGCTCGCGGACGTCACCGACCGCTTCGTCGCCTGACCGCCGGCGCGCGCCCCTGGCCCGCCGGAACCGTTCGACCGTACGACCCCGACCCTGGAGGACCCGTGTCCGAGCACCGCACGCCGCAGATCCGCTACGGCGGCGACTACAACCCCGAGCAGTGGCCGCGCGAGGTCTGGGAGGCCGACTACGCCGCGTTCGACGAGGCCGCGATCGACACGCTCACCCTCAACGTGTTCTCGTGGGCGACCCTCCAGCCGGACGCCGACACCTACGACTTCACGCAGCTCGACGAGATCGTGGAGCGGGCCGTCGCGGGTGGCCGCGACGTCGTCCTGGCGACGTCCACCGGGGCGCTGCCGCCGTGGCTGGCGCACGCCCACCCGGAGGTGTGCCGCACGGACTTCCAGGGGCGTCGGCACGTGTACGGCCAGCGGCACAACGCGTGCCCGAGCTCGCCGGTGTACCGGCGGCTGTCCGCGGAGCTCGCCGGGCGCGTCGCCGAGCGGTACGCCGGGACCCCCGGACTGGTGGCGTGGCACGTCGGCAACGAGTACGGCGGGTTCGACGGCGGCTGCTGGTGCGACCTGTGCGGCGCCGGGTTCCGCGACTGGCTGCGCGAGCGCTACGGCACCCTCGACCGGCTCAACGAGGCGTGGAACGCGACGTTCTGGTCGCACACGTTCACCGACTTCGAGCAGGTCGTCCCGCCGAACATGCTGTCCGAGCACTGGCGCGGCCCCGATCACACGGCGTTCCAGGGCATCACGCTGGACTACCGCCGGTTCATGTCCGAGGCGATGCTCGCGAACTACCGGGACGAGAAGGAGCGGATCCGCGAGCACGACGCCACCACCCCCGTCACCACGAACTTCATGGGGATGTTCCGCCCGATCGACTACCACCGGTGGGCCGCGGACCTCGACGTCGCGAGCTGGGACAACTACCCGCCCGGGCAGCGGGAGCACGCCCGGATGGCGCTCGCCCACGACCTCATGCGGGGCCTGAAGGACGGCGCCCCGTTCTGGGTGATGGAGCAGACGCCCACCATCACGGCGTCGCGCGACGTCAACCCGGTCAAGCGTCCCGGGGTGCTGCGGCTCTGGTCGTGGCAGGCGGTCGCGCACGGCGCCGACGCCGTCCTGTACTTCCAGATGCGTCAGTCGAAGGGCGCCTGCGAGAAGTACCACGGCGCCGTCCTCGACCACGCGGGCCGCACCGACACGCGGTCGTTCCGGGAGGTGGCGGCGCTCGGCGCGGAGCTGCGCGACCTCGGTGACGCCGTCCTCGGCGCCCGCACCCCGGCCCGCGTCGCGGTGCTCTTCGACTGGGACTCCTGGTGGGCCGCCGAGATGACCGACGGCTTCAACCGGCACGCCCGGTACGTGGACACCGTCCTCGGGTACTACCGGGCCCTGTGGAACGCCGGGGCGCAGCTCGACGTCGTCCCCGTGACCGCCGACCTCACCGGCTACGACGTCGTCGTCGCGCCCATGCTGCACCTCCTCCGGGGGGACGTCGTGGCACGGCTGGAGGAGGTCGCCGCCCGCGGCGGCACGGTGCTGTCGTCGTTCTGGGCAGGCCGGGTCGACGAGGACTCCAACGCCTACCTCATGGACGCCCCCGGGCCGCTCGGCCCGCTGTTCGGCATCCGGGTCGAGGAGACGGACTCCGCCGAGCCCGGCGTCGTCCACCCCGTCCACCTCACCGGCCCCGACGGCGACCTCACCGCCGGGGCGGGCCTCGTGTTCGAGGTCCTCGTCCCCGAGGGCGCCGAGGTCGTCGGCACGTACGGCGCCGAGTTCTACGCGGGCACGCCGGCCGTCACGCGGCACACGTTCGGCGACGGGGAGGCCTGGTACGTCGCCACCGGGCTCGACGACGCCGGGCTCGCGCACGTCGTGCGGCGCGTGCTGGACCGCCACGGGCTCGTCGGCCCGTACGCCGACGCCGACGACGTCGAGCTCGCCGTCCGCGCCACGGACGGCCGGCGGTTCGCGTTCGTGCTCAACCACGCCACCGAGGTCCGGGAGGTCGCCGCGCACGCGTCCGGCACCGACCTGCTCTCCGGGCGGCGCGTCGAGGCGGGGGAGACGCTCCGACTCGAGCCGACCGACGTCGTCGTGCTCCAGGAGGACTGACCGTCGCCGCCGAGCGTCTCTGAAGGTCGGGAATGAGGGCTCGAACCCCGACATCCAGAGACGCTCGGCGGGGGAGGCGTCAGCCGACCTGGCCGGTGACGGTGTCGCCGGACCGCGTCACCGTGTACTCCACGGTGTCGCCGCTCCAGAAGTGGAACGTCAGGTGGACGGGCTCGCCGTCACGGACCTCCGCGAAGAACGCGGGGCGCAGGACGATCTCGCCGGCCGCCTCGTCGGGGACGAATGCCGCGTCGAACTCCTTGTACGTGGTCCACGAGTGCGGGCCGGCGGCGGAACCGTCGGCGTAGGTGGCCTCCATCGTGGCGAGACGGTCGCCGCGGAACTCCGTGGGGATCCCGAAGTCGTCGGTGGTGCCGGTGGCGTCGGCGAGCACCGGGGTGTCCGCCACGATCACCTCGACGTCCCACGGCACGCCGCGGGTGAACCGGGCGGTGAGCTCGGCCTGCGGGCCGTGCGCGTCGTCGGTGAGGCGGTGCAGCAGCCGCTTCGTCAGGGTGACCTGGTCGCCCCGCACGCGGTAGTCGAGCACGGGCAGCAGCGGCCGCCGGTCGATCCACAGGCCGTGGAACCGCGTGCCGTGCTTCTCGAGCGTGATCGTCTGCGGCTCGACGGCGCCGGGGCGGACGAACACCTGGTCGGTGGACGCGGTGCCGGAACGGGTCCGCCAGGACGACTCGATCTGGGCGAACAGCTCCGGGTCCTGCCACGCGAACGTGGTGCGGTCCAGGTGCTGGCCGTTGTCCCAGAGCATGGTGGTCACCCCGGCCGCCCGGGCCTCGGCGCCGAACATCTCGAAGAACTTCAGCTTCTCGCCCTGCTCGATGGTGCCGGTGTGCCGGTCGAACCCGAGCAGGCCGTACTCGCCGAGGATCACGGGGACGCCCTGGTCGATGAACGTGGCCTGCACCCGGTCGAAGGTGCCCGTCATGTCGGCGCGCGCGACGTCGTCGTACCGGTAGCCGCCCGCGACGTTCACGCTGAACGGCCAGTAGCCGTAGTAGTGGATCGTGGCGGCGATCTGCGGGTCGTCGAGGCCGTCGATCGTCGCGTCGAGGGCGTCGAGGCGCTCCTGGGCCGCGTTGGTGTGCAGGGTGGGCAGGACCAGCAGGCGGTCGTCGTTGTGGCCGCCCGAGGAACGGACGACGTCGTGGAACGCGACGTTGAGGTCGTGCAGCAGCGCGTCGCCCGCGTCGTCGTCGACCCCGGCGAACTGCGGCTCGTTGAGCGACTCGAACGTGAGCTCGGCGGGGTGGTCCGCGAACCGGTCGGCGAGCTGCTCCCAGGTGGCGGTGAACTGCGCGGTGACGCCCGCGGGGTCGCTCGGCATCGCGTTCGTCCACATCCACGAGTCGTGGTGCACGTTGAGCAGGACGTACAGGTCCTCCTCCAGCGCCCAGTCGACGACCTCCTCCACGCGGTCGAGGAAGTCCGGGTCGATCGTGTGGTCCGGTGCCGGGCCCTGGTGCTGGCCCCACGTCACCGGGATGCGGATCGAGTGGAACCCCTCGTCGGCGACCGCGGCGATCTGCTCGCGCGTCACCACGGGGTTGCCCCACGCGGTCTCGTCCGCGCCGACGGCGTCGAACGAGTTGCCGAGGTTCCAGCCGGGCTGCATCGCCTCGACCGTCTGCTCGGCGGTGAGGGTCTTGCCGGGGCGGTCCGGCCGGTGGCGGTCGCCGTGGCCGGGGCCCGCGGACGCCGCGGTGGCGGTCAGTGCGAGGAGCGTCGCCGTCGCGACGGCGACGGCCGGGGTTCTGCGGAGATGCCTCATGCGGGTGTGCCCTTCGTCGCGCACGTCCGGCGCCGGGGCGGCGCCGCTGGAGGTGTCGAGACGCGTCTTCATCGAAGCGCTTCGACGGATGCCATGCTCCCGAGACGCCCCGAGCGCTGTCAAGAGGGGCGGGACGACCGGCCCCGCGCCGGCGGCCGCCGTGCGACCGACGCCGACGGCGGCCCACGGCACCGGTAGCGTGGGCGCGTGAACACGCCCGAGACCGGCCCCGCACCCCGCCCCGCCCCGACCGCCGTCCGGCTGCTCGTCGTCGGCGTGCTCCAGGCGCTCGCCGTCTCGCCGACCGTCGTCGCCCTCGGCCTGCTCGCCCTGTCCACCGGGCCGCGCGGCGCCACCGCCGCGCTCGCGGTGCTCAGCACCGTGCTCGTCGGCCCGGCGCTCGCCGCGGGCCTGTTCGCGCTCGGCGACCGGCCGGTCGAGCTCGGTCTCTCCCCGGCCGCCGCCTTCGCCCGCGGCTACCGACTCAACCTGTTCGACGCCGCCAAGCTGTGGGTGCCCGCGCTGCTCGTCCTCGCCGTCCTCGCGTTCATGGTCGTCGACGTCGCCGGCGACGCACCGGCGTGGGTGCTCGGCATCGGCATCGGCGTGGGCGTCCTCGTGCTGCTGTGGCTCGTGCAGGCCACGGTCATCGCGGCGTTCTTCACGTTCCCCACCCCCGACACCGCACGCCTCGGCGTGTTCTTCCTCGCCCGGCTGCCGCGCGTCACCCTGCTCGTCGTCGCCCTGCTCGTCCTCGCCGCACTGATCGTCTGGCTCACCGCCCCCGCCGTCCTCGCACTGCTCGGCGTGCTGTGGGCGGCACTGCTGCTGCGCGTCGAGCGGCCCGTGCTCGCCGAGGTGCGGCAGCGGTTCATCGACGTCGACTGATCGGCCCCCGCGGCGCCGCTCAGCCGGGCGACCCTCAGTAGATCGTCCGCCCACGGGCGTCGGGGATCCCGGACTTGCGCAGGAAGTACGTGTTCACCTGGTCGCGCCACTCGACGGCGGACCGCAGCTGCTCGGCGAGGCGCTCGCGGACGCGCCGCGCGACGTCGTCCGGCACCTCGGCGGCGACCTCTTCCCACCGCGCGACCATCGCCTCGACCTGCTCGACACCCGCGAAGTGCGTGTCGTAGACGTGCTGGATCACGGTGACGCCGCTGTGCAGCACGTGCGTGTACGGCACGTGGTGGAAGAACAGCAGCAGGTCGTCCGGGCAGGTCTCGAGCGACTCGTAGACGTCCCGCCACGGTGCCGGGTACTGGCCGGTGTACCCCGTGCCCGTGGCGCGGGTGCGGTCCACGCCGATGCCGTCACGGTCGGCGAAGTGGTAGGTGCCCCAGGGCGTGTACTCGTAGCCGTCGACGTCCGGCCCGTAGTGGTGGCCCGGCCGCACCATGAAGCCGACGCCCAGCGGCGCCGTGTACGCCTCGTAGGTGCGCCACGAGTCGTCGAGGATCGCGTGCAGCGCGGCCCGCAGGTCGGCCGAGGTGTCGGGGAACGTCAGCGTGATCCACTCGTCGAGCAGGTCGGTCGCATCCAGCGTCGGGTCCCAGGTGAGGCGCCCGAACGCGTACAGGTTGGCCTGCGCGAACGGGTGGCCGGTCCAGAACCGGTCGTCGCCCACGTTCGACACCGCGGCGATCCCGCCGCCCCCGGCCGCGGCGACGCCCGGTGCGGCGTCCGGCCCGTGCCCGGTGACGACGTCCGCGACGCGCGTGCCGCCACCGGTCGTGCCGTCGTCGGCGCCCCACGGCGCGAACCGCAGGAGCTCGCTCCACCACGGCCCGAGGTAGCAGGCGTGCCGCTGCTGACCCGTGTACTCCTGGGTGACCTGGAGCTCGAGCGCGAGGCGCGTGCGCGGCATCGCGGCGAGCACGGGGGAGACCGCCTCGCGGGTCTGGAAGTCGAGCGGGCCGTGCTTGACCTGCACGACCACGTTGTCCGCGAAGCGGCCGTCGAGCGGCGCGAAGTGGTCGAAGGCGGCGCGTGCGCGGTCCGTCGACCGGTCGCGCCAGTCCTGCGTGTGGTTGTAGACGAAGGCCCGCCAGTGCACGAGCCCGTCGTGCGGAGCGACGGCCTCGGCCAGCAGGTTCGCGCCGTCGGCGTGGTCCCGCCCGTACGCGAAGGGTCCGGGCTGGCCCTCGGAGTCCGCCTTGACGACGAACCCGCCGAAGTCCGGGACCTGCGCCCACACCCGGTCGGCGGCGTCGCGCCACCAGGCGCGGACGGCGTCGTCCAGCGGGTCGGACGTCGGCAGCCCGCCGAGCGTCATCGGCGCGGCGAAGCTCACCGCGAGATGGGTGCGGACCCCGTACGGGCGCAGGGCGGCGGCGATGCGGGCGACCTCGGGCAGGTCGTCGGTGAGCAGCCGCGCCTCGCGAGCGTGCACGTTGACGTTGTTGATGCAGGCGCGGTCGATGCCGACGGCGGCGAGCAGCCGCGCGTACGCGGTGACGCGCGTGAGGTCGGCGCGAACCACCCCGGCGTCGTAGAAGATCGAACCGCCGGAGTACCCGCGCTCCACCTGCCCCATCACCGGGTGCACGTCGACGTTGTCCCAGTGGTCCAGCATCCGCAGCGCGGCGGCCGGGGCGTGCTGCTCCGTGCCCTCCGGGCCGGTGAACGCCGCCTCGCCCCGCCGCACGACGTGGAACCAGCCGTGGAGCAGGCCGGTGGGGGTCCTGGCCGTGACGGTCGGCCGACCGTCGGTGCGGGCCACCGTGAACCCGTCGGGCGGGCTGGTGGCCGAGCCGGGCTCGAGGCGCAGGACGAGGTCGGGGGAGTCCGCGGCGCCGACGACGGCACCGCCGTGGGTGCCGGTCGCCCGGTCGAGCTCGGTGACGAGCGAGGCGAGGACCGCCCGGTCGAGGTCGGTCGCGGTGGGCGCCGCGGCGTCCAGCGCGAGGCGACGGGTCCCGACGGCGGCGAACGCTTCGTCGGGGAGCCACGCGGCGTGCGGGGCCGGGGTGCCGAAATCGATGTCGAAGGTCACGAGGTCGTCCTTGTCGTCGTGGCGGTGGTGGTGCCCTGCTCGGCTCGGAGGGGCGCGCGACGTCAGCGTGCGCCGTGCCGGGCGGCGTCCCAGACGCCCAGCAGGTACTGGATGCCCAGCGCGCGGTCGTACAGACCGTAGCCGGGGCGCGGCTTGTTCGTGGTGTTCTCGTCCCACAGGTGGCGGCCGTGGTCGGGTCTGATGTAGCCGGTGTACCCGGCCTGGGCGTACGCCGTCATGATGCCGACCGTGTCGACGTCGCCCTCGCACGCCCGGTGCGCGACCTCGGTGAAGTCCCCGTTCGGGAAGTGCTTGATGTTGCGCACGTGCGAGAAGTGGATGCGGTCCATGTACGTCCGCACCGCGGCGACGGCGTCGGCCTGCGGGTTCGCGGAGAAGCTGCCCAGGCACAGGGTGAGGCCGTGGTGCGGGCTCGGGTGCAGGGCGAGCACGCGGGCGAGGTCGTCGTGGGTGGACACCACGCGCGGCCAGCCGAAGACGTCGAAGGGCGGGTCGTCGGGGTGCACGCCGAGCTTGACGTCGACCTCCTCGCAGACCGGGATCACGGCCTCGAGGAAGTACTGGTAGTTGGCGTACATGTCCTCGTGGGTGCCGCCCTCGTAGGCGGCGTTCAGCTCGGAGAACCCGGCGAGACGCTCCGGCTCCCAGCCGGGCAGGGTCAGGCCGTGCGAGCCGGCCTCCATGTCGGCGATGAGGCTCTCGGGCGTCATCCGGTCGACCACGGCCTTCTCGAAGTACAGGGCCGTCGACCCGTCGGGCAGGGGGTGCCACAGGTCCGTGCGCAGCCAGTCGAAGACGGGCATGAAGTTGTAGCAGACCACCTTCACCCCGGCCCGGCCGAGACGGCGGATCGTCGTGCGGTAGTTGTCGATCGCCTCGTCGCGGCCCATGCCCAGCACGGTGCGGCCGAGCTTGATCGACTCGTGCACGTTGACCGACTCCACGACGTCGGCGTCGAAGGTGCGGGTGATCCCGCGCGCCCGGGCGGCATCGGTCAGACCCGTGATCCTCGCGACCTCCGCGTCGATCTCGGCCTGCTCCCAGACCTCGCCGGCCTGCTTGTGGTGCAGGCTCCACACGATGGTCTCGACGCCCGGCACCTGGCGGACGTGGTCGAGCGTGACGGTGTCGTTGCCCTCGCCGTACCAGCGGAAGCCCATCTTCATCGCAGTGCTGTCCTCGTGTCGTCCGGTGTGAATCGTTTTCCAGCGGCTGGCGCCCGGTGGCCCCGGGGCGTCCCCGGGGCCACCGGCGACGTCAGGGGCGCGGGTAGGACGCCAGCGCGGACCGGTACGCCAGGTCGACGGCGGTGTCCACGGCCTCGTCCAGCTCCAGCCGGTGCTCGGCCACCAGCCGCGCCAGGTAGCCGGCGTCGATGCGCCGGGCCAGGTCGTGGCGGGCCGGGATCGAGCAGAACGCCCGCGTGTCGTCGACGAAGCCGCTCATGTTGCTGAAGCCCGCCGTCTCGGTCGCGGACTCGCGGAACCGGCGCATCGCCTCCGGCGCGTCGAGGAACCACCACGGCGCACCCAGCTTCAGCGCGGGGTAGACGCCGGCCAGCGGACCGAGCTCGCGCGAGTAGACGTCCTCGTCGACCGTGAAGGCCAGCATCCGGAAGTTCGGGTGGTGGCCGAACGCGTCGAGCACCGGGCGCAGCGAGTGCGTGAACTCCGTGACGACGGGGATGTCGTAGCCCTTGTCCGGGCCGAACGCCTGGAAGGGGGCGCTCGCGTGGTCGCGCAGCACGCCCGGGTGGAGCTGCATGACCAGGCCGTCCTCGGCGGACATCGCGGCCATCTGGAACAGCATGTGCCCGCTGAACACGCGGGCCTCGTCGGCGGTGACGGTGCCGGCCAGCGCGGCGTCGAAGATGCGGACGGCCTCCGCGTCGTCGAGCGGCGTGGTGTCCGCCCACAGGTGGCCGTGGTCCGTGGCGCGCGCGCCGGCCTCGACGAACTTCTGGCGCTGGGTGCGCAGGGCGTCCAGGTAGGCGGCGTAGCTCGTCACGTCCGTGCCGGCGGCGTCGCCCAGCAGCGCGATCTCGTCCCGCCACGTCGCGCGGTCCAGGTGCAGCAGCGGGTCCGGGCGGAACGTCGGCAGCACGCGCTCGCCGAAGCCGTCCTTCGCCAGGCGGGTGTGGTCCTCCAGCGACGACCACGCCGGGTCGGTCGTGGCGATGACCTCGATGCCGAACGTGTCGAGCAGGGCGCGGGGGCGGAAGCCGGGCTCGGCGATGCGGGCGGCGACCTGGTCGTAGATCGCGTCCGCGGTCTCGGCCGACGGGCGCTGCGTCACGCCGAAGATCTCGACGAACGCGTGCTCCAGCCAGTACCGGGTCGGGGTCCCGCGGAAGTGCTTCCAGCCCGCGCAGAACCGACGCCAGATCTCGCGCGGGTCGGTCTCCACGGCCTCGTCGGGCGTCGAGCCGACCCCGAGGCGCGGCAGCGTCTCGCCCTGGGAGACGAGCATGCGGGTCAGGTAGTGGTCCGGGACGACGAAGAGCTGTGCCGGGTCGCCGAACGAGGTGTCCTGCGTGAACCACTCGACCGGCACGTGCCCGTGCATCGACACGATCGGCAGGTCCTTCGTCGCCGCGTAGACCTCGCGGGCGATGCCGCGGACGGTCGGGTCGGCAGGCAGCGCCCGGTCGGGGTGCAGGGTCCACGGCTCGCTCACGTGCGGTTCTCCTCGTCGAGTGACATCGGGTACGACGTCGTGTGGCTACGGATGTGGCGTGACAACGTTTGCATCCTACGCGGTGACGCGCGCGGAAGCGAGTGCCGAGACGCGATACTCTGTCCGGAAGAGTCGCTGTTGCAAACGTTCGCAGGATGAAGGAGCCACCGATGGTCACCGTGCACGACGTCGCGCGCGTCGCCGGGGTCTCGATCTCCACCGTGTCCCGGGCGCTGTCCGACCCCGACCGGGTCGCCCCCGCCACCCGGCAGAAGGTCCGCACCGCCGCCGACGAGCTCGGCTACCGCCCCAACCGCGCCGCGTCCTCGCTGCGCGCCGGCCGTGCCGGCGCCTACGGGCTCGTCGTGCCCGACCTCGCCAACCCCTACTTCGCGACCGTCGCCAAGGGCGCCCAGGAGCGGGCGCGCGAGCGCGGCTACGGGCTGTTCGTCGTCGACACCGAGGAGAACCCCGACCTCGAGGCCGAGGCCATGCACACCCTCGGCCCGCAGACCGACGGCGTCGTGCTCTGCTCGCCCCGGGCCGTCGACCGCGCGCTCGCCGCCGCCGAGAAGCGGCCCGTCGTGCTCGTCAACCACGCCGTCGACGGCGTCGCCGCCGTCGGCGCCGACCACGCGGCCGGGATGCGCCGCGCCGTCGAGCACCTGCGTGCGCTCGGGCACCACCGGATCGCCTACGTCGGTGGACCGTCCTCCTCGTGGAGCGACCAGGCGCGCCGCGCCGGCCTCGCCGCGGCGGCCGCCCGCCACGACGACGTCGAGGTCGTCGAGCTCGGCGCGTTCCGACCCCAGGTCGAGGGCGGGCAGGCCGCCGCCGACCTCGTCGTCGCGACCGGGGCCACCGCCGTCATCACGTTCAACGACCTCGTCGCCGTCGGGCTCGTCGACCGGCTGCGCGCGCGCCGCCTGCGCGTGCCCGACGACTTCTCCGTCGTCGGCTGCGACGACTCCTACGTCGCCTCCCTCGTCGACCCGCCGCTCACCACCCTGCGCGTCGACCTGCGCGCGCTCGGCCGTGCGGCCGTCGACCAGCTCGTCGCCTCCGCGCCGGGGAGCCCGGCGCCCCACCTGCCGCCGCTGGACGTCGACCTCGTCGTCCGTTCTTCCACGGCCCCGCCCACCGCACCGCCCGTCGACCGAGGAGAACCGTGACCGACCGACTGCACCGCTCCACCCTGCCGGGGACCGTCCCGGCGCCCGTGACGCCGGCGTCGGTCGGCATCGTCCACCTCGGGATCGGGGCGTTCCACCGCGCGCACCAGGCCGTCTACACCGAGCAGGCGGCGCGAGCCACGGGCGACCTGCGCTGGGGCATCCTCGGCGTGACGCAGCGCTCCGCCTCCGTGCGCGACCAGCTCCGCCCCCAGGGCGGCGTCTACTCGGTGCTCACCGCCGGTGCGACCGAGACCTCGCTGGACCTCGTCGGAGCCGTGCTCGACGTCGCCTGGCCCGCCGAGGAGACCGACCGCGTCCTCGCGACGATCGCCGAGCCCACCACGCACCTCGTGACCCTGACGGTCACCGAGAAGGGCTACTGCCGGACGGCGTCCGGCGCCCTGGACACCGACCTCGTCGCGGGTGACCTCGCCGCGCTGCGCGCCGAGCACGCCGGGGACGACGCGGCCGACGACGGACCCTCCGGCGCTGTCGGGCTGCTCACCCGCGGCCTCGCCGCCCGCTTCCGCGCCGCCGCCGAGCACGCCGACCACCGGCCGATCACCGTGCTCACCTGCGACAACATGGTCGACAATGGGCGCGTCCTCGAACGTCTCGTCCGCGAGGCCGTCGACGCCGCCCTGCCCGGCGCCGAGGGCGACGCGCTGCGCGCCTGGCTGGCGGGGTCCGTCACGTTCCCCTGCTCGATGGTGGACCGCATCGTGCCCGCCACCACCGCCGAGCAGCGCGACGACGTCGAGGCCGCCCTCGGCGTGCGCGACGAGGGGCTCGTCGTGGGCGAGCCGTTCAGCCAGTGGGTCGTCGAGGACCGCTTCGCCGGGCCGCGACCCGCCTGGGAGGAGGCCGGCGCCACCCTCACCGACGACGTCGCCGTGTGGGAGCGCGCCAAGCTGCGGCTGCTCAACGGCACCCACTCGCTGCTCGCCTACGCCGGGCGGCTCGCCGGGCACGAGACCATCGCCGAGGCCGTCGAGGACCCGGCGATCCTCGCGCGCGCCCGCGAGCTCCTGTTCGACGACGCCCTGCCCACCCTCACCCCGCCCGAGGGCGCCGACCTGCGCGCCTACGGCGAGTCGCTGCTCGTGCGGTTCGCCAACCCCGCCACCGGGCACACCACCCGGCAGGTGTCCATGGACGGCACCCAGAAGATCCCCTACCGCTGGGGCGACACGATCGTCGAGCGGCTCGCCGCCGGCGAGGTCCCGCGCGGCGCCGCCTACGCGCTGGCCGCGTGGTCCGAGGTCGTGCGCCGCGAAGCCGTCGCCGGGCGTGCCGTCGACGACCCCCGCGGGCCCGAGATGCAGCGCATGGTCGCCGCCGTCGGCGGCGGGTCCGCCGCCGACGCCCGCCCCGAGGACGTCGCCCGTGCCCTGACCGCCCTCGCCGGGATGCTGCCCGGCGGGGCCGGGCTCGACCCGCGACTCCTCGACGCCGTCGCCGCCGAGGTCGTCGAGCTCGCCGGGCTGGAGGGCGTCGGCGCGCGCAGCGTCTCCTGACGCGAGTCAGCGCACGACGGCGTCAGTCAGCGCTCGGGTGGCGCGAGTCAGCGCACGACGGCGTCAGTCAGCGCTCGGGTGGCGCGAGTCAGCGCACGGTCGCTCGATGCGACGGCAGCCATGAAGGGACCGGGGACGATGCCGTCCCCGGTCCCTTCGTGCTGCCCACGGAGGTCTGCGGGGGCGTCACCGCACATATCACTATCCGATAACAGCCGCATCTCCGATCTTCCGGACACTCCGTACATTCGTCTAGGCTCCCGGGGCAAGCACTCCGTCCCACCGTGGAAGCGAGACCCCTCGAGATGTCCTTCGTGCGACTGCGTGCGCCGATCGCTCTGATCGCCACCCTGTTCCTGCTGCTCCTCGGGGCCGCGTCCACCGCCTCGAGCGCTCACGCCACCGGGGGAGGGCAAGGCCCCGGCAAGGGCCAGGAGGTCTGCTCGTCCAGCGACGGGTGGCGAAAGATCGACGGCCTCAGCGGGACCTCGTACACGGTCGAGGCCGCCGAGGCGCGACTGATCGTCGAGGTGTGCGTGAAGGCCGCTCAGGAGGTGAAGACGTGGACCGTCGACCCGCCGGTGAAGGAGCTCACCGTGCAGTCTCCGGCGAGCAACCACCAGGGCAGGTCCCAGGACATCAGCCACGTCGCCGTGCGCGAGATCCCCGACAGCGGCGGCTGGTACTACCCGGCCCCCACCTGTGAAGGGGCGCTCACCGTCACGTTCCCCGAGGGCCTTCGCCACAACAACCATGTGAACGTTGCCGTGGTGAACGACGTCACCGGCGAGTCCCGCACCTTCAACTTTCATTCCGACACGGACTACAGCGGCATCGTCACGTTCGACGTGACCACGCACCGCGACTGGCCCGGCTGGACGTCGTACTCGTACACCTGGGTCCAGGTCGCGGAGACCAACTACCACTGGGAGGGCAAGGTCACCTGCGGCGGCACCGAGGTGCCCGTGGAGCCGGCCCCGACCCCCACCCCGTCGCCGAGCAGCACCCCGACGCCCGAGTCCTCGCCCGAGCCGTCGCCGGACGTCTCCGAGTCCGCGACGCCGGAGCCCTCCGACGTCCCGACGCCCGAGCCCTCCGCCTCGGCGACGCCCGCTCCGTCGGCGTCCGCCGTTCCCCCTGCCGACGAGGAGGACGACACCGCGGACCGGGTCGGCGAGAGCGAGGTCGTCCCCGGGGACCAGTCCGGTGCGGAGGCTGACGACGTGCGGGCGAACGACATCCGCGTCACCCCGCAGGCCGTGGAGCCGGGTGAGGAGGAGCTGCCGCAGACCGGCTCGACCGTCCTGCCGTTCGCGCTCGGTGCGCTGCTGCTCGTGGGCCTCGGCGTCACCGCCGTCGTCGTCGTCCGTCGTCGGGCCTGACCGCACGGGTCGAGCCTGGCCCACCTGATCCGACCTGACCGAGGGCCCCGCCGGAGCGATCCGGCGGGGCCCTCGTGCGTCCGCGATTCGCACCGCCCGGCGCGAGTCAGCGCAGGCCCCACCAGTCAGCGCACGACGGCGCGAGTCAGCGCAGGCCCCACCAGTCAGCGCAGATTCCCGCGAGTCAGCGCACAACAGCACCAGTCAGCGCAAGGCGACCTGACGGACACCGAACGCGAGGGCAAAGGACGTCGGGGGGTGCCGCGCGTCGTCGTCAAGCCCGAGGTGGAGGGCCCCCTGGGGCCCGTGAACGCGACGACGCGCGGCGCCCCCCGGCGTCCGGCACCCGACGTACGCTGACTCGGCGCAATCTGCGCTGACTCGCGCCGCCGTGCGCTGACTGAACGAAGTTCACGCTGACTTGCGCCCATCCGCGCTGACTGAACGCCGCCGTGCGCTGACTGAACGGAATTCACGCTGACTGGCGCCGCCGTGCGCTGACTCGCGTCAGGTAAGGCCGGTGGTGGAGGCGCGGACGACGAGCTCGGGCTGGAAGGTGACGTGCGACGGGGCGGGGTCGTCTGCCAGGAGCAGGTCGGCGGCTCGGTGGCCGAGCCGGTGGGTGGGCTGACGCACGGAGGTGAGGGGGGTGGCGAGCTCGGCGGCGAACGCCACGTCGTCGTAGCCGACGACGGCCATGCCGGACGGGACGGGGACGTCGGCGGCGCGGAGGGTGCGCAGGGCGCCGAGGGCGGCGAGGTCGTTGACGCAGAGCAGGGCGGTGGGGCGGTCGGCGAGCGCGAGGACCTGCTGGGTGCCGGTCTGGCCGCCGTCGGCGTTGAGGGTGGCGAGCGTGATCTCGACGACGGCCTCGTCGGGGTCGTGACCGGCGTCGGCGAGG
Source organism: Isoptericola dokdonensis DS-3 (assembly GCF_001636295.1). Lineage (NCBI taxonomy): Bacteria > Bacillati > Actinomycetota > Actinomycetes > Micrococcales > Promicromonosporaceae > Isoptericola > Isoptericola dokdonensis. The sequence goes on along the minus strand of NZ_CP014209.1, from coordinate 1,958,033 downwards.
GCGGCGCGCAGCCCGGCGGAGCGGTCCGCGCACTGACGGATGGTGTGCGGGCCGTTGAGGAACGCGATGCGTTCGTGGCCCAGGTCCAGGAGGTGCGCGGCGGCGGCGGCGGCTCCGGCACGGTCGTCCACGGCGACGGAGGACAGGACCTCGACGGGGGAGGGGCGGTCGAGCAGGACGACGCGCACCCCGCGGTCGTGCAGGTCGACGAGGTGCGTGACGTCGTCGGTGGCGGGGACGACCATGACGCCCTGGACGCCGTGCTCCTCGAAGAGTCGCAGGTAGCGGGCCTCGCGTTCGGGCTGCTCGTCGCTGCTGGCGAGCATGAGGGTGTAGCCGGCTTCGTCGAGGCGGTCCTCGATGCCGCGGGCGACGTCGGTGAAGAACGGGTTGGCGACGTCCAGGACGACGGCGCCGGCGGTGGTGATGGTGCCGGCGCGGAGCTGGCGGGCGGAGCCGTTGCGCACGAACTGCAGCTCGCCGATGGCGGCCTCGACGCGCTCGCGGGTGGTGGGGGTGACGCGGTCGGGGCGGTTGAGGACGTTGGAGACGGTGCCGACCGACACCCCGGCGCGGCGGGCGACGTCGGAGATCGACGTGCGGCGTCGTGCGGGGGGCATGGGGTCTCTTCTCGTCGGCGTCCCGTGGGGGCGGGCGGGGCTGGTCCCCGGATGCTATCGGCAGGCATGCCGGCGGGCGACGGTGGCGGGGGCGGGGCCGTGGGGCCGGCCCGTCGGTCCGGGGGGCGGGGTTCGTGGTCGGCGTGCCGCGCGGTGGGCGGGCGTGGAGTGGTGTCCCCGGGTCTTGTCCGACGTCGTCGGGGCGGGCTAGGCTGACCATGAAACGATTCACTCCCTGGCCGAGGAGGACCGCGTGACAGGACGACCACCCGTCCGCCGGGTGATGTTCCAGTTCCGGGTCCGCCCGGACCGGCTCACGGAGTACGGGCGTCGCCATGGCGAGGTCTGGCCCGAGATGCTGCGTGCCCTGCACGCCACCGGCTGGGAGAACTACTCGATCTTCGTCGCGCCGGACGGTCAGGTCGTCGGCTACTTCGAGAGCCGCGACCCCGACGCCGCCCGCGCCCGCATAGGCCTGCACGAGGTGAACGCCCGCTGGCAGGCGGAGATGGCGGAGTTCTTCGACGGTGCTGGCCCCGACGAGTCCATGACCGAGCTCACCGAGGTCTTCCACCTCGAGACGCAGCTCGCGGCGGCCGACGGCGCACAAGCGACCGCCGGGCGATCCTCCGGACGGGACACCTGATGGCCGCGGGGCCCGCAGCGGACGCCGCACCGGCCACGACGCCGGTCACGGTCGCCGGATGGGTCCTCGACGGCCCGCACGGCGACCTGCGGGTGCGCGTCTACGAGCCGGACACCGAGCACCGCGTCGCAGGGCTCGTGTGGGCGCACGGCGGCGCGTTCTACCGCGGTGACCTGGACATGCACGAGGCCGACGGCGTGGCGCGGTACCTGGCGGCGCGCGGGGTCGTCGTGGTGAGCGTCGACTACTCCCTGGCGCCGACGTTCGAGGGCGCCGACCGAGCCCCCGCACCGGGTGCCGGGTCGGGTCGCACCGACGCCCGGTTCCCCGTGGCGTCCCGGGAGATGGCGTTCGCGTACGCCTGGGCCACCGGCGCGGACCTCGGCGTCCGCCCGGACGCCTGGTCGATCGGCGGTGCGAGCGCGGGCGGCAACCTCGCGGCCGGTGCGTCGCTGCGGCTGCGCGACGCGGCGGCGGGCGTGCCAGGCGTCGTCCCCACGCCGTCGGGTGCCCCGGTGCCACCGGCGCCGCACAGCGTCGTCCTCGCCTACCCGGTGACCCACCACGTGCTGCCGCCCGCGAGCGACGAGCTGCTCGCCGCACTGCGCGGCGTCGCGCCCGACGTGTCCTTCCCACCGCCGCGCCTCCGCGCGATGAACGACAACTACCTCGGCCACGACGGGGGTCCCGCGTCGCCGTACGCCTTCCCGGGCGGGCAGGACCTGCGCGGCCTGCCGCCGACGATGCTCGTCACGTCCGACCGGGACGCCCTGCGGGCCGGCGGGGAGGCCTACGCCGCCGAGCTCGTGGCAGCGGGCACGGAGGTCGTCCTGGTGCGCGAGGAAGGCACCCGGCACGGCCACCTCAACCAGCCGCAGCACCCGGGGTGCGGCAGGTCGCTGGTCCGCCTGGCCGCGTTCCTCACGGGCGGGACCGACGACACCGCCCTCGAGCCACCTGCCTGAGGGTCGGGTCCGGTCAGGCCCGGTCGGCCGCGGCCCGGGGCCGTCGGTCGGGCTGCTCCGCCGGGGTCGGCGGCTCGGTGGTCGTGGCGGTCGGCACCGCGAACCGGGCCCATACCTGCTTGCCGTCCTCGGCGCGGAACCACCCGACGTCCTCCGCCAGCCGCACGGCGAGCTGCAGCCCGAACCCGCCCTGCCCGAGGTCCCGGTCCGGGCTGAGCACGGGGGGGACGTCGGGCCGGTGGTCCAGCACCGTCACGACGATCGCCCCGTCGGGTGCCAGCAGGTCGAGGCGTGCCGGACCGTCGGTGTGCCGCAGCGCGTTCGTGACGAGCTCGCTCGCGACGAGGATCACGTGGGACAGGGGTTCGGCGTGCTCCGGGAGCGCCAGGGCCGGGACCCGTTCGCACACGGTCGACTCCAGCTCCTGCCGGGCGCCCGCCAGCTCCTCCGCGTCGACGACGTCCCACGTCGCGACGACGGGCGGCGTGGCGACGACCCAGTCGGTCACGGGTGGACCGCCGTGCTGCCGTCGGACCGGATCAGCATCGATCTCCTCGGAGCGGGTGGGGGGATGAGCGCCTGGTCGAGCCTACCCGTCCACGACGGCCCGTGCCTGCCGGTACCGCCGTCCGCGGCACGCCGGGCGGCCCCGTCACGCCGGCCGCGTGACCGTGGTCAGCGGAACCTCTGGACCGCCAGCGGGGCGGCCTCGGCGAGCTCGCGCACCGCGGGATGCTCGGAGTCCGACAGGACCCGTGACAGGCTGCCGGACGCGACGAACGTGCCGCCGGCCAGGACGTGCACCTGCGGGCAGAGGCGCTCCACGAGCTCGAGGTCGTGGGACACCAGGAGCACGGCGGTGCCGTCGGCGGCGGTGGTCTCGGCGAGCCGGCGCACCACCTCGCCGCGCATCGACGGGTCGACGGCGGTGAGCGGCTCGTCGAGCAGCAGGGCGGACGGCCGGGTGGCGATGGCGGCGGCGAGGACGACGCGCTGCTTCTCCCCGCCCGACATGGTGCCGAGGACGCGCGTCGCGAACCGCGGCTCGAGGGCGACGTGGTCGAGCAGCTCGGCGACGGTCGCACCGTTGGCGACGCCCGCCCGGCGCGCGTCGGTGAGCGCGCCGGCGAGCACCCGGTCGACGGTGGAGCGCGGGTCGATGTCACCCAGGCCCTCCTGCGCGACACGGCGCACCTGTGCCCGGAACCGCTTCTTGTCCCGCAGGCCGACCTTCGACACGGGTCGCCCGGACCACGTGACGTGCCCGCGCGTGGGCTTCACGACGCCCGCCAGGGCCCGCACGATCGTCGACTTCCCCGAGCCGGACGCCCCGACGACGCCCACCGGCGCACCGCCGGTGACCAGCTCCAGGTCGATGCCGTGCACGACGTCGGCGCCTCCGTACCCGGCCGAGAGGCCGGTGGCGCGCAGGACGGGGGAGGGGGTGCTCGTGCTCATCGTGACCTTCGGTGGACGGTGGTGGCCCGTCGGCGGGAGGAGGGTGCCGACGGGCCACACCGTACGACGAACGGGCGTCGGAGGGAGTTCCCGGCCACGGACCGGGCCCGCACCGATCACGCCGGACCGCGATGATCGGGTCAGAGGGCCGCCTGCTCCCGCAGGATCGTCGGTGCAAGGGGGGATCGCATGATCGGCACGCTGAACGACCTGGTCGACCTGGTGGAACGCAGCGTCGAGGACGAACCGGACCTCACGGCGATCGCCCGGCGGCACGGCACCACCGAGTACCACCTGCGGCGGATGTTCTCGTCGCTCGCCGGGATGCCGCTGTCGGAGTACGTGCGGCGGCGACGCATGACGCTCGCCGCCGCCGACCTCGTCGCCGGGGCGCCGAACCTGCTCGACGTGGCCGTGCGCCACGGGTACGGGTCGGTCGAGGCGTTCGGGCGGGCGTTCCGGGCGGTGCACGGCACCGGGCCGGCCGACGTGCGGCGGGCCGGCGGTCCCCTGCGGACACAACCCGTGCTCAGGTTCCGCCTGAGCGTCGAAGGGAGCATCCCGATGGACGTCACCGTCACCGACCGCCCCGAGCTCGTCCTGGTGGGCCACGCCGCCCAGGTCCCGCTCGTCCACGAGGGGGTCAACCCGCACATCCAGGCGCACGTCGCCGCGATCCCGGCCGCTGAGCACCTCCGGCTCAAGGCGCTGTCGAGCGCCGATCCGGGCGGCATCCTCGCCGTCACGGCGGACGTCGACCCCGACGCCGCCGAGGGCACCCTGCTCACGTACCTGCACGGCGTCGCGACCGACGGTGCAGCGCCTCCGCCCGACGACCTCGACGTGATCCGCGTCGACGCCGGGCACTGGGCGGTGTTCGCGTCCAGCGGCCCGTTCCCCGAGACGCTCCAGCGCACGTGGGCCGCGACCGCGACCGAGTGGTTCCCGTCGAACCCGTGGCGGCTGCGCCCGGGCCCGTCGATCCTGCGCTACCTGGAGCTCACCGCCACCCACGCGACGTGCGAGCTCTGGCTGCCCGTCGAGCGGGGCTGAGCGGACGACGACGCCCCGGCACCCGTGGTGGGTGCCGGGGCGTCGTGCGTCCTGCGGCGTCCGACCGAGGTGGCGCCTCGGCGACGGCGCCTCAGAGGTGCGGCAGCACGTGCTCCGCGTAGCGCGCGCCGACGGTGCGGGCGGTCTCGAGCGGGTCGGCCGCCCAGATCTCCTCGTTGAAGATCTCGGTCTCGACGTCACCGTCGTACCCGGCCTCGGCGACCCAGCGGGTGATGGTCGCGAAGTCGATGTACCCGTCCCCGACGTGCCCGCGGGAGTTGAGCGCGAGGGAGGCGAACGGCAGGTTCCAGTCGCAGATCTGGTAGCCCGCGATGCGGCCCTCGCGCCCGGCCCGGGCGATGGACGCCTGGAGGTCCGGGTCCCACCACACGTGGTAGGTGTCCACGACGACGCCGACGGTGCGCGCGTCGAACGGTGCGGCGAGGTCGAGCGCCTGGCCGAGCGTGGACAGCACGGCCCGGTCGGCGGCGAACATCGGGTGCAGCGCCTCGAGGACGATGCGCACGTCGTGCTCGGCGGCGATCGGGGCGAGGTCCGCGAGGCGGTCCGCGACGCGCTGCCGGGCCGCGACGACGTCGCGGTCGGTGCCGGGCGCGGGAGGCTGCTCGGGCGACGACCCGGGGAGCCCGCCCACGACGAACACCAGCTCGCGGGTGCCGACGCCCGCCGCCTCCTCGATGGCGCGGCGGTTGTCGGCGACGGCCTCGGCGACGCCCTCGGGGGTGGCCGCCGTGAGGAACCCGCCGCGGCACAGCGACGAGACGCGCAGCCCGGCGTCCTCGACGATCTTGCGGGCCGTGCCGGCGCCGTGCTCCTGCACCTGGTGGCGCCACAGGCCGACGGCGCCCAGGCCGGCGGTCGCGGCGGCCTCGACGGCCTCGGTGAGCGACGCGTGCTTGACGGTGGCGCTGTTCAGGGAGCAGCGGCTCAGGTCGCTCATGCGTCCACCCCGTTCACGGTGAGCAGCGCCTGCAGGCGCTGCGCGGCGAGGTCGGGGTCGAGCAGCATGCCGCAGTCGTCGGCGAGGCGGGCGAGCTGCACCAGGTGCGCGAGCGAGCGACCGGAGTGCAGGCCGCCGACGAGCTGGAAGCCCGGCTGGAACCCGTTGAGCCAGGACAGGTACGCGACGCCGGTCTTGTAGAAGTAGGTCGGCGCGCAGAAGATGTGCCGGCCCAGCTTCTCGGTGGAGGCCAGGATCGCGTGCCCCCGGGTGGCCGCGGCGGCGTCGCCGTCCAGCGCCGCGTCGAACGACTGCAGGGCGGTGGACGCCGCCGGGTAGATCGCCGCGAAGATGCCGAGCAGGGCGTCGGAGTAGCCCTGCTCGTCGCCCGCGATGAGCTCGGGGTAGTTGAAGTCGTCGCCGGTGTAGAGACGCACGGGCGATCCGTCGAGCCCGGCGAGGGTGCGGCGCAGGCCGATCTCGTGCCCGGCGTCGAGCAGCGAGACCTTCACGCCGTCGACCTTCGCCTGGTGGGCCTTGATGAGGTCGACGAACGTCGCGGTGGCGGTGTCCACCGACTCCGAGCCCCAGTAGCCCGCCAGCGCCGGGTCGAACATCGTGCCGAGCCAGTGCAGGACGACGGGCTGGTCGGCCTCGGCGAGGACGGCGTCGTAGACGCGGGCGTAGTCGTCGGCGGAGCGGGCGACCTTCGCCAGGGCGCGGGACGCCATGACGATGACCTGCGCCCCGGCCTCCTGGACGACCCGCACCTGCTCGCGGTACGCGTCGACGACGGCCGCCAGACCCTGCTCGCCGGGCTCGACGGCGGCCGGGTCGAGCTGGTCGGTGCCGGCGCCGCAGGCGATGGCGCCGCCGACGGACGCGGCCTCGGCGGCGGAGCGCCGCACGAGCTCCTGGGTGGCGGCCCAGTCGAGGCCCATGCCGCGCTGGGCGGTGTCCATCGCGTCGGCGACGCCCAGGCCGTACCGCCAGATCTGGTGGCGGTAGGCGAGGGTGGCGTCCCAGTCGACGACGGCGGGCGCACCGGGCACGTTCTCCGCGCCGACGTGCGGGACGACGTGCGCGGCGGCGAACGCGACACGGCTGCGGATCGGGGCCGACGGTGCGACCCAGGGGCCGGGTGCGTTGAGCTCGCGCACCTCGGTGCCGACGACCCGGCCGCCGTCGTCGAACCGCGGCAGGCGCACGGTGGCGCCGCTGGCGGTCAGCTCGGGAGCGCCCTCGTGGCCCACGACGGTGGCGCTCACAGCGAGATCTCCGGGACGGCCAGGCGGCGGCCCTCGGCCGACGACCGCAGGCCGAGCTCGGCGAGCTGGACGCCGCGGGCGGCGGAGAGCAGGTCGAAGCGGTGCTCGCGCCCGGCGACGACGTCGCGCAGGAACTCCTCCCACTGCGCCTTGAAGCCGTTCTCGACCTCGGCGTTGGCGGGGACGTCGGCCCACTGCTCGCGGAACTTCTCCGCGGTGGGCAGATCGGGGTTCCACACCGGCTTGGGGGTGTGGGCGCGCTGCTGCGCGACGCAGGAGAACAGGCCGGCGACGGCGGAGCCGTGCGTGCCGTCCACCTGGAACTCGACGAGCTCGTCGCGGTGGACGCGCACCGCCCAGGACGAGTTGATCTGCGCGACGACGGGGTCGCCGCCGGGCGTCTCGATCTCGAAGATGCCGTAGGCGGCGTCGTCGGCGGTGGCGTCGTAGGGCTTGCCCTGCTCGTCCCAGCGGGTGGGGATGTGGGTGACGGTCTGGGCGTTGACGGTCTTGACGGCACCGAGGATGCCCTCGAGGACGTAGTTCCAGTGGCAGAACATGTCGGTGGTCATGCCACCGCCGTCCTCCTTGCGGTAGTTCCACGAGGGGCGCTGGGCGGGCTGGTGCTCACCCTCGAAGACCCAGTAGCCGAACTCGCCGCGCAGGGACAGGATGCGGCCGAAGAAGCCCTCGTCGACGAGGCGGCGGAGCTTGACCAGGCCGGGCAGGTACAGCTTGTCGTGGACGACGCCGGCGGTCACGCCGGTCTCGACGCGCAGCTGGGCGAGCTCGATCGCCTCGGCCAGGGTCTCGGCGGTGGGCTTCTCGGTGTAGACGTGCTTGCCGGCCTTCATGGCCTTGGTGAGCGTCGCGGCGCGCAGGTTGGTCATCGCGGCGTCGAAGACGATGTCGGTGTCGTCGGCGTGGATGATGCCGTCGAGGTCGGTCGTCCACTCGGCGATGTCGTGCCGTGCGGCGAGCTCGGCCAGCTTGGCCTCGTTGCGTCCGACGAGGACCGGCTCGACCTGCACCCGGGTGCCGTCGGGGAGCTCGACGCCGCCCTGCTCACGGATGGGCAGGATGGAGCGGACGAGGTGCTGGCGGTATCCCATGCGGCCGGTGACGCCGTTCATGGCGATGCGCAGGGTGCGGGTACTGGTCACTGCGGTGACTCCTTCGTCGGGCGCGAGCGGTGCGGGTCGTTCTCCAGCGCTCCCCATGCGTGCCATCGGCAACGGAATGCGCTTTCCGATCCCCACGGTAGGGTGTCCCGCGGCGGCGCGTCAAGCGCCGAGGACCACGGCGGTCCTAGGATCGCGCCGAACAGGACGCGCGGCCGCCGCCGCCCGTCCGACCGACCAGGAGGTGGCAGGTGGCCAGAGCTCGGCTGCAGGACGTCGCGGACCGCGCCGGGGTGTCCCTCGCGACCGCGTCGCGCGTGCTCAACGGGTCCGCCCGGCAACCCGGACCCGAGCTCGTCGACCGCGTCCGCGCCGCCGCCGCCGACCTCGGCTACATCGTCAACGCGCAGGCCCAGGCCCTCGCCCGGTCCCGCACCGGACTGCTCGGGCTCGTCGTCCAGGACATCTCCGACCCCTACTTCTCCACCATCGCCGCCGGCGCCCAGGCCGCCGCCCGCGAGCACGGCCGCATGGTCCTGCTGGCCTCCACCGACCGCGACCCCGCCGTCGAGCGCGACGCCGTCGCCGCCTTCGCCGGGCACCGCGTCGACGCCGTCGTCGTCGCCGGCACCCGCTGGTCCGCCGCCGAGGACGCCCCCGTCGCCGCCGAGGTGGCCGCCTTCCAGGCGTCCGGCGGCCGGGTCGTCGTCGTCGGGCAGGCGCTCGGCACCGCGAGCGTCGTCCACCCGCCCAACGTCGACGGCGCCGAGGCGCTCGCCCAGGCGCTCGTCGCCCAGGGGCACCACCGCTTCGTGCTGCTCGGCGCGCCCGAGCGCGTCGTCACCGCGCGGGAACGGACCGACGCGTTCGCCGTCGGGGTGGCCGCGGCCGGCGGGGAGGTCGTCGCCGTCGTCGCCGAGGAGTTCTCCCGCGACGGCGGGTTCGCCGCCGGCGACCGCGTCGCCGAGCTCGCCCGTGCCTCCGCCGCAGACGGCCTCGACGCCCCCTGCGTCTTCGCCGCCAGCGACGTCATGGCCATCGGGCTCGTCGCCCGGCTGCGCGAGCTCGGGCTCACCGTGCCCCACGACGTCGCCGTCGCCGGTTTCGACGACATCCCCACCCTGCGCGACCACTCGCCCGCGCTGACGACCGTCCGGATCCCGCTGGAGGAGCTCGGCCGGCTCGCCGTCGCCGCCGCCGTCTCCGACGCCGAGCCGGACCGCGTCGAGGTCGGCCACGAGGTCGTGCTCCGGGAGTCCACCGCCCGCTGACCGGCGCCGAGGGGCGCCGTGTCCGGTTCGTGCCGTTGCGTGCCGTTTCGGGGGAGTGCCCGACCGCCGGTCGCCGCGCTCGGATCGCAGGTCCCGCCGCGCTCCGGTTGTCTGGGCGCATGCAGGAGATCTCCGGGTTCCTCACCGGCCTCGTCGGTGTCGTCGCGACCGTCGTCATGCTCGGGCTGCTCGCCGCCACGTCCCGGCGGGTCATGGGCGCCCCCGTCGGCTGGGTCCGCGCCGCCGTCGTGTCGTTCCTGACCCTGTCGGCGGCGTCGGGCGCCCTGACGTACGGGCTCGCCTCGAACGGCTGGGTCACCGACGCCGGTGACCTCACCGTCCACCCGGCCGTGGCGCTCGCCGCCGTCGTGCTGACGTTCGCCTGGGCGTACGTGCTCGGGCTGTGCGTGCTGCTCGTGCTGGAGCTGCTCGTCCCGACGGGCGCGGTCCCCGGGCCCTGGCGCGCCTTCCAGGGGCTCCGGCAGGGACGTCGCGAGTCCCGCCGGTACGCGCAGATCCTCGCCATCGGCGCGCGGCACGGGCTCGGTGGCACGCTGCGACGTGGCGCTCGGGACGCGGACGGCGTCCGGATGTCACGCACGGACGAACGACGCCTCGCCGCCGGTCTGCGCGACACCCTCGGCGACGCCGGGGTGACGTTCGTGAAGTTCGGGCAGGTGCTCTCGACCCGGCGCGACCTGCTGTCGCCGACGGTCGCCGACGCGCTCGCGTCGCTGCAGAGCGAGGTGCCGCCCGCACCGTGGGCCGACGTCGAGGCGGCCGTCGTCGCCGCGCTCGGGCGCCCCATCGAGGAGGTCTTCGACGAGTTCTCCCCCGAGCCGCTGGCGTCCGCCTCCGTCGGCCAGGTGCACGTCGCACGGCTGCCGGGCGGCCGGGAGGTCGTGGTCAAGGTGCAGCGGCCCGGGGCGCGCGACCAGGTGGAGGTCGACCTCGCCATCCTGCGCCGCCTCGCCCGCCGCCTCGAACGGGACACGGCGTGGGGCCGGACGCTCGGCGTCGTCGGGCTCGCGGAGGGCTTCGCCGACATGCTGCACGAGGAGCTCGACTACCGGCGCGAGGCCGAGAACACGATCGCGCTGCGCGCCACCCTGGAGCCCCCGGCGCCCGGCGCGACCGCGCCGGTGGTCGTGCCCGACGTCGACCTCGACCTGTCCGGGCCGACGCTGCTCGTCATGGACCGGCTCGCCGGGGAACCGGTCGGTCGCGCCGAGACGGTGCTGGCCCGGTTCGACGCCGGCCGGCGGGCCGAGCTGGCCGGCAGCCTGCTCGCCGTCGCCCTGCGTCAGGTGCTGGTGGCGGGCACCTTCCACGCCGACCTCCACCCCGGCAACGTGCTCGTCTCGGCGGACGGCACGATCGGGCTGCTCGACATGGGCGCCGTCGGCCGGCTCGGCGAGCCCGAGCGGCTGGGCATCGCCGCGCTGCTCCTCGCCATCGACGGCGACGATGCCGTGGCCGCGACCGACGCCCTGCTCGAGCTGCTGGAACCACCCGGCGGGCTCGACGCCCGTCGGCTCGAGCGGTCCGTCGGGCAGCTCCTGCTGCGGTTCCGGTCCGGCGCGGCCGTGGACGCGTCGTTCGCGGCGCTGTTCCGCCTCGTCACCGACGCCGGGTGTGCCGTCCCCGCGAACGTCGCCGCCGCCTTCCGCACCTTCACGTCGCTGGAAGGCACGCTGCGCCGGATCAGCCCCGGCTTCGACCTGATCGCCGGCGCGCGGGAGGCCACCCGGCCGCTCGTCGAGGAGTACACCACCTTCGGTGCCGTGCGGCGCAAGGTCACGCAGCAGCTCGTCGGGCTCGCCCCGGAGGTCGAACGGTTCCCGCGGCGCGTGACCCGGCTCGTCACCGACCTGGAGCAGGGGCGCTTCACCGTGCAGGTGCGGGCGTTCGCCGACCCGTCGGACCGCGCCTTCGTCACGTCGCTCGTGCAGCAGGTGGTCGCGACGTTCGTCGCGTCGTCGGCCGTCGTCGCGGCCGTGCTGCTCATGGTCGCCGAGGGCGGCCCGCAGCTCGGTGACGGCGTGGCCCTGTTCCCGGTGCTGGGTGCGCTGCTCGGGTTCGCCGGGACGGTGCTGGGCGTGCGGGTGCTCGTCTTCGCGTTCCGGGGGCTGCCCGCCCGGTGAGGGCGGGCAGCCCGGCGGTCAGGCGGCGACGACCCGCGCCCCGGCCCCGCGCACGGCCTGCTCCAGCACCTGCGCGTAGCCCGACAGCATCCGCACGTGGCTGAACCGCTGCCGCGCGTGGGTGAGCGCTCCGCGCAGCTCGCCGCGACGGGCCGCCGCCTCGATCCAGGTCTCGGCGATCTCGTCGGCGTCGAGGCTCGTCACGAAACCGATGCCGTCGACGATCCGCGCGGAGTCGCCCACCGGCGTCGTCACGGGGACCGCGCCGCACATCGCGCCCTCGATGAGGCACAGCGGCGCCGCCTCGCCGAACGCCGAGGTCAGCGCCACGACGTCCGCCATCGCGAACACCGTCTCCATGTCACGGCGCACGCCCTGCGGGTGCACGCGGGCGAGGAGGTCGGTGCGGTCGCCGAAGGTCTCGGCGAGGTCCGTGACCAGACCGGGGTTGTCGGTCGACATCCCGGCGCCGCACATCATGACGTGGCCGGCGGGGTCCCTCTCGAGGAACGACCGCGCCGCGGCGAGGAACAGGCGCGGGTTCTTCATCGCGTCGTACCGGGCGGCGTACGCCACCAGGGTGGCGTCCACCGGGATGCCGTGGGCGCCACGCAGGGACATCCGCCGGACCCGGCGCACCGGGTGGAAGCGGGTCAGGTCGATGCCGTTCGGCACCACGCGCAGCAGGGACTCCGGCACCCCGGCGGCCGCGTACGCGTCCTTCGTCGACTCCGCACAGCAGATCGCGGCGGCGAGCCGACCCGAGCCGGCCGCCGTGAGCAGGTCGTCCAGGGCCGCACCGGAGTGCTCCGGGTCGGACCGGTGCAGGCAGGCGACCACCGGCCGGTCGGGGAACCCGGCCTGGTTGACCAGTCGCAGCGGCTGCTCCTTGAGGGACAGCAGGACGTCGACGCCGGTCGCCTCGCGGGTCGCGACCGCCATCTCGGCGTCGGTGAACGTGCGGGGGTCGTGGTCCCCGTCCGTCGAGCGGCCCAAGGACGACACCCGGACACCGGCGGCACGCAGGATGCGGTACCGCGGGTCGTCCTCCATGTGCTGCAGCATCGACTCGCGCCGCACCGAGCTGTGGATGCTCAGCGCGGAGTGCTGCTGCTGCCCGTGGGCGTGCAGTCCCGACACGACCGTGGTGTGCAGGACGCGGGCCCCGCCGGAGAAGAATCCCTCGTACAGGGACAGGACACGAAGAGAGCTGTGCTCGAACACGCTGACCACCTCCTGGAACAACCGTGACGCCACGTGATGTGGCAGGGATGACCGTCGTGTTAAGTCTTCATGACACTTTCTGGGCGCAATGAGGGCAGAACCGAGAAAGGGGGCGCGCTACGGCGCGGGTGCGACGAGTGACGACTAAGTGGGTCAGCGATGGCACGAGATCGGCAACGACGACGACGGTGCGCACAGACTAGGCCACGCGACGGATCTCCCGCTCCGCGACCACGGGCGACAACGGGCGGCAGCCCAGCGCCGTCCACCGTGCCACCAGGGCCGGCTCCGCGCGCATCAGCCCCCAGCCCCGCCGCAGCAGCGTGGGCAACGGCTTGCGCGACTCCGCGACGTCGCGCAGCAGCCGGAACCAGAACGTCACCATCCGCGGCCGGGCCACGCAGATCGCGTCCGCCAGCAGCCCCTCCGCGCGCAGCCGCGCGACCAGCTCGGCGGCGAACACGCCTTCCGCGACCACCACCCGCTCACCCTGGGTCTCGACCGTCGTCGTGCCCGTGCGCCGCGACGTCGGGATGTCGTACACCGGCACCTCCGCGCGTCCCGTCGTCACCAGCTCGCGCAGCGCGTCCGTCGCGGCGTCCGCGTCCCAGCTCGCCGGGTCGTCCCAGTCCACGATGCCGAACCGCTGCGGCATCCCCGGGTGGTCGTGGTCCCGGTAGAAGTCGTCGAGCGCGACCGTCGGCAGCCCCAGGCGCCGGGTCAGCGCCGACTTGCCGCACCCCGACGGGCCGGTCAGCAGCACCACCCGCGTCGTGGGCCGGCGGGCCTCGGGGGACAGGTCGAACAGGGCGTCGCTCACGGGACCCCATTCTCCCGGACGCCGCCGTCGACGTCTGCCACCCCCGCGCCCGGTCCCGCGCTGACTCGCGCCGCCGTGCGCTGACTCGCGGCCCGCCCGGGACGCGAGTCAGCGCAGATCTCGGTGAGTCAGCGCGCGTCTCCGCGAGTCAGCGCGGGTGGCGCCGAGTCAGCGCAAGTTTCCGCGAGTCAGCGCAGGGGTTCGAGCGGGCGCACGACGGCGTGCTGCACGGGACGTCGACGAACCGCGCCCTGCGCGAGCGCGGACGGCGTCGGCGAGCGCGATGACCTGGGGAAGGCCAGACTGTCGCCGTCGACGCAGGACGCGGCGACAGGACCGGGACCTCGCCCGCCGTTCACCAGGAGACCCGCGATGAGCTCCCACGACCGACCGACCAACCCGGCGCCGTCGGCGACCCGCCCGGACCCCGACTTCCCTCTGTATGACGGCACCCCGGCGCGCCTGTCCGGCGGTGCGTGGGCGGCGGTGATCGGGGCCGTCGTCGTCGGCGCGGCCTGCGACCTGCTGCTCCCCGTCCCCGGGCCGGACTGGCTCGGGATCGCGGTGCGCGGTGTGCTGTTCGGCGGCATCCCGCTGCTGGTCCTCCACCTCGTCGCGCCGGGGGTCCTCGGGCGGCTCTTCCGGCGGCTGACCGGGCGCGGGTTCGCCCTGGCGGTGGGGGTCGCGGCGCTCAACGTCGTGGTGACGTTCGTCATCGGCGCGGCCGTCTCCGCGGCTGCCGACGTCGCGGCGAACCCGATGGGTGGCGAGCTCGCCGCCGAGAGCGGCAGCGAGCGGGCGGCGACGTTCGCCGCCATGGTGCCGCAGCTCGTCGGCGAGGAGGTGTTCACGATCGTCCTGCTGCTGGCGGTGCTGACGGCCGGGACGTCTCTCCTGCACCTGTCTCGGCGGAGCGCGCTGGTGCTGGCCGTCGTGGTGTCGTCGGTCCTGTTCGCGCTTCTCCACCTGCCGACCTACGACTGGAACGTGATCCAGTGCCTGGCGATCATCGGCTCGGCCCGCGTCATCCTGCTCGTGCCCTACCTGCTCACCAAGAACGTCACGGTGTCGGCCACGGCCCACGTCCTCAACGACTGGACCCTGTTCGGCCTCGGTGTCCTGAGTGCCGCGGCCTTCGTCTCCTGACGGACGGCTCCCGGGATCCTCGACGGGCGCCCCGCAGGTGCCCGTCGAGGATCCCGGGTGCGCTGACTCGCGCCGGTGTGCGCTGACTCGCGCCGGTCAGTGCCCGTCGTCGGCGACGAGGAGCACGTGCAGGGTGCGGGGCCCGTGGACGCCCTCGACCCGGTCGAGCTCGATGTCGCTGGTGGCGCTGGGCCCGGAGATCCAGGTCTGGGGGCGCTCGGGATGCGCGGCGAGCAGGCGGACCGCCTCCGGCAGGGTCTGGACGACCTGGTCGGTCCGCACGACGCACACGTGGACGTCGGGCACCAGGCTGAGTGCGCGCCGGCCCTGGTCGGGTTCGCCGTCCAGGACGATGGTGCCCGTCTCGGAGCAGGCCACCCGGGCGGCGGTGAGCACGGCCCCGACGCGGTCGAGCTCACCGGCGGTCAGCGGGTCGGGGGAGTCGCGGTGCACGACGACGTCGTCGGCGACGGCGGCGAGCCAGGCGTCGTCGAGGCCGGGGGGCACGACGACGGACCCGACGTCGGCGAGGACGTTCGCGAGGGCGACGGGCAGGTCGGCGCCGTCGACCTGGGTCACGTGCGCCCGGTAGTCGACGAGGCGGTCGACGAGCTGGTCGACGACGGCTGCCGAGCCGGGCCGGTGCTCGCCCGTGCTCCGGTAGGCGCGGGGCACCTCCACGGGGGGCGGCGGAGTCCCGACGTGCCCGGCGGGCGTCGTGCCCACGCCCGGCTGCCCGAGGGCGGCCCGCACCCTGTTCAGGACGGCATCGCGCGCGTTCATCGCCCCTCCTCCTGGTCGTCGTCCACGGCAGCCCGGCTCGGGCCGGCCGGTGGTCCTCCGTCGTCCGCCGCGGCGGCCTCGTGCTCGGCCCACCACTGGCGGAAGGTCTGGCGCGGGGGTGCGGGCAGGTCGCGCGACCGCGTCCACGCGGACGCGGGCGGCGGGGCGTGCGAGACGACGCCGTCGCGTCCGCCGAGGGCGTGCCCGAGCGTGGCGGCACGTCCGGCCACGGCGAACCGGTCGCCGTCGGACATCACCCAGGACGCCGCCTTCATGGCCGCCCGCCACGGGTCGACCTTCGTCCGGCCGCGGTCGGCGTCGACCTCGCGGGCGCGCAGGTCGACGAGGATCGAGGGGATGTCGATCTTCACGGGGCAGACGTCGTAGCAGGCGCCGCACAGCGTGGAGGCGTAGGGCAGCGACGCGTTGACGTCGTCCGACCCGGACATCCCGCCGCTCGCCGCGGTGAGCTGCGGGGTGAGGATCGCCCCGATGGGGCCGGGGTAGACCGACCCGTAGGCGTGCCCGCCGACGCGTTCGTAGACGGGGCACACGTTGAGGCAGGCGGAGCACCGGATGCAGTGCAGCGCGGAGCGTCCCACGGTGTCGGCGAGCACGTCGGTGCGGCCGTTGTCGAGGAGCACGAGGTGGAACTCCTGCGGCCCGTCGCCGGGCGTGACGCCCGTCCACAGGGACGTGTAGGGGTTCATGCGCTCGCCGGTGGAGGAGCGCGGCAGGAGCTGGAGGAACACCTCCAGGTCGGCGTACGTGGGGATGAGCTTCTCGATGCCCATCACCGTCACGAGGGTCTCGGGCAGCGTGAGGCACATGCGGCCGTTGCCCTCGGACTCCACGACGGCGAGGGTGCCGGTGTCCGCGACGCCGAAGTTCGCGCCGCTGACGGCCACCTTGGCGGACAGGAACTTGCGGCGCAGGTGCGTGCGGGCGGCCATGGCGAGCTCGCGCGGGACGTCCGACAGGTCGGCGGGGGCGTCACCCATCCGGGCGAGGAAGATGTCGCGGATCTCGGCGCGGTTGCGGTGGATGGCCGGGACGAGGATGTGCGAGGGCATGTCGTCGGCGAGCTGCACGATCAGCTCGGCGAGGTCGGTCTCGATCGCGGCGACGCCCTCCGCGGCGAGGTGCTCGTTGAGGCCGATCTCCTGGGTGGCCATCGACTTGACCTTGACGACCTCGTCGGCCCCCTTGGCCCGGACGATCTCGGTGACGATCCGGTTCGCCTCGGCGGCGTCCCGCGCCCAGTGCACGACGCCGCCGCGGGCGGTCACGTTGGCCTCGAGCTGTTCCAGCAGGGCGGGCAGGTCGGCCATGACCTGCTCCTTGACCGCGGAACCGGCGTCTCGCAGGGCCTCCCAGTCGGGCAGCTCGTCGACGACGGCGGCGCGCTTGGTCCGGATGGTGCGGGTCGCGTGGCCGAGGTTGCGGCGCAGCTGCTCGTCACGGAGCGTCTGCTTCGCGGCGGCGGGGAACGCGGGGCCCCACCGCAGCGGCTCGGCGGGGTGCGGGACGGGACCGAACGGCTCGTCCGGTGCGCCGGTGGCGGGCGCGCCGGTGCGGCGACGCAGGGTCGGCAGGCCGAGGAACGTGCTCATCGGGCCGCCACCTCCGCCCGGGTGAACGTGCCGGCGGGCAGCGGGGTGGGTGCCTCGCGCGTGGACGCGAGGATCTCGGCGAGGTGCAGCACCCGCACCCCGGACCGCTGGCGGGAGAGCCCGCCGCCGACGTGCAGGAGGCACGACATGTCGCCGGCCGTGAGGACGGTCGCCCCGGTGGCCCGGACGGAGCGGGTCTTGTCGGCGAGCATCGCCGCCGAGGTGTCGGCGTTCTTCAGGGCGAACGTGCCGCCGAACCCGCAGCAGCCCTCCGCGTCGGGCAGGTCGACCAGCTCGAGGTCCGCCACGGCGCGCAGCAGCCGTTCGGGACGGTCCCCGACGCGCAGCATCCGCAGCGAGTGGCACGTCGGGTGGTAGGTGACGCGGTGCGGGAACCACGCGCCGACGTCGGTGACGCCGAGGACGTCGACGAGCAGCTCGCTCAGCTCGTAGGTGCGCGCCGCGACGGCCCGGGCGGTCGCGGCGAGGTCGGCCCGTCCCGCCCGGGTGCACACCATCTCCTGCTGGTGGCGCACGGAGCCGGTGCACGACCCGGACGGCACGACGACGGCGTCCCACTCGCCGTCGGCGACGGGCGCGAACGTCTCGACGTGGTTCGCGACGACGGGCAGCGCCTCGTCGAGGTAGCCGGTGTTGACGTGCATCTGCCCGCAGCAGGCCTGGCCGCCGGGGAAGACGACGTCGTGGCCGAGGCGTTCGAGCAGTCGCACGGTGGCGCGAGGGGCGCCGGGGAAGAGGGTGTCGGCGATGCAGGTCGCGGCGAGGGCGATGCGCACGGCGGCTCCTTCGTCGGTGTGCCGGGGGGATCGGGCTGTGGTCGGACCACTGTAGGGCATGTCGCGTCCGTGGTCTGACCATTCTCGCCCGGATCGCTAGGATCGTCTCGTGCGCACCCACGAACGCGTCCTCGCCCAGATCGAGGCGGACCTCGCCGCCGGCCGCTGGGGTCTCGGCGAGCGCCTCCCCGGCGAGCGGGCGCTCGCCGAGGAGCTCGGCGTCTCCCGCCCGTCCGTGCGCGAGGCGCTCCGCATCCTCGAGGCCCTCGGCATCATCCGCGCCGGCGTCGGGTCGGGCCCGGACGCCGGCGCCGTCGTCGTCGACCGCCCGGCCGCCGGGCTCGGTGCCGCCGTGCGCTGGCACGTCGCCTCGGGTGCGCTGCCCGTCGCCGACGTCGTCGCCACCCGCGCCGCGCTGGAGACCTGGTCGGTGCGCGACGCCGCGGACCGGGTCGCCGCGAGCGGGGCCGCCGAGGGTGCCCCCGGTGACGGGCGGCCCGAGGAGCTGACGGCGCGGCTCGCGAGCGCGACGGACCTGCTCGACCGGATGTCGGCACCCGAGGTGCCGGTCGAGGAGTTCATCCGCCTCGACCAGGAGTTCCACCTGGAGATCGTGCGGCTCGCCGGCAACCAGCTCGTCGAGGCGATCCTCATCGGGCTCCGCCACGCCGTGGCGTCCTACGTCACGCGGGGCGCCGGCGCGCTCCCGTCCTGGCCGTCGACCGCCGCGCGACTCTGCGCCGAGCACGGCGCGATCCTCGCCGCCGTGTCCGCGGGGGAGGCCGACGGCGCCGTCCGCGCCATGTCGGACCACATCTGGGGCTTCTACCGCGAGACCGGTCTCGCGGGCGGGTAGCACCCGCGAGTCAGCACTGCCTGGCGCGAGTCAGCGCAGATCCCCGCGAGTCAGCGCAGGGTCCGGCCCCCTGGACGGGGCGCCATGGAGACGGCAAGATAGCCGACGACGCCGGCTTGAATCCATTCAACCACCCTCACCGACGAGGGGCGTCGCCATGCTCAGCCCGACTCGACGACGAGACGACGAGGTCCCCGTGCACCGTTCACGACACGCCACCCCACCGCCCGTCCACCGCCGCACCCGCCCGCAGGCGCTGGTCGGCCTCGCCCTGGCGGCCGCCCTGACGGCCACGGCCGGGTTGGCGGTGCCCGCCGCTGCCGCGACGACCGACCTGCTCCTCGACTTCCAGTGCGCGGGCAACCCGTTGCCCGACGGCTGGACGGAGGTCGCCCCCGGCACCGGCTACACCGAGGCGCGGGGTTTCGGGCTGAGCCCGACGCTCGCGTCGAGCGCGTGCCGCAACCGGGGCGAGCTCAGCCGCGAGGATCGCGACTTCGTCCTCGCGACGACCAGCACGCGGTTCCTCGTGGACCTCCCGGACGGCGTGTACTCCCTGGCGCTGCACAGCGGCGACGGCATCGCGTCCAGCAACACCGGCATGGTCGCCAACGGGGTGACGCTCGACGCGGCGAGCCCGGGCTCGGGCAACGTCACGATGCGGGTGCTGGACGGCGTCCCGGTGACCGACGGTCGCCTGGAGGTGCGGTTCACCGGCAGCTCGATCCGGGTGAACGCGCTCGAGGTCTACGAGGCCGTCCCGGCGCCGTCCGGCCTGACGGCCACCGCGCACGTGACCCCCGACCCGACCGTCGACCTGTCCTGGACGGCCGCCGAGGGCGGGGAGGGCCACCGCGTCCAGCGGTCGGTCGGCGGCGGCCCGGCCGAACGGGTCGCCGACCTGCCCGCCGGCGCCACGTCGTGGACGGACACGGCAGTCGGGCTCGCCCACGACTACACCTACACGGTGACCGCCGTCGGGGCGTCCGGCCGGGAGTCGGTGCCCACCGAGCCGGTCGAGGTGACCACCGTGGACACCTCCGTCGCGCCGCCCTCCGCGCCGGCGGGCGTCGCCGTCGACACGTCGGACGGCGTGACCCTGGCCTGGGAGCCGGACGCCGCCGCCGTCGTCCACGAGATCTACCGCGGGCGCCTCGGCGGACCCGCCGAGCTGCTCGCCACCACGGCGGACGCCGGCTGGACCGACGGCACCGCCGAGCCGACGCGCGGCTACTCCTACCAGGTCGCCGCCGTGGGGCTCGGCGGTCGTTCGGAGCGTTCCGCACCGGTGGACGTGCCGGCGCGGGTCGAGCTCGCGCGCCAGGCCGAGCGGATCGGCCGCAACCCTGTCGCGGCGTCGTCACCCGACGGCGTCTACGTGGGCTGGGCGATGCTCGGCGACGACCCGGACGACGTCGCGTTCCACGTCTACCGGGACGGCGAGCGCCTGACCGACGAGCCGCTGACGGGGTCGACGAACCTCGTGGACCCGGACGGGGACGCGACGTCGACGTACCGCGTCTCGACCGTCGTCGACGGCACCGAGCGCTGGGCCACCGGCGAGCTCGGCGTCTGGGACGGCCAGACGCTCGACATCCCGCTGGACCGTCCCGCCGACGGCACCACGAAGGACGGGCAGCCGTACACGTACTCGGCGAACGACGCGTCGGTGGCGGACCTCGACGGCGACGGCGCGTACGAGTACGTCGTCAAGTGGTACCCGTCGAACGCGAAGGACAACTCCCTGTCCGGGTACACGGGCAGCACGTACCTCGACGCCTACGAGCTGGACGGCACGCGCCTGTGGCGCATCGACCTGGGCGTGAACATCCGCTCGGGCGCCCACTACACGCAGTTCCAGGTGTTCGACTACGACGGCGACGGACGGGCCGAGACGATCGTCAGGACGGCCGACGGGACGGTCGACGGCACCGGTGAGGTCATCGGTGACGCCGACGCCGACTTCCGCAACTCGTCGGGCTACGTGCTGTCGGGACCGGAGTACCTCACGGTGTTCGACGGCGTCACGGGCGCGGCGGTCGACACGGTGGACTACGTGCCGGCGCGCGGCAGCGTGGGCGCCTGGGGGGACTCGTACGGCAACCGCGTCGACCGGTTCCTCGCCGGGACGGCATACCTGGACGGCCAGACGCCGTCGGCGATCTTCTCCCGCGGCTACTACACGCGCAGCGTGGTCGCGGCGTTCGACTTCGACGGCGAGCACCTCACGCGGCGCTGGGTCTTCGACTCGGACGAGGCGGGCAGCGAGCACGCCGGTCAGGGCAACCACTCGCTGTCGGTGGCGGACGTCGACGGTGACCAGCGGGACGAGGTCGTGTTCGGGTCGATGACGCTCGACGACGACGGCACGGTCCTGCACAACACCCGGCTCGGGCACGGGGACGCGCAGCACGTCTCCGACTTCGACCCGTCGCGTCCGGGGCTGGAGGTGTTCTCCGTCCACGAGGAGATGGGCGCCTCCGGGAACCGGGGTGCGACGTTCCGGGACGCCGGCTCCGGCGAGGTGCTGTGGTCGATCCCGGCGACCTCCGACACGGGCCGTGGCGCGATGGGCGACATCGACCCGCGGCACCCCGGCGCCGAGGGCTGGGCCAACCCGACCGAGCGGCGCGTCGTCGCCGCGGACGGCGAGGTCCTCTCGACCACGATCCCGGCGGCGAACTTCCTCACCTGGTGGGACGGCGACCTGCTGCGCGAGATCGGCGACCACGACTTCGACCGCCCGGCCGACGTCGGCGTCCCCACCGTCGCGAAGTGGGACTGGGAGGAAGGGCGGTCCGTCGAGCTGTACCGCGCGGAGGGCACGTCCACCAGCAACTCCACCAAGGGGAACGTCGCCCTGCAGGCCGACCTGTTCGGCGACTGGCGCGAGGAGATCGTCGCCCGGACGCAGGACTCGTCGGCGCTGCGCATCTCGACCACGGTGATCCCCACCGAGCACCGGCTGCGCTCCCTCATGTCGGACTCCCAGTACCGCCTCGCCGTGGCCTGGCAGAACACCGGCTACAACCAGCCGCCCCACCCGTCGTACTTCCTCGGCGACGGCATGACGACGCCCGACGCGCCGCGCCCGGCGTACACGACGGACGCCGTCGCCGGGAACGTCGTGTGGTCCGAGGACGCCACGTACCGCGAGGGTGACGTCGTCGAGCACGACGGCGCCCTGTACTCCGCGCTGTGGCACACGGCGGGTGAGACGCCCGGGACGACGTCGTGGGGCGCGTGGGCCGAGACGGGCCCGGCCGCCGATCCGGCGCCCGCGTGCGACGCGGCCTGGTGGACGCCGTCCGCGGTGTTCACCGCGGGCGACCGCGCCGTCGCCGACGGCACCGTCTGGGAGGCCCGCTGGTGGACGCGCAACCAGCAGCCCGGTGCGAGCCCCTGGGGGCCGTGGCAGGAGGTCGGTAGCTGCTGATCCGAGCCGCCACCGCACCGGCCGTCCCGACCGGGTGACGAACGGCAGGCGAACGGCCGGTGCGCCGTGTTCTCCCGGCGGTCAGGCAGCGTCGTCCCAGCCGTCGCCCGACGTTCTCCCCGAGTCGGCCCGGTCGTCACCCCGCGCGGAGAGCGTGGGCGGGGCAGTGATCGCTGCCCGAGACGACCAACCGGACGGACGGTACTCGGATGCGTCCCAGTGGACGGAACACGGCACGTCGGAGCAGGCGCGCGGCTCTCGCCGCGGCCACGGCGCTGGCGGTGGGCATGACGGGAGCGGCACCCGCGCTCGCCGCACCCGCCGCCGGCGCCCCGCACCAGTGGCCGGACCGGTGGTGGGACGACGACGCCCCCGCCACCCGTGCGGCGGCACCCTCGCTCGCGCCGCGGGACGGTGCGCACCTGTCGGGCACGGTGCAGGTCCAGGCGGACCCGACGACCGCGGACGACAGCGTGACGGTGCTGCGGGTCGACGACGTGGTGCTCGACGCGGAGCCGGACCCCGGCACGTCGACGTTCGCGTTCGACGTCGGCTCGAACTCCGCCGACGCCGCCTTCGGCAACCACCTGCTCGTCAACGGCGATCACCGCATCGACCTCGGCACCACGGTCGTCGCGGAGCGCGTCGAGATCGCCGTGCCGAACGACGTGCTGCGGGCCGGGGCCAACACCGTCGAGATCGTCGCGGGCGGCGCCACGTCGTCGTGCGGCGTCAACCTGGACGACTTCGACGTCTCCGACCTCACCCTGACGACCCTCGACGGCGAGGCCGACGGCGCCACGAACGAGTTCGTGTACTCCCTGGGCGACGGTTCCTGCGGGACCAACCAGGGGCGTGTCGCCTCGGCGACCCTGACGTTCGACGTCGACGGCGCACCGTCCCGCACGACGGGCCTGCGGGCGGACGTCGACACGACGACGCTGGCGAACGGCCGGCACACGATCGTCGCGACGACCCGGGACGGGGGGCGGGTCGAGCACGAGGTCCGGGTGAACAACTCCCCGGTCGGCGCCCCTGCCGTCTTCCCGACCGACGGCACGCTGGCCTCCGGCACGCAGCCGGTGCACGCGGCGACCCCCGCGGGCGCGGACGGCGGCACCGCCTCCCTCACGGTCGACGGGGCGGTGCCCCCGGCCGTCACGACGCTCGGTGAGGGCGCCGCGACGCTGTCGTTCGACGTCGGATCCAACGCGATCGAGGCCCGGTACGGCAACCACCTGCTGGTCAACGGCGTCCGTGTCGACCTCGGCGGCGACCACGCCTCCGGGCGGGTCGACGTGCAGGTGCCGAACCGGCTCCTCCACCCGGGCGCCAACGAGATCGTGCTCGTCGCCGGCGACGTCACCTCGTCCTGCGGCGCCAACCTCGACGACTTCACGGTCTCCGACGTCGTGCTGACGCCGTCGGTCGGGTCCGCCACCGCCGACCTCGCGGCGTCGTACGCGATGGGCGACGGGAACTGCGGGTCGTCGGCCACCAGCCTCGCGGAGGCGCCGATGACGTTCACGCTCGACGCGCCCGCCGCCACGACGTACCGCACGGCCGGCAGCGGCACGGCCCGCCTGTCGTTCGCCGTCGGGTCGAACTCCCTGGAGGCGCGCTACCGCTCGTTCGTGCGCGTCAACGACCGCGTCGCGTACCTCTCGGAGGACTTCGTCTCCGAGAGGGCCGTCGTCGAGTTCCCGAACGAGTGGCTCCAGCCCGGATGGAACGCCATCACCCTGGTCGCGGGCACGTTCGTCACGAGCTGCGGTGACAACCGTGACGACTACGCGATCAGCGACGTCCGCCTCGAGACGGCGGAAGGGACCGCGACGGTGCCGGGCGGGGCCTCCTCGTGGTCGATCGGCGACGGCTCCTGCGGGTCGAGCGCGACCCCGCTGCGCCAGGTCGACCTCGGCGCCCTCGTGGAGACCGAGGCCCGCGGCCTGCGCGTCGACGTCGACACCACCGCGCTCGCGGACGGTGAGCACCAGGTCGTGGCGACCTCCACCTCCGGCGCTGAGGCGACCCGCACGCTCCTCACCGACAACTCCGGCCCGGTGGTGACCTCCAGCGTCCCGGCCGCCGGGGCCACGCTCCGGCGTGCCGTCCCCCTCGAGCTCACGGTCGACGACCCGGCCGGCCTCTCCGTGGGACCCGCCGCCACCCTCGACGGAGAGCCCGTCGAGGCGGGCGACCTCGTCGGGCCGGGCCTCGCGCCGGGCGAGCACACGCTCGTCGTGGAGGCGACCGACGGCGTCGGCAACCCTGCCCGGCGTGAGGTGACCTTCACCTCCGCGGGCATCCCCGACGACCCCGCCGCCCTCGCCCCGGCCTCCGGCAGCACCGACGTCGGCCGCACCGCCGAGCTGTCCGCGCAGGTCTCCGTGCCGGGCGGTGGTGAGGTCACCGCCGCCTTCGCCGAGACGCGGATCGCCACCCCCGAGCGGGCGTGGCAGGGCACCGCCGACGAGGTGCCCACCGAGCTGTCGCCCCGCGGCGAGCGTCGGGCGAGCACCCGGGGCCTCGACCCCGCCGACGGGCGGACGCTCGACTCGCCGTCGTCGCCGGACGTCACCTACCAGCGGTTCGAGGTCGAGGTGGGCCGTCGTGCCGCCGACCCCGTGCTGCGCTGGGCGGGCACCGTCGACCCCGACCGGCTGGCCACCCTGCACGCCTGGGACCACGACGCCGAGCGGTGGGACGTCGTCGCGACGGCCCGTGGCGCCGAGGACACCACCGTGCTCACGGGTGCCGTGGACGGCGACCACGTCCGGCGCGGCACCGTGCAGGTGATGGTCACGGGCGAGGACCCGATGGCGGACGACGTCGAGCACGAGGTCGCCGACGGGTTCGCCGACCCCGCCGACCACGACTTCTCGCTCGTGCACCTCACCGACACGCAGTACCTGTCGGAGGGTGCCGTGGAGCAGGAGACGGCCGCGGAGCGCGAGGTCTGGGCGTCGGCCTACCGGGACGTCGCGCAGTGGGTCGCCGACAACGCCGACGACCGCAAGATCGCCTACGTGGCGCACACCGGCGACATCATCGAGAACAACATCCGCTCCGCCACGTCACCGGCGGAGGTCGACCGGGCCCGCGCCGAGTTCGAGGTCTCCTCGCAGGTGCAGGAGATCATCGAGGCGTCCGGGGTCCCGAACGGCGTCGTCGCGGGCAACCACGACAACCAGACCGGGACGCAGGTCGGGGCCGGCTCGATGTACAACGAGTTCTACGGCCCAGCACGGTACGAGGCCCTGTCGCAGGGCTGGGAGTCCGCGTCCTACGGGGGTCCGTGGCGCGCGGGGGACAACGAGAACCACTACGACCTGTTCTCCGCCGGCGGGCTGGACTTCGTCGTCGTCGGCCTCTCCTACGGGGTGACCCGTGAGGAGACGGCGTGGGCGTCGTCCGTGTTCGAGCGGTACCCCGACCGCAACGGCATCCTGCTCACCCACGACTACCTGCAGCCCAGCACGGCGGTCGACGGCCGCGACGCCGCGCTGTCCCCGGTCGACGGCGTGACCCTGTACAACACGGTGGTCGCCGAGAACCCGAACGTGTTCCTCGTGCTCGGCGGGCACCGGCACGGTGTCGGCACCAACGTCAAGGACGCGGGGCACGGTTCCGGCGACGCCGTCGTGGAGATGCTCGCCGACTACCAGTTCTACACGGTGTCGGCCGACCGGCTGGGGCTCACCGAGGTCGGCGGCTACGCGCCCGGCGACCAGCTCCGGTTCGGGGCGAGCTTCTTCCGGATGCTGCAGTTCGACGTCGACGCGGGCCTGATGACGGTCGACACGTACTCGCCGCTGCTCGACGAGTTCGGCGCCACCGAGCACGACGACGAGCAGCGCTACGACGGCTCCGAGGACGACACGGTGGTTCCCGTCGACCTCACCAGCCGCACCACCACCGTCTCGACGGACTCCCTCGCCGCCTACGTGCCGCACCGCGAGATCGGGCAGCGGACCGTCGCCTCCGGAGACACCGCGACCGTCGGCTGGAAGGGGCTGCGCCGCGACACCGCGTACGCGTGGGTCGTCACGGCGACCTCCTCGCGCGGCGGCGTGACGACGTCCGCCCCGCAGGTGTTCGCCACCGCCGACGACCGGGGCCGCCCCGGTCGCTGGGACCGCGGCGACGACCTGTGGCGGTACTTCCAGGACTGACCCGACAGCACCGGCAGGCGGTGCGGGCGTGCCATGATCGGACCATGCTCACGCTGCCTGCCGGTGCCGCCGGCTCCAGGATCGTCGGTATCGGGCACCACCAGCCCGAGAAGATCCTCACGAACGACGACATCGCCCGCCTCGTCGAGACGAACGACGAGTGGATCCGTTCCCGGACGGGCATCGTGACCCGGCACGTCGCGGCCGACGACGTGACGGTGGCCGACATGGCGACCGCGGCGGCGCGGCACGCGCTCTCGGACGCCGGGATCGCCGGCGACGACGTCGACCTCGTCATCGTCGCGACGACGACGGCCGCCGACCGGTCGCCCAACACCGCCGGCCGGGTCGCCTACGCCCTGCGCACCGGCGTGCAGCCCGGCGCCAGCACGCCCGAGGGCGAGGACGAGCCCGACCTGCGTGACGTCGTCGGGCCGGGCGTCATCGACGTCAACACGGCGTGCTCCGGTTTCGCCTACTCCCTCGGCCTCGCCGACCAGGCGATCCGTGCCGGCTCCGCCCGCACCGCCGTCGTCATCGGGTCCGAGAAGCTCACCGCCGTCACCGACTGGACCGACCGCTCCACCTGCATCCTCACCGCCGACGGCGCCGGTGCGGTCGTGCTCCGGGCCGCCGACACCCCCGGCGTCGGGCCCGTCGTGTGGGGTTCCGAGCCGGAGATCACCCCCGCCGTGCGCATCGAGGCGCCTGCCGACCGGTTCGCGCAGGACGGCCGCGCCGTCTTCAAGTGGGCCATCACGCGTGCGGCCGAGCGCGCGCGCCGCGTCGTGGAGGCGTCGGGGCTCGCGCTCGACGACATCGAGGTGCTGGTCGCCCACCAGGCGAACCTGCGCATCATCGAGCCGCTCGCCAAGGGTCTCGGCCTGGAGGACAAGATCGTCGTCACCGACATCACCGAGTCGGGGAACACGTCCGCCGCGTCCATCCCGCTGGGGCTGTCGAAGTGGTGGCACGCGGGGGACGTCCCCGCCGGGGTTCCCGCCCTGCTCTTCGGCTTCGGTGGTGGCTTCACCTGGGCCGGTCAGGTCGTCATGACCCCCGCACGCTGACTCGCGCCGCCGAGCGCTGACTCGCGCCCACCGGTGGTCGCGAGTCAGCGCAGATTTAGCCGAGTCAGCGCGGGCGGGCGCGAGTCAGCGCAGACCTCGCCGAGTCAGCGTTCGGCGGCGCGAGTCAGCGCAGACATGGCGTCGGTCCGAAAGGGCATCGCATCGATTCGGCGGCCTCCGGTAGAGTGGCGGGAAACCGCTTTCACCAATGGGGGAGAACCAGCGATGCCGTCCAGCACCACTCGCCGCCGCTACGCCGTCGTCGGGGCGGGCCACCGTGCCAACATGTTCGTGCGCGGCCTGCTCGAGAACCACGCCGACGAGGGGGAGATCGTCGCCTGGGTCGAGCCGAACCCGGTCCGGGCCGCCGTCCACGAGGCCCGCGTGGCCGACAAGCTCGGCGGCACCCGCCCCGTGTACGACCCGGCCGACCTGGAGAAGGCGATCGCCGAGCAGCGGGTCGACCGCGTCGTGGTGACCAGCGTCGACAACACGCACGCCGAGATGGTGTCGCGGGCCCTGCACGCTGGGGTCGACGTCGTCGTCGAGAAGCCGATCGCCGCCACCGCGGCGGAGGCCCGCCAGATCGCCGACGCCGTCGCGGCGACGGGCCGGAATGTCACGACGACCTTCAACTACCGCTACTCGCCGCGGAACTCCGCGCTGCGCGAGGTCATCGCGTCCGGCGAGATCGGCACGGTGCTGTCGGTGCACTTCGACTGGGCCCTGGACACCGTGCACGGCGCGGACTACTTCCGCCGCTGGCACCGCGAGAAGGTCAACAACGGCGGCCTGCTCGTCCACAAGTCGAGCCATCACTTCGACCTGGTCAACTGGTGGATCGACGACGTCCCGGTGCGCGTGTTCGCGTCGGGCGGTCGCAAGTTCTACGGCGACGACGCCGCGCACGCGCACGGCTACGAGCCGACCGACGGAGAGAAGGCGCTGCGCGAGCAGGGCGTCGACCCGTGGGCGCTGGACGTCGACGGCGACGAGTACCTCGGGGCGCTGTACGGCCCGGAGGCGCGCGCCCACGACGGCTACGTGCGCAACCGGTCGGTGTTCGACGCCGGGATCACCACGGAGGACACGCTCGGTCTGCTCGTGGAGTACGCGGGCGGCGCCGTGCTCACCTACTCGCTGACGGCGTCGGCCCCGTGGGAGGGCTACCGGGTGGTGGTGAACGGTTCGCGCGGCCGTGCGGAGCTGGAGGTCACCGAGCGCGGCTCGGTCGTGTTCGGCAACGGCAAGGCGGTGCTGGACCCGAGCTTCACCGACGCGTTCGGCGACGACGACCTGCGTCCGTCCGGCGAGCGCCTGCTCGTGCAGAAGCACTGGGAGCGCGCGGAGGAGCGGCCGATCGTCGCCGTCGGCTCGGGCGGGCACGGCGGTGGTGACGACCTGCTGCTGAGCGACGTGTTCCACGGCCGTGACGAGGCGGACCCGCTGGGTCGTGCGGCGGGCTTCCTCGACGGGCTGCGGGCGTCGGGCGTGGGCTACGCGGGGAACCGGTCGTTGGAGACGGGCGAGCCGGTGCGGCTGGCGGAACTCGGGCTGGGCGTCGACCTGACCTGACCCGGTCTGGCCGCCGTCTGTCGCGGCCGAACGTCGCGAGGTGCCCGCGTCGCCGGGTGCTGCCGCACGGCCGCCCGGCGCGGCGGGCACCTCGTCGCAGCGGGCAGGTGCCGGGTCTTGCGATGTGGAGGGCTTGTTGGCAGGGCACGGGTGGCGGGGTAGAGTGATGGAAAGCGCTTGCCCATCCGACAGGAGCCCGACGATGACGTCCGCCACCCTCGACGCCGGTACGCCGGTCGCCACCCCCACGGCCCCGGTGGCCGTCGGGTCCGACGCCGCGTCGCAGCGACCCGCCCGTCGCCGCTACGCCGTCGTCGGCACCGGGCAGCGAGCCCGCACGTACATCGACGGCATCGGTGAGCACGACGACGTCGCCGAGCTCGTCGCGCTCGTCGACACCAACGGCACCCGCCTGCGGTACCACGTCGACCGCCTCCGCGACGCCGGCCGCGGCGAGCCCGCCCTGTTCGCCGCCGAGGACCTCGAACGGATGCTCGACGACGTCGCGCCCGACGTCGTCGTCGTCACCTCGCCCGACCGCACGCACGCCGCGCACGTCGCCACCGCGCTCGCCCACGGTGCGGACGTCGTCGTCGAGAAGCCCCTCACGATCGACGCGGGCGGCATGTACACCATCGCCGACGCCGTCCGCCGGTCCGAGGGCCGCCTCACCGTCGCGCACAACTACCGCTACTCGCCGCGCAACGCCGCGCTGCGGCAGGTCGTCGCCGACGGCCGGATCGGCGACGTCGTGTCCGTGCACTTCGAGTGGCTCCTCGACACCGCGCACGGCGCCGACTACTTCCGGCGCTGGCACCGCGAGAAGAAGGCGTCGGGCGGGCTGCTCGTGCACAAGGCCAGCCATCACTTCGACCTGGTGAACTGGTGGACCGGCGACGTGCCGGAGTCCGTGTTCGCCCGCGGTGGGCTGCGGTTCTACGGCCGTCCACAGGCCGCCGGCGCGCAGTACGCGCCCGACCTCTCCGCCGACGACGACCTGCGAGCCCTCTACCTCGACGCCGCGCACGAGGACGGCTACCGGCGTGACCAGGACCCGTTCGCCCCGGGCGCCACCATCGAGGACACCCTCAGCGTGCTGGTCGGTTACCGGTCCGGCGCCACGCTCACCTACGCCCTCACCGCGCACAGCCCGTGGGAGGGCTACCGGGTCGCCGTCAACGGCACCCGCGGTCGCGCGGAGCTCGAGGTGGTCGAGCGGTGCCACACCACGCCGGGGCTCCCGGGACAGCTGGGGACGGCCGCCGACGGTGGCGGCGACTGCTGCCCGTCCCGTCCCCGTGGCGCACGACTCGTCGTGCAGGAGCACTGGGGCCGTCCCGAGGAGATCCCGCTGCCCGTCGACGACGGCCACCGGACGGGAGACGCCGCACTCCTGCGAGACGTCCTGCGCGGGCACCTCCCGGCGTCGGACGGCGGCCCGGACGACGACCCGCTCGGCCGCCGCGCGGGCCTCGTCGACGGCCTGCGCGCCGTCGCCGTCGGCGTCGCCGGCAACCGCTCGCTCGCGACCGGCCAGGTCGTGCCGGTCTCGACCCTCGGCACCCGCCTCTGACCGTCGTCCGCCGACCCGCAGGTGGTGCCCGAGCGGCCCGTCGTGCGCTGATTGAACGGCGTTCACGCTGACTCGCGCCGACGAGCGCTGACTGGCGCCGATGTGCGCTGACTCGCGCCGACGAGCGCTGATTGAACGAAGTTCACGCTGACTGGCGCCGATGTGCGCTGACTCGCGATGGACACGAAAGAGCCGGGGTCGGGGTGGCCGGGCACGGTCGTCCAACCCGAAGTGGAGCGCCCCCTGGGGCGCGTGAACGCGACCGTGCCCGGCCACCCCGACCCCCGGCGAAACCCGACCGGCGCGCCGACGGGCGGGCGGTCAGTGCGCCCAGGGCGCGCCGAGCTCCGTGAACGTCTGCTGGGTGCGGGCGACCTGCTCGCACCAGTCCTCGACGTCGCGGACGACGGGGCGGCGGTCGTCGCCGTCGCCCTGCCAGTCGACGTCGTCGGCGGGGACGGGGCGAGGGTCGGCGCCGGTGCGCACGGCCTCCATGACGCGCATGAACGCACCGGTGTCGCGGACGTCGCACAGCAGGCGGCGATCGGGGTCGCCGGACGCGCGGACGTCGAGCAGGTCGTCGAGCAGCGGGGTGCGGCCGTACGTCTTGTCCATGGTGACGCGCTCGGTGCGCAGGACGAGGCGGTCGGACTCGTAGAGCAGCTCGATCTCGCCGGTGGTGCCGATGACGAGCACGCGGGCGGCGGAGCGCTCCTTGGCGCAGAGCGTGAGGCCGAACCCGTAGCGGGTGCCGTCGGCGGCGGTGACGCGCACCGCCGAGGTGTCGTCGGCCTCGATGGGGTTGGCGCGGAACAGGTCGGTGTCGACCCATGCGACGTCGGCGGCCTGGGTGACACCCCCGACGAGCAGGGTGGTGGCGACGGCGTGCGCGAGCGGGTTGGTGACGACGCCGTCGACGACGTCGCGGCCGTCGAGGCGACGGCGGCCCGCCCAGGGGGCGCGCGCCCAGTACCCGGCGGTGCGCACCCAGGTGCCGACGGCGCCGTACCCGACGACGTCGCCGATCTCGCCGGCGGCGACCAGCGCGGCGGCGGCCGGCACGGCGTGCGACCCGAAGGTCTGGAACCCGACCTGGCAGAGCCGGCCGGTGGCCTGCGCGACGGCGACGAGCTCGGTGTGCTCGGCGAGGGAGGCGGTGGTGGGCTTCTCCAGCAGGACGTCCATGCCGGCCTCCATCGCGGCCCGGGCGAGGGGCAGGTGCGTGGGGATGGGCGTGGACAGCACGACGACGTCGGGGCGGACGTCGTCGGAGGACGACAGCAGGTCACCGAGCGTGGGGAACCAGGGAGTGCCGGTGCCGTGCGCGGCGTGCCCGGGGCCGGGTTCGCGCGGGTCGACGACGGCGGTGAGCCGGGCGCGGCCCGTGCGGCCGAGGTCCAGGGCGTGCTGGACGTGCTTCTCTCCGTGGCCGTGGATGCCGACGACGGCGATGCGGGCGTGGCTCATCTGCGCGCTCCCGTCAGTGCAGGCGGGCCGCGAGCGCGGCCGCCTCGTCGGCGTCGAGGGCGCGGTCGAGCATCGCGGCGACGACGCCCGTCTCGACGGTGCCGCCGGCGGGGATGTGCAGCGGGGTGTCCCAGGCGAGGGCGGGGCAGGCGCCGGGGTACTCCTCGGACCGCAGGAACCAGGGGCGCGCGGGCGTGGACTGGGTGAGCAGGGTGGTGGTGGTGCGCTCGTCGCCGCGGGCGTCGCGGTGGACCTGGACGAACGCGACCCAGGGCGACGTCGAGCCGTGCGCGGCGTCCTGGCCCTCGCCCGCGGCGGACAGCACGCGGGTGACGGGGGTCAGGGGCAGGCGCCAGAACACGCCGCCGTACCCGGCGCCGGGGCGGCCGTTGGTGGCGGGGGAGCGGACCTCGAGGGGGCCGTGCTCCGCGTGCAGGGTGGACCGCCACTCGAGGACCCAGGCGTCGTCGAGCAGGCGCGCGCCGATGCGGCGCCGTTCCTGCAGGACGGGGGCGCCGTGCTGGTCGGTCCACGCGACGGTGTCGTGCAGGACGTTCGGCGCCTTCGGGTCGACGGTGGTGCCGGTGGACGTCTGGCGCCCGTGGTTGGGCAGCAGGGTGGGGCCGACGTCGGTGACGTAGGTGCGCCCGCCCCAGTAGCTGG
Source organism: Isoptericola dokdonensis DS-3 (assembly GCF_001636295.1). Classification (NCBI taxonomy): domain Bacteria; kingdom Bacillati; phylum Actinomycetota; class Actinomycetes; order Micrococcales; family Promicromonosporaceae; genus Isoptericola; species Isoptericola dokdonensis. Next base: position 1,925,328 of record NZ_CP014209.1, on the reverse strand, counting down.
TCCCGTTGACGTCGGGCACGGCGATGCTGACGCCGTAGTGGTGGCGGTGGTCGACAGGCCCGGCCTCGGTGAGCGGCACGCCGTCGAGGGTGTGCACGGGGTGCAGGTAGGGGCGCGGCGAGTGGATGGTCGGCATCGTCTCGCCCGACTCGTACCGGGACAGCGCGACCCGGTCGGCGGGGCGGCGCAGCACCGGCACACCGTTCTCGAGGGTCCAGGTGGGGACCTGGGTGTCGACGGCAGGCGCCGCGTCGGCCGTGTCGGCGACGGTGGTGGGTGTCGGCGCGGGGGCCTTCACCGCCGTCGGCGGGACGGGCCCGGTGCTGGCGCGGACCTCGAGCCGGACGCCGAAGCGGGTGGACTCGGCGGCGCCGGTGGCGTTGTCGATCACGGTGTGGAGCTCCCTCCAGGCGTGGCGGCCCAGGTCTTCCTGGGGGACGGCCACGGTGGTCAGGCCCGGGGTGGCGTACCGGGCGAGTTCGATGTCGTCGAAGCCGCACACCGAGATGTCCGCGGGGACGGCGACGCCCGCCTCGTTGAGCGCGGCGAGCAGGCCGAAGGACACGAGGTCGTTGAACGCGACGGCGGCGGTGACGCGGCTGGCGAGCACGGCCGGGGCGGCGTCGTGGCCGGCGGCGATGTCGGAGCCGGTGGGGACCTCGACGATCTCCAGGTCCGGGTGCGTGGCGCAGCAGTCGGCGAGGCCGCGGCGGCGGGCGACGTCCGAGACGGACGCGGGCGGCCCGGCGAGGTAGGCGATGCGGCGGTGACCGTGCTGCACGAGGTGCTCGACGACCTGCACCATCGCGTCGGCGTAGTCGACGACGAGGCTGGGCGCGTTGCGCGCGACCTCGCGGTTGACGACGACGACGGGAGCGACGTCGGGCAGCAGCGCGTCGAGCGCGGCGTCGGGCATGCGCGGCGAGACGAGGATGAGCGCGTCGCAGCGGGCACGGGCCTCGCGGGCGAGCTGCGCCTCGGCGCCGGGGTCCTCCGCGGAGTCCGCGACGAGCACGCGGTAGCCGTCCTGGCCGGCCGCCGACGAGACGCCGCGCAGGATCTGCTGGAACACCGGGTTGCGCAGGTCGGGGACGACGAGCGCGACCGTCGTGGTGCGGCCGAGCGAGAGGCTGCGGGCGACGTTGCTGGGCCGGTAGTTGAGCTCGATCGCGGCTTCCTGGACGCGGGCGGAGATCGCCGGGTCCACGGTGCTGCGACCGTTCATCACCCGGGACACCGTCGCGCGGGAGACGCCGGCCGCCAGTGCGACGTCGGCGATCGTCACGGCAGGACGGCGTGTGGTGGCTCCGGGCATCTTTGCCTCCGTCCTCGGTCACGCGTGGATCACGCGTGGATCACGTCCTGATAACAACCGGCGTCCGACGGGAAACCGGTCTCACCTGATGACGGTACACCATAGGAAACCGGTTGCTGCTGTGCTACGGTCCTCAACAGCAACCGGTTTCCCGCCTGAATGGACAGGCGTGGCCCCGGTTCGACCGCGATCGACGAAGATCTGGAGGGACGACGATGGTGTCCACCACGGCGCCGCACGGGGAGGTGCGGCCATGTCGGTGATCAACGAGGTCGCCAAGACCCGAGGCGCGAGCCGCGAGGTCCAGAAGGGCGACGGCAAGGCGGCAGCGATCTTCCTCGCGCCGTGGTTCGTCGGGCTCGTGCTCATCACGGCGTTCCCGCTCGTCGCCTCGCTCTACCTGTCGTTCACGGACTACAGCCTGCTGCAGGCCCCGAACTGGGTGGGGATCGAGAACTACACCCGCATGTTCGAGGACCCGCGCTGGTGGCAGTCGCTCAAGGTGACGTTCCTCTACGTGGTCGTCTCCGTGCCGCTCCAGCTCGCCGCGGCCCTCGCGCTGGCCCTGCTGCTCGACCGCGGCCTGCGCGGCCTGGCGATCTACCGGTCGGTGTACTACCTGCCGTCGCTGCTCGGCAGCTCGGTCGCGATCGCGCTGCTCTGGCGCCAGGTCTTCGGCGCCGACGGCCTGGTCAACCAGGTGCTCGCGTTCTTCGGCATCCAGGGTTACGGGTGGGTCTCCCACCCCGACTACGCGCTCGGCACGCTGATGATCCTCAACGTGTGGACGTTCGGCGCGCCGATGATCATCTTCCTCGCCGGCCTGCGGCAGATCCCCGCCATGTACTACGAGGCGGCCTCGATCGACGGCGCCGGCAAGGTGCGGCAGTTCTTCAAGATCACGATGCCGCTGCTCAGCCCGATCATCTTCTTCAACCTCGTGCTGCAGCTCATCGGGGCGTTCCAGTCGTTCACCCAGTCCTACATCGTGTCCAACGGGACCGGCGGACCGGTCGACTCGACCCTGTTCTACACGCTGTACCTGTACATGAACGGCTTCAAGTCGTTCGACATGGGCTACGCCTCCGCGATGGCCTGGGTCCTGCTCCTCATCGTCGCGGGCATGACCGTCGTCAACTTCCTCGCCTCCAAGTACTGGGTCTTCTACGATGACTGACACGCCGGTGCGCCCCGACGCGCACACCGAGAACCCGTCCCCGTGGCCCCCCGTGCGCGAGCGCCGGTCGCTCACCGAGGTGGCGGCCGAGATCCCCGACAAGCCCCGCAAGGCCAAGGCGGGCCCGCAGGTGCGGCGCGTGCTCAAGCACGTCCTGCTCATCGCGTTCGGCCTGATCATGCTGTACCCGCTGCTGTGGATGCTCGCGAGCTCGTTCAAGCCGAACGACCTCATCTTCCGCGACACGAGCCTGATCCCCACCGAGATCGACCTGACGAACTACTCGGAGGGTTGGAACGCGCTCCTGCACCCGTTCCACCACTACCTGCTGAACTCGGCGATCATCGTGCTCGGATCGGTGATCGGGAACCTGATCTCCTGCTCGATGGCGGCCTACGCCTTCGCGCGGCTCAAGTTCCGCGGCCGGCCGATCTGGTTCGCCGTCATGCTCATGTCGATCATGCTGCCGATCCACGTCATCATCGTGCCGCAGTACATCCTGTTCTCCGAGCTGGAGTGGATCAACACCTACCTCCCGCTCATCGTGCCGAAGCTGCTGGCCACCGACGCGTTCTTCATCTTCCTCATGGTGCAGTTCTTCCGCGGGCTGCCCAAGGAGCTCGACGAGGCCGCCCGGCTGGACGGCTGCGGGCACGGCCGCATCTTCCTGCAGATCATGCTGCCGCTGTCCCTGCCGGCCCTCGCCACCACCGCGATCTTCACGTTCATCTGGACCTGGAACGACTTCTTCAGCCAGCTGATCTTCCTGACCCGGCCCGACATGTACACGGTGCCCATCGCCCTGCGCACGTTCATCGACTCCACCAGCAACAGCTCGTGGGGACCGCTGTTCGCGATGTCCATCGTGTCCCTGGTCCCGGTCTTCATCGTCTTCCTCTTCGGCCAGAAGTACCTGGTCAAGGGGATCGCCACCACAGGCATCAAGTAAGCGCTCGATTAGCCCCTGCGGGTCCCACCGACGGGACCCCTGCTGGATGACAACGACGACGTTTCGTCACGCACACACAAGGAGAATCATGCGAGCAACGACCACCCGGCGGCGCTCCCGCGCTGCGTTCATCGCCCTGACCGCGGCCGGCGCGCTGGCGCTGGGTGCCTGCTCCGGCGGATCGGGCGGCGGGCCCGGCTCGGAGAACACCGACTCGTCCGAGGATGGCGGCGACGGCGTCGAGATCCAGTTCTCGTGGTGGGGTTCGGACGACCGCCACCAGACCACGCAGGAGATCATCGACCTGTTCGAGGAGAAGAACCCGGGCATCACGGTCGTCCCCGACTACACCGACTGGGGCGGCTACTGGGACAAGCTGGCCACGGCCACGGCCGGTGGTGACACCCCCGACGTCATCTCCCACGAGGAGCGGTACATCGCCGACTACGCCTCGCGCGGCGTGCTCGCCGACCTCGAGACGCTCGACATCGAGACCTCCGAGATCCCCGAGCAGATCGTCGACCAGGGTCGCGTCGACGGCACCCTGTACGGCCTGGCGACCGGCGTCAACGCGTACGCGATGATCGCCGACCCGCAGATCTTCGCCGACGCCGGCGTCGAGGTGCCGGACGACACGGCCTGGACCTGGGAGGACTTCGTCTCGATCTCGGGCGAGATCTCGAAGGGTGCCGGCGACGGCGTCTGGGGCACGCAGGACATCGGCTTCAACGAGGCCGGCCTGTCGATCCTCGCCCGCCAGAAGGGTCAGGCCCTCTTCAACGAGGACGGCTCGCTCGGCGTGGACAAGGAGACCGTGACGCAGTTCTTCCAGATCGGTGCCGACCTCGTCGCCAACGGCGGCGCGCCGGACGGCTCCCGCACCACCGAGATCCAGGCCGCCGGTCCCGAGGGCTCGCTGCTCGGCACCAACGCGGGTGCCCAGGGCGCCTGGTGGTCGAACCAGCTCGGCGCGCTGAGCGAGGCGTCGGCCCGTGACCTCGAGCTGCTCCGCTTCCCGGGCGAGTCGCAGTACGAGCGCACCGGCATGTACTTCAAGCCGGCGATGTTCTACTCGGTCTCGGCGACCTCCGAGCACCCGGAGGAGTCGGCCAAGTTCGTCGACTTCCTGCTCAACGACCCCGAGGTCGCGCAGCTCCAGCTCACCGACCGCGGTCTGCCGTCCAACCTGACGGTCCGCGAGTCCATCCTCGACCAGCTGCAGGACGCGGACGCCAAGGTCGCCGAGTTCATGACCGAGCTCGAGGCCGAGATCGTGGACGGCCCCCCGGTCCCGCCGAACGGCGCCGGTGACGTCCAGGAGATCATCACCCGCATCAACTCCGAGGTGCTCTTCGGCAGCATGACCGCGGAGGAGGCCGCTGACGCGTTCCTCTCCGAGGTCGCCGCTGCCACCGCCAGCTGAGCCACCCCGGTAGGGAGCTGATCGCTCAGCTCACCTGACCCGTCAGGTGCGGGGACGCCGCCCACGCGACGTCCCCGCACCCGATGGTCGGCCCCCGGGCCGGATCATGCCCCGCCGTCGGCGGGGCTCAGTCGTTTCGCCAGGACGGAAGAACCCCCGATGAAGGACCTGCTCGTGCTCCGGGACGGCGACGACGTCGCCGTCGCCACCCGTGACCTCGCCCCCGGCGACGAGGCGACGACGCCCGACGGCCGAGTGGTCGTGGCGCGCGGCGACGTCCCCCGCGGGCACAAGATCGCCCTCGTCGACGTCGCACCGGGTGCACCGGTGCGCAAGTACGGGCAGGTCATCGGGGTCACGACGACGCAGGTCGGCGTCGGCGAGCACGTCCACTCCCACAACCTCGTCTTCGACCCGGGCGAGCGGGAGACGCCGCTCGGCGGCGTCCACACCGAGCTCACCGTCCCCGACGGCCCGCGGCCCACGTTCCGCGGGTACCGCCGCGCCGACGGCCGGGTCGGCACCCGCAACTACGTCGCGATCCTCACGAGCGTCAACTGCTCCGCCTCCACGGCGAAGATGATCGCCGACCAGTTCCCGCAGTCCGTGCTGGACGACTACGAGAACGTCGACGGCGTCATCGCGCTCACCCACACCTCCGGCTGCGGCCTCGTGCCCGACTCCGAGGGCGGGCAGATCCTGCTGCGCACCCTGCGCGGCTACGCCGCCCACCCGAACGTCGCCGGGCTGCTCGTCCTGGGGCTCGGTTGCGAGATGGTGCCCGGTGCGGCGCTGTCGGCGCGGTCCGGAGCCGTCACCGACCTCGGGATGCCCGGCATCGGCGCCCCCGACCGCGACGAGTCGTCCGCGCTGCTCGCAGCCATCCCCGGCGACACCGTGGTGCGCTCCATGACGATCCAGGACACCGGCGGCATCCGCGCCACCGTGCGCGCCGGCGTCGACGCCATCCGCGCCATGCTCCCCGAGGTGAACGCCCGCACCCGCACCGACTGCGACGTCTCCGAGCTCGTGCTCGGCCTCAACTGCGGCGGCTCCGACGGCTACTCCGGCATCACCGCGAACCCCGCCCTCGGCTGGGCCTCGGACCGCATCGTCGCCTACGGCGGCACGTCCGTCCTCGCCGAGACCCCCGAGGTCTACGGCGCCGAGCACCTGCTCACCGCCCGGGCGACGCGCCCCGAGGTCGCCAAGAAGCTCCTCGACCAGCTCGAGTGGTGGCGCTCCTACATGGCGGCCGGGCACGGCACCCTCGACAACAACCCGTCCCCGGGCAACAAGGCCGGCGGCCTCACCACCATCCTCGAGAAGTCCCTCGGCGCCGTCGCCAAGGGCGGCCAGGCCGACCTGGCCGCCGTGTACGACTACGCCGAGCCCATCACCGACCGCGGGTTCACCTTCATGGACACCCCCGGCTACGACCCCGTCTCCGTGACCGGCATCGTCGCCGGCGGTGCCAACGTCGTCGTGTTCACCACCGGCCGCGGCTCCGTCTTCGGCTGCCGCCCCACGCCGTCGATCAAGGTCGCCACCAACACCCCCATGTACGAGCGCATGAGCGAGGACATGGACCTCAACGCCGGGCGCATCGTCGACGGCACGGCGTCCGTCGAGGACGTCGGTGCCGAGCTGCTCGCGAAGATCCTCGCCGTCGCGTCCGGCGAGCAGACCGTCTCCGAGGAGCTCGGCATCGGCGCCGAGGAGTTCATCCCCTGGCACATCGGCGCCGTCACCTGAAGGCCGTGCTCCGTCGGGCGGTCCGCCGTCCGTGGTCAGTACGGCTCGGGTGGGGTGTGCCGCGCACGGTCGCGCTCACGGTCGCTGCGCGACCTGCGCTTCCCGTCTGACGACCGCGCGCGGCACACCCCACCCGAGCCCTGGTCCGCGGACGCTGGGCGCGCGCAAACTTCCCTGGTGACCTACGTTCTTCGTGGTGACGGAACTCACGACCGGGGGACGGCATGGCGACGGCGACGAAGGCACCGGCGAAGGGCACGACCGCGGCACTGATCGCCCTGACGGCGGCCTCCTGCCTCCAGGTGGTGGACCCGACAGCGAACTCGATCGCGGTGGTCGACGCGGCGGTCGACCTGCAGATGGACGGCGCGCAACGTGCGTTCGCGTCGTCCGTCGGCACGCTCGCGCTGGCGGCGTTCATCCTCACCACGGGCTCCCTCGGTGATCGGCTGGGCCGCCGGCGGGTGATGCTCGCCGGGCTGGTCGTCGCCGCGGCGGGCGGTGTCATCACCGCCGTGGCACCGGTGACGCCGATCTTCATGCTCGGGCGCGCGATCACCGGCATCGGGATCGCCGCCGCGTTCGGGCTGTCGTTCGCGCTGCTGCGGTCGGTGCTGCCGGACAACCTGCCCAAGGCCGTCGCCTTCTGGCTCGCGGGGCAGACGGCGGCTGCGCTCGTGCTCGGCATCGTCGTCGGCTACCTCGCCGGGCTGAGCTGGCGGTTCGGGTACCTGCTCATGCCGGTCGTCGCGGTCGTCGCGCTCCTCATGTGCCTGCGGGGTCTCCCCGAGGCGAAGGCAGAGACGGTCGGTCCTTTCGACTACGTGGGCCTGAGCGCGATCGCGGTCGCGATGATCGGGATCATCTACGGGCTGTCCAACGCCGCCACGTACGGATGGACGTCGGCGCAGGTGCTGGTCCCCGTCGTCGTCGGCCTCGTCGCGATGGCGGTGTTCATCTGGTGGGAGGCACGGGTCGAGTTCCCCGCGTTCCCCGTCAAGCTCTTCCGTGACCCGGAGCTCGCCGGCTCGGTCGCCACCGGCTTCTCGTTCAACATGTGGCAGGCCGTGGTGACGATCATGCTGTCGATGCTGTGGCAGTACGTCTACCAGTACGAGTCGCTGACGGTGTCGCTGGCGCTGATGCCGATGAGCCTCGCGATGGTGGTCGGGGCCACGGTGGCCGGCCGGCTGCTCGCCCGCGGCGTGCCGGCGTCGGTCAACCTGCTCGTCGGGCACACCGTGCTCGTCGGCACCCTCGTGATCCTCGGCTTCACCACGACGGGCTCGCCCTACTGGTTCTTCCTGATCCTCACGCTGGCCGGTGGCTTCGCGCGCATGCTCAACGAGACCACGATGGGGCAGTTCTTCGTCGGCAAGCCGCCGGCGTCGCTGACCGGCGCCATGGCGTCGTCCAAGACGGCGATCGGCCAGCTGAGCTTCGCCCTCGGTACCGCCCTGTCGACCACGTTCGTGTTCGGTCAGTACGGCCGCGGCATCGCCCAGGCGTTCCAGGACGCCAACGTCCAGCCCGAGCAGCAGGGCGTCTACACCGGCATGATCACGCAGTACATCTCGGGCGGGGACATGTCCGAGTACGACGCTTCCGAGGTCGACGCCGTCGTCGGCCAGGCGTCCGACATCTTCGTCGACGCGTTCGGCGGCACGATGCTGATCTTCGCGGGCATCCTCACGGTCTTCGCGATCATCTCGACGCTGTTCTTCGCCAAGGCCAACCGGATGCGCAAGGCGGGCACGTACGCCAGCGGACCGCTGACCGCCGACGGCCGACCGCAGGCACTCGTCGGCGGATCCGCCGGCGAGGCGGGGCCTGCCGCGCCGTCGCCCCATCCGGGTGACGACCCCGCCCCGCCGGCCGCACGGCACTGACGCCGCCGCACGCCCATCACCGCACGACTCCTGGAGTGAGAACCATGAGCGCACCCGACCTGGTCCTCGTCGGCGGCACCGTCCTGACGGTGGACGACGCCGACACCACCGCCGAGGCGGTCGCCGTCACCGGTGGCCTGATCACCGCTGTCGGGAGCACCGCGGAGGTCCGCGCGCTCGCCGGCCCGGGCACCGAGGTCGTGGACCTCGACGGGGCGACCGTCGTGCCGGGCTTCGTCGACCCGCACAGCCACGTCTCGATGGGCGCGCCGTACATCCGGCACGCGGCGCTGCAGACCCCGCCGGTGGGCACGACCCGGACCGTGGACGACCTGCTGGCGGCACTGCACGCGAACCTCGCCAAGAACGCCACACCGCCCGGCGGTCTGCTGCTCGGCTGGGGCTACTACCCGGACGAGATGGACGACGGCGGCGCGGTCACCGCGGACCTGCTCGACCGGGAGTTCCCCGAGCATCGCGTCGCGATCGTGCACGTCTCGGGCCACGGCGGCGTCGTCAACACCCGGATCCTGGCCGAGCGCGGCTACGTCGACGGGTGCGAGGACCCCGAGGGCGGCACGATCGTGCGGTACCCCGGCACCCGGACGCCCAACGGCGTGCTCTGGGAGAACGCCTGGATGCCGCTGGTGCTCGGCATGCTCGACACCGACGACGAGGCGCTGCTGGCCATGATGCGGGAGTACGCGCGCTGGGGTGTCACGACCGTCCAGGACGGGGCCGCCACCGTGCAGCAGATCGAGGCGATCCGGGCGCTCGCCGACGGCCCGGGCATCCCGGTGGACGTGCGCTCCCTGGTGCTGTTCAGCGAGCTCGGCGAGGCCCTCGAGGAGGGCTGGTTCGATGCCGACAGGGTGAGCTCGAACGGGCACACGATCCAGGGGGTCAAGCTGATCCTGGACGGCTCCCCGCAGGGGAAGACGGCGCACGTCACGCAGGAGTACCTCACGGGCGGTCCGGGCGGTGAGGAGCACTGGCACGGACTCGCGGTCATCGAGCAGGGGGACTCCGACGCGATCGTCACGACGGCGTACCAGCACGGCGTCCAGGTGTTCGCGCACTGCAACGGCGACGCCGCCATCGACCAGCTGCTCGCCTCCCACCGCGCGGCGGTCGCCGCCGGGGCGACACCCCCGGGACGGACGGTGCCGATCCACTCGCAGGTGATGCGGCTGGACCAGCTCGACGAGTACGTCGCCGAAGGGTTCGAACCCTCGATGTTCACCATCCACTGCCTGATCTTCGGCGACACCCACGTCCGCAACTTCGGGCAGGAGCGGGCGTTCGGCATCTCCCCGATGCGGTCCGCGATCGACAAGGGGCTGCGCCCCACGAACCACTCCGACTACCCGATCACCCCGATCAACCCGCTCCAGCTGCTGTGGACGTCGGTGGTGCGCCGCTCCACCGGCGGCGTCGTGCTCGGTGAGGACCAGCGCATCACGCCCGCCGAAGGGCTGCGATCCGTCACCATCGACGCCGCCTACGAGCACCGCTGCGAGGACGACCGCGGATCCGTCGAGGTCGGCAAGCTCGCGGACCTCGTCGTGCTGGACGCCAACCCGCTCGACGTGGACCCCGAGACGATCAAGGACATCGCCGTCGTGCGGACGTTCAAGCGCGGCGTCAGCGTGTACGAGGCGCCGTGAGCACGACCTCCGGCCCGGCGGGCGGTGCCGGGCCCGGCACCCTGGCCGACGGCGTCGCCCGCCGACCGGGGATGGCGATCTTCGCCCTCACCGTCGCGGGGGTCGCCCAGGCGGCCGACGTGTCGCTGCACAACACGGCGCTGGCGTCGGCCGCCGCAGAGCTCGGGATGTCCGCGACGCAACGATCGATCGCCGCGTCGATCGGCACGCTCGCCCTGGCCGCGTCGATCCTCACGATCGGCACCGTGGGGGACCGCTACGGGCGCCGTCTGACCCTCATGTGGTGCGCCGTCGCGCTCGTCGCCGGGGGCGTGATCACCGCCGTGGCGCCGTCCTACGCCGTCTACCTCGGCGGCCGCGTCGTCACGGGCGTCGGCCTCGCCGGGACCCTGGCGCTGTCGATCGCGCTGATCCGCACCGTCGCCCCGGACCGCATCCCGTGGGCGATGTCGATGTACTTCGCGGGCCAGGTGGGGTTCACGCTCCCGCTGACCATCCTGGGCGGCTGGCTCATCGGGGTGGACTGGCGCCTCGGCTACCTCGTCGTCCCGGTCGTCGGCGTCGCCGCCTTCGTCCTCAACAAGCTCTTCGTGCCACGGTCGAAGGCCGTGCACCGGAGCAAGGCGGACCCCGTCGGCCTGGTGCTGGTCGCGGTCGCCCTCGTCGGGATCATCTGGGGCGTCAGCGACGCCGCGCACGGCTGGCTCTCCGTCCGCGTGCTGGTGCCCGTGCTCGTCGGCCTCGCCGCCCTGGTCGCGTTCCTGTGGTGGGAGACCCACCACGACGAGCCCGCCCTGCCCGTCAAGCTCTTCACGAACCGCTCGCTGGCCGGTGCCCTGACCGCCGACGTCTCGTTCAACATGTGGCAGGCCGTCATGGTGCTGCAGCTCTCGCTGCTGTGGCAGTACGTGTACTCCTACAGCCCGCTGGACGTCACGATCGGTCAGCTCCCGGCCACGCTCGCGATGATCGTCGGCGCGTTCGCCGCCGGTCGCCTCGGAGCCCGCGGCCGGCGGCCCGAGTCGCTCGTCCTGGTGGGCCTGGCGGGTGTCGCGCTCGCCATGTACCTGCTCGCCGTCGGCGGCGCGTCCACCCCCTACTGGGTCTTCGCCGTCGCGCTGGTCGTCGGCGGCTTCTCCCGGATGCTCACCGAGACCGCCGCCGGGGAGTTCTTCGTCCAGGTCCCGCCCCCGGACCTCGTGGGCGCGACCGTGGCGTCGAAGCCGGCCATCGGCCAGGCGTCGTTCGCCCTCGGCTCCGCCTTCAGCTCCACGCTGCTCTACTCCGGCCTGGGCCGGGACCTGCCCGACCGGATCGCGGAGCTCGGTCTCACCCCGAGCGAGCAGGGCACGGTCACCGGCTGGTTCGCCGAGGGGGCCGTCCCCACCTGGGCGCAGGGCACCGACCTGTACGAGCAGGTGCTCGCCGTCTCGCAGGACGCCTACGTCGACGCGTACCGCACGACGATGCTCGTGTTCGCCGTGGTCTTCACCGTGCTGTGGGGCGTCGCCTGGCACTTCCTGCGTCGCCGGGCGTGACGTCGGGCGTCACACCGTGCGGAGGGAATCGTGCAGACGTTCGCGAGGTTGGTGCGACGGAGCGCCCGCACGGACGACCCCGCTATCCTGGAGCACCCATGACGGACTACGGCCACGACCTGGCCTTCGGCACCTTCGTCACCCCCGGCAACCGCGACCCGCACCACGCGGTACGGCTCGCGCAGGCGGCCGAGCGCTCCGGCCTCGACCTCGTGACCTTCCAGGACCACCCGTACAACGCAGGGTTCCTGGACACGTGGACCCTCCTCTCGTACGTCGCCGCCGCCACCGAGCGCGTGCACCTCGCGGGCAACGTTCTCAACCTGCCGCTGCGCCAGCCGGCCGTGCTCGCGCGCTCCGTGGCGAGCCTCGACCTGCTCACCGGCGGGCGCGTCGACCTCGGCATCGGCGCCGGCGGCTTCTGGGACGCCATCGCCTCGCTCGGCGCAGACCGCCTCACCCCCGGCGAGTCGGTGACCGCGCTGTCCGAGGCGATCGAGATCATCCGCGGCATCTGGGACGCCGCCGACCGCCGCGTCCTGCGCGTCGACGGCGAGCACCACCAGGTCGCCGGCGCCAAGCGCGGCCCCGCCCCCGCCCACGACGTCCCGATCTGGGTCGGCGCGTACAAGCCGCGCATGCTCCGGCTCGTCGGCCGCCAGGCCGACGGCTGGCTCCCGTCCCTCGGGTACATGAAGGACGGCGACCTCGCCCGCGGCAACAAGGTGATCGACGAGGCCGCGGAGGAGGCCGGGCGCCACCCGGCGGAGATCCGTCGCCTCCTCAACGTCCAGGGATCGATCACGGCGACCCGGGACGGCTTCCTCCAGGGGCCGGTCGAGCAGTGGGTCGACGAGCTCGCCACGCTGGCGCTCACCGACGGCGTCGGCACGTTCGTCCTCGCCACCGACGACCCGACCACGACGGCCGTGCTCGGCGAGCAGATCGCCCCCGCCGTCCGCGAGCTCGTCGCCGCCGAACGAGCCACCGCCGGCACCGCCCCCGCCGCCACCCAGCGCGGCCGCGCGGCCATCGAGCTGCGCCGCGACGGCATCGACTACGCGGCCGTCCCCGCCTCCCTGGCAGCGTCCGCCGTCGAACCCGGCGACCGTTCCTACGACACCGTGCGCCACAACTACCTGCGCTCCGGCGCGCCCGGCCTCGTCCTGCGACCCCGCACCGCCGACGAGGTCGCCGACGCCGTCCGGTTCGCCCGCACGCAGCCCGTCCCGCTCGGCATCCGCTCCGGCGGCCACGGCATCAGCGGCCGGTCCACCAACGACGGCGGGATCGTCGTCGACCTGGGCGCGCTCGACACCGTCGAGGTCGTCGACGAGGTGACCCGCCGCGTCCGGCTCGGGGCGGGAGCCACCTGGCAGCAGGTCGCCGAGACCCTCAGCCCCCGCGGCTGGGCGATCAGCTCGGGCGACTACGGCGGCGTCGGCGTCGGCGGGCTCGCCACCGCAGGCGGCATCGGGCTGCTCGGCCGCGCGTTCGGGCTCACGATCGACCACGTCGTCGCCGCGGAGGTCGTCACGGCCGACGGGCGGGTCGTCCACGCCTCCGCCGACGAGCACCCGGACCTGCTCTGGGGTCTGCGCGGCGCCGGCGGGAACCTCGGCGTCGTCACCTGGGTCGAGGTGGAGGCGATGGAGGCCGGCGAGGTCGTCTTCTCCCAGATGGCGCTCGACGCGACCGACACCGCCGGCCTGCTGCAGCGGTGGGGCGCCACCGTCGAGTCCGCGCCGCGCGAGCTGACGAGCTTCCTCATCCTGTCCCCGGCCCGCCGCGGCCAGGGACCCGTCGCGCAGCTCATGACCGTCTGGGCGGGCGACGACACCGACGCCGCCGTCACCCAGCTCGAACGCCTCGCCGACGTCGCCCCCCTGCTCGGCCACCAGGCCTACCTGCTGCCCTACTCCGGCGTCGTGCAGGCCGCCGAGAAGAACCACTCCGGCGGCGGCGACCCCGCCGTGCGCTCCGCGCTCGTCGACCACCTCGACGAGGCGACGGCACGGGCCTTCGAACGCGTCGCGGCGTCCGGCCGGGCCTCGTTCCTCCAGGCGCGGGCCACCGGCGGCGCCGCGCACGACGTCCCACCGGACGCGACGGCGTACGCGCACCGGCACCAGAACTTCCTGCTGTCCGCGATGTCGCCGTCGCAGGAGGCGCTCGACGCCCTGTGGGACGCCGAGATCGGCCCCGTCGCCGACGGGCTCTACCTCTCCTTCGAGACGGACGACCGCCCCGAGCGGCTCACCGACGCCTTCCCGCCCGCCACCCTGGAGCGGCTGCGCCGGGTCAAGGCCACCTGGGACCCGGAGAACCTGTTCCGCGCGAACTTCCCGGTGACGCCTGCTTCGTGATCGTCCGGCGGGTGCTTCGTGATCGTCCGGCTGGTGGTGCGCGGGGTCGGCGCGCGCCCGCGTTCACGGTCGCTGCGCGACCTGCCACTTCGGGAGGGAGACGGGCGCGCGCCGACCCCGCGCACCACCCGCCTGGGTACGTTCCCGCGTTCACGGTCGCTGCGCGACCTGCCACTTCGGGAGGGAGACGGGCGCGCGCCGACCGCGCGCACCACCCGCCTCCTCACGCAGCTCCGCGAGACCGCGGGCCCGCATGCCGGACGGGTCAGGTCGGCACCGACGCGCCGGAGACCGGGAGACCGGAGTCCTGGTCAGCCGGCGGGGTGGCCGAGGCTCGCGGCGATGCCGAATCCGACGATCCCGAGCGCCGCGATGCCGAGCAGCGCGCCGATGACGCCGCGCGCGACGCCGGGGCGCAGGTCGCGGTCGGCGACGTGCGAGCCGAGCGAACCGAGGGCGACGGCGGCGATCGCGAGGGGTGTGGAGATCCAGTCGCCGATGACGGGGACGACGGCGCAGAACAGGGCGCCGACGCCGAGGGCCAGCGACCACTCGACCGACCGGGGCGCCGTGCTCCGGGCGTCGCCGTCGTCGTCGTGCACCTGCCGCCCCCTGTGGTCCTGTGCCTGCCGGTTCGGTCGATCCGCACCGGTTCGGTCATTATGCCGACCGAACCGGTGCGGATCGACCGAACCGACGCGGCTCCGGCGTCCGAGCCCGTGCCAGGATGGCAGCATGCCCCTCGCCCCGCGATACCTGGCCGACGACGCCCGCTACGACACGATGACGTACCGCCGCACCGGCCGGTCCGGCCTGGACCTGCCCGCGCTGTCGCTGGGGCTGTGGCACAACTTCGGGGAGACCGACCCGGTGGCGAACCAGCGGGCGATCCTGCGCCGCGCGTTCGACCTGGGGATCACGCACTTCGACCTGGCGAACAACTACGGCCCGCCGTACGGGTCCGCGGAGGCGAACTTCGGTCGGCACCTGGCCGCCGACCTGCGCCCGTACCGCGACGAGCTGATCATCTCCACGAAGGCGGGCTACGACATGTGGCCCGGCCCGTACGGGAACCACGGCTCCCGCAAGTACCTGCTGTCCTCCCTCGACCAGTCGCTGACCCGTATGGGGCTGGACTACGTGGACGTCTTCTACCACCACCGGCCCGACCCCTCGACGCCGCTGACGGAGACGATGGGCGCGCTCGCGTCGGCGGTGCAGCAGGGCAAGGCCCTGTACGTGGGCGTCTCGAACTACTCCCCGGCACGCACCCGGGAGGCCGCGCGCATCCTCGACGACCTCGGCGTGCCGCTGCTCCTCCACCAGCCGAGCTACTCGATGTTCAACCGACACATCGAAGGAACTGCGGATCCCGACCGCTACGACGGCCGCCAGAGCGAGTCGCTGCTCGACGCCGTCGAGGACCTCGGCGTCGGCACCATCGTGTTCTCCCCGCTGGCGCAGGGCCTGCTCACCGGGCGGTACCTCGGCGGGTCCGCCCCGGCGGGGTCGCGGGCCGCGCGCAGCGACTCCCCGTTCCTGTCCGCGGGTGCGCTCAGCGAGGACTACCTGACGCGCGCCCGTGCGCTGCACGAGATCGCGGAGCAGCGCGGCCAGACCCTCGCCCAGCTCGCCCTCGCGTGGGTGCTGCGCGACCCGCGCATCACCTCCGCGCTCATCGGGGCGTCGAGCGTGGGTCAGCTCGAGGACAACGTCGCGGCGCTCGCCGCCGGTCCGCTCGGCGAGGACGAGATCGCGGCGATCGAGCCGCACGCGGTCGACGGCACCGGCCGCTGACCGCGAGGAGCGAGATGAAGACCTGCTGGTTCGTCGGGCTGACGACGCTCGACGTCGTGCATCGGGCCGCCGGGCGACCGGGGACGAACCAGAAGGTCACCGCCTCCCGGCAGGACGTCGCGGCGGGTGGCCCGGCCGCCAACGCCGCCGTCACGGCCGCGGCGCTCGGCGTGCGGGCGGTCCTGGTCACCGCCCTCGGTGACAGCCCGGTCGCGCGGGCGGCGCGTGCCGACCTCGCGGCGCACGGCGTCGAGGTGCACGACGTCGTGGCGCCCGGCGCGGACTTCCCGCTCGCGGTGTCCGCGGTGCTCGTCGACGACGCGAGCGGGGAACGGTCCGTGGTCTCCGCCGACGCCGCCCTGGCCGACGCCCCCGCGCCGTCGGGCCTCGACGCCCTGCCGGTGCCCGACGTCGTCCTGCTCGACGGCCACCATCCCGCCGTCGCGCGGGCCGTCGTCGCGCACCTCGCGGCGACGGCTCCGCGACCGCAGGTCGTGCTGGACGCCGGGCGGTGGCGGCCCCTGTTCGCCGACCTGCTGCCGCACGCCGACGTCGCCGCGCTCAGCGCCGACTTCGCCGTGCCGCCCGACGCCGTCCGCCCCGACGTCCCGCCGGGCGCTCCGGCGGGGGAGCGGACCCGGCGCGCGGTGCACGCGCTCGGCGCGCGGGCCGTCGTCATCACCCACGGGGCGGACCCGGTCGAGTGGTCGCTCGATCCCGACGGGCGGCCGGACGAGGACCAGAGCGGGACCGTCGCCGTCCCCCGCGTCCGGTCGCGCGACACGCTCGGCGCGGGCGACGCGTTCCACGGCGCGCTCACGGCGACCCTGGCCCGCGGAGCGGGGCTCGTCGCGGCGTGCGAGGAGGCCGTCCGGGTGGCGGGCGTGCGGGTGGCGAGCGTCGGGCCGCGTGCCTGGCTGGCGGACGTCCGGGACCGCTGAACCGGCTCGGCGCCGAACCCGGCGTCAGCCCTCCTGGGCCTCTCGCAGGACCTGGTGCGCGGTGGCCGTCAGCGAGGTGCCCTCGCGCTCGGCCCGGTCGAGCAGGTGGTCGTAGGCGCCGGCCATGTCGATCCCCAGCCGCTGTGCCAGGGCGCCCTTGGCCTGCTCGACCACGACCCGCCCGGACAGCGCGAGGTCCAGACGCCGGGCGAGGTCGTCGGCGCGCGACTCCTCGGTCTGCGTGACGACGAGCGTCATCAGGTCGGCGAAGGCCTGCGCCGTGCGGACCTCGTCGGGCCCCGGGTGCGTCTCGCTGCGCGCGAAGACGTTGAGACCGCCGACGACCTCGCCGCGCCAGCGCAAGGGGTAGGCGTGCACGCCGGCGAACCCGGCGTCCACGATCGCCCGCCCGACCGCGGGCCAGCGGGACACGAGTCCCGGCTTCCCGGTGACGTGGATCGACACCTCGTCGTGCAGGACGTCGACGCACGGCCCCTCGGTGCGCTGTGCCTGGTAGATCTCCAGGTGGGTGGCGCGGTGGTCGGTCGCGGCCAGGACCTCGAGACCGCCCGAGCGGATCGACCGGACGAGCAGACCTCCGGCATCGCCCCCGGAGCAGCGGGTCGCGTCCCGGGTCAGCCGCAGCAGCAGGTCGGGGACGTCGTGGTCGTGCACCAGTGCGGCCGCTGCGTTCGCGAGCGACGCGGCCGCGTTCTCCACCCTCATGCGTCGCCTCCCTGCCCGGTCCTGTCGGGACCGCCCGGTCCGTCGTCGTGCGAGAAGGCCATCCGCCGCGCCAGCACGTCGTCGGCCACCGCCCGCAGGTCCGTCTCCCGCGCGAACGCGTGGGCCCTCAGCACGGCGAGCGCGTCGGCGGGCGAGATGCGCAGCTGTGCCGCCACCATACCGGTGGCCTGGTGGATCCGGGCCTCCTGGGACCAGTCCAGGGCGTCCATGTCGCCGATGAGGGAGATCCCCACGGCGTCGGCGAGGAACTGGAGGTCGTCGATGCTGCGGGTCGTCCTGTCGGTGCCCGTCACGTAGAGGCTCAGCACCCCGATGGTCCGGGTGCCGACGCGCATCGGGACGGCGTAGACCGTCAACGAGTCGTCGAAGGCGCGGGACGCCTGCTCGGCGAAGACGGGGAAGGGGTTCGGCGAGTCCTGCACCCGCGAGACCACCACCTGGTCCAGGTCCAGGGCCTGCTGCACCGGCCCCTCACCGAGCACCTCCTGCAACGACTCGAGGTCGGCGAAGACCTGTTCGGTGCTCACCACGACCCGCTCCCCGGGCACGGCGGAGACCGTGAGGGTGCCACCCTGGCCGTCGAGGATGTCGACGCACGCCTGGCACAGCCTGCGGGGCATGGGGACGGCCGCGTCACCCGCGGCCAGCGAGCGCGCGAGCCGACTCATCAGCTCAGAAGGGTTCACCCGCGCCTCACCTCGTCCTACGGTCTGGTCCAGTGTTCCACCGATCGGCGGTGCTCGATGGGCGAGCCCATCTCCGGGACGGGCGCCGAGCCGGGTCGGGGTCATCGCTCGGCCGCCAGGACGTCCACGATGTCGCCCGTGCTCGCGGTGGCCAGGGATCTCAGCACGGTGCGGGCGACCTCGGACTCCGGGACGCCTCCCCGTCGCGAGGCGGACCGGAGCAGCTCGGCGGCCTCGTCCTGGGAACACCCGTTGGTCTGCATGACGGCGCCGATCGCCCGCTGGACCATCTCGTCCTCCGAGGTGCCGTGAGCGAGGGTCCCGGCGGCGTCGTCCAGGTCGGAGAACGCGAGCTGGAGGTTCACCGCCGAGGCGATGAGCGCCGAGTAGGCGCCGGCGGCGTGCACCAGCCGCTCGTCCCAGGGGCCTGCGCTGCGGGAGTAGAGGTTGAGCGCGAGCGAGACGTCCTCGTTGACCTGGGACGGCACCGCCAGGGCCCGGACGAACCCTTCACGGCGTGCCTGCTCGCTCCACTCCCGCCAGCGGTCGTCGGGGACGACGGTCGGGACCTCCACGACCGCGTCGTCACCCATCGCGTCGATGCAGGGGCCGTCGTCGACCATCGCCTCGGCCCGGTCGCACCGTGCGGCAGCGATGCCGCTGCTGCCCGCGCGCAGGGTCAGGCCGTGCTCCCGCAACGTCACGCTCGCCTCGACGTCCGTGCCCAGGACACCCGCGGCACGGGCCGCGCACTCGTCGAGATATCGGGAGAGGACCATGTCCACACTTCCCGTGACGACCGGCGCCACTTGCGAGCCTCCGCGCCGGGGCTCCGGGACGGTCACTCGGGTGAACGGCACTCCTGTCGCTCTGCTTCCACCGTACGCCCCTGCGAGCCGCTTCGGACGCGGTCGGCCAGGACGACGGGGTGATCCTCCGGCGCGGCCGCCTCGTCGGCCTACGCTGAGGCCATGCGCAGCGGGACGACGCCTCCGGCCGGGCCCCGCCCGGGAGCCACCCGTCCTGCCGTTCTCACCCTGGACACCCGCACCCTGATCGAGCGGGCCCGGGCGCTCGCGGTGCCGGGGCGGCGGACGATCCTCGGGATCACGGGACCGCCGGGGGCGGGCAAGTCGACGCTGGCGGACGCGGTCGTCGCCGCGCTGGGCCCGAGCCTCGCCGTCGCCGTCGGGATGGACGGCTTCCACCTGTCGGCCGCGGTGCTCGCGGCGCACGGCAGCGCCGGCCGCAAGGGCGCGATCGACACGTTCGACGACACGGGGTACGCGGCGCTGGTCGCCCGCCTCGCGGACGCCCGCCCCGGCGACCACCCGGTCTACGCGCCGGCGTTCCGCCGCGAGATCGAGGAGCCGGTCGCCGCGGGGGTCGAGGTACCCGCCGACGTGCCGCTCGTCGTCACCGAGGGGAACTACCTGCTCGCCGACGTCGGGGCCTGGCCCGCCGCGCGGGACCGCATGACGGAGGTCTGGTACGTCGACGTGCCCGACGACGTCCGACGGGGCCGCCTCGTCGACCGGCACCACGCGTTCGGCAAGGACCGCGACGACGCGCACCGCTGGGCGCACGGGTCGGACGAGGTCAACGCCGCCGTCGTCCGCGAGACCCGGGACCGCGCGACGCTCGTCGTCCGGATCGCCTGAGGCCGGTGCTGCGACGTGCGTCCCCGAGCGCGGCGCGGCTCACCGGCCGAGCAGCGCCGCCGGGATGACGGCGAGCCGGGGCTGGCGCCTGTCGAGACGGTCGTCGACGCGAGTAGCCTGCCACCAGGAAAGACGAAGATCAGCATGGCTGCTGCACTAGTTCTAGCAGGGAACTGACGCTAGCGATAGCAGAGCTTCGATCGCGGCCCTGGACGGTCAGAGCCCGCGGCGGATCTTCTCCAGCAGCGGCTGCAGCCGGTAGGGGACGAGCTCGCCCATCGCGAGCGACGTCTCGGTGCGCTCCACGCCGTCGACGGCGAGGATCGCGGCGTCGATGCGGAACAGGTGGTCGGTGTCCCGGCAGACGACGTGCACGCGGAGGTCCGCGACGCCGCTGTGCCCGTAGGCCTGCACGACCTCGGGGATCGCGGCCAGGTGCTCGACGATCCGCGCGAGGTCGCGCTGACGCACGGTGACCTCGACGAACGCGAGCAGCGGGTGGCCGAGCACGGCGGGGTCGATGCGGCGGTCGAACGGGAGGAACGCGCCGGCGTCCTCCAGGCGGGCCAGGCGCGCGGCCACGGTGTTGCGGGAGATGCGCAGCCGCTGGGCGAGCGCGACGGTGGTGGCGCGGGGGTCGTCGGCGAGCGCCCGCAGGAGGGCCAGGTCCACGGCGTCGATGCTGTGCACGCCTCCACCCTAGCCCGGACCACGACGTCGGTCCGGCTGAGCAGGATGCACGCCGTCCGGGGGCCCGGCAGAGCAGGGTGCACAGCGTGCCGGGGGTCGGTGGTGCGGGCTGTGTGAGCGGCGTTACGTTCGCGGCAGCGGCGCTCGACGAGGAGCGTCGCCTCGATGCGAGGTGAGGCCACCCATGCCCAGCACCACGGATCCGAGGACGCGGCACGACCTGTCACGAGCGGGTCACGACGAGTCCTCGGTCGAGAGCGCCCACGGCGGAGCCCGGGACCGAGCCCCGGCCGTCGCCGGACGCCCGGACGGCACCGCCGACGCCACGACGGCCACGTCGGCGGACGGCACCGGACCCGACGCCCAGGGGCCGGACGCGCCCGGCGGCTCGCCGGAGCGGGTCCTCGCGCCGGACGGCACGCGGCACGCGCACCCCGGCCTGGACCCCTGGCTGACGGACGTCGACGACGCGCTGCTGCGCCAGCTCTGCACGGACATGGCGGTGGCGCGCCGGGTCGACACCGAGGCCACGGCGCTGCAGCGCCAGGGGCAGATCGGTCTGTGGCCGCCGCTGCTCGGCCAGGAGGCCGCCCAGGTGGGGTCGGCGCACGCGCTGCGCACCGACGACTTCGTGTTCTCCTCCTACCGCGAGCACGCGGTGGCGATGGTGCGTGGCGTGGCGCCGGCGGACCTGCTGCGCGTGTGGCGCGGCGTCGTCGGCTCCGGTTGGGACCCGTACGCGGCGCGGATGGCGCCCATGCAGGTGATCATCGGCGCGCAGACGCTGCACGCGGTGGGGTACGCCGTGGGGCTGCTGGTCGAGCAGGCCACCGGGCCGGGCGGTGCCGCCGCCTGGGGCGCGGCCGGGTCGGACGGCGCCGAGCGCACGCCCGCGACCGTCGCGTACTTCGGGGACGGCGCGACCAGCCAGGGGGACGTGCACGAGGCGATGACGTTCGCCGCGACCTGGTCGGCGCCGACGGTGTTCTTCTGCCAGAACAACCAGTGGGCGATCTCGGAGCCGGTGGCGCTGCAGTCGAAGGTGCCGCTCGTGGAGCGGGCGCGCGGCTACGGCATGCCGGGCGTGCGGGTGGACGGCAACGACGTCCTCGCCGTCCTGGCCGCGACGCGGCGGGCGCTGCACCGTGCCCGCACCGGCGGGGGACCGACGCTGATCGAGGCGGTCACGTACCGGATGGGGCCGCACACCACGGCCGACGACCCGACCCGGTACCGCACGTCCGCCGACGTCGAGGCGTGGCGCGACCAGGACCCGGTGGACCGACTGACCGCGCACCTGCGCTCCCTCGGGGCGCTCGACGACGCCGCGGAGCAGGCCGTGCAGGACACGTGCGACGCCGTCGCCGCGGCCCTGCGCGCGGGGATCACGGCCACGCCCGACCCGTCGTGGGAGGCGGTGTTCGAGCACGTGTACGCCGAGCCGCACACCGCGCTGGACGCGGAGCGGGACGTCTACGCCCGCTACCTGGACGGGTTCACGGACGCAGGGGACGAGGAGGTGCGACGGTGAGCAGGACGACGTTCGCGGGGGCGCTCAACACGGGGCTGCGCCAGGCGCTGGCCGACGACGACCGGGTGGTGCTGCTGGGCGAGGACATCGGCCGGCTCGGCGGGGTGTTCCGGGTGACGGACCGCCTCCAGCGCGAGTTCGGGCCGTACCGGGTGATCGACACCCCGCTGGCCGAGTCGGGGATCGTCGGCACGGCGGTGGGCATGGCGTGGCGCGGGCTGCGGCCGGTGGTGGAGATCCAGTTCGACGGGTTCGTGCAGCCCGCGTTCGACCAGCTCGTCAACCAGGTCGCCAAGATGCACGCCCGCACGGGCGGTCGCGTGCGGATGCCGCTGACCGTCCGCATCCCGGTGGCGGGCGGGATCGGCGCGGCCGAGCACCACTCGGAGTCGCCGGAGGCGTACTTCGTGCACACCGCGGGGCTGCGCGTCGTGTCGGTGTCGAACCCGCAGGACGCCTGCACGATGCTGCGCCAGGCCATCGCCTGCGACGACCCGGTCATCTTCTTCGAACCGAAGCGGCTCTACCACGTCGCCGGCGACGTCGACGTCGTGGACCTCGCCGCTGCCGCGCCGATGTCCGCCGCGCAGGTCGTGCGCCCCGGCCGCGACGTCACCGTCGTCACCTGGGGGTCGCACGTCGCCACCGCGCTCGACGCCGCGGAGGCGCTCGCCGACGACGACGTGTCCGTCGAGGTCGTCGACCTGCGGTCGCTGTCGCCGTGGGACGCCGCGACGGTCACCGCGTCGGTGCGACGGACGGGCCGCCTGGTCGTCGTGCACGAGGGAGCCCGGCAGGCGGGCGTGGGGGCGGAGGTCTGCGCGACCGTCACCGAGGCCTGCTTCGCGGACCTCGCGGCGCCCCCGCTGCGCGTCACCGGCCACGACGTGCCCTACCCGCCCGCCAAGCTGGAGCGGCACCAGCTCCCGGACCTCGACCGGGTGTGCCACGGCGTCGACCAGGTGCTCGGCCGGGTGCCGCTCGACGCACGGGTGGTCGTCGCGGCGGGGTCCGCACGGGGCGAGGAGCTCGCCGGCGCGGACGACGACGGTGGCGACAGCGTGGACGGTGGCGACAGCGTGGACGGCGACGACGCGGCGGGGCCGGCCGGTACGGCCGCCTTCGGTGCAGCGGCAGGTGCACGTGCGGGTGCCGGTGGGTCGACGGACGGTGCGGTGCGCACGGACGGACAGGGGGTGGCCGCGTGAGCGCGGACGTGGTGTTCCGGCTGCCGGACCTCGGCGAGGGGCTGACGGAGTCGGAGATCGTGGAGTGGCAGGTCGCCGTCGGTGACGTCGTGACTCTCAACCAGGTGATCGCCGAGGTCGAGACGGCCAAGGCGATGGTCGAGCTGCCGTCGCCCGTCGCGGGCCGGATCGCGGCCCTGCACGCGCAGGAGGGCGACGTCGTCCAGGTGGGCGAGCCGCTCGTGACGTTCGCCGCTGACGCCGATTCCGACCCCGACCCCGACCCCGGCGACGACGCCGATGCCGACGGCGCCGACGCCGGTGCGGCACGGCCCGCCGATGCCGGGGGCGGGGACGAGGCCGGGAGCACGCGCGCCCCCGCAGCACCGCGGTCGGACGACGGACCTCCGGCCGACGACGCGTCGTCGGCCGGTTCGACGGACGGGTCGACGAACGGGCGGACCGACGGCGCGCAGCCGAACCTCGTCGGGTACGGCGCGCGGCCCGCCCGGGCCGGCCGCCCGACGCGCCGCCCGCGCCGGCACGTCGAGGCACCGGTCGACCCGTTCGGACGCCGCGGACCGGCGCACGCCGGTCACGGGCCGAGGGACGCCGCCGCGGACGTCGGCACGGACGCCGGGAGCCCGGTCCCCGGCGCGACCGGCCCGGCGGGCGAGGTGCGGGAACCGGTGCGCAGCGTCCGGCGCCAGACGGCCGCCGCGATGGTCGCGAGCGTCGGCGTCCCGCAGGCGACGGTCCACCTGACCTGCGACGTCACCGACACCCTCGACCTGCTGGAGCGGCTGCGCGCGCACCCGCGCACGGCCGGGGTGCGCCTGACCGTGCTGACCCTGGTGGCGCGCGCGGTCTGCGCGCTCGCCGCGGAGCACCCGGCGCTGGTGACCCGGTGGGTCGAGTCCGACGACGGGCCGAAGCTCGTGCGCTCCGGGCAGGTGGACCTCGGGGTGGCGGTGGCGACGGCCCGGGGCCTCGTGGTGCCGCACGTCCTCGCGGCGGACACCCTGTCGCTGGTGGGGCTGGCCCGCGCGCTCGCCGACCTCACGACGACGGCCCGCGAGGGTCGCAGCACCCCGCAGAGCCTGCGGCCGGGCCACCTCACCCTGACGAACGTCGGCGTGTTCGGCGTGGACGCGGGCACCCCGCTGCTCAACCCGGGCGAGACGGCGATCCTCGGCATCGGCCAGGTGGCTCGCCGCCCGTGGGAGCACGACGGCGAGGTCGCGCTCCGCCGCGTGGTGACGCTGTCCCTGACCTTCGACCACCGGGTGGTGGACGGCGAGCAGGGTGCCCTGTTCCTCGCCGACCTCGGGGCGCTGCTCACCGACCCGGGCCTCGCGCTCCTGCTCGGCGGTGCCGACGAGACCGCGCCGCCCCCGCCGCCCCGGTCCGCCGGTGCCGAGCCGGGCGTCGAGCCGGGCGCCGAGGCGGGCCGGTCCGCCACGACCAGCCCGGCGGAGGTGGCGCGATGACCGTCCTGACGTCCGCCGTCGACCCGGCCGCCGCCGCCGCCCGCACGAACGGGGAGGCCCAGCGGGCGCTCGCCGACGGGTTGCGCGAGCGCACCGCCGCCGCGGCCCGTGGCGGGCCGGCCGCCTCCCGGGAGCGTCACGTCGGGCGCGGCAAGCTGCTGCCGCGCGAGCGGGTGGACCGCCTGCTCGACCCGGGCAGCCCGTTCCTGGAGGTCGGGGCGCTCGCGGCGAACGGCGAGGACGACGGCGCGTGGCCCGGCGCGGGCGTGGTCGCGGGCGTCGGGCGGGTCGCGGGGCGGCTGGTGATGGTCGTGGCGAACGACCCCACGGTGAAGGGCGGCACCTACCACCCCCTCACGGTGAAGAAGCACCTGCGGGCGCAGGAGATCGCGCTGGAGAACCGGCTGCCCTGCGTCTACCTCGTGGACTCGGGCGGGGCGTTCCTGCCCCGGCAGGACGAGGTGTTCCCGGACCGCGACCACTTCGGCCGGATCTTCTACCACCAGGCCCGGCTCTCGGCGGCCGGGGTCCCGCAGCTCTCGGCCGTGCTCGGCTCGTGCACCGCCGGCGGCGCCTACGTCCCGGCGATGAGCGACGAGACGGTGATCGTGCGCGGACAGGGCACGATCTTCCTCGGCGGGCCGCCGCTGGTGAAGGCCGCCATCGGCGAGGAGGTGACCGCCGAGGAGCTGGGCGGCGGCGAGCTGCACGCCCGCCGTTCGGGGGTCGTGGACCATCTGGCGGACGACGACGAGCACGCCCTCGACCTGCTGCGCGGGATCGTCGCGACCCTGCCGCCCGACCCGCCGCCGGTGTGGGAGGTGGCCCCGTCGCGCGAGCCGCTGCTCGACCCGACGGGCCTCTACGACGTCGTCCCGGTGGACGTCACCCGGCCGTACGACCCGCGCGAGGTGATCGCCCGGCTCGTGGACGGCAGCGAGCTCGCCGAGTTCAAGGCGGAGTACGGCACGACGCTGGTGTGCGGGTTCGCGCGCGTCCACGGCCACCCGGTCGGTGTGCTGGCCAACCACGGGGTACTGCTGCGCGAGTCGGCGCTCAAGGGCGCGCACTTCGTCGAGCTGTGCGACCAGCGCGGCATCCCCCTGCTGTTCCTGCAGAACATCTCCGGCTTCATGGTGGGCACCGACGCCGAGGCGGGCGGCATCGCGAAGGACGGCGCGAAGATGGTCACCGCCGTCGCGACCACCCGTGTGCCGAAGCTGACGGTCGTCGTCGGCGGCTCGTTCGGGGCGGGCAACTACGCGATGTGCGGCCGGGCCTACTCGCCGCGCTTCCTGTTCTCCTGGCCCGGGTCCCGGGTGTCCGTCATGGGCGGCGAGCAGGCCGCGTCCGTGCTCGCCACCGTCAAGCGCGACCAGCTCGCGGGGCGCGGCGAGGAGTGGGACGCCGCCACCGAGGACACGTTCCGCACCTCCATCCGGGACGCCTACGAGGCCGCCGGCGACCCGTACCACGCGACGTCCCGGCTGTGGGACGACGGCATCGTCGACCCGGTGGACACCCGCCGCGTGCTCGGCCTGGCCCTCGCGGTGTGCGCCCGCACCCCGCTCCCCGAGCCGGGCTTCGGCCTGTTCCGGATGTGAGCGCGATGTTCACCACCGTGCTCGTCGCCAACCGTGGGGAGATCGCCTGCCGGGTGATCGGGACGCTGCGCCGCCTGGGCGTCCGCTCCGTCGCGGTGCACACCGACCCCGACGCCGGGGCGCGCCACGTGCGCGAGGCCGACGTCGCCGTCGGGCTCGGCCCGGCCCGCGCCTACCTCGACCCGGACGCGGTCGTGGCCGCGGCGCTCGCGACCGGCGCGCAGGCCGTCCACCCCGGCTACGGGTTCCTGTCGGAGAACCCGGCCCTGGCCCGCGCCTGCGCCGCCGCGGGGATCGTGCTCGTGGGCCCACCGGTCGAGGCCGTCGAGACGATGGCCGACAAGGTCGCCGCCAAGCGGCTCGTCGCCAAGCACGACGTGCCCGTGCTGCCCGGCACGCTCGACGCCGCGCTCGACGACGACGCCCTGGTGGCGGCCGCGGCCGACGTCGGGTTCCCGCTGCTGGTCAAGCCGGTCGCCGGGGGAGGCGGCAAGGGCATGGAGGTCGTGCGGTCCGCCGCCCACCTGCCCGCCGCGCTCGCGTCGGCCCGCCGCGTCGCCGCGTCGGCGTTCGGCGACGACGGCCTGCTGCTCGAAAGGCTCGTGGACGCCCCGCGGCACGTCGAGGTACAGGTGCTCGCCGACGCCCACGGCGCCGTCGTGCACCTCGGGGAGCGGGAGTGCACGCTCCAGCGCCGCCACCAGAAGATCGTCGAGGAGGCGCCGTCGCCCGCGCTGGACGACGCGACGCGGGCCCGCCTCGGTGAGGCGGCGTGCGAGGTCGCCCGGTCCGTCGGGTACGTGGGGGTGGGCACGGTGGAGTTCCTCGTGCCGGCCGCCGACCCGACCGACTTCGCGTTCATCGAGATGAACACCCGCCTCCAGGTGGAGCACCCCGTCACGGAGATGGTCACCGGTCTCGACCTCGTCGAGGCGCAGCTGCGCGTCGCGGCGGGGGAGCGGTTGTGGTTCGGCCAGGACGACGTGCGCGTCACCGGGCACGCGATCGAGGCCCGCGTCTACGCCGAGGCGCCCGACCGCGGGTTCCTGCCGTCCGCCGGGCGGGTGCTGCTGCTCGACGACGGCGGCGCGGCCGCCGGACCGACCGCCGCGCCCGTGCGCCTCGACGCCGGGGTCGCCACGGGCGACGTCGTCACCGGCGACTACGACCCGCTGCTCGCCAAGGCCGTCGCGCACGGCGACGACCGGGCGCAGGCGCTCGCCCGGCTCGACGGGCTGCTCGGACGCGTCACCGTGCTCGGCGTCGAGACGAGCACCGGGTTCCTGCGGGACCTGCTGGCCGACGACGACGTCCGCGCCGGGCGCCTCGACACCGGCCTCGTGGACCGGTTCGTCGCCGCCCGCGCGGCCGCCACCGACCGGACCGGTCTCCGGGGCGCCGAGGGGGTGGCCGTCGCCGCGGCCGCGCTCGTCGCCACCGGCGCCCTCGACCCCCGGGAGCCCTCGGCCGACCCCGGGGAGCCCTCGGTCGCCCCGTGGGCCGCCGACGGCTGGCGCCTCAACGGCCCGGCCGCCCCGCAGGTCGTCGGTCTGCGTCCGCCGGGCGGTGACGTCGTCGAGGTCCGCGTGACCGCCGACGGCGACGGGCACGTCGTGGAGCCCGCCGGCGGCGAGCCGGTGCGGGTCGTCGCCCGGCGTGCCGGGGAGCACCGCCTGCTGCTCACCACGGCACCCTCGGGCGCCAACGCGTCCCGCACGGCCCCGGTGACGGCCGCCCGCGACGGCGACGTCGTCTGGGTGTCGCTCGACGGCCGGGCCGGGCCGTGGACGCTGCTCGACCGGACGGCGCTCGCCGCCCGCCGGCGTGCGCTCCGCGCCACCGCGCCGGCCGCCGACGGCACCCCCGCCGGACCGGTCGAGGTCCGCGCCCAGATGCCCGGGCGGGTCGCCGCGACCCCGCACCCGGACGGCCGACCCGTCACGACGGGCACCCCCGTCGTCGTCGTGGAGGCCATGAAGATGGAGCACCCGCTCCTCGCGCCGACCGCAGGGACCCTGCGGCTCGTCGTCCGCCCGGGCGACCAGGTCCGCCTCGACCAGGTGGTCGCCGTCGTCGAACCCGAAGGAGCGTCATGATCGCCGACACCTCTGCCACCGCCCTCACCGACGCCCAGCGCAAGCTCAGCGCCACGGTGCGGGAGTTCGCCGACGAGGTGGTGGCACCGGCCGCGTACCGCTACGACACGGAGCGGAGGCTGCCGCTGGAGATCATCGCGCAGATGGGCGACCTGGGGCTGTTCGGGCTGCCGTTCCCCCGCGAGGTGGGCGGGCAGGGCGAGGACTACGTGTCGCTGTGCCTGGCCGTGGAGGCGCTCGCCCGGGTCGACCAGTCCATCGCGGTGACGCTGGAGGCCGGGGTGGGGCTCGGCATCATGCCGATCTTCCGGCACGGCACGCGCGAGCAGCAGGAGCGCTGGCTGCCCGACCTCGTGGCGGGTCGCGCGCTCGCCGCGTTCGGGCTCACCGAGGCGGGCGCCGGGTCCGACGCGGGCGCGACGCGCACGACGGCCCGGCTGGAGGGCGCGGACGACGGCGAGTGGGTGATCGACGGTTCCAAGCAGTTCATCACCAACTCCGGCACCCCGATCACCAGCGTCGTGACGATCACCGCGGTGACGGACCGGCACGCGGACGGGACGCCCGAGCTGTCGTCGATCCTCGTCCCGGCGGGCACCCCCGGCCTGACGGTGGGGGAGCCGTACGACAAGGTCGGCTGGCACACGTCCGACACCCACCCGCTGACCCTGGCGGGAGTACGGGTCCCGGCGGCGAACCTGCTGGGGGAGCGGGGCCGCGGCTACGCGAACTTCCTGCGCGCCCTGGACGAGGGTCGCATCGCGTTCGCGGCGCTGGCCACCGGCGCCGCGCAGGGCTGCCTGGAGGAGGCCGTCCGGTACGCCCGCGAGCGCGAGGTGTTCGGGCACGCCATCGGCGAGAACCAGCACGTCGCGTTCACGCTCGCGCGGATGCAGGCGCGGGTGCACGCGGCGCGGCTGTGCTGGCTGGACGCGGCGCTCAAGCAGACGCACGGGCTGCCGTTCAAGGCGGAGGCGTCGGTGGCGAAGCTGACCGCCGGCGAGGCGGCGATGGCGAACGCCCGCGACGCGTCCCAGATCTTCGGCGGGTACGGGTTCCTCAACGAGAACCCCGTGGCCCGGCACTACCGGGACTCCAAGGTGCTGGAGGTCGGCGAGGGCACCACCGAGGTGCAGCTCATGATCCTCGCGCGCGACCTGCTGGGCGCCGGGACGGGGGGACGATGACCGCCGACGACGCCCGCGACGCCGGGCCGGGGACCGTCGAGGAGGTCGTGCAGCGCGGCTGCTGGTACGACGAGCTGCGCGAGGGCGTGCGGTACGTGCACCGCCCGGGCCGCACGATCACCGAGGCGGACGACACCCTGTTCACCGCGGTGACGATGAACCCGCAGGCGCTGCACCTCGACCACGCGTGGGCCGCGACCCAGCCGTTCGGGCGACCGCTGGTGAACTCGATGCTCACCCTCGCGACGCTCGTCGGGCTGTCCGTGGCGCACCTGACGCGCGACACGATCGTCGCCAACCTCGGGTTCACCGACGTGCGCTTCCCCGCGCCGGTCTTCCACGGCGACACGCTCTACGGCGCGACGACGGTGACCGCCCGGCGGCCGTCCGCGTCCCGGCCGGGCACCGGCATCGTCACCCTCGAGCACGTCGGCACCAACCAGGACGACGTCGTGGTGGCCGTCGCCCGCCGCTCCGTGCTCGTCTGGACGAAGGCCGGGTACGAGGCGCACGCGGCGAGGGGGCGGGACCGATGAGCGTCCCGTCGTTCGCCGGCGGGCCCGCCGTCCTGTTCTGCCCCGCCGACCGCCCGGACCGCTACGAGCGGGCGGCCGCGAGCGCCGACGTCGTCGTCCTCGACCTGGAGGACGGCGTCGGCGCGGACGACAAGGACGTCGCACGACGGTCGCTGCGGGCGAACCCGCTCGACCCCGGACGCACCGTGGTGCGGGTGAACGCCCCCGGCTCCCCGCACCACGGTGTGGACCTCGACGCGCTGGCCGACACGGCGTACACCACGGTGATGCTGCCGAAGGCGGACGGCCGGTTCGTGGGTCCTCTCCTGCGCCACGACGGCGTCCCGTACGCCGTCGTGGCGCTCTGCGAGACGGCCGCCGGGGTGCTCGCGGCCCCGGCGCTCGCGGCGCGCTCCGACGTCGTCGCGCTCGCCTGGGGCGCCGAGGACCTGTTCGCCTCGCTCGGCGGGTCGTCGAGCCGCGGCGCCGACGGCGCGTACCGGGACGTGGCGCGGCACGCGCGGTCGACGGTGCTGCTCGCCGGGCGGGCCGCGGGCAAGCCGGTGCTCGACGCCGTGCACCTCGACCTGGGGGACGCCGACGGACTGCGGGCCGAGGCGCAGGACGCCGCCGCGTGCGGGTTCGCGGGCACGCTGTGCGTCCACCCCGACCAGGTGCCCGTCGTGCGGGCCGCGTTCGCGCCGTCCGACGTCGAGGTGGAGCAGGCCCGCGCCCTGCTGGAGGCGGCCGCCCGGACCTCGGCCGGGGTGCTGCGGCACGACGGCCGCATGATCGACGCGCCGCTGCTGGCGCACGCCCGTGCCGTGCTGGCCCGGGCCGGGAAGGAGGAGTCGTGACCGTGATCGCGACGGACGCCCACGAGGCCCTGGACGGGCTGCTGCACGACTCGATGACGATCGCCGTCGGCGGGTTCGGCCTGTGCGGCAACCCGTTCGACCTCGTCGAGGCGGTGCGCGACGCCGGGGTGCGGGACCTGACGATCGTGTCGAACAACCTGGGCGTGGACGGGCAGGGGCTCGGGCTGCTGCTGGAGAACGACCAGGTGAGCCGGGTCCTCGCGTCGTACGTGGGGGAGAACCGGCTGTTCGCGCAGCGCTACCTCGACGGCGACCTGGAGGTCGAGTTCGTGCCGCAGGGCACGCTCGCCGAACGTCTCCGTGCCGGCGGGGCGGGCATCCCCGCGTTCTGGACCCCGACCGGCGTCGGCACGCCCGTGGCCGAGGGCAAGCCTGTCGCCGAGTTCGACGGCCGCCCCTGCGTGCAGGAGCGGGCCATCATCGCCGACCTCGGGCTGGTGCACGCCCACCGTGCCGACCGCTACGGCAACCTCGTCTACCGGTACACGGCCCGCAACTTCAACCCCCTGGTCGCCGCGGCCGGGCGGGTGTGCGTCGTCGAGACCGAGCACCTGAGCGACGCGCCCCTCGACCCCGACGCCGTCGTCACGCCCGGCATCTACACCCACCGGCTCGTCGTCGCGCGCGCCCGCGACAAGCCGATCGAGCAGCGCACCGTGCGGCCGGTCGTCGCCGGCCCGCCGGACCCCGCCGTCACCGGAGGAGCGTCATGACCTGGACCCGCGACGAGATGGCGGCGCTCGCCGCCGCCGAGCTGCACGACGGCGACTACGTCAACCTCGGTATCGGCATCCCCACCCTCGTGGCGAACCACGTGCCGCCCGGGGTGTCGATCACCCTGCAGAGCGAGAACGGGCTGCTCGGCATCGGGCCGTTCCCGATCGAGGGCACCGAGGACGCCGACCTGATCAACGCGGGCAAGCAGACCGTCACCGCCCTGCCCGGCGCCAGCTACTTCGACGCCGCCGCGTCGTTCGCGATGATCCGCGGCGGGCACGTGGACCTCGCGATCCTCGGGGCGCTGCAGGTCTCCGCCGGCGGCGACCTCGCGAGCTGGACCGTGCCCGGCAAGCTCGTCAAGGGCATGGGCGGCGCGATGGACCTCGTCGTCGGGGCGCGCCGCATCGTCGTGCTCATGGACCACGTCGCCCGCGACGGCACGCCCAAGCTGCGCGCCGAGTGCTCCCTGCCGCTGACCGGCCAGGGGGTCGTGGACCGGGTCGTCACCGACCGCGCCGTCCTGGACGTCACGCCCGACGGGCTCGTGCTGCGCCGGCTCGCGCCCGGCGTGACCGCCCAGGAGGTGCGTGACGTCACCGCCGCCGACGTGGTCGACGGGCTCGACGCCGACCCGGCGGGCGTGCCGGTGCCCCGGGGTTAGGGTGCTCCCTGGCGGGCGCCGGGCCCGCCGCGAGCGGGGAGGTGCCCGGTGGAGCTGTCGCTGGTGCTCGGCCCGATGAAGTCGGGCAAGTCGCTCGACCTCATCGCGCAGGTCGCGCCCCTGGCGTACTCGCGGCTCACCTGCGCCGTCGTGCAGTCCGCCCGGCACGTGCGCGACGCCCGCATCGTCTCGCGCACCGGCGCGTCCGTGCCCACCATCAAGCTCGACACCCTCGAACCGCTGCTGCACACCGACGAGGACGTCGTCGCCATCGACGAGGTGCACATGTTCACCCCCGCCGACGTGCGCGTCGTCGAGGAGCTCGTGCTGCGCGGCACCCGCGTGCTCGCCTGCGGCATCGACCTCGACCACCGCGGCGAGCTGTTCGCCACCGTCCGCGCCCTGCTGGAGCTCGGGCCCAGCGAGGTGCGCTACCGCCGCGCCGTCTGCGACCGCTGCCAGGACCTGCACGCCGCGTTCACGCAGGTCCTCGCCGGTGGGCTGCCGTTCCTCGAACCGCTCGGCGCGTCCGAGCCGCTGCCCGACGACGGCACCTTCACCTACGAGGCGCTCTGCCGTCGCTGCTTCGTGCTCCCCGAGACCGCCATCGTCACCGGCTCGCCCGGCGTCCCCCGCGTCACCGCCCGCCCCCTCGACCACTGACCCGCCTCGGCTCGGGCGGGCGCGAATCAGCGCAGATCCCCGTGAGTCAGCGCAGGCGGGCGCGAGTCAGCGCAGGCCGACGACCCCGAGGCGGGGTGCCGGCCTGCGTGACGGACGGGGCGCGTCAGCCGTTCTGGTTCGGCAGCGGGTGGCCCTCGGAGGCCTGGACGACGACGAACCCCTGGCCGTGCAGGCCGAGCTGGTAGGCCTCGCCGGAGCCGCGGCCGATCATCGCGCCCATCTTGGCGGTCTTGCGGACGCTGCTCTGCAGGGACGTCGACCACAGCACCGCGGACTGCATGTCGACGAACGTCGGCTCGTCGACGTTGAGCACGATCGGGGCGCCGTAGGCGGTGACGGCGAGGGCGCCGGTCCCGGAGAACGTCGTGTTGAACAGCCCGCCGGTGAGCATCGACGCGCCCTCGACGCGCTGGATGTCCCAGGCCAGGGTGCTCTCGAACGCGAGGATGTTGCTGCCGCTGACGGTGACGGACTCGTTCTCCAGGTAGAGGACGAACACCTCGTCGGCGTCCTGGGCGAGGAACACGTCGCCGTCGCCGGACACCTTCATGAGGGACATGCCCTCACCGGTGAACGCCTTCTTGAGGAACTTCGACATGCCGCCGGAGCCCTCGTAGGCGAAGTCGACGGCACCCTGGTAGGCGACCATCGACCCCTGCTTGGCGTAGAAGAACCCGCCGGAGCCGGTCAGGTCGACCTTGAGCATGTGCTTGGTGGCGAGCATGAACGAGCCGGGCTCGCCCTCGGGCTCGGTGTGGTGGAAGAGGCTGGAGCGCATGGACCCATCCTGGCGGCTGCGACCCGTCGGACCGGCTCGCGGCACGCGGGCGGCGTGGCAGGATCGGCGCGTGACTCCGACGACGCGACACGCCCGGCACGAGGACGGCTGATGGCGACCGGCCCTCGCCACGTCCTGATCACCCAGTGGCAGATGTGTCAGTTCAGCGGCTCGGAGATGGTGACCCTCGAACTCGCGGAGCACTTCGCCGGGCGTGGCGCCCGGGTGACCGTGGTCGTCCACCAGCACGGTGGACCGATCGTCGAGATGCTCCGTGCGGCCGGTGACGTCGAGCTCTGGTCGTCGCGGGACCCTGGCCTCGACGACCACCTGCGGACCGACCCGCCAGACCTGGCCTGGATCCACCACCAGATCGTCCCCGACGCCCTGCTCTCCGGGGAGCTCGACGTCCCGACGGTGTTCAACCACATGTCGCCCTACCAGCCGCTCGAGCAGGTGCTCGTCCCCGACGTCGAACGCTCGCTGGCCACCGTGTCGGTCTTCAACTCGCCCGAGTGCTTCGAGGCGCAGCGCGACAGCGGCGTCCTGGACGGGTTCGACGCCGACCGGCTCCGGGTCTTCGCCAACCCGGCACCGGACGCCATGGCCGGCGTCGTGCCGCGGGAGCGCGGCGACGGCCCGCTGCGCCTGCTGGTCGTGTCCAACCACCTGCCGGACGAGCTGGTGAAGGCGTTGGCGGCCCTGCCGCCCCACGTCGAGGTCGCCAGGATCGGTGCCCAGCGCGATCGCGGAGCGGTTCCGAGGCGTGTCGACCCGGAGCTCCTGAGCGGCCACGACGCCGTCCTCAGCATCGGCAAGTCCGTCCAGTACGCGCTCGTCGCCGGGCTCCCCGTGTACTGCTACGACAGGTTCGGCGGGCCGGGATGGCTCGACCCGGACAACGTCGCCACGGCCCGGCACCACAACTTCTCCGGCCGGGGCTTCGGACGCAAGGCGCCGGAGGACATCGCCCGCGAGCTGGTCGACGGGTTCGAGCGCGCGACGGCCGACGCCGGGGTGCTGCGGGCCGAGCAGGTCGAGGGGCTGCTCCTCGGCCCGGCCCTGGACGAGCTGTGGGAGCTATGCCTGGCCCGTCCCCGCCCCGCGCGGGCGATCGACGGCACCGCGCGGGCGGCGCACCGCTCGGTGACCGCGCTCGGCCGGGAGTGGGCCATCCTGCAGGCCCGCAGCCGCAAGGCGGCCGCCGCCGCGGCGGCGGTCCCGGGGCTGCGCGAGGAGATCGCCCGGGCGGCGGCGGCCACGGTCGCGGCAGAGGATGCCGCGGCTCGCGACCGCCAGAAGATCCGGAAGCTGCGCCGGCGCGCCCAGAAGGCGGAGGCGCAGGTCCGCCGGCTCGAGGACCTGCGCGGACGCCGCCTGGTCCGGGGAGCGGAACGGTTGGTCCACGTCGTCGACCGCGCCGCGGGACGGCCTCGCCGGGGGCGTGGCGCCGAGGACGGGTGATCTGGCGTCACCGGTCGAGGGGTCCTGCACGCGGTTCGTCCCGGTCTGTGCCCGGCTGCCCCACCTCTGAACAACTTCCCCCGATCTCGTCGTGGTGCCCGCCCCCGTCCACCCCCTACTGTGACCGTCGTGCTCATCGTCGCCCGCGCGTCCCAGGAGGTCGTCGTCGCCGCCCTCGCCGGCGCCGGCGCCGACGCCGACGTCGGCCCGACGTCGGCCACCGGTCTGACGGCGGTCTGGTGCAGCGGTGACGAGCCGGTCCGTGCGCTCGGCGGCGTCGATCTGGTCGCCGTCTGGGACGAGCCGGAGCAGGGTCACGTCGTCCTCCACCTGCGCTGCGACGGGCGGGAGGAGGACCGGGTGTGGCCGCTGGAGGTTGCCGGGCCCGCTGCCGTGCCGCCGACGTCGCGGACCGTCGTCGACGCGCTGCGCCAGGTCCTCGGCGACCCGGTCGCGCCCGTCCACGACGCGTTCGCCGACGTGCGGTCCGCCGAGGGCCTGACGACGCTGCTCGAGGAGCACTTCGCCCTGCCGGTGCTCGACCCGGTGCGGCGACGTGCCGTCACCCTCCACCGGGGCCGCCACGCGGACGCCCGGATCGCGGGCCGGATCGCGGCCGGCGCCGGCGGGGTCGGGGTGACGGACCTCGGCGGGCGGTGGACAGCGCTCCACGCCGACCACCCCGCCTCGCAGCAGCTCGTCACCCTCAGCGCCGCCGCGGCAGGACGTCGCCGTTCGCTGGTCCTGCAGCTGTGGCGGGGCGACGGCAAGGCCGCCGGGTTCGACCTCGTCCTGCGCGACCGTTCCGTCGCGCAGGTCGGTTGGGACGACGGCTGGCGCCGCCCCGCCGACGAGGGCTGGCAGACCCGGGACGAGATCGCCGGCGTGCTCGCGCACCACGTCGGCGGTGACATCGACGTCCCTGCCCTGCGTGCCCTGCTGCGGGCCCGCACCCGCGCGACCGACCCGCTCGCGCGACTCGTCACGCTGCTCGGCCTCCCGCCCGAGGCCCTCGACGTGCTCGACGGGACGACGTCCGCCCCCGACGCGGACCGGGTGCAGCACGCCGGCTGGTGGCGCGTCGTGTGGGAGGAGTCCCGGGCGGAGGCCGCCGCGGGGTTGCGGCGGACACAGCTCTGGGCCCTCGTGGTGACGGGGGTGCTGTCGACGGCGGTGCTGGTGTTCGCGCTGGCCCTGGTCGCCACCGACGGCGCGCTGGTCGACCACCCGGGCGCGACCGTCGTCGACTGGTTGCTCGTCCCGGTCGCGGCGACGGGCATCGTCGGGAGCGTCGTCGGGCACCGGGTCGTCCGGCGCCGGGAGGCGCCCGACGTCGGTCAGGACGTGGCGCCCGGGAACCCCGCCTGACGCCAGGCCTCGTAGACGACGATCGACGCCGCGTTGGTGAGGTTGAGCGACCGGCGCCCCGGCAGCATGGGGACCTTCACGCGGTCGGTCACGCGCGGGTGGTCCAGCACGTCCTCGGGCAGACCGGTCGGCTCGGGACCGAACAGCAGCACGTCGCCGGGCCGGTAGTCGACCTCGGTGTACGTCGTGTCGGCGTGGGCGGTGAACGCGAACACCCGCGCCCCCGGCCGCTCGGGGGTGCCGGCGCCGACGGCGTCGAGGGCGGTCGTGAGGTCGGCGTGCACGTCCATGACGGCGAGGTCGTGGTAGTCCAGCCCGGCGCGCTTCAGCTTCGCCTCCGACAGGTCGAACCCCAGCGGCTCCACCAGGTGCAGCCGGGCGCCCGTCACGGCGGCCAGCCGGATCGCCGACCCGGTGTTCCCCGGGATGCGCGGCTCGAAGTAGACGACGTGGACGAACGGGTCCGACGGCGGGGCGGGCGAGGTCTCGGGCTGGGACGGCACGGCGTCGATTCTCCCACCCGTGGCGGGCTGCCCGTCGTCGACCCTGGTGCGCGTGCGGGGCGGAGGTCTACCCTGGTGCGCATGACGAGGCGTACCGACTGGTGGCGGCTGCAGCAGCAGCCGTGACCTGACGCGCCCCGAGCCACGAGTCCCGAGCTGCCCGCCGCAGCCCGGGACTTCGTCGTTTCCGACGTCGTCGGGCACCGGTGGGCGCTCCCCACCGAAGGAGCCCTCATGAGCACCACCACCGCACCCTCCGTCCCCGGCGTCGACCCGAGTCCCGGCGAGACCGCGTCCGTCCGCACGGCCCGTGCCCGGTCGGCGGAGGTCGAGGCGCTGATCGCGCACGACCCGCGCCGGTTCCGCGTGCTGACGGGCGACCGCCCCACGGGCCCCCTGCACCTCGGTCACCTGGTCGGCACGGTCGAGAACCGTGTGCGGCTCCAGGACGCCGGCGTGGACGTCGTCGTGGTCGTCGCGGACTACCAGGTGATCACCGACCGCGACGACCCGGGCGACCTGCCCGCCGCCGTCCGCGACGTCGTCCTCGACCAGCTCGCGGCGGGCCTCGACCCGGCGCGCAGCACGATCTTCGCCCACTCCGCCGTCCCTGCCCTGCACCAGCTCCTGCTGCCGTTCCTCGCGCTGGTCACCGTCGCGGAGCTGGAGCGGAACCCGACCGTGAAGGCGGAGGCGGTCGACGCCGCCCGGAGGCAGGGGCGCGGCATGTCGGGGCTGCTGCTCACGTACCCGGTGCACCAGGCGGCCGACATCCTCGCCGTGCACGGGAACCTCGTGCCCGTCGGCACCGACCAGCTGCCGCACCTGGAGACCACCCGTACCGTCGCGCGTCGGTTCAACCAGCGGTTCACGGCCGCGCAGCCGTACTTCGCCGAGCCCGACGCGCTGCTGACGGACACCCCGACGATCCTCGGCAACGACGGGGAGAAGATGTCGAAGTCGCGCGGCAACGTCCTCGAGCTGCGGGCGTCCGACGACGCGACGGCCGCCTACTTCCGCAGGGCCCGCACGGACGGCGACCGGCACATCACGTTCGACCCGGAGCAGCGTCCGGAGGTCGCGAACCTCCTGCGCCTCGGCGCGCACTTCGCGGGGACGACGCCGCAGGATCTCGCGGAGTCCGTCGGCTCCGCCGGGGCGGGCCGGCTCAAGGAGGTCGTCACCGACGCCGTCGTGGAGGGCCTGCGTCCCCTGCGCGCACGCCGCCGGGACCTCGCCGCCGACGCCCCCGCCGTCGTCGCCGACGCCCTCGGCCGCGGTGCCGCCCGGGTGAACGCGATCGCCGACGCCACCCTGCAGGACGTGCGCGAGCTCATGCGCACCGTCTACTGACCGCCCCGGTCACCCGGCTCCCACCCCCGGTAGCAACGAGCGTGCTGACTTGGCACCTCATCCAGCCAGATGAGGTGCCAAGTCAGCACGCTCGTTGCATGGCGGGGGAGGAAGGTGGCAGAGGTCAGTCCTCCGCGCCGAGCCGCCGGCGCAGCGCGTCGAGCTGGGTGCGCAGGGCGGCCGGGACGCGGTCGCCGAAGGTGTCGAAGAACTCCTCGGTGAGGTCCGACTCCGCGAGCCAGGCGTCGACGGGGACGTCGAACAGGGCGTCCATCGCGGCGTCGGTGACGTCCAGGCCGGACAGGTCGAGGGCTCCCGGGGCGGGGAGCAGCCCGACCGGGGAGGTGACGGCACCACCGTCGGTGCGGGTGCCGCGCGACCGGTCGACCTGTTCGGCGATCCACTTCACGACGCGGGAGTTCTCGCCGAAGCCCGGCCAGAGGAAGGAGCCGTCGGCGTCCTTGCGGAACCAGTTGACGCCGAACACCTTGGGGCGGCGCGCCGGGTCGAGCGCGGCGCCGACCTCGAGCCAGTGCGACCAGTGGTCGGCCATGTTGTAGCCGCAGAACGGGAGCATCGCGAACGGGTCGCGGCGCAGCTCGCCGAGCGCGCCCTCCGCGGCGGCGGTGCGCTCCGAGCTGATGGTGGCGCCGAGGAACACGCCGTGCTCCCAGCTCGTCGCCTGCGCCACGAGCGGCACGTTGGAGGCGCGGCGGCCGCCGAACACGATCGCGTCGACCGGCACCCCGGCGGGGTCCTCCCAGACGTCCGCGATCGTCGGGCACTGCTCGGCCGCGACGGTGAAGCGGGAGTTGGGGTGCGCCGCGGGGCGGCCGGCGGCGCCGTCGGCGGGCGTCCAGTCGTTCCCCTGCCAGTCGACCAGGTGCTCCGGCGCCTCGGGGGTGAGGCCCTCCCACCAGACGTCGCCGTCGTCGGTGAGGGCGACGTTCGTGAAGATGACGTCGTGGGTGAGGGTGTCGATGGCCGTCGGGTTGGTGTCGACGCCGGTGCCGGGTGCGACGCCGAAGAAGCCCGCCTCGGGGTTGATGGCGCGCAGCGAGCCGTCGGGGCCGGGTCGCATCCACACGATGTC
The DNA here is from genome assembly GCF_001636295.1 of Isoptericola dokdonensis DS-3. Taxonomy (NCBI): domain Bacteria; kingdom Bacillati; phylum Actinomycetota; class Actinomycetes; order Micrococcales; family Promicromonosporaceae; genus Isoptericola; species Isoptericola dokdonensis. Next base: position 1,885,615 of record NZ_CP014209.1, on the reverse strand, counting down.
GTCGCCGATCGTCTCGACCTTCCAGCCGGGGATCGTCGGCTGCAGCATCGCGAGGTTCGTCTTGCCGCAGGCGCTGGGGAACGCGGCCGCCAGGTGGTACTGCCGCTGCTCGGGGGACGTGACCCGGATCAGGAGCATGTGCTCGGCGAGCCAGCCCTCGTCGCGGGCCATCGCGGAGGCGATCCGCAGCGCGAAGCACTTCTTGCCGAGCAGCGCGTTGCCGCCGTAGCCGGACCCGTACGACCAGATCTCCCGCGACTGCGGGAAGTGCACGATGTACTTGGTGTCGTTGCACGGCCAGGGGACGTCGGCCGTGCGCTCCCCGTGCGCGTCCACGAGCGGTGCGCCGACGGAGTGCACGGCGGGAACCCACTGCTGACCGGCGTCGACGAGGCGCAGCACCTCCGGGGAGACGCGGGTCATGACGTGCATCGACACGACGACGTAGGGGGAGTCGGTGATCTCGACCCCCACCTGCGAGATCGGTCCGCCGACGGGCCCCATGGAGAACGGCACCACGTACATGGTGCGGCCGCGCATCGCCCCGGCGAAGACGCCGTCGAGCTCGGCGCGCATCTCGGCGGGGTCGCGCCAGTTGTTCGTCGGGCCGGCGTCGGCCTCGTCCGGGGAGCAGATGAACGTGCGGGACTCGACCCGGGCGACGTCGGACGGGTTCGACCGGGCGAGGTAGGAGCCGGGTCGCTTGTCCTGCGCGAGGGGGAGCAGGGTGCCCGCCTCGACCATGCCGTCGAGGAGCCGCTGCTTCTCCGCCGCCGACCCGTCGCACCAGACGATCTCGTCGGGCTGGGTGAGCGCGGCGACCTCCGCGACCCAGGCCCGGACGTCGAGCGGCGCCGCGGGGCGTGCGCCCGCCGACCCGGTCGCGGTGAGCGGCACCAGGTCGTCGAGGGCGAGCTCGGCGAGAGCCAGCCGCGTGCGGCGGGGGTTCGCGAGGAAGGTCATGACTGCTCCGTCCGTTGGCCGGTCCCGCCCTGGGGCGGCGGGTCCTGGTTCCACCTTGCGGCCAGTGGACCGATGATTCACCGACGGATCGCTGTCAATTTTCGCGATTCTTCACGTAGCGTGAAGTCATGACGGACGGACCGACGTCGGAAGCGCCCGACCTCATCACCCTCGGCCGCCGGGTACGCCACGCCCGGACCACCCGCGGGCTCACCCTGGAGGCCCTGGGGCGGCAGGTCGAGGCCGCACCCAGCCTGCTGTCGCTCATCGAGAACGGTCGCCGCGAGCCGCGGCTGTCCCTGCTGCGCGCGCTCGCCGACGCCCTCGGCGTCCCGCTCGCCGACCTGCTCGCCGACGAACCGCCGTCGCGCCGCGCCGCACTCGAGATCGCCCTCGAACGCGCCCAGCGCGCGCCCCGCTTCGCGGCGCTGGGCCTGCCCACCGTCAAGCCCAGCCAGAAGCTGCCCGTCCCCGTGCTCGAGCAGCTCGTCGGCCTGCACGACGAGCTCGTCCGCCGGGACGAGGAGGCCATCGCCACCCCCGAGGAGGCCCGCCGCGCCAACACGATGCTGCGTCGCGAGCGCGAGGCGCGCGGCAACCACCTGCCCGACATCGAGGACGTCGCGGAGGAGATGACGCGCCGCGCCGGGTACACGGGGGGCGCGCTCACGCACCGCACCGTCGCGCGCATCGCTGCCGACCTCGGGCTGGAGATCCTGCACGTCGACGACCTGCCCCGCTCGGCCCGGTCCGTCACCGACTGGCGCAACGGCCGCGTCTACCTGCCGCCGGCGTCGACGCCCGGCGGGCACGGCCTGCGCTCCCTCGCCCTGCAGGCCGTCGCCCACCGCGTGCTCGGCCACGAACGGCCCCGCTCGTACGCCGAGTTCCTGCGCCAGCGCGTCGAGATCACGTACTTCGCGGCCGCGTGCCTCATCCCGCAGACGGCGGCGGTGGCCTTCCTCGACGAGCGCAAGAAGGCCAAGGACCTCGCCGTCGAGGACTTCCGCGACACGTTCGGCGTCACCCACGAAGCCGCCGCGATGCGCCTGACGAACCTCGCCACCGTGCACCTGGGGGTCCCGCTGCACTTCCTGCGCGTCGGCGACGACGGCGCCCTGTTCCGCGGGTACGCCAACGACCACCTGCCGCTCCCGCAGGACGTCACCGGCGCCATCGAGGGGCAGCTCGTCTGCCGGTGGTGGCCCGCCCGCGAGGCGTTCACCCGCCGGGACCGCGCGGCGGAGTCCTACCAGTACACCGACACCCCGGCCGGCACGTTCTGGGACTCCACCCAGACCGGCACGGCGGGGGACGGGCGCCGGTTCTCCGTCACCGTCGGTGTGCCGTACGCGCACGCCAAGTGGTTCCGCGGCCGGGACACGCAGGTGCGGCGTGCCTCCACCTGCCCCGATCCGGCCTGCTGCCGCCGACCGCCCGCGACGCTGGCCCAGCGGTGGGAGGAGGTGTCGTGGCCCAGCGCGCGCATGCACCAGCAGGTCCTCGCGGCGCTGCCCCGCGGCGTGTTCCCCGGCGTCGACGACACCGACGTCTACCGGTTCCTCGAACGGCACGCCCCGGCCGGCGACGGTCCGGCCGACTGACGGGAGCCGGCGGGGCCGTCCAGGTCAGCGCGCGTCGGCGTCGGACGGCGCGTCGGTGCCCGGCGCGACGGCGTCCAGCCGGACCGCGCGGATGCGCTGCTTCTCGACGTCGGTGACGGTGAGCGCCCGGCCGTCGATCTCGACGACGTCGCCGACCTCGGCGAGGCGACCGAGCCGGGCCAGCACGTAGCCCGCCACGGTCTCGTACGGGCCCTCGGGGAGCTCGACGCCGGTGGTGCGGGCGAAGTCCTCGATGGTCAGGCCCGCCTCGACCTCGCCCGACGCCAGCTTCTCCTCGCCGGGGTCGTGCTCGTCGCGGATGTCGCCGACGAGCTCCTCCAGCAGGTCCTCGAGGGTGACGATGCCGTCGGTGCCGCCGTACTCGTCGCGGACGACGGCCAGGTGCGTCTGCTCGCGCTGCATCGCGGACAGCGACGGCAGCAGCCGGTTGGTGCCGGGCAGCTCCAGCACGGGGCGGGCGACGTCGCGCAGGGTGCGCCGGTCGGCAGGCGTGGCCGCGCTGCGCACGAGGTCGCGCACGTGCACGAACCCGACGACGTCGTCGAAGTCCTCGCCCATGACGGGGTAGCGGGAGTAGTGGCCGTCCTTCGTCTGCTCGATCGCGTCCGCGACGACGGTGCCCGCCTCGAGGAAGACGACGTCGCCGCGCGGGCGCATCGCCTCGGCGAGGGTGCGCTCGGTGGCGAGGAACACGTCGGTGAGGATCCGGCGCTCCTCCTCGTCGAGGCCCGGGTGGGCGGCGACGAGGTCGCGCAGCTCGGTCTCGGAGATCTCCTCCGAGCGGGCCTCGGGGTCGCCGCCGAGCAGTCGCACGACGGCGTTCGTGGAGCGGGACAGCAGCCAGATCACCGGGCGCATGAGCACGGAGAAGCGTTCCAGCGGCGGGCCGACGACGAGCGCGAACTGCGTCGAGCGCTGCAGGGCGATGCGCTTCGGCACGAGCTCGCCCAGCACGAGCGAGGCGTAGGCGATGAGGAGGGTCATCGCGATGAGGGCGACGGTCGCGGCCGGCGCCGGGGCCAGGCCCGCGGACTCCAGCAGGGGCGCGACGTCGGGCGCGATCGTCGACGCGCCGTACGCGGCCGAGAAGAACCCGGCCACGGTGACGCCGATCTGGACGGCGGCGAGGAACCGGTTGGGGTCCCGCGCGACGGCGGCGACACGGCGTCCGCGTGGCCCCTGCTGCTCGAGCTGGTCGATCTGGCTCTCGCGGAGCGACACCAGGGCGAACTCGGTGCCGGCGAACACACCCCCCAGCAGCACGAATCCCAGTACCAGTGCGATGTTCCACCAGGTGTCGGCGTCCACGATCTCCCTCCAGGTCGGTCCCCCTACCCTCGTGGCCGGGGAGCGACTGTGCAACGTGAGGAGGGCGCCGCTGGTTCCGGGGCCGGGTGCGCTGACTCGGGCCGTCCAGCGCTGACCCGGGCCGTCGTGCGCTGACTCGCGCCGGTGCGCCGTCCGTGCCGGCGCTCTCTAGGATCAGGGGCGTGACGACGAGCCCCGCACCCGCCGACGGCGCACGCCGGTCGCTGCGCGAGACGGCGTACGAGGCGCTCAAGGCGCGCATCATCGGCCTCGACCTGCATCCCGGCCAGCGGCTGGTGGAGCGTGACATCGCCGCGGAGCTGGGGGTGTCACGGGTGCCGCTGCGCGAGGCGCTGCACCAGCTGGAGAGCGAGGGGCTGGTCGTGCTGGTGCCGCGCCAGGGGGCGCTGGTGGCGCCGTTCACGCGGGCGGACGTCGAGCAGCTGTTCGAGGTGCGCGAGAGCGTCGAGGTGCTGGCGTTCCGGCTGGCGGCGCTGAAGCGCTCGGACGCCGACCTGGCGGCGATGGGGGCCGCCGTCGACGCGGCACGGGACGCGCTCGCCCGGCACGACGACGCCGCGACGGCGGCCGCGAACGCGGGGTTCCACGCGGCGGTGGTGCATGCGTGCGGGAACCCGTTGCTGCGCTCGATGCTGGCGCCGCTGGACGCACGGGTGCGGTGGCTGTTCCACCTGACCAAGCAGCGCGACACGCACGAGCAGTGCGAGGAGCATGCCGCGATGCTGGCGGCGATCGCGGCCCGCGACGCGGACGCCGTCGCGCTGCTGGCGCACGGGCACGTGACGTCGGGCCGGGAGCCGAGCCTGGCGCTCGCGGCGTCGTGGGCGTCGGCGCCCATCGACCCGGTCGAGGTCACGCGTACCCGCAACCGGGGCCGGCAGACCGCCTGACGGTCGCCGCCGCCGGACGCGAGCGTCTCCGAGCGGCCCTGCCCGCGCCGGTGGTGGGTCGACCGGAGACGCTCGTGCCGGTCGGTCGCCCGTCCGTGACAGAGGTCACGCAGCATTTACGGCCGATTGACGCATCGGAAACACGGGGTCAGCAGACTGCGGGTTAGTGGTATACCGCTAACTCGACCTGGAGGACCCATGCGCAGCACCCGCCCCGCCGCCCCGTCCCGCCCCACCGACCCCCGCCGCAGCCGCCGCACCGCCGTCGGCGCGTTCCTCGCCGTGAGCGGCCTCGTCGTCCTCACGGCGTGCGGCACCACCGCCGAGGCCGAGGACACGCCGGCCGACGGTGCCGAGCCGCTCACGGTCGGGGTGTTCCTGCCGGGCTCGACGTCGGACACGGGCTTCATGGAGTCGGCCCACCTCGGTTACGAGCGGGTCGCCGCCGAGCACGGGGACGCCGTCGAGCTGTCGTTCGTCGAGGAGGTCGCGGCGGCCGACTACGAGCAGACGCTCCAGCGGTTCGCCAGCACCTCCGACCTCGTCATCTCCGTCGGCGGGCAGACCGACGCCGACCTGCGCAAGGTCGCCCCGCAGTTCCCCGACGTGAAGTTCGTCGAGATCGGTGGCCCCGCCGACGCCGAGCCGCTGGACAACCTCGCCTACTACGACCCGCAGCAGGCCGAGGCCGAGTACCTGTCGGGCGCCGTCGCGGCGCTGTCGTCGGAGACGGGCAAGGTCGGCTTCATCGGCGGTGTCGAGCTGCCGGCGATCGTCAACGCGTCGGTCGCGTTCGCGAACGGGGCCGAGGCCGCGGTGCCCGGCACCGAGGTCGTCACCCCCCAGTACATCGGCGACTTCAACGACCCCGCCAAGGCGAAGCAGGCCGCGGCCGCGAACTACGGCGTCGGGGTCGACGTCATCGGGCAGATCGTCAACCTCGGCAAGCAGGGCATCGAGCAGGCCGCGCAGGACGCGGACGCCTCGATGATCGGCGGCCCGATCCCGGGCGAGTGCGTCGAGGGCAGCCCGTACGTCGGGTACGTCCGCACCGACATCGGCACGGAGGTCGAGCACGCCGTGCAGTCCGTGCTCGACGGCACGTGGGAGGCGGCGCAGGTGCCGTTCGGCCTGACCTCCGACCTCGGCGGGACCGAGTTCGTGCTCTGCACCGACGACCCGGAGACCGCCGCCACCCTCGACGAGCTCACCGCCGCCCTGGCGAGCGGCGAGGTCGCCGCGTACTGACCCGGACCGTCCGCCCGGCCGCCCACCCGGCGGCCGGGCACGACCCGTCGAGAGGAGCCCCCCGATGTCGACCACCCTCCCGCCGCCCGTCGCGGCAGACCCCGAGCACGACGGCGCCGCGCCGTCCCCCGCGCTGCGCCTGCGCGGCGTGACCCGGGTGTTCGGCGCCCACACGGCCCTCGACGCGGTCGACCTGGAGGTCGCCGCGGGGGAGGTGCACTGCGTGCTCGGCGAGAACGGCGCCGGCAAGTCGACGCTGTGCAACATCGTGTTCGGCTCCCTGCCGCCGACCCGCGGCGAGGTGCTGCTCGACGCCGAGCCGTTCGCCCCGGCCTCCCCCGCGGACGCGCTGGCGCGCGGCGTCGCGATGGTCCACCAGCACTTCTCCCTCGTGCCGACGCTCACCGTCGAGGAGAACCTGCTGCTGGGCCGGGGCGTGCGTCGCCTGCGCCCGGACCGTGCCGGCCTGGCGCGCCGGCTCGCCGACATCGACGAGTCCCTCGGCCTGCACGTCGACCTCGCCGCCCGCGCCGGGTCGCTGAGCGTCGGGGCCCGGCAGCGGGTCGAGATCGTCAAGGCCCTCCTCGACAGCCCTCGCCTGCTGCTGCTCGACGAGCCCACCGGCGTCCTCGGCCCCGACGAGATCGACGGCCTGCTCGCCACGTGCCGCCGGGTCGCGGCCACCGGCACCGCCGTCGTGCTCGTCACCCACAAGCTCGCCGAGGTGATGCGGGTCGGCGACCGGGCGACCGTGCTCCGCGGCGGTCGCGTGGTCGGCGGCGGCGCCCTCGCGCGAGACGGCGCACCGGGGCTCACCGCCGGGGACCTCGTCGGTCTCATGGTCGGCCGGGACTCCTCCACCCTCGACCCGGTGCTCGCCGCGAGCGTCGGCGTCCTGGAGCCGCTGCCCGCCGGCGGTGCGGACGCGGAGCAGGACGCCGCTCCGGCTTCCGCGGTCCGGGCCGCCCCGGCCCCGGACGCCCCGGACATCCCCGCCGTGGATGCGGTGCTCGCCGTGCGCGGGCTGGTCGTGGTGGGCGACGACGGTGCCCGCCGGGTCGACGGCGTCGACCTCGAGGTGCGCCCCGGCGAGATCGTCGGCATCGCCGGGGTCGAGGGCAACGGTCAGAGCGAGCTCGTGGCCGCGCTGTCCGGCGCCGTCCGCCCGACCGCGGGGCAGGTGCTCCTCGCGGGCACCGACGTCACCACCGCCGCGCCGCGCCGCCGGACGGCCCTCGGGCTCGGCGTCGTCCCGGAGGACCGCCACCACGAGGCCGAAGTCGCCGGGCTGAGCGTCAGCGCCAACCTGCTGCTCGGCCGCCTGCACCGGCACCGCCGGTTCGGCCTGCTCGACCGGCGGTCGGTGCGGGCCGCCGCCGAGGACCTCGCCCGCCGCTTCGACGTCCGCGCCGCCAGCCTGGAGGCCCCGATGTCGTCGCTGTCGGGAGGCAACCAGCAGAAGGCCGTCCTGGCGCGCGAGCTCAGCCTCGATCCCCTGCGCTGCGTCGTCGCCGCCCAACCCACCCGCGGTCTCGACCTCGGCGCCGTCGACGCCGTCGTCGGGCACCTGCGCGCCGCCGCGGCCGCCGGGGTGGGCGTGCTCGTCGTGTCCAGCGAGCTGTCCGAGCTGCTCGCCCTGTGCGACCGCGTGCACGTCGCCTACCGGGGCGCCCTGAGCGGCCCCGTCCCCACCGCCGACCCGGGTGCGCGCGACCGCGTCGCCCACCTCATGACGGGAGCAGACGCATGACCGTCCCGACCTCGACGACGCCGGCCGTCGTCCCCGGCCCGGACCGGGAGGCGGCCGCCTCCACGGCACCGCCCGACGGCGGCGGACCCGCGGCCCGCACGCCGGAGGCCAGGCCGGCACGGAGCCCGAAGGACCGGCTCCTCGACGCCCGGCCCGTCCTCGTCCCGCTGGCCGCCGTCCTCGGCGCGCTGGCGGTCGCCACCGCGCTGGCGGCGCTCGCGGGCGCCACCCCCGCGGAGGCGGCGACGGCGCTGTGGGAGGGCATGGTCGGCACGCCGTACGCCATCGGGTCGTCGCTCAACGTCGCCGCGGTGCTGCTGCTGGTCGCGACCGGGTTCCTCGTGGCGCACCGGGCGGGCCTGGTGAACGTGGGCGGCGAGGGGCAGATCTGCGTCGGCGCCGTCGCCGCGACCGCCGTCGGCACCACCCTCCCGGCCGGGGTGCCGGCCGTCGTCGCCCTCCCGCTGCTGCTGCTCGCCGCCGCGCTCGGCGGCGCGGCGTGGGCGTCCATCGCGGCGTGGCTCGCGGTGCGCCGCGGCGTCAGCGAGGTCATCACCACCCTGCTGCTCAACTTCGTCGGCGTGGCCGTGCTGGTGCTCTCCGTGCACGAGGAGGCGCTGCTGCGCCAGCCGGTGACAAGCTCCGAGACGCTGCCGCAGTCGGCCCCGCTCGTCGAGGCCTCGCACCTGCCGCTGCTCGGCCTGCCCGGCTCGCCCGCGACCGTCGCGATCGTGCTGGCCCTCGCCGGCGCCGCGGTCGCGGCGGTCGTGGTGCGGCGCACCGCCACCGGGGTGCGCCTCACCGCCGTCGGGATGTCCCGGCCCGCGTCGCTGCGGCTCGGCCTGCCGGTGGACCGCCTGCGGTTCAGCTCGCTCACCACCGCCGGGGCCGCGGCGGGGGTCGCGGGCGGCGTGCTCGTCGCGTCCGCGCCGCACGTGCTCGACGACGGGCTGTCCTCCGGGTACGGGTTCTCCGGCCTGGTCGTGGGGCTGCTCGCCCGCGGCTCGTTCAGCGCGGCCGTCGGCATCGCGACCGTCCTCGGGTTCCTCACCTCGGGCGGCATCAACCTGCAGCTCGCAGCCGGGGTCCCGGCGTCCATCACCCAGATCCTCGAGAGCCTCATCATCGTCGGCGTCGCCGGGACCGCGATCTGGGCCGTGCGCCGCACGCCTCGGGCCGCCCGGCGCCCGCGGCGCACCCGCACCACGACGGAGGTCACGTCATGATCACCGACCTGCTCGTCGCCAGCATCGCGCTGGCGATCCCCGTGCTCGTCGCCGCGAGCGGGGAGCTCGTGGGGGAGCGCGCCGGCGTCCTCACCATGAGCGTCGAGGGCATGATGCTCACCGGGGCGTTCGCCGCCGTCGTCGGGGCCACCGCCAGCGGGTCCGCCCTCACCGGCGTCGCGTGCGGGGCGCTGGCGGGGGTCCTCGTCGGCGCGCTCCAGGCCGCGCTGTCGGTCTGGCTGCGCGCCGACCAGATCGTCACCGGTCTCGCCGTCAACGCGCTCGCCCTCGCCGGCACGACGTTCGGCGCCCGGCTCCTGCTGGAGCGCGGCACCCCGGTGCCCGGCTTCGCCCGCGTCGAGGTGCCGTTTCTCGCCGACCTGCCCGTGCTCGGCCCCGCGCTGTTCCGCCAGACCGGCCTCGGGTACGCGCTGATCGCCCTCGTCGTCGTGCTCGCCGTCCTCACGACCCGCCGCACCGGCTGGGGCCTGGCGATCGACGCCGTCGGGGAGGACGCCGCCAGCGCCGACCGGTCCGGCATCCCCGTGCTGCGGGTCCGGTTCGCCGCCGTGGTGGTCGTCGGGCTGCTCGCCGGGCTCGCCGGCACCCAGCTCGCGCTGTCCGAGGTCCACACCTTCACCGACAACATGACCGCCGGGGTGGGCTACCTCGCCGTGGTCGCCGTCATCGCGGGGAGCTGGCGGCCCGTCGGGGTGGCCGTCGCCGCCGTCGTCTTCGGTCTCGCTCAGGCGCTCCAGTTCACGCTGCCCGCCCTCGGGGTGGACGTGCCGTTCGCGCTGCTCGTGGCGCTCCCGTACGTGCTCGCGCTCCTGGCCGTGGCCGGGCTCGTCACGCACAGCCGCCCGCCCGCCGGGCTCACCACCTCGTTCGTGCGGCAGGGGCGGCTCGCGTGACCGCACCCGCGCTCCGCCCCGCAGCCCGCCCCTCGCCGACCGTCCGCCCGACCCCTGGAGGCCCCGTGCCGCTCGTCCTCACCCGCACCGACCTCACCGGGCTCGTCGCCCCGGCCGACGTCGTCGCCGTCGTCGAGCAGGCGTTCGCCGACCTCGCGGACGGCACGGCCGCGCAGGCCCCGCTGAGCGTCGCCGCCGTCGACGACGACGTGCACTTCCTGCCCATGACGGCCGTCTCGCGCCGGGCCGGGCTCGGCGGTTCGAAGCTGCTCGCCGACATCCCCCGCAACCGCGACCGCGGGCTGCCCGCCCAGCGGTCCGTGCTGGTCCTGTCGGACGCCGACGACGGCGCACCCGTCGCGATCCTCGACGGCGGGCTGCCCACCCGCCTGCGCACCGCCGCCGCGAGCGCCGTCGCGACCCGGTGGCTCGCCCCCGACGACGCCCGCGTGCTCGGGCTCGTCGGCGCCGGCGGGCTCGCGCTGGAGCACGTCAGTGCGATCGCCGCGGTGCGGCCGCTGGAGCAGGTGCTCTTCTGGACGCGCTCGGACGGCACCGCCGCGGCGTTCGTCGAGCAGGTCGCGGCGCGGCACCCCGAGCTCAAGGCCGCCCGGGTCGACACCTCGGCCGCAGCCGTGGGCGCCGCCGACGTCGTGGCCACCCTCACGCCGTCCCGCGAGCCCGTCGTGCTCGGCGAGTGGTTCCACCCCGGGCTGCACGTGAACGTCGTCGGCGCGCCGCCCCGTCCGGACCACCGGGAGGTCGACGGCGAGGCGATGCGCCGCTCGCGCATCGTCGTGGACTCCGTGGCCACCGCGCTGCACGAGTCCGGGGACGCGCTGCTCGCCATCGCCGAGGGGGCCGTCACGGCCGACGACTGCCGGCTCGAGCTCGGGGACGTCGTCACCGGCCGGGCGGCCGGGCGCCGGTCCGCCGACGAGGTCACGCTGTTCGACTCCGTCGGGCTCGGGCTGCTGGACGTCGCGATCGGCCGGCTGCTCGTCGACGCCGCCCGCGCCGCCGGACGCGGCCTCGCCGTCGACCTGTCGGCATGATGGTCACCATGACCGACGACCTCACCGCGGTGGACCCGACCCACCTCGACGCGGCGCTGCGGATCGCGCTCGACACCCTCGCAGCCGGGAACAAGCCGTTCGGCGCCGTCCTCGTCGCCGCCGACGGGCGCGTCCTGGCCACCGGCCGCAACACCGTCGCGCAGACCGGCGACCCGACCGCGCACGCCGAGCTCGACGCCGTCCGCGCGGTCGCGTCCGCCGACCGCTCCGCCGTCGTCGGCGGCACGATGTACGCGTCCGGTGAGCCGTGCCCCATGTGCGCGGCCGCGCTCGTGTGGTCGGGTGTCGCACGCATCGTCTTCGGCACCGCGGCCGCCGACATCCGCGCCGTCGCCCCCGGCCCGCCGGGGTTCACGCTCCGCTGTGCCGACGTCGTCGCGGCGTCCGACGCGCGGATCGACGTCGTCGGCCCGCTGCTCGGCGACGAGGGCCTGGAGCCGTTCCGCCACCACGCAGCCTCGCGCTGACTCGCGGGGTTCTGCGCTGACTCGCGCCGAACCGTGCTGACTCGCGCCGAACCGCGCTGACTCGCGCCGAACCGTGCTGACTCGCGGACACCCGGGGGCGCGAGTCAGCGCAGGTTTCGGCCAGTCAGCGCACGGTGGCGCGAGTCAGCGCAGGTTTCGGCCAGTCAGCGCGGCGGCGTCCAAGCGGGCGTCAGGAGCGGGCACCGCCGCGGGCGTCCATGCGGTCGAGGAGGCGGGCGAGGACGTCGCCGGCGCGCAGGCCGTCGTGCTCGAACTCGTTGGTCACCCAGGTGCGGGCGCCGGGGACCCGGGCGGCGGTGTCGAGGGAGAGGTCGGCGTCGACGAACATGTCGTCGAAGTAGACGGCGGCCTCCAGCGGGACCTCGTTGGTCGCGAGCACGTCGAGGTCGTAGAGGTCACCCCAGCCGTCCCGTCGCGCCAGTGCGTGCGCGGCGTCGCGGAACGGCCGCAGGGCGGCGACCTGGTCGAACATCCAGGGGTAGATCATCTCGCCGGTGAACAGCAGCGGGCGCTCGGCGGGGTGGAACGCGCCGTCGGTGTCGCGCACCCGCTGCGCGGCCCACGCGGTGGGGCCGCCGCCGGCCTGGGCGTAGATCGACTCGTGCAGGACGGCGTACATCGGGTTGGTGGCGAACGACGTGGCGGCCTCCACCTCGGCGAGGAAGGTGTCGGTGAGCTCGTCGGGTGCGTCGTCGTCGAACGCCTCGTCGACGATCCAGTGCACCTTCTCGAACCCGGGTCCCATGCCGAACGCCATGCCGAGGGACTGGAACCGTTCGACGCTCAGCAGGTCGCCGCCGGGCAGGCGGACGTCACCGACCGCGATCCGGTCGGCGATGCGTGCGACCTTCTCGACGTCGTCGGGGTACCGCTCGCGGTACCGGGCGTTCTTCGCGACGACGCGGGCCTGGGTGCGCTCGTACACCTCCTCGGCGCTCGCGGTGACCCCGGCGAGGCCGCCGGTGACGTAGCACGCGGCGAGGCCTTCGGGGGCGATCGACAGGTAGGTGAGGGTGATGAAGCCGCCGTAGGACTGGCCGAGGCTGGACCAGCGGCGCCCGCCGTACACGGTGGTGCGCACGTGCTCGGCGTCGCGCACGATCGAGTCGGCGCGGAAGTGCGCGAGGTACGCCGCCTGCGTCTCGCCGTCGCCGAGCGCCGTGAGAGCGCCCGCGCGGACGGCGGAGGACCGGCCCGTTCCCCGCTGGTCGAGCAGGACGACGCGGAAGCGCTTGAGCGCCTCGGCGACCCACCCGTCGGGTCCCGTGGGGCGGGGACCCTTGCCGCCGGGGCCGCCCTGGAGGAACACGAGCAGGGGCAGCTTGTCGTCGCGGCGGGTGGGGTCGACCAGCTCGCGGACGAACAGGGTGAGCGTGCGCGGGTCGTCGGGGCGGGTCCAGTCGAGGGGGACGGGCAGGGTGCGGTCGGTGACGTGGACGCCGGGCAGGGTGTACGAGACGGGGCTGCTCACCGGCCCAGCGTACGAGGCGCGTCCCGGCACGACGAAGGGGCCGCTCGTGACGAGCGGCCCCTTCGTCGTGCGCGGACGACGTCTACTGCACGTCGTCGTCCACCCAGTCGAACGTCTTGGTGACGGCCTTCTTCCAGTTGCGGTAGAGGCGTTCGCGCTCGTCGTCCGCCATGGACGGCGACCAGCGCTTGCCCTCGACCCAGTTGTCCACGACGTCCTGGGTGCCGGACCAGAAGCCGACGGCGATGCCGGCGGCGTAGGCGGCGCCCAGCGCGGTGGTCTCGGCGACCTTGGGCCGCACGACGTCGACGCCGAGCTGGTCGGCCTGGAACTGCATGAGCAGCTCGTTGGCGACCATGCCGCCGTCGACCTTGAGCTCGGTGAGCTCGACGCCGGAGTCGAGCCGCATGGCGTCGACGACCTCGCGGGTCTGGAACGCCACGGCCTCGAGCGAGGCCCGGGCGATGTGGTTGCGGTTGACGTACCGGGTGAGGCCGACGAGTGCGCCGCGGGCGTCGGGCCGCCAGTAGGGCGCGAAGAGCCCGGAGAAGGCGGGGACGAAGTAGGCGCCGCCGTTGTCGTCGACCTTGCGGGCGAGCCACTCGACGTCGGGGGAGTCCTCGAACATGCCGAGGTTGTCGCGCAGCCACTGGATGAGGGACCCGGTGACGGCGATGGAGCCCTCGAGGGCGTAGACGGCGTCCGCGTCGCCGATCTTGTAGCAGACGGTGGTGAGGAGGCCGTTCTTCGACGGGACCTTCTCGGTGCCGGTGTTGAGCAGCATGAAGTTGCCGGTGCCGTAGGTGTTCTTGGCGGTGCCGACGTCGAAGCACGCCTGCCCGAAGGTGGCGGCCTGCTGGTCGCCGAGGATGCCGGCGATGGGGACGCCGGGGACCATGCCGCGCAGGCGGCCCTCGCCGTACACCTCGGAGGACGACTTGATCTCCGGCAGCATGGACAGCGGGATGCCCATGTCGGCGGCGATGTCCTCGCTCCAGCTGAGGGTGTCGAGGTCCATGAGCATGGTGCGGGACGCGTTGGTGACGTCGGTGACGTGCACGCCGCCCTCGACGCCGCCGGTCATGTTCCACACGACCCACGTGTCGGTGTTGCCGAACAGCAGGTCGCCCCGGTCGGCGGCCTCGCGGGCGCCGTCGACGTTGTCGAGGATCCACTTGACCTTGGGGCCGGAGAAGTAGGTGGCGAGCGGCAGGCCGACGACCGCCTTGTACTTGTCGGCCCCGGCGTCGCCGCCGAGCTCGTCGACGATCGACTGGGTGCGGGTGTCCTGCCAGACGATGGCGTTGTAGACGGGCTTGCCGGTGGTCCGGTCCCAGACGACGGCGGTCTCGCGCTGGTTGGTGATGCCGATGGCCGCGAGGTCGACGTGGGAGATGTTGGCGCGGGTCAGCGCGAGGCCCACGACCTCGCGGACGTTGTTCCAGATCTGCTCGGCGTTGTGCTCGACCCAGCCTGCGCGGGGGAAGATCTGGTCGTGCTCGAGCTGCCCGGTCGCGACGATGCGGCCGGAGTGGTCGAAGACGATGGCTCGGGAGCTGGTGGTGCCCTGGTCGATGGCGAGGACGTAGTCAGCCATTTCGGGTGGGTCCCTTCACGTCGGTGTGGTGCGGAGCGGGTGCGGGGTGCGGGTCAGGAGTAGGCGGCGCCGAGGAGGCCGGCGGCGACACCACCGAGCAGCGGGCCGACGATCGGCACCCACGAGTAGCCCCAGTCGCTGGAGCCCTTGCCCTTGATGGGCAGGATGAAGTGGGCGATGCGCGGGCCGAGGTCGCGGGCGGGGTTGATCGCGTAGCCGGTGGGGCCACCGAGGGACGCGCCGATGCCGACGACGATCAGGGCGACGGCGAGCGGCCCGAGACCGGACGGCGTCTTGCCGGAGACGACGACGAAGAACACGAGCACGAAGGTGGCGAGGAACTCGGTGACGACGTTCCAGCCGTAGGAGCGCACCTCGGGGCCGGTGGAGAACACGGCGAGCTTGATGGCGGCGGGCGCCTCCTGGTCGAAGTGCTTTTTGTAGGCGAGGAAGGCGAGCACGGCGCCGATGAACGCACCGAGCAGCTCTGCGCCGAAGTACATGAACATGTTGCCGACGGTCGGTTCGATCGTGGCGGTGATGTTGCCCTCGGGGCCGGTGAGGGTCGCGAACGGCAGGTCCGCGGAGTACAGCCCGATGGTGACGGCGGGGTTGAGGTGCGCGCCGGACTTGTAGGCGGCGAACACGCCGGCGAACACCGCGAGGCCCCACCCGAAGTTGATGAGGAGCCAGCCGCCGTTGAATCCCTTGGTCTTGGGGAGGATGACGTTGGCGACGACACCGGCACCCAGGAGGATGAGGATCGCTGTGCCGACGACCTCGGACCAGAAGGCGTTCATGAGCAATGAGTCCATCGTCGACTCTCCTTGTCTCGGACGACGTCGTCCGCTCTCCGGTCGCCCCGGTCGGGGCGCCGGTCCTGCTCGGGCCGCCCGGCGGGGTACCGGGCGGCGTGGGGGTCAGCTGCGCAGCGGCTGCCACGCGGCGATGTCGGGGGCCTGCTTGCGGGCGGCGTCGGCCGTCTCGTCGTCGGCCTGGCGGGCGGCGGCGTCCTCGGCGTCGGCGCGCGCGAGGTAGGAGTCGATCTCGCGCTGCTTGGTGGCGTCGTCCCAGCCGAGGACGGGCGCGACGACGTCGGCGATCTCCGCGACGGCGGCGCGGCCCTTGTCCGGGACCTCGTAGACGAGGCGGGTGCGGCGCAGCATGAGGTCCTCCAGATGGAGGGCCCCTTCGTGGCTGACGGCGTAGTGGATCTCGACGCGCAGGTAGGCCGGTGCGTGCTCGAGCGGTCGGGCGAGCGACGGGTCCTCCTCGCAGAGGGTGACGAGCTCGCGCAGCATGGAGCCGTACCGGTGCAGCAGGTGGTCCACCATGGCCGGGCTCCAGCGGTACCGCTGCGCCCAGGTGCGGGCCTGGCGGCGGACGGCGGCGAGGCCGACGGCGCCGACGAGCGGGATCTGGTGGGTGACGGATGCCAGCGCGGCAGCACGCTGCCCGATGGCGAAGTCGACGGCGTCCTTGGCCATGACGCGGTAGGTGGTGAGCTTGCCGCCCGCGATGACGGTGAGGCCGGGTGCGGGGGAGGCGACGGTGTGCTCGCGGGACACCTTGGCGGAGCTGGTGCCCTCCTTGGTGCCGGGCTGCAGCAGGGGCCGCAGGCCGGCGTAGGTGCCGATGACGTCGTCACGCGTCAGCGGGTGGGCGAGCACGGCGTTGGCGTGGTCGAGCACGTAGTCGATGTCCGTGGCGGTGGCGACGGGGTGCACGGGGTCGAGGTCCCACGGGGTGTCCGTGGTCCCGATGATCCAGTAGCGGGACCACGGGATGATGAACAGCACGGACTTCTCGGTCTGCAGGATGAGCCCGACCTTGCCCTTGATGCGTTCGCGCGGGACGACGATGTGGATGCCCTTGGACGCGAGGACCCGCAGGCCGCCCTCGTCGCCGGCGAGGGCCTCGGTGTCCTCGGTCCACACGCCGGTGGCGTTGATGACGTGCCGGGCGCGCACGGCGATCTCGCGCCCGGTCTCCAGGTCGACGACGACGGCGCCGTTGACGGCCCCGGTGGCGCTCTTGGTCAGGGCCACGACCTGGGTGCGGGACGCCGCGTGGGCGCCGTAGTCGACGGCGGTGCGCACGATCGTGGACACGAGGCGGGAGTCGTCGACGGAGGCGTCCCAGTACTGGACGGCGCCGATGGCGGCCTCGTGGGCGAGGTCGGGGAACTTGCGGGCGATCTGCCGGCGGGTGAGGTGCCGGTGGATCGGCATGGCACGACGTCCCGGCGCGATCGCCGCGAGCGTGTCGTACAGGGCGATGCCTGCGCCGACGTAGGCCCGCTCCCACACCCGGTGTTCCAGGGGGTAGAGGAACGGGACGGGCTTGACCAGGTGCGGGGCGATCTCCTTGAGCAGCAGGTCCCGCTCGGTGAGGGCCTCGTGCACGAGCGAGAAGTCGAGCATCTGCAGGTAGCGCAGGCCGCCGTGGACGAGCTTGCTCGACCAGCTCGACGTGCCGGCGGACCAGTCCTGCGCCTCGACGATCGCGGTCGACAGTCCGCGCGTGACGGCATCGAGGGCGATGCCCGCACCCGTGACACCACCACCGATGACGAGGACGTCGAGCTCGCTGGCCGACTCCTGGGAACTCTCGAGCGCGGCGAGCGCGCGGGTGCGTGAGTCTGCGGTGATCCGTGACGCCATCGGCTGTTCTCCTCTCGGGCTGCTCCTACCCGAACACCCCTCGAACGTTCTCGCAACATGAGTGCACAAACGTGCACGGAGGCTCGGAGGGGCGCATCCTCGGGGATATGACGTTCTCCCGTGACCGCGACGTCGTGATGGCCGCGACCATGTACTACCTCCAGGACATGACCATGGAGGCCATCGCCCGGCACCTGCGCACCTCCCGCTCCACGGTGTCCCGCATGCTGCGCCGGGCCCGGGAGACCGGCATCGTCGAGATCACGCTGCGGCCCGCGCACTCCCTGGCACCCGGCCTGGGCCGGGAGCTCGCCACCCGGCACGGCATCGAGGTCTACGTCGTCCCGGTGCCCGACGACGCCGACCCCGCCGAACGGCTGACCCAGGTCGCGCTGACCTCTGCCCGGCTCGTGGCCCGCATGGTCGACTCCGACATGGTGCTCGGCATCGCATGGGGCACCACCGTGGGCGCCGTCGCCGAGCACCTGGCGGTCAAGCCCACCCGCGGTGCCCACGTCGTGCAGCTCAACGGCGCCGCCAACACCCGCACCTCCGGCTACGGGTACGTCGGCGCCCTGCTCGACAGGTTCGCGTCCGCCTTCGAGGCGCAGCCCCACTACTTCCCCGTCCCCGCGTTCTTCGACTACGCCGAGACCCGCGCCGCCATGTGGCGCGAACGGTCCGTGCGCCGGGTGCTCGACGTGCAGGCGCGCACCGACGTCGCCCTGTTCTCCGTCGGTGCGCTGGAGTCCGTCGTCCCGTCGCACGTGTACGCCGCCGGCTACCTGGACCCGGAGGACCGGGCTGCGCTGCGCGACGCGGGCGCCGTCGGCGACGTGTGCACCGTGTTCCTGCGCCCCGACGGCACGTTCCGCGACCTCGCGATCAACGCCCGCGCCACCGGACCCACCCCCGACCAGCTCGCCCGCTACCCGCGCCGGCTGTGCGTCGCCGCCGGGGACGGCAAGGTGGCACCGCTGCGCGCGGCGCTCGCGGCCGGCGTCGTGACCGACCTCGTGGTGGACGAGATCACCGCGACGAGGCTGGTCGAGCAGCCGTGACGAGGTGCCCGCGACGGGCGCGCACGTAGGGTGAGGCCGTGCCCGAGGAACCCACGGTCCCCTTCGCCGTCCGCCCCGCGCTGCCCGCGGACGTCCGCGCCGTGCACGACCTGGTCGAGCCGTACGCCGCCGACCGGATCCTGCTCGCCAAGGAGTGGGTCGCCTACTACGAGGCCGTCCAGGAGTTCGCCGTGGCGGACGCCGGCGAGCTCGGCGTCGTCGGCTGCGGGGCGCTGCACGTCATGTGGAGCGACCTGGCCGAGATCCGCACCCTCGCCGTGGACCCGGCCTGGACCGGCAAGGGTGTGGGGCACGCGCTGGTCGACGAGCTCGTGCGGCGTGCCCGCGCGATGGGGCTGCGGCGCATCTTCTGCCTCACGTTCGAGGTCGAGTTCTTCGCCCGGCACGGGTTCCGCGAGATCGACGGCACGCCGGTCACCACCGAGGTGTACGCCGAGCTGCTGCGGTCGCACGACGACGGTGTCGCCGAGTTCCTCGACCTCGCGCGGGTGAAGCCGAACACCCTCGGGAACACCCGGATGCTGCTCGAGCTCTGATCAGGCCGGGAGCAGGAAGCGCCCGGCCTCGTCGGTCTCGGCCAGCCCGTCCTCGACGAGCCCGGCCAGGCACCGGTCGAGCTGCGGCTGCGGTCCGGCGTCGGCGAGCAGGGCCCGCGGCACGGGTCCGTCCGCACCGCGCAGGGCGGCCATGACCCGGCCTCGCACCTGGCGGTCGGTGCCCTCCCACGACTGGGTGCGGCGTCGGTCGGCGTGCGCGTCGGGCGGGAACCCGGCCAGCCGCCACGCGCACTCCGCCCGCACGGGGCAGGCGCCGCAGCGCGGCACGCGCGCCGTGCACACGAGCGCCCCCAGCTCCATGGAGGCCGCCGCCCAGCGTGCGGCGCCGTCGTCGTCGGCCGGCACCAGGGACGCGGCGAGCAGGCGCTCGGCGGCGGTGTAGGAGGGGGCCGGGAGCGCGACGCCGGTGATCGCCCGGGCCTGGACCCGCCGCACGTTCGTGTCCACCACGACCGAGCGCCGCCCGAAGGCGAACGCCCGCACGGCGGCGGCCGTGTACTCCCCGACGCCGGGGAGAGCCCGCAGGGCGTCCTCGTCGTCGGGGACCACGCCCTCGTGGCGCTCCACGATCGCGCGGGCGCAGTCGGCGAGACGCAGCGCGCGGCGCGGGTAGCCGAGCCGGCCCCAGGCGCGCAGCACGTCCGCGGTGGGAGCGGCCGCGAGGTCGGCGGGGGAGGGCCAGCGCGCCGTCCACTCGCGCCACACCGGCTCGACCCGCACCACCGGGGTCTGCTGCAGCATGACCTCGCTGACCAGCACGCCCCACGGCGTCCGGTCCGGCGCGCGCCACGGCAGGTCGCGGGCGGCACCCGCGAACCAGTCGGTGATCTGCTCGACGACCTGACCGGCGACCTGATCGACAACCTGCTGCACGGTCGACCATTGTGCCTGCTCGGACGGGGTACCGGTCCGTCGGCGCGGCGCGATCGCCCGCCGAGGCGGCACGCGTAGCGTTGCCGCAGCAGGACGTGTGCGACAAGGCGGGGGCGTAGTGGCGGCATCGAAGGACGGACGAGGCGCGACGGGCGGGGGACGCCCGGCGTCGTCGGCGCGCTCGTCCGGGCGCGCGGCCTCGGGAGGCTCGTCGCGGTCGTCCGCCCCCCGCAAGACCTCGGGTTCCGCCCCGCGGACGGGGGGCGCGAAGGGCACCTCGTCGGGGCGCACCACCGGCAGCCCGGCCGCGCGCGGGGCATCGGCGAAGGGCGCCTCCGCGCGCCCTGCCGCGAAGAGCGCGGCGAAGGGGCCCGCGAAGCCGTCCTCCGGCCGCGCGACGACCCCGAAGGCGGGCACGTCGAGGTCTGCCGCACCGAAGTCCGGAGCCGCGAAGGCCCGTCCCTCCACCTCCGGCGCCACGAAGGGTGCGGGCACGAGGTCCACGACCAGCCGCTCCACGAGCCCCCGGGCCTCCGGCTCCCGGACCTCCACGAGCACGTCCCGGTCCCGCAGCGCCTCGGGTGCGCGGTCGTCGTCGGCGCGGACGGGTGCCCAGCGGACGGGCACCGCGCGGTCCGGGTCGTCAGGACGCCGCACGGTCACGACCAACGGGCTCGTCGCGCCCGGTGCCACGCCGCGTCCGCGGACCCGGCCCGCTCCGAAGCGACCGAGCGCCGCCGAGCTGCGTCGTCGGCAGCGTCGGAACCGCATGACCGCCATGGTGCTCCTGTGCACGGCCCTGCTCGTCGGCCTGGGCACGACCGCCGGGTACGGCGTCGCCCAGGGCGTGCAGTGGGTGCGCGACGTGTGGCCCGACCCGGTCCCTGAGCTGCTCGCCGACAAGGCGGCACCGCCCGAGCCGCTCGACCTGGCCGGGGTGGCCCGGTCGTGCGCGCCCGAGGTGGTGGGCCTCGACCTCACGGGTGGCGCCACCCGGATGACCCCCGGCGACCCCGTCGACCTCACCCTCACCGTCACCAACCTCGGGCGCGTGCCCTGCCTGGTGGACGCCTCGCCGTCGAACCTCCAGGTCACGGTGACCGACGCCGACGGCGAGCGGGTGTGGTCGTCGGCCGACTGCACGGGCGGCTCCGAGACGCCGGCGCTGCTCGGCCAGGGCGAGACGTGGGAGGTGTCGACGCGCTGGAGCGGTTCGACGTCGAACGCGAAGTGCGAGGGCAAGCCGTCCGAGGTCGGTGCCGGGAGCTACACCCTGACGCCCGCGCTCGGTGATGTGCAGGGCGCGCAGGGCGAGCCGCTCACCCTGGCCGTCGATGCTCCGGCCCCGGAGCCGAAGGACGACGCGAAGGGCGCCGACGCGAAGGGCACCGACGCGAAGGGCGCCGACGCGAAGGGCGACGGTGCGAAGGGCGACGAGAAGCCCGCCGACGGCGAGGAGGGCGAGGCCCCGCCGTCCGGCGACGAGAGCGGCGAGCCGGACGACGGCACGCCCGCCGCCGGGGACGCGGTCAGCTAGCGCGCCGCCGCGGCGTCAGACGTAGCGCTCGAGGATGCTGGACTCGGCGAGCCGGGACAGGCCCTCGCGCACGGCACGGGCACGCTGGTCGCCGACGCCGTCGACGCTCATGAGGTCGTCGACGCTCGCGGCGAGGAGCTTCTGCAGCCCGCCGAAGTGCAGCACGAGGCGGTCCACGATGGCGGACGGCAGGCGCGGCACCTTGGAGAGCAGGCGGTAGCCGTGCGGCGCGACGGCTGCGTCGAGGGCGGCGCCGGAGCCGGGCAGCGCGAGGACGCGCCCGATCTGGGACAGGTCGAGGAGCTGTGCGGAGTCCAGGGCGGCGAGGTCGGCGTGCACCTCGGTGACGCCACGGCCCGACCGGTCGACGTCCACATAGTCGCGCACGACGAGGTCGCGGTCGGCGCCGATGCCGCCGATGAGCTCGTCGAGCTGGAGGGCGAGGAGCCGGCCGTCGGTGCCGAGCTCGACGACGTAGCCGTCGATCTCGTCGGAGATGCGGCGCACCATCTCGAGGCGCTGCACGACGGCGCAGACGTCGCGCACGGTGACGAGGTCCTCGATCTCCAGCGCGGACAGCGTGCCGGACACCTCGTCGAGGCGGGAACGGTAGCGCTCGAGCGTGGCGAGGGCCTGGTTGGCGCGGCCGAGGATGGTGTCCGAGTCCTCCAGGACGTGGCGCTGGCTGCCCATGTAGATCGCGACGATCCGCATGGACTGGCTCACGGAGATCACCGGCAGCCCCGTCTGGATGGCGACGCGCTCGGCGGTGCGGTGCCGGGTGCCGGACTCGCTGGTCTCGATCGTCGGGTCGGGCAGGAGCTGGACGGCGGCGCGGCGGATGCGGGTCGCGTCGCGGTCGAGGACGACCGCGCCGTCCATCTTGGACAGCTCGCGCAGGCGGGTCGCGGAGAACTCGACGTCGAGCACGAACCCGCCGGAGCAGATCTCCTCGACCGTCTTGTCGTGGCCGAGCACGATCAGCGCGCCGGTCCGTCCTCGCAGGATGCGCTCCAGACCGTCACGGAGCTCGGTGCCGGGCGCCACGGTGGCGAGGGTCTCCCGGAGCTGGGCGTCGGGGTGCGCGGACGCGGAGGAGGGAGCCACCTGGGCATTCTACGGCCTGAGCGGACCTCATCGCCGGGTACGCGCCGCATCCTGGGCGCTCGAGGCCATCTCGACGGCCTCGGCGATGTGGCGCGCCTCGGACAGCACGAGCCCGGCGGGCGCCTTGGCCGTCGTCCCGGCGGGCACGACGGCGCGGGTGAAGCCGAGACGGGCCGCCTCGCTGAGGCGCCGGTCGAGGCCGGTGACCGGCCGGATGTCGCCCGCGAGGCCGACCTCGCCCACGGCGATCGTCCCGGCCGGCAGGGCCTCGCCCGTCTGGGCGGAGACGATGGCCAGCGCGGTGGCGAGGTCCGCGGCGGGCTCGGTGACGCGGGCGCCGCCGATGGTGGAGGCGTACACGTCGTTGTCCGCCAGGCGCAGCCCGGCGTGCCGGTGCAGCACCGCGAGGATCATCGCGAGCCGCTGCGACTCGACGCCGCTGGTGGCGCGCCGTGGGTTCGCCAGCGGCGACGGCGCGACGAGCGACTGGATCTCCAGGGCGAGCGGGCGGCGGCCCTCGAGGGTCACCGTGACGCAGGTGCCCGGCACCCCCGCGCCGAGGTGGGAGAGGAACAGCCCGCTCGGGTCGGCCAGCCCCTCGATGCCCGTCTCGGACAGCTCGAAGCAGCCGACCTCGTCCGTGGGGCCGAACCGGTTCTTGACCGCCCGCACCATGCGCAGCCGGGAGTGCCGGTCGCCCTCGAACTGGCAGACGACGTCCACCAGGTGCTCCAGGGTGCGGGGCCCGGCCACGGTGCCGTCCTTGGTGACGTGCCCGACGAGCAGCACCGGCACCTGCCGCGCCTTGGCGGTGGCGATGAGCGCGCCCGCGACCTCGCGGACCTGGCTGACGCCACCGGGGGCACCGTCCACCTCCGCCGAGGCGATGGTCTGCACGGAGTCCACGATGAGCAGCGCGGGCTCCGCGTGCTCGACGTGCCCGAGCACGGTGGCGAGGTCGGTCTCGGCGGCGAGCAGCAGCGTCTCCGCGAGCGCGCCGATCCGCTCCGCGCGCAGCCGCACCTGCCCGGCGGACTCCTCGCCCGTCACGTACAGCACGGTGCGAGGGCGGCCGTCGGCCCCGCGCGCCGCGTTCGACGCGACCGACAGCAGCAGCGTCGACTTGCCGACGCCGGGCTCGCCCGCCAGGAGCACCACGGCCCCCGGGACGAGCCCGCCGCCCAGCACCCGGTCGAGCTCGTCGACGCCGGTCGGCGTCGCCCGCGCCGAGTCCACGTCGATCTCCCCGATGGGACGCGCCGCCGAACGCACCGGGGCCACCGCCGTGGTGCGCGGACCGGCCGACGCCGGACCCTCCTCCGTGACGCTGCCCCACGCCTGGCACTCGCCGCAGCGGCCCACCCACTTCGCAGTGGTCCAGCCGCACTCGGAGCACCGGTAGGCGGGCTTCGTGGACTTCGAGCGGGCGGCGCGGGTCGTCGTGGTCACGGGCCCACGCTAGGGCGAGGCACCGACAGGTGCGGGGCGACCGGCCGGATCCGCGACCGGCCGTGGACGCGACGGCGCACGGAGGGCGTCAGGCCGTAGGCTGCACCGCGTCGCGGTCGTCGGAGCGCCCTGCGGTCGCAGAGCAGGAGGACGTCCATGGTCGACCAGAAGCCGGGGTACCTCTCCCCGGGATTCCGGACCCCGGGAGACAAGGTGCACCAGAGAACGTCGCACACGGCGGTCGTCCGCCGACGTCGGCTGCTGCTCGTCGGCGCGCTGGTCGCGGTCGTCGCGATCGCGCTCGTCACCGCGTTCGTGTGGCCCGGGTTCGCCCGCCAGGGCGAACCGGTGCCCGACGTCACCGTGACCGCCCCGCCGCCGACCCCCACCGCCGAGGCCGCGGAGCTGCCCGAGGGCCCCACCGAGCTGCTGTCCTCGATGCCGGACTCCGTCCTCCAGCTCGTGCGCCTCGACGTCGCTGAGAACACCGCGTGGGTCGACGACTCCGGCGCCGTCGAGTCCTGGACCGTCACCTACGGCGACGGCAGCGAGGGCGGCGAGCAGGTGGACCTGGTCGTCGGGCAGTGGGCGGACGCCGACGCGGCGGGCGAGGTCCACGCCGTCCTGCTGGAGGCGGCGGGAGAGCCGACCCTCAGCGGCGACGTCACCGTCGGCGGCGAGACCGTCGGCACCTACGCCGTCACGCCCGGCGGCGGGGCGGGCACGTCCGTCGTGACGTGGCGCAACGGCACCGTCGTCCTCCAGGCCACCGGCCCCGCCGAGCTCGTCGAGGACTTCTACCAGTCCTTCCCGATGTGACCCAGGAGAACACCGTGAGCACGCAGATCGCCGGGACGAAGGTCGCCTTCCTCGGGACGGGGAACATGGCGGAGGCCGTGCTGGCCGGGGCGCTGGCCTCCGGGCTGGCGCCGTCCGACGTCGTCGCGACCGTCCGTCGCGCCGAGCGCGGCGAGGCGCTGGCCGACCGGTACGGCGTCGGCACCACCACCGACAACGCCGCCGCCGTCGCCGGCGCGCGCATCGTCGTCGTGGGCGTCAAGCCGAAGGACGTCGTCGCGCTCCTCGACCTCGTCGGCCCGGCCCTGGAGCCGGGTGCCGTGGTCGTGAGCGTCGCCGCCGGGCTGCCGCTGTCCCTGTACGCCGCGCACCTGCCCGACGGGCAGCCCGTCGTGCGGACCATGCCCAACACACCCGCCCAGGTGGGGGCAGGCATCACCGCCGTCGTCGCCGGGCCCACCGCGTCCGACGACGACGTCGCGCTCGTCGAGGCGCTCCTCGCCGGCACCGGCGAGACCGTCCGCATCACGGAGAAGGACATCGACGCGTTCGGGGCGCTGGCCGGGTCCGGCCCCGCGTACGTGTTCTACGTCGTCGACGCCATGGCCGAGGCGGGCGTCCTGCTCGGCCTCACCCGCGACGTCGCGCGCCGCCTCGCCGTGCAGACCGTCCTCGGCTCCGGGAAGCTCCTCGCCGAGACCGGCGAGCACCCCGTCGTGCTGCGGGAGAAGGTCTCCTCGCCCGGCGGCACCACGATCCGCGCCCTGCAGAAGCTCGACGAGGGCGGCGTGCGCGCCGCGTTCCTGGCCGCCCTCGAGGCCGCCCAGGCCCGCTCGAAGGAGCTCGCCGCCGAGCTCGGCTGATCAGTCGTCGTCGCCGGTGCCCGGCACGACGACCAGCGGACCCTCGTCGTCCGTCGGCGTCTCGAACCCGTCCAGGTAGGCGACGGCGAGCTCCTGCGGCACGACGACGTCGTCGCCGCCCGTGCCGCGGCGAGCGGCCAGTCGGGCCAGCACGACGTCGCGCGGCGTGTCCAGCAGGTGCACGACGACGGTGGCACCCGTCGGGGCCAGCACCGCCCGGTAGGCGTCGCGGGACGCCCGGGACCAGAACGACGTGTCCACCACGACCTGCCGACCCGCCGCGACCAGCCGCAGCAGGTCCGCCTGCAGACCGGCGTGCACCCGGGCCACCGCCGCGGGGTCCACCGGGTGGTCCCGGTGGCCGCGCGCCCAGGCCTCGTCGTCGAAGGACAGGCGGACCCACCCGGCGCGCTCCAGGGCGCGGGCGTGGGTCGTCTTGCCCGACCCCGCCGGACCGCAGACGAGCACGACGACGGGCGGCGGCATGGTCCTCACGGCCGGGCGGAGAACCGCTCCAGCAGGTCCGCGTGACCCGAGCAGACCAGCAGGTCGTTCGAGCTCACCCGCGTCTCCGGGGTCGCGTACGCGAAGTCCACGCCCGGCGACTTCACACCGATGACCGTGATGCCGTACTTCCGGCGGATGTCCGACTGGGCGAGCGTGAAGCCCTGCATCTCGCGCGGCGGACGCATCTTCACGATCGTGAAACCGTCCTCCACCTCGATGTAGTCGAGCATCTTGCCGCTCACCAGGTGCGCCACCCGCGACCCGGCGTCCGACTCCGGGTAGACGACGTGGTGCGCGCCGATCCGCGTGAGGATGCGCCCGTGCTCCGCGGAGACGGCCTTCGCCCAGATCTGCGGCACCTCGAGGTCCACGAGGTTGCCGGTGATGAGCACCGACGCCTCC
The DNA here is from genome assembly GCF_001636295.1 of Isoptericola dokdonensis DS-3. Lineage (NCBI taxonomy): Bacteria > Bacillati > Actinomycetota > Actinomycetes > Micrococcales > Promicromonosporaceae > Isoptericola > Isoptericola dokdonensis. Next base: position 1,859,200 of record NZ_CP014209.1, on the reverse strand, counting down.
AGCGCCGTGCCCACGCCGACCACGGCGACCCCGAAGTCGTGCACGCCCAGCTGCTCGAGCGCCTCCGGGTTCGACGCGTCCGCCTGCACCAGCGGCAGACGCCCGGTCCACTGCGCGATCAGCCGGTCGTCCGACTCCACGGCCAGCACGTCCTGGCCCAACCGGTCCAGCGTCGTCGCGAGCGACGACCCGAACCGGCCCAGCCCGATGACGAGCACGCCTGCGTCCCGCTCCGGAGCTTTCCTGTCAGCCACTGTGGTCCTTCCAGACGGGGATGTCACTCGGTTCACATGATCGGGTGAGCCTGCGGTTTCGCTGCGGGCGGGTCCTCGTTCCTCGTCCCCACCCTGCGCTGCACCTCCGTCTCACCCGGTCATCTTGTCGGGTGAGCCTGCGGTTCCGCTGCGGGCGGGTCCTCGTTCCTCGTCCCCACCCTGCGCTGCACCTCCGTATCACCCGATGATCGGGCGTTCCTCGGGGAAGCGTATGACGCGACGCCGGTCCCGCAGGGCGAGAGCGCCCAGCACGGAGATCGTGCCGATGCGGCCGAGGAACATCAGGCCGCACAGCCAGAACTTCGCCCCGACGGGGAGGTCGGGGGTGATGCCCGTCGACAGGCCGACGGTCGCGAACGCCGAGATGACCTCGAAGAGGATCGGCGCGAGGGAGAACTCGGTCATCCGCACCAGCGCGACGCAGGACACCAGCACCATCGTGGCGCCGATGAACACCACGGCGATGGACAGCCGCAACGAGTCGCGGGGGATGCGGCGCCCGTACACGTCGATGTCCCGGTCGCCGCGGGCCTCGGCGAGGATGGCGAGCAGCATGACGGCCAGCGTCGTGACCTTGATGCCGCCGGCGGTCGACGCCGAGCCGCCGCCGACGAACATCAGCGCGTCGGTGACCAGCCACGTCTCGCCGTGCATCTGCCCGACGTCGAACGTGCTGAACCCGCCCGAGCGCGGCATGACGGACGCGAAGATCGTGGACAGCACCTTGGTGTGCAGGTCCTGCGCGCCGAGCGTCGCCGGGTTGCCCCACTCCATCGCGCCGATGACGAGACCGCCCGCCACGAACAGGCCGGCCGAGGTCGTCAGGGTGAGCTTGGTGTGCAGGGTGATGAGGCGCCGCCAGCGCTTCCCCGCGCGCCGCGCCTGGAGCAGGTTGAGCATGACGGGGAACCCGAGGGAGCCGATGAACACCCCGAGGGCGATCGGGACGACGACGAACCAGTCCGACGCGTACGGCACCAGTCCCTCGGCCGTCGGCACGAACCCGGCGTTGTTGAACGCGGACACGCCGTAGAACAGCGCGTGCCAGGCGGACTGCCCGAGCGACTCGCCGAGGGCGAGGAAGCGGGGGAGGAGGATGAACGCGACGGCGAGCTCGATGGACAGCGACACCACGACGATGAGGCGGATGAGGTCGCCGACCTGACCGAGACCGGTCGACTTCGTCTCGGACGCCGTGAGGAGCTTCTGGGTGAGCCCGATGCGGCGGGACACGGCCAGGCCGACGAGCGACGCGATCGTCATGACGCCCAGGCCGCCGACCTTGATGCCGAGCAGGATGACGACGCGCCCGTACTCCGACCAGTAGGTGCCGGTGTCCTCCACGACGAGCCCGGTGACGCAGACGGCCGACGTGGCGGTGAACAGGGCGTCGACGAAGGGGGCGGGCCGTCCGGACGCCGTCGCCCAGGGCGGCAGGAGCAGCAGGGTGAAGATGCTGACGACGGCCGCGAAGACGGTCATGGCGACGCGGGCCGGGTAGTGCCGGGCGGTGCGGTCCACCCACTCGCGCAGGGTGCGGGTGCGGTCGTGCAACGGTCTCGCCACCGGCCGCGCCCTCCCGTCGTCTCGTCCCCCAGGCGTGGTGCTCAGCCTGCCACGCGTTCGGCTACCGTGGCGGGATGTCCGTCGCCCGGCTGCTGTGGAGCCCCGAGCTCCTGCGCTACGACTTCGGGGCGGGTCACCCGATGGCTCCGGCCCGCCTCGACCTGACGATGCGGCTGGTGGCCGAGCTGGGCCTGCTGTCGTCGGGCGCCCTGGAGGTGGTCGACCCGGCCCCGGCGGGCGACGACGTCGTGGGGTCCGTCCACGACCCGGCCTACGTGGCCGCGGTGAAGCACGCGGCGGCCACCGGCGAACCGGACCTCGCCCGCGGGCTGGGCACCGAGGACGACCCGGTGTTCCCGGCGATGCACGAGGCCGCCGCCCGGCTGGTGGGTGCCTCGGTGGCCGCGGCGGACGCCGTCTGGTCGGGGCAGGTGCCGCACGCGCTGAACATCGCCGGCGGCATGCACCACGCGCAGCGGGCGGCGGCGTCGGGGTTCTGCATCTACAACGACGCGGCGGCGGCGGTGCAGCGGCTGCTGGACGCCGGCGCGCGGCGGGTGGCGTACGTCGACCTGGACGCGCACCACGGCGACGGCGTGGAGGCGATCTTCTGGGACGACCCGCGCGTCCTGACGTTCTCCGTCCACCAGGACGGCCACACCCTGTTCCCGGGAACGGGCAACCCGTCGGACGTCGGGGGGCGCGGCGCGCGTGGGTCGGCGGTGAACGTGGCGCTGCCGCCGCGCACCGACTCGGCCCGCTGGCTGCGGGCCGTGGACGCGGTGCTGCCCGCGGTGCTGCGGGCGTTCGAGCCGGACGCGATCGTGTCCCAGCACGGCACGGACGCGCACGGCAACGACCCGCTGACGGACCTGTCGGTCGGGATCGACGCCCAGCGGACGGCCGCCCGCTGGGTGCACGAGCTCGGCCACGAGCTGTGCGAGGGCCGCTGGGTGGCGCTGGGCGGGGGCGGGTACGCGGTGGTCGACGTGGTGCCGCTGGTCTGGTCGTCGCTCGTGGCGGAGGCGGCGCACGTCCCCCTGGCGGCGGGGATGCCGCTCCCGGAGTCCTGGCGGGACGGCGTCGAAGAGCTGTCGGGGCTGGAGGCGGCACGCACCCTCGGCCGGGGTGACGTCGAGTGGCGGCGGTGGGCCGACGGCTACGACCCGTCGGACGCGACGGACCGGGCCGTCCTGGCGACCCGGCGGCACGTGTTCCCCGAGCTCGGGCTCGATCCGTTCCACGACTGACCTGCTCCGACAGGGGCGTGTGCTCACCCACCCCGAGGATCGGGTATTCTGGGGGACGGACTTTTCCGCGTTGGTCGGCTGCACCTGGTCACAGGCTCGTCGGGACCAACCGTGCTCCACCACCGACCAGCATTGTGAGGACCTCATGGGCTCCGTCATCAAGAAGCGCCGCAAGCGCATGGCGAAGAAGAAGCACCGCAAGCTGCTTCGCAAGACGCGTCACCAGCGTCGTAACAAGAAGTGACGTCGTGCCCACCTGCGGGTGGGCGTGACGCATCGAGCCCGGACCCCCTCGGGGGTGCCGGGCTCGTTCGCGTCCGGGGGCGTTCCGGACCGGAGATGATCGGGGCGGGACCGTCAGCGACCCTGGAGCCGCTTGCGCAGGCTGCGCCGGGCGGCCCGCACGACCAGCCCCGCGACCCACGCGGCCCCGGCCCACGACGCCGTGCGCACGCCCCGGCCCGCGGCGCGCTGCCCGCGGCCGCGGAACTCGCGGATCGGCCAGCCCACCTCCTTGGCGTAGCGGCGCAGCCGCACGTCGGGGTTGATGGGGCACGGGTGGCCGACGGACCGCATCATCGGCAGGTCGTTGAGGGAGTCGCCGTACGCGTAGGAGGCCTCGAGGTCGAGGCCCTCGCGCTCGGCGAGCTCGCGTACCGCGGCGCCCTTCGCCTCGCCGTGCATGAGGTCGCCGATGAGCGCGCCGGTGTAGTAGCCGCCGTCGTGCTCCGCCACCGTGCCGAGGCAGCCGGTCGCGCCGAGCCGGCGGGCGATGAGCCCGCCGATCTCCACGGGGGTGGCGGTGACGAGCCACACCTGGTCCCCGGCGGCGAGGTGCTCGTCGAGGAGCCGCTTGGTGCCGGGGAAGATGCGCAGCGCGAGGACGGTGTCGTAGACCTCCTCGCCGACGGCGGTGACCTCGGCGACGGACCTGCCGGCGATGAGCGACAGCGCGCGGGTGCGGACGGTCTCGATCTGGGACCGCGACTCGCCGAAGACCAGGTACTTCGCCTGGATGAGGCCGAACCGCAGCAGGTCCGACGTGCCGAAGAACCGCCGCTGGTACAGAGCGCGGGCCAGGTGGAACGCGCTGGCGCCGCGGATGATCGTGTTGTCGACGTCGAAGAATGCCGCCGCGCCGGAGCTCGTGGTGGGCGTGGGGTGAGACGGCATGCCGTCCACTGTAGTGGCGCCGATACGATTGCCCCGTGAGCGGGCACCGGACCGGACCCGAGGCGCAGGCCCGGGTCGTGATCTTCAGCCGGGCAGGCTGCCACCTGTGCGACGAGGCACGGGAGGTGGTCTCCGCGGTGTGCGACGCGGCGGGGGAGACCTGGCAGGAGGTCGACGTCGACGCCGACCCGGCGTTGGTGGAGCGCTACGGGGAGTACGTGCCCGTCGTCGAGGTGGACGGCGTGCAACAGGGATTCTGGCGGGTCGACGGTGCGCGGCTCGCGCGCCGGCTGGCCCGGCCGGCGGGGAGGGGACAGGCGTGATCGAGATCGGTGAGGTGGCGGTGCCGACGGCGACGGTGGCGAGGCTGCCGTACTACCTGAGGGCGCTGCGGGACCTGGCGGGGGAGGGCGTCGAGGTGACGTCGTCGTCCGACCTGGCGGAGCGGTCCGGGGTCGGGTCGGCGCAGCTGCGCAAGGACCTGTCCTACCTGGGGTCGTTCGGCACGCGCGGCGTGGGGTACGACGTCGAGTCGCTGTCGTCGTACATCTCGGCGGCGCTGGGGCTCGGGTCGGAGCACCGGCTCGCGATCGTGGGTGTCGGCAACCTGGGGCACGCGCTGGCGAACTACTCGGGCTACTCCGCGCGCGGCTTCTCGCTGGTGGCGCTGCTCGACGCGGATCCCGGCGTGGTGGGCCGGACGGCGGCGGGTCTGCCCGTGGAGCACGTGGACGACCTCGAGCGCGTCCTGGCGGAGCGGCAGGTGTCGATGGTGATCCTGGCGACGCCGGGCGGCGTCGCCCAGCAGGTGGCCGAGCGGGTGGTGGCGTGCGGCGTGCGGGAGATCCTCTGCTTCTCCCCGGTGTCGCTGCAGCTGCCGGACGACGTGGTCGTGCGCAGCGTGGACGTCGCGGGCGAGCTGCAGATCCTCGCGTTCCACGCGGCCGCGCGTGCCGCGCAACCCGCCACGGCGGCCGCGCGGGCCGCGCAGCCCGCGGCGACGACCGGCCCCTGACGCGACGGACCCCGCGAGCCCGGGCGGGCTCGCGGGGTCCGGACGGTGCGGGGCGGCTCAGTTCTGCGAGATCGCCGAGACGTCGAGGGCGATCTTGACCTTCTCGCCCACGAGGAAGCCGCCGGTCTCCAGCGCGGCGTTCCAGGTGAGGCCGAAGTCCTTGCGGTTGATCTCGATCTCGGACTCGAAGCCGGCGCGCTGGTTGCCGAACGGGTCCTTGGCGGTGCCCTCGAAGTCGACGGGCAGCTCGACGGGCTGGGTCACGCCGTTGATGGTGAGGTCGCCCACGACGACGTAGCCGTCCGCGACGGCGGTCACGGCCTTGGACTCGAAGGTCCAGGTGGGGCGCTCCTCGGCGTGCCAGAAGTCGGCGCTCACGAGGTGCTGGTCACGGTTCGCGTCACCGGTGCTCACGGAGGTGGCGTCGAGCTCGACCCGCACGGAGGAGGACTCGAGGTCCTCGCCGACCGTGATGGTGCCCGCGGCGATGCCGATGGTGCCGCGCACCTTGGCGATCCCGGCGTGGCGGACGGTGAACGACGCGGTCGAGTGGGACGAGTCGACGGCGTAGGTGCCGGCGACGAGACCGGTGGGCAGTGCGGTGGCCATGGGTGCTCCTTGTCGAGGTGGTCCGTGGGGCCCGCTCCGGAGGGGGCGGGTCCATCGAAAAGCATGAACCAGGGTCCGTGCCGACCTATTCCGGGCCGCGACCTGCTCGCCGGCGTGATCCAGATCACATCCGCGCTTGTGAGACCTGTCACAACCGCCGGGGAGGGTGCCCGGACCCGACCGGAGCGTCGGGACGGATCTGGGACACTGGGGCGCATGGCCACCACCACCGTCCACCTCCTGCGGCACGGCGAGGTCCACAACCCCGACGGCGTCCTGTACGGACGGATCGCGGGGTACCGCCTCTCCGACCGCGGTCAGGAGATGGCCCGCCGTGTCGCCGAGCACCTCGTCGGCGCAGGTCGGGACGTCGTCGCCGTCGTCGCGAGCCCGCTCCAGCGCGCCCAGGAGACCGCCGCGCCCGTGGCGCAGGGCTTCGGCGTCGCCACCGCGACCGACGAGCGGCTGATCGAGGCCGGGAACAGCTTCGAGGGCACCACGATCGGCTCCCGCCCCGGCCAGCTCGCCCACCCGCGGTACTGGAAGCTGCTGTGGAACCCGCTGCGCCCGTCGTGGGGCGAGTCGTACGCCGACCAGGTCGTGCGGATGCGGGCCGCCGTCGAGGACGCGCGCCGCGCCTACGACGGCCACGAGGTCGTGCTGGTGAGCCACCAGCTCCCCATCTGGGCCACGCGCCTGGCGATGACCGGGTCCCGGCTCGCCCACGACCCGCGCCGCCGCGAGTGCACGCTGGCGTCGCTGACGTCGCTGCGCTTCGACGACGGCCGCTTCACGTCCCTGCACTACAGCGAGCCGGTGGCCGACCTGCTGCCCGGCGCGAACCCGGTGGCGGGCGCCTGATGCGCGCCCGCGCCGCCGCGGCCCTCGCCGCCGCCACGGGCACGGCCCTGCTGCTCACGGCGTGCGCCGCCGAGTCCGGCGCGTCCGACGTCGTCGGCCAGGGCTTCGTGTCCGGCGACGGCACGGTCCAGCAGTGGGAGCCCGACGAACGCGAGGACGAGGTCGTCGTGGAGGGCACCACGTTCGAGGGCGACGAGGTCTCCACCGCGGACTGGCGCGGCGACGTCGTCGTGCTCAACACCTGGTACGCGGGCTGTGCACCCTGCCGCGCCGAGGCGCCCGAGCTCGTCGAGATCGCGAACGAGCGCGCCGCCGACGGCGTGCACCTGCTGGGGATCAACACCGAGGACGAGGCCGGGGCCGCGCTGGCGTTCCAGCGCACCTTCGACGTGCCGTACCCGTCGATCGAGGACCGCAGCGGGCAGGTCGTGGCGGCACTGTCCGGCGTCGTCCCGCTGCGGGCCGTCCCGTCGACGGTCGTGCTGGACGCCGACGGCCGCGTCGCGGCCCGCGTCGTCGGGCAGGTCGCGGGCTCCACGCTCGAGGCCCTCATCGACGACGCCGTGGCGGGCACCACGACGTCCACCGAGGGCGACTGACGTGGGCGAGGCGTTCCAGACGACGGCGATGAGCGGCTCGATGCTGCTCGCCGTCCCCATCGCGCTGCTCGCCGGGATCGTGTCGTTCGCGTCCCCGTGCGTGCTGCCGCTGGTGCCCGGCTACGTCGGGTACGTCGGCGGCATGGCCGCGGCGAACGCGGGCACCGGCGGCGGCACGACGACGGCGACGCGCGCACCCGCGCGCAGCCGCGTCGTGACCGGTGTCGCGCTGTTCGTGCTCGGGTTCACCGTGGTCTTCGTGGCGCTCATGGCCGCCGCCGGCGCCGTGGGCGCCTACCTCGTGCGCTACGAGGACGTGCTGATCCGGGTGCTGGGCGTGTTCGTCATCGTGATGGGCGTCGCGTTCCTCGGCGGCATCGGGTTCCTCCAGCGGGAGCGGCGGCTGCACGTCAGCCCGCAGGCCGGGCTGTGGGGGGCGCCGCTGCTGGGCGTGGTGTTCGGGCTGGGCTGGACGCCGTGCCTCGGCCCCACGCTCGCGGCCGTGCAGTCCCTCGCGCTGGACGAGGCGTCGGCGACGCGCGGGCTGCTGCTCGGCGTCGCGTACTGCGTGGGGCTCGGCGTGCCGTTCCTGCTGGTGGCGCTCGGCCTGCAGTCCTCCCAGAAGATGCTCGGCTTCCTGCGGCGGCACCGGCTCGCCGTCCTGCGGCTCGGCGGCGGCCTGCTCGTCGTCATCGGCCTGGCCATGGTGACCGGCGTGTGGGGCACGGTGACGAGCCTGCTGCAGAGCTGGATCAGCGGATACACGACGGTGGTGTGATGGCAGGGCAGACGTACCGTCCCGACGGGATCGCGGACGAGTTCACGACCGGGGGCGCCGAGCCCGAGCAGGCAGACGGCGGCACCCCGGGCTCCGGCGCGGCGCCGCAGGCCCCCGCCCTCGGCTGGCGCGGCACGCTCCGGTGGACGTGGCGCCAGCTCACCAGCATGCGCGTGGCGCTCATGCTGCTCATGCTGCTGGCGGTCGCGGCGGTGCCCGGCTCGATCCTGCCGCAGCGTCCCCAGGACCCGGCGGCCGTCGTCGAGTACCTCGGCGAGCACCCCACCGCGGGGGAGTGGCTGGACCGGTTCGGGTTCTTCGACGTCTACTCCTCGCCCTGGTTCTCCGCGATCTACCTGCTGCTGCTGGTGTCCCTGGTGGGCTGCATCGTGCCGCGCACCCTCTCCCACGGCCGGGCGCTGCGCTCGCGCCCCCCGCGCACCCCGGCACGGTTCGAGCGGTTCCCCGCGCACGTGACCGCCACGACGTCCGCGACGCCGGACGAGGTGACCGGCGCCGTCGCCACGCACCTGCGCGGCCGGCTGCGGTGGTTGCCCTCGTTCCGGGTCGAGACCGGGTCCGAGGAGGCCCGGGCGGCCCGCGGCCGGATCCCCGCCCGGCCGGCCACCCGGACCGTCGCCGCCGAGCGCGGCTACCTGCGCGAGACCGGCAACCTGCTGTTCCACCTGGCGCTGGTGGGCCTCGTGGTCTCCGTCGGGGTGGGCCAGCTCCTGCACTACCGCGGCCAGGCGATCGTCACCGAGGGGCGCGGCTTCGCGAACGCCGTCGTCGACTACGACACGTTCGAGTCCGGCGCCTGGTTCGCCGAGGACTCCCTCGTGCCGTTCTCGATGACGCTCGACGCGTTCACCTCCGAGTTCGCCACCGACACGGTCGCGTTCGCGCAGTCGCGCGACTTCACCGCGGACGTGACGATCCGCGAGCCCGACGGCACCGAGAGCGCCGAGTCGATCAAGGTCAACCACCCGCTCGAGGTGGACGGCGCGAAGATCTACCTCCAGGGCAACGGCTACGCCCCCGAGATCACCGTGACCGACTCCGCGGGCGAGGTCGCGTTCTCCGGGCGCGTGCCCTTCATCCCGGAGGACCAGGTCTACACCTCGCGCGGCGTCGTCAAGGTGCCGGACGTCTCGGACGGGCTGGAGCAGATCGGCCTGGTCGGGTACTTCCTGCCGACCGCGGTCATCGAGGAGGACGGCTCCGCCCGCTCCGCGTTCCCGCTGCCCGAGGCCCCGCTGCTCGTCCTCGAGGTGTACCGCGGCGACCTCGGCCTCGACGAGGGCGTGCCGCAGAACGTGTACCGCCTCGACACCGCCGAGCTCACCCCGTCGCTCGACGACGACGGCGAGCGGGTCACGCTGCTGCTGGAACCCGGCGACACCGTGGACCTGCCCGACGGGCTCGGCACCATCAGCTTCGCCGACGGCGACGTCCCCCGGTTCGTGGCGCTCGACCTGCGCCACGACCCGTCGCTGGCCTGGGTGCTGACGTTCGCGCTGCTCGCCCTCGCCGGACTGACCGGCTCGCTGTTCCTCCCGCGCCGCCGCGTCTGGGTGCGATCATGGAGCGACGGCGGCGTCACGCACGTCGAGATCGCGGGCCTGGCCCGCGGGGACGACGCCGGCCTGGACGGCGAGGTCGACCGGACGCGCGCCGCCGTGCCGGGCGTCACCACCCCCGACAGCCCCACCGAACAAGGGACGGAAGACTGACATGGAGATCGCCGAGCTGAGCGACCTGCTCGTCTGGGCCGCCGCGACGACCTTCGCCATCGCGATGATCGCGTTCGCCGTCGACCTGGGCCGTCGCTCCGACGAGAAGGTCAGCGCTCGGGCGGCCACCGCGGTCGCCGTGGGCGCGGGTGCTCCCGCCGTGGCGCAGGACCCCGCCGGCGCGACGCCGGCCCCGCCCCGCCGGGCGGTCGGCATCGCGATGTCGACGTCGTGGCTGGGCACCGGTCTGCTGCTCGTCGGGATCGTGCTGCGCGGCCTGGCCGCCGGGCGCACCCCGTGGGCGAACATGTACGAGTTCACGCTCGTCGGGTCGTTCGTCGCGATGGCGGTGTTCCTCGGGTGGAACCTGCGCCGCGACGTGCGGTTCCTCGGCGCGTTCGTCACCGGCCTGGTGACGCTGTTCCTCGTGCTCGGGCTCAACGCGTTCCACGTCGCCGCGACGGGTGTGCAGCCCGCCCTGCAGAACTACTGGCTGGTGCTGCACGTCGGGGTCGCGATCACCGCGACCGGCATCTTCACCGTCGCTTTCGTGCTGTCCGTCCTGCAGCTGCTGCGCGACCTGCGCGACGAGAACTCCCCGTTCCTGGCCCGCCCCGGCTTCCGCTGGCTCGACCGCACCCCGACGCCCACCCTGCTGGAGTCGATGTCGTTCCGCCTCAACGCCGTCGCGTTCGTGCTGTGGACGTTCACCATCATCGGCGGCGCGATCTGGGCCGAGGACGCCTGGGGCCGCTACTGGGGCTGGGACCCCAAGGAGGTGTGGAGCTTCGTCATCTGGGTGATCTACGCCGCCTACCTGCACGCCCGCACCACCCGCGGCTGGTCCGGGCGCCGCGCCGCCTGGTTCGTCGTCGTCGGCTACGCCTGCGTGCTGTTCAACTTCACGGGCGTGAACCTCATCTTCAACGGCAAGCACTCGTACTCCGGCATCAGCTGACCGGGGCGCCGCACGACGCGGCGGGCGCACGAAGGGCGGGGGACCGGTGAGGTCCCCCGCCCTTCGTGCGTCCCGTGACCGGTGCGGGGACGATCAGTCCCCGCCGCCACCGCCGCCGTCGCTCCCGCCGCCGGTGTCACCGGAGTCGTGACCGCCGAACCCGCCCGAGCCGCCGCTGTCGCCCTGGTCACGTCGGCGCTTGCGCTTCTCCTGCTCGAGCCGCCAGAGGAACTCGGGGTCGTCGTCGGGGGCGATCGGCCCGGACGGGCGGCGCGGGCCGCGACCGGGGCGCGCGGTGCGGCCGCCGGCACCGCCGCGGCGCTTGCGCGCCTGGCGGGCGATGATCCAGGTCAGCGGGCCGAAGATCGGCAGCAGCACGATGACGAGCACCCACAGCCAGGTGGGCAGGCCGCCCTTGTCCTCGTCCTCGGAGCTCGCCAGGTCGGACAGGGCGTAGACGAGGAGCCCGACGACGACGATTCCCACCAGCACACGCGACATGCGTCCAGCCTAGTTGCCGCACGGGGTTCTCCGGCACGGCCCTCGTCCCGGAGGCCGCGACGGCCGGACTACGCTGGGACGGTGCCCCTCGTGACCTACACCGTGCTGCGCCTGCTGATCCTCGTGGCCGCCTTCGCGCTGGCCTACGCGGTCGGTGTGCGCGGCTGGCTGCTCGCCCTGGTCGCCGTGGTCGTGGCCTTCGCCGTGTCCTACCTCGCGCTGCCGAGGCAGCGGGACGCGGCGACGGCGTGGATGGCGCGGCGCGCCGAGCAGCGGGCCGCCCGCCGGGGCCGGGAGCAGACGACCGTCGACTCGATCGCCGCGGACGACGCCGCCGCGGAGGACGCCGCGTTCGAGCCGCGCCGCGTCGACCCGCCGGCCACGTCCGAGCGCTGAGGCGCCCCGACCCCACCGGCCCGGCGTCGCCGGGGCGGGGTCAGAGCGCCAGGCCGACGCCCAGCAGCACGCCGTAGGCGAGCTCGAACATCCCGGTGCCCGCGAGGACCGGGACCAGCGCGCGGCCGTGCGCCCCGGCGAGCACCGGGAGGACCAGCAGCACCGCCGGCAGGAGCAGCACGCCGACGAGCAGCACCCACGGGTTCCACAGCGCGCACACCAGGGCGAGCAGCACCGGCAGCACGATCCACAGGGCGTACAGGCGGCGGGCCCGGCGGTCGCCGAGCCGCACGGCCAGGGTGCGCTTGCCCGCCAGGACGTCGGTGGGGATGTCGCGGACATTGTTGACCATGAGCAGCGCGCAGGCGATGAGCCCGACGCCGACGGCACCCAGCACGGCCGGCCACGTCAGGCGGTCGGCCTGCGTGTACGTGGTGCCGAGGGTGGCGACCAGGCCGAAGAAGACGAACACCCCGACCTCGCCCAGCCCCGCGTAGCCGTAGGGGCGGCGGCCGCCGGTGTAGAACCAGGCCGCGGCGACGCACAGGACGCCGACGGCGAGCAGCCACCAGTGGCCGCTGACGGCGCACAGCGCGAGCCCCAGGACCCCGGCGACCCCGAACGACGCGAACGCCGCCCCCTTGACCTGCCCCGGCCGGGCGACGCCCGAGGCCGTGAGCCGCAGCGGGCCCACCCGGTCCAGGTCCGTGCCGCGCACGCCGTCGGAGTAGTCGTTCGCGTAGTTCACGCCCACCTGGAGCGCGAGCGCGACACCCAGGGCGAGCAGGGCGGGCAGCCAGGCGAACGCGTCCACCTGCGCGGCCGCGCCGGACCCGACCAGGACGGGTGCGGCGGCGGCGGGCAGCGTGCGCGGGCGCGATCCCGCGACCCACTCGGCGGGCGTGGCCATGCGTGCTCCTCTCAGCAGGCGGTGCGCGGACGCACCAGGTCGACGACGGCAGCGCGGTCGACCTTCCCGGGTCCGCGCAGCGGGAGCGCGGGCACCCGGAACACCTGTCGTGGCGCGGCGGCCGGGCCCAGCCTATCCGCGACGACGGCACGCACCCGCGCCAGCCCGGCGGCGTCGAGAGGCCGCGGCGCGCCGTCGCGGCCGCCGGCACGGGCGGCGTCCTGGTCCCGCTCGACGACGACCGCCACGACCGCCTGCCCCCACTCGTCGTCGGGGACGCCGACCACGCACACCTCGGTGCCCAGCAGGTCGCCCAGCACCACCTCCACAGCGGCGGGCGCCACGTTGACGCCGCCCGTGACCACGACGTCGTCGGCCCGCCCCAGCACCCGGAGCACGCCGCCGTCCAGCGCACCGAGGTCGCTCGTGCGGAACCACCGTCCGTCGGGTCCGTCGTGGAAGGCCGCGGCGGTGGCGTGGTCGTCGCCCACGTACCCGGTGGCGAGCGTCGGCCCGGCGAGCTCGACGACGCCGTCGGCGAGGCGCACCCGCACGCCCGGCAGGGCCACGCCGTCGTACACGCAGCCGCCGGCCGTCTCGGACATCCCGTACGTGCGCACCACCGGCACGCCGGCGTCGCGGGCGCGCTCCAGCAGTTGCGGCGGGGTGGCGGCCCCGCCCAGCAGCACGGCGCCGCAGCGGGCCAGGGCGCGCAGCGCCGCAGGCTCGCCGCCGTCGGCCGCCTCGACGACCCGGTGCAGCTGGGTCGGCACGAGCGAGACGTGCACGGGGTCGTCGTCGCGCAACGGCTCGGCGAGCAGGGCCGCCAGCCCGGCCGGGGTGAAGCGCTCGCCTGCGGGGGCGGCGACGGGCGCCCGGCCGGTGAGCAGCGAGCGCACCACCACCTGCACCCCGGCGACGTGGGTCGGCGGGAGGGTGAGCACCCAGCGGCCGGGACCTCCGAGCCGCGCGTGCGTCGCCGTCGCCGACGCCCGCAGCGCCGGTGCGCTGAGGGCGACCTCGCGCGGCGTCCCCGTCGACCCGGACGTGCGGACCACGACCGCCGTGCCCGCGGGCGGTGCGGTCGTGCTCAGACGGGGGAGCGGCGAGACGGCAGGGCCGCCGTCGAGCGCGCGCGCCACCGCGTCGACGAGGGCGGGCAGGTCGGTGGTGCTCACCGGGTCACGATAGGCGCTCGCCCGGGCCGCGGGGCCGCCCGGGGTGGCGTCCCACCGGCGTCCGGTCGCCCCCTACAGTGGTGCCACCCGACGACGAGGAGGGGCCCGATGCGTCCCACGCGCGCGACCGCACTGGTGCTCGCGACGATGGTCGCGCTGGCCGGCTGCGGCGCCACCGAGGTGCCGGCCGCCCAGGTCACGGTCGCACCCGACATGACCCGCGCCAAGATCGCCCCTCCCGCCCCCGTGCCACCCCCCGCGCCGGAGCCCGAGCCGCGGCCCGACCCGCGCTGGCCGCTCACCGGGATCCGGACGGACAAGGTGGCGAAGCGTCCCGCCGTCGCCGTGAAGATCGAGAACTCCGCGGCCTCGCGGCCACACACCGGGCTGCACCGCGCCGACATCGTGTGGGAGCAGGTCGTGGAGGGCGGCATCAGCCGGTTCGTCGCCGTCTACCACTCCGACCTGCCCCGCCGGGTCGGGCCCGTGCGATCCGTGCGGCCGATGGACCCCGCCACGGTCGCGCCGCTGCACGGGATCCTCGCCGCCAGCGGCGGCCAGCCGCCGTTCCTGCGTGCCGTGCGGGCGACCGGCACCCAGCTCCTCACGATGGACGACGGCGACCGCGGGTTCGAGCGGTCGTCGTCGCGGCCGGCGCCGCACAACGTCTACGGCGACGTGCGGGCCTTCGCCCGGCAGGCCGACCGCCGCCGCACCGAGCCGCCGCCCGCCCAGCTCGCCTACGCCGAGCAGCGCGCCGACGGCACCGCCCGCAGCCGCGGGAAGCGTGCCCGGGAGGCCGACGTGCGGCTGTCCCGTGCGCAGCGCACCACGTGGACGTGGAACGGCAAGGACCAGGCGTACCGCCGCAGCGACGACGGCCGCGCCTCGATGTCGTCCGGGAAGCGGGTCACGGCCCGCAACGTGCTGCTGCTGAGCGTGCGCGTCACGAGCACCGGGTACCGCGACCCGTCGGGCGCCGCCGTGCCGAAGACGGAGCTCGTCGGCAAGGGTGAGGGACGGCTCCTCGGCGGCGGCCGGTCGATCAAGGTCACCTGGTCGAAGAAGGGTGCGAAGGCGCCGTTGAGGCTGCGGCTCGCGCGCGGGGGCGAGGTGCTGCTGGAACCAGGCCGCACCTGGATCGAGCTCGTCCCGCGTGATGACGGCTCCTGGCGCGTGTCCTGACGTAGGGTGTGCGCGCCGACACACCTCCGGAGGTCCCGATGACCCTGAGCCGTCCCGCCACCCTGGCCGGTGCGTTCCTCGTCGTCGCGCTGCTCGCCGCCTGCTCCGGCGACCCCGAGCCCGCCCCCACCACGACGGTCGCCGCCCCGGTGGCCTCCGCCGAGAAGTCCGCACCGCCCGCCGTGCCCGTCGTGTGGCCGCTGACCGGCGTGCGCACCGAGGAGGTCGCGGAGCGGCCCGCGCTCGCGGTCAAGATCGAGAACTCGCCCGAGGCGCGGCCGCAGACCGGGCTGGAGGACGCCGACACCGTGTGGGAGGAGGTCGTCGAGGGCGGCATCACCCGCTACGTCGCCGTCTACCACTCGAGCATCCCGGACGTCGTGGAACCCGTGCGCTCGGTGCGCCCCATGGACCCCGCGATCGTCGCCCCGCTGGACGGGATCCTCGCCTACTCGGGCGCGCAGCAGCCGTTCATCGCCGCCGTCGGGGACGCGGGCGTCCAGTCGGTGATCATGGACGCCGGGGACGCCGGCTTCTCGCGGGACCCGAACCGGTACGCCCCGCACAACGTCGTCGGCGACCCGGAGGCGTTCCTCGCGCAGGACGACGGCGAGCGGACCAGCCCGCCGCCGCAGCAGTTCGCCTTCGCGGCCGCCGCCGACCGCGCCACCGCCGTCGTCGACGGCACGAAGGCCCGGGGCGTGGACGTCGTGATGTCCGCCGCGCAGACCAGCGCCTGGGCGTGGGACAAGAAGTCGGGCACGTGGCAGCGGTCGGAGGGCGAGAGCCCGTCGATGTCGGCCTCGGGCGTCCAGCACGCCGCGGAGAACGTCGTGGTGCTGGAGGTCGAGGTCGTCAACACCTCCTACCGCGACCCGTCGGGCGCCCCGGTGCCGGAGACGCAGCTCGTGGGGTCCGGCCAGGGGCTCGTCGCGACCGGCGGGCGGACCCTGGCGGTCGAGTGGTCGAAGGAGTCGGTGCAGGACCCGGTCGTGCTCACCGTCGACGGTGCCGTCGTCGAGCTCGCGCCCGGCCGCACCTGGGTGGAGCTCATGCCGTCGGCGACCGGCTCCTGGTCCACCTCCTGACTCCCGTCCGCGCCGTCAGTAGGCGTAGGGGAACCGCGACCAGTCCGGGTCGCGCTTGCCGAGGAACGCGTCGCGGCCCTCGACGGCCTCGTCGGTCATGTACGCCAGCCGTGTCGCCTCCCCGGCGAACACCTGCTGGCCCATGAGGCCGTCGTCCGCCAGGTTGAACGCGAACTTCAGCATCCGCACCGCCTGTGGGGACTTCCCGGCGATGGTCAGGGCGTACTCCAGACCGAGGGCCTCCAGGTCGTCGTGCTCGGCGACCTCGTTGACCCCGCCCCAGCGCTCGGCGTCGTCCGCGGAGTACTCCCGCGCGAGGAAGAAGATCTCCCGGGCCCGCTTCTGCCCCACCTGGCGCGCCAGGTAGGCCGAGCCGTACCCGCCGTCGAACGAGCCCACGTCGGCGTCCGTCTGCTTGAACCGCCCGTGCTCGCGGCACGCGATCGACAGGTCCGCCACGACGTGCAGGGAGTGCCCGCCGCCGGCCGCCCACCCGTCGACGACGGCGATCACGACCTTCGGCATGGTGCGGATGAGGCGCTGCACCTCGAGGATGTGCAGCCGCCCGGCGCGGGCAGGGTCGACGGCGTCCGCGGTGTGCACGTCCCCGCCGCCGTCGGGCGCCGACGTGTACTGGTAGCCGGAGCGGCCGCGGATGCGCTGGTCGCCGCCGGAGCAGAACGCCCAGCCGCCGTCCTTGGGGGAGGGTCCGTTGCCGGTGAGCAGGACCGTGCCGACGTCGGACGTCATGCGGGCGTGGTCCAGCACCCGGTACAGCTCGTCCACGGTGTGCGGGCGGAACGCGTTGCGCACCTCGGGGCGGTCGAACGCGACCCGCACCACGGGCAGGTCGCGGACCTGCTCCGTCCCGTCGGCGCCGACCGACCGTTCGACGCCCCGGTGGTAGGTGAGGTCCGTGAGGTCGTCGAACCCGGTGACGGTGCGCCACCGGGTCGGGTCGAACGTCTCGGAGACCTGGTGGGGGAGCGCGGTGTCGTTCACGCGCGCCAGCCTAGTTCGCACGGACCGGTCACGACGGCACTGCGTCGCCCCCGGGATCTGCACATCGCAGGCGCACCATGGAGGCATGGACACGACGTTCCCTCCCCGCCCCGAGGTCACGGACCTGGACGAGGTCGTCGACGAGCTCATCGCCTACGACGCCGCGATCCTGCGCGAGTCGGTGCCGGTCTCCACGGTGCCCGCCCCGCGCACGCCCGCGATGCCGACCGAGTTCACCGACTGACCGCGAGGCCCGCCCCCACCCGCCCGGCACCCGGCGCGGGTCGGCGCCGCCTACGCTGAGGGACGTGGCCGCCACCCTGCAGAGACGATTCGTCTGGTCGACCCCCCTGCGCACCCGGTTCCGCGCGCTGGACGTCCGCGACGGGGTGCTCCTGCGCGGTGACGCCGGGTGGGGCGAGCTGAGCCCGTTCTGGGACTACGACGACGCCGAGTCGCTCGCGTGGCTGCGCGCGGCCCGGGAGGCGGCGGACGTCGGGTTCCCGCCCGCCGTGCGCGACCGGGTGCCCGTCAACGTGACCGTCCCCGCCGTCGGGCCCGAGCGGGCCCGCGAGATCGTCCTGGCCTCGGGCGGCTGCCGCACCGCCAAGGTGAAGGTCGCCCAACTTCTCGCCGACGGCACCCTCGAACCGCTGCACGCGGAGGTCGAACGGCTGGAGGCCGTGCGCGCCGCGTTCGTCGAGGCCGGGGTGCCGGACGCCGCGGTCCGGATCGACGCGAACGGTGCGTGGGACGTCGACGACGCCGTGCGTCGCATCGCGCGCCTGGACGCCGCGTCCGGCGGGCTGGAGTACGTGGAGCAGCCCTGCGCGGACGTCGCCGGGCTCGCGGCGGTGCGTCGCCGCGTGGACGTGCCGGTCGCCGCCGACGAGTCGATCCGCCGCGCCGCCGACCCGCTGCGGGTCGTGCGGGAGGAGGCCGCCGACGTCGTGGTGCTCAAGGTGCAGCCGCTCGGCGGGGTGCGCGCCTGCCTGGACCTCGCCGAGCAGGTCGGGCTGCCCGTCGTCGTGTCGTCCGCGCTGGAGTCGTCGGTGGGGCTCGCCGCGGGGGTGGCGCTCGCCGCCGCGCTGCCCGCGCTGCCCTACGCGTGCGGTCTCGCGACCTCCCAGCTGCTCGTCCACGACGTCACCGCCGAGCCCCTGCTCCCCGTGGACGGCGCCCTGCCCCTGCGCCCGGTCGCTCCCGACGCCGCCGCGCTCGCCGCCGCCGTGCCGCCGCCCGACGTCGAGGCGCGCTGGCTGGCCCGCCACGACCGGCTCGAGGCCCTGCTCGCCGAGACCGGCCGCGCCGCATGAGCGCCGTCCCCGCGGTGGAGGCCGCCCGCGCGCTCGTGGCCGACCTGGTCGCGCACGGCGTGCGCGACGTCGTCCTCGCCCCCGGTTCCCGCTCCGCGCCGCTCGCGTACGCGCTCGCGGCGGCTGCCGACGCCGGGGCGCTGCGCCTGCACGTGCGGATCGACGAGCGCTCGGCCGGGTTCCTCGCCCTGGGCCTCGCGCGCGGCGCCACCCTGGTGACCGGCGCGGCCGTCCCGGTCGCGGTGGCGACGACGTCCGGCACCGCCGTGGCCAACCTGCACCCTGCCGTCCTGGAGGCGCACCACACGGGCGTGCCCCTCGTGGTGCTGACCGCCGACCGCCCGCACGAGCTGCGCGGCACCGGCGCGTCCCAGACCACCGACCAGGTGGGGATCTTCGGGGCGGCGGTCCGTGCCGCCGTCGACGTCCCCGCCCCCGACGGGCGCGACGGCGAGGTCCGCGACCTGCTCGGCACGGTCCGCCGCGCACTCGCGGCCGCGACCGGCCGCCGCGACCGCCACCCCGGCCCCGTGCACGTGAACCTCGCCTACCGGGACCCGCTGCAGCCCGCCGCACCGCTCGCGTGGGCAGTGGCGCCGGGCCCGCACCCCGTCGAAGTCGTCCCTGCGGCGCCCGGACCCGGTGCCGACCCGCTGCTGCCCGGCCACCCGGCCCGCACGCTCGTCGTCGCCGGCGACGGCGCCGGCCCGGACGCCCGGCGGCTCGCCGAGGCGCGCGGCTGGCCGCTGCTCGCCGAACCCTCGTCCGGGGCGTGCGGCGGCACCCACGCGATCCCCGGCTACCGGCTGCTGCTCGGCGTGGATGCGCTGACCGCCGACGTCGAGCACGTCGTCGTGCTCGGGCACCCCACGCTGTCGCGTCCCGTGCAGCGGCTGCTCGCGCGTACCGACGTCGCGGTCACCGTCGTCGCGCCCGGCGGCGGTCCCTGGCCCGACGCCGCCCGCAACGCCGCCCGCGTCGTCGACGCCCTCGCCGACCGGTGGTTCCGGCCCGCGCCCGACGACGCCGACGGGACGTTCCTCGCCCGCTGGCAGGCCGCCGGCACCGCGGCCGCCACCGTGCTGCGCACCACCACCGACGCCGCCCGCGGCACGCTGGCCGACGCCCCCCATGCCGCGCTCGCCGTCGCCCGCGCCGTCCTCGCCGCGAACGGGCCCGACGACGTGCTCGTCGTCGGCGCGTCCAACCCCGTGCGCGACGTCGAGCTCTCGCTCGGCCTCGACGGCGAGCCCGGCACCGTGCTCGCCAACCGCGGCCTCGCCGGGATCGACGGCACCCTGTCCACCGCGGCGGGCGTCGCCCTCGCCGCGGGGCGCCGCACCCGCGTGCTCGTCGGCGACCTCACGTTCCTCCACGACGTCGGCGGCCTGCTCGTCGGCCCCGCCGAACCCCGGCCGGACCTCGACGTCGTCGTCGTCAACGATGACGGCGGCTCCATCTTCGCGACCCTCGAGCACGGGGCGCTCGCCGCGACGGGCGACGGTGCCTCGGCCACGTTCGAGCGGGTCTTCGGCACCCCGCACGGCGCCGACCTCGCCGCCCTGTGCGCCGGGTACGGCGTCGCGCACCGGCACGTTCCCGACGTCGCCACGCTGCGCGCCGTGCTGGCCGAGCCGGCGGACGGCGTCCGGGTGGTCGAGGTGCGCGTGCCCCGCGCGGACCGGCTCGCCGAGTCCCGGGACCTCGCCGCCCGCGTCGTGCAGGCAGCGGCCGGGGCGCTGTCGTGAGGGCCATGACCAGGCACGTCGTGACCGCCCCCGCCGCGGCGCTCGCCGTCGTGCTGCTCGCCGGGTGCACACAGGACGTGCCGTCGGCCCCGAGCCCGGCCGCGCCGAGCCCGGACCCGTCGGCCTCGGCCACGTCGGAACCCGCGTCCTCGGCGGCCCCGTCCGAGGTCGCCGCGGCCCCGACCCTCGCCGGGGAGCCGGAGGCGTTCGCCTCCGACCTGGCCGCCCCGTGGTCGGTGGTGTTCCGCGACGGGGTGCCGCTCGTCAGCGAACGGGACAGCGCGCGCATCCTCGAGCTCGACGAGGACGGCGGGGCGCGCGAGGTGGGTGTCGTCGAGGGCGTGACGCCCGTCGGGGAGGCCGGGCTGCTCGGGCTGGCCGTGGACGACGACGGCCGCCTCTACGTGTACTCGACCGCCGCGGACGGCAACCGGGTCCAGCGCTACGACGTCGCCGGGGAGCCCGGGTCGTTGACGCTGGGGGAGCCGACGACCCTCCTCGACGGGCTCCCGGCGGCGTCGAACCACGACGGCGGACGGCTCGCCCTCGGGCCCGACGGGATGCTGTACGTGACCCTCGGCGACGCCGGGGACCCGGCTGCCGCGCAGGACCTCGACGTGCTCGCCGGCAAGATCCTGCGACTCACCCTCGACGGGGAGGTCCCCGCCGACAACCCGTTCCCCGGGTCGCCGGTGTACAGCCTCGGACACCGCAACCCGCAGGGGATCGCCTGGGCGGACGACGGCACGATGTTCGCCACCGAGTTCGGCCAGAACACGTGGGACGAGCTCAACGTGATCGAGCCGGGCGCCAACTACGGCTGGCCCGACGTCGAGGGGATCGCGGGGGAGGACGGGTACGTCGACCCGGTGCAGCAGTGGAGCCCGTCGGACGCCAGCCCGAGCGGCCTCGCGCACGCCGGCGGCACCCTGTTCCTGGCGAACCTGCGCGGCGAGGTGCTGCGCACCGTACCCGTCGCCGACCCGACGACGTCGCAGGAGCACTGGGCGGGGGAGCACGGGCGCCTGCGGGACGCCGTCGTCGCCCCCGATGGCCGCCTGTGGGTGCTCACGAACGAGACCGACGGCCGCGGATCGCCGCACCGGGCGACGACCACGCCCTGGTGGCGGAACTCACGACGCCCTGACCTGCGTCGACGCAGATTGACAGGGAACTCTCAGGTTCGCCCAAGGGGCGCCCAAGGATCGGGGCGTCCACTAGGGGAAGAACTTCGAGGAGAGGGCACCCCATGAGCACCGACAACACCCCCGCGTCGCAGCCGTCGCAGTCCCCGTCGGGCCCCGAGCAGCACCCCGCGGAGCAGCACACCCAGCCGCTGCCCGTCGAGCGGCCCGCGCCGCCGACCGCGCAGCAGCCGCCGGTGCAGCAGCCGCAGCCGGCCCCGCACCAGGACAACCCCGTCCCGCAGCCGCCGCAGCAGCGCGAGGCGCAGTTCGCGCACCCCGCCGCACCGCACGGCGCCTACCAGGCCGCGCAGCAGACTTCCCACCAGGCCGCGCAGCAGACTTCCCACCCGACCGCCCAGCAGGGTTCCCACCCGGCCGCCCCGCACAGCGGCTCCCGGCCGCAGCCCTACGCCCCCTACGGGACGCCCGCGGGCGCGCCGCAGGGCTACGGCTACGCCACCGGTCAGCAGCACGCCCCGACGCCGCAGCCCGCCCCCGCGCCCAGGCAGAAGTCGCGCTGGGTGCCCGTCGTCGCCGCGGCGGCCGGCGCCGCCGTCCTCGCGAGCGGTGCCACCGCGGGGCTCCTCACGGTCCTCGACGACGACGCCCCCGCCTCGTCCCTCGCCGAGGTCGGCGCCCCCGAGCAGACCGAGGCCGCACCCGTCGCGAGCTCGACCGACCAGAACCCCGACTGGCAGGCCGTCACGGCCGCCGTCGCGCCGTCCGTCGTCGCGATCCAGGTCTCCAGCCAGGCGGGCGGCTCCGAGGGCTCCGGCGTCATCATCGACGACGCCGGTCACGTCGTCACCAACAACCACGTCGTCGCCGGTGCCGCCGACGGTTCCGTGCAGGTCACCCTCAGCGACGGCCGCCTGTTCGAGGCGACCATCGTCGGCACCGACCCGACGACCGACCTCGCCGTCGTGCAGCTCGTCGACGCGCCCGACGACCTCCAGCCCGCCACCGTCGGCGACTCCGACGCCGTCCAGGTCGGCGACTCCGTCCTGGCCGTCGGCAACCCGCTCGGCCTGGCGAACACCGCCACGACCGGCATCGTCTCGGCGCTCGACCGACCGGTCGCCGCGTCCGGCGAGGACGGCTCCGACGTCGTCGTGACCAACGCGATCCAGATCGACGCCGCGGTCAACCCCGGGAACTCCGGCGGCCCGCTGTTCGACGCCCAGGGCCGCGTCATCGGCATCACGTCCTCGATCGCGACCATGTCCGACGGGTCGGGCCAGTCCGGCTCGATCGGCCTCGGCTTCGCCATCCCCGCGAACCTCGCGACCACCGTCTCGCAGCAGCTCATCGAGGACGGCACCGCCGAGCACGCGTTCCTCGGGGTCACGCTCGGTGACGCGTCCGCCACCGCCGACGGCGTCACCCGCCGCGGCGCCGAGGTCGGCGAGGTCACAGCCGGGTCGCCCGCCGCCGACGCCGGCCTCCAGGCCGGGGACGTCGTCGTCGCCATCGACGACGACCCGGTGAACGGCGCCGAGTCGCTCACCGCGTACGTCCGGGAGCGCACCGCCGGCGAGCAGGCCACCGTCACCTACGTCCGGGACGGCCAGACCCAGACCGTCGACGTCACCTTCGCCGTGCGCGAGGACGCCACGGCCTCGGGCCAGGGCTCGTCCGGCTCGCAGGACGGGTCGCAGGGCGAAGACGGCTCCGGCAGCGGCGAGATGCCGTGGCCCGGCCAGGAGCAGGGTCAGCAGGGTCAGCAGGGTCAGGACGACGGCGGGTCCTCCGACTCCACGCAGCCCGACAACATCCCCGGCTGGCTCCAGGAGCTGTTCGGCAACTGAGCTCCGCGCCGACGGGACACCCCTCCCCCCTCCGTCCCGTCGCCGCGGTCCCGCACCGGCCAGACCGGTGCGTCCCGTCCGGCCCGGCACGCCTCGCGCGTCCGGGCCGGACGTCTGCCCGTGGGTGGCACGCCCTACCCTCGCCCCGTGACCTCCACCACGCCGCTGCCCGGCCCGCTGGCCACGGGGATCGAGGACGCCACCACCAGCATCGACCGGGACGGCGAGCTCCCCGCGGCCGCGCGCGTCCGTCTGCACCGCGTCGTCGAGACGCTGGGGCGTCAGATCCATCCCGAGGCCGCGCGGTACGTCCGCGCCAAGCTGGCCCTGACGTGCGCGTCCGGGGGCCTCGGCCACCTCGACGAGCACCCGGACCTGCGTGCCGCGGCGGCCTCGCTGCTCCGCGCCACGGCGGCGACGATGCGCGGGGAGCACGACGTCGACGAGCTCGAGGCCCGGTACGAGACGGCCGTCGCGCACGCCGACGACCTCCTGCGGTCGGGCTCGGTCGCCCCGACCGTCGTCTACACGCTGCTCGCCTGCGCCGCCGCGGCGGCGACGACCCTCTACGACACCGACCTCGACGCGCTGGGCGACGGCGAGCTGCGGTCCGACCCGTCCGACTGGGAGGCGTGCTTCCTCGGCTCCCTCGCCGCGAGCGGCGGGGCCACCTGGGAGGGCGTCGTCGGGGACCGCGAGGCCCGGCGGCGCTACTGGACGTGGTACCTCGAGGTGGCCGTCCCGCACGCGTGGGACCCGGCGAGCCCGCTCCTCGACCCCTCGCTGCCGCCCGCCGTGGTGGCCCGGCGCCCGACGACGCCGCCCGCCTCCGACGGCTGACCCGGCGCGGGGCTCGTCGCCAGGGCCTCGCGGCGGACGGCGCGCCCCGAGCGGCTCAGTCGTGGTGCGGCTCAGCCGGGTGCGCCTCAGTCGTGGCGCGGCTCAGGCGCGGTGCGGTTCAGCCGGCGTGCGGCCCTTCCGTGGGGCGCAGCGCCGCGGCCACACCGAGGGCGCTGCGCTCGAGGAACGCCGCCAGGTCGTCCGCGGGGACGGCGGGGTCGGTCGCGGCCTCGATGAGCGCCTGCTCCGCGAACGAGATCCAGGAGTGGATCGCGACGTCGAGGAGCGGCCCGGGGGACGTGCCCAGCCCGGCGAGGACGTCGTGCAGGTGCCGGGCGAGGACGTCACGGGCCTGCTGGATGGTCGTGCGGACCTGCTCGTCACCGCTCGCCGCGCCCCGCACCAGCGAGTAGAACGTCGCGTGGTGGTCGCGCACGAACACCACGAACCGGTCCAGGGTGTCGCGCAGCCGCTCCTGCGGCGGCAGGTCCGGCCGCGGCTCGGTGGCGTGCAGCATCGCGTCCCGCGCGGTGCGCACGATCGCCGAGTGCAGGCCCTGCCGGTTGCCGAAGTAGTAGTGCACCAGGCCGGGGGACACCCCCGCCTGCGCGGCGAGCTCCTCGACCGTCACCGCCTCCAGCGGGCCGTCCGCCAACGCGGCCACCCCCAGGGAAAGCAGCTGCTGGCGACGCTCGTCGGGACTCATCCGGGTGCGTCGCGCCGAGGCCATGGCCCGAGCATAGGGCGCCCCGGAACGGCGCCCGGCAGGCGTCCGCGGAGCGGGTCCGGTCAGTCGGCGCCCAGCGCCCAGCGCATCGGCACCAGCTTCGCCTCGGACTCCGCCAGCTCGGCCGCCGGGTCCGACGCCGCCACGATCCCGCAGCCCGCGAACAGGCGCAGGTGGTGCGGGTCGTCGCCCAGCTCCGCCGAACGCAGCGCGATGCCCCACTCGCCGTCGCCGTCCGCGCCCACCCAGCCGACCGGACCCGCGTACCGGGCGCGGTCCATGCCCTCGATCTCGCGGATCAGGTCCCGCGCCGCCACCGTCGGGGTGCCGCACACCGCCGCCGACGGGTGCAGCGCCGCCGCCAGCGTCAACGACCCCGACCGGGATGCCGGGTCCAGCACGCCCGTCACGTCGGAGGCCAGGTGCATCACGTTCGGCAGGTGCAGCACGAACGGCGCGTCCGGCACGTTCATCGACGAGCAGAACGGCTCCAGGGCGTCCGCCACCGACCGCACCGCGAACTCGTGCTCCTCCAGGTCCTTCGACGACCGCGCGAGCTGCGCCGCGTGCAGCAGCGAGTCGTCGTCCGTCATCCCCGGCTCCCGGCGGATCGTGCCCGCCAGCACCCGCGACGTCACCAGCCCCTTCTCGCTGCGCACCAGCAGCTCCGGCGTCGCGCCCACCATGCCCGCCACGGAGAACGTCCAGCACGACGGGTACCCCTCCGCGAGCCGCCCCAGCAGGAACCGCGGATCCAGCGGATGCTCCGTCGTCGCCACGACGTCGCGGGCCAGCACCACCTTCTCCAGCGCCCCCGACCGGATCCGGTCCACCGCCTCGGCGACGACGCCCGGCCAGTCCACGGAGCCGACCGCGCCGTCCACCAGGGTCACGCGGCCCGGGCTCGTCACCGGCACCCGGTGCGCGGCGGCCAGCGCCGCGTCCCCCGGCGCGTCCAGCGTCGGGCCCACGCTCGTCGTCGTCATCCACGTCACCGTGCCGCGCCGCCCCACGACCACCCGCGGCACTACCAGGGTGCCCTGCGGGCGCTCGTCATCGAACGCGTCGCCCGTCGGCCCGTCGTCGAACGCGAAGGTGCCGAACGCGACCGGACCCGTGCCCGGCAGCCGCACCTCGTCCCGGACCACGGCCCGGGCCAGCAGCGCGCGCCACGCCGCGTCAGCGTCCGCGAACCGGCCCGGACCGAACGTGTCCAGGCGCAGCGCCTCGCCCCAGCCGACGATGCCGTCGCCCCGCCGCACCCACGTCAGCGGGCGGGCGTCGGGCAGCAGGTCGACGAGAGCCGTCGGGCCGCCCGGCAGCGAGTCGATCCGCACGGTGCGCACCACCAGGTGCTGGGCCTCGGGGGCGGCGGTCGGCGTGCCGGCGGACGCGCCCGACGGCGGGACCGGCGCCGGGTAGGGCGTGGCAGACATCGCCCCCACCATACGCCGCGCCGCCCACCGTGTCGGGGCGTGGCACGATGGCGCCATGTCCCGCGCCAGCCTGGAGAAGAAGCCTGCCGAGGTCGCGTCGATGTTCGACGGGATCGCCCAGCGCTACGACCTCACGAACGACCTGATCTCGCTCGGCCAGGACCGCCGCTGGCGGCGCGCCACCGTCGACGCCGTCGCCGCCTCGCCGGGCGAGAAGGTCCTCGACCTCGCCGCCGGGACCGGCACCTCCAGCGAGCCCTTCGCCCGGGACGGCGCCGTCGTCGTCCCCTCCGACTTCTCCCTCGGCATGCTGCGCGTCGGCAAGTCGCGCCGCGAGGACCTGCCGTTCGTCGCCGGTGACGCCACGCGACTGCCGTTCGCCGACGCCTCGTTCGACGCCGTCACCATCAGCTTCGGGCTGCGCAACGTCGTCGACACCGCCGGTGCGCTGCGCGAGATGCTGCGCGTCGTGCGGCCCGGCGGTCGCGTCGTCATCTGCGAGTTCTCCCACCCCACGTGGGCGCCGTTCCGCACGCTCTACATGAACTACCTCATGCGCGCGCTGCCCGCCGTCGCCGGCGCGGTCACCCGCGACAAGGGCTCCTACGACTACCTCGCCGAGTCGATCCGCGCCTGGCCCGACCAGGAGGCGCTGGGTGCCCTGCTCCTCGACGCCGGCTGGGAGCGGGCGAGCTACCGCAACCTGTCGGGCGGCATCGTCGCCCTGCACCGCGCGGTGCGTCCCGTCGACTGACGCCTCGGGTCCGTCCGGTCCGTCTGGTCCGGCCGGGGTGGGTGGGGTGTGCGCGCGGTCGCGCTCACGCGCCCCAGGGGGCGCTCCGCTTCCGGTCTGACGACCGCGCGCACACCCCACCCACCCCGACCTCCGTCGTCGGCCCGGTCGACGCTGCCTCCCCTCGCCGACCAGTGGTCGACGGGTGAGGAAGTGTGTCGCCGGTCCGGTCGATGCTGCGGTTCCTGAGGTTTGCGGGGCTGATGCGTGAGGTTCCGCGTCGTCGGATCGGTCGATGCTGCGGAATCTTGCTGATCGGGCTCGGATGCGTGAGGAACCGTGACGCCGGTTCGGTCGGTGCGGCGGTTCCTCAGTGTTGCGGGGCTGACGCGTGAGGAAGGACGGCGTCGGCGCGTCACGACGTGACCGCAGGGCCACGGACGAGGCCCGGGTGGACGGAGGGTGTGCGCGGTCGTCAGACGGGAAGCGCAGGTCGCGCAGCGACCGTGAGCGCGACCGCGCACACCCTTCGTCCACCCGGGCCGACAGCCTGGGACGCGCGGCCCCGTCCACCCGGGCCGGAGGCGCCGCGGAGGAGCGTCAGGCCTTGCTCGTGACCTTCTCCTGGACCTCGCTGACCTTCTCCTGGACGCGCGGGTCGTTCCAGGTGTCGACGGCCCAGCCCTTGGCCTTGTCGAGCTGGTCGCGGCCCTTGTCGGTGCCGAGGTAGTAGCCGAGCGCGACGCCGGCGGCGAGTGCGGTGATGGCCTTCATGGTGTGGTGCCTCCTGGATTGCGGACGGCCGATCGGTGTGTCTTCGACCGTATGCCGTGACCTGCCGGGACGCCAGCGTGGCAGCGGGCGCGCGTAGGTCAGGCTTGCCTTCCTACACAGAGTTCCGTGACTGTGGTTAGAGTGCTCGCAGAACGTTGTGATCGAGTTCACAAGGGTTCCTCGGCAAAGGCGTCGAGGTCTCACTTCGAGGAGGTGAGCAGTGCGAGCAGCGCAGCGCGACGACGCTGACGTGATCGTCGTGGGTGCCGGCCCGGCCGGTGCGTCGACGGCGCACTGGTGCGCGTCCGCCGGTCTCGACGTCCTCCTTCTCGACAAGGCCGAGTTCCCGCGCGACAAGGTGTGCGGCGACGGCCTGACCCCCCGCGCCGTGGCCGAGCTCGCCCGGATGGGCGTCGACACGCGCGCCGACGACGGCTGGATCCGCAACGAGGGTCTGCGCGTCGTGGCCGGCGGACGCTCGTGGGAGCTGGCCTGGCCGGAGCTCACCACCTACCCGGGGTACGGGTTGGCGCGCTCGCGGATGTCGCTCGACCACCGGCTCGTCCAGCACGCGCAGGCGTCCGGCGCGAAGCTCGTGGAGCGCGCCAGGGTGACCGGCCCGCTGCTCGACGAGAGGTCGGGCCGGGTCGTCGGGGTGACGTCCCAGCCGCTCGACGGTCGTGGCCGCCGCGACGGCGCGGAGCAGACGTTCCGGGCGCCGGTCGTCGTCGCCGCCGACGGCGTGTCGTCGCGGTTCGCGACGGCGCTCGACATCACCCGCCGCGACGACCGCCCGATGGGCACCGCCGTGCGCACCTACTTCCGCACCGAGGGCACCACCCGCCACGAGGACGCCTTCATGGAGTCGCACCTCGAGCTGTGGGACGGCGAGCCCGGGGCGTCGAACCTGCTGCCCGGCTACGGCTGGATCTTCGCGCTCGGTGACGGCACGGCCAACGTCGGGCTCGGCTCGGTCAGCTCCACCCCGGCGCGGCAGTCCGCCATCGGCCACGACTACCGGGCGCTGCTCGACACGTGGATGCGCACCAGCCCGCCCGAGTGGGGCTTCACGGCGGAGAACCAGACGGGACCGGTGCGGGGCGCGGCCCTGCCGATGGGCTTCAACCGCTCGCCGCTGTACTCGCGCGGCACGCTCCTGGTGGGCGACGCCGCGGGGATGACCTCCCCGTTCAACGGCGAGGGCATCGCGTACGCGCTGCAGGCGGGGCGGGTCGCGGGGGACGCGATCGCCCAGGCACGCACCCGCGTCACCGACGACGCCCGGGAGCGGACGCTCGGCACGTACGCCGAGCGGATGCGCGCCGACCTCGGCGGCTACTACACGTTGGGCCGCTGGTTCGTGCGGCTCATCGAGCACCCCGCGATCATGCGGGCGTGCGTCCGGTACGGGCTGCCACGGCCGGTGGTCATGCAGTTCGTCCTCAAGCTGCTCTCCGACTGCTATGAGCCCCGCGGCGGCGACTGGGTCGACCGGGTCATCGCGGGCCTCACGAGGGTGGTACCGCAGGCATGAGATCCGCAGTGGCACGACGGCGTGGCACGACCGTGGAGGAGATCCGATGAGCAACCCGTACGTCCCGGTGCTGG
Organism: Isoptericola dokdonensis DS-3; assembly: GCF_001636295.1. Classification (NCBI taxonomy): domain Bacteria; kingdom Bacillati; phylum Actinomycetota; class Actinomycetes; order Micrococcales; family Promicromonosporaceae; genus Isoptericola; species Isoptericola dokdonensis. Next base: position 1,829,946 of record NZ_CP014209.1, on the reverse strand, counting down.
TCCTCATGGGGATCGCCGCCGTGCTCGCGCTCGGGGGAGTGGCGGCCAGCGCCGTCATCGGCCCGCGGAGGTACAACCGGGCCAAGCTCGACGCCTACGAGTGCGGGATCGAGCCGACGCCGCACGCCACGGGCGGCGGCCGGCTGCCGGTGAAGTACTACCTGGTGGCGATGACGTTCATCGTGTTCGACATCGAGGTCGTCTTCCTCTACCCGTGGGCGGTGGACTTCACCGTCCTGGCCGGGTTCGGGCTGGCGGCGATGCTGATCTTCCTGGCGCTCATCACCGTGCCGTTCGTGTACGAGTGGCGGCGCGGCGGGTTCGACTGGGTCTGACGGACGACAACGGCAAGGGCGCCGAGCTGATCGGCGCCACTCCTGGGGAGGAGGGGTCATGGGGCTGGAAGAGGCGCCGTCGGGGTTCCTGCTGACGACGATCGAGGATCTCGCGGGCTACCTGCGCAAGGCGTCGCTGTGGCCGGTGACGTTCGGCCTGGCGTGCTGCGCGATCGAGATGATGGCGGCGGGGGCGTCGCGGTTCGACCTGTCGCGGTTCGGCATGGAGGTGTTCCGTGCGTCGCCGCGCCAGGCGGACCTGATGATCGTCGCGGGACGCGTGAGCCAGAAGATGGCGCCGGTCGTGCGGCAGGTCTACGACCAGATGAGCGAGCCTAAGTGGGTGCTGTCGATGGGCGTGTGCGCCTCCAGCGGCGGCATGTTCAACAACTACGCGATCGTGCAGGGCGTCGACCACATCGTCCCGGTCGACATCTACCTGCCGGGCTGCCCGCCGCGGCCGGAGATGCTGATCAACGCGATCCTCGCGCTGCACCAGCAGATCCAGGACGCCCCGCTGGGCGTCAACCGGGTGGAGGCGGCGAAGGCGGCGGAGGCCGCGGCGATCGAGGCCACCCCGACGTCGCAGATGATCGGCCTGCTGCGGTGAGCGCCGGCGACGAGGTGATGAAGGACCTCCAGGGCCCGACGACGCCCGACGCGGCGACGGCCGCCCCGACGTCGGAGGTCGTCCGGGAGACGTCCGGGATGTTCGGCGTGCACGGTCCCGGTGACACCACGGGCTACGGCGGTCTGGTGCGCACCCTGACGATGCCGGCCCCGGCGTCGCGCCCGTACGGTGGCTGGTTCGACGAGGCCGTCGACGTGCTGGCCGAGGTGCTCGGTGAGGCAGGTGTCGCGTTCGACGCGGCCGTCGAGCGGGTCGTCGTCACCGACCCGCGCCGCCGTGCCGCCGGCGAGGGGCCGAGCGCGGACGCCGAGCTCACCCTGTACGTCGCCCGGGAGCACCTCGTCGCCGTCTGCCGGGCCCTGCGCGACGACCAGGACCTCCGCTTCGAGCTGTCGCTCGGCGTGTCCGGCGCGCACTACCCGGAGGACGTGGGCCGCGAGCTGCACGCCCTGTACCACCTGACGTCGGTGACGCACGGACGGCGCATCCGTCTCGAGGTCACGTGCCCCGACGCCGACCCGCACGTGCCGTCGACCACGAGCGTGTACCCGACCCACGACTGGCACGAGCGCGAGACGTGGGACTTCTTCGGCGTCGTCTTCGACGGCCACCCGGGTCTGGCCCGCATCGAGATGCCGGACGACTGGCCGGGGCACCCCCAGCGCAAGGACTACCCGCTCGGCGGCATCCCCGTGGAGTACAAGGGCGCCACGGTGCCGCCGCCGGACACGAGGAGGCGGTACTCATGACCGCGACCGCGGGCATCCCGCACGCCACCCGACCCGCCGCGGAGGACTACGGCCCCGGCGTCGCCGGGTTCGAGGCGTCCGGCGGCGACTGGGACGAGATCGCGCGCGAAGCGATCGGCGAGGAGCGGATCGTCGTCAACATGGGCCCCCAGCACCCGTCCACGCACGGCGTGCTGCGGCTCATGCTGGAGATCGACGGCGAGACGGTCACCGAGGCCCGGTGCGGCATCGGCTACCTGCACACCGGCATCGAGAAGAACATGGAGTTCCGCACCTGGACGCAGGGCACCACGTTCTGCACCCGGATGGACTACCTCGCGCCGTTCTTCCAGGAGACCGCCTTCTGCCTCGGCACGGAGCGCCTCCTCGGCATCACCGACGACGTCCCCGAGCGCGCCGACGTCATCCGGGTGCTCGTCATGGAGCTCAACCGCGTCGCCTCGCACCTCGTGTGCCTCGGCACGGGCGGCAACGAGATGGGCGCCACCACCGTGATGACCATCGGCTTCACCGCCCGCGAGGAGATCCTGCGCATCTTCGAGGCGATCACCGGCCTGCGCATGAACCACGCCTACGTGCGCCCGGGCGGCGTCGCGCAGGACGTCCCCGCCGACCTCACCGACCAGGTGCGGGCCGCCCTGCCGAAGGTCCGCGGCTACCTCAGGGACCTCGGCGACCTCATGCTCGCCAACCCCATCTTCAAGTCCCGCCTGCAGGACGTCGGCGTGCTCAACCTCGCGGGCTGCTTCGCCCTCGGGATCACCGGCCCCGTCCTGCGCTCCGCCGGGCACCCCTACGACGTCCGCAAGGCGTTCCCCTACTCCGGCTACGAGACGTACGACTTCGACGTCCCGACCGACACGGCGTCGGACTGCTACTCCCGTGTCGTCATCCGCCTCGAGGAGTGCTACCAGTCGCTGCGCATCGTCGAGCAGTGCCTGGAACGCCTCGACGCCACGACCGGCGCCCCCGTCATGGTCGCCGACCGCAAGATCGCCTGGCCCGCCCAGCTCGCCGTCGGCGGCGACGGGCAGGGCAACTCCCTCGACCACATCCGCCGCATCATGGGGGAGTCGATGGAAGCCCTCATCCACCATTTCAAGCTCGTCACCGAGGGCTTCGGCGTGCCGGCCGGGCAGACGTGGCAGACGGTCGAGCACCCCCGCGGCGAGCTCGGCGTCCACCTCGTCTCCGACGGCGGCACCCGCCCCTACCGGGCGCACTTCCGCGACCCGTCGTTCAACAACCTCCAGGCCGTGTCCGTGATGTGCGAGGGCGGCCAGGTGGCCGACGTCGTCGTGGCGGTCGCGTCCCTCGACCCCGTGCTGGGAGGCGTCGACCGATGACCGCCGAACCCCTGGGCGCCCGCTCGCGCACCGGCTACGACGCCGCCACCCTGGAGGCGCTCAGCGCCGACGCCGAGCAGATCAAGGCCCGCTACCCCGACGAGCGCTCCGGGCTGCTCCCGATGCTGCACCTCGTGCAGTCCGTCGACGGGTACGTCAGCCGCGACGGCATCGTGTTCTGCGCCGAGCAGCTCGGTCTGACCGCCGCGGAGGTGTCCGCCGTCGCGACGTTCTACACCCAGTACAAGCGCCACCCCAACGGCGAGTACACCGTCGGCGTCTGCACGAACACGCTGTGCGCCGTCATGGGCGGCGACGCCATCTTCGACCGGCTCAGCCAGCACCTCGACGTCGGCCACGACGAGACGACCCCCGACGGCTCCATCACGCTGGAGCGCGTCGAGTGCAACGCCGCCTGCGACTACGCGCCCGTGGTGATGGTCAACTGGGAGTTCTTCGACAACCAGACCCCGGAGTCCGCGACCGACCTGGCCGACCGGCTGCGCGCCGGCGAGGACGTCGCCCCCACTCGCGGGGCGGCGAGCGTCTGCTCGTTCAGGGCCATGAGCCGCGTGCTCGCGGGGTTCCCGGACGGGCGCGCCGACGAGGGCGTGGGGGCGGGGGACCCGTCGCTCGCCGGGCTGCGGCTGGCGCGGGCCGCTGCGGCCGTGGACGGTCCGGTTGAGGGGGAGGAGTCCTTGTCGCCGGGCGACCATCCGGCTCCTCGTTCCTCGCAGCCTCCCGCCAGGCCCAGCCAGCCCGGCGACAAGGACTCCTCCCCCTCGCCCTCCGCGGGACAGCCCGAGCCGGGTTCGTCGGACGGCGGAGCCACGGACGGCGGCACGACGGACGGTGGGAGGACGGCGGCGCCGGAGACGGGCGGCGAGCAGTCGAGCGCCGAGCGCACGGAGGTCGCGCCGGAGGACGACGAGCCGGCTCGCCTGCCCGACGGCGGCAAGCCGAACCCGGAGCCGGAGAAGGGTGGCGACGATGACTGACCTGCTGCCGGTCCTCACCGACACGTGGGACCACGAGCAGTCGTGGAAGCTGGCGACCTACGAGGCCGCGGGCGGGTACTCCGCGCTGCGGACGGCGCTCGGCATGGAGCCGGGGGACGTCGTGCAGGCCGTCAAGGACTCGGGGCTGCGCGGGCGCGGGGGAGCGGGGTTCCCCACCGGCATGAAGTGGGGCTTCCTGCCCCCGCCGGACGGCGGGCCGCGGTACCTGGTGGTCAACGCGGACGAGTCCGAGCCGGGCACCTGCAAGGACATCCCGCTGATGCTGGCGAGCCCGCAGCACCTCATCGAGGGCGTGATCATCACCAGCTACGCGATCGGCTGCCACCACGCGTTCGTCTACGTGCGCGGCGAGGTGCTGCACGTGTACCGGCGCCTGCTGGAGGCCGTGCGCGAGGCGTACGAGGCGGGCCACCTCGGCACGGACATCCACGGGTCGGGCTACGACCTGGAGGTGACGGTGCACGCCGGGGCCGGCGCCTACATCTGCGGCGAGGAGACGGCGCTGCTGGACTCCCTCGAGGGGCGGCGCGGCCAGCCGCGGCTCAAGCCGCCGTTCCCCGCCGTCGCGGGCCTGTACGCGCGACCCACCGTGGTGAACAACGTGGAGTCGATCGCGTCGGTCCCGGGGATCGTCGGCCGGGGCGCCGACTGGTTCGCCGGTCTGGGCACGGAGAAGTCGCAGGGGCACGGGCTGTTCTCCCTGTCGGGGCACGTGGTGACGCCCGGGCAGTACGAGGCGCCGCTCGGCATCACGCTGCGCGAGCTGCTCGACCTCGCCGGCGGGGTGCGCCCCGGGCACGAGCTGAAGTTCTGGACCCCGGGCGGGTCGTCGACGCCGATCTTCACCGCCGCGCACCTCGACGTCCCCCTCGACTACGAGTCCGTCGGGGCCGCCGGGTCGATGCTCGGCACGCGCGCGCTGCAGATCTTCGACGAGACGACGTGCGTCGTGCGCGCCGTGTCCCGGTGGACGGACTTCTACGCCCACGAGTCGTGCGGCAAGTGCACGCCGTGCCGGGAGGGCACCTACTGGTTGAAGCAGGTGCTGCACCGCATCGAGGCGGGGCTCGGCGAGGAACGTGACGTCGACCTGCTGCTGGACCTGTGCGACAACATCCTCGGCCGGGCGTTCTGCGCGCTCGGCGACGGCGCGACGTCGCCGATCACGTCCAGCATCGAGCACTTCCGCGACGAGTACGAGGCCCACCTCGACGGGCGCGGGTGCCCGTTCGACCCGGCCCGGTCCACCCTGTTCGACGACACCCCCGAGGCGCCGACGGCGCTGGCCGGGGCGGGAGGCCGCTCATGACCGCCACCACCGACAAGCCGGCCGCTACGCCGGTCGAGACGGTCACGTGCACGATCGACGAGGTCGAGGTGACCGTGCCGAAGGGCACGCTGATCATCCGGGCCGCGGAGCAGGTCGGCATCGAGATCCCGCGGTTCTGCGACCACCCGCTGCTGGAGCCGGCCGGCGCCTGCCGGCAGTGCCTCGTCGAGGTCGCGATGCCGGACCGCGAGGGCAACCTGCGTCCCATGCCGAAGCCGCAGGCGTCGTGCACGATGACGGTCACGCCCGGCATGGTCGTCAAGACGCAGCGGACGTCGGCGGTGGCGGACAAGGCGCAGCACGGGGTCATGGAGCTGCTGCTCATGAACCACCCGCTGGACTGCCCGGTCTGCGACAAGGGCGGCGAGTGCCCGCTGCAGAACCAGGCGATGACGAACGGGCGCGCCGAGTCCCGCTTCGAGGACGTCAAGCGGACGTTCCCCAAGCCGATCCGGGTCTCCACGCAGGTGCTGCTCGACCGGGAGCGCTGCGTGCTGTGCCAGCGGTGCACCCGGTTCAGCGAGGAGATCGCGGGCGACGCGTTCATCGCGCTCCAGGAGCGCGGCGCGGACCAGCAGGTCGGCCGGTTCGACGAGGGCGTGCTGGACTTCGCGCCGCCCCCCGACCGGCAGCGCGCGGACACCGGATCCGATGGTCCCGCTGATCCTGCACTCGCCAGCTCGCTCCGGACCAGCGGTCCGGTGGACATTCCTTTCGGGGTCGCGCTGCCGGACACCTCCGGCCGTCCCTTCGCGTCGTACTTCTCCGGCAACACGGTGCAGATCTGCCCGGTCGGTGCGTTGACCAGCGCCCGCTACCGGTTCCGCGCCCGGCCCTTCGACCTCGTGTCGACGCCGAGCATCGCCGAGCACGACTCGTGCGGGTCCGCGATCCGCGTCGACCACCGCCGCGGCGTGGTCATGCGACGGCTGTCCGGGGACGACCCGGCGGTCAACGAGGAGTGGATCACCGACAAGGACCGGTTCGCCTTCACGTGGCAGACGTCGCCCGACCGGCTGACCACCCCCCTGGTCCGCACCGACGGCGAGCTGCGGCCCGCGTCGTGGGTGGAGGCCCTCGAGGTCGCCGCGCAGGGTCTGGCGGCGGCGCGCGACGACGGCGGCGTCGGGGTGCTGCCCGGCGGCCGGCTCACCGTCGAGGACGCGTTCACCTGGTCCCGGTTCGCCCGCACCGTGCTGCGCACCGACGACGTCGACCAGCGCGTCCGGACGCACTCGGCCGAGGAGGCCGACTTCCTCGCCCACGCGGTGGCCGGCCGCGGCGTCGGCGTGACGTTCGCGGACCTCGAGCAGGCGCCGGCGGTGCTGCTGGCGGGCCTGGAGGCCGAGGAGGAGGCCGGGGTCACGTTCCTTCGGCTGCGCAAGGGGGTGCGGCGCGGCGCCCGGGTGTTCTCGGTGGCGCCGTTCGCGAGCCGCGGCCTCGCCCGGCTCGACGGGACCCTGCTCCCGGGTGCGCCCGGGACCGAGGCGGAGTGGCTGGGCACCCTGGCCGCGCAGGCCCAGGGCGACCTGGTCCCGGCCGACGCCGACCGCGAGCTCCTGGCCGACGTCGCCGGTGCGCTCGGTCAGGACGGCGCCGTCCTCCTGGTGGGGGAACGGCTCGCGACGTCGCCGGGGGCGTACTCCGCGGCGCTGCGGCTGGCCGCGGCGACCGGCGCCCGGATCGCGTGGATCCCGCGTCGCGCGGGGGAGCGCGGCGGTCTGGAGGCGGGGCTGCTGCCCGGTCTGCTGCCCGGCGGGCGCCCGCTCACCGACCCGTCGGCGCGCGCCGAGACCGCGGCCGCGTGGGGCGTCGACGTCGCCGCGCTGCCCACGGCCCGCGGCCTCGACACCGCCGGGATCCTCGACGCGCTGAGCGTCGGGCAGCTCTCCGGCGTCCTCGTCGGCGGCGTGGACCCGGCCGACCTGCCCGACCCGGACCACGCCCGGCGGGCGCTCGCCGCGGCGCGCTTCGTCGTCTCGCTGGAGGTGCGACGCACCGAGGTGACCGACCTGGCCGACGTCGTCCTGCCCGTCGCGCCCCCGGCCGAGCGGGCCGGGTCGTACTGGAACTGGGAGGGTCGCGTGCGGTCCTTCGGCCAGGCGCTCGACTCGTCGGCGCTGCCCGACCACCGGGTGCTCGACGCGCTCGCCGCGCAGCTCGGTGCCGAGCTCGGGGCGCAGGACCCCGTCGTGGCGCACCGGGCGGTCGCGGCCCTGCCCGCCTGGACCGGGGACCGGGTCGCGGCGCCGCAGGAGCAGCCCGCCGACCCGGCGCCCGTGCCGGACGGCAGCGCGGTCCTCGCGGGCTGGCGCCTCCTGCTGGACGACGGCTCGCTGCAGGACGGCGAGCAGTTCCTCGCCGGCACCGCGAAGACGCCGGTCGCGCGGATGAGCGCGGTCACCGCCGCCGGGTTCGACGTCTTCGACGGCGACCGCGTGACCGTGTCGACCGACCGCGGGGCCATCACCCTGCCCGTGGCGATCACGGAGATGGTGGACCACGTCGTGTGGCTGCCGCTGGCCGGCCGGGGATGCCGGGTGCACGACACCCTCGGCGCGTCCCCGGGCGACCCGGTGCGCGTCACCCCTGCCGAGAAGGGAGACGACGCATGATCCCGGGCGTCGACGCCGACTTCAGCAACGACACCATCTGGGTGTCGATCGTCAAGGCCGTGCTCATCGTCGTGTTCCTGCTGACCTCCGTGCTGTTCGCGATCTGGTTCGAGCGCAAGGTCGTGGCGCGGATGCAGCTGCGACCGGGCCCGAACTGGCACGGCCCGTTCGGCCTGCTCCAGTCGCTGGCGGACGCCATGAAGCTCCTGCTCAAGGAGGACGTGACGGTCACCCGGGCCGACAAGATGGTGTACCTGCTGGCCCCTATGATCTCGGTGTTCTGCTCCCTGCTGGTGTACGCCGTCATCCCGTTCGGGCCGAGCGTCACCATCCCGTTCACCGACTTCACGACGCCGCTGCAGCTCACCGACTTCCCCGTCGCCGTGCTCTACATCCTGGCGTGCGCGTCGATCGGCGTGTACGGGATCGTGCTGGGCGGCTGGTCGTCGGGCTCCACGTACCCGCTGCTCGGGTCGGTGCGCTCCACCGCGCAGGTCATCTCCTACGAGCTCGCGATGGGGCTGTCCCTGGTCAGCGTGTTCGTCATGGCCGGGTCGATGTCGACCTCGTCGATCGTGGCCTCGCAGGCCGGGCTGTGGTGGTTCGTCCCGCTGGCGCCCGCGTTCGTCATCTTCCTCATCTCGATGGTGGGCGAGACCAACCGTCTGCCCTTCGACCTGCCCGAGGCGGAGGGCGAGCTCGTCTCCGGCTACATGACCGAGTACTCGTCGATGAAGTTCGCGTGGTTCTTCCTCGCGGAGTACATCGCGATGCTCAACGTGTCGGCCGTCGCCACGACGCTGTTCCTCGGCGGGTGGCGCGCCCCCTGGCCGCTGTCGCTGATCGGTGACGGCGTGCTCAACACCGGCTGGTGGCCGCTGCTGTGGTTCCTCGCCAAGGTGTGGCTCCTCATGTTCGTCTTCGTGTGGATCCGCGGCACCCTGCTGCGACTGCGCTACGACCAGTTCATGGTGTTCGGCTGGAAGGTCCTCATCCCGTTCGCCCTCGGCTGGCTGGTCGTGCTCGCCACGTTCCAGTGGCTGGGGCTGGCCGGCGTGACCCGGACGCAGATGATCGTCGCGATCCTCGTGGCGCTCGCCGTCGTGCTGCTCACGCTGTGGCTCTGGCCGGCGCGCACGAGACCCGACGACGACGCGGGCCCGGGCGCCGGACACGACGGCACCGCGACGTTCGACGCGTTCGCCGACGGGTTCCCCGTGCCGCCGCTGCCGGGCCAGTCCCTGCCGCCGTCGCCGCGCGCACGGCGGTCGGTGCCCCCGGCCGAGCCGGGCACCGAGCCCGCCGGCACGGGCGCCACCGGCACCACCACCACGACCGCCACGGCGACGTCCCCCGTGCGCCCCGAGGACGAGGAGACGCGATGACCACGCCGTACGAGCCGCTGCGCCCGACCAGGGGACCGGTGGGCGAGCTCCTCGCCCCGGTCGCCGGATTCGGGGTGACATTCGCCTCGATGTTCCGGCCCGCCGTCACCGAGGAGTACCCCCGCCGCAAGACGCCGCCGCAGACGCGCTTCCACGGCCGCCACCAGCTCAACCGGTACGCGGACGGCCTGGAGAAGTGCATCGGCTGCGAGCTGTGCGCGTGGGCGTGCCCGGCGGACGCGATCTACGTCGAGGGCGCCGACAACGTCGACGCCGTCGACGGCGCCCCCGAGGCGCACATGAGCCCGGGGGAGCGGTACGGCCGCGTCTACCAGATCAACTACCTGCGCTGCATCTTCTGCGGGCTGTGCATCGAGGCGTGCCCGACGCGCGCCCTGACGATGACCAACGACTTCGAGCTCGCCGGCCCCACCCGGGCCGGGATGATCTACGAGAAGCAGGACATCCTCGCGCCGCTCGCGCAGGGCATGCTCGCCGCACCGCACCCCATGGTCGAGGGCACCACGGACACCGAGTACTACCGGGGCGAGGTGACGGCACCCACGGCCGAGCAGGTCGAGTGGGTGCGCGAGCACCGGCCCGACGACGCCACGCTCGACGCCGCGGCCGCCGTCGTCGCCGGGGACGCCCCCGCCCCCGAGCCCGAGCAGCACGAGCTGCGCCCCGACCAGGACCGCGCGGCGGCCGAGCGCGCCGCCGCGCACGAGTCGAACCTCGACGGCCGCTGGACCGAGCGGGAGGCCCGCGCATGACCGTGTCCGGCGGCGAGGCCGTCCTCTTCTGGGTCGTCGCGCCGCTCATGGTGCTCGCCGCCGCCGGGCTGCTGTTCGCCCGCCGGGCCGTGCACGCCGCGGTGTGCGTCGTGTTCGTCATGATCGGCCTGGCCGTGCTCTACGTCGCCCAGGAGGCGCCGTTCCTCGGGATCGTGCAGATCGTCGTCTACACCGGCGCCGTGATGATGCTGTTCCTCTTCGTCCTCATGCTGGTGGGCGTCGACGCCGCCGACTCCCTCACCGAGACCATCCGCGGGCAGCGCTGGATCGGCGTGCTCCTCGGGCTGGGGCTCGCCGCCGTGCTGTGCGGCGTGATCGCGCAGGCGACGTTCCCGCCGGCGCGCGGGCTCGCCGCCGCGAACGAGGTGACCAACCCGGTGGCGCTCGCCCGGATCGTCATGGAGCACTACGTCGTGGCGATGGAGGCCGTCGGCATCCTGCTCGTCACCGCAGCGCTCGCCGGCCTGGTGCTCACGCACCGTCGGAGCCTCGGCCGCAAGCCGACGCAGCGGGCGCTCGCCGAGGCGAAGGTCGCCGCCCTGCCGAGCGGGCGCACCCTCACCCCGCTGCCGGCCCCGGGCGTCTACGCGCAGAACAACGCGATGGACACCCCGGCGCTCGACCCGCAGGGACGACCCCTGGAGCACTCCGTTCCCCGCGTGCTGCGGATCCGCGGTCAGGAGCGTTCGGCCACCGAGCTGCTCACGGCCGAGGACACGCTCGTGCAGCAGCTCACGGCCCGGGCGGACGACCCGGAGACCGGCCCCGAGGAGGAGCGCTGATGGAGCTCACCCACTACCTCTACCTGGCGTCGATCCTGTTCGCGCTGGGCGCCACCACGGTCCTGCTGCGCCGCAACGCCATCGTGGTGTTCATGGGCGTCGAGCTCATGCTCAACGCCACCAACCTCGCCCTGGTGACGTTCGCCCGGATGCACGGCGACGTCACCGGCCAGGTGCTCGCGTTCTTCGTCATGGTCGTCGCGGCCGCGGAGGTCGTCGTCGGTCTCGCGATCATCGTGACGATCTTCCGTGCCCGCCGGTCGGCCTCGGTCGACGACGTCAACCTGCTGAAGAGCTGAAGGGCCGACGGTGATGCAGACACTCTCCCTGGCGCCGTGGCTGGTCGCGACGCCGCTGATCGGTGCCGCCCTGCTGCTCCTGCTCGGCCGGTGGACGGACCGGTGGGGGCACTGGCTGGGCGTGCTCGCCTCGACGGCGACGTTCGTGATCGGCCTGGTCATGCTGCTGGACATGCTGGGCACGCCCGCCGAGGAGCGGGTGGCGCAGCACACGGTCGGCACGTGGATCGAGGCGGGCCCGCTGTCCGTCGACCTGGGCTTCCAGATCGACCCGCTGTCCCTGACGTTCGTCCTGCTCGTGACGTTCGTCGGCACCCTCATCCACGTGTACTCGGTGGCGTACATGTCCCACGACCGCGACCGCCGCCGGTTCTTCGCCTACCTCAACCTGTTCGTCGCGGCGATGCTGCTGCTCGTCACCGCGGACTCCTACCTGCTGCTGTTCGTCGGCTGGGAGGGCGTGGGTCTCGCGTCGTTCCTGCTGATCGGCTTCTGGGATCACCACCTGCCCAACGCGGTGGCCGGCAAGAAGGCGTTCGTCATGAACCGCGTCGGCGACATGGGGCTGCTGGCCGCGATGATGCTCATGCTCGCGAACGTCGGTGCGGTGGACTTCGCGACCGTCCTCGGGAACACCGGCGCGGACGGGATCGAGGGCGCCGGGCTGCCCGAGGGCACGTGGACCGCGATCGGCCTGCTGCTCCTGCTGGCCGCGTGCGGCAAGTCCGCACAGCTCCCGCTCCAGGCGTGGCTCGGGGACGCGATGGCCGGCCCGACGCCGGTGTCCGCGCTGATCCACGCCGCCACGATGGTCACGGCGGGCGTCTACCTGCTGGTGCGTTCGGGGCCGATCCTCGAGGCGGCGCCGGACGCGCAGCTCGTCGTGGCGGTCGTCGGCACGCTGACCCTGCTGTTCGGGGCGGTCGTGGGTTGCGCCAAGGACGACATCAAGAAGGCGCTGGCCGCCTCCACGATGTCCCAGATCGGCTACATGATGCTCGCCGCCGGGCTGGGACCGGTGGGGTACGCGTTCGCGATCTTCCACCTCGTCACGCACGGCTTCTTCAAGGCCGGGCTGTTCCTCGGGGCGGGATCGGTCATGCACGCGATGGACGACGACGTCGACATGCGCCGCTTCGGCGGCCTCGCCCGCCTGCTGCCGGTCACGGCGATCACGATGGGTCTCGGCTGGCTCGCGATCCTCGGCGTCCCGCCGTTCTCGGGCTTCTACTCCAAGGACAAGATCATCGAGTCGGCGTTCGTCGGCGAGGGCTGGGAGCCGTGGGTGTTCGGCACCGCGGCCATGCTCGGTGCGGGGATCACCGCGTACTACATGTCGAGGCTGTTCTTCATGACGTTCGCCGGCCGCAAGCGGTGGAGCCCGGACGCCGGGGGCGAGCACGTGCAGCGTCACCCGCACGAGTCGCCGCTGCTCATGACCGTTCCGATGATCGTCCTGGCCGTCGGGTCGGTCGGGCTCGGGTTCGTGCTCAACGCGGGCGACCGGTTCGTGCACTGGCTGGAGCCCGTGACCGGGCACGCCGAGCACCACGAGCCCGTGCTGCCGATCTGGCTGATCATGACCCTCACGCTGCTGCTCGTCGTGCTCGGCGCCGTGCTCGCGTTCCGGCAGTACGCGGTCGCGGCCGTCCCGACGACGCCCCCGCCGGCGTCCGCCCTGGTGCGTGCGGCCCGGGTGGACCTCCACCAGGACGACGTCAACGAGACCCTCGTGATGCTGCCCGGCCAGGTGCTCACGAGGTCCCTGGTCTACGCCGACCGGACGGCCGTCGACGCGGGCTGGCTGGGGCTGGCGAGCGGCGTCGGGCGGTTCGGCCGCGCGCTGCGCGGGATGCAGTCCGGGTACACGAGGCAGTACGCGGCGGTGACGCTGGGCGGCCTCGGTGTGGTGGTGCTGGTGATCTGGCTCGTGGCCCAGGGCACGAGCTGAGCGGAGGAGCTTCGATGGTGACATTCCCCTGGTTGACGGCGCTGGCGGCCTGGCCGCTGGTGGCCGCGCTGGCCACCGCGCTGACCGGCGTCGGGCGCGGGCGCCCCGTGGCGGGCGTGACGGGCGGTGGCCGGTTCAGCGCCGGCACGGCTCGCACGGTCGCGCTCGTGGGCGCCCTGGTCGAGGTCGGGCTGCTGGTCGGCGCCTTCCTCGCGTTCGACACCGCGACGGCGGGCACGCACCAGCTCACCGAGACCCACGCGTGGATCCCGGCGCTCGGCGCGAGCTACGCCGTCGGCGTCGACGGCGTCGGCCTGCTGCTCGTCGCGCTGTCCGTCGGCCTGGTGCCGCTGGTGATCCTCGCGGCCTGGCACGAGCAGGGCGGTGACGCCGTGAGGCTGCGACGCTACCTCGCCACCGTCCTGGTGCTGCTGAGCTTCATGGTGCTGGTGTTCGCCGCGCGCGACGTCTTCCTGTTCTACGTCGTGTTCGAGGCGATGCTCATCCCCGCCTACTTCCTCATCGGCGGCTTCGGGCAGGGGGCGCAGCGCCGGTACGCCGCCGTGAAGTTCCTCATGTTCTCGCTCGGCGGCGGCCTCGTCATGCTCGCCGCGGTCGTCTCGCTGTACCTCCAGGTGCCGGTCGACGCCGCCACGGGCACCCGCCCGCCGGACGCGTTCCTGACCGACACCCTCACCGGGCTGACGCTCGACCCGACCGCGGAGCGTCTCATGTTCGGCGCCTTCTTCCTCGCGTTCGCGATCAAGGCCCCGATGTTCGGCGTCCACACGTGGCTGCCCGACGTCACGCAGAACGCCACCCCCGGCACGTCCACGCTGCTCATCTGCGTCCTGGACAAGGTCGGCACCTTCGGGATGCTCACCCTGTGCCTGCCGCTGTTCCCCGACGCCAGCCGCTGGGCGGCCCCGTTCGTCGTGGTCCTCGCGGTGATCTCGATCCTCTACGGCGCGATCCTCGCCATCGGGCAGACAGACGTGCTGCGCCTCATCGGCTACACCTCGGTGTCCCACTTCGGGTTCATCATCCTGGGCATCTTCACCTTCACCTCGCTGGGGATCTCCGGGTCGAGCTTCATGATGCTCAACCACGGCGTCTCCACCGGGGCGCTGTTCCTCCTCGCGGGCTTCGCCATCGCCCGGCACCCGCGGCGCAGCCAGGAGATCGGCGACTACGGCGGCCTGCGGACCGTCGCCCCGGTGCTCGGCGGCACCTTCCTGGTGGCCGGGCTGTCCGCGCTCGCGCTGCCCGGACTGTCCACCTTCGTGTCCGAGGTCATGGTGTTCCTCGGCGCGTACGGGCGCTGGCCCGCCGCCGCCCTCGTCGCGGTGCCCGCCGTGGTGCTCGCCGCCGTGTACGTCCTGCTCACCTACCAGCGCATGTTCACCGGCGCCGTCGGCGCCGAGATCGCGGGGGTGCCCGACCTGGGCCGCCGCGAGAAGGTCGTCGCCGGGGTGCTGGTGACCGCGCTGGTCGCGCTCGGGCTCGTCCCGGGACCCGCGCTCGACTACGTCCGTGAGCCCGCCACCGTGTCCGTCGAGACGGTGGGCGCCACCGATCCGCAGCCCGTGCTCGGCGCGGCCGAGGGGAGCCAGCAGTGAACGAGTTCGACGCCCCGCAGATCGACTGGGCGGTCCTGTCGCCCGTGCTCGTCGTGCTCGCCGCCGGTGTGGTCGGGGTGCTCGTCGAGGCCTTCGTCCCGGCGCGCGCCCGGCGCACCACCCAGCTCGTCGTCACCCTCGCGGCGCTCGCGGGGACGGTCGTGGCCGTCGCGCTCCAGTGGGACCGCGTCGCCACGGACGGGTACGCGGCCGTCGTCGACGGCACGTTCCTGCTCACGCCGTTCACGCTCGGCATCCAGGCCGTCGTCGCGGTCCTGGCGTTCCTGGGGGTGCTCGTCGTCGCCGACCGCACCGGCGCGGGGGAGGACTCGTTCGCCCCCACCGCCGCCGCGGTGCCCGGCACCGCCTACGAGGACGCGGCCCGCGAGGCCGGTCTCCAGCAGACCGAGATCTACCCCCTGATGCTGTTCGCCACGGGCGGCATGCTGCTGTTCCCCGCCACCGACAACCTCATCGTGCTGTTCATCGCGCTCGAGATGATGTCGCTGCCGCTGTACGTGCTCTGCGCGACCGCGCGCCGTCGCCGCCTGCTCAGCCAGGAGGCCGCGTTCAAGTACTTCGTGCTCGGGTCGTTCGCGAGCGCGCTCATGCTCTTCGGCATCGCGCTGGTGTACGGCTTCGCCGCGTCGGTCAGCCTGGAGACGGTCGTCTACGTGCTCCAGCACCCCGACTCGACCGTGCTCGCCGACATGCCGGGCCTGGTCATCACGGGCGCCCTGCTGGTCACGGTGGGCCTGCTGTTCAAGATCGGTGCGGCGCCGTTCCACACCTGGACGCCCGACGTCTACCAGGGGGCCCCCACACCGGTCACCGGGTTCATGGCGGCCTGCGTCAAGGCCGCCGCGGCCGGTGCGCTGGTGCGGGTCGTCTTCACACTGGCCGCCGGGCTGGACGAGCAGCTCCGCGCGGACCTCGTGACCGGGCTGTGGGTCGTCGCGATCCTCACCATGGTCGTGGGCACGGTCGCGGGCGCCGTGCAGACCGACGTCAAGCGGATGCTGGCCTACTCCTCGATCGCGCACGCCGGGTTCCTGCTCGTGGCCACGGTCGGCTTCTCCGCCACCGGGTCGCGGGCGATCCTGTTCTACGTCCTGGCCTACGGCCTGGCGACGGTCGGCGCGTTCGCCGTCGTCACCCTCGTGCGCGAGCGGGACGCCGACGGCAACGTGCTCGGCGAGGCCACCCACCTCACCCAGTGGGCGGGGCTCGCGCGGCGCGCCCCGCTGCTCGCCGCCGCGTTCTGCCTGTTCCTGCTGTCGATGGCGGGCATCCCGCTGACGGCGGGCTTCATCGCCAAGTTCTCGGTGTTCTCCGCGGCCGTCGACGCCGGGGCGTGGCCGCTGGCCGTGATCGGTGTCCTCGCGTCCGTGGTCGCGGTGTTCTTCTACGTGCGGCTCATCGTCCTCATGGTGCTGACGCCCCCCTTGGAAGACGCAGGCGACGCCGTGCACGCAGGGGACGCCGCCGGAGCGTCCGCCGCGACGGGCCGCGCGTCCGACGAGTCCGCCGACGGCGACGCGGCGGGCGGCGGCGCGCGCACCCTCACCGCGGCACGCCGAGCCGTCACGCAGGTCGGGGTCGTCGTGGTGGCGTCCCGCGGCCCGGCCGCGGTCGCGATCGCGCTGTGCGTCCTCGGGGTCGTCGCGCTCGGCGTGGTGCCGGGGCCGGTGCTCGACTGGATGACGCAGGCCGCCGACTTCCGGCCGTAGTGGCGGCCGGCGAGGGTCCCGTTCGGCCACCGGTGCCGTCGGAAGATAGGTTCGGACCGTGACAGGTGCTTCCCACGTCCCGGCGCAGGCCGCCGCGACCCTGCCCACGGGCATCCCGATGCAGGATCCGGCGCTGGCGGACCGGATCGCGCAGCGCATGGCCGCGGTCGACGCCGCGCTCGACGCGGCCACGCGCTCGGCCGACCAGCTCGCCGACGACGCCGGTCGCCACCTCGTGGCAGCGGGCGGCAAGCGGTTCCGCCCGCTGCTCACGCTGCTCGCCGGCGAGCTCGGTGACGGGGCCGTCCCGGAGCTCGTCGACGCGGCGGTCGTCGTCGAGCTCACGCAGGTCGCGTCGCTCTACCACGACGACGTCATGGACTCCGCCCCGATGCGCCGCGGGGCGCCGTCGGCGCACCAGGTGTGGGGCAACACCGTGGCGATCCTCGTGGGCGACCTGCTGTTCGCCCGTGCGTCGGCGCTGGTCGCGGGTCTCGGTCCCGAGGCCGTGGTGCTGCAGTCGCGCACGTTCGAGCGGATGTGCCTCGGGCAGCTCCACGAGACCATCGGCCCCCGCGACGGCGAGGACGCCGTCGACCACTACCTGCAGGTCCTCAGCGACAAGACGGCGTCGCTGCTGGCGACGTCGGCCCGCCTGGGTGCGATGTTCGGCGGCTGTCCGCCGGAGGTGGTCGAGGCGGTGACCGCCTACGGCGAGAAGGTGGGCCTGGCGTTCCAGCTCGCCGACGACGTCCTCGACATCACGTCGACGGGCGCCGAGTCCGGCAAGACGCCGGGGACGGACCTGCGAGAGCACGTGCCGACGATGCCGGTGCTGCTGCTGCGCCGGAGCGTCGAGCGCGGCGAGGGGACGCCTGCCGACGCGGACCTCCTGGCCCGGCTCGACGGCGACCTGTCGGACGACGCCGCGCTGGCCGCCGTCGTGGCGGACCTGCGCGACCACGACGTGCTGTCCCGGACACGGGAGCTGGCGCACCGGTGGGCCCAGGAGGCGGCGGCGGAGCTCGCCCCGCTGCCCGAGGGGCCGGTCCGGCAGGCCTTCGCCGACCTGGCCGACGCGCTGGCGGACCGCACCGTCTGATCCGCCCGCACCGCCGCGTCAGCCGGCGAGCCGGGCGGCGGTGAGCGCCAGCGCCGCGCCGGCGAGCATGAACGGCCCGAACGCGAGGGCGGTGCTGCGGGTGGCGCGACGTGCGGCGACCAGGCCGAGGGCGACGACACCCCCGACGACGAACGGCAGGACGAGGGCGGCGAGCCAGGTCGACCATCCGGCCCAGGCGGTGAGCAGGCCGACGAGCGGTGCGAGCTTGACGTCGCCGAGCCCCAGGCCGGCCCGGTGCACGAGGTGCAGCAGCAGGTAGAGCCCGCCCAGGGCGGCCGCGCCCACGAGGGCCCGGACGAGTGCCGCGCCGTCCGCGCCGGCGAGCGCGGCGACCGCCAGCAGTGCGACGACGACGACGGTGGCCGGGGCGGTGATCGCGTCGGGCAGCCGGTGGGTGCGGGCGTCCACGACCCACAGGGCCGCGCCGGCGGCCGCGGCGACGACGACGGCGGGTGTCGTCCAGCCCGGACCGCTGACCCAGACCGCCCAGGCCGTCGCGGGGACGAGGCTCCAGGTCACGGCGCGGCGGTGCGGGGCGATCTCGTCGGCGGTGCGCGTCAGCGTCGGCGGCATGGCCGGATGCTACGCAGCGGCGGGGTGGGCGCGTCGCGGCCGTCCACAGGCTCGATCGGACGGGAGGGCGACCCATGAACCACTTCTGCTCGCCTGGTGAGACGGCCTGTTCAGTTCCCGAGACGTCTGTGGCATCCTGGAAGTGTTGAGGCCTTGGCGTGAGGTAAACCTCACCTGCGCCCGAGGGATGCCTCCTAGAATCGAACCTCACGCAAGCCCCGACCCGGAAGGCGTACCTGGCTGTGACCAGCACCCGATCCCTGCGCGTCGCGATCGTCGGCGCGGGCCCCGCGGGCATCTACGCCGCGGACATCCTGTCGAAGACGGACCTCGACGTCAGCATCGACCTCATCGAGCGTCTGCCCGCGCCGTTCGGCCTGGTCCGCTACGGCGTCGCGCCCGACCACCCGCGCATCAAGGCGATCATCAACGCCCTGCACAAGGTGCTGAGCAAGGGCGACGTGCGCCTGCTCGCCAACGTCAACTACGGCGTCGACCTCAAGCTCGAGGACCTCCGCCAGTACTACGACGCGGTGATCTTCTCGACGGGGGCCATCAAGGACGCGGCGCTGCCGATCCCCGGCATCGACCTCGACGGCTCCTACGGTGCCGCCGACTTCGTGTCCTGGTTCGACGGCCACCCCGACGTGCCGCGCACCTGGCCGCTGGAGGCCAAGGAGGTCGCCGTCCTCGGCGCCGGGAACGTCGCCCTCGACGTGGCCCGCATCCTGGCCAAGCACCCGAAGGACCTCCTGGTCACGGAGATCCCGGCGAACGTGCAGGCCGGGCTCGAGGCCTCGCCCGTCACCGACGTGCACGTCTTCGCGCGTCGCGGTCCGGCGCAGGTCAAGTTCTCGCCGCTGGAGCTGCGCGAGCTCGGGCACGTCCCGGACGTCGACATCGTCGTGTACCCCGAGGACTACGACTTCGACGAGGGCTCGATGGCCGCCATCGAGGCGACCAACCAGACCAAGCAGGTCGTCAAGACCCTCACCGACTGGACGCTCGTCGACCCGTCGCAGCAGACAGCGTCGCGCCGCATCCACCTGCACTTCCTGCACTCCCCGACCGAGGTTCTCGGCGAGGACGGCAAGGTCGTCGGCCTGCGCACGGAGCGCACCGCCCTGCAGGGCGACGGCACCGTCAAGGGCACCGGCGAGCACCACGACTGGCCCGTCCAGGCCGTCTACCGGGCCGTCGGCTACTTCGGGTCCCCGCTGCCGGAGATCCCGTTCGACGACCTCAAGGGCGTCATCTCCAACCGGGAGGGTCGCGTCGTCGACCTCGACGGCGAGCACCTGCCCGGCGTGTACACCACCGGCTGGATCAAGCGCGGCCCGGTCGGCCTCATCGGCCACACCAAGTCGGACGCGTCGGAGACGGTGCGGCACCTGGTCGAGGACGTCACGGGCGTCGTGGCCGGCGCCGACGCGCAGGGCGACCTCGACGGCGGCCGCACCGCCCCGCACGGCGAGCCGCAGCAGATCGTCGACTTCCTCGTCGAGCGGGGCGTCGACGTCGTCACCTGGGACGAGTTCAGCGTGCTGGACGCCTACGAGCTCGGTCTCGGCGAGGCCGCCGGGCGCGAGCGCATCAAGGTCGTCCCGCGCGAGGACATGATCGACGTCGCCAAGGGCCGCCGCGCCTGAGCGACCACCGCCGGCACCGTCCGGCGACCCGGCACCGGGCCGGGACGGGACCCTGGTCCTGTCCCGGCCCGTCGCCGTCCGGCACCCTGCGGTAGGGTCCGGGCTCGTCCCGCCGTCGACGGAGAGGTCCCCCGTGAACGCCCAGAACAAGCGCGTGCTGTTCGTCGTGGTCCTGGTGGCCTTCGCCACCTGGTCGGTCCTGCGCCTCGCGCGCGACCTCCAGCAGGGCCGTTCCGAGGCCGCGACGATCTGGATCGCGCTGCTGGTCGTGCTGGCGATCGTCGGCGTCACCCTGATGGTCGTGGTGCGACGGGCCGCGGCCTGCGCGGCCAACGCGGCCCGGTACCGGCCCGGCGCCGTCGTCGTCCCCGGCTTCACGACGGCGGAGATGACGGACATCGCCCGCCACCAGGGTGCGTCCGCGCGCGGCTGGATGCCGATGGGCGGCAGCCCCGTGGCGGTCGTCGTCACCCCGACGGAGCTCGAGGTGTGGGGCCGCAAGGACACCGGGCCGCGCTGGGTCGTGCAGCGCACGCCTGGCGGCGTGACCAGCAACAAGGCCGTCTACGGCAGCCGGGAGGTCGACGCCGTGTGGGCGCACGACGGCCTGGCCGCCGCCGTGCTCGTCCCGGCCTACCGCCCGCTGCGGGCCACGGCGGGTGCGGTCGGCACGGACGTCGAGCGTGCCGTCGCGGAGCTCACGGGCGCCGCGACGGACCCCCGGGACGGCTCGCACCACTGACCCTCCCGACGGGCATGGGGAGTACTCCCCATGCCCGATCCGTGGATAGGGGCTTCCGCTTGACCCGGGCATGGATATCCTTGGGGCCGCGAGCCTCGCCGCAGACGACGCGGAAACGTCGCGGCGCGCCACCACCTCGGGGGAGAAGTGAGCATACTGACGCGCCTACGCGCTGACCGCCGCACGAGCATCTCGACGGCGGTGGTCCTCGCCTTCTCCGGCGGGGTCGCGCTCGCCGCGATGCTGTACGACGGCGAGGCGACGGCGTCCGTCGACCTCAACGACTCCGGCGTCTGGGTGACCAAGGAGTCCTCGGGCCTCGTGGGCCGCTTCAACACCGAGGCGAAGGCGCTCGACGGCACCCTGCTCGCGGGCAGCGCGTCGTTCGACGTGCAGCAGCAGGCCGGCGACGTCCTGGTGGTCGACAAGGGCAACAGCTCGGTGAGCGTCGTCGACGTGGCGCGCCTCAAGTACGGCTCGACGACGGTGCTGCCGGCGGGCGCGCAGGTCGCGTCGGGCGGCGGCCGGGTCGCGATCGTCGACCCCGAGGACGGGCGGTTCTGGGTCACGACCATCGAGGCCCTGCCGGGCTTCGACGCGGCGGAGACCGACCCGACGTCCGAGCTCGACGGCGTGGCGGAGGTCGTGGTCTCGCAGGGCGGCACCGCGTTCGTGGCCGTGCCCGAGCACGACGTGCTGTGGACCTTCGCGCCCGGCCAGGAGCCCGTGTCGACCGAGCTCGACGGTCTGCTCGCCGAGGGCGACGACGTCGTCCTGACGACGGTGGGCGACGACGTGGTGGTGCTCGACCGCACCGGGGCGAGGATGCGGCTGCCCGGCGGCGACGTCGTCACCGTGACGGACGCGCAGGGCGCCCGCCTCCAGCAGCCGGGCCGCGAGAGCGACGGGGTCGCGTACGCGACGACGTCGGCCCTCGTCGTGCAGCCGCTGGACGGCGGCAGCGCCACGACCCGCCGCGCGTCGGGTACGCCCGCGGCGCCGGTCCAGCTCGGCGGCTGCCTCTACGGTGCATGGGCCGGCACCGGCCAGATCCTGCGCGACTGCGCGGGCACGGACGCCGACCTCGACCGCACGCTCGACGGCATCGAGTCCGACACCCGGCTGGAGTACCGCGTCAACCGCAACGCGGTCGTCCTCAACGACCTGTCCGCGGGAACGCTGTGGATGGCGCTCGACGAGTACGAGAAGGTCGACGACTGGGAGGTCCAGCGGCCCGAGGAGGGTGACGGCGAGGACGAGAACGCCGACGACGACACCCCCGAGCTCGTCGACAACACGGTCGTGGACCGGGAGCGGCAGGACCCGCCGGAGGCCAACGACGACTCGTTCGGCGTCCGCCCGGGCCGCACGACCGTGCTCGACGTGCTGGCGAACGACCTCGACCCGGACGGCGACGTCATCACGGCGGCGTTCGACGGTGACCAGCCGGACGGGATGACGATCCAGCAGGTGCTGGGCGGCAAGGCGCTCCAGGCCGTGGTGCCCGACGACGCGAGGGGCCGGGTCGACTTCGGGTACACGGTGAGCGACGGGCGTGGTGGCGAGGCCTCCGCGGACGTCGCGGTGAAGGTCGTGCCGTGGGAGGAGAACTCCGCCCCCGAGCAGTCCGGTGAGCCGGTGCTCAAGGTGCAGCAGGGCGGCGCCGCGGAGATCCGCGTCCTGCCGTTCTTCCGTGACCCGGACGGCGACGACGTCTACCTCGCGACCGCCTCCTCGACGGTCAAGGGCGACGAGGTGCGCGCCTACCCGGACGGCCTGGTCGAGTTCCAGGACGACGGGTCGGCGTCGGGCCGCAAGAAGGTCGATCTCGTGGTCGTCGACAGCGAGGGGGAGGCCGTCGAGGGCACCCTGTGGGTGGACGTCATCGCCGACAGCCCCGAGCCGCCGATCGCGGTGGGCGACCACGTGGTGGTCCCCGCCGGCGAGCCGGTGACGGTCGAACCGCTGAAGAACGACTCCGACCCCAACGGCGACACGCTGCGGCTCGCCTCGGTGAGCGAGGCCGCCCCGGCGG
The DNA here is from genome assembly GCF_001636295.1 of Isoptericola dokdonensis DS-3. Classification (NCBI taxonomy): domain Bacteria; kingdom Bacillati; phylum Actinomycetota; class Actinomycetes; order Micrococcales; family Promicromonosporaceae; genus Isoptericola; species Isoptericola dokdonensis. Next base: position 1,807,239 of record NZ_CP014209.1, on the reverse strand, counting down.
AGATCACGCCGAACTACGACGCCGGGACGTTCACGTTCGTGGCGTCGGAGCCGAAGTCGTACGACATCCTCTACCAGGTCTCCGACGGGCCCGGCTCGACGACGGGCGTCGTCCGGGTGGACGTCATCGACCCGGACGACGCCGACGGCGCGCCCGTCGTGGTCGCCGACACCGGCCTGCTGCCCGCTGGCGGGTCGACCCTGGTCGACGTGCTGGCCAACGACGTCGACCCGGCCGGCCGCGTGCTGGTCGTGCAGTCCGTCGAGGTGCCCGAGGACGCCGGGGTGACCGTGGCCGTGCTGGGCCACCAGATGCTCAAGGTGACGGAGTCCAAGCGGATCTCCGAGCCCGTCGTCCTGGAGTACACGGTGACGAACGGCGAGGAGTCCGCGACCGGCCAGGTGCGGGTCCTGCCCGTCCCGGCCCCGGAGAAGCTCCAGCCGCCGCACGCGTCGCCCGACGAGGTCACGGTGCACACCGGCGACTACGTCAACATCCCGGTGCTGGCGAACGACACGCACCCCGACGGCCTCGAGCTGATCCTCGACGAGGAGCTGGAGCAGGGCGTCGACCCGTCGCTCGGCGAGGTGTTCGTCGCGGAGGACATGCTGCGCTTCCGCGCCGGCGCCGAGGACGGCACCGCGTACGCGATCTACAAGGTCGAGGACGCCAACGGGCAGGAGGACTCCGCCCAGGTCACGATCCACATCCGCGGCGGCGAGGACAACGCCGCCCCCGTGCCGCGCGACGTCGACGCCCGCGTGATCTCCGGCGGGACCGTGCGCGTGCAGGTGCCGCTCGACGGCATCGACCCCGACGGCGACTCGGTGCGCCTGCTCAACCTGGTGCGCCCGCCCACGAAGGGCATCGCGGAGATCGTCGAGGGTCGCTACATCGACTTCCGCGCGACGCAGGGCGTGTTCGGCCAGGACACGCTCACCTACGCCGTGCAGGACTCCCGCGGCGAGACCGCCGTCGGCACCATCAGCATCGGCATCGCCCAGCCCGGCGCGAAGAACCACCCGCCGGTCGTCGAGGACGACGTCGTGATCGTGCGCCCCGAGCGCCGCGTCGCGGTGCCCGCGCTGCGCAACGACTCCGACCCGGACGGCGACCAGATCGGCCTCGTGCCGGGGGCGCTGGAGGCCGAGCGGCCGATCGACCCCGAGGTCGTCGCGGACCGGATCGTGCTGGAGACGCCGGGCGACGAGGGCACGTACAGCTTCTACTACGCGGTCGAGGACTTCTGGGGCGCCCGGGCCATGGGCACGGTGTCCGTCGAGGTCGCCGAGGACGCCCCGCTGCTCGCACCGGTCGCGCGCGACGACGTCGTGCTGCCCGACGACGTCACCGCGGAGATGACCGAGGTGTCGATCGTCGCGCTCGCGAACGACGAGGACCCGGACGGGTCGGCCGACGAGCTCGTCGTGACCGTCGACTCGCCCCAGGCCACCGTGGACGAGGAGGGCGTGGTGACGGTCCCGCTGACCACCGAGCGCCAGCTCCTCACCTACACGGTCACCGACCAGGACGGCCTGGCCGCGAAGGCGTTCCTCCAGGTGCCGCCGCTGGCCTCGGCCGCCGCGCCGCGGCCCGAGGAGGAGCAGGAGCACGAGGACGTCGGCCCCGCGCCGCGCCTCAAGGACAGCTTCGTCGCGCTGGAGGTCGAGTCCGGGGAGACCTTGACGATCAACCTCACCGACGCCGTGGCGGTCGCCGAGGGCGGCACCGCCGCCATCGCCGACGCGGGCAGCGTCAGTGCCGTCGCCGGCACGGTCGACATCCTCGACGCGCAGCGCCTGACGTTCGTGTCCGACCCGGACTACGTGGGACCGGCCGGCGTCAGCGTGCGGGTCACCGACGGGCTGGAGGACGCCGAGGGCAACCCGCGCTCCGCGCTCATCCAGATCCCCATCACGGTTCTGCCGCCGGAGAACCTGCCCCCGGAGGCGGGCTCGCCGTCCGGTCAGGTGGCCGCCGGCGAGGAGAGCACCGTCGACCTGTCGCGGTACGCCAGCGACCCGAACCCGGACGACGACCTGACGTTCGCGCTGGGCTCCGTGCCCGAGGGCCTGTCGGCCTCCGTCACGGGTGGCGTCGTCGCGCTCCAGGCGGAGCCGGACGTCTCCAAGGGTTCGTCCTTCACCATCCCGTTCACCGTGTCCGACGGCGTGAACCCGCCCGTGGACGGGTCGCTCGCGGTCGACGTGGTCGCCTCGACGCGCCCGCTGCCGCGCGCCAACCCGGACACGGTCGAGGGCGCCCACCAGGGCGTCGCCGTCACCGTCCCGGTGCTGGACAACGACGTCGACCCCTTCGCCCCCGAGGGCCTGGAGATCGTCGGCACGAGCGTCGAGACGGGCGACGGGGAGGCGACGTTCGACGGCGCCGACACGGTGGTCGTCAGCCCGGCCGCGGACTTCGTCGGCACGATGGTCGTGGTCTATCGCGTGCAGGACGTCACGCAGGACGCGGACCGCCAGGTCGAGGGCCGCATCACCCTGACCGTGCTCGGTGTGCCGGAGGCCCCGGCGACGCCGATCGTGGAGGAGGTGCGCTCCGAGACGGTGGTGCTGTCGTGGACGCCGCCGGTGAACAACGGTGCGGAGATCAGCGGGTACACGGTGACCTCCGACCAGGGCGACACGTTCGAGTGCGCGACGACGACCTGCACGCTGGAGGGTCTGACCAACAACGTGACGTACACGTTCACCGTGGTCGCGACGAACGAGGTAGGCGACTCGGAGGCGTCGCCGGCGTCCGCCGAGGCGCGCCCGGACGAGAAGCCGGACCCGCCGGCGGCACCGACGCTGGTCTTCGGCGACAAGTCGCTCGAGGTCACCTGGGAGAACGCGACCTACACGGACCGCTCGCCGATCCAGGCCGTGAACCTGGAGATCTCGCCGGCGCTGCCGTCGGGCGAGACGCAGAAGGTGGGCCTGACCGGCAACCGGATCGTGTGGGAGGGGCTGGAGAACGGCGTCGCCTACAAGATCCGCGTGCAGGCGGAGAACCTGGCGCCGGACCCGTCGGACTGGGGTGCCTGGTCGGCGTCGGAGATCCCGGCGGGGGTGCCGGAGCCTCCGGCGGCCCCGACGGCTTCGCGCGTCGACACTCCGCTGGGCGGCCAGGTCAACGTGTCGTGGACCCCGCCGTACGAGAACGGCGACGCGATCAAGAACTACTCCGTCGACGTCTACCAGGACGGCTCGAAGGTGCAGACGGTGGAGACCGCCACACCGTCGTACGCCTTCACCGGCCTGAGCACGAAGTCGAGCTACACCTTCGCCGTCAAGGCCTACAACAAGGCCGGGTGGGGCGAGTCCGGCGCGCAGTCCGCCGGGGTCGTCCCGTACGGCAAGCCGCTGCGCCCCGCGGCTCCCAGCGCATCGATCGATGCCGGGGACGTCGTCGTCAGCTGGGCGGCGGCGGACGGCAACGGCTCGCCGATCACCGGGTACACGGTGACGGCGTCGAACGGCTCGCGGACGACCACCACCGGTGGCCGCAGCGTGAAGTTCACGGGCCTGCCCGACGGGCAGAACGTCACCTTCACCGTCACGGCCACCAACGCCGGCGGCACCTCGGACCCGAGCCCCGCGTCGAACGGAGTGAGGCCGTTCTCCGCGCCGGGCGTGACGAGCGTGAGCTGGACCAAGACCTCGCCGACGGACGGCCGGTTCAACGTGAGCAACCCCGGGAGCTGGAACGGCCAGTCCGGCACTGTCCAGTGGACACTGTCCGGGTCGGAGAACAGGTCCGGGACGGGCGCCGGCAACGTCGGCGTCGGCGGCGGGTACGGCAAGTCGTACACGCTGCAGGCCCGCGCCTGCAACGACGCCGGGTGCTCGGCCTGGCGGTCGGCCAGCGGAGCGACGGACGCCCCGCCGAACCCGACGATCTGGACGTCGGACTCGGGCATCGTGATGCGCGTGGACGGCTGCAACACCAACAACTGCACACGGGTGCGGGTCCACGCCAACGCCGACGTCCCGGCCGGGACGTACAGCTTCCGCTGCTGGAACAACTTCGGCGGGAGGAACAGCAACTTCTCGACCCAGTCCGCCTACCTCAGCCCCGGCGGCTACGCGGACCTGTACTGCGTCGTCGGCATCATGAACGGTGCTCAGGTGTGGGCGACCGTCGACGGCAGGGACTGGACCTTCGAGAAGCGGGCGTGGCCGCGATGACCACGACCCACCCGACCTCCCCGCGCACATCCCCGAGCATGACGACCTGGAGACCCTCCCGATGAGCACCATGACCCCCGAGCAGGCCGCCTGGTTCGCCCAGACGTTCGACCGCATCGTCGGCAACGTCGCGCAGGCGCTCCTCGGCAAGGACGACCAGATCCGGCTGGCGATGACGTGCATGCTGGCCGACGGCCACCTGCTGCTGGAGGACGCGCCCGGCACGGGCAAGACGTCGCTGGCGCGGGCGATGGCGGCGAGCGTGCAGGGCACGAACCACCGCATCCAGTTCACGCCGGACCTGCTGCCCTCGGACGTGACGGGCGTGACGATCTACGACCAGAAGTCGGGCCGCTTCGACTTCCACAAGGGTCCGATCTTCGCGAACATCGTCCTGGCGGACGAGATCAACCGTGCCTCGCCGAAGACGCAGTCGGCGCTGCTGGAGGTCATGGAGGAGGGGCAGATCACCGTCGACGGCGTCACGCACGCCGTGGGCACGCCCTTCATGGTGATCGCGACCCAGAACCCCATCGAGCAGGCGGGAACGTACAAGCTGCCCGAGGCGCAGCTCGACCGCTTCCTCATGAAGACGTCGATCGGCTACCCGGACCTCGCGTCGACGGTCGAGATCCTCGCGGGCTCCGCGGTGCGCGATCGGAGCGCCGCGCTGCAGCCGGTCATCACCGGCCAGGCGCTCGTGGAGATGTCCGCGCTGGCCGCCGCGACGCACGTCGACCCGGCGATCCTGGAGTACGTGTCCCGGCTCGCGGAGGAGTCCCGCCAGGCCGCCGACGTGCACGTGGGCGTGTCCGTCCGTGGCGCGCTGGCGCTGGTGCGCTGCGCCAAGGTGTGGGCCGCCGCCCACGGCCGCAACTACGTGCTCCCGGACGACGTCAAGGACCTGCTCCAGCCGACGTGGGCGCACCGCCTCGTCCTGGACCCGGAGGCCGAGTTCGCCGGGGCCACCGCCGAGACGACGATCGCGCGCCTGCTGTCCGACGTCTCCGCGCCGCAGGAGCGCCGCACCGCCTGAGGCGCCGTCCCCGCACGAGCATCGCGCGAGCACGCACGAGCACCGCACCACGCACCACCTGAACCGGAGCAGCCATGACCACGACCACCACGCCGGAGGCGGCGACCGCCGCCCCCGAGGTGGACCGGCCCGACGTCGTCGACCCCGGCACGCCGCAGGACGCGTCCGGCCAGCAGGCTCCGCGCGAGCGACGTCCCCGCCGGGCGGCCGCCCTGTGGACGTCGGCCCGTGCGGGAGCAGGTTCCGCCTGGTCGCGCGTCGCGCCGGTGCTGGGCGTCGTGTCCCCGCTGGGCTGGTCGGTGCTTCTGCTCACGGCCGCAGCCTGGGTCGCCGGGACCGTGCTGCACTGGGAGGAGTGGGCGGTCGTCGCGGTGACCGCCACGGTGGCGCTGCTCGCCGCCGTCGTCTTCGTGCTCGGGCGGCTGCGCTACGAGGTCACGCTCGACGTCGCCTCCCGGCGCGTCGTCGTGGGCGACCGCGCGGTGGGGCGCCTGCTCGTGCGCAACGGGTCGCCCCGCGTGATGCTCCCGGCGGTCATGGAGCTGCAGGTCGGCCAGGGCATGGCGTCGTTCCCGGTGCCTCGCCTGCGTCCCGACGCGGAGCACGAGGAGATCTTCGCGGTGCCCACCCACCAGCGTGCGGTCATCCCCCTGGGACCGGTGCGCTCGGTGCGCGCCGATCCCCTGGGCCTGCTGCGCCGCGAGCTGCAGTGGACCGAGCCCGAGGAGCTGTTCGTCCACCCGCGCACCATGCCGCTGTCCGGGTCGTCGACGGGTCTGCTCCACGACCTCGAGGGGCGCGTCACCCCCGACATCTCCGACTCCGACGTGTCGTTCCACGCGCTGCGCGACTACGTGCCCGGCGACGACCGCCGCCACATCCACTGGAAGTCGACGGCCCGCACCGGCCAGCTCATGGTGCGCCAGTTCGAGGAGACCCGCCGGTCCCGGCTCGCCGTCATCCTGTCGACGCGCAGCGACGACTACGGCGACCCCGAGGAGTTCGAGCTCGCGGTGTCCGTCTGCGGGTCGCTCGGCCTCCAGGCGATCCGCGAGGACGGCGGCCTGGCCGTCATGGTGCAGGCCGGCCGGGTGCGCGGCGACCACCGCACGCGCCTCCTGGACGACCTCACGCGCCTCGAGCTGTCGCCGGCACGCACCAGCCTCGCCGACGTCGCGCGCGCCGCGTCCGTGTCGGCGACCGACGCGTCCGTCGTCGCCGTGCTCGTCGGCAGCACCGTCACCCCCACCGACCTGCGCGCCGCGGCCGTGCGGCTCCCCGTGGACGCGCGGCTCGTCGCCCTGCGCTGCACGCCGGGCGCCTCCGTCAGCCGCGGCCGCGTCGCCGACATGCAGGTGCTCACGCTCGGCGAGCTCGCCGACCTGCCGCACGCCCTGCGGAGGATTCATGACTGACGCCCGCCGCGCTCCCGGGGACGACCCGGGCGGCCGTCCCGCCGAGGGCACCGGTTCCACCGGCCGCACCGGCGGGACGTCGCGCACCTCCCTGCGGGCCGGCACGACGCGCGCCCGCCGTCGTCCCGGTGACCGGCCCCGCGCGCTCACCCCGGGCGGCGCCGTGGACGGACTCGTCCTCGTCGCGCTGCTCGGCGTGGTCGCGCTCGGGTTCGGGCCCGCCTGGGGCACCACCGGCTACCTGCTGCCCGCCCTCGGCGGTGCCGCGGCGGGCCTGCTGGTCGCCTGGACGGCCGCCGCGCTGCGCTGGCCGGTGCTGCTCACCGCCGGGGCCACGGTCCTGGCGTTCTTCCTGCTGGGCGGCGCGCTCGCCCTCCCGGGGACGACGGTCGCGGGTGTCGTGCCGACCCCGGAGACCTGGCAGACGCTCGCCGTCGAGTCGGTGCGGGGCTGGAAGGCGTTCGTCACGACCGTCCCGCCGCTGTCCTCGTTCCCCGAGCTCGCCGTCGTGCCCTACCTGCTCATGATGGTCGCGGGCGTCCTGGCGGGGACCCTGGCGTGGCGTGCCCGGCAGGCCGCGTGGGCGCTGCTGCCCGTCGTCGTGGCGTTCGCCGGGGTCGCGCTGCTCGGCACGATCCTGCCGGCATACCCGCTGGTGCAGGGCCTCGTCGTCGGGGTGGTCGGGCTGCTGTGGGCGTCGTGGCGCGCCGTCGAGACCCGCATGGAGGCGAACCGCCTGCTGTCCGACGCCAGCCGTGACGCCACCCGCCGACTGCGCAACCAGCGGGTGCGCGGCGGCGCCGTGATGCTCGCCCTCGGTGGCGTGGCCGCCGTGCTCGTCGCGCCCGGCATGGCCACCGGGCAGGAGCGCCTCGCGCTGCGCGAGGTCGTCACCCCGCCGTTCGACCTGCACCAGTACTCGAGCCCGCTCGTGTCCTACCGCAGCTACACCAAGGACCTCGCCGACACGGCGCTCTTCACGGTGACCGGGCTGCCCGAGGGCTCCCGCGTGCGCCTCGCCACCCTGGACGACTACGCCGGCACCGTCTACGACGTGGCCAGCGGCGGCGGCTCCGGCGTCTTCAACCGGGCGGGCGAGGTCATCGACACGGTCGCCGAGGGCACCCGCACCAAGGTCGAGGTCGAGGTCGCGGGCTACGACGACGTGTGGCTGCCCGACGTCGGCGAGCTCGCCGGCATCCGGTTCACCGGCGACCGCGCCGAGGCGCTCCAGACCGCGACGTACTACAACGCGTCGTCGGGCACCGGCCTGGTCACCGCGGGCCTGCGCCCGGGCGACACGTACGAGCTCGACACGGTCGTCGCGCAGCCGCCGGCCGAGGAGGACCTCGCGTCCGTCCCGATCGAGGACGTCGACCTGCCGACGCCGAAGGACGTCGCGGACGCCGTGCCGGCCAAGGCGGCGCAGTTCGCCGCCGAGGCGACCGAGCAGTTCGAGCAGCTCACCAACATCCGCGACACCCTCGTGGCCACCGGCATCTACTCCAGCGGCCTCGACAACCAGCCGCACTCCCTGCCCGGGCACTCCGCCGCGCGCATCGACGCGCTGCTCTCCCAGGACGAGATGGTGGGCGACGACGAGCAGTTCGCCACCGCGCTGGCGCTGATGGCCCGCCAGGTCGGCGTCCCCGCGCGCGTCGTCATGGGCTTCTACCCGGACGAGCGGACTTGGGAGCCGGGCACCCCCTACACGGTGACCGGTGCCGACGTGCACGCCTGGGTGGAGGTGCCCTTCGAGGGCTACGGCTGGGTGCCGTTCGACGTCGTCCCGGACGAGGACAACAAGGTCGAGCCGTTGCCGCGCTCGCGCCAGGTGCCCAAGCCGCCCGTGCTGGAGGACCCGCAGACGCCGGAGGAGCCGCCGCAGGCGGACGCCGGCGACGTCGAGGACGAGGACAAGGACGACGAGGACGCCGAGTCGGTCGACTGGCGGCAGGTCGCGATCGTCGCGATGACGGTCGGCATCCCGCTGGTCGTGCTCGCCGCGCCGCTGCTCGCGATCCTGCTGTTCAAGGCCCGCCGGTACAAGCGCCGTCGGCGGTCGCCCGTCCCGGTCGACCGGGTCAGCGGCGGCTGGCGCGAGGTGCTGGACACCGCGACCGACCTGGGTGCGGCGGTGCCCGCCGCGGCGACCCGCCGCGAGAGCGCCCGCCTGCTCGCCGAGCAGCCCGCCACCGCGTCGGCCGCGACGACCACGACGACGCTCGCCCACCGGGCCGACCAGGTCGTGTTCGGGGCGGGGACGCCGTCCGACGAGGAGACCGCCGCCTACTGGGCGGACGTCGACACCGCCGTGCGCGACATGCAGCGCTCGGTGCCGTGGGGCCGCCGCGTGCGGGCACGGTTCTCGCTGCGCTCGGTGCGCGGGGCCGAGGCCCCGCCGCTGCCCGCCGCCGCGTGGGCGGCCGTGACCGCGCTGCCGCGAGCGGCCGCACGGCGGACGGGTGCCGCGGTGGGCCGCGTGCGTGACAGGATGGCCCGCACGCGTCGCCGCAAGCAGCGTGCGCAGCAGCAGGAGGATCGATGACGACGACGTGCACCGCGTGCGGTGCCCAGGAGCAGGGCGGCCGGTTCTGCACGGTGTGCGGCACGGCCCTGGGCGCGAGCGGGTACTCCGGCCCCAGCGAGCGGACCGACGCGACGACCGAGCCGGAGATGCGTGAGCGCACCCGGCACGGCGCCGTCGACATGCTGCGGGCGAGCGCGCAGAGCAACCAGCCGCCGCTCGCCGGCACGGGTCGCCGCGCGGGCGCCTACGTGATCGACGTCGTCGCGGTGTCGCTGGTCGCGTTCGTCGTCGGCCTCGTCGTGGCCTTCGTGTCGGGCGTGCCGGGGCGGTACGCGGCGCTGAACGAGGTCACCACGCAGCTCGGCCTCGAGGCGGCGACCGCCGCGCTGCTCGGGTCGCTCGTGGCGGTCTACGCGACGATCGGCGTGGTGAGCCTGCTCGGCTGGCTTGCCCTGGCCCTGGCCGACGGCCTCACCGGCCGCACCCTGGGCGGCCGCCTGCTCGGTCTGCGGACCGTCTCGGCGGTCGACGGCGGGCCGATCGGTGCCGGGCGCGGCCTGCTGCGCTGGCTCGTGCTGGCGCTGTGCGGCGTCGCGCCGCTGGTCGGCACCGTCCTCGTGCTGGTCTCCCCGACGTTCGACTCCTCGGGCCGCCGTCAGGGCTGGCACGACAAGGCGTCCCGCGCCGTCGTGCAGGACGTCCGCGGGGTCCCGCCCCGAACCTTCGCCCCGGCGAGCGCCGCCGCGGGCCCGCCGTCGGCGCTGCACCCGGCCCCCGTGCCCCCGGCGACGTCGGCCGCGGCCCCCGCCGGCGGAGGTGCTGCGTTCGCCGCTCGGCCCCCGTCCGCGCCCGCCGACCCGTGGGGGTTCCCCGCGGGCGACCGCGCGGCGGGCGGCGTCATCACCGGGGTGCCGGGCACCCCGACGGCCGCACCGGCCGCCTCCCCGGCCCCCGCGCCGGGTTCGCCCGCACCGGCCCCCGCGGCCCCGGGGCCCGTCGACGCGGCCACCGTGATCGGCGCCCCCGACCGGGCGCCGGTCCCGTCCTCCCCGGCGCAGGCGCCCGCCGCCCCGCCCGTGCAGGCGTCCTCGACGCCGTTCCCGGCGCCCGCGCCGCCGTCCGCACCCACCCGTCGGGCACCCGGGGTGACCGACCCCGGGGCCGACCCCGGGGCCGGTTCCCCCTCCGGGCTGGACGAGGACCTGGAGGAGACCCGGTTCAGCGTCTCCTCGCACCGCAGCGCGGGCGGGGCGGCGACCCCGCCCCGCATCGTGGTGCAGCTCGACACCGACCGTCGGGTGCACGTCGCCCGGCGGACGCTGCTGGGCCGCAACCCGCAGCAGGACGAGGGCGCGGCGGCCGAGCTGCTGCGGCTGGAGGACACCACGCGCTCGGTGTCGAAGACCCACCTGGAGCTCCTGCCCACCGCCGAGGGCCTCCAGGTCGTCGACCTGCGGTCGACCAACGGCAGCGCCCTCATCGCGCCGGACGGCTCGGTGCGCGAGCTCAGCGCCGGCACGCCGGCGACCGTGACGGCGGGCTGGACGGTGCAGCTCGGCGAGCGTCGGCTGACCGTGCTCGGGGCGGACGCCGGAGCATGAGCGTCGAGGTGAACCTCGGCCTGCTCTGGGGCGCGTCGACCCACCGCGGGGCACGGCGGACGCTCAACGAGGACGCGTACCTCGCGGGCGGCTCGGTGTTCTTCGTCGCCGACGGCATGGGCGGCCACGACGCCGGCGAGGTCGCCAGCGCCGCTGCGGTGGACGCGCTGCGCCCGCTGCTGGACGACGCGATCGTGGGGGTCGACGCGGTACGCGGCCTCGTCCGTGCGGCGCACGGCGCGGTCCGCGCCATCGAGACCGCCCCCGGACGGGGCGCGGGCACGACGCTCACGGGCGTCGTCCTCACCGAGCAGGGCGGCGAGCCGTACTGGCTGGTCGTCAACATGGGGGACTCGCGCACCTACCGGCTCGCCGAGGGCGAGCTGGAGCAGGTCAGCGTCGACCACTCCGAGGTCCAGGAGCTCGTCGACGCGGGCGAGATCACGGCCGACCAGGCGTTGACGCACCCGCGACGGCACGTGGTCACCCGTGCACTGGGAGCCCCCGAGACCCCGGACGCCGACTACTGGTTCCTGCCCGTGCACGCGGGCGACCGGCTGCTGGTCTGCTCGGACGGGCTGACGGGCGAGCTCTCCGACGAGCGCATCGAGGTGCTGCTGCTCACCCAGCCGGACCCGCAGTCGGCCGCCGACCGGCTGGTGGCCGAGGCGCTGGCGGCGGGCGGCCGGGACAACATCACGGTCGTCGTGGTGGACGCCACCGGACTGGCCGACGGGCTGGAGAGCACCGCGCCGCGCGACGCGCGGGCCGACGCCCGGGACGACGAGGACACGGTGCCGCGCGCGGCGGCGTGGAGGGAGACGCTCTCATGACCGCCCGCTACGTGATGGGTCCGGCGTACGTCGTGGTGCGCGGCGGCGCCGTCGTGCTGCTGCCGGAGAAGGTGACGCCGGAGCTCGTCGACGAGCTGTGGACGGTCCTGGGGGAGCGGTCCGGCGTGGTCGCCGTGCTGGAGGTCCTCACGGGGGCGTTCGGGGCGTCGCTCGCCTCCCTGCCGCCGTTCGCCATGGCGGTCACGGAGGGGCGCCGGGTGCAGGTGGCGGCCCGCGGCGGCGCGTCGGTGACGATCGCCCGGGAGGACGGCCGCGAGCACGTGGCGGGCGACGGCGTGACGACGTGGGCCGAGCGCACCTTCGACGACGTCGTGGACCTGGCCGTGCAGGTGGGCGTGACCGAGTCCCGCGAGGACCTGGTCGACGTCCGTGGCCTGCCGCTGGGTGACGGGGTGGTGCTCGCGGCGTCGGTGGGCGTGCGGCTCACGGAGTCGGCCGCGCCCGCCGCGGCGACCCCGCGTCCGGAGCCGGCGACCGAGCCGTGGGAGGCGGAGCCGCGGCACCGGCCCGCGTCCTCGGCATCGTCGGTGTCGCCCGCCTCCGCGGCGTCGCCCGCTGCGGGGGACGTCACGGCGGCCCCGGCGCCCCTGCCGCCGTCGGACGCCCCGGTGAGCGGTGTGCCGTTCGGTGCCGTGGACACCGAGGCCACGATCGCGCCCGAGTCGACCTTCCACCCGGCGGCCGCCCCCGCGGAGTCCTCGCCCGCCGAGGCCGAGGGTTCGCCCGCCGGCGTCCGCGACGAGGACGCCGCCCTCCCGGCCGCGCCGGAGCCGGCCCCGTCCGCCGACGCCCCCGAGGAGACCACCGGCTTCGGTCACCTGTGGGGCTCGACCGTCCTGCGCGGTGTGGAGGACGCGGCCGTCCGGCCCCCGGAGGAGGACGAGGAGGAGGACGACGCGGCCACGCCGCCGCCCCCCGCCCCCGTCACCTCCGCCCCGGCGCCCGCCCCCGCGGCACCGTCCGTCGAGGACGAGATCGACGGCAGCACGGTGCTGTCGTCGGCCATCGCCGACCTGCGCGCCGCGGTCCCGGCGAGCGACCCGCTGCCCGCCGCGGGGGCCGGCGCACCGGCTCCCCGGGCCGACGCCGTGCCCCCGGGCCCGGCGTTCGCGGCGACGCCGGCGCCGACCCGCCCGACGATCCTGGCCCGCGAGTGCCCGCTCGGGCACCCGAACCCGCCGCAGCGGGACGCCTGCGCCACGTGCGGCCAGCCGCTGCACGGCGAGGCCCGCCAGGTGCCCCGCCCGTCGCTGGGCGTGCTCGCCGTCTCCGACGGCCCGCGCGTCGTCCTGGACCGTCCGGTGGTGGTCGGCCGGCGTCCGCGCTCGCCCCGCGTCACCGGCGACGACCTGCCCCGCCTGGTCACGGTGCCGAGCCCGCAGCAGGACATCTCGCGCTCGCACCTCGAGGTGCGGCTCGAGGGCTGGCACGTGCTGGTGGGCGACATGAACACGACGAACGGGACGACGCTGCTGCGCTCGGGCCAGCCGCCGCTGCGTCTGCACCCGGGCGAGCCCGCGCTGGTCGTGGCGGGTGACGTCGTCGACCTGGGCGACGGGGTGACGCTGACGTTCGAAGGGATCCTCTGAGGTGAGCAGCAAGCGCGCGCCGTCGCCCCCGCCGCAGATCGACGGGTTCGAGTACCTGTCGCTCGTCGGCTCGGGAGGCTTCTCCGACGTCTTCCTCTACCAGCAGCGGCGCCCGCGCCGCCGGGTCGCAGTCAAGGTGCTGCTGCACGAGTGGACGGGCGAGGGGCAGCGCGAGGCGTTCGACGCCGAGGCCGACCTCATGGCCACGCTGTCCACGCACCCCTCCATCGTGACGATGTACGAGGCGGACGTCGCGGAGGACGGCCGTCCGTACCTCGCGATGGAGTTCTGCTCGCGCCCGAACCTCGGGTCGCGGTACCGCAGCGAGCGGCTCAGCGTCGCGGACGTGCTGCGCATCGCCGTGCAGATCTCCGGCGCGGTGGAGACGTCGCACCGGGCGGGCATCCTGCACCGTGACATCAAGCCGGCGAACATCCTCGTCACCGAGTACGGCCACCCGGCGCTGACGGACTTCGGCATCTCCTCGACCCTCGACGACGCGGGCCGTGCGGAGGGCATGAGCATCCCGTGGTCGCCGCCGGAGTCGTTCGGCGACCCGCCCAGCACCGGTGTCGGGACGGACGTGTGGGGCCTCGCGGCGACGACGTACTCGCTGCTGGCGTCCCGCACGCCCTTCGAGGTGCCGGGCGGCACCAACTCCAGCGCCGACCTGGTGTCCCGCATCGAGTCGGCGCCGCTGCAGCCCACGGGTCGCACGGACGTGCCGGCCTCGCTGGAGCGGGTGCTGAGCACCGCGATGGCGAAGAACCCGGCCGCCCGGTACCCGACGGCGCTCGCGTTCGCCCGCGCCCTGCAGGCGGTGCAGACCGAGCTGTCGTTCGCCGTCACCCCAATCGACCTGCTCGACGACGCGGGACTGGTGCACGAGACCGACGCCGCACCGGGGTCGGGCGACAGCCCGGACGACGAGGACGACGTCGGCACGCGGCTGCGCGAGGTCGTGTCGGTCGACCCGCGCGGCCCGGGCGCCGGCGGGGCGTCCTCCGCGGCGTCACCGACGTCCATGACGTCCGTCCCGGCCTCGTGGACGGCGCCGGGCGGTACCGGCACGCCGGGCGGGTGGGCGTCCACCGGCGCGCGACCGGCGGTGGCGACCGCGCAGGCGGGTACCGCGCAGCTCGCCCCGGACCTCGGCGACACCGTCCACCGGGCGGTGGCGTCGGCCGCGACGCCGGACCCGGCACCCGTGCCGGAGGCCGAGCCCGTCGCGCGCTCCCGCGGCGCGGTCGGCGCGCTGGTCGCCACCGCCCTGGTCGCCGTCGTCGCCGTCGTGACGCTCCTGGTGGTGCTGCTGCAGCCGGACGGCGAGGCCGAGCCCGAGGCCGCCCCGACCACCCAGCAGGAGGTCGAGGACCCGGGCCTGCCGGCCGACAACCTCGGTGGTCTGGTCCCGGCCGTGCGCGACCTGTCCGGCGAGGTGCAGGGCGACGAGGTCGTCTTCACGTGGACCAACCCCGAGCCCCAGGACGGCGACACCTACGGGTGGCGCGTGCCCGCCATCGGCGCGGAGACTGCCTACACCCCGGTCGAGGAGCCCACGGTGACCGTCCCGCGGGACGAGTCGGGCGAGACGTGCGTCGAGGTCGTCGTCAACCGCAGCGGGGCGCCGTCCTACGAGCCGAAGGTCGAGTGCGTCGATGGCTGAGCTCGCGCTGGAGTTCGCGGGGGAGTGGTTCCACCCCGACCCGCAGCAGGTGTTCGAGATCGGCCGCGAGGGCGACATCGAGCTCGACGACAACCCGTACCTGCACCGCCGGTTCCTGCGGCTCACCCACGACGGGGGGCTGTGGTGGCTCGCCAACGTGGGCGGCCGGCTGTCCGTGACGGTGTGCGACGCCGCGGGCGGCGTGCAGTCGTGGCTCTCGCCCGGGACGTCGCTGCCGCTGGTGTTCCCCGCGACGTCGATCGTGTTCACCGCGGGCCCCACCACGTACGAGCTGCTCGCCCGGCTCGCCCCCGCGCCGTACGCGGAGATCCGCACCGAGGAGCCCGACGGCGGGGCGACGACGATCGGCATGATCCCGTTCACGGTCAGCCAGCGGCAGCTCGTCGTCGCGCTCTGCGAACCGATGCTGCGCCGGGACGGCACGGGCCTGTCGCAGATCCCGTCGTCGGGCGACGCCGCGGCCCGGCTCGGCTGGTCCACGACCCGCTTCAACCGCAAGCTCGACAACGTGTGCGAGAAGCTCGACCGCGTCGGGGTGCGCGGCCTGCGCGGCGGCAGCGACGGGCCCGCCGCGAACCGGCGCGCCCGCCTCGTCGAGTACGCCGTCGCCTCCCGGCTGGTGACGTCGCAGGACCTCCCGCTGCTCGACCTGGACACGTCCGAGGACGCCGAGTGAGCACCCCGGAGACGGCCCGGTGAGCCGCGCGACCCGCCCCACCTGGTGGCAGCTCGTGGTGGTGCTCGCCGTCGGCGTCGCCGCCATCGCGTTCGTCGTCACCTTCACCGCCGGCGTCGTGACCGACGGGGCGGGCACCGGCGACCCGGCCGACTTCTACCGTGCCATCGGCCGCGAGCTCACCGACCCGGCCACGTGGCGCGTCGTCGCGACCGGTGGTCTGGTAGGGGCGGTGGCCGGTGGCGTCGTCGCCCTGGTGAGACGTTCCCGCGACTGAACCGGCGGCGCTCCGGCGCCGCCGCGGGGCCCGCCCCCGCGACCTTCGAGACCGAACGACCCGAGGAGAACGATGCGCGTCAAGGTGACGCTGCGGCGCCCCGACACCACGCACGACGACGTGGTCGTCACCGCGGACGCCGGTGCGACGATCGGCGAGGTCGCGGCGACCATCGCGCGCGTGGACCCGGGCTCGGCGGGACTGCCCGGCGACCACCCCCGCACGCTGGAGGCCCGGCTGCCCGGCCAGGACACCCCCGTCCGGCTGCCCGCGGACGCCGCGCTGGGCGAGGCATGGATCGGCTCCGGTGCCGAGGTCGCGGTGGTCGACACCGACCGCCCCGGCTTCGAGTACGCGTCCTCACGGGACACCCGGGCGACGCTGCGGTTCGCCGACGGCTCCGTCATCGACCTGCCGGAGGGCAGCTGGGTGCTCGGCCGCGCCGCGGGCAGCGACGTCGTGCTGTCCGACCCGCTGGTGTCCAAGCGGCACCTGCGCCTCGACGTCGGGGACGTGGTCGACGTGGTCGACCTGGGGTCCGCGAACGGCATCCTCGTCGACGGCGACCACGTGCAGCGGCTGCGCGTCGAGGGGACGCAGCGCGTCGTCGTCGGCGACACGACGATGACGATCGAGCGCCGTCGGCCGCAGAACCTCACCGGGGTCGCGCCCAAGGCGGGGCCGGTGCCGTTCACGCGGTCGCCCCGCGTGGAGGCGCGGTACAACGGGACGGAGTACGACGCCCCGGAGGTGCCGAAGGAGACGGACCCGCAGCCGTTCCCGATGCTGGCGATGCTCGCGCCCCTGCTCATGGGCGGGGCGATGTTCGTGCTCCGCGGCAGCGTGATCTCCCTGCTGTTCATGGCGATGACGCCGATCATGCTCGTGGGCAACTACCTCACCCGGGGGCGGCAGCAGCGCAAGCGCAAGGAGCGCGACATCGCGCGCTTCACGGAGCGCCTCGACGGGCTGCGCGAGGAGCTGGCCGGCGAGGAGGACACCGAGCGGGCCGTGCGGCTGCGCGAGGCGCCCGCCACCCAGCACGTGTACGTGGAGGCGATGCGGCACGGCCCGCTGCTGTGGACGCGCCGCCCCGAGCACTGGAGCTTCCTCAACGTCCGGTTCGGCATCGGCACCATGCCGTCGCGCAACCGGGTCAAGGACTCCGACCGCGGCGCGATGATCAAGGAGTACCGCGAGAAGCTCGACGAGGTCGTCGAGACGTACCGCGACATCTCGGGCGTCCCGGTCGTGGAGAACCTCTACGACG
Organism: Isoptericola dokdonensis DS-3; assembly: GCF_001636295.1. Taxonomy (NCBI): domain Bacteria; kingdom Bacillati; phylum Actinomycetota; class Actinomycetes; order Micrococcales; family Promicromonosporaceae; genus Isoptericola; species Isoptericola dokdonensis. The sequence goes on along the minus strand of NZ_CP014209.1, from coordinate 1,790,114 downwards.
CGGGCGCCCTCGGCTTCGCGGGCCCGCCCGCCCGGGTGGTGGGCAGCGTCAACGCGGCCCTGCTCCAGCTGACCGGCCTGCACTCGCCGTCCGAGCTGGTCGTCACCGGCATGGTGAGCCCGGCGTGGACGCAGCACCTGCAGTGGCTCACCTGGATCCCGCACACGTCCTCGCCGCAGAGCCCGATCGAGGGCCACCACCTCGCCGACTCCGCGAGCGGCGCCGCCCGGCTGATCGCCGAGCTGGAGGAGCTCGTCACCACCCGGCTGCGGGCGGTGCGCGGCGTGCAGCGCCGTGGCGCGGTGGACACCGACGACGCCGCCCTGGAGCGCGGCGCCGAGGTCGGGGCGGACGCCCAGCAGGCGGGCACGAGGTCCCCGGTGCCGGCCGTCGTCGTGGTCATCTCCGACGACATCGACGTCGACCGGGCCCGCCTCATCCAGCTCGCCGAGCAGGGGCCGGACGCGGGCGTCTTCCCGCTGTGGCTCGCCGCGGACAGCGCGAACCTCCCGGCGGCGTGCCGCACGTTCGTCGACCTCGGCGAGTCCGGGCCGCGCGTCGGCATGGTCCGCATCGGCCGCTGGGTGGACGACGTCGAGCTCGAGGAGCTCGACCCGGCGTCGGCCCTGGAGTACGGCCGCCGCCTCGCCCCCGTCTTCGACGCGGGCGCCATCGTCGAGGACTCCTCGGACCTGCCGCGGTCCGTCTCGGTGCCCGCCCTGCTCGGCCACGACCTGTTCGAGGACCCGGGCGCCGTCGTCGAACGCTGGCGGCAGAACCTGTCGATCTACGACCGCAGCCAGGCGAGCCCGCGCAAGCGCGCCGGGTCGCTGCGCGCGATCGTCGGCTCCGCAGGCCTGGACGCCCAGCACCTGGACCTGCGCAGCCAGGGGCCGCACGCCCTCGTGGGCGGCACCACCGGTGCCGGCAAGTCCGAGTTCCTCCAGGCGTGGGTGCTGGGCATGGCCGCCGAGTACAGCCCGGACCGCGTGACGTTCCTGTTCGTGGACTACAAGGGCGGGTCCGCGTTCGCGGACTGCGTCCAGCTGCCGCACTGCGTCGGCCTCGTGACGGACCTGTCGCCGCACCTGGTGCTGCGGGCCCTGACGTCGCTGCGCGCCGAGCTGCACCACCGCGAGCACCTGTTCAACCGCAAGAAGGTCAAGGACCTGCTGGAGCTGGAGAAGCGCGGTGACCCGGAGACCCCGCCCGCGCTGGTGATCGTCATCGACGAGTTCGCGGCGCTGGTCGGTGACGTGCCGGAGTTCGTCGACGGCGTCGTGGACGTCGCGCAGCGCGGCCGCTCGCTCGGCATCCACCTCATCATGGCCACCCAGCGCCCGGCGGGCGTCATCAAGGACAACCTGCGCGCCAACACGAACCTGCGCGTCGCGCTGCGCATGGCCGACGAGTCCGACTCCAGCGACGTCGTCGACATCAAGGACGCCGCGCACATCGACCCGGCGCTCCCCGGCCGTGGCGTCGTCAAGACGGGGCCGGGGCGTCTCCAGGCGTTCCAGTCCGCGTACGCGGGCGGCTGGAGCAGCCGGGCGCCGGAGCGGGCAGCGATCCGCGTGGCGGGCCTGCACTTCGGCCGCGAGGAGCGCTGGGAGGAGCCGGTCGTCGACACCCCGGAGGAGGACGTCGACCTCGGCCCGAACGACCAGCAGCGGCTCGTCGCCCGTATCACCGAGGCGTTCACGGCGGCGCGCCTGCCCGCGCCCCGGCGGCCGTGGCTGGACTCCCTGGCGGACGTCTACGACCTGACGCGCCTGCACCAGCGCACGGACACGGAAATCCTCGTCGGCGTCGCGGACATCCCGGAGGCGCAGGCGCAGCGGCCCGTCTACTTCAACCCCGACACGGACGGGCACCTCGGCGTCTACGGCACCGGCGGCGCCGGCAAGTCGACGGCGCTGCGGAGCATCGCCACGGCGGCGGGCATCACGCCGCGCGGCGGTCCCGTGCACGTGTACGGCCTCGACTTCGCGGCCGGTGCGCTGCGGATGCTGTCGTCGCTGCCGCACGTCGGCACGATCGCGCGCGGCGACGACGTCGAGCGCGTCGTGGGCCTCATGCGGATGCTGCGCGACGAGCTCGTCCGCCGCGGTGAGGCGTTCGCCGCGGTGTCGGCGTCCAGCGTCACCGACTACCGCCGGCTCACCGGTCAGCCCGGCGTCCCGCGCATCCTGCTGCTGGTCGACGGGTTCCCGGCGTTCCGCGACGACTTCGAGGTCGGCGCGGGCCGGTCGGAGTGGTTCGACGCGTTCCGCGACATCCTCAACGACGGCCGCGCGCTCGGCATGCACGTCGTGTTCACCGCGGACCGGTCCGGCGCCGTGCCGACCTACGTCCGCTCCATGGTGCAGCGCAACCTGCTGCTGCGGATGACGGACGACGGCTACCTCGCGTTCAACGCCCCCCGCGACGTCATCACGACCGACTCGCCGAACGGTCGCGCCCTGCTCGACGGCCTCGAGCTGCAGGTCGCCGTCATCGGCGGCACGCCGTCGGTGTCCGCGCAGGCGGCCGCCACGGAGAAGCTGGGCCGGTCGATGCTGGAGGCCGGGGTCCGCCCGGCGCCCGCGGTGCGGGTCCTGCCCACGGAGTACCGCCAGGACGAGCTGCCGCCCGCCGTGGACGGCCGCCCGGTGCTCGGGCTCGACTCGCTCGGCATCGCGCCGCTGCCGTTCGACCCGACCGGCACGATGGTCGTGGCGGGGCCGCCCGGGGCGGGGCGCAGCAACGCGCTCGTCGTCGTCGGGCGTGCGGTGCTGCGCGCGAACCCCGACGCGCGGCTCTACCTGTTCGCGCAGGGACGGTCCGCGATCGCCGACCAGCTCCCCTGGGCGGACGTCGCGACCGGCGTCGAGAAGGTCAAGGGTCTCGCGACCGACCTGCTCGCCGCGGTCCAGGACGAGGACGTCTCGCCCGGGATCGTCGTCGTGGTCGAGGCGATCAACGAGTACCTCCAGACGCCGGCCGACAAGGCGATCCAGGACCTCACCAAGGCGATCCGCTCCAGCGAGCACCTGCTCGTCGCCGAGGCGGAGACCGGCGCGTGGGGCGCGACGTGGCCGCTGTTCGGCGAGGTGAAGAACGGCCGCCGCGGCCTGCTGCTGCAGCCGGAGAACCTCGACGGCGACACGATCCTCAAGACGTCGCTCCCGCGGTCCGGCAAGGGCGAGTTCCCGCCCGGACGTGGCGCCTGGGTGGCCCGGGGCAAGCACACGCGCGTCCAGCTGCCGTTCGTCCTGGGCGACCAGGGGTAGCGTCCACCCGGCGGGATGGGGAGTACTCCCCATCGACGCCCCGGGCATCGGGTCAGTAGTCTCGACCCGACGACGGACCGACCACTCGTGGTCGGATCATCCACCAACGAGGAGCAATGTCATGGCGAACGTCAACGTGTCCTACGACGAGCTGCGGTCCCAGGCCGGCCAGCTGCGCAACGGCCAGCAGCAGCTGACCGAGATCCTGCAGACCCTGCAGACCCAGGTGAACAACCTGGTCGCCTCCGGCTTCGTCACCGACCAGGCCTCCGGCGCGTTCCAGACCTCCTACGAGGAGTTCACCACGGGCACCACCCAGGCCATCGAGGGCCTGGAGGGCATGGCCTCGTTCCTCGAGCAGACCGCCCAGACGCTGTCCGACGTGGACGCCCAGCTCGCGCAGGGCATCCGCGGCTGACGCAGGCACCATCCGATCGGCGGGACGGCCCAGCGAGGGCCGTCCCGCCGCTCGTTCCGGCACGTGACGGCAGGGAGACATGACCGATCTGAGGCTCGACACCGCGCTGCTGGTCGACACCGGCACCGGCCTGGACCTCGTGGCCGCCGAGTTCGACGCCGCGGACACGTACGCGGGCCGGGTCGCGGACGCCGTCGGCGACGACGAGCTGGCCGAGGCGATCCGTTCGTTCGCGGGGGACTGGAAGGAACGGCGCGCGAAGATGCGCGACTCGGTGGCGAACGTCGCCGAGCTCGTGGGTGCCGTCGGCGAGCAGTTCGAGGGCGTGGACTCCGACCTCGCGAAGTCGCTGGAGGAGTCATGAGCTGGGAGCCGCTGGCGGCGGCGAACCCCGTGCCGGGGGACCCCGACGTCTCGACGAGCGCCGCGACCTACTACGGCGAGGTGGCCGCCGCCATGGACGACGCGTGGGCGGCGCTCGGTGTCATCGAGGAGACGGACAGCTTCACCTCGGACGCCGTGGACGCGCTGCGCGAGAAGACGGACGACGTCCGCGCCGAGCTGCAGAAGGCGAGCACCCGGTACTCCGCAGTCGCCACGGCGCTGTCCACGTACGCGGTGGCGCACCGGCAGGCGCAGGACGACGCCGCGGCGCTCCTGACGCGGGCGCAGGAGGCCCAGGGGGCCCTCGACGAGGCCGAGCAGGCGGTCACCACGGCCCAGGGCGACTACGACGACGCCGTCACCACCGCCCGCACCACGGGCGAACCCGTCGACTCCGCGGCGAGCTGGATGCTGCGCACGCAGGTCTCCACCCGCGACACCGCCCGGACGTCGCTCGGCCTCACCGTGGGCGAGCTCGACGGCATCCTCTCCACGTGGCGGGCGGCCGCCCGGCAGGCCGCCGGAGACATCCGCGAGGGCGTCAGGGCCAGCGACCTGAACGACGGCTGGTGGGAGAAGTGGGGCTCCGACCTGGCGAGCTTCGTCTCGAAGTGGGCCGGGAAGATCGCCATGTGGGCGGGCATCGCCGCGCTCGTCCTCGGGTGGGTGCCGATCCTCGGGCAGGTCCTCGCCGTCATCGCGCTCGTGGCGACGGTCGCGGCGCTGGTCGCCGACATCGCACTCGCGTTGAAGGGCGAGGGAGACTGGCTCGGCGTCATCCTCGGAGTGGTGGCCATCGCGACCGTCGGTGTCGGAAGGATCGCCGGGGCTGCCGCCAAGTCCACAGGGCTACGAGGCCTCGCGCAGGGGGGTGCGCGTCAGTCCACCGTGATGCGGCGTCTGCCCCGGATCGGCAGCCCGGCCAACCGTGCAGCGGCCGCGTCGGCCTGGACCAACGCGCAGAGCGCCTTCCGCAGCGTCCTTGTCACGGCCAACCCGGTGTCGTGGTTCAAGTCGGGCATCGCCTCGTTCTCAGGTCTGCAAGGCCGTGCCTGGGTGATGAACTTCCTCGGTCACGGGGACGCCGCACGGGCCTACCAGGCGCTCCGAAACAGCAGTGCAGTGCCGCACTTCTGGAATCGGTCGGCGGGCCTCGCGAAGTCGCTGGAGGGCCTTGGCTCCTTGAACCCTGTCAAGTTCAGCGTACTGGCGGGAGTGCTCGTCCCCTACGGTGCGGACGCCACGCTCAACGGATACAACCTGGTGAAGACAGCGAGGAACAATGACGACTGAGATCGCGGTGCCACCCTGGGAGGACTACCCCGTCTTCACGATCCAGCCGCGTGCGGACTGGCAGTTCTGGCTTGCCGGGCTGAGCCCGGAGGGTTGGGCCGAGATCGCCGGGAAGGTGCCAGCTGGCGACGTGGACGCGACATCGGTGGTCGACGCCGTCCGCGCGGTCGACCAGCGCGCCGTCGGCGAGGAGCAGGTCTGGGCTGCCGGGATCTGGTTCCCCGAGTCGAACGGACGGCGCGCCACGGCCAGTCTGTTGCTGCGGACCTACGGCAGGCGAGGGGACGCGCGCAAGGCGGCTCGCCGCTTCGCCAAAGACGTCCGTAGGGCGCCGCGGATCCCCGGCGTCGACGTGCACGGCTACACGGTGGAGACCGGCGACGCAGAGTACGGTCCGCTCGTCGTGCAGTACATCGACACCTCCGATCGCGATGGCACGCTCATCTACACATGCCGGCTCAGCTTCTTTCCTCACTTCAAGGACGAGGTCGTCGTGCTGGACTGCGACACCCCGTACAGCCACCTCGTCGATGAGGTGCAGGATGAGCTCGTCGAGCTGCTGAACGACTCGGTCTACGCCACGGACGATCCGGAATGAGCTTTCCTGCTGACCCGCCGTGGCCGTCCCAGACCGTGACTGCGCTGTTCCTGATCGTCGTGGTCGTCTTCTTCGGCTGGTTCTGCCTGATGGGTGGGGCCCGTGTGCCGGCCGTCCGGGCCGTCCTGTCCGAGGCTGTCAGCGACTTCACGGAGAGGGTGTTCCGTGCCGGTGTGGGATGGGCGATGTTCTCTGCCGCCGGCGCGTTCGTGGTGGTCCAGCTGGCGACCGACGCCTTGCGGGAGACCGCCCAGGACGGGTTCGACGTGTGGTGGGCCGCGGGTCGCCCGGAGGAGTTCCCCGTGCCTCCTGATCAAGGGATCGGTGTGCTGGGCTGGATGGGTCTGGTGATCGTGATGGCGGCGGTCGTGTGGGGGATCGCCTACGTCCTGCACGGATTTCAGCGGTACGGGTCCGGCAAGCGGGCGGTGCAGGTCGGCGTGCTCCGGCTGGGGCTCGTGTCCCTGGTGGTCCTCGCCTACGGCGGGGTCCTGCGGTGGGAGGTCGGGCGGCAGCAGCAGGCGTGGGCCGACTGGATCGCGGTGTTCCCGGGATGAGCGACGTCCGGGCGCTGCCCACCGACCCGCTCGACACCGACCGCGTCGACGCCCACCTGACCGAGGAACGCGAGCCCGGCAGCGACGACGCCGTGCCAGCGCCCAGCAGCGAGCGGGTCGATCTCACCGAGGCGGCCGCCCACTGGGCGTTCGTGTACCCGAACGGCTGGTGGCCGGTCCCGCTGGACGATCCCGCGGCGATCGACGCGCGCGTGCGCGACGTCGTCGCGCAGCGCCTCGGCCGGCGCGACGACCGGGCCCGGGCCCGCCGGGAGGCACGGGACAACCTGGCGGCGGCGGCGCGCGGCGCGGCCGAGGCGGGTGCCGCCGCCATCACGGTGTTCGCGATGGACGTCGGCGACGTCGCGCTGACCGGCACGATGGCGGTGTTCCCCGTGGACGCCGTGGCGGGCGGCACCGACGAGCTCGTCGCCCGGCTGGCCGGGTCGTTGGTCGGTGCGGACGTGGACCGGCAGGAGCTCGAGGACGGCTGGGTGCTGCGCGCGGTGCGGCAGACGGAGGCCGAGCGCACGGACGCCGACGGCAACCCGGCGCTGCCGGAGCTCCGCGCCGACTACTGGACGGCCCGGCGCGGGCTGGAGCCCGTGCTCAACGTGTCCTTCACGACGCCGTTCGTGCCGCTGCGCGAGGCCATGCTGGGGCTGTTCGACGCCGTCGTGCTGTCCCTGCACCCGGTGGTGCGCACGCCCGCGTGACGCGAGCCGCTGCGCGCCGGGGGAACCGGGGACGTAGCCTGCGCGTTGCACGGGTGTCGTCACGGAAGGAGAACAGCGGTGGGTCGTCAGCACTTCAACGGGCTCAAGACGGTGCTCCTCTTCGGGGTGCTGTGGGCGGTCCTCCTGGGCCTGTGGGCGGTGTTCTTCCGCGGCAGCCAGGGCATGCTGTTCCTCTTCACCGCCCTCGGCCTCGTCGGCACGTTCGTCGGGTACTGGAACTCGGACAAGATCGCGATCAAGGCGATGCACGCCTACCCGGTCACCGAGCTCGAGGCGCCGGAGATGTACCGCATCGTGCGCGAGCTCTCCACCGAGGCCCGCCAGCCCATGCCGCGCCTGTACATCTCGCCCACCCAGGCGCCGAACGCGTTCGCGACGGGCCGCAACCCGAAGAACGCGGCCGTCTGCTGCACGGAGGGCATCCTGCGGCTCCTCGACGAGCGGGAGCTGCGCGGCGTGCTCGGGCACGAGCTCATGCACGTCTACAACCGCGACATCCTCACGTCGTCCGTGGCGTCCGCGCTGGCGGGCGTCATCACGTCGCTCGCGCAGTTCCTGCTGATCTTCGGCGGGGGCGACCGCCGCGAGGGCGGCAACCCGATCGCCGCCCTGGCGCTGGCGATCCTGGCGCCGTTCGCGGCGATGCTCATCCAGATGGCGATCTCCCGGACCCGCGAGTACGACGCCGACGAGGACGGCGCCCAGCTCACCGGCGACCCGCTGGCGCTCGCCTCGGCGCTGCGCAAGCTGGACAGCGGCACGTCCGCCGCGCCGCTGCCGCAGACGCAGCCGCTGGAGAACGTCTCCCACCTCATGATCGCCAACCCCTTCCGCGGCGGCGGCATGGCCAAGCTGTTCGCCACCCACCCGCCGATGACCGAGCGCATCGCGCGCCTCGAGAAGATGGCCGGCGGCACCGGGTTCGGCCCCGGTGGCATCACCCGCTACTGACCCGCCCACCCCGCGCGGGCGGCGGCGGCGTCTGGCAGGCTGACCAGCGATGTCGTCCGAGCCGTCCCTGCCGCTGAGCCTCGCCCGCCGACGGGCCGAGGTCGTCGGGCCGCGCCTGCGCCGCTGGGAGGACGCCACCGAGCGGCCGCTGGCCGTCGTCGGCGTGCTGTTCCTCGTCGCGTACGCCATCCCGATCGCGTTCCCCGACGTGGACAGGACCGTCCGCGTCGCCTGCCTCGCGTTCCTCGGGTTCACGTGGGTGCTGTTCGCCGTCGACTACGTCGTCCGCGTCTCCCTGGCCCGACGCCGCTGGTTGTACGTGCGCCGGCACCCGTTGGCGCTCGCCGTCGTCCTCGTCCCCGTGCTGCGGCCCCTGCTGCTCATCTCGGTGGTCGGGCGGCTCAACCAGCGCGGTCGGCGCCGCCTGCGCGGCAAGGTGGTGCGGTACGCCGCGGTCGGGACCACCCTGCTGGTGATCACGGCGTCCCTCGTCGTCACCCAGGCCGAGCGCTGGCGCCCCGACGCGACCATCAAGACCCTCGGCGACGGCGTCTGGTGGGCGATGGTGACCGTCACGACCGTCGGCTACGGGGACATGGCGCCCGTCTCCACCATCGGGCGCGCGATGGCCGTGCTGCTCATGCTCGGCGGCATCGCGCTGCTCGGTGTCGTCACGGCCACGCTGTCGTCGTGGCTGGTCGAGATCGTCACCGCCGGCCCGTGGGACGACGACGAGGTCGCCGACGAGCTCGACGCGGACGCCGTGACGAGCGGGGGCGACGACCAGGGCGGGGAGGTGCGGACGGGTGCCGCCCCCGGCCGCTTCATCGACGCCGGCCCGGGGTCGATGGTCGCCCCGGAGCAGGTGGCGCTGCTCACCGCGGAGCTGCGGGCGCTGCGCTCCGAGATCGCCGACCTGCGGCGCCGGCTGCCCGACGAGCCCGCCTGACCTCAGCGCAGCGCGAGCACGCTCTCCAGGAGGTCCGCGACGCCGTCGTCGTCGTTGCTCGCCACCACGGTGTCCGCGCACGCCAGGACGTCGGGGTGCGCGTTGGCGACCGCGACGCCGCGGCCCGCCCAGCGCAGCATGGGCAGGTCGTTGGGCATGTCGCCGAACGCCCACACGTCCGCGGCGTCGATGCCGAGCCGGGCGCTCCAGCGGGCCAGCGCGCGGTCCTTCGTCACCCCGGCGGGCAGCAGCTCGGCCAGCCCCGCGGCGCCGGAGAACGCCAGGTGCGCGCGGTCGCCGACGGCGGCCCGCACCGCCGCGAAGAACTCCTCCTGCGCGGGGTCGCGCACGTCGCCGCGCTGCACGTCGCCCACCCGGGTCGACAGGCCGCGCCCCGGGAGCACGGCGAGGACCTTCCCGACGGTGCCGGGCTCGTGCACGGCACCGCCCAGGGACTCCTCGACGGTCGCGGCACGCACGTGCGCGGGCAGCCCCGTCTCGTCCGGCGGGAACCACGGGTCGAACACCGGGCCCGACGTCCGCTCCAGGGCGAGCGCGACGCCGGGCACCGCGTCCCGCAGGTCCGCGGCCAGGGCGCGGACGTCGTCGTCGGCGAACCCCTGGACGTCCAGGGCCGTGCCGGACGCGAGGTCCCACACGGCCGCGCCGCCGAGGCACACGACCCGCCCGTGGTCGCCCACGCAGTCGGCGAGCGCGTCCAGCCAGCGCGGTGGCCGGGCCGTGACCAGCACGACCTCCACCCCGGCGTCCTCGACGGCGCGCAGCGCGGCCCGCGTGCGCGGCGAGACGGTGCCGTCCGAGCGCAGCAGCGTGCCGTCCAGGTCGGACGCGACGAGGCGGGGGAGCGTCACCGGTAGTTCGTGAACTGCAGCGCCACGTCGAGGTCGGCGGCCTTGAGCAGCGCGATGACGGTCTGCAGGTCGTCGCGGCTCTTGGAGGTCACGCGGACCTCGTCGCCGGTGATCTGCGTCTTGACGGCCTTGGGGCCCTCGTCGCGGATGATCTTGGTGATCTTCTTCGCGTTCTCGCTCGACAGCCCCTCCTTGAGGGCGACCGGCAGGCGGTACTCCTTGCCGGACGGCTGCGGCTCCTTGTCCTCGGTGTCGAGGACCTTGAGGGAGACGCCGCGCTTGATGAGCTTGGTCTCGAAGACGTCGAGGACGGCGTTGACGCGCTCGGCGCTGTTGGCGACGAGCAGGACGCCCTCGCCGGACCAGGCGATCGAGGCGCCGACGCCCCGGAAGTCGTAGCGCTGCGCGATCTCCTTGGCGGCCTGGTTGAGGGCGTTGTCGACCTCCTGGCGGTCGACCTTGGAGACGATGTCGAACGACGAGTCGGCCACGGGGTGCTCCTTGGGTGCGTGGGGTCAGGGTTCGGTGACCACCGTAGTCGGTCCGGCGGCGGCCAGGCGGGTGGCGCGGGCGGCGCGCGTGCCGTCCACGGTGAGGAGCACCAGGGCGACCCAGACGAGCCCGAACCCGACCCAGCGCACGGGGGACATGTGCTCGCCGAAGACGAGCAGCCCCACGAGGAACTGCAGGGTGGGGGTGAGGAACTGGAGCATGCCGACCACCGACAGCGGCAGGCGCCGGGCCGCCGCCCCGAAGAGCAGCAGCGGCACGCCGGTCACCACCCCCGCCGCGACGAGCAGCAGGGCGTGCCCGGCGCCCTCCTGCGCGAACGTGGAGGTGCCCTGGGCGACGAGCCAGCCGAGGTAGGCGAGGGCGAACGGCGTGGCGACGGCGGTCTCCGCCGCGAGGCTGGGCAGCGCCCCGACCGTGCGGCCCACCCGGTTCTTCGTCAGGGAGTACAGGCCGAACGAGAACGCGAGCACGAGCGAGACCCAGGGCAGCCCGCCGACGCCGGTCGAGAGCACGACGACGGCGGCCGCGCCGGACCCGAGCGCGAACCACTGGGCGGTGCGCAGCCGTTCGCGGAGCAGCACGACCCCGAGGAGCGTCGTCACGAGAGGGTTGATGTAGTAGCCCAGCGCCGCGTCGAGCACGTGCCCGGACAGCACCGCGTACACGTACGTGGCCCAGTTGACGACGATGAGCACCGACGCGACGGCGAGCACCGCGAGGGTGCGCGGGCGCCGCACGACGTCCGCGAGCTGCCCCAGGGTGCGGGTGGCCGCGAGCAGCACCAGGCAGAACAGCAGGGACCAGACGATGCGGTGCGCGATGATCTCCAGCGCACCGGCCGGCTTCAGCAGCGGGAAGTAGAGGGGCATGGCGCCCCACAGGAGGTAGGCGCCCAGACCGAGGGGCAGCCCCCAGCGGTCCGCGGCGGGAGGGGTCGTCACCCGCGCAGGATATGTCCGCCCGGGGCGACCGACACGGTGGCCGCGGGACGGCGCACGGGCGTCCCGCGGGCGTGAGCAGGGCCACGGCGGACCGATTTCCACCTGGGCGCGAAGTGCCGCTATGGTTGTCCACGCAAGGTCGTTCGCGGCCCTGCTAGGCAGGTTGCCCGAGCGGCCAAAGGGAGCTGACTGTAAATCAGCCGTCATCGACTTCGGGGGTTCGAATCCCTCACCTGCCACCGCACGGAACGCCTCGATCCGCGGTCGAGACGCTCCTTGCACCAGGAGAAGGTGTGACGCACACCCGGATTTCGGAAGAGGCCCGGGAGCGTGTAGAGTCTTCTCCGCTGCCCCGATAGCTCAGTCGGCAGAGCGTCTCCATGGTAAGGAGAAGGTCAAGGGTTCGATTCCCTTTCGGGGCTCTGTGACATCACGCGAGACCGTCCACCGTACACGGACGGGCGGTCTCGCGTTTCGTCACGCGCGGCGGGGTAGCTCAGCTGGTCAGAGCGCACGACTCATAATCGTGAGGTCGCGGGTTCGAGCCCCGCCCTCGCTACCAACAGGCATCACATTCGTCCGACGGCCGGCGTCGGACCGACTTCCTTGACTTGCGTTGCGCCTTCCGGGGGCGCGAGAGGTGACACACCATGGCTTCCAAGAGCGCGGACGTCCGCCCGAAGATCACGCTCGCCTGCGTGGACTGCAAGGAGCGGAACTACATCACCAAGAAGAACCGCCGGAACAACCCGGACCGTCTCGAGATGGCGAAGTTCTGCCCGCGCTGCGGCAAGCACACCTCGCACCGCGAGACCCGCTGACCTTCCGGTCCAGAGCACCCCGACGTCGTGGCGAACCCTGACTTCGCGGGCCGCGAGTACCCGGCCTCCGCGCCGTACTCCGTCGGTCGCGAGAAGATCCGCGAGTTCGCCACGGCCGTCGGCGCCGCACACCCCGCGCACCACGACCTCGTGGCAGCGCGGGGTCTCGGCTATCCGGACGTCGTCGCGCCCCCGACCTTCGCGGTCGTGATCGCGCAGCGCGCCGAGTCGCCGTACGTCTCCGACCCGGCCGCCGGGATCGACTTCTCCCGGGTGGTGCATGCCGACGAAGGCTTCACCCACCACCGGCCGATCGTCGCCGGGGACGAGCTGGTCACCGTGCTGCACGTCGACTCCGTCACCCAGCGGTCCGGGATCTCCATGGTGAGCACCCGCTGCGAGATCTTCGCCGCGGACGACGCCGGCGCCCCCGGCGAGCACGTCGCCACCGTGACGTCCAGCCTCGTGATCCGCCCCGAGGAGTCCTGATGACCGTCACCGGGCAGACGCCGGGGCAGAGGCCCTCCCTGGACGACCTCGCCGTCGGCGACGTCGTGACCACGGGCACCGTGGAGCTCGAGCGCGCGAGCCTCGTGCGCTACGCGGGTGCGAGCGGTGACCTCAACCCCATCCACTGGGACGAGTCGTTCGCCACCGAGGTCGGCCTGCCCGGCGTCATCGCCCACGGCATGCTGACGATGGGCTCCGTGGTGGGCGTCGTCGTCGACTGGGTCGGCGACCCGGGCGCGGTCGTGAAGTACGGGACCCGGTTCACCAAGCCCGTCCCGGTGCCGCCGCGCGGCGCCGCGACCGTCGAGGTGTCCGCCGCCGTCGGCGCCCTCGACCCGGAGGCCGGCACCGCCCGGATCGACCTCACCGTGTCGCACGACGGCGCGAAGGTCCTCGGGCGCACGCAGGTCGTCGTCCGGCTCTCCTGAACCACCCTCTTTCTCGTCCGGATCTCTTCACATCCTCGAAGTGACACGAGTAACCTGACGTCGACGACGCCCTCACCGTGGAGGCCGCCGCACATCGAAGGAGATGTCATGACCGGACCGGACCTCCAGCACGCCGACACCCTCCCGCCCGCGCGCGGTCTCAGCCGCCGCGGCGTCCTCGTCGCCGGCGCGGGCACCGCGCTGATCGCCGCCACCGCGGGCACCGCCTCCGCGAGCCCGGTCGCGACGGGCCGCCACCCCGGACGCCCGGGCACGCCGTCCGGCACCTCCGGTTCCGTGCGCCGCGCCCACGACTTCCTCGACGTCATGACCAACGCCTACCCGGCGGTCAACCCCGGCCCGCGCCTCGCGCAGTCCTACGCCGACCAGCTCGGGCTGTTCTCGACCGCCTTCGTCTACGACGTGGCCCTGACGATCTGCGCCTCCCTCACCGGCGGCCGCACCGACGTGGCCCGCGCCCTGGCCGACGGGCTCGTCTTCGCCCAGGAGCACGACCCCGCCCACGACGACGGTCGCCTGCGGCAGGGCTACAACACCGGCCCCTACACGTTCTACGACGGCAACCCGCAGCCCTACGGCCTGGAGCTGCCGGACGGGACGGCCAACATCGGCTGGCAGTTCGGGTTCCTCGGCACCGCCGTCGGCGACATGGCGTGGCCCGGGATCGCGCTGCTGCACGCGTACGCCGCGACCGGGGTGCGGCCCTACCGGGACGCCGCCGTGCGGATCGGGGAGTGGATCGTCGAGAACACGTGGTCGACCAGGCCGCTCGGCGGCTTCTCGTTCGGCGTCGACGGCGGGAACGTGCCCGTCCCGAACGGCTCGACCGAGCACAACGTCGACTGCGTCGCGTTCTTCCGGCTGCTGCGCGCGCACGCCGGCGGCCGCCGCTGGGCCGACGCCGCCGAGCACGCCCGCGAGTTCGTCGACCGCATGTGGGAGCGGCGCGGCGGCTACTACTACACCGGCACGAACGACGGCGTCGAGATCAACCGCGACCCGCTGCCGCTCGACCCCCAGACCTGGGGATGGCTCGCGCTGCGTAGCGACCGCAACGCCCGTGCCCTCGACTGGGCGGCGTCCGACCTCGCGACCCGCGACGTCGCCGGGCGGGGCGTCTCTCAGCTCCCGGCGGGCGTGACGATCTCCGGCGTCACGTTCTCCAGCGCCAGCCTCACCTCCACGGCGACGTACAACGGGCTGCCCGTGCACCCCGACGGCGTCTGGCTGGAAGGCACCGCCCAGCTCGCGTGCGCCCTCGTGGACCGCGGTCGGGGACGGTCCGACGCCCGCCGCGCCGACGCCCTGCTCGACCAGGTGCGCCGCGCCCAGGACCTGGTCGGGGCCGGCCAGACCGTGGGCGGTGCGCCGCTGCCCGCACGCTCGGGCGTGGTGGCGGCGTCGAGCCTCATCGACTCCGGCTTCGGGTTCGGCTACTTCCAGGCCCAGCACACCGGTGCCACGTCGTGGTACCTCATGGCGCAGGCGGGTGCCAACCCCCTCCAGGTCGGCGGCCTGCGCCCGTCGCGCCGCTGACGGCCCGCCCCCGAACGGCCGCCCCGGCGACCGCCGACACTGCAGAACCTCACGCATCAACGCTGGATGCGTGAGGTTCTGTTGTGTCGCCCGGGCCGACGTCGTCGCACCTCACCCGTCGCCGGTCGATACGTGAGGCCCCGCAGCACGGGCGGCCGCCCCGGCGCGAGTCAGCGCAGGGTGTCGCGAGTCAGCGCAGACCGGCGCGAGTCAGCGCTGGGCGCCGTCGAGGTCCGGTAGCGGCCCGGACCCGGACGACCCGCCGCGGACCTCCCGTGCTACGTTGTCGTGCGATCCCACGGGTGCCCTGGCAAGGGCTGAGATCGGACTGCTGCCGTCCGGACCGTCGAACCTGACCGGGTCATGCCGGCGTAGGAAGCAGGAGCACACATGGAGCACGACGTCGTCCCCGCACGCGCACTCGCCTACGAGCGGTGCGAGCACTCCGGCATCACGGTGCCGGTCACCGAGATCACCCTGGCGGACTCCCCGGACGGGACCCCCAACCCGCCCGTGCGGGTCTACCGCACCGACGGCCCGGGCGGCGACCCGGTCCGCGGTATCCCCGGCCTGCGCACGCCGTGGGTCGCCGAACGCCGCGACACCGAGACGTACGAGGGTCGGGGCCGCAGCCTCGCCGACGACGGTCGTGGCGCACGACGTCGAGGCGCGGCGTCGGCGGAGTGGCAGGGCGAGGCGCGACCCCCGCGCCGGGCGCTGCCCGGGCGCAAGGTCACGCAGATGCACTACGCCCGCCGGGGCGAGGCCACGCCGGAGATGCGGTTCGTCGCCCTGCGCGAGGGGGTCGACGTCGAGCTGGTGCGCAGCGAGGTCGCCGCGGGCCGCGCGATCATCCCGAACAACGTCAACCACCCGGAGTCGGAGCCGATGATCATCGGCCGGGCGTTCACGGTGAAGGTCAACGCGAACATCGGCAACTCGGCGGTGCACTCCTCGATCGCGGAGGAGGTGGAGAAGCTGCAGTGGGCCACGAGGTGGGGCGCCGACACCGTGATGGACCTGTCCACCGGCGACGACATCCACACCACGCGTGAGTGGGTCCTGCGCAACTCTCCGGTGCCCATCGGCACGGTGCCGATCTACCAGGCCCTGGAGAAGGTCGACGGCGACGCGTCGCGGCTCACCTGGGAGATCTACCGCGACACCGTGATCGAGCAGTGCGAGCAAGGCGTCGACTACATGACGGTCCACGCGGGCGTGCTGCTGCGGTACGTCCCGCTCACCGCGAACCGGGTGACGGGAATCGTGTCGCGGGGCGGGTCGATCATGGCGGGCTGGTGCCTGGCGCACCACCAGGAGAACTTCCTGTACACGCACTACGACGAGCTGTGCGAGATCTTCGCGGCCTACGACGTCGCGTTCTCCCTCGGCGACGGGCTGCGACCGGGATCCATCGCTGACGCCAACGACGCCGCACAGTTCGCGGAGCTCGACACGCTCGCCGAGCTGACCAAGCGGGCCTGGGCCCACGACGTGCAGGTGATGGTCGAGGGGCCGGGCCACGTCCCGTTCCACCTGGTGCGTGAGAACGTCGAGCGCCAGCAGGAGCTGTGCGAGGGCGCCCCGTTCTACACGCTCGGGCCGCTGGTGACGGACATCGCGCCCGCGTACGACCACATCACGTCCGCCATCGGTGCCACCGAGATCGCCCGCTACGGCACGGCGATGCTCTGCTACGTCACGCCGAAGGAGCATCTCGGGCTGCCGAACCGCGACGACGTCCGCACCGGCGTCGTCACCTACAAGATCGCCGCGCACGCCGCCGACCTCGCCAAGGGTCACCCCGGTGCGCAGGCCCGCGACGACGCGCTGAGCAAGGCCCGCTTCGAGTTCCGCTGGCGCGACCAGTTCAACCTGTCCCTCGACCCGGAGCTCGCCGAGGAGTACCACGACGAGACGTTGCCGGCCGAGGCCGCGAAGACGGCGCACTTCTGCTCGATGTGCGGGCCGAAGTTCTGCTCGATGCGCATCTCGCAGGACATCCGCGACGAGTTCGGGGACGCCGGCGCCCAGCAGGCCGTCGTCGGGATCGCCCAGGAAGGGATGGCCGCGAAGTCCGCGGAGTTCCGCGCGGCCGGGGGCGAGGTCTACCTCCCCACCCCGACGGTCCCCGCTCGCTGAGCAGGCAACACCGCCCGCCCGCCCCGCTGCCCGCCCGGCGCCCCCCGGCCGGGCAGCACGGGCGACCGCGCACGGCCTGCGAGTCAGCGCACGGGGCCGCGAGTCAGTGCGAGCCCCTGCTGAGTCAGCACGCAGGGCGCGAGTCAGCGCAGGCTCCAGCCAGTCAGCGCAGATCGGCGCGAGTCAGCGCTCACCCACGCGAGTCAGCGCGAGTCGTGCCGATTCAGCGTGAGTGGTCGCGAGTCAGCGTCAAGGACGACCTGTCTGACACCGGACGGGACGATGAAGGACGTCGGAGGGTGCCGCGCGTCGTCGTCAATCCCGAAGTGGAGCGCCCCCTGGGGCGCGTGAACGCGACGACGCGCGGCACCCTCCGACGTCCGGACGCGGAGTGCGCGCTGACTCGGCGAAACCTGCGCTGACTCGCGCCGCCGTGCGCTGACTCGCGCCCGGCCGCGCGGTTGCTGACGCGGGGTCGTGGTCAGGGTCACAGGGCTGTGGGTCTCGCATGGTGGCTCAGGGATGGACAGTCCGCGAAGGGCGTCCTACGTTAGGCGAGCCTAGCCTCATTTCTCCCTCTCACGGAGGTACTCCGGCGTGTCCAGATCCCCGCACGACGTGACCCTGACCAGCACCGACACCCTCCTGCGTGGTGCGACGGCGGGGACGTACGCCCGTGTCGTGCACGACGTCGTCGACGACGTCGCCGCGCGGTTCGCCGCCGTCTCCCAGCCGTGGAGCGGCGCGAGCCGCGACGAGCTCGCCGCGCTGGTGGACGCCGTCGACCTGGACGGCCCGGGTGTCGGTACCGGCGCCGCGCTGCAGGAGACGGCCGACCTGTACGCGACGCACGCGGTCTGGTTCCACGACCCGGCGTACGCGGCGCACCTGAACTGCCCGGTCGACATCGCCGCGGTGGGGGCCGAGGCGATGCTGGCCGCGATCAACACGAGCGTCGACACGTATGACCAGTCGACCGTGGCGACGCTGATGGAGCGCCGGCTGGTGGCGTGGACGGCGGAACGGATCGGTTTCGCCCGCGGCGACGGTGTCTTCACCTCGGGTGGCACGCAGTCGAATCTGCACGCCCTGCTCGCGGCGCGGGAGCGGGCGCTGACCGGCCCGGACGGCAGCCGCCTGGGTGGTCTGGCACGCACCGGCTTGCAGGCCCGACTGCGGATCCTCGCCACGGACGCGAGCCACTTCTCCGTGGCGAAGTCGGCGATGCTGCTGGGCCTCGCGGACGACGCCGTCGTCACCGTCCCCACGGACGTCGACGGCCGCCTCGACCCGGCCGCGCTCGCGGCGGCCCTCGACCGCACGGCCGCCGTCGGCGACGTCGTCATGGCGGTCGTCGCGACGGCGGGCACGACGGACCGCGGCACGATCGACCCGCTGCCCGCGGTGGCGGACCTGTGCGACGCCGCGGACGTCTGGTTCCACGTCGACGCCGCGTACGGCGGCGGGCTGCTGGTCTCGCCGACGCGCCGCCACCTGCTCGCGGGGATCGAGCGGGCACGCTCGGTGACGGTCGACTTCCACAAGACGTTCTTCCAGCCGGTCTCGGCCAGCGCGGTGATCGTGCGCGAGCATGCCGACCTGGCGCGCACCGCATGGCACGCCGACTACCTCAACCCCGCCGCCGACCCGGACAACCAGGTCGACCGCTCCCTGCAGACGACCCGCCGGTTCGACGCGCTGAAGCTGTGGGCGACGCTGCGCGCGATCGGGCCGGACGGCATCGGCGCGATGGTCGATGCGGTCTGCGACCTCGCCACGGCGGTGCACGCCGACCTCGACGGCGACCCGGAGCTGCGCCTGGTCGCCCCGACGGACCTGTCGACGGTGATCTTCCGGTACCAGCCCGACGGCGTCACCGACGCCCAGGCGGACGCCCTGGTGGCGCAGGTGCGCCGGGTGCTGTTCGACTCGGGCCGGGCGAGCGTGGCCAAGACGGTGATCGACGGCCGACCCTGCCTCAAGCTGACCCTGCTGGACCCGGGCCGCTCCCTGGCGGACGTGCGCCGCGTCCTGACGCTGGTCCGCGACGCCGCGCACGGCATCCTCGCGGGCGAGGCACTCGCCGAGGCGCAGGAGCCGCCCTGCCGCGACGTGCACCCGCACCTGGACCGCACCACCACGGAGGTGACCCGATGAGCGAGCACACCTACGACGTCGTCGGCATCGGCATCGGCCCGTTCAACCTGGGGCTGGCGGCGCTCGCGGACCCGTTGGACGACGTGGACGCCGTGTTCCTGGACCAGGCGGACGAGTTCCGCTGGCACCCGGGGATGATGATCGAGGGCGCGACGATCCAGGTGCCGTTCCTCGCGGACCTGGTGACGATGGCGGACCCGACGTCGCCGTTCTCGTTCCTGGCGTTCCTCAAGGACGTCGGGCGGTTGTACCCGTTCTACGTCCGGGAGTCGTTCTACCCGCTGCGTGCGGAGTACGACGAGTACTGCCGCTGGGTGGCGGGCCGGCTGGGCACGCTGCGCTGGGGCCGGCGCGTGGTGGCGGTGGAGCACGACCCGGCGGACGACGTGTACGTCGTGGTCGCGGAGACGGGCGGGCTGGACGGCGTGCGGGTCGAGCGCTATCGCACCCGGCACGTGGTGCTGGGCGTGGGGACGACCCCGCGTCTGCCCGCGCCGCTGGCGGACCTCGCGCGGGACGCGGCCGGGTCGGGCGGCGGGCCGGTCGTGCACACGGCCGACTACCTGCCGCACCGGGACGCCCTGCGGGCGTCGGGCGCGGTGACGGTCGTCGGGTCGGGGCAGTCCGCGGCGGAGGTGTACCGGGACCTGCTGGAGGACGCCGGCCCGTACCGGCTGGACTGGGTGACGCGGTCGCCGCGGTTCTTCCCGATGGAGTACACGAAGCTGACGCTGGAGATGACGTCGCCGGAGTACACGGACCACTTCCACGGGCTCGCCCCGGACCTGCGCGACCTGGTGGGCCGCGAGCAGCGCACCCTGTACAAGGGGATCAGCGGCGACCTGATCGACGACATCTACGACACCCTCTACCGCCGCACCGCGCTGGGCGCGCAGGTGCCCACGACGCTGCTCAGCGACACGGAGGTGGTGGCGGCGCGCACGGAGCGGGCCGACGACGGCGGGTGCGAGGTCGTGCTGACGTTGCGGCACGCGCAGCTCGGCACGACGGCGGAGCACCGCACGCGCTCGGTGGTCGCGGCGACGGGGTACGGGGCGGGGGTGCCGGCGTTCCTGGACCCGGTGCGCGACCGGCTGCGGCTCGACGAGCGCGACCGGTTCGACGTGACCCGTGACTACGTCGTCTCCCACGACGGCCGGGTGCTGACTCTGAACGGCGAGGAGCACTCGCACGGGGTGACGGCGCCGGACCTCGGGTTCGGTCCGTGGCGCAACTCGGTGGTGCTGGCCCGGGTGACGGGCCGGGAGCCGTACCGCGTGGAGCGCCGGATCGCGTTCCAGCAGTTCGGCCTGCCGGGCGGGGTCCCGGCGGGTGCGGCCGGCCTGGCGCCGGCCGGGACGGAGGTGGCCCGATGACCGCGACGACGCACGCGCCGACGACGGCGTTCACGCTGCGCACGCGCGTCGGCGACCTCGCGGTCTCCCCGGCCGTCCCCGCCACCGACGCGGCGCTCCTGCACCGGTGGCTGGCGCACCCGGCGTCGGCGGCCTGGCACATGGCCGAGCACACCGTCGACGACGTGCGCGAGCATCTCGCCACCGTGGCCGCCGATCCCGGCCAGGACGCCTGGATCGTCCGCCTCGACGACGAGCCCGTGGCGTACACCGAGACGTACGACCCGGCGTCGGTGCTGCTGACGGACGTCCACGACGCGGTGCCCGGCGACGTCGGCATGCACCTGCTGGTCGCGCCCCCTCCCGCACCGGGCGCCCGGCGCCACGGGCTGACGGACGCCGTCATGGCGACGGTCGTGGCGTTCTGCCTGGCACCGGCCGCGGACGGCGGGCGGGCCGGCGCGCGGGTGGTCGTGGAGCCGGACGTCGGCAACGCGGCGATCGCGGCGAAGAACGCGGCCGCGGGGTTCCGGGTGCTCCGGGAGGTGGCGGTGACCGACGGCGGGCACACGAAGACGGCGGCCCTCAGCGTCTGCACGCGGGCGGACTTCGCGGCGTCCCCGCTGGGGGCGGGCGTCGACCTCGCCCCGCATCTGCGCGCGGACCTGGCCGAGCACGCGCACCGGCACCTGGCAGCCAAGGCGCTGGCGGAGCTCGCCCACGAGCGGCTCTTCGCCCCGGTCGCGACGGGGGAGGGGCGCTACCGGCTCGACCTCGACGGCGTGACCTACGCGTTCGCGGCCCGCACGTTCGCGCTCGAGCACTGGGTGGTGGACCCGGCGTCGATCACCCGCACGGCCACCGGCGGCGTGGTGCTGCCGGTGGACGTGCTCGAGCTCGTCGCGGAGCTCCGGCCGCTGCTGGGCGTGCCGGACGACCTGCTGGCCCTCTACCTGGAGGAGCTGTCGTCCACGCTCGCCGCGGCGATGGCGAAGCGGGACCGTGAGCTGGCCGGGCTCACCCCGGACGCGCCTCGCCTCGCCGCCGGGCTCACCGCGGGCGCCGTCGACGCCGTCGAGGACGCCCGCCGCACCGCCGCCACGTTCGCGACCGTCGAGGCCGCGATGAGCGAGGGCCACCCGGGGTTCCTCGCGAACAACGGCCGCATCGGGTTCTCCCTGGACGACTACCGCGCCTATGCCCCGGAGCGGGGAGAGCGGCTGCGCCTGCACTGGGTGGCGGCGCGTCGTGAGCACACCCACCTCGCGCTGTGCGCGGACCAGACCGAGACCGGGCACTACGACGCGGAGCTCAGCGGCGCCGAGCGGGCGGCCTTCGCCGACCGGCTCGCCGCCCGCGGCCACGACCCGGCGGACTACCTCTACCTGCCGGTGCACCCGTGGCAGGCCCATCACCGGCTGCCGATCACCTTCGCGGCGGACGTCGCACGCGGCGACCTGGTGCCGCTCGGGCCGGGCGCCGACGAGTACACCCCGCAGCAGTCGATCCGCACGATGGTGAACCGCACCCGCCCGGGGCGGCACTACGTCAAGACGGCGCTCGCGATCCAGAACATGGGGTTCCTGCGCGGGCTGTCCCCGGCGTACATGAAGGTCACGCCGCGCATCAACGACTGGGTGTCCGACCTGGTCACCGGCGATCCCACGCTCCGGGCCGCCGGGTTCGGGCTGCTGCGCGAGGTCGCCTCCATCGGGTACACCGGCGACGTCTACCACCGCACGCCCCGACCCAACGCGCACCGCAAGATGCTGGCCGCCCTGTGGCGCGAGTCGGCGCTGCCCCGCGTCGAGCCGGGGGAGCGGCTGGCCACGATGGCGAGCCTGCTGCACCGGGACGTCGCGGGCACGGCCCTGGCCACGGAGCTCGTGCGGGCGTCCGGCATCGCGCCCGAGGCCTGGCTGCGCGCCTACCTCGATGCGTACCTGTACCCGCTCGTGCACTGCCTGCGCGCCCACGACCTCGCGTTCATGCCGCACGGGGAGAACCTGATCCTCGTCCTGCGCGACGGCGTCGTGCAGCGGGCACTGATGAAGGACGTCGGCGAGGAGGTCGCCCTGCTCTCCACCGCGCGGTCGCTGCCCGACGGCGTGGACCGCATCGCGGCGGACGTCCCCGACGACGAGAAGGCGCTCGCGATCTTCACCGACGTCTTCGACGGCGTGCTGCGGCACCTGGCGGGCATCCTCGCCCTCGACGGCGTGCTCGCCGAGGACCGCTTCTGGGCGGTCGTGGCCGACGTCGTCGACCGGCACCACGCGGAGCACCCGGACCTGACGTCCGGCGTCGATCTGCGCACCGCCCGGTTCGCGCACTCCTGCCTGAACCGGCTCCAGCTGCGCAACACTCTGCAGATGGTGGACCTCACCGACCAGTCGGCGTCCCTCGTCTACGCGGGCACGATGGCGAACCCCGTGGCCCGCCCGTGACGCGTCCGTTCGAGGTGTTCCGGGACGGGCTCGGCGTGCCGCACGTGCGCGCCGCGGACGAGCTCGACCTCGCCTACGGGCAGGGCTACGTGACCGCTCGGGACCGCGGCTGGCAGGTCGAGACGGACCGCTGGCGCGCCGAGGGGCGGCTGGCCGCCCGGTTCGGCCCGGGCGGGCTGGAGTGGGACCGGTTCGCGGTGCGCGTCCGCCTCGCGGACACCGCTCGGCGGGTGCACGCGGCGCTCGCGGGCCCGGAGCGCGACTGGCTCGCGGCGTACACCGCGGGGGTGAACGCGGGGCTGGTCGACGGCGGCCGGGACGTCCCCGAGATGCAGCTCCTCGACCGGTCACCCGGCGGGCCGGTCCAGCACACCCCGTGGCCGGACTGGGCGCCGCTGGGGGTGTTCTGCGTGAACCACGTGCTGTTCAGCGGCTGGCCCGGGCTGCTGTGGCGCGAGCACGTCGCCCGCACCCTCGGGCCCGACCACCCGCTGATCGGTACGCCGGACGGCGCGTCGTCCGGCTCGAACGCGTGGGCGCTGGCCGGGGCACGGACGTCCTCGGGGAAGCCGCTGCTCGCGGGCGACCCGCACCGGCTCCTCGAGCTGCCGGGGATCTACCAGCAGGTCCGCCTCGCGTGCGACGCGTACGACGTCGTCGGTCTCGCGTTCCCCGGTGTGCCGGGCGTGCTGCACTTCGGCCACGCGGCGCACGACGGTCACGCGATGCACGACGGCGCGGGCCCGGACGCCGAGGGGTCGGTCGCGTGGGGCATCACCAACGCGATGGCGCACCACGTCGAGGTGTTCACGGAGTCGCCCGCCACGCTGGAGGGCGCCGCGCACGGCGTCGAGGTGGTGCCCGTGCGTGGCGCCGACCCGGTGGACGTCGCCTGGACCGAGACGGCGCGCGGCCCGCTCGTCACCGACCGGCACGCGCTGCGCTGGCCGGTCCGGGTGGACGCCGACCTCGGGGTGGCGTCGTGGCGGCAGCTCCTGCGCTCGCGGACGGCGCACGACGTCGCCGCCGCGTTCGGCGGCTGGGTCGACCCGGTCAACCGGGTCCTCACCGCCGACTCGACCGGCACGGTGCTCAGCCTCACCGCCGGCAGGGTGCCCCGGCGTGCGCGGTCGGAGCGGGTGCTGCCCCACGTGGTCCGGCCGCACGGGGAGCCGCCCGTGTGGCGGCAGCCGGCCACGGCAACACCCGTGGCCGACGTCGCCGTCGACGCGAACGACGCACCCGAAGGTCCCGACGAGACACAGCGGGTCCCCGACCTCGGGCTCGCCTACGCGCCGCACCGCGGCCCGCGCATCCGGGCGCTGCTCGCGGACGCGCCCGGCGGCGGCGAGGGGCCGCCCACCCAGCAGCGGGTGCACGCCGACGTCGCGGACGCGGGCGCCGCGGCCCTCGTCGACCTGCTGCGCGACGTCACCGACCCCGCGCTCGCACCCGCCGCGCTGCGGCTGCGGGCCTGGGCCGCCGACGGCGCCCGCATGGCGGCGGACTCCCGCGACGCCGCGCTGTTCGCCTGCTGGCGCGACGCGCTGGTGCGCCGCGTCGCCGCGCACCCCGCCCTCGCCCCGCTGCACGCGCCGCACGGGCTGCCCGTCGTCCTCGCGCCGTGGCTGGACGTCGCGGCGAACGTCGGGCTGCGGCTGCCGGCGCTGCTCGCCGCCGGCGCCGCCGGACGGCTACCGCTCGACGGCCCCGCCGAGGCCGCGGCGGCGCTCGCCGAGGTGGCGGGCAGCAGTGCCACCTGGGGAGAGCTGCACCCCGTCGTGCCGTGGCACGCCCTGGTCGACGCCACCGGCGTGCCCCGCGAGCAGGTCCCGGGCGTGGCGCCCGCGCGCCGGGTCGCCGTCGGCGGCTCGGCGGACACCGTGTGCTGCACCGGCGGCGTCCCCGGAGTGTCCACCGTGTCGTGGCGGGGGAGCGTCGCCCGCTGGGTGTGGGACCTCGCCGACCGCCGTCGCAGCCGCTGGGGCGTCCCGTTCGGGGCGAGCGGCGACCCGCGCTCGGAGCACCACGCCGACCAGCACGCCCGCTGGGCGGCCGCCGGCACCGACGAGATCGAGACCGACTGGGCGCGCCTGCGCCCCGAGACCTGGGAGGCACCATGACGGACCGGCTGCTCGAGGGGGAACGCGGCGCGGAGGTGTGGCGGTCGGACGTCGGGTCCGGCCTCACCGCGCACGTGCTCGACCCGGTGGCGGACCTCGACGTCCTGCACGGCTGGGTGACACGGCCCCACGCGGGCTTCTGGGGGCTGGACGGCCTCACCCGGGACGAGCTGCGCGAGACCTACGAGTTCGTGGAGTCGCTGCCCACCCACCGCGCCTACCTCGTGCGCGCGGACGGCGAGCCCGTGGCCCTCGCGCAGCTCTACCACCCCGAGGACGACCCGGTCGCCGCCGCCTACGACGCCCGCCCCGGCGACCTCGGCGTGCACTTCTTCCGCGGCTCCGAGGCCGTGCCGTGGACGGTGCTGGGCCCGGCGATGCTCGCCTTCGCCTTCGCGCCGCCCGCCGTGGAGCGCCTCGTGGCCGAACCCGACGCCCGTCACCGCGCCGCCGTCGCCCGGATCGCCGCGAGCGGGTTCGAGCTCGCCGGGGAGATCTCCTTCGACTCCGCCTACGGCCGCAAGGACGCCGTCCTGGCGTTCTGCAGCCGCGAACGGGCCGAGCAGATCTTCTCCGCCGCCGTCGTGCGCTGACTCGCGACGCGGGTCAGAGCGTGGGGACGGGCCCCGTCGTCGTCCCCGGGATCAGCCCGACGGGCAGGGTGATCGTGACCGGGTCCTCGCCGGCGAGGAGGTCGATGACGGCGCGGCCGAGCGCGGCACCCTTCTCGCGCAGCGGCTGGTGGACGCTGGTGAGGACGTCGGGGGAGAGCCACGGCAGGTCGAGGCCGTCGAACCCGGCGACGGAGACGTCCTCGGGGATGCGCAGTCCGAGCTCGCGGGCGCCGATGACGGCACCGGCGGCGAGCAGGTCGGAGTGCGCGACGATCGCGGTGGGCCGTTCGGACGCGGGGACCCAGGTGCCGAGGATCTCGGTGGCGGCGTCGCGGCCGTGCTCGACCAGGGAGGCGGGGCACTCCCAGGTGAGCACGGGCTCGATCTCGTCGCGGACGCCCGCGAGCCGGTTGACCGTCGGGGTGCGGTCGGCCTGGGCGAGGCGGGCGGCGTCGACGGGGCCGGAGCGTTCGTGCTGGTCGAACGGCAGGGCGATCTCGGCGATGCGGGTGTGCCCGAGCTCGCGCAGGTGGCGGACGGCCTCCGCGGTGCCGGACCTGTCCTCCAGCGCGACGAGGGGCGCCCCCTCGACGGCACGTCCCTCGCCGATGACGACGGGGACGTTGCGGCGCTGGAGCGCTCCCAGGGTGGGGTCGTCGCTGAGCGCGCCCCACACGAGCACCGCGACGTCCATCCCCGCCGACTCCAGCAGCGGGTCGACGGTGTCGCCGTCGCGCACCCCGGGGATGAGCAGGACGCCCAGGCCGTCGGTGCCGAGGACGTCGACGAGCCCGTCGAGGACCTGCACGGCGACGGGGTCGCGGAACGCCCGGCCGGGCTGGTCCCCGATGACGACGCCGACGATCCCGGACCGGCCGCGGCGCAGCTGGCGGCCGAGCGGGTTGGGGCCGGTGTACCCGAGCTCGGACGCGGCGGCGAGCACCTTGTCGCGGGTCTCCGGGGTGATGGGGCCGGAGCCGGAGAACGCGAGCGACGCCGTCGAGACGGACACGCCGGCCCGTTCGGCGACCTTCGCGAGGGTCGGGCGGGCGCCCGGGGTGCGTCCCAACGAGGTTCCTTCCTGCCGAGGTGGCGACAGCCTACCGGCGATGGGCGATCGAAACGATTTGACGATCCGCGGCGGACCAGGGATCTTCGTCGCGTGAACACCACGGAACCCGGGCTCGACGCCCGTCGGCTGCGCGCCGCCACCTGGGCGGTCTTCGGCGTCTTCATCGCGGCAGGCTTCGGCATGGCCACCTGGGCCTCCCGCATCCCGGCGGTGCGCGACGGCCTCGGGTACTCCGAGGGGCAGATGGGCCTGCTGCTCCTCACCGCCTCCATCGGGTCGATCTGCGCCCTGCCGCTGTCCGGGATGATCAGCTCCCGCCTCGGCGCGGCCCGCACCGTGCTCGCGTTCGCCGTCATCTCCTCCGTCGGGTTCGCCGTCGCCTGCTTCGGCGTCGACGCCGGGGAGCACGTCTGGGTGCGCGTCGGCCTGTTCCTCGCCGGCATCGGCGTCGGGGTGTGGGACGCCGCCATGAACCTCGAGGGCGCCGTGGTCGAGCAGCGGCTCGGCAGGGCGATCATGCCGCGCTTCCACGCCGCGTTCTCCCTCGGCACCGTCGCCGGGGCCGGCGTCGGGGCGCTCGCCGCCTGGGCGCAGGTGCCCCTCACCCCGCACCTGCTCACCGTCCAGGTCGTCGACGCGGTCGCCGTCCTGCTCTGCGTGCGCGCGTTCCTGCCCGCCCGGGACGCCGGACCGCAGACGTCGATCGCGGGCGCCCAGGACGCCGTCGCCGACCCCGCCACCGCCGTCGAGCCGTCCCACGGGCACTCCCTGAAGGACACCCTGGCCACCTGGCGCGAGCCGCGCACCCTGCTCATCGGCCTCGTCGTCATGGCGGCCGCGCTCACCGAGGGCGCCGCCAACGACTGGGTCGGCCTCGCCACCGTCGACGGCTTCGAGACCGGCGACGGCATCGGCGCGCTGGCGCTCGCGGTGTTCCTCGTCGCGATGACCGTCACCCGGCTCGGCGGGACGGCGCTCATCGACCGGTACGGCCGCGTCCTCGTCCTGCGGGTCAGCGGCGTCGCGGCGATCGTCGGCGTGACCACGTTCGCCCTGGTGCCGAACCTGCCCGTCGCCCTCGTCGGCGTCGCCCTGTGGGGCGCGGGAGCCGGGCTCGGCTTCCCGATGGGCATGTCCGCCGCCTCCGACGACCCGCAGCGGGCCGCGCTGCGCGTCGCCGTCGTCTCCACGATCGGCTACTCGGCGTTCTTCGTCGGCCCGGCGCTCATCGGGTTCCTTGCCGAGGTCACCGGCTACCGCCTCGCGCTGCTCGTGCTCGCGCTGCCCGTCGCCGTCGGGATCCTCGTGGCGGGGGCCGCCCGCCCGCTGCCGCAGACGCAGACCCGGTGAGCCGGCGCGGGCCGTCTACGCTGGACGGGTGAGCCAGACCGCCCAGCAGACCTCCACCCCCGCCGACGACGCCCCCGCGCCGACCCTCGCCGAGCTGACGACGCTGCGCGTGGGCGGGCCGGTCGGGGAGTACGTCGAGGCGACCACCGAGGCGGAGCTGATCGACGCCGTCCGGGCCGCCGACGACGCCGGCGCGCCGCTGCTCGTCGTGGGCGGGGGGTCGAACCTGCTCGTCGCGGACGCCGGGTTCGACGGCGTCGTCGTGCGGGACGTCCGGCAGGGGCTCGACGCCGACCTCGCGGACTCCTGCGGCACCGACGGCGCGTGCGGCGGGGCGAGCCTGTCCCTGCCCGCGGGGCAGGACTGGGACGCGTTCGTCGAGCAGGCCGTGGCGAACGAGTGGGTGGGCGTCGAGGCGCTGTCCGGCATCCCGGGCACCCTCGGGGCCGCGCCCGTGCAGAACATCGGCGCCTACGGCCAGGAGGTGTCCGGCGTCGTCGCGTCCGTGCGCACCTGGGACCGCGCGACCGGGCAGCGCAAGACCCTCACGCTGTCCGAGCTCGGATTCGGCTACCGCACCAGCGTGCTCAAGCGCACGATGCGGGCAGCCGGCACGGCGGGCGGTGCCGACCTCTGGTACCCGACGCCGCGATACGTCGTGCTCGAGGTGAACCTCCAGATGCGGCTCGGCTCGCTGTCGGCGCCGATCGGCTATGGCGAGCTGGCCCGCACCCTCGGCATCGAGGTCGGGCAGCGGGCGCCGTCGGCCGACGTCCGCGCCGCCGTCCTGGAGCTGCGCGGCGGCAAGGGGATGCTGCTCGACGGCGTCGGGGGAGCAGCGGCACCGGACCACGACCGCTGGTCGGCCGGGTCGTTCTTCACCAACCCGATCGTCTCGGCGGACGACGCCGCCACGCTGCCGGAGGACGCCCCCCGCTACCCGGTGCGCTCGTCCGTGCCGGAGTCGACGGTGGGCCCGAGCCTGGGTGCCGTCGACCCGTCGCTCGTCAAGACCAGCGCCGCGTGGCTGATCGAGCGTGCCGGGTTCACCAAGGGGTTCGGCGTCGCGGGGGAGCACTCGCCGGCGCGGCTGTCGACCCGCCACACCCTCGCCCTGACCAACCGGGGCGGCGCGACCGCGCAGGACGTCGTGACGCTCGCGCGGGCGGTGCGCGACGGCGTGCGCGACCGGTTCGGCGTCGAGCTGGAGCCGGAGCCGGTGCTGGTCGGCCTCGCGCTCTGATCAGTAGACGACGACGGTCGTACCCTTCGGCACGCCCCAGGTGTCCCACAGCCAGTCCATGGCCGAGTTCGACACCCGGATGCACCCGTGGGACGCGGGATAGGGCGGGATCGACCCGGACCCGTGCACGGCGATGCCGCCGGTGAAGTACTTGGGCCGGTACATCGACCCCAGCTCGAGCGTGGACTCGTGCAGGTAGTCGCGCTCCATGTAGACGGCGTACGTGCCGCGCGGTGTCGTGGCGGTGTAGGTGCGGCCGAGCGCCTCGTACGACTCGCCGTTGCCGGACGACGCGTTGATCGTCCGCACCACCTCGCCGTCCTCGACGGCCTTGATGAGCTGGCGGTCCAGGTCGATCTCCACGACCTTGCCCGACGACGACTCCGCGCCCGGCCGCACGCCGTCGGCCAGCGCCTGCTCCGTCTTCGGGCCGACGACGCCGTCCCGGTACAGCCCCGCGGCCTTCTGCAGGGCCCACACGGCCTGCTGCGTCATGGGGCCGAACGAGCCGTCGACGGACGGCAGGTAGTAGCCGAGGTCCTGGAGACGCTCCTGGAGCGCGGTGACCTCGGTGCCGGAGGAACCGACCTCCAGGTACTCCGGCTCCGGCTCCGCCGTCTCCTTCGCTTTGTCCTTGTCCTTCGTGTCGTCGCCCTCGCCGTCCTCGGCCTCGGCGGCGCCGTCGTCGGTCGGCGGGGTGGTCGACGGTGACGCCGACGGCGAGGCGGACGGGCTCGGTGACGCGCTCGCGGAGGGCTCCGCGGTGACGCTCGGCGACGCGCTCGCGGAGGGCTCGGCGCGGGGGCTCGGGGCCTCGGAGGACGGTGCGGCCGACGGCTCCGCGGACGCCGCCTCGGGGCTCGGGGAGGTCGTGGTGCCACCGTCGCCGGTCAGCTCGGACAGCGCGGCGCACCCGGGCAGCAGCAGGAGCGCCCCGGCGACGGCCATGGCCGTGGCCCGACGGCGCAGCGTCGTTCGGTTCGTGCTCATGCCCCCACCTCTCCGGTCCGGGCCGTCGATCGGCCCGGCCCCGCGGACTACCACGGTGCACTGCAACGCGCCCTGCGGCGACCCGACCGGGCCGACCTCCCGACGATCGACACCGTCTCGTGACCTGTCTGCGCCACGTCTCCACGACCTGGCCTCACCCACCCCGACGTCCGGGAGAGCCGAAACGTTGCCCCGCCGGCAGGACGGCGTCGGGGCGCCAGGCCTCAGCCGACGAACGGCGCCACCGGGTCGTCGAGCCAGTCGTCGACGCCGGCCAGCAGCCGCGCCTTGCTGCCCTCCGACGCGCGGGACGCGCGGATCGACGCCCGCGCGAGGTCCGCGAGCTCGGCGTCGGAGAACCCGTGCACCTCCCGCGCGGTCTCGTACTGGGCGACCAGCCGCGAGCCGAACAGCAGCGGGTCGTCGGCGCCGAGCGCGACCTGCGCCCCCGCGTCGACGAGCTCGCGCAGCGGCACGTCCTCGTCGTGGGCGTACACGCCGAGCGACACGTTGGACGCCGGGCACACCTCCAGCGCCACCCCGGACTCGACCAGCGACGCGAGGAGCGAGGCGTCCTCGACCGACCGGACGCCGTGACCGAGCCGGTCCGGCGCGAGCGCCCCCACGACGTCGCGCACGTGCCCCGGCCCCAGCAGCTCCCCGCCGTGCGGCACGGACGCCAGGCCCGCCCGCCGCGCGATCCGGAACGCGGCCGCGAACTCGTCGGTGTCGCCGCGCCGCTCGTCGTTGCTCAGGCCGAACCCCACGACCTCCCCGGGCCCCTCGCCCGCGTACCGGGCCGCGAGCCGGGCGAGGGTGCGGGCGTCCATCGGGTGCCGCATCCGGGAGGCGGCCACCACCACCGCCACCTCGAGCCCGTGGCGGGCGCTCGCCGCGCTGGCCTCGTCGAGCACGATCTCCAGGGCCGGCGTGATGCCGCCGACGAACGGTGCGTACG
The DNA here is from genome assembly GCF_001636295.1 of Isoptericola dokdonensis DS-3. Lineage (NCBI taxonomy): Bacteria > Bacillati > Actinomycetota > Actinomycetes > Micrococcales > Promicromonosporaceae > Isoptericola > Isoptericola dokdonensis. The sequence continues at coordinate 1,758,862 of NZ_CP014209.1, read as the reverse complement.
ACGTCGGGTCGACCTGGATCTCCAGCCGCCCGGAACCCTCCGCCGCGTCGTCGGCGGCCGCCTCGTCGACGAGGCGGCGCATGTCGGCCTCGGACCGCACGCAGTGCCGGGCTGCGTCGTACAGCCGCTGGAACCGGAACCAGCCCCGCGCGTCGGCGGGCACCCGCAAGGGGTCGCCGTCCGTGATCGCGGCGGGCAGCCGGATGCCGTGCCGGGCGGACATCTCCACGAGCGAGGGCACCCGCAACGAGCCCGTGAAGTGCAGGTGGAGGTGGGCTTTCGGGAGGCTGGCCAGGTCGCGCACCCGCACAGTGTGGCACCACTCACCTCAGCCAGCCGCGCTGCCGGGCCACCGACACCGCCGCGGTGCGGTCGTCCACCCGGAGCTTGGCGAACACGCGCAGGAGGTGCGTCTTCACCGTCGCCTCGGCGATGAACAGCTCGCGGCCGATCGCGGCGTTCGACAGCCCGCGCTCCACGAGCCGCAGCACCTCGGCCTCGCGCGGGGTCGGTCGCTCCTCCGCCGTCCGGACGGACGACACCAGGCGAGTCGCCACCGACGGCGCCAGCACCGTCTCACCGCGCGCCGCCGCCTGCACCCCGGCGACGAGCGCCGCCCGCGGCGTGTCCTTGAGCAGGTAGCCCGTGGCGCCGGCCTCGACGGCACGCAGGATGTCGGCGTCCGTGTCGTAGGTGGTGAGCACGACGACGCGTGGTCCGGCGGGTGACCCTCCGACGATCTGCTCCGTCGCGCCGACGCCGTCGAGCACGGGCATCCGCAGGTCCATGAGCACGACGTCGGGGGAGAGCTCGCGGGCCAGTGCCACGGCTCGTTCGCCGTCGGCCGCCTCGGCGACGATCTCGACGTCGGGCTCACCGGCCAGCATGCCGACGATCCCGGAGCGGACCACGGGATGGTCGTCGGCGACGAGCACACGGATCGTCGTCACGACGCGCTCACCGGCAGGCGGAGCCGGACCCGTGTCCCGCCGGCGGTACCCGGACCGACCTCGAGCTCACCGCCCGCCGCGGCCGCCCGTTCGCGCATGCCCGTCAGGCCGAACCCTTCGGAGAGCTGCGGGGGCAGCCCGCGGCCGTCGTCGGACACCTCGAGCTCGACGGCGCCGTCCGCGCGGCGCAGCCGGACGGTGACCGCGGAGGCGCCCGCGTGCCGTCGGACGTTCGAGAGCGCCTCCTGCGCTGCGCGCAGCAGCACGACGTCGGACGCCGGGCCGATCGTCCCGCCGTCGTCGGACGCGTCCACCGGGCCGTCGACGTCGACCCGCACGGTCGTCCCCGTCTCGGCGGTGAACCGGTCCGCGAGGCGCCGCAGCGCCTCCGACAGCGTCGAGTCCTGCAGCTGCACCGGGGCGAACGCCGCGACGAGCCCTCGCGCCTCGGCCAGGTTCTCCCGGGCGGTCGTCTCGATCAGGTGGAGCCGCTCACGAGCGGTCCTGTCCTCGCCCCGGTCGAGGGCCGCCGAGGCGGCCTGCGCCTGCGTCACGACGCTCGTGAAGCCCTGGGCGAGGGTGTCGTGGATCTCGCGGGCCACCCGCTCCCGCTCGGCGGCGACACCAGCCGCATGGTGGGTCTGCGCCAGCTCGTCCTGCGTGGCCCGGAGCGCTTGCAGGAGCTGGGCCCGCTCGTCGGAGCGTCGCATCCACGTCGCGGTCCAGAGCCCGAGCGTCAGCGCGAAGGCGAGCGCGACGGCCATCTGCGGTGCTGCCGCGAGCAGTCCTCGCGACGAGAAGCCCGCCTCGACGGCGAGGCCGAACGTCGTGGTCACGGCCAGCGCCACGGACGCGAGGACGGCCCGGCGGGGAGGCTCGAGCAGCATCCAGAGCTGGGTGAAGGCGCCGAAGAGCAGGAACGTCGCCAGGCCGCCCTGGGACACGGCGACAGCGGTCGCGAGGACGAGGACCGTCACGTAGGCCAGCGCGCGACCCTGGTGCCGCGACCGTGCCGCCGGGGCACCCCAGGCCGCGTAGGCGGCGAGGATCGTGGCCATCGCCCCGTACGCGATCCAGAGCTGCCGGCCCGACTGCCCGCTGAGCGGCAGGGCGACCGCCGTGAGCAGGACGATCGCGACGAACGCGACGTCCCACCAGAGCACCTGCCTGTCCCAGTCGTCGACGTCGCCCTCCGCGCGGGCTGCGAGGCTGCCGGACGACGGGTCAGCCGTCGTCACGGCGTCGCCACCGGAACGTGCGCACGCCGAGGACGAGACCCAGCACCAGCCATCCGCCCAGTACAGCAGCCGTCGCGCCGTGCTGCCAGGTACCGGCCACCTCGAGGACCTGCGCATCCTCGGGGAGGAAGACCGAGCGCATGCCCTGCGCCATCCACTTGAGCGGGAAGAGGGAGGCGACCGCCTGCATCCAGGAGGGCAGCGCGAAGAACGCGAAGAAGACCCCGGAGATGAACTGCAGCACGAGGACGACCGGGGTCACGACGGCGGTCGCGGACTTCCCGGACCGCGGCAGGGAGGAGAACGCCACCCCGCAGACCGTGCCCGTCGCGGTGCCGAGCACGAAAACCCAGGCGAACGTCCCCCACGACGTGACGTCGGTCGGCATGGGCACGTCGTACACCGTCGCGGCGAGCACGAGCAGGAGCGTCGTCTGCACGACCGTCGTGACCAGGACGAGCCCGATCTTGCCGACGAAGTAGCTCACCGCCGGCAGAGGAGCGAGGCGCAGCCGCTTGAGCGTGCCGTCGTCGCGCTCGACGGCGACCGCGACCGCGAGCGACTGGAAGCTCGTCAGCATGACGCCGGTCGCGATCATCCCCGGCAGGAAGTACTGCGCGAAGGGCACGCCGTACCCGTCGGTGCCCTGGTCCTGGCCGCCGAAGACCGTCGCGAAGATCGCCATCATGATGAGCGGGTACGAGAAGATGAAGATCACCGCGTCGCGCTCCCGGAAGAACGCGCGCAGCTCGACGCCCGCGCGGTCGACGCCGAGGCGTGCGGCGGACGGCAGGCGTCCGTCGCCCCGGGTCGCGGACCGGCTCGGCGGGTTTGCCGTGCTCATCGGACGACCTCCCTGCTGGCGAGGGCGTCGGAGACGGTCTGGCCGGCGGGCCGGGCGGTGGACGCGGCGGTCGGGGCGGCGACCGCCTCCCCGATGAGCTCGAGGTAGACGTCCTCGAGGCTCGGGCGCACGACCTGCAGGCCGGGGATCTCGCCACCGGCGAGCGCGGCGAGCTCGGTGACCAGCCGCGTGGGGTGCGCCGTGCGCTCGGTGCAGGGGACCCCGTCGGGCCCGGTCCAGCGGACCACGGGGCGCCGGGCCTCGGGCCCGCCGAGGGCGTCGGGAGCATCGACGGCGACGATGCGACCCTCGCTCACGACCGCGACCCGGTCGGCGAGGAAGGCGGCCTCGTCGAGATAGTGGGTGGTCAGCAGGATCGTCGTGCCGTCCGCGCGCAGCGAGCGGAGGAGCTCCCAGAACGAGCGACGTGCCTGGGGGTCGAAGCCCGTGGTCGGCTCGTCGAGGAAGAGCAGCTCGGGGTCGCCCACGATCCCGAGAGCGACGTCGAGACGGCGGCGCTGCCCGCCGGAGAGCTGACGGGCGCGCGTCGACTCCTTCTCGCGGAGGCCGACGGCGTCGATCACCTCCTCGGGGTCCCGACCGGCCGGGTAGAACCGGGCGAAGTGGTGCACCAACTCGTGGACGGTCAGCTCGACCTGGTCGTGCGAGTCCTGCAGGACGACGCCGAGGCGGCTGCGCCAGGCACGCCCGCCGGTGGCGGGGTCCTGGCCGAGCACGGTGACCTCGCCGCCGTCCCGGCTGCGGAAGCCTTCGAGGATCTCGACGGTGGTCGTCTTGCCCGCACCGTTGGGGCCGAGCACGGCGAAGATCTCACCCTGCTCGACCCGCAGGTCGAGGCCGTCGACGGCCTGCTTGGTGCCATAGCGTCGGCGCAGGCCCCGGACGTCGATGACGGGCCCGGTCCGAGGTGTCGAAGTGTCCATGGATCCACCGTGCCGCGCGGGCGGGGCGGGCGGGACGACCGCCCGATGGCACCTCGGGTCCACCGACCGGTGGACGTGGTTCGACCTACGGCCTCACGTCGCGTACAGTTGTCCCTCGGTGGTTGACGGCCACCATGCTGGGTCGCGCCCTTGGTGCTGCCCCGGCGCGGACCGTCGAGCACGAAGGGTAGTGGCGCAATTGGTAGCGCAGCGGTCTCCAAAACCGCAGGTTGCAGGTTCGAGTCCTGTCTACCCTGCCAGCGTGTTCCCCCGTGGGACCGCGCAGCGTGGTCGCGCGCCAGCGCGGCCTGGAACGCCAGAGTCCGTGCCGTGGGTGCGTCGCCGGCAGGCGGCGTGGCTGCGGTCCGATCGCGAAACGGGGTAGTGGAAGTGAGCGAGTCCTCCGCGCACGCCGCTGGAACGCACGACGCCCAGTCCGGCAAGGAGCGTCGCAACGTCTTCGCTCGGATCGCCCTGTTCGTCCGCCAGGTGGTGGGCGAGCTCCGCAAGGTCGTCACCCCGACGCGGTCCGAGCTCGTCAACTACACGATCGTCGTGATCGTGTTCGTCGCGGTGGCGATGCTGTTCGTCACCGCGCTCGACTACCTCGTGGGTCGCGGAGTCTTCTGGCTCTTCGGGGCCTGACCCTCCGGGTCGGACCCACGACCGCACGTCCCGTCATCAGTCAGAAAGCAGGTTCTTTCGTGTCCCAGGATCCTCTGGAGCAGACCGAGAACGTCGACCTCACGCAGCCCGACGCCGCCGGCGCCGAGGCCGACCTCGACGCGCCTGCCGACCTGGACGCCGCCGAGACGCAGGACGCGCCCGAGGCGGACGAGACCGCTGCTGACGACGAGACCGTCGCGGACGAGACCGCTGCTGACGACGAGGCAGAGCCCGCCGAGGCCGCCGACCAGACGGACGAGGCTGACGACGCCGCCACCGACGAGGACGTCGAGGAGGACCCGGCCGAGGAGCTGCGGCGCACGCTGCGCGGCCAGTTCGGCGACTGGTTCGTCATCCACTCCTACGCGGGCTACGAGAACCGTGTGAAGGCCAACCTGGAGAACCGCATCCAGAGCCTGAACATGGAGGACTACATCTTCCAGGTCGAGGTCCCCATGGAGGAGGTGACCGAGATCAAGAACGCGCAGAAGAAGACCGTCCGCCGCGTCCGCATCCCCGGTTACGTCCTCGTGCGCATGGACCTCACCGACGAGTCGTGGGGCGCCGTCCGGCACACCCCGGGCGTCACCGGGTTCGTCGGTCACACGCACCAGCCGGTCCCGCTGTCGCTGGACGAGGTGTTCGGCATGCTGGCCCCGTCGGTCCTCGAGGCCGCGCCCACCAAGCCCACCGCCGCGGGCGCCAAGGGCGGCGCTGCCGCCGGGCCCGCCATCGAGGTCGACTTCGAGGTCGGCGAGTCGGTCACCGTCACGGACGGTCCGTTCGACACGCTGCCCGCCACGATCTCCGAGATCAATGCCGAGGCCCAGAAGCTCAAGGTCCTCGTCTCCATCTTCGGCCGGGAGACCCCGGTCGAGCTGTCGTTCAACCAGGTCGCCAAGATCTGATCGCGCCGCCGGATCGCTCCGGCGTGCCGCGTGAGCGGCAGCACTGCAACCGGGTCATCGCCCACGGCGTCGGTCCACAACACAGGAAAGGGGAAGCACCATGCCTCCCAAGAAGAAGGTCGCCGGCCTCATCAAGCTCCAGATCCAGGCCGGTGCGGCCAACCCCGCGCCGCCGATCGGCCCCGCGCTCGGTCAGCACGGCGTGAACATCATGGAGTTCTGCAAGGCCTACAACGCGGCGACCGAGTCGCAGCGCGGCAACGTGATCCCCGTCGAGATCACGGTGTACGAGGACCGCTCGTTCACCTTCATCACGAAGACCCCGCCGGCCGCGGAGCTCATCAAGAAGGCCGCCGGTGTGGCCAAGGGCTCCCCGACGCCGCACACGGTGAAGGTCGCTCAGCTCTCGCAGGCCCAGGTCCGCGAGATCGCCGAGACGAAGATGCAGGACCTCAACGCGAACGACATCGAGGGCGCGATGCTGATCATCGCGGGCACCGCCCGCTCGATGGGCATCACCGTCGCCAAGTGACGCAGCGCAGGCAGCGGTAGGACGAGCGCAGCGAGTCCTGCCGAGGCCGTAGCGCAGTCGCTCGGCGACGTGTCAGCACGTCGGCAAGTGACGTCGCACCGGCTCCGGCAGGGTCCGCCCTGCCAGAGCCGGAGCACCCCGTCCGTCCCGGACGACCAAGACCCGACGAGCGTCGGGCACGTGGGAGGGTCCGCGCAGACCCGACGACCACGACTGCAGCAAGGAGAACGCAGATGGCACAGCGCAGCAAGGCGTACCGCGCCGCCGCGGCGAAGATCGACCGCGAGAACCTGTACAGCCCGCTCGAGGCCGTGAAGCTCGCCAAGGAGACCGCCTCGTCGAAGGCCGACGCCACCGTCGAGGCCGTGTTCCGCCTCGGTGTGGACCCGCGCAAGGCGGACCAGCTGGTCCGCGGCACGGTCAACCTGCCGCACGGCACGGGCAAGACCGCCCGCGTCATCGTCTTCGCGAACGGTGCGAAGGCCGAGGAGGCCCTCGCGGCCGGTGCCGACGAGGTCGGCGGCGACGACCTGATCGCCAAGGTGGCCGCCGGCTACACCGACTTCGACTCGGCCGTCGCGACCCCGGACCTCATGGGCAAGGTCGGTCGTCTGGGCAAGGTGCTGGGCCCCCGTGGTCTCATGCCGAACCCGAAGACCGGCACCGTCACGATGGACGTCACCAAGGCCGTGACCGACATCAAGGGCGGCAAGATCGAGTTCCGCGTCGACAAGCACTCGAACCTCCACTTCATCATCGGCAAGGTCTCGTTCGACGAGACCGCGCTGGTCGAGAACTACGGCGCCGCGCTGGACGAGATCCTGCGTCTCAAGCCGTCGTCCTCGAAGGGCCGCTACATCACCAAGGCGACCCTGGCGACGACGTTCGGCCCGGGCATCCCGGTCGACCAGTCGAAGACCACCAAGCTGCTCGAGGGCTGACCTCCCGCGCTCGACGACGGCCCGGCACCTGTTCGCAGGTGCCGGGCCTTCGTCGTCCCCGGGTGATCTTCCCGGAGGTCGCCCCGCTGGTCGGCGGCTCGCCGACGTCGAGGTCGGCGGTTCGTGAAGTTTCTCCGCGACGTGTATCAAGCCCGTCGGCGACCCCTCCCTCGCGGGTGACACTGCCGATGAAGTGAAGGGTGAATTCCGGTGACGGGAGTCCAGGAGGGACGCGGGGCACCTCGTGCCCCCCTAGGCTCGTGGCCATCCCCGGCCCGGGGAGTCCCGCCCGACCGCGACGAGGTGCCTTCCGCCATGTCCAGCACAGCCGACACGTCCAGTCTCGGTGATCGCGCGGCCGTCGCGCTGCTCGAGTACCGGGAGGGCCGTCCCGAGGCGCTCGGCGACTTCGTCCGCGAGGCGACGCCGCTGCTGTGGCGCACGGTGCGGGCCCAGGGCGTGAGCCGGGAGGCGTCCGACGACGTCGTCCAGCACACGTGGGCTGCGCTCGTGCGGCACGCGGACTCCATCACGGAGCCGAAGGCGACGCTGAAGTGGCTGCTGGTGACGGCGCGGCGGGCCGCCTGGGAGGTGGTCCGCAAGGAGCGTGCCGACCAGGGGCACCGCACCGAGCTGCCGGACGATGACGCGGAGACCTCGGCGACGCTCCCGGACTCCGGTCCGGGGCCGGAGGCCGAGGTGCTGAAGGACGAACGGGACCGGCTGCTCTGGCAGGCACTCGGCACGTTGCCGAGGCGCTGCCAGGAGCTGCTGCGCCTCGTCTCGCTGGCGGACCGCCCGGACTACCGTTCCATCTCCTCCGCGATCGGCATGCCGGTCGGGAGCATCGGCGCCACTCGGGGACGCTGCCTCGCCAAGCTGCGGGCCGTCCTCACCCAACATGGGGAGGCCTCATGGACCTGACCGAGCTCGACCACGTCCCCGGTGCGGACGACCCGTTCGACGGGTCCGACGTCGCGCTGCTCTCCCGCCTGGCGGCCGTCGACGACCTGCTCGACCCGGTCCCCGGCGGGCTCGTCGAACGGTCCCGCTTCGCGATGACCCTGGCGAGCCTCGAGGCGGAGGTCATGGAGCTCCAGGTCCTCGAGGTCCCGGCCGGGTCGGTGCGCAGCGACGCCCCCGTCGAGACCCGCACCATCACGTTCACGCACGAGCGCCTCACCGTGATGATCGCGCTGTCGGCCGGCAGCGAGCGCGGCACGGTCCGCGTGGACGGCTGGCTCGCCCCGGCCGCGGCCCTCGACATCGAGCTGCGCCGGCCGGACGGGGTCCGCACGACCCGGTCCGACGAGGACGGCCGGTTCGTCCTGGAGGACGTCCCGCGTGGTCCCGCGAGCCTGCTCATGCACCAGGGCGAGACACCGGTGTCCACACCCGTCGTCGAGCTCTAGGCACCACCTGCACCACCTGCACCACAGCGTCGTCGAGCGGTGGGCACGGGCTTCGCCGTGCCCTGATCCGAGGAGGAGCACGTGAGCGAGTCGTACATCCACGACGCGGCCGGGGGTCGCCGTCCCGTCCGTCATCTCGACCCGGACCGGGTGCGGCGCAGCCCGGGCGCGAGCCGTGTCCAGGACACCACCTACGTGGCGGACCGGCTGATCGTGCGCGGCGACCTGCCGGCACCGTTGCGCGAGCGGCTGGCGGGGGACGCCGGCCGGCTGACGGCGGGCGGCCAGGAGGCGGTGGTCGCGCTGGACGCCTGGGCGGAGGAGGGCGAGCCGGCGACCTGGCTGGACGGTGTCCGGCGCATCGCCACGGACATGGGCTACCGGGTCGTCTACGACGGCACGCTCGGTGACCTGGCGGTCGACGACGTCGACGACGAGACCTTCGGGTACGCCCTGCGGCTGCTGCCGGCCCGGGACGACGACCTCGAGGTGGACGTGTGGCAGGTGATCGAGCGGATCACCGAGGAGCTCGGTGACCTCGACGCACCGGACCCGGACGACGAGGGGGAGCGTCCCGCCCCGCGGGTGGCGCTCGACCACGTGATGCGGTCGCAGCGTCGGGGGAAGTCCACCCCGCTGCCCTTCGTGCCGGTCTCGCGGCCGAAGTCGACGCCGCTGCCGGTGAGCGCGATCGACGAGTACGGGCGGCCGGGCTCGGGCGGGCTCGCACCGGTGCGCTACCTCGGTGGCCCCCCGCGTCGAGAGCTGCCGGACGGCGAGACGCCCTGGGTCGCCGCCGACGGCACGCGACGCCCGGCGGTGGCGATCGTCGACACGGGTGTCGGGTCCCACCGGTGGTTCGGCCCGTACGAGCCGGACGACCCGCAGGACAGCGCGGTCGTGGTGCGGACGGCCTCGCTCGACGACGGCAGGCCGGTCGGCACCTTCCCCGTGCCCGACCTCAAGTCGGAGGACGCCGAGTACGGCGGCCTCAGCGTCGACCCGCTCACCGGCCCGCTGGACCCGGTCGCCGGGCACGGGACCTTCATGGCCGGGATCGTGCACCAGGTGTGCCCGGACGCCGTGATCGTCGCCGTGCGGGCCTTCGGAGGGTCCGGCGACATCCCGGAGTGGCAGATGCTGCACACGCTGTGGCGGTTGCTGCGGTTCCACCGTCGTGGACAGTCGGGCGAGGCCGGGTACCACCCGATCGACGTCGCCGTCCTGGCGATGGGGTACTACCACGAGCAGCCGGAGGACTACGGCTACGACGGGCCGCTGCGGCGCGTGCTGCGCGCACTGCGCCGAGCGGGCGTCGTGGTGGTGGTGGCGTCCGGGAACGACGGGACGACCCGCCCCATGTTCCCGGCGGCGTGGGCGCCGCACGTCGTGCGCCGCCCGGCACCCGGGCGCGCCGACGGCGGCACCACCGTCCCGGTGCCGGTGGACGACCGGCAGCTCTCGGCCGATCACCCGCCGCTCGTGGTGGCCGGCGCGACCAACCCCGACGGCACCACGGCGGTGTTCAGCAACGACGGGCCGTGGGTGACGTGCGTGCGGCCCGGTGCCGCGGTGGTCTCGACCATGCCGGAGACGATCGACGGCCCGGAGACACCGCAGGTGAGCCTTCCGGAGCGGCTGCGGCCGGGCACGCGGGCGTCGGTGGACCCGGACGACTTCACCGGCGGCTTCGCGACGTGGAGCGGCACGTCCTTCGCGGCGCCGTACCTGGCGGCCGAGGTGGCCGCAGCGCGGCTGGAGGGCGCCCGGCGTGCCGCCGCGCAGGCGGAGCCCGTGGGTGCCGCGTGGGATGCTGTGACGACGGCGACCCACCTGTCCGGCGGGGCGATCGGCGGTTCCGGCGTCTAGCAGAAGGGGGCGGGACCCGGGTGACGAGCAGGACGGTTCTCGACACGCGCCTGCGCGAGGCGCAGGAGCTCAACGCGGCCTCCCGGGTCCGGCCCGCCTCGAAGGCGTTCCGCGCGCTGCTGCGCGACGTCGCGCCCCTCGACCCGGCGACGGTGGGCTCGTGGGTGGTGGAGCTGCGCGTCCGCGCCCTGGTGGGTGAGGCGTCCTGTGTGCACGCCCTCACCGGGGACCTGACCGCGGCGCGTCGGATGATCGACGAGGCGCTCCAGGTCGCCCAGGACGCCGACGACCAGCGGCTGGCCGCGGTGGCCCACGGTCAGCACGGGCTCCTCCTGCTGTGGTCCGGGGAACCGCACCGTGCCGTCTCCGCGTTCGACCGGGCGCTGGCGGGGGTCGCGCCGGAGAACCACCGTGACCGGGCGGTCCTGCACATCAACCGGGCGGCGGCGGGCCTGGAGAACGGTGCGCTGGACGACGTGGTCGCGGACCACGAGCGCGCCCTCCACCATGCCCGCGCGATCGGCCACGAACGGTACGAGGCGTTCGCCGGCTTCAACCTCGGGTACGCGTACTACCGGCAGGGCGACTTCCCGGCGGCGCTGGCCGAGCTCGAGACGGCGGTACGCCGCAACCCGGACGGCCGCGACGGATGGTCGGAGGTCACGCGGGCGCAGGTGCTGGTCGATGCCGGGCTCGTCTCCGAGGCGGAGCAGGTGCTGGCGGACTCGGCCGGTCTGCTGGCCGTCGACAACCTCGCCGGGGAGGTCGCCGACGCGCTGTACACGCGCGCCCTGTGCGCGCTGCTCCTGCGACGGCCCGACGAGGCGGCGCGCTGGGCGCGGCAGGCGCGCCGGGCGTTCGCGCGGGTCGGCAACACGACGTGGGCGCTGCAGGCCCAGGTGGTCGAGCTCGAGGCGCGCCTGTCCCAGGATCGCCGTGCCCGCACCTCACGACGCGCCACGCTCCTGCGCCGGAGCGACGAGGCACTGGCCCTCGCCCGTGCCGGCGACGACCGTGGCCCGGCCGCGGTGGCCGGGGTGTCGGTGGCCGCCCGGCTGCTCGCCGCGGAATGGGCGCTGCTCGCCCGGGACACGGACCGGGCGTCCGCCGTCCTCGCCGAGGCACCGCGCCGGCTCACGGCGTGCCCCCTGCCGCTGCGGTTGCACCACGAGTCGGTGCGCGCGCAGCTCGCGTTCGCCGTCGGCGACCGCCGGGCCGGGCTGGCGGCGGTCCGCCGCGGTCACGACGTCCTCGCCGACCATCGTGCCCGGCTCGGCTCGGTGGACGCGGTGACGGCCGCTGCGACGCACGGCGCCCGGCTGGCGGTCGTCGACGTGGAGGCGGCCCTGTCGACAGGACGGCCGGGGACCGTGTTCGACGCGACCGAGCGGGGGCGGGCGGCGTTCGCCGGTGCCGCGCGGGTGCGCCCGCCCGAGGACCCGGAGCTGGCGGACCTCATGGCGCGCGCCCGGCGCGCCGCCGAGGAGGCGCGCGAGCTCGGCGCGGGCGAGGGTGACGACGCGCAGGAGGCGGCCCGCAAGACGATGGAGGCCCGGCGGCTCCAGGAGCGTGCGCGGCAGCGGTCGTGGCAGCTCGGCGGGTCCGCGGGCGGGCTGGTGCCCCGTCCCGCCACGGCGCGCGGGGTGAGCGCCGGGCTGGCCGCGGAGCCTCGGGACGCCGCGGTGGTGTCGTTCCTGCTCCGGGACCGCGTGACGGCCGTGCGGGTCGACGCCCGCGGGTCCCGGCTCGTCGAGCTGGCGCCCCAGGCCGAGGTCACCGAGCTCTCCCGCCGTGTCCGCCAGGACCTCGAGGTGCTGGCGAACCGGCTCATCCCCGCACCGATGCGCCAGGTCGCCGCCCAGTCCGCGCGGCGTTCGCTCTCCCGTCTCGACGAGATGCTGCTGGTGCCCCTGGAGGTCGAGGGGCCGCTCTACGTGGCGGCGCGCGACGGGCTGCTGTCCCTGCCCTGGCAGTCGCTGCCGTCCCGCGACAGGCGGGCGACGCGGGTCCACTCCTGGGTCGACCTGCGCGAGACCCCGGTGGCGTCGCACCGGCGCGGTGCCCTCGTGGTGGGTGGGCCCGACCTGGAGTCGGCGGAGCGCGAGGCCGGGCTGGTGGCGGGGGAGTGGGACGAGGCCGTGCTCCTCACCGGCGCGGACGCGACCTGCGCCGCGACGACGGCCGAGCTGTCGCGGGCGGCCGTCGTGCACGTCGCCGCGCACGGCGTCCACGAGCCCGACAACCCGTTGTTCTCCTGCGTCCGGCTGGCCGACGGGCCGCTGTTCGCCCACGAGCTCGACGGTGTGGACCTGGGGGGAGCGGTGGTCGTGCTGTCGGCCTGCGAGGTCGGGCGCGCCTCGACCCGGGTGGGCGGGGAGCCGCTGGGGCTCAAGAGCGTCCTGCTCCGGCTCGGCGCCCGCGCGGTCATCGCGTCGGTCGCCCCGCTGCGGGACGACGTCGCCGCTCGGGTGATGCCGCGCCTGCACGCTGCGCTGGCCGCCGGGGAGGCGCCGGCGGCGGCGCTGGCCGCCGCCGTCGAACCGGAGGACGAGCCCGTCCCGCTCGTCTGCTACGGCCCGCTTCCGCTGCCGGTGTGACGAGGACCTCCTCCCGCAGGGTTCGAGCGCGGGCGCAGGTCGTGTAAGGTTCTCGAGTAACCCAAGACCGCCGGTCGTCGGACGCTGCCCAGGTTCGCCTGAGACGCTGAAGACCGAAGTCCCGCCACGGAGCGGAGACCAGCGCAGGTGACACGACGACGATCACGCGGCCTGGCCGCGGAGTCCGAGCCCCGTGCGCACCGGCGCCGGGGCTCTTCTCTTTGTCCGGGGTGGACGGCGGCTCCACCATCGGAAGGATTGCCATGGCGAGGCCGGACAAGGCAGCCGCCGTCGCGGAGATCGCGGACAAGCTCCGTAGCTCCAACGCGGCCGTGCTGACCGAGTACCGCGGGCTCACCGTCACGCAGCTCCAGGAGCTGCGGCGGTCGCTGCGCGGCAACGCAACCTACGCCGTGGTGAAGAACACGCTGACCACCATCGCGGCCAAGGAAGCCGGTGTCGAGGGTCTCGACGCCGAGCTTGCCGGACCGTCCGCGATCGCCTTCGTGACCGGTGACCCGGTCGAGGCGGCCAAGGGTCTGCGTGACTTCGCCAAGGCGAACCCCGCGCTGGTCATCAAGGGCGGTGTCCTCGACGGCGCCCCCCTGACCGCTGCGGAGATCACCAAGCTCGCGGACCTCGAGTCCCGCGAGGTCCTGCTGGCCAAGGCGGCCGGCGTGATGAAGGCCAAGATCAGCCAGGCTGCCTACGCCTTCACCGCCAAGCCCGCCCAGGTCGCCCGCGTCATCGATGCCCTGCGTCAGAAGCAGGAATCGGCTGGTGTCGCTGCCTGACCAGGCGGCGCACCGACACACCACCCCTGCTTCTGGCGGGCCTGACTGGCCCGTGAAGCGCTGACTGAAAGGAACGCCATCATGGCGAAGCTCAGCACCGAAGAGCTCCTGTCCGTCTTCGAGGAGCTCACCCTCATCGAGCTCTCCGAGTTCGTGAAGGCCTTCGAGGAGAAGTTCGACGTCACCGCTGCCGCCCCGGCCGCCGTGGCCGTGGCCGCCCCCGCGGGTGGCGCCGGCGACGCCGCCGCCGAGGAGGAGAAGGACGAGTTCGACGTCGTCCTGACCGCCGCCGGTGACAAGAAGATCCAGGTCATCAAGGAGGTGCGCGCGCTCACGTCCCTCGGTCTCAAGGAGGCCAAGGACCTGGTCGACGGCGCCCCGAAGCCCGTCCTGGAGGGCGTCAACAAGGAGACCGCCGAGAAGGCCAAGGCTGCCCTCGAGGGCGCCGGCGCCTCCATCGAGCTCAAGTGAGCCGTGCGGCCCAGCCGCACCTCACGGTGACCGCGGTCTGACCGCGGACGCTCCCAGAACGGCCCGCACCCCTCGGGGTGCGGGCCGTTCTGTCGTGCGTGAACCCGCCCGGTGGGCCCGGCGGACGCGGTGGGGGACGGTTCGTGAAGGTCTGCGGGAGTGTGAGCAAACCCTCCGCCCGAAGGGTGGCGACGTCGCACCGAGGCGGGTAACGTTGGTGGGTACCGTTTCTTGGGCGGCATATGGCGGCCACCGAGACAACGTCCTCAGATCCGTGAAACCCGAGGACGTCTGCTCGCGCGCCCACGCGGGTGGACTTGTTCGACGGTTTCGGCTACGCTAGCGCTTTGCGCTCGACTGTGCCCCGACGCTCCCACCACGCCGACGACGTCCTCGCCCCGCCACCACGTGTGACTCTCCGGACTCACCGCGTGACGCTCGGGCGCGGTCCTCGCCCCCGCGGCCCCGGTGCCCGTCGCACGACCGAGCGTACAGCGTGCCATCGAACTGCAGGGAAGGACCCCTCTTGGCTGCCTCGCGCACCCCTTCTGCTCCGTCCGCCGACGCCATCGCGAACCGTACCGCCTCCCGCCGCGTCTCCTTCGCCAGGATCCACGAGCCCCTCGCCGCTCCGGACCTCCTCGGATTGCAGGTCGAGAGCTTCGACTGGCTCCTCGGCAACGAGGCGTGGCAGTCCCGTGTCGCGGCCGCCCTCGAGGCCGGCCGCCACGACGTCCCCGAGTCCTCCGGCCTGGAGGAGATCTTCGAGGAGATCTCCCCGATCGAGGACTTCGGCCAGTCGATGTCGCTCTCCTTCTCCAACCACCGCTTCGAGCCCCCGAAGTACACGGTGGACGAGTGCAAGGAGAAGGACTTCACCTACGCGGCCCCGCTGTTCGTCACCGCCGAGTTCGTCAACTACACGACCGGTGAGATCAAGAGCCAGACGGTCTTCATGGGCGACTTCCCGCTCATGACCGACCGCGGCACCTTCGTCATCAACGGCACCGAGCGCGTCGTCGTCTCGCAGCTCGTCCGCTCGCCGGGCGTGTACTTCGAGCGCACCCCCGACAAGACCAGCGACAAGGACATCTTCTCCGCGAAGATCATCCCCTCGCGCGGCGCCTGGCTCGAGTTCGAGATCGACAAGCGCGACGCCGTCGGCGTGCGCGTCGACCGCAAGCGCAAGCAGCCGGTCACCGTGCTGCTCAAGGCGCTCGGCATGACCGAGGCGGAGATCCGCGAGGAGTTCACCGACTTCCCCGCCGTGCTCGACACCCTCGAGAAGGACCACGTCCACACCCAGGACGAGGCCCTCGTCGACCTCTACCGCAAGATCCGCCCGGGCGAGCCGCCCACGGTCGAGGCCGGTCGCGCGCTGCTGGAGAACTTCTACTTCAACTCCAAGCGCTACGACCTCGCGAAGGTCGGCCGCTACAAGCTGAACAAGAAGCTCGGCGTCTCCGCCGAGCTCTCCGACAGCACGCTGGCCGTCACCGACGTCGTCGCGACGATCAAGTACATGGCCGCGCTGCACGCCGACATGACGACGATGGCCGGCACCAAGGACGGCGAGCCCGTCGACGTGCGCGTCGAGACCGACGACATCGACCACTTCGGCAACCGTCGCATCCGCGCGGTGGGCGAGCTCATCCAGAACCAGGTGCGCACCGGCCTGTCCCGCATGGAGCGCGTCGTCCGTGAGCGCATGACGACCCAGGACGTCGAGGCGATCACGCCGCAGACCCTGATCAACATCCGCCCGGTCGTGGCGTCCATCCGCGAGTTCTTCGGCACGTCGCAGCTCTCGCAGTTCATGGACCAGAACAACCCGCTGGCCGGCCTGACGCACAAGCGCCGCCTGTCCGCGCTCGGCCCGGGCGGTCTGTCCCGCGACCGCGCCGGCATGGAGGTCCGTGACGTCCACCCGTCGCACTACGGCCGCATGTGCCCGATCGAGACGCCGGAAGGCCCGAACATCGGCCTCATCGGCTCGCTCGCGTCCTTCGGTCGCATCAACCCGTTCGGCTTCATCGAGACCCCGTACCGCAAGGTCGTCGCGGGTCGCGTGACCGACGAGGTCGTCTACCTCACCGCGGACGACGAGGACCGGCACGTCATCGCGCAGGCCAACACCGGCCTCGCCGAGGACGGCACGTTCCTCACCGACCGCGTCCTGGTCCGCACCAAGGGCGGCGAGACGGACGACGTCCTCGCCTCCGACGTGGACTACATGGACGTCTCGCCGCGCCAGATGGTGTCGGTCGCGACGGCCCTCATCCCGTTCCTCGAGCACGACGACGCGAACCGCGCGCTCATGGGCGCGAACATGCAGCGCCAGGCGGTGCCGCTGGTCCGCTCGGAGGCCCCGCTCGTCGGCACCGGCATGGAGCGTCGTGCCGCCGTCGACGCCGGTGACGTCATCGTCGCCGCCAAGCCGGGCGTCGTGGCGCAGGTGTCGGCCGACCTCATCACGGTCGAGAACGACGACGCGACCACCACCACGTACCGCGTGGCGAAGTTCCGCCGCTCGAACCAGGGCACGTCGTACAACCAGCGCGTGCTGGTCGACGCCGGCCAGCGGGTCGAGGTCGGCTCCGTGCTGGCCGACGGCCCGGCGACCGACGAGGGCGACCTCGCGCTCGGCCGCAACCTGCTCGTGGCGTTCATGTCGTGGGAGGGTCACAACTACGAGGACGCGATCATCCTGTCGCAGCGCCTCGTGGAGGACGACGTCCTGTCCTCGATCCACATCGAGGAGCACGAGGTCGACGCCCGCGACACGAAGCTCGGGCCCGAGGAGATCACGCGGGACATCCCGAACGTCTCCGAGGAGGTCCTGGCGGACCTCGACGAGCGCGGCGTGATCCGCATCGGTGCCGAGGTCGGCGCCGGCGACGTGCTGGTCGGCAAGGTCACCCCCAAGGGCGAGACCGAGCTCACCCCGGAGGAGCGCCTGCTGCGCGCCATCTTCGGCGAGAAGGCCCGCGAGGTCCGCGACACGTCCCTCAAGGTGCCCCACGGCGAGTCCGGCACGGTCATCGGCGTGCGCGAGTTCAACCGGGAGGACGGCGACGAGCTGCCCGCCGGCGTGAACCAGCTGGTCCGCGTCTACATCGCCAACCGCCGCAAGATCACGGTGGGCGACAAGCTGGCCGGCCGTCACGGCAACAAGGGCGTCATCTCCAAGATCCTGCCGCAGGAGGACATGCCGTTCCTCGCCGACGGCACGCCCGTGGACATCGTGCTCAACCCGCTGGGTGTGCCGGGTCGTATGAACGTCGGTCAGGTCCTCGAGACCCACCTGGGCTGGGTCGCCAGCCGTGGCTGGGACGTCGAGCTGGCCGAGGGTGACGACCTGTCGTGGCGCGACAAGCTGCCGGAGCACGCCAAGCGCTCCGAGCCGGGTGTCCCGGTGGCGACGCCGGTCTTCGACGGCCTGGAGGAGGACGCCCTGCGCGGCCTCATCTCCACCACGCTGCCGAACCGCGACGGCGACCGCATGGTCGGCCACGACGGCAAGGCGCCGCTGTTCGACGGCCGCTCCGGCGAGCCGTTCCCGGACCCGGTCTCCGTGGGCTACATGTACATCCTCAAGCTGCACCACCTGGTCGACGACAAGATCCACGCGCGCTCGACCGGCCCGTACTCGATGATCACGCAGCAGCCGCTGGGTGGTAAGGCGCAGTTCGGCGGTCAGCGTTTCGGCGAGATGGAGGTGTGGGCGCTCGAGGCGTACGGCGCCGCGTACACCCTCCAGGAGCTGCTCACCATCAAGTCCGACGACATCCCGGGCCGCGTCAAGGTCTACGAGGCGATCGTCAAGGGCGAGAACATCCCGGACTCGGGCATCCCCGAGTCGTTCAAGGTGCTCCTCAAGGAGATGCAGTCCCTCTGCCTGAACGTCGAGGTGCTCTCGAGCGACGGTGTCTCCATCGAGATGAAGGAGTCCGACGACGAGGTGTACCGCGCGGCGGAGGAGCTCGGCATCGACCTGTCCCGCCGTCCGAACTCGGCGACCACGGTCGACGAGATCTGATCCAGCGACCAGCTGAACACCACGGATATTTCGAAAGAGCTTTGAGGAAGTAGGACATCTTGCTCGACGTCAACGTCTTCGACGAGCTTCGCATCGGCCTGGCCACGGCCGACGACATCCGCGCCTGGTCGCACGGAGAGGTCAAGAAGCCCGAGACCATCAACTACCGCACCCTGAAGCCGGAGAAGGACGGGCTCTTCTGCGAGAAGATCTTCGGTCCGACCCGGGACTGGGAGTGCTACTGCGGCAAGTACAAGCGCGTGCGCTTCAAGGGCATCATCTGCGAGCGCTGCGGCGTCGAGGTGACCCGTTCGAAGGTCCGCCGTGAGCGCATGGGCCACATCGAGCTGGCCGCCCCGGTCACGCACATCTGGTTCTTCAAGGGTGTGCCGTCCCGCCTGGGCTACCTGCTCGACCTGGCGCCGAAGGACCTGGAGAAGGTCATCTACTTCGCGGCCTACATGATCACGTGGGTCGACGACGAGGCCCGCCAGGAAGACCTCCCCAACCTCCAGAACGAGATCGACCTGGAGAAGAAGGAGATCACCGACCGCCGCGACAACGACATCAACGCCCGCGCGCTCAAGCTCGAGCAGGACATCGCCGAGCTCGAGGCCGAGGGTGCCAAGGCCGACGCGCGCCGCAAGGTCCGCGACTCGGCCGAGCGCGAGATGGCGCAGCTGCGCAAGCGTTCCGACGCGGAGCTCGACCGTCTCGACCAGGTCTGGGACCGCTTCAAGAACCTCAAGGTCGCCGACCTCGAGGGCGACGAGATGCTGTACCGCCAGCTCGTCGACCGCTTCGGCACCTACTTCGAGGGCTCGATGGGCGCCGCGGCGATCCAGAAGCGCCTCGAGAGCTTCGACCTGGTCGCCGAGGCCGAGTCGCTGCGCGAGACCATCCGCTCCGGCAAGGGGCAGCGCAAGACCCGTGCGCTGAAGCGCCTCAAGGTCGTCAACGCGTTCCTCACGACGACGAACTCGCCGTCGGCGATGGTCCTGGACGCCGTCCCGGTCATCCCGCCGGACCTGCGCCCGATGGTGCAGCTGGACGGTGGCCGCTTCGCGACCTCCGACCTGAACGACCTGTACCGCCGCGTGATCAACCGCAACAACCGGCTCAAGCGTCTGCTCGATCTCGGCGCGCCGGAGATCATCGTCAACAACGAGAAGCGGATGCTCCAGGAGGCCGTCGACTCGCTGTTCGACAACGGCCGCCGCGGCCGCCCCGTCACGGGCCCCGGCAACCGTCCGCTGAAGTCGATCTCCGACATGCTCAAGGGCAAGCAGGGCCGGTTCCGCCAGAACCTGCTCGGCAAGCGCGTCGACTACTCGGGCCGTTCGGTCATCGTCGTCGGCCCGCAGCTCAAGCTGCACCAGTGCGGCCTGCCGAAGCAGATGGCGCTCGAGCTGTTCAAGCCCTTCGTCATGAAGCGGCTCGTGGAGCTCAACCACGCGCAGAACATCAAGTCGGCCAAGCGCATGGTCGAGCGCACCCGCGCGGTCGTGTGGGACGTGCTCGAGGAGGTCATCACCGAGCACCCGGTGCTGCTGAACCGTGCACCCACGCTGCACCGTCTCGGCATCCAGGCGTTCGAGCCGCAGCTCGTCGAGGGCAAGGCCATCCACCTGCACCCGCTCGTCTGCGGCGCGTTCAACGCCGACTTCGACGGTGACCAGATGGCCGTGCACCTGCCGCTGAGCGCCGAGGCGCAGGCCGAGGCCCGCATCCTCATGCTGTCGAGCAACAACATCCTCAAGCCGTCGGACGGCCGTCCGGTGACCATGCCCTCGCAGGACATGATCATCGGTCTGCACCACCTGACGGCGGACCGTCCCGGCGCCAAGGGCGAGGGCCGCGTGTTCTCGTCGCAGGCCGAGGCCATCATGGCGTTCGACCGCGGCGAGCTCGACATCAACGCGACCATCAAGCTGCGCGTCGACGACCTGGTGCCGCCGAGCCACGGCTTCGAGGCCCCCGAGGGCTGGGAGCCCGGCCAGACGCTGCTGTTCGAGACCAGCCTGGGCCGCACCCTGTTCAACGAGGCGCTGCCCGTCGACTACCCGTTCCAGAACGAGGTCGTCGGCAAGAAGGAGCTCTCGGCGATCGTCAACGACCTCGCCGAGCGCTACCCGAAGGTGGACGTCGCGACGTCGCTGGACGCGCTCAAGGACGCCGGCTACCGCTGGGCCACGCGCTCCGGTGTCACCATCGCGATCTCCGACGTCGCGATGCCGACGGAGAAGAACGAGATCCTCGACGAGCACGAGGCGCGTGCGCTGAAGGTCCAGGGCCAGTACGAGAAGGGCCTGATCACCGACGACGAGCGCCGTCAGGAGCTCATCGAGATCTGGACCCAGGCGACCGACAAGATCGCCGCGGTCATGCGCGAGAACCTGGAGAACGACGAGCGGAACACCCTGTACCGCATGGTCTCCTCCGGTGCCCGTGGTAACTGGATGCAGGTCCGCCAGATCGCCGGCATGCGCGGCCTCGTGGCGAACCCGAAGGGCGAGATCATCCCCCGCCCGATCAAGTCCAACTACCGCGAGGGCCTGTCCGTCCTCGAGTACTTCATCGCCTCGCACGGTGCCCGCAAGGGTCTGGCCGACACGGCGCTGCGTACCGCGGACTCCGGCTACCTCACGCGTCGTCTCGTCGACGTGTCGCAGGACGTCATCATCCGTGAGGACGACTGCGGCACCGAGCGCGGCCTGACGCTGCCCGTCGCGGAGCGCATCGGTGACCAGCTGGTCCCCGACGGCCGCGTCGAGACGTCGATCTATTCGCGCTCGTTCGCGACCGACGTCGTGGCCGCCGACGGCACCGTCATCGCCGCCGCCGGCTCGGACGCCGGTGACGTCGTCATCGGCGAGGTCATCGCCGCGGGCATCGAGGAGGTCAAGGTCCGCTCGGTCCTGACCTGCGAGTCCCGCGTCGGCACCTGCGCCAAGTGCTACGGCCGCTCCCTGGCCACCGGCAAGCTCGTGGACATCGGCGAAGCCGTCGGCATCATCGCCGCGCAGTCCATCGGTGAGCCGGGCACGCAGCTGACCATGCGTACCTTCCACACCGGTGGTGTCGCCTCCGCGGAGGACATCACGCAGGGTCTGCCGCGTGTCACGGAGCTCTTCGAGGCCCGCACCCCCAAGGGTGAGGCCCCGATCGCCGAGTACAACGGCCGCGTCGCGATCGAGGACACGGAGCGCACGCGCCACCTCGTCCTCACCCCGGACGACGGCGGCGAGGAGATCCGGTACCCGGTCACCAAGCGTGCCCGTCTGCTCATCGCGGACGGCGACCACGTGACGGTCGGCACCCAGCTCGTCCAGGGCGCCGTCGACCCGAAGAAGGTGCTGCGCATCCTCGGCCCGCGCGCCACCCAGCGTCAGCTGGTGGACGCGGTGCAGGAGACCTACCGGTCGCAGGGCGTGGACATCCACGACAAGCACATCGAGGTCATCGTGCGGCAGATGCTGCGTCGCGTGACCGTGCTCGACGCGGGTGACGCCGCCCTGCTGCCGGGTGAGCTCGCCGAGCGCACCCGCTTCGAGGACGCCAACCGCAAGGCCGTGGCGGAGGGTGGCCAGCCGGCCTCCGGCCGTCCGGAGCTCATGGGCATCACGAAGGCCTCGCTCGCCACCGACTCGTGGCTCTCGGCCGCCTCCTTCCAGGAGACGACCCGGGTGCTCACCGAGGCGGCGATGAGCGGTCGTCGTGACCCGCTGCTCGGCCTCAAGGAGAACGTCATCCTCGGTAAGCTCATCCCGGCCGGCACGGGCCTCGCCCGCTACCGGAACATCGACGTGGAGCCGACCGAGCAGGCCAAGGCGGAGCTCTACCCGAGCTTCGGCTACGACGAGATCGACTTCCCGACGCTGGGCGGCATGGGCTCGGGCGAGGCGATCCCGCTGGAGGACCTGGACTTCGGCGACTTCCGCTGATCCTTTCTCGGTGCGGCGCGGGGGGACCCGCCGTCCGACCGGTCGCGTTCACGGGCGCTTCGCGCCCTCCACTTCGGGAGAGCGCACGACCGGTCGGACGGCGGGTCCCCCCGCGCCGTCGCCGTCCCACCTCACAGCCGTCCTCCGGCGCGACCGCCGGGGGACGGCTCTGGGCGGCGGGGGAGCGGTGCTCCCACCGACCGCTCGACGGGGTGGGCGACGGACGTCACAGGACGGCCGGCGTCCCACCCTTTGACCCCGCTTGCTTCCGCGGGTAATCTTGGAAGCCGTGCCCGTGCTGTCGTGCCGTGCATCCACCGAGGCTTCGGACGTGAGTCCGTCGAGATCGGGAGGACGCGCCGCCGACGTCGTGCGGGGGCATCCCGGGTGAACGTTCGGACCGCCGTGTGCGGACGAGCGCGCTCGGGCCATCGAGCCGGTGGTACGTGGCGTCGCGGTCCTTCGAGGACCGCGTGTGCCGCATGCGATCGGCACGCACAAGCCAGACAGACCACCGTCGGGGACCGCCCGGTCCCCGTGAGCTCGAGAGACGACGGAGACGTAGTGCCTACGATCCAGCAGCTCGTCCGCAAGGGCCGGACCTCGAAGGCCGGGAAGTCCAAGACTCCGGCCCTCAAGGGTTCCCCGCAGCGGCGCGGCGTGTGCACCCGTGTGTACACCACCACCCCCAAGAAGCCGAACTCGGCGCTCCGCAAGGTTGCGCGTGTGAAGCTCTCCTCCGGCATCGAGGTCACCGCCTACATCCCCGGTGTCGGCCACAACCTCCAGGAGCACTCCATCGTGCTCGTGCGCGGCGGCCGTGTGAAGGACCTTCCCGGCGTCCGCTACAAGATCGTGCGCGGCGCGCTCGACACCCAGGGTGTCAAGGGCCGCAAGCAGGCGCGTTCCCGCTACGGCGCGAAGAAGGAGAAGGCCTGATGCCTCGTAAGGGTCCGGCCCCGAAGCGGCCGCTCATCGTCGACCCCGTGTACGGGTCGCCCGTCGTCACGCAGCTGATCAACAAGGTCCTGCTCGACGGCAAGAAGTCCACCGCCGAGTCGATCGTCTACGGCGCCCTCGAGGGCGTCCGTGCGAAGACCGACCAGGACCCGGTCGTCGTGCTCAAGCGCGCGCTCGAGAACGTCCGCCCGGCGCTCGAGGTCCGCTCCCGCCGTGTCGGTGGCGCGACCTACCAGGTGCCGGTCGAGGTGCGCCCCACGCGCTCCACGACGCTCGCGCTGCGCTGGCTCACCGACTTCTCGCGCGCCCGTCGCGAGAAGACGATGACCGAGCGTCTGATGAACGAGATCCTCGACGCCTCGAACGGCCTCGGTGCCGCGGTCAAGCGCCGTGAGGACATGCACAAGATGGCCGAGTCGAACAAGGCCTTCGCGCACTACCGCTGGTGATGCGCACGGACGACCCCGGGGGATCCCCGGGGTCGTCCGCGGATCCGGAGCCGGCCCGCCGGCGGGTCTCCGGCACCGGTTCCCCGACCCACTGACCCGAGGGGTAAGACACCGTGGCACTCGACGTGCTGACCGACCTGAACAAGGTCCGCAACATCGGCATCATGGCCCACATCGATGCCGGCAAGACCACCACCACCGAGCGCATCCTGTTCTACACCGGTGTGAACTACAAGATCGGTGAGACGCACGACGGTGCGTCGACGATGGACTGGATGGAGCAGGAGCAGGAGCGCGGCATCACGATCACGTCCGCCGCGACGACCTGCTACTGGAACGACAACCAGATCAACATCATCGACACCCCCGGGCACGTCGACTTCACCGTCGAGGTGGAGCGCTCGCTCCGCGTGCTCGACGGCGCCGTCGCCGTGTTCGACGGCAAGGAGGGCGTCGAGCCCCAGTCGGAGACCGTCTGGCGCCAGGCCGACAAGTACGACGTCCCGCGCATCTGCTTCGTCAACAAGATGGACAAGCTGGGTGCCGACTTCTACTTCACGGTCAAGACGATCGTCGAGCGCCTCAAGGCCAAGCCGCTGGTCATCCAGCTGCCGATCGGCTCCGAGAACGACTTCACCGGTGTCGTCGACCTGCTGCAGATGAAGGCGCTGGTCTGGCACGGCGAGACCGCCCTCGGTGAGAAGTACGAGGTCGAGGAGATCCCCGCCGACCTCCAGGAGAAGGCGGAGCAGTACCGCGCCGAGCTCGTCGAGGCCGTCGCCGAGTCCGACGACGACCTGCTCGAGAAGTTCCTCGGTGGCGAGGAGCTCACGATCGACGAGATCAAGGGCGGCATCCGCAAGCTCGTCATCAACTCCGAGGCCTTCCCGGTGCTGTGCGGTTCGGCGTTCAAGAACAAGGGCGTCCAGCCCATGCTCGACGCCGTCATCGACTACCTCCCGTCGCCGATCGACGTCCCGGCCGTCCAGGGCCACGACGTCAAGGACCCCGAGCTGGTCGTCGAGCGTCACGCCGACGCCTCCGAGCCCTTCTCGGCCCTCGCCTTCAAGGTCGCCACGCACCCGTTCTTCGGCAAGCTCACCTACGTCCGCGTGTACTCGGGCAAGGTCGAGCAGGGCGCCCAGGTGTACAACACCACGAAGGACAAGAAGGAGCGCATCGGCAAGCTCTTCCAGATGCACTCCAACAAGGAGAACCCGGTCCCCGAGGCGCAGGCGGGCCACATCTACGCGTTCATCGGCCTCAAGGACGTCACCACCGGTGACACCCTGAGCGACCCGAACGACAAGGTCATCCTCGAGTCGATGACCTTCCCGGAGCCGGTCATCGACGTGGCCATCGAGCCGAAGACGAAGGCCGACCAGGAGAAGCTCTCCACGGCGATCCAGAAGCTCGCCGAGGAGGACCCGACGTTCCGCGTGAAGCTGGACGAGGAGACCGGCCAGACCGTCATCGGCGGCATGGGCGAGCTCCACCTCGACATCCTCGTCGACCGCATGCGTCGCGAGTTCAAGGTCGAGGCCAACGTCGGCAAGCCGCAGGTCGCGTACCGCGAGACGATCCGCCGCACGGCGGAGAAGATCGACTACACGCACAAGAAGCAGACCGGTGGCTCGGGTCAGTTCGCGAAGGTCCAGGTGACCTTCGAGCCGCTGGAGACCACGGAGGGCGAGCTCTACGAGTTCGCCAACGCGGTCACCGGTGGTCGCGTGCCGCGTGAGTACATCCCCTCGGTGGACGCCGGTATCCAGGCGGCCATGCAGCAGGGTGTCCTCGCCGGCTTCCCGGTGGTCGGGGTCAAGGCCACGCTCATCGACGGTGCCTACCACGACGTCGACTCCTCGGAGATGGCGTTCAAGATCGCCGGTTCGATGGTGTTCAAGGAGGGTGTCCGCCGGGCCGACCCGGTCCTGCTGGAGCCCGTCATGGCCGTCGAGGTGCGCACGCCCGAGGAGTACATGGGTGACGTCATCGGCGACCTCAACTCCCGTCGTGGGCTGATCCAGTCCATGGAGGACGCGACCGGCGTCAAGGTCGTTCGCGCCCAGGTGCCGCTGAGCGAGATGTTCGGGTACATCGGTGACCTGCGTTCCAAGACGCAGGGCCGCGCCGTGTACTCGATGCAGTTCGACAGCTACGCCGAGGTCCCCAAGGCTGTGGCTGAGGAGATCATCAAGAAGACCCGGGGCGAGTGAGTCCCCACAGGTCGACCACCTGCACAACCATCAACCTGTAGGAACCGCAACGCCCGCAGGGTTAGGCTTGATCGCCGAGCCTCGCAATCGTTCGGAACATCTACCCAAGTCCCAGGAGGACACAGTGGCTAAGGCCAAGTTCGAGCGGACCAAGCCGCACGTCAACATCGGCACGATCGGTCACGTCGACCACGGTAAGACGACGCTGACCGCCGCGATCTCGAAGACGCTTGCGGACACGTACCCCGACCTGCCCGCGAACGTCCAGCGCAACTTCGACGAGATCGACGCCGCGCCGGAGGAGAAGCAGCGCGGCATCACGATCAACATCGCGCACATCGAGTACGAGACGCCGGCGCGCCACTACGCGCACGTCGACGCCCCGGGTCACGCCGACTACATCAAGAACATGATCACCGGTGCGGCCCAGATGGACGGCGCCATCCTCGTGGTCGCCGCCACCGACGGCCCGATGGCGCAGACGCGTGAGCACGTCCTCCTGGCCCGCCAGGTGGGTGTCCCCTACCTGCTCGTGGCGCTGAACAAGGCCGACATGGTCGACGACGAGGAGATCCTCGAGCTCGTCGAGATGGAGGTCCGCGAGCTGCTGTCGTCGCAGGAGTTCGACGGCGACAACGCGCCGGTCGTCCGCGTCTCCGGCCTCAAGGCCCTCGAGGGCGACCCCGAGTGGACCGCCAAGGTCATCGAGCTCATGAACGCCGTGGACGAGAACGTCCCGGAGCCGGAGCGCGACCTCGACAAGCCGTTCCTCATGCCGATCGAGGACGTCTTCACCATCACCGGCCGCGGCACCGTCGTGACCGGCAAGGTGGAGCGCGGCACCCTCGACCTCAACTCCGAGGTCGAGATCGTCGGTATCCGCAACCCGCAGAAGACCACGGTCACGGGTATCGAGACCTTCCACAAGCAGATGGACCAGGCCCAGGCGGGCGACAACACCGGTCTGCTGCTGCGTGGTCTCAAGCGCGAGGACGTCGAGCGCGGCCAGGTCGTCGTGAAGCCGGGTTCGATCACCCCGCACACGAACTTCGAGGCGCAGGTCTACATCCTGGGCAAGGACGAGGGCGGCCGTCACAACCCGTTCTACTCGAACTACCGTCCGCAGTTCTACTTCCGGACCACGGACGTCACCGGCGTCATCACGCTGCCCGAGGGCACCGAGATGGTCATGCCCGGCGACAACACCGAGATGTCGGTCGAGCTGATCCAGCCGATCGCCATGGAGGAGGGCCTCGGCTTCGCCATCCGTGAGGGTGGCCGCACGGTCGGTTCCGGCCGTGTCACCAAGATCAACAAGTGATCTGACGATCACCTGCTGATCCTGGGGAGCTGACGCTCCACGCGGTCCTGCCGAGACCCGGATCCCGTCCGCGGGGTCCGGGTCTCGGTGCGTCCGGCGTCACACCCGTCAGGGGTTGGAATCCCTGGGGCGGGTATGGCAAGATAGTCAAGTTGCCTGTCACGGGCGCGTTCTTTCTCGTGTCGAACAGTGTGTAGCACCGCGGTGCACCTCAGGACCTCAGGTCGGTGGTGCACCAGTGCGATGGCCCTCCGGTGGAGGGGATCGTGGGATGCCGGCTGTCGACGCGCACGAGCGCCCCACGAGCACCAGTGTTCGACAGGCTCGACAAACGTCGTGGTCCGCTCCCGCGGACCACATCCACGGCCCCCGCCGTCCTGGCATGCGCCCGGTTGTGTCCAGCAATGCGACACGCCCGAGCGCGGGGGTCGGACAGTAGCGGTTCGAGAGAGAGAGTCAGACGACGCCATGGCGGGACAGAAGATCCGCATCCGGCTCAAGTCCTACGACCACGAGGTCATCGACAGCTCGGCGCGCAAGATCGTCGACACGGTGACTCGCGCTGGTGCGACGGTCGTGGGTCCGGTGCCGCTGCCGACGGAGAAGAATGTCTTCACCGTCATCCGGTCGCCTCACAAGTACAAGGACAGCCGCGAGCACTTCGAGATGCGCACGCACAAGCGGCTCATCGACATCATCGACCCCACGCCGAAGGCCGTCGACTCGCTCATGCGTATCGACCTGCCGGCCGACGTGAACATCGAGATCAAGCTCTGAGGCTGGGGGATACATCATGACCAACCAGCAGAAGAACGTGACCGCGGTGCTCGGCACCAAGCTCGGCATGACGCAGACCTGGAACGAGGACGGCAAGCTCGTCCCCGTCACGGTCGTCGCCGTCCCCACCAACGTGGTGACGCAGGTCCGCAACGGTGACGTGGACGGCTACGCGGCCATCCAGCTCGCCGCCGGCCAGATCGACCCGCGCAAGGTCACCAAGCCGCTCAAGGGCCACTTCGAGAAGGCCGGCGTCACGCCGCGCCGCCACGTGGCCGAGATCCGTACCGAGGACGCCGCCGAGTTCACGCTCGGCCAGGAGATCACCGCCGCCGCCTTCGAGGCGGGCGTCGTGGTCGACGTCGTCGGCACCACCAAGGGCAAGGGCACCGCGGGCGTCATGAAGCGCCACGGCTTCTCCGGCGTCGGCGCCTCGCACGGTGCGCACCGCAACCACCGCAAGCCGGGTTCGATCGGCGGCGCCTCCACGCCGTCGCGCGTCTTCCGCGGCATGCGCATGGCCGGTCGCATGGGCCACGCCCGCAAGACCGTCCAGAACCTGACCGTCCACGCGGTCGACGCGGAGAAGGGCCTGCTGCTCGTCAAGGGCGCCGTCCCCGGCCCCAAGGGTGGCGTCGTCCTCGTCCGTACCGCCGCGAAGGGAGCCTGAGCATCATGGCTAACCTGACCGTCGACGTGCTCGACGCCGCGGGCAAGAAGGCCGGCACCGCCGAGCTTCCCGCCGAGGTGTTCGACGTCGAGACGAACGTCCCGCTGATCCACCAGGTCGTCGTCGCGCAGCGCGCGGCGGCTCGCCAGGGGACCGCGTCCACCAAGACCCGCGGCGAGGTCCGCGGCGGTGGCCGCAAGCCGTACAAGCAGAAGGGCACCGGCCGCGCCCGTCAGGGTTCGACCCGCGCCCCGCAGTTCGCCGGCGGTGGCACCGTCCACGGCCCGCAGCCGCGCAGCTACGACCAGCGGACCCCCAAGAAGATGAAGGCCGCCGCCCTGCGTGGCGCCCTCTCCGACCGCGCTCGCGCCGGTCGCGTGCACGTCGTGTCGGGCTTCGGCCTCGACGGCGCGCCGTCGACCAAGACCGCGCTCGGCACGCTCGCCGCGCTGACCTCCCGCACCCACGTGCTGGTCGTCACCGAGCGCTCGGACGAGCTGACCATCAAGTCGCTCCGCAACCTCGAGCAGGTCCACCTGCTCAGCGCGGACCAGCTGAACACGTACGACGTCCTCGTCTCCGACGACGTCGTCTTCACGCAGGACGCGCTCGCCGCGTTCCTCGCGCCGAAGACCGAGGAGGCCACCAAGTGACCGCCGTGACGAAGGACCCGCGCGACATCCTGATCGCGCCGGTCGTCTCCGAGAAGTCCTACAACCTCCTCGACGAGGGCAAGTACACCTTCGTCGTGGACCCGAGCGCCAACAAGACCGAGATCAAGATCGCGGTCGAGAAGGTCTTCGGGGTCAAGGTCGCCTCGGTGAACACGATCAACCGCAAGGGCAAGGCGCGTCGTACGCGCTACGGCCTGGGCAAGCGCAAGGACACGAAGCGTGCGATCGTCACCCTCCGCGAGGGTTCGATCGACATCTTCGGCGGTCCGGTCGGCTGACCCGGACGAGAGCAGATCGAGGACTACTTCCATGGGAATCCGTAAGCACAAGCCGACAACGCCTGGCCGTCGCGGCTCGAGCGTCGCCGACTTCGTCGAGATCACTCGCTCGCAGCCGGAGAAGTCGCTGGTTCGCCCGCTGTCGAAGACCGGCGGTCGCAACAACTCCGGTCGCATCACCACCCGTCACAAGGGTGGTGGCCACAAGCGTGCGTACCGCGTGATCGACTTCCGTCGCCACGACAAGGACGGCGTGCCCGCCAAGGTCGCGCACATCGAGTACGACCCCAACCGCACGGCGCGCATCGCGCTCCTGCACTACGCGGACGGCACCAAGCGCTACATCATCGCGCCGAACAAGCTGTCCCAGGGTGACGTGGTCGAGGCCGGCGCCGGCGCCGACATCAAGCCCGGCAACAACCTGCCGCTGCGCAACATCCCGACGGGTACCGTCATCCACGCCGTCGAGCTCCGCCCCGGTGGCGGCGCCAAGATCGCCCGCTCCGCGGGTGCCTCGGTGCAGCTCGTCGCGAAGGACGGCCCGTACGCGCAGCTGCGCATGCCGTCCGGCGAGATCCGCAACGTCGACCTGCGCTGCCGCGCCACGGTCGGCGAGGTGGGCAACGCCGAGCAGTCGAACATCAACTGGGGCAAGGCCGGCCGCATGCGCTGGAAGGGCGTCCGCCCGACCGTGCGTGGTGTCGTCATGAACCCGGTCGACCACCCGCACGGTGGTGGCGAGGGCAAGACCTCCGGTGGTCGCCACCCGGTCAGCCCGTGGGGCAAGCCCGAGGGCCGCACCCGCCGCCCCAACAAGTCCAGCGACCGGCTGATCGTCCGCCGTCGTCGCACCGGCAAGAAGCGCTGACAAGGAGCCTGACAG
Organism: Isoptericola dokdonensis DS-3; assembly: GCF_001636295.1. NCBI lineage: Bacteria > Bacillati > Actinomycetota > Actinomycetes > Micrococcales > Promicromonosporaceae > Isoptericola > Isoptericola dokdonensis. The sequence goes on along the minus strand of NZ_CP014209.1, from coordinate 1,728,485 downwards.
ATGCCTCGTAGCCTGAAGAAGGGCCCCTTCATCGATGGCCACCTCCAGAAGAAGGTGGACGTCCAGAACGAGAAGGGGACCAAGAACGTCATCAAGACCTGGTCCCGCCGGTCGGTCATCACGCCCGACTTCCTCGGTCACACCTTTGCCGTGCACGACGGTCGCAAGCACGTCCCGGTCTTCGTGACCGAGTCGATGGTCGGGCACAAGCTGGGCGAGTTCGCCCCTACGCGGACCTTCCGCGGCCACGTGAAGGACGACAAGAAGGGTCGCCGCCGCTGACCTCGGGTCAGTGGTAGCGATCTGGACTGTCTGAGAAAAGGAAGCAGGACAGCAATGGAAGCCAAGGCGCAGGCGCGGTTCGTCCGTGTCACGCCCCAGAAGGCCCGGCGCGTCGTGGACCTCATCCGTGGCAAGCAGGCCGCCGAGGCCGTCGCGGTGCTGAAGTTCGCGCCGCAGGCGGCGAGCGAGCCGGTGCTGAAGGTCGTCGAGTCCGCGGTGGCGAACGCCCGGGTGAAGGCCGACCGCGCGAGCGAGCGCTTCGACGAGACGGAGCTCTTCGTCTCGGCGGCGTTCGTGGACGAGGGCCCGACGCTCAAGCGGTTCCGTCCGCGGGCCCAGGGGCGTGCGAGCCAGATCCTCAAGCGCACCAGCCACATCACCGTGGTCGTCGCACCGCGTGAGCAGAAGGAAGGGGCCCGATAGTGGGGCAGAAGATTCACCCGCACGGGTACCGCCTCGGCATCACCACCGACCACCGGTCGCGCTGGTTCGCCGACAGCACCAAGCCCGGTCAGCGGTACCGCGACTACGTCCGCGAGGACGTCGAGATCCGCAAGCTGATGAGCACCGGCCTCGAGCGGGCCGGCATCGCCAAGGTCGAGATCGAGCGCACCCGCGACCGCGTCCGCGTGGACATCCACACGGCGCGCCCGGGCATCGTCATCGGCCGTCGTGGCGCCGAGGCCGACCGCATCCGCGGCGAGCTCGAGAAGCTCACCGGCAAGCAGGTGCAGCTCAACATCCTCGAGGTCAAGAACGCCGAGATCGAGTCGCAGCTGGTCGCGCAGGGCATCGCCGAGCAGCTCGCGAGCCGTGTCTCCTTCCGTCGTGCCATGCGCAAGGGCATCCAGTCCGCGCAGCGCGCCGGCGCGAAGGGCATCCGCGTGCAGGTCTCGGGTCGTCTCGGCGGCGCCGAGATGAGCCGGTCGGAGTTCTACCGCGAGGGTCGCGTGCCGCTGCACACCCTTCGCGCGAACATCGACTACGGCTTCTTCGAGGCCCGCACGACCTTCGGCCGCATCGGCGTGAAGGTCTGGATCTACAAGGGCGACCTCACCGAGAAGGAGTTCGCCGCGCAGCAGGCGACCGCCGCTCCCCGCCAGGGCCGTGGGCCCCGTGGCGAGCGCGGTGGCGAGCGTCGTGGTGGTGCCGGTCGTCGTACCGAGCGCCCGCAGCGTCAGTCTGCCGACGCCCCTGCCGCGACCGACGCGCCGGCCGAGCAGGCCGCAGCGCCCGAGTCCGGAACGGAGGCCTGAGTCATGCTGATCCCCCGCAGGCTCAAGCACCGCAAGCAGCACCACCCGAAGCGCTCCGGCGCTGCCAAGGGTGGCACCACGATCTCGTTCGGTGACTTCGGCATCCAGGCTCTCGAGCCCGCCTACGTCACGAACCGCCAGATCGAGGCTGCTCGTATCGCGATGACCCGCCACATCAAGCGTGGCGGCAAGGTCTGGATCAACATCTACCCGGACCGTCCCCTCACGAAGAAGCCCGCCGAGACCCGCATGGGTTCCGGTAAGGGTTCCCCCGAGTGGTGGGTCGCCAACGTCAAGCCCGGCCGCATCGTCTTCGAGCTGGCCGGTGTCCCCGAGGAGCTCGCTCGCGAGGCCATGCGCCGCGCGATGCACAAGCTCCCGATGAAGTGCCGTTTCGTGGTGCGCGAGGGTGGTGCGAACTGATGGCTATCGGAACCCAGGGCCTGGCCCCGGCCGACCTCGACGGCTTCGACGACGAGACGCTCGTCGCGAAGGTCAAGGAGGCCAAGGAGGAGCTCTTCAACCTCCGCTTCCAGGCGGCCACCGGCCAGCTCGAGTCGCACGGCCGTCTCAAGGCGGTCAAGCGTGACATCTCGCGGATCTACACGGTCCTGCGTGAGCGCGAGCTCGGCATCCGTACGGCCCCGAGCGTGAGTGAGTGAGGCACTGATGAGCGAGAACACCGACACGGTGACCACCGAGGAGCGGGCTTCCCGCAAGGTGCGTCGCGGTTACGTCGTCAGCGACAAGATGGAGAAGACCATCGTCGTCGCGGTCGAGGACCGTGTGAAGCACCCCCTCTACGGCAAGGTCATGCGTCGCACCAACAAGGTGAAGGCGCACGACGAGCAGAACACCGCCGGCATCGGCGACCTGGTCGTCATCATGGAGACCCGCCCGCTGTCCGCGACCAAGCGGTGGCGCCTGGTGGAGATCCTCGAGAAGGCCAAGTAAGCACTCGACCTTCCCCGGTGGGGCGCCGGTGTGACACACGTATGCACCGGCCCCCCACCACAGCAACTATCCGTTCGGCAAGGCTCGCCCGGGACCTCCCGGGCCGAGAACCAGCTCGACGACAGGAGATCAATCGATGATCCAGCAGGAGTCGCGACTGCGTGTCGCCGACAACACGGGTGCCAAGGAGATTCTCTGCATCCGTGTTCTCGGTGGCTCCGGCCGTCGCTACGCCGGTATCGGCGACACCATCGTCGCCACCGTCAAGGACGCGATCCCGGGCGGCAACGTGAAGAAGGGTGACGTCGTCAAGGCGGTCGTCGTCCGGACCGTCAAGGAGCGCCGTCGTCCCGACGGTTCCTACATCAAGTTCGACGAGAACGCCGCCGTCATCCTCAAGAACGAGGGCGAGCCGCGTGGCACGCGCATCTTCGGGCCGGTCGGCCGCGAGCTGCGCGACAAGAAGTTCATGAAGATCATCTCGCTCGCACCGGAGGTGCTCTGACCATGGCCAAGATCAAGAAGGGCGACCAGGTGATCGTCATCGCCGGTCGCGACAAGGGCCTCACCGGTCGCGTGCTCGAGGTCCTCAAGGACTCCGACCGTGTCATCGTCGAGGGCGTCCAGCGCGTCACCAAGCACGTCAAGGCCGGCCAGTCGGCTCGTGGCACCCGCACGGGTGGCATCGAGACCGTCGAGGCGCCGATCCACGTGTCGAACGTGATGCTGGTTGACCCGGAGACGAAGAAGGGCACCCGCGTCGGGTTCCGCTCCGAGCAGGTCGAGCAGGACGGTCGCACCCGCACGGTGCGCGTCCGCGTCGCGAAGCGTTCCGGGAAGGACATCTGATGACCGAGACGACTCTCGAGGCCCCGGCCCTGCCGCGCCTCAAGCAGAAGTACCGCGAGGAGATCCTCTCCGCGCTCCTCGAGGAGTTCGGCCACGCCAACGTCCAGCAGGTCGCCGGTCTGACGAAGATCGTCGTCAACATGGGTGTCGGTGACGCGGCCAAGGACTCGAAGCTGATCGAGGGCGCGATCCGCGACCTGACCGCCATCACCGGTCAGAAGCCGCAGGTCAACCGCGCCAAGAAGTCCATCGCGCAGTTCAAGCTGCGTGAGGGCATGCCGATCGGCGCGCACGTCACGCTGCGCGGCGACCGCATGTGGGAGTTCCTCGACCGTCTGCTGTCGACCGCGCTGCCTCGCATCCGCGACTTCCGTGGTCTGAGCCCGAAGCAGTTCGACGGGCACGGCAACTACACGTTCGGCCTCACGGAGCAGTCGATGTTCCACGAGATCGACCAGGACAAGATCGACCGTGTCCGCGGTATGGACATCACGATCGTGACGACGGCGACGACCGACGACGAGGGCCGCTCCCTGCTGCGCCGTCTCGGCTTCCCCTTCAAGGAGAACTGACATGGCGAAGAAGGCCCTGATCAACAAGGCGAACGCCAAGCCGAAGTTCGCCGTGCGCGCCTACACGCGGTGCCAGCGGTGCGGTCGTCCGCACTCGGTGTACCGCAAGTTCGGCCTGTGCCGCATCTGCCTGCGGGAGATGGCCCACCGTGGCGAGCTCCCCGGCGTCACCAAGAGCAGCTGGTAAAACAACTACGCCGTAGGTCCGTGCGGTGCTCGACGAGCACCGCACGGATACCCCGGCGAGGAAGGGCTAGAGCCCGATGACTATGACCGACCCGATCGCAGACATGCTGACGCGTCTGCGTAACGCGAACTCGGCGCACCACGACACGGTCACCATGCCGTTCTCGAAGCTGAAGTCGCGTATCGCCGACATCCTCCAGGCCGAGGGCTACATCGCCGGCTGGTCCGTCGAGGACGCGACGGTGGGGCAGAACCTCACCATCGACCTCAAGTACGGCCCGAGCCGTGAGCGCGCCCTGACCGGCGTCCGCCGCGTGTCCAAGCCCGGCCTGCGTGTCTACGCGAAGTCCACCAACCTGCCCAAGGTCCTCGGCGGCCTCGGCGTTGCCATCCTGTCCACCTCTTCCGGCCTCCTGACGGACCGTCAGGCCCAGGCCAAGGGTGTGGGCGGCGAAGTCATCGCCTACGTCTGGTAATCGGAAAGGAGAGACGCCAATGTCTCGAATCGGCAAGCTCCCCGTTCCGGTCCCGGCCGGCGTGGACGTCACCATCAGCGGCGCGCTCGTGACCGTGAAGGGCCCCAAGGGTTCTCTCGAGCACACCGTCGCCACCCCCATCACCGTCGCCGAGGAGGACGGGACCCTCAAGGTCTCGCGCCCCGACGACGAGCGGAAGTCGCGTGCCCTGCACGGCCTGACCCGCACGCTTCTGGCCAACATGATCACCGGTGTGACCGACGGCTACGCCAAGAAGCTCGAGATCGTCGGCACCGGTTACCGCGTGACCGCCAAGGGCTCGGACCTCGAGTTCGCCCTCGGCTTCTCGCACCCGGTCCAGATCGCCGCGCCGGAGGGCATCACCTTCACGGTGGAGTCCCCGACGAAGTTCACCGTGGCCGGCATCGACAAGCAGCAGGTCGGCGAGGTCGCTGCGAACATCCGCAAGATCCGCAAGCCCGAGCCCTACAAGGGCAAGGGTGTGCGCTACGCCGACGAGGTCGTCCGTCGCAAGGTCGGAAAGGCTGGTAAGTGATGGCTCTCAAGATTCTGGGCAAGGGCAAGTCCGTCGCTCGCCAGCGCCGCCACCTTCGCCTCCGCAAGAAGATCAAGGGCACCGGGGTGCGTCCGCGCCTCGTCGTGACCCGTTCGTCGCGTCACATGGTGGCGCAGGTCGTGGACGACACGGTCGGCAAGACCCTGGCTTCCGCCTCGACGCTCGAGGCCGACCTGCGTGCGCTGGACGGCGACAAGACCGCCAAGGCCCGCAAGGTGGGCGAGCTCGTCGCCGAGCGTGCCAAGGCCGCCGGCATCGAGTCCGTCGTCTTCGACCGTGGTGGCAACAAGTACCACGGCCGGGTGGCTGCGGTCGCCGACGGCGCCCGCGAAGGCGGTCTGGCGCTGTGATCGACACGACGTACGCACGGAAGATGAGGATCCTCTGATGGCTGCAGGGCAGCGCAACACCGGCGCCCCCCAGGGCGCCAACGAGTCCAAGAACGACGGTCGTCGGTCCAACCGGCGCGACGACCGCCGCAACCCCCGCGGTGAGGAGAAGAGCGCGTTCGTCGAGCGCGTCGTCACCATCAACCGCGTGTCCAAGGTCGTCAAGGGCGGCCGCCGCTTCAGCTTCACCGCGCTGGTCGTGGTGGGCGACGGCGACGGCACCGTCGGTGTCGGCTACGGGAAGGCCAAGGAGGTGCCCGCGGCGATCGCCAAGGGCGTCGAGGAGGCGAAGAAGAACTTCTTCCGCGTCCCCCGCATCCAGGGCACCATCCCGCACCCCATCCAGGGTGAGAAGGCCGCCGGCGTGGTCTTCCTCCGTCCGGCCTCGCCGGGTACCGGTGTGATCGCCGGTGGTCCGGTGCGCGCCGTGCTGGAGTGCGCGGGCATCCACGACGTGCTGAGCAAGTCGCTCGGCTCGTCGAACGCGATCAACATCGTGCACGCCACCGTCGAGGCCCTCAAGGGTCTCGAGGAGCCGGCCGCCGTCGCCGCCCGTCGTGGTCTGCCGCTGGAGGACGTGGCCCCGGCCTCCCTCCTGCGTGCCCAGGCCGCGGGCCTCGCCGACAAGGCCGCGAAGAAGGCTGACGAGAAGGTGGGTGCGTGATGGCTCGTCTGAAGGTCACCCAGACCCGGTCCGCCATCGGCGGCAAGCAGAACCAGCGTGACACGCTGCGGACCCTCGGTCTCAAGCGGATCGGCGACACCGCCGTGAAGGAAGACCGTCCGGAGATCCGCGGCATGGTCGCCACGGTGGCGCATCTCGTCACCGTCGAGGAGGTCGACTGACAATGGCTGACAACACCGAGAAGGTGCAGCCGCTCAAGGTGCACCACCTGCGTCCGGCTCCCGGCGCCAAGAAGGCCAAGACCCGTGTGGGTCGTGGTGAGGCGTCGAAGGGCAAGACGGCAGGTCGCGGTACCAAGGGTACGAAGGCTCGCTACCAGGTCCCCGCACGCTTCGAGGGTGGGCAGATGCCTCTGCACATGCGCCTCCCGAAGCTGCGCGGGTTCAAGAACCCGTTCCGCGTCGAGTTCCAGGTCGTGAACCTGGACAAGCTCGCCGCGCTGTACCCCGAGGGTGGCTCCGTCACCGTCGAGGACCTCGTCGCCAAGGGCGCGGTCCGCAAGGGCCAGCCGGTGAAGGTGCTCGGCACGGGTGAGATCACCGTCAAGCTGGACGTCGCGGTCGACGCGCTGTCCGGCTCTGCCAAGGACAAGATCCTGGCGGCCGGCGGCTCGGTCTCCGAGGACTGAGAACGGACGCAGGGCCGGTGGTGCGCATGCGCCGCCGGCCCTGCGTGCTGTCCGGGCCGGTGACGGCCGTCGTGCGGCGCCCCGGCGCCGGACGGCGCCCTGCCGGTCTGCTAGGTTGCCAGCGGACGACAGTGGCCCGGGTCACTCCCTGAGGCACGTAGAATCCGTCACGGTCCGTTCCGCGCAGCGTGTGTGCGGGGCCGTCGGGAACCCCCCGACCGGACCACGACCGACCCGGGACGTCGGCGCCGCGGTGACTCCGCGACGACGCGCCCCACACCTCGCCGGCTCCGTCGGCGACACGACACCCCGCCCAGGCGGGTCAGGAGGATAGGTGCTCAGCGCATTCGGCCGGGCTTTCCGGACACCGGACCTGCGGCGCAAGCTGCTGTTCACGATCGCGATCATGGCGCTGTTCCGGGTGGGGTCGTTCATCCCGGCGCCGGGCGTGGACTACGTCAACGTGCAGCAGTGCGCGGCGGTGCTGGAGGACAGCACGTCGCTGCTCGGGCTCGTCAACACCTTCAGCGGCGGTGCGCTGCTGCAGCTGTCGATCTTCGCGCTCGGGATCATGCCCTACATCACGGCCAGCATCATCGTGCAGCTCCTGCGGGTCGTCATCCCGCGGTTCGAGGCCCTGCACAAGGAGGGCCAGTCGGGGCAGGCGAAGCTCACGCAGTACACCCGCTACCTGACGATCGCCCTGGCGATCCTGCAGTCCACGACCATCATCACGACGGCGCGCACGGGGCTGCTGTTCCCGGGCTGCGGCCTCGACGTGGTCGTCGACGACCGGTTCATGACCGCGGCGCTCATGGTGCTGACGATGACCGCCGGCACCGGCCTGGTCATGTGGCTCGGCGAGCTCATCACCGAGCGCGGCATCGGCAACGGCATGTCGCTGCTCATCTTCACGTCGATCGTCGCGAGCTTCCCGACGGCCCTCTGGTCGATCGCGGGCGGCGCGAACGGCGTCCTCAACTTCATCATCGTGCTGATCATGATCGTCCTGGTCATCGCGATGGTCGTCTTCGTCGAGCAGTCGCAGCGCCGGATCCCGGTGCAGTACGCGAAGCGCATGGTCGGCCGGCGCATGTACGGCGGGACGAGCACGTACATCCCGATCAAGATCAACATGGCGGGCGTCATCCCCGTCATCTTCGCCGCGTCGATCCTCGCCATCCCGGCGCTGCTCGCCCAGTTCGGCGACCAGAGCGCCGACTGGGTCATCTGGATCTCGAACAACCTGGCCCAGCAGGACCAGGGCCTGTACATCGTGATCTACATCGCGATGATCATCTTCTTCGCCTTCTTCTACACGTCGATCACGTTCAACCCGGACGAGGTCGCGGACAACATGAAGAAGTACGGGGGCTTCATCCCCGGTATCCGCGCCGGTCGGCCCACCGCCGAGTACCTGGACTTCGTGATCACCCGCATCACGTCCGCCGGCGCGCTCTATCTCGCCGTCGTCGCCCTCATCCCGACGCTGGTGCTGGTGATCCTCGGGGTCACCACGAACATCCCGTTCGGCGGCACCTCGATCCTCATCATCGTCGGTGTGGGCCTGGAGTTCGTGAAGCAGGTCAATGCTCAGCTCCAGCAGCGACACTACGAAGGGTTCCTCCGTTGACCGAGTCCACCACCCCGACCACCCGTCGTGAGCTCCACGGCACCCCGAACGCCGAGGGGCGGGTCACGCGCCTCGTGATCATGGGGCCGCAGGGCGCGGGCAAGGGCACGCAGGCCGCTCGCCTCGCCGAGGTGTTCGGCATCCCGGCGATCTCGACGGGTGACATCTTCCGGGCCAACATCAAGGGCGGCACGGAGCTCGGCCGGCTGGCGCAGGAGTACTCCGCCAAGGGCGAGCTCGTCCCCGACGAGGTCACGGACTCGATGGTCCGCGACCGTCTCGGCGAGGACGACGTCCAGGCCGGCTTCCTCCTCGACGGGTACCCGCGCAACGCGCACCAGGTCGAGGCGCTCGACGGGATCCTCACCGACCTCGGCTGGGACCTCGACGGCGTCATCGAGCTCACCGCGGACCGCGACGAGCTGCTCGCGCGCATCGCCAAGCGGGCCGAGATCGAGGGCCGTGAGGACGACACCCCGGACGCCATCGCGCGCCGCCTGGACATCTACGACGCCGAGACCGCCCCGCTGACGGCGGCCTACGCCGCGCGGGACCTGCTCGTGCAGGTCGACGGCATCGGTGAGATCACCGACGTCACCGACCGCATCGTCGCGGGGCTCGCGCAGCAGCTCGGCTGAGGTGTGCCCGTCACCGTCATCACCACGACGCCGTCCCGCCTCGCGCGGGGCGGCGTCGTGCTGCGCCCCGAGGAGTGCCGTGTTCCTGTCCCGTGACAAGGTCGAGCTGAAGTCGCTCGACCAGGTGCTGCTCATGCGCCGTGCCGGCCTGGTGGTCGCCGACGCGCTGGCGGCGGTGCGGGCCGCGGCCCGCCCGGGGATGACGACGGCGGACCTGGACGCCGTCGCGGCCGGCGTCATCGGCGCGGCCGGCGCGGATCCGTCGTTCCTCGGCTACCACGGCTTCCCCGCGACGATCTGCACGTCGGTCAACGAGGAGGTCGTGCACGGCATCCCCGGCGACCGGGTGCTGGCAGCGGGTGACGTCGTCTCGGTCGACTGCGGCGCGATCGTGGACGGCTGGCACGGCGACTCGGCCGTGACGTTCCTGCTCGGCGAGGACGGCGCCCACGACCCCGAGGACGCGGGGGAGGGGTTCGACCCCGGCGACGTGCTGCTGGTGCAGGCCACGCGGACGTCGATGTGGGCGGGGATCGCCGCCCTCGCGGGCGCACGGCGCGTCGGCGAGGTCGGGGACGCGGTGGAGGCCGCCGTCGAGCTGGCCGGCGACCTGCACGGCACCGAGCTCGGCATCGTGGAGGACTACACGGGCCACGGGATCGGGTCGGCGATGCACCAGCCGCCGGACGTCCTCAACTACCGGGCGTCGGGGGACCGGGGGCCGCGCGTGCGCCCCGGGATGTGCCTGGCGATCGAGCCGATGGTCACCCGGGGGTCCGCCGACACCCGGGTGCTGGCCGACGACTGGACGGTCGTGACGGTCGACGGCTCCCGGGCGGCCCACTGGGAGCACTCGGTGGCCGTCCTCGAGTCCGGCGTCGCGGTCCTGACGGCGCCGGACCTCGGCGCCGCAGGTCTGGAGCCCTTCGGCGTGACGCCGGTCGCGCTGGACGGGCTCGCGTGACCCCGCGACGGGTGTGACGTAGCACCGGCTTGCCCGACCGATCCGATGGAGTACGATGGTCAGTCGGGTGTAGTCCGTTCGTGAGCGCTCGTCCTTGGCACTCCTGCGAGAGATCGCGAGGACCGAGGTCGGCATCAGGGCGAGCGGAAGCACACGACCCACGTCCCCGAGACTCCCTGCGGTCTGCCGCAGCGGGTTCGAGGCCGTGGGTGCAGTCCGTCGAAAGACACAGACGAGAGTTAGCGGAGGACATGGCAAAAAAGGACGGTGTCATCGAGATCGAGGGCAGCGTGATCGAGGCTCTGCCGAACGCGATGTTCCGCGTGGAGCTGGCCAACGGTCACAAGGTCCTCGCCCACATCTCGGGCAAGATGCGTCAGCACTACATCCGGATCCTCCCCGAGGACCGGGTCGTGGTGGAGCTGAGCCCGTACGACCTGTCCCGTGGCCGGATCGTCTACCGCTACAAGTAGTCGTCATCCCCCACCCGATCGACATCGCCGCCTGCGCACCCGGTCCCTGACCGGTACTCAGGAGGCGGCGGAGGAACACTGATGAAGGTCAAGCCGAGCGTCAAGAAGATCTGCGACAAGTGCAAGGTGATTCGCCGGCACGGTCGCGTCATGGTGATCTGCGAGAACCTGCGCCACAAGCAGCGTCAGGGCTGAGCCCTCGCACCACCTGCGTCCAGCCTCCGGGCTGACGCCACCAGCGCACCAGCACGAACCTGCCTCACCGGCAGGGGAACCCTCGGTCCAGGGGCCGGGGCCCGCGATCCCGCGGGAGGCAGGTGCGAAGACCTCTGGACGAAGTACAGGAGCCGGAAGGCACATGGCACGTCTTATCGGCGTCGACCTCCCCCGTGACAAGCGGGTCGTGGTCGCGCTCACCTACATCTATGGCGTCGGCCGTACCCGCTCGGAGCAGGCTCTCGCCGCGACGGGCATCTCGGCGGACACGCGCGTGAAGGACCTCGGCGACGCCGAGCTCGTCTCGCTGCGCGACTTCCTGGAGGGCAACTTCCAGCTCGAGGGTGACCTCCGCCGTGAGGTCGCCGCCGACATCCGCCGCAAGGTCGAGATCGGCACCTACCAGGGTCTGCGTCACCGTCGCGGGCTGCCGGTGCGCGGTCAGCGCACCAAGACCAACGCGCGTACCCGCAAGGGCAAGAAGCGCACCGTCGCGGGCAAGAAGAAGGCCCGCTGACGTCAGCAGTCCGTGGAGCGGACCAGCGTCGCTGACGTCCGCCCCGGTCCGACGACCTCAGACCAGGAGATACCAAGCACATGCCTCCCAAGACTCGCTCCGCCGCTTCGCGCAAGCCGCGCCGCAAGGACAAGAAGAACGTCCCGCTCGGCCAGGCGCACATCAAGAGCACCTTCAACAACACGATCGTGTCGATCACCGACCCGTCGGGCGCCGTGATCTCGTGGGCCTCCGCCGGCCACGTCGGCTTCAAGGGCTCGCGCAAGTCGACCCCCTACGCCGCTCAGCTCGCTGCCGAGTCGGCCGCCCGCCGCGCTCAGGAGCACGGCGTCAAGAAGGTCGACGTCTTCGTCAAGGGCCCGGGTTCCGGTCGTGAGACCGCCATCCGCTCCCTCCAGGCGACCGGCATCGAGGTCGGCTCCATCCAGGACGTGACCCCGCAGGCGCACAACGGCTGCCGCCCGCCCAAGCGTCGCCGCGTCTGATCGTGTCCCGGCCGGCTGAGCCCAGGCTCGGCCGGCCGGACCCCTGCCCGGACGGGTGGACCGAATCCCGCCCGGGACCGCGTGACCCGCGGATCCGTGATGCGTCATATGGCGGACGCACACTGAAAGGACCAAACCAGTGCTCATCGCACAGCGCCCCTCGCTGACCGAAGAGGTCATCTCGGAGTACCGTTCGCGCTTCTCCATCGAGCCTCTCGAGCCGGGCTTCGGCTACACGCTCGGGAACTCGCTGCGTCGCACGCTGCTGTCGTCCATCCCGGGCGCGGCGGTCACCTCCATCCGCATCGACGGTGTGCTCCACGAGTTCACCACCGTGCCGGGTGTGAAGGAGGACGTCACCGAGATCATCCTCAACATCAAGAACATCGTCGTCTCCTCGGAGAACGACGAGCCGGTCGTGATGTACCTGCGCAAGCAGGGTGCCGGGGCGGCGACCGCGGCGGACATCGTCCCGCCCGCGGGCGTCGAGGTGCACAACCCGGACCTGCACATCGCCACCCTGAACGACGAGGGCAAGCTCGAGATCGAGCTCACCGTCGAGCGGGGCCGTGGCTACGTGTCCGCCGCGCAGAACAAGATGCCGGACGCCGAGATCGGCCGCATCCCCGTGGACTCGATCTACTCGCCGGTCCTCAAGGTCACGTACAAGGTCGAGGCGACCCGTGTCGAGCAGCGCACGGACTTCGACAAGCTGATCGTCGACGTCGAGTCGAAGCAGGCCATCGCGCCGCGCGACGCTCTCGCCTCGGCGGGCAAGACCCTCGTCGAGCTCTTCGGGCTGGCCCGTGAGCTCAACGTCGAGGCCGAGGGCATCGAGATCGGCCCGTCGCCGACGGACTCCGCGCTGGCCGCGGACCTGGCGCTGCCGATCGAGGAGCTCAACCTCACCATCCGCTCGTACAACTGCCTCAAGCGCGAGGGCATCCACCAGGTCGGTGAGCTCGTGGCGCGCAGCGAGGCGGACCTGCTCGACATCCGCAACTTCGGTGCCAAGTCGATCAACGAGGTCAAGGAGAAGCTGGCCGAGCTCGGCCTGGCCCTCAAGGACTCGCCGCTCGACTTCGACCCCACCGCTGCGCAGTACTACGGCGGGGACGACGACACCACCTACGGCGACGAGCAGTCGTACTGACGCTCTGCGCAGGCTGCGGCACCGCTCGACATGACGGGGCCGCGCGGCGCGGGACCACATCCAAGGAGAACCTGACATGCCTACCCCCACCAAGGGTCCGCGGCTCGGTGGCAGCCCGGCTCACCAGCGCCTGATCCTGGCGAACCTGACGACCGCGCTCTTCGAGCACGGCCGCATCACGACCACCGAGACCAAGGCCAAGCGCCTGCGTCCGCTGGCCGAGCGCCTCATCACGTTCGCGAAGCGCGGCGACCTGCACGCCCGTCGTCGCGTCCTGCGCATCGTGCGCGACAAGTCCGTGGTGCACACGCTGTTCACCGAGATCGCCCCGGCCATGGCCGAGCGCAACGGTGGCTACACCCGCATCACCAAGGTCGGCAACCGCAAGGGCGACAACGCCCCGATGGCGGTCATCGAGCTCGTGACCGAGCCGGTCAGCCCGAAGCAGGCCGTCGTCAAGGAGGCCACGAAGGCCACCGAGAAGGCCGCCGAGCCGGAGAAGGTCGAGGAGACCCCGGTCGCCGAGACCGAGGCCACCGAGACCGAGACCGCCGAGGTCGAGGCCCCCGAGGCCGAGGAGAAGAAGGAGGCCTGAGGCCTCCCTCCCTGCAGCACGTCGCAGAGCCCCGCACCGGTGGTGCGGGGCTCTCGTCGTCCCTACGGTGAACGCATGCTCCCCGTGGTGCTGCTGCACGGTTCGCGCACGTCCGCCACCATGTGGCGACGGCAGGTCGAGGCGCTGACCCGCCTCGACGTGCCGGTCGTCGCCGTGGACCTGCCCGGGCACGGCTCCCGGCGGGACGTCCGCTTCGGGCTCGACGACGCCGTCGACACCGTGCGGGTCGCCGTCGACGACGCCGGTGGCAGCGCCCTCGTCGTCGGGCTCTCCCTCGGCGGGTACGTGGCGATCGAGCACCGCGCCCGCCACCCCGAGCAGAGCGCCGGGCTCGTCGCCGCCTCCTGCTGCACCGACCCGGCCACCCCGCTGCGCGCCGGCTGGCTCCACCTGGCGCGCTGGATCGAGAGCTGGCCCGACAGCGGGGCCCGTCTCAACGAGCTCCTGGTGCGCGGCATGCTGGACGCGCAGTCCGGCGTCGACCTCGCCGCCGGGGGCTTCGCCCTCGACGCGATGGCCGACGTCCTGGCCGCGGTCGGCGGCATCGACGTCCGGGCCGCGCTGGGCGCCGCCACGAGCCCCGTCCGGCTCGTCAACGGTCAGTGGGACCACTTCCGCGGGCACGAGCGGTCGATGCTGGCCGCGGCACGCAGCAGCGGCGCCGACGCGCGCGTCGTCGTCGTCCCGCACGCCCGGCACCTCGTCAGCCTCGACCAGCCGGTCGCCTTCACCCGAGCCGTGCTGGAGGCGTACGACGCCGTCGGCGCCCGCGCGTGAGCCCGCGTCAGTCCACGAGGAGGTCCCAGGCGCGGACCCCGCCCGTGAGGGCCGCCGAGTTCGGCACGACGACGACGTCGTCGCCCAGCCGGTCCAGCGCCGAGCGCGTCAGCCGCCGGGAGTTTCCGCCGCCCAGGTACAACCGGTCCCACCAGAACACCGGCCGGAGCGCCTCGACGGCCGTCAGGACCCGGCGCGACCAGAGCCCGTCACCCAGCCGACGGCGCTCCGGCTCGCCCAACCACGCGTCGTAGGAGGTGCCGCGCCGCACCGGCGCCCGCGACCACTCCAGGTGCGGGGCGAGGCGGCCGCCGTCGAACAGCGCCGCACCCAGCCCGGTGCCGAGCGTGAGGACCAGCTCCAGCCCCGACGACGCGATGACGCCCGCACCGTGCACCTCCGCGTCGTTGAGGACCAGCGCCGGGACACCGAGCCGCTCCTGCAGCACGGCCCGCACGTCGAGGCTGCGCCAGCGCTCCACGAGCGCCGGGTCGACCCGGGAGCGCGGCCCCGAGCGCGTCACGTAGTGCGGGGTGTGCACGACCACGCCGTGCCGCACCATCCCCGGCATCCCGAGCGTCACCCGGCTCGCCCGTGGCAGCCGGGCGGCGATGTCCGCGACGACGCCCACCAGCCGCTCCGGCGGGAGCGGGTACGGCGTCGGCACCCGCACCGGTTCGGCGTGGGCCGTGCCCGCCCCGTCGAGGACGTTCGCCTTAATGCCGCTGCCGCCGCAGTCCACCGCCAGGGTCAGAGGAGCGCTCATGGCCCCCATCATCCGGGGACAATGGGTCCATGAGCACCCCGACGCCGGACGGCCCGGCACCCGACGACGTCCGCGTGCGGCTCGACCTGGCCTACGCGGGCACGCACTTCGCCGGCTGGGCCGCCCAGCCGCGCCTGCGCACCGTGCAGGGCGTCCTCGAGGACGCCCTCGCCACCGTGCTGCGCAGCGGGCCCACCGGGGCCGCGGCCCCCCGCCTCACCGTCGCCGGCCGCACCGACGCCGGGGTGCACGCCCGCGGCCAGGTCGCCCACGTCGACGTGCCGCGGGGCCCCTGGGAAGCGCTGCCCGGCCGGTCCGACCGGGAGCCCGGCCGTGCGCTCGTCGACCGCCTCGCCGGCGTCCTGCCGCCCGACGTCGTCGTGCACCGTGCCGCCGAGGCACCCGCCGGGTTCGACGCCCGGTTCTCCGCCGCCGCCCGCACCTACCGCTATCGCATCGCCGACGACCACGCGCTGCGCGACCCGCTCCGCCGGGAGTGGGTGCTGTGGAACCGCCGTCCCCTCGACGCCGCCGCGATGGACGCCGCGGTCCAGCCGATGCTCGGCCTCCACGACTTCGCCGCGTTCTGCAAGCCCCGTGACGGCGCCACCACCATCCGGGAGCTCAGCCGCTTCACCTGGGAGCGCCCCGACGCGGGGCCCGACGCCGGGCTCGTCGTCGCCACCGTCGTGGCGGACGCGTTCTGCCACTCCATGGTGCGTGCCCTCGTCGGCATCTCCCTCGCCGTGGGGGAGGGGCGCCGCGGCCCGGAGGCACCCGCGGAGGTCCTCGCCGGTCGGAACCGTTCCGCGGCGGCCGCGGTCGCCCCCGCCCGCGGGCTCACCCTCGAGAAGGTCGACTACCCGCCCGACGACGAGCTCGCCGCCCGCGCCACCCGCATCCGCGCTCGCCGCTCCGCCGACGAGGTCGCGCCACCACGCTGACCCCGCGGGGTCGCAGGTCT
This sequence comes from Isoptericola dokdonensis DS-3, assembly GCF_001636295.1. Lineage (NCBI taxonomy): Bacteria > Bacillati > Actinomycetota > Actinomycetes > Micrococcales > Promicromonosporaceae > Isoptericola > Isoptericola dokdonensis. The sequence goes on along the minus strand of NZ_CP014209.1, from coordinate 1,712,429 downwards.
CGACGCGAGTCAGCGCACGTCGGCGCGAGTCAGCGCAGGGTGCGGCGAGTCAGCGCGAACCTCGTTCAGTCGGCGTGCGTCGGGTTCCGGACGGCGGAGGGTGCCGCGCGTCGTCGCGTTCACGGGCCCCAGGGGGCCCTCCACTTCGGGGTTGACGACGACGCGCGGCACCCTCCGCCGTCCTTCGGCGATGCGGTCGGGCGTCGTCCGGTGACGTCACCGGCGCCCGTGCTGACTCGCGCCGATGTGCGCTGACTGGCGCCGATGTGCGCTGACTGGCGCCGATGTGCGCTGACTGGCGCCGGCGAGCGCTGACTCGCGTGGAGCGGCCAGGCGACGAGAGCGAAGGCTGGGGGTGGGGTTCCGGGCGCGGTCGTCAGACCGGAAGCGGAGGGCCCCCTGGGGCCCGTGAGCGCGACCGCGCCCGGAACCCCACCCCCAGCCGTCACCGCCACTCAGCCGCCGTCACCGCCACTCAGCCGCCGTCACCGCCACTCAGCCGCCGTCACCGCCACACGGCTCAGGGCTCCTCGATCCAGTGGACGGCGGCCTCCTCCGCGGTCGCGCCGGCGCCGTCGACGCCCGCGTCGGTGCCGTACAGGTCGTTCGAGCGGCCGCCGTCGGCCCCGGGGTCCGCGTCGTCGTCCTCGACGAGCCGGCCGGCGCGGGTGGCGTCCGAGGGACGGTCGGGCACGTCCCACTCGTCCGGCTCCTCGGCGGCGAGACGCTGGTCGAGCGGCTCGCCGGCCGACTCCTCCCACGCGGTCTCGCCCCAGTGGTTCTTGCGGGGGCGCTCGGGCGGCGAGTAGCCCTCGTCGAGCAGGTCGCGCGTCCCCCGGTCGTCCAGGGTGTCCTCGTGGGGCAGCTGGTCGGTGTCGCCCTCGGCGCCCCACTCGGGGTCGGGGCGGGTGGCGGAGGTGTCGTCGCTCATCTCTCTACGGTGCACCCGGAGACGCCGTGCCGCAGCCCGGACCGTTACCCTGGAGGGCAAGCCCGGTCGGGCGCGGGCGCGGGTCCGGCAGGACGTGACCGACGTCGCTTTGACCCTCGCCGAACGGTGCGGCTAGACTGAACAGCCGTTGTGCTATGCCTCCGGCGTCCGGCGTCGTCCACGTTCCCACCGTTGCGACGACGCAAGGCCAGGACGCCATCTCAGGAGATACCCGCGCACAACACCCTGTTCATCGGGCGCCGCTTCTCGCCCGACGACTCCGAACACGAAAAGGTGACGCAACAGTGCGTACGTACACCCCGAAGCCCGGCGACGTCCAGGCCACCTGGCACGTCGTCGACGCTACCGACGTCGTCCTGGGCCGACTGGCCAGCCAGGTCGCCACGCTCCTGCGCGGGAAGCACAAGCCGACCTTCGCTCCGCACGTCGACGGCGGTGACTTCGTCATCGTCATCAACGCGGACAAGGTCGCCCTGTCCGGCAACAAGCGCGAGACGAAGCTGGCCTACCGCCACTCCGGCTACCCGGGCGGGCTCCGCTCCGTGAGCTACGGCGAGCTGCTCGACAACAACCCGGAGCGGGCCGTCGAGAAGGCCGTCCGGGGCATGCTCCCCAAGAACACGCTCGGGCGCGACCAGCTCAAGAAGCTGAAGGTCTACCGTGGCGCGGAGCACCCGCACGCGGCTCAGCAGCCCCAGCCGTTCGAGATCACCCAGGTTTCGCAGCAGGCCTGAGCCGCTGCCAGACGCGAAGCGAAGGAATTTCAGTGGCTGACACCACCGTCGACACCGAGCTGGACGAGAACACGCCCAGCAACTACACCACCGAGACCGCTGCCCCCGTGGCCAACGGCGGTCAGTCCATCACTGCCCCCGGGCAGGCGCTGGGCCGTCGCAAGGAGGCCGTGGCGCGCGTGCGCCTCGTCCCCGGCTCCGGCCAGTGGACGATCAACGGTCGCACCCTCGAGGACTACTTCCCGAACAAGGTGCACCAGCAGCTCGTCAACGACCCGCTGAAGCTGGTCGAGGTCGAGGGCCGTTTCGACGTCATCGCCCGCATCACCGGCGGTGGCCCCTCCGGCCAGGCCGGCGCGCTGCGCCTCGGGATCTCCCGTGCGCTGAACGAGATCGACCGTGACGCGAACCGTGCCGCCCTGAAGAAGGCCGGCTTCCTCACGCGTGACCCGCGTGCGGTGGAGAGCAAGAAGGCCGGTCTCAAGAAGGCCCGCAAGGCTCCGCAGTACTCGAAGCGCTGATCCTCAGTGCTTGGCGCACGGCCCCGTCGGAACTCGTTCCGGCGGGGCCGTCCGCGCGTCCGGGGCCGTGTCGCCCCGGGCCGTCCGGGCGGGTGCCCGGACCTCCGCTCCGACGACGAGCGGTTCGCAGCGGCACTCCGATCGACCGGGTGCCCGACGAGGAGGACAGCTGATGGGACGACTTTTCGGCACGGACGGGGTCCGTGGCCTGGCGAACCGGGACGTGACCGCGGCCCTCGCGCTCGACCTGGGCAGCGCCGCGGCGCACGTGCTCGGTGCCGGTGACGAGGGCGCGACGCACCGGCCGCGTGCCGTGGTCGCCCGGGACCCGCGGGTGTCCGGCGAGTTCCTGTCGGCGGCGGTCGCGGCGGGTCTGGCGAGCGCCGGCGTCGACGTCGTCAACCTGGGCGTGGTGCCCACGCCCGCGCTGGCCTACCTGGTCGGGGCGATGCACGCCGATCTCGGGGTCATGGTGTCGGCGTCGCACAACGCGATGCCGGACAACGGCATCAAGTTCTTCGCGCGCGGCGGGCTCAAGCTCGACGACCAGGTCGAGGACGAGATCGAGCAGCACCTGCACGTGCAGCGCGAGCTGCCGGTCGGTGCCGAGGTCGGCCGCATGCGGACCGACACCGGCATCGCCGCCCAGCAGTACGTCGACCACCTCACCGCCAGCATCGGCACGACGGCGGACCACCGCCCGCTGGAGGGCCTGCGCATCGCCGTGGACGCGGCGAACGGTGCCGCGAGCCAGATCGGGCCGGAGGCGCTGCGCGCGGCGGGTGCCGACGTCGTCGTCATCAACGCGAGCCCCGACGGCCGGAACATCAACGAGAAGGCGGGCTCCACCCACCCGGAGCAGCTCCAGGCGGTCGTCGTGGCGGCCGAGGCCGACTTCGGCGTCGCGTTCGACGGTGACGCGGACCGCTGTCTCGCGGTGGACCACGGCGGCGTGCTCGTCGACGGCGACCAGATCCTCGGCATCCTCGCCAAGGCCCTGAAGGACGAGGGGCGCCTCACCGGCGACACCCTCGTGGTGACGGTGATGAGCAACCTCGGTCTGCTGCTCGCCATGAAGAAGGCGGGCATCGCGACGCTGCAGACCGGCGTCGGCGACCGCTACGTCCTGGAGGCGATGCGCGCGGGCGGGTTCGGGCTCGGCGGCGAGCAGTCCGGTCACATCATCCTGGCCGAGCACGCCACCACCGGGGACGGCATCCTCACCGCGCTGCACCTGGCCGCCCGGGTGAAGGCGTCGGGCCGGCGTCTCGCCGACCTCGCCGCCGAGATCCCGCGCCTGCCCCAGACCCTCGTCAACGTCAAGGGCGTCGACCGCTCCCGGGCGGGCGACGACGACGGGGTCCTCGCCGCCGTCGCGCACGCGGAGTCGCTGCTGGGCGACACCGGCCGCGTGCTGCTGCGCCCGTCCGGCACGGAGCCGGTCGTGCGCGTGATGGTGGAGGCGGCGACGCAGACGCAGGCCGACGGCGTCGCGGAGACCCTCGCCGCCGTGGTGCGGGAGCGGCTGGCCCTGTGACCGGGTGGACGGGCGGCGTCGTGCCGGAGCTGCGCGACGCGGTGGCGGACCTGCTCGACGTCGCGTTCGCGCGGCCCGAGCAGCCGGGCGTGCTGCCGATCGTGCAGGCGGGCGACCCGGTGCTGCGCACCCCGGCCGCCCCGTACACGGGCCAGCTCGGTGACGAGCTGCCCCGGCTGGTCGAGGCGATGCGACGCACCATGCACGCCGCTCCCGGCGTGGGCCTCGCCGCGCCGCAGGTCGGTCTGGGGCTCGCGCTCGCCGTCTGCGAGGACCGCGGGCTCCCGGGCGACCCGCGCGAGCGCGCGGACCTCGGGTTCCGGGTGCTCGTCAACCCGCGGTACGAGCCGCTCCCGGCGGACGACGCCGGGCCGGTGTCCGTGGCGTTCTTCGAGGGCTGCCTGTCGGTCAGCGGCTGGCAGGCCGTCGTCGCCCGTCCCCGCCGGGTGCGCCTCACGGGTCAGGACGAGCACGGGGTGCCGTTCGACGACGTCCTGACCGGATGGTCCGCCCGCATCGTGCAGCACGAGACCGACCACCTCGGCGGGCGCCTGTACCTCGACGGCGCGGAGACGCGCTCGCTCACCTCGAACGACAACATGGTGCGGTTCTGGGCCGGCACCCCCGACCCGGCGCCCGCCGCGGCCGGGCTGGGCTTCGCTCTGCCCTGACGGCGTCGTGCTGCCGGGGTGAAACCTCTGTGAACGTTGGCTGTTCAGGGGACGACCCGGGACATCCCCGATACGGCGAGCGGCCCGTCGCCCCCTACGCTGGTCCCAGGCACCGCACGGTGCCACCCGCAGCCGGGTCCGTCCCGGCGGACGAACCGAGGACTGCGTGCTGGGACTGACCGCGATGCTCGACCAGGTCGAGGCCTGGATCCTGGACGTCGCCGCGTCCCTGTGGATCTATCCCGCGATGTTCGCCTCGGCGTTCATCGACGGGTTCTTCCCGCCCGTGCCCAGCGAGTCGGTGCTCGTCACCCTGGTGATCTCCGCGGAGGCGTCCGGGGTGCCGTGGATCTGGCTGATCGCCCCGATCGCCGGCATCGGTGCCTGGCTCGGCGACCAGGTCGCCTACATGCTCGGCCGGAGGTTCGGCACCGAACGCATCGGGATGCTCCGCTCGGCCCGCGGCCGCAAGGCGGTCTCGTGGGCGCGGCGCGCCCTGTCGCGGCGTGGTGCCGTCTTCATCATCGCCGCCCGGTACATCCCCGTGGGTCGCGTCGCGGTCAACATGACCGCCGGCGCCGTGGGGTACCCGCAGCGGCGCTTCACGACGTTCTCCGCCATCGCGGCGGTCCTGTGGGTCGGCTACTCGACGGCGATCGGCCTGGTGGCGGCCGAGGCGCTCGGCCACGACCCGCTCCTGGCGATGGTCGTCGGCGTGATCGGCGGCGGCGTGCTCGGCGTGCTCGTCGACCGGGTGGTGCAGATCTTCACGCCGCGCGAGGAGGTCCTGGAGGAGATGCGCGAGCACGCGCCGCTCCCCACGGAGAAGGACGTCGACGCGGCCGCGGCCGAGGCGGTGGCCGAGGCCGCCGCGACCGAGGACGCTACCCGCTGAGCCTCAGAGCTTGCGCAGCCGCACCCGCTGGACGGAGTGGTCGGCGCCCTTGGTCAGGACGAGCGTCGCCCGCCCCCGGGTGGGCAGCACGTTCTGCTCCAGGTTCGGGGCGTTGATCGACTCCCAGATGCTCAGCGCCCGCTCCGTCGCCTCCGCGTCGGACAGGTCGGCGTAGCGGCGGAAGTACGACTCGGGGCGGCTGAACGCCGTCCGCCGCAGCTTGAGGAACCGGTCGACGTACCACTGGCGCACGTTGCGGGTGCGCGCGTCGACGTAGATGGAGAAGTCGAAGAAGTCGCTCACGGCGAGCGTCGTGCCGTCCGACGTCGCCGGGCGGGCGGGCTGCAGCACGTTGAGCCCCTCGACGATGAGGACGTCCGGGCGGTGCACGACCTGCTCCTCGCCGGGCACGATGTCGTAGACGACGTGCGAGTAGACCGGTGCCCGGACCTCCGCCTGCCCCGCCTTGACCTTCGACAGGAACCGGATGAGCGCGCGGCGGTCGTACGACTCGGGGAAGCCCTTGCGGTCCATGAGCCCGCGGCGCGCCAGCTCCGCGTTGGGGTGGAGGAACCCGTCGGTCGTGATGAGCTCGACGTTCGGGGTGTCCGGCCAGCGCGCCATCATCTCGCGCAGCACGCGCGCCGTCGTCGACTTGCCGACGGCAACCGACCCGGCGACACCGATGACGTACGGGGTGCGGGGCGGGTCCTCGCCGAGGAACGTCGACGTCGCCCGGTGCAGCCCGGCGGTCGCCCGCACGTACAGGTTGAGCAGCCGGGACAGCGGCCGGTAGACGGCGTCGACCTCCGCGAGGTCGATGGGGTCGCCCAGGCCCCGCAGCCGCTCGACGTCCGCGTCGGTCAGCGGGAGCGGCGTCTGCTCGGACAGGCGGCTCCACGCGGCCCGGTCGAAGTCGACGTACGGGGAGGCGGGCGCGAACCGGGACAGGTGCTCGACCAGCGGGTTCGGCGCGGTCACCGGGGTGTCGGCGCCCGACGAGGAGGACGCGCTGGCAAGGGTCACCCGCCGATTCTGCCCGAGGCCGGGGTACCGGGCGCAAGCCCGCAGGTCTGCGGGGGCGGTCGGAGGGCCGGACAGGGGCACGTCGGAACGTGTCGCAGGCTCGGTAGACTCCTCGGCATGTGTGGGATCGTCGGCTACGCCGGAGCAGGCCTGGGTTCGTCCGAAGCGGTGGACGCGGAGCGTCTCGCCTCCGTGCGCCCGCTGGAGGTCGCGCTCGCGGGCCTCAAGCGTCTCGAGTACCGGGGGTACGACTCGGCGGGCGTCGCGCTCGTCGGCCCGGGGAGCGCGCAGGCCGCCTTCGCGAAGAAGGCCGGCAAGCTCGACAACCTCGTCTCGGAGATCGCCGCGCACCCGCTGCCCGACGCGACCGCCGCCATCGGGCACACCCGCTGGGCGACGCACGGCGGGCCCACGGACGTCAACGCGCACCCGCACCTCGCGGACGACGACCGCCTCGCCGTCATCCACAACGGGATCATCGAGAACTTCAGCGAGCTGCGCGCCGAGCTCGCGGCCGACGGTGCCGTCTTCCTGTCGGACACCGACACCGAGGTCGCCGCCCAGCTCCTCGCCCGCGAGTACCGCGCCGCCGGTGACCTGACCGCCGCGATGGCCGCCACGGCCCGCCGGCTCGACGGCACGTTCACGCTGCTCGCCGTGCACGCCGACGCCCCCGACACGGTGGTGGGCGCGCGGCACGACTCGCCGCTCGTCGTCGGGATCGGTGAGGGGGAGAACTTCCTCGGGTCCGACGTCGCCGCGTTCGTCGAGCACACCAAGGAGGCCCTGGAGCTCGGTCAGGACCAGATCGTCACCATCACCCCGGGCTCCGTCGAGGTGTCGGACTTCGACGGCAACCCTGCCGAGGGCCGCCGGTTCACCGTGGACTGGGACGCCGCCGCCGCCGAGAAGGGCGGCTTCGAGTCCTTTATGGACAAGGAGATCCACGACCAGCCGCACGCCGTCGCCGACACCCTGCTGGGCCGGACCGACACCGCGGGCCGGATCGTGCTCGACGACCTCCGCATCGACGAGTCCGTGCTGCGCAGCGTCGACAAGATCATCGTCATCGCGTGCGGCACCGCCGCCTACGCCGGGCACGTCGCCAAGTACGCCATCGAGCACTGGTGCCGCATCCCCGTCGAGGTCGAGCTCGCCCACGAGTTCCGCTACCGCGACCCCATCGTGGACGAGCGCACCCTCGTCGTGGCGATCTCGCAGTCCGGCGAGACGATGGACACCCTCATGGCCGTCCGCCACGCCCGCGAGCAGGGCGCCAAGGTCCTCGCGATCGTCAACACCAACGGCTCCACCATCCCGCGCGAGTCCGACGCCGTGCTCTACACGCACGCCGGCCCCGAGATCGCCGTGGCGTCCACCAAGGCGTTCCTCGCGCAGATCACCGCCGCGTACGTCCTCGGGCTCTACCTCGCGCAGCTGCGCGGCAACAAGTACCCCGACGAGGTCACGCAGATCATGGACGAGCTGCGGGACATGGCCCGCAAGGTCCAGACCGTCATCGAGCGCGGCGAGTACGTGCGGGCCACCGCACGCTCCATGAAGGACGCCGACAAGGTGCTGTTCCTCGGCCGGCACGTCGGCTACCCCGTCGCGATGGAGGGTGCGCTGAAGCTCAAGGAGCTCGCGTACATCCACGCGGAGGGCTTCGCCGCGGGCGAGCTCAAGCACGGCCCCATCGCGCTCATCGACGAGGGGCAGCCCGTGTTCGTCGTCGTGCCGTCGCCGCGCGGCCGCGACCAGCTGCACTCCAAGATGGTGTCGAACATCCAGGAGATCCGCGCCCGCGGTGCCCGCACCCTCGTCATCGCCGAGGACGGCGACGACGCGGTGCGCGCGTACGCCGACGAGATCTTCTGGATCCCGCAGGCGCCGTCCCTGCTCCAGCCGCTGCTCGCCGTCGTCCCGCTGCAGATCTTCGCGATGGCGCTGGCGTCCGCCAAGGGCCTCGACGTCGACCAGCCGCGCAACCTGGCCAAGTCCGTCACCGTCGAGTGACCTCGACCGCCACCGCAGGACGCAGAGGGGTGCGCGGATGATCGTCGGGGTGGGGATCGACGTCGTCGACGTCGAGCGCTTCATGGCGACCCTCGAGCGGACGCCGCGACTGCGGGAGAAGCTCTTCACGGAGGTCGAACGTGACCTGCCGGCGTCGTCCCTGGCGGCCCGGTTCGCCGCCAAGGAGGCGATCGCCAAGGCGCTCGGCGCCCCCGGGACGATGCACTGGCACGACGCCACCGTGCACCGCGTGGTCGGCGGGCCCCCGCAGGTCGAGCTGCGCGGGACGGTGCAGGCACGCGCCGACGAGCTCGGCGTGAAGCACTGGCACCTGTCGATCTCGCACGACGCCGGCATCGCCTCGGCGATGGTGGTCGCCGAAGGCTGACCCCCTTCGGTGCCGCCCGTGCGACGAGGGCCCGTCCGCCGCAGCGGACGGGCCCTCGTCGCATGCCCGGCGGGGAGCGGTCAGTCCTGGAGGTGGGGGACGACCTGGCGCTGGAAGAGCTCGATCTGGTCGCGGTCGGCGGCCGCGTTCGCGAAGTAGGTGATCGCGTACGTCATGCCACGGGCCTTGAGGTCGGTGAGGGTCTCGGCGATCTGCTCGGGCGTGCCGACGAGCGGCCCGTTGCGCCAGCTCTCGACCTCCTGCGCGCCCCGCTCGGCGGAGACGTGCTTCGTGTAGTGCGCCTCGATCCACGCGAGCTTGTCGTCGACCTCGGCCTGGTTCTCGCCGATGACGACGTTGTAGTTGGCGGACCGGGTGATCTCGTCGACGTCCCGCCCCAGGTCGCGGCAGTGGTCCGCGAGGATGCGGGACTTGTGGTCGAACTCGTCGGGCCGGCCCGCGAAGTTCGTGTACTGGGCGTGCTGCGCGGCGATGCGGAGCGTCTTCTTCTCGCCCCCGCCGGCGATCCACAGCGGGATGCTCGGCACCGCCGCACCCCCGTCGCCGACCGGGAGCTGCTGCAGCGGCTGCGGGTAGCACAGCGCCCCGTCGACCTGGTACCGCTCGCCGTCGAACCTGCCCGACGAGCCGGTGCGCCACATGCGCGTCATGATCTGCACGCCCTCGTCGAGGGCACGCAGGCGCTCGCCCGCCGTCGGGAAGCCGTAGCCGTACGCGCGCCACTCGTGCTCGTACCAGCCGGCACCGATGCCCATCTGGACGCGGCCCCCGGAGATGGCGTCCACCGTGGACGCGACCTTCGCGAGGTAGGTCGGCTCGCGGTACGCCATGCAGGTGCACATCTGGCCCAGCTTGACGCGCTGCGACGACGCCGCGAACGCCGCCATGAGCGACCACGCCTCGTGCGTCGCCTCGGTGCTCGGCACGGGGACGGTGTGGAAGTGGTCGTACACCCAGACCGAGTCCCACGCCCAGTCGCCGCCCGGGACCGCCTCCCCGGACGCGGCGTTGTCGGCGTAGTGGAGGAGGGAGAGCATCGTCTCCCAGTGCTGCTCCGGGGGGACGTCGGTGAGCGACATCCGCCAGCCCTGCGGGATGAAGAGTCCGAATCGCATGCCTCGACCCTATTCCCCTGACTGCGCGAGCGCGCCTGGCGGGGGAGGATCGGCCCCATGATCCGTGCCTGGTCCGCGACCGACGTCCGCGCCGCCGAGGAGCCGCTGCTGGCCGCGGGGGTGCCGCTCATGGAGAGGGCCGCGTTCGCGCTGGCGACCACGGTCCTGGCGGACCTGCGGGCCCGACGACGGTCCGTCCGCGGCGCGCACGTGGTCGTCCTGGCGGGGGCGGGCAACAACGGCGGCGACGCGCTGCACGCGGGCGCGCACCTCGCGCGCCGCGGGCTGGCGGTCGTCGCGGTCCTGGCGGCCGAGCGGGTGCACGACGGCGGGCTCGCCGCGCTGCGCGCCGCCGGCGGGCGCACGGTGGACGTCGCCTCCGATGCCGGACGGGTCCGGTCCGTGGTCCATGACGTCGCCGGGGCCGACGTCGTGCTCGACGGGCTCGTCGGGATCGGTGCGTGCGGGCCGCTGCGGGGGACGGGGGGCGACGTCGTGCGAGCCCTGGTCGCCGACGGGCTGCCCGGCGTGCCCGGCGACGCGACGGGTGGCCCCGCTGACCATGGCCCGGTGACCGGCAGGCCCTGGGTCGTGGCGGTCGACGTCCCGTCCGGGATCGGCGTCGACGACGGCACCGTCCCCGGTCCCGTGCTGCGCGCCGACCGGACGGTGACCTTCGGCGCCGCCAAGCCCGGGCTCCTGCTGCCCCCGGCCGCGCACCTGGTGGGCGACATCAGCGTCGTCGACATCGGGCTGCACCTGGCGGGTGCCCCGGCCGTGCGGCGGCTCGCCGCCGAGGACGTCGCGGCCGCCTGGCCCGTCCCCGGCCCCGCGGACCACAAGTACACGCGCGGCGTCGTCGGCGTCGTCGCCGGGACCGCCACCTATCCCGGGGCGGCCGTGCTCGCGACCACCGCCGCCGCCCGCACCGGCGCGGGGATGGTGCGCTACCGCGGCTCGGACGTCGTAGCCCGCGCGGTGCTCGCGGCCCGCCCCGAGGTCGTCACCGCCCCCGGGCGCGTCCAGTCGTGGGTGGTCGGGCCCGGGGTCCCGCCCGCGGCCGACGACGCCGACGACGGGCAGACCGCCCGCGGCCGGGCCGGCCTCGCCGCCGCGCGCGGCGAGCTCGCCGGGCTGTCCCGCGGCCCGGTGCCCGCCGTCCTCGACGCCGGCGGGCTCGGCCTCGTCGAGGAGAGGTGCCCGCCCTGGTTCGTCCTCACCCCGCACGCCGGGGAGCTGCGGACCGTGCTGCGTCGTCACGGCGTCGACGTGCACCGGGCCGACGTCGAGGCGGAACCCCTGCGGTGGACCCGCCGCGCCCACGAGCTCACCGGCGCGACCGTCCTGCTCAAGGGCGCGGTCACCGTCGTCGTCGGCCCCGGCGTCGTCTACGCCCAGGCGGACGCCCCCGCCTGGCTCGGCACCGCCGGTGCCGGGGACGTCCTTGCCGGGATCCTCGGCGCGATGCTCGCCGGGCGGGCCGCCGCCGTCGTCGCCGACCCGGCGCTCGCCGCCGAGGTCGCGGCCGCCGCGGCGCTCGTGCACGGCCTCGCCGCTGAGCGGGCGACCCCCGGAGGACCGGTCACCGCGCTGGACGTCGCCGACGCCGTGCCCGGCACCGTCGCGGACCTGCTCACGCTCCGGGCCGCACCGTGACCCCGGGCCCCCAGGAGGCCTGTGGGGTGCGCACCGCGACCGTCGCGGACCTGGCCGCGGTCGAGCGGGTCGAGCAGGCCGCGGAACGCTCCGTGCAGATCGAGTCGGTGCGGGCGGCGATCCTCGACCCCGGGCGGACCGTGGTCGTCGCGGTCGTCGACGGCGAGGTCGTCGGCTGGGCCAAGACGCACCTCTACCCGGACGCCGACGGCCCCGCGCCCGCCGGGCACTACCTCGGCGGTGTGACGGTGGCCCCCGAGCACCGGCGGCAGGGGGTCGGGGCCGCGCTCACCGAGGCTCGGCTGGCCTGGCTCGCCCCGCGCACCGCCGCCGTCCACTACCTCGTCAACGCCGCGAACACGGCGTCGATCGAGCTGCACCGGCGGTGGGGCTTTCGCGAGGTGGCACGGGCGTCGTCGTTCCACCGGGTGCCGTTCGCCGGGGGTGTCGGGCTGCTCATGACGGCCGACCTGCGGCCGGGGGTCAGCGTGTCGTGAACGCACCGCCGTCGACGTGCAGCGTCTGGCCGGTGACGTGCCGGGCGCCGGGGGAGGCGAGGAACTCGACCAGCGCTGCGATGTCCTCCGGGCGTCCGGCCCGCCGGTCGTGCGTGGAGGCGATCAGCGACTCGCGGCGCTGGTCGGTCAGCCGGCCCTTGAAGTAGCCCGTGTCCGCGACGTAGCCGGGCGCGACGCAGTTGGCGGTGATGCCGCGCGGGCCGACCCGTGCGGAGAGGCCGGCCGTCCAGGCCTGGACGGCGGCCTTCGCGACGCCGTACGAGGTGCCCGCGTACTCCGCGCCGATGGAGCCGACCGTGACGATCGTGCCGGCGGAGGGCATGGTCGGCGCGACCGCGGTCACGACGAGGACGGTGCTGAGCAGGTTGGCGTCGAGGTTCGCGCGCCAGGAGCGGGCGACGTCGGAGAGGGACTCGCCGGGTGGGGCGTCGAAGTCGGTGTTGCCGCCGGCGGTTGCCACGAGGACGTCGACCGGTCCGACGTGGGCGGCGAGCCTCACGACGTCGTCCGGGTCGGCGACGTCGCAGGCATGCCCGGTGGCGCCGGTCTCGGCAGCCGCGACGTCGAGCGAGGCGTGGTGCCGGCCGGTGAGGTGGACGTCGTCCCCGGCGGAGACGAAGGAGCGGACGACGGCGCGGCCGATGCCGCCGGAGCCGCCGGTGACGAGAACGGTGCGAGACATGGGGAACCTCCTATGTTTAGATCTAAACACAGGAGGTCGGGATGAACCAGGACCACACCGGCGGCACGGGCGGCACGGGCGGCACGCGGCCAACGCCCGCCCAGATCTCCGCCGCCTGGCAGCGCGAGCTGCCCGGGGTGCCGACGGCGAGCATCGGCGTCATCACCCCGCTGCGCCGCGTCGCCAAGCTCCTCGACGACGACCGCCGCCGCACGCTGACCCGGCTCGGCACGGACGCGGCCACGCTCGACCTGCTCAGCACGTTGCGGCGTGCCGGGGACCCGTGGACGCTCACCACCCGTGAGCTCGCCGCGCAGTGCCTCGTCTCGGCGGGAGCGATCAGCCAGCGCGTGGCGCGGGCGGAGGACGACGGCCTGGTGAGCCGCGGGGCGTCCGACGCCGGTCCCCGTGCCGTGGCCGTGCGGCTCACCCCTGCCGGGCGGGCACGGGTCGACCGGGTGGTGCGGGAGCTGCTCGCACACGAGGAAGCCCTGGTCGCCGGGCTGCCCGCCGACGTCCTCGCCGGGCTGACCGCCGGGCTGGACGCCGTCGGGTGTCGCCTGGCACGGACGGACCCGGCCACGTCGACCGGGTCCGGCGCTGCGGTGGTACCCCGCGTCAGCGCGGCAGGTGCCCCTCGATCGCCTGGATGATCTCCGGGGCGTCGGGGACGGTGCGCGGCGAGTAGCGGCGCACCTCGCCGCCGGGCAGGACGAGGAACTTCTCGAAGTTCCAGCGGATGCGGCCGTCGTGGCCGCTCGCGTCGGGGGTCTTGGTGAGCTCGGCGTACAGCGGGTGCGCGTTCCGGCCGTTGACCTTCACCTTGGACACCACCGGGAAGCTGACGCCGTACGTCGTGGAGCAGAACTCCGCGATCTTGTCGTCGGTGGACAGCTCCTGGAGGAACTGGTTCGAGGGGAACCCGACGACGGTGAACCCGCGCTCGCCGTACAGCTGCTGCAGCTTCTCGAGCGTCTCGTACTGCGGCGTGAGGCCGCAGCGGGAGGCCACGTTGACCACCATCACCACGTCGTCGCGGTGCTCCGCGAGGCTGGCCTTCGTGCCGTCCATGCGGTCGAACTCGATGTCGTAGAGGTCCATGGCCTCATCCTCGCCCATCGTCGGTGCTGGTCAAGGGGCCGACTCCGGTTCCCGGGCGACGGCGCGCGACAATGGCGACGTGCCCCTCCCGTCGTCGTCCCCGCCGTCGGGCCGTCGTGGCCCGGCCGTGCACGTCCCACCCCTGCCGGTGCGTGACGGGCTCAACCCGACCCGCCTGGTGCTCCCGCACGACGACGCGACCGTCGCCGCGCACCCCACGGCGCTCGGCTGGCTGCTGGCCCGGTTCCCCGACGACGCACCCCGCCTGCACGAGAAGGTCGCCGCCGGCGAGGTGGTCACCGGCGACGGCACGCCCGTCACCGCGGCGACGCCGTACGCGCCGCGCGGCTTCCTCTACCTGTACCGCGACCCGCCCGACGCCGAACCGACGGTCCCGGCGCTCGCGGACGTCACCGTGCTGCACCGCGACGACGACCTGCTGGTCGTGGACAAGCCGCACCTGGTCGCCACCATGCCGCGCGGCCGCTGGGTGACGCAGACCCTGCTCGTCCACCTGCGTCGCACCCTCGACCTGCCGGACCTCGTCCCCGCCCACCGTCTCGACCGCCCCACCGCCGGGGTGCTCGTCCTCACGGTGCGACCGCAGGTGCGCGGCGCCTACCAGACGCTGTTCCAGGAGCGCCGGGCGGCCAAGGTGTACGAGGCCGTCGCGCCCCTGCCCGCGCCCGGCGACGACGCGTTCCCGCGCTTGGTGCGGTCCCGCATCGTCAAGGAGCGCGGCGTCGTCCGCGCCCAGGAGGTGCCCGGCGAGCCCAACGCCGAGTCGCGCGTCGACCTCGTCGCCCGCGACGAGGCGCGCGGCCTCGGCCTGTACCGGCTCGAGCCCCGCACCGGCAAGACCCACCAGCTCCGTCTGCACCTCGCGTCGCTCGGCCTGCCGATCCTCGGCGACCCGTTCTGGCCCGTCCTGCTCGACGACGACGACGGCGCGGCCGGGCCGGACGGCGTGCCCTTGCAGCTCCTGGCCCGCTCGCTGACGTTCGACGACCCGCTCACCGGCCGTCCCCGCACGTTCACGTCGCAGCGGCGACTCGCGGCCTGGCCGGCGGACAGGGTGAGAGAATCGCAGCCGTGACCATCCCGCCCTTCGCCGCCGGCACCACGGCGCGCGCCGTCGTGGACCTCGCCGCCGTCACCCACAACGTGCGCGCCCTGCGGGGGCACGCGCCGACGGCGGCCGTCATGGCGGTGGTCAAGGCCGACGGGTACGGGCACGGCATGCTCCCCGTCGCGCGGGCGGCGCTCGCGGGCGGTGCGTCGTGGCTGGGTGTGGCGACGGCCGAGGAGGCGCTGGCGCTGCGCGCCGGGCTGCGCGACGTCGACGTGCCGCTGCTGGTCTGGCTGCTCGCTCCCGGTGCGCCGTTCGCCGCGCTGGTCGCCGCCGACGTCGATGTGACGGTCGCGGCGCCGTGGTCGGTGGACGAGGTCGCCGCGGGGGCGCGCGCCGCCGGACGTCCCGCCCGCGTGCACGTCAAGGTCGACACGGGGCTGTCCCGCAACGGTGTCGCTCCGGCAGCGCTGCCGGACGTGGCCCGCCGTCTGGCCGACCTGGAGGCCGCGGGCACGGTGCAGGTCGTCGGGCTGATGTCGCACCTCGCGGCGGCCGACGAGCCCGGCCACCCGTCGGTCGACCGGCAGGCGACGGCCTTCGCCGCCGCCACCGACGTCCTGCACGAGGCCGGGCTCCGGCCCTCGGTGCGGCATCTCGCGAACTCCGCCGCCACGCTCACCCGCCCCGACCTGCACCTCGACCTGGTGCGGCCCGGCATCTCCGTCTACGGGTTCTCCCCGGGGCCGCTGCTGGGCACGCCGGGCGACTTCGGGCTGCGGCCCGCGATGACGCTCCAGGCGCGGCTCGCCCAGGTCAAGGACGTCCCGGCGGGGGAGGGCGTGTCCTACGGCCACCTCTACACGACGCCGCGGGACACCCGCGTGGGGCTCGTGCCCCTCGGGTACGGCGACGGCATCCCGCGGCACGCGTCCGGCGGCACCGCCGGACCGGGCGGGCCCGTCGCCGTCGGCTCCGGTGACGCCGCCCGCGTGCTGCGCGTCGTCGGGCGGGTCTGCATGGACCAGATGGTGCTCGACCTCGGCCCGGACGCCGTCGAGCGCGAAGGTGACGTCGTCACGCTCTTCGGCGCGTCCGACGGCGTCGCGGACGGCGCCACCGTGCCGAACGCGCAGGACTGGGCCGACGCCGCCGGCACCATCAGCTACGAGATCGTCACCCGCCTGGGAGCCCGCGTGCCCCGGGTGCACGTCCACGAAGGAGACCACGAGTGAGCGACGCCGTGACCATCGACCTGCCCGAGGCGGACACCACCCGTGCGCTCGGCGCGGCCCTCGCGGGCGTGCTGCGCGCCGGGGACCTCGTCATCCTCACCGGCGACCTCGGCGCCGGCAAGACCACCCTCACCCAGGGCCTCGGCGCCGCGCTCGGCATCCGCGGCCAGGTCGCGTCCCCGACGTTCATCGTCGCCCGCGAGCACCCGCCCCTGCCCCGCGAGGACGGCACCCGCGGCCCGGCGCTGGTCCACGTCGACGCGTACCGGCTCGGCAGCCTCGACGAGCTCGACGCGCTCGACCTCGACTCGTCCCTCGACGAGTCCGTCACCGTCGTCGAGTGGGGCCGGGGGCTTGCCGAGGCGCTCACCGAGGACCGCCTCGAGATCGACCTCCAGCGGCCCCGGGGCGGTGACGTCGACACGGAGAACCCCGAGGCGGGCACCCGACACGCGACGCTGCGCGCCGTCGGCGACCGCTGGGCCGGCGTCGACCTCTCCGCCCTGCTCCCGGCCTGACGTCGTCGGTCCTTGCGCTGACTGGCGCCGCCCAGCGCTGACTCGCGCCGACCAGCGCTGACTCGCGCCGACCAGCGCTGACTCGCGCCGACCAGCGCTGACTCGCGAGTCAGCGCACCGGCCCGTCGAGTCAGCGCACCGGCCGTCGAGTCAGCGCACGGACGCACGAGTCAGCGCCGACGACGGCGGCAGGTCGCCGTAGGCTGGTGCCGTGGCAGTTCTCGCACTCGACACCTCTGCAGCCGTGACGGTCTCCCTGGTCGACGACGACGGTGGGCGGCTCGCCGCCCGCAGCGCCGACGAGCGGCGCCGGCACGCCGAGTCCTTGGCCCCGCTGATCGAGCAGGTGCTGGCCGACGCCGGTCTGACCCGCACGGACGTGACGGCCGTGGTCGGCGGGACGGGTCCCGCCCCGTTCACCGGGCTGCGGGTGGGCCTGGTGACGGCGCGCACGCTCGCGCTCGCCCTCGGGGTGGACGTGCTGGGCGTGCCCAGCGTCGACGTGCTCGCCGCGCAGGCCGTCTCAGACCTCGGCCTGGCCCCGGGGGACGAGGTGCTGGTCGCCACGGACGCGCGGCGCAAGGAGGTCTACTGGGCCCGGTACCGCGTCGTCGCGCACGAGGGCCCGCACGGCGTGCCCGTCGTCGACCGGCTGCGCGGACCGGACGTCGGCAGGGCGGCGGACGTCGCGGCGGAGCACCTGGACCCTCCGGCGGAGGCCGGCGCACGGCTGGCCGTCGTCGGCGAGGGCGCCACGCTCTACGCGGAGCACCTGACCGCGGACGAGGACGCCCCCACGGTCCCCGACGCGACGGTGCTGGCCCGGCTGGCGCTGGCCCGGCGCGCCGCCGGGGAGGACCTCCCCACCGAGCCGCTCTACCTGCGCCGACCCGACGTGCAGGTGCCGGGCGCCGCGAAGCGGGCGAGCGAGGCGACGGCATGACCGACGACCCGCTGGCCGTCCGCCTGCGCCCGCTGGAGTCCGGCGACTTCGACCGGGTGCTCGAGCTGGAGCGCGAGCTGTTCGGTGCCGGGGCGTGGACCTACGGGATGCTCACCGACGAGCTCGCCGGGTTCGGCCGCTGGTACGTCGTCGCCGAGTGCGGCGACGTGCTGCGCGGGTTCGGCAACAAGCTGGTGGTGGGGTACGCGGGGCTGTGGTTCGACGGCGACGTCGCGCAGGTGATGACGATCGGCACGGCGCGCGCCTACCAGCACCGCGGGGTCGGCCGGCAGCTCCTCCAGGCACTCGTCGACCGCTCGGTGACGCTGCGGGCGTCGGCCCTGTTCCTGGAGGTGGCGACCGACAACGCGAAGGCGATCGCGCTGTACGAGCAGTTCGGCTTCGAGCAGGTGGGGGTGCGCAAGCGCTACTACCAGCCGGAGGACAAGGACGCGTACGTGATGCGCCGCGACCTGGCGGCGGCTGCGCGCGACCGCGCCGGCGACGCGCCCGCGGGTGACGCCGGCGACGGGGACGCAGCGTGACGGCCGACGCCCGGTCCGCCGTCCTGGTCGACGCCGCGACGCTCGCGGCGGACCTGCAGCTCGGCGGCCTGGAGGACCCGGCGGGCGGCGCGCCCCTGCTGCTCGACGTGCGCTGGGAGCTGGGCCGCACCGACGGACGTGAGCGCTACGAGGCGGGGCACCTGCCGGGGGCGGTGTTCGTCGACCTGGAGTCGGAGCTCGCCGCGACGGCGTCGGCGGCCGAGGGACGGCACCCGTTGCCGTCGGCGTCGGAGTTCCAGGAGGCCGCCCGTCGCTGGGGCGTCTCGGACGACTCCCGCGTCGTGGTGTACGACGCCGTCGGCGGGACGTCGGCGGCGCGCGCCTGGTGGCTGCTGCGCTGGTTCGGGCACCCGCAGGTGCACCTGCTCGACGGCGGCCTGGCGGCCTGGGTGCGGGCGGGGTACCCGCTGGAGCACGGGAGCACGCAGCGCGCCCCGGGGCACCTCCACGTGCACCCCGGCCGCATGCCCGTGCTGGACGCGGACGACGCCGCGGACCTCGCCGACGACGGCGTGCTGCTCGACGCGCGGGCCGCGGAGCGGTACCGCGGGGAGGTGGAGCCCGTGGACCCGCAGGCGGGTCACGTGCCGGGCGCGGTGTCCGCGCCGACGGTCGGCAACCTCGCCGACGACGGCACGTTCCTGCCCACCGACGAGCTGGAGCGCCGGTTCGCGGCGCTCGGCGCCACCGGTGATCTGCCGGTGGGCGTGTACTGCGGCTCGGGCGTCACCGCCGCGCACCAGGTCGCCGCGCTCGAGTGCGTCGGCGTCCGTGCGGCCCTCTACCCGGGCTCCTGGTCCCAGTGGTCGAACGACCCGAGCCGCCCCGTGGCGACGGGCTGAGCCTGTCGCCATCTGGCGACAGGCTCGACGCTCGGTGGCCGTTCGCCCCCGGAGGTCGGCCGGGCCGACGTCGGGACGCGAGCCGGCCTGCTACCGGGGTGCGGGGTTGTCCTGCCGCGAGACCGGCTGGGCCTGGCAGGAGGCCGCGAGGGACGAGTGGCCGAGCGGACGTCTCGCGGCAGGACGACCCCGCACCCCGGCGCGGAGCCGAGCGCGGGTGCGTCAGACGGTCCGGGCGACCTGGTCGTAGGCGAGGCGCGGGAAGCGCGGGTAGCCGGTGCCCTCGCCCTCGACGTGGCCGACGCGCACGACGAGCAGCGACTTCCAGCCGGTCTCGCCGAAGAACTCGGCGTCGGTGGCGGCGAAGTCCATGCCGTCCATGGGGCCGGCGGCGAGGCCGACGGCGCGCAGGCCGACGACGAGGTAGCCGGCCTGGATGAGGGCGCTCTTGCGGGCCATCTGCTCGCGCACCTCGGCGGCACCGTCGAGGTTCTCGCGGACGCCGGGGACGGCCGGGAAGAGGGTGTCCATGTGCTGGTGGAAGGCCGGGTCGGCGGCGAGCACGAGCGAGACGGGGGCGGTGCGGACGCGGTCGGCGTTGCCGTCGGCCATGTGCGCGGCCAGGCGCTCCTTGGCCTCGTCGGTGCGGACGACGAGGACGCGCAGCGGCAGCGAGTTCATCGCGGTGGGGCCGAACTTGGCGAGGTCCCACGCGGCCTCGAGCTGGGCGTCGGTGACGGGCTCGTCCGTGAACTGCTGGGCGGTGCGGGCCGTGCGGAAGAGGTGGTCGGCGACCTCGTCGGCGATGGCCAGCGGGGCGGTGGTGAGGGTCTCGGTCATGCCCGGCACAACAGGTCGATGCGAACGGATCATCCGTTGCGGGGCCGTGGCGTGCGTCACGCTGCTCAGAGCTCGCCGACCAGGTCGAAGTCGAAGCCGTCCGCCCGGGCGAGGTAGAGGCGGTGCTGGGCGTGGTTGCCGCGGAACAGCATGCGTCCGCGCGGTCCGTCGTAGGTGAGCCCGTCGACGCTGCGGTCGGTCGCGGCGACGGTGGGGCTGCCGGCGCGCTCGACGATGGTGCGCAGCGCGAAGACCCCTTCGTAGCAGGCCTCGGCGGCCGCGCCGACGGCGGGTGCGCCGTTCCCGTGGTGCGCGACGTACCGGCCGACGAGGTCGAGGGCCTCGCCGGTGGCGAGGCTGCGGAACCAGCCGCCCGTGGAGTACAGGTTGGTCGTGGCCGCGGCGCCGCTGCCCATGAGCATGTTCTCCTCCATGAGGGTGCTCAGGCGCAGCACGCGCTCGTGCAGTCCGCGGCGGGCGAAGGCACGGTTGAACCGCACCCCGTTCTGCCCGACCATCAGCACGAGGACGCCCTGCGCGGCGGTGGCCTCGACCTCCGCCAGGACGTGGGCGAGCTGGGCGGCGCTGGGCCCCTGCTCGGGCAGGAAGCGCGCGCCGACGAACTGCACGCCGAGCGACGTGAGCTGGGCGGCGAGGACCTGGGCGGTCCGGCGTGGCCAGGCGTAGTCGTCGCCGACGACGAACCAGCGCCGGGTCCCGGCCTCGGCCCGGAGGCGGGCGATGGCCGGGAAGAGCTGTGCCGAGGGCACCTCCCCGGTGACGTAGAGCCCGGGCCGGGTCTCGGCCCCCTCGTACGCGGCCGGGTACACGTAGGGCACGCGGCGCTGCACGAGCGGCACGACGGCGTTGCGCACGGCGGACGTGTGCCACCCGGTGAGGGCGTGGATGCGGCCGGTGTCGAGCGCGCGGGCGAGCTGGCCGCGCAGCGCGGGCCGGGGCTGCCCCGCGTCCAGGAGCTCGGCGCGCACAGGTCGACCCAGGATGCCGCCGGCGGCGTTGAGCTCGGCGACCGCGAGCTCGGTGACGGCCTGGCAGGAGGGGCCGTAGATCCCGCCGGGGCCCTGGAAGTGCAACAGTGTTCCGACCACGAATTCCGACATCACGCCTCGCCGTGGGTGAAGCCCGGTCACGGGCTCTGGCCTGCGATGGCGGGTAGTCTACGAGCGGGCACAAGAGCGACGACGGATCGGACGGCAGGTGAGACGGATGGTGACGCGCAGCACCTCGGAGCACGACGTGTCGGGCGCCGTCGCGGTCGCGATGCTCCGTGAGACGGTGCTCGCCGCGCGCCGGGCCACCCGCGACGCCGCCGCCGTGCTGGCGCGCGAGGGCGCGACCCTGGACGAGTGGATGATCCTGGACGTCCTCGGCGACGAGGACGGACCCACGATGTCGCAGCTGCGCGAGTCCCTCCTCGTCGACAAGGCGACGCTGGGACGCCGGGTGGACGGCCTCGTCACCCGCGCCCTGGTCTACCGGGAGGTGGACGGTGTCGACCGCCGCGTCATCCGCGTCCACCTGTCCTCACGCGGCCGCGACGTCCTGGCTCGTCTCACCGCGCGACTGGCGGCGCAGCACGAGCATCCCGACGCACCAGACGGCGACCAGTAGGGCCGTCAGGACGAACCCGTACGGGTCGAGGTTCGCCGACGCGCCCGGCAGCGCGGCGGCGGGGCCCCAGTTCTCCGCGAGCGTCTGGACCAGCGTGACGGTCGCGATCCCGAACGCCGCCAGGGCCGACATCCCGGTGACGAGCACGTCGTAGCGCACCCTGGTGCGCCCCGCGGGTGCCGCCGCCGTCCCGGAGTAGATGCGCCGTGCCACGGAGCCCTGCGCGGAGTCGAGCAGCGACATGCCCGAGGCGAACAGCAGCGCCAGCGGGACCGCCGCGACCCAGCTCTGCTGGTCCAGGGTCACCGCGGTCGTGGTGGCGAGCAGCCCGATCGACGTCGCGGTGTCGAAGCCGAGGCCGAACAGCAGCCCGACGCCGTACATCCGCCGGGGCCGGTCGGTGGCCCACTCGAAGCGGCGCAGCACCCAGCTCACGGGCCCGCCCACGGTGACGGCGGTCGTCCGGTCGCCGACCACACGGTGGGCGCGCAGGGCCCGGCGCAGCAGTACCACGTTGATCGCGCCGAGGACGATCAGGAACGTGCTGGCCACCAGCGGCCCCCAGACTCCGGTGACCCGGCGCAGGAGCGAGCCGTCGTCGTCCATCATCCCGACGAGGGCGACGACGCCCACCGCGAGCAGCACGGAGGCCGCCACGACGACGGACGAGTGGCCGAGGGAGAACCACAGGCCGACGCCGTGCGGGTTGCGCCCGGTGCGCACGAGCCGTCGCGTGGTGTTGTCGATGGCGGCGATGTGGTCGGGGTCGAAGGCGTGGCGCAGGCCGAGGCCGTAGGCGGTGAGCGCCGTCGCCCAGGTGAGGGCGCCCGCTCCGTCGCCGGCCAGGACGACCGCGACGAGCGCGGCGAGCGCCAGCAGGTGCATGCCGACGACGACGGGCAGCGTCACGGAGCGGTGCGCCTTCGTCGTGGTCGGGGTCGTGGTGGTGGGGGTCATGGTTCCTCCGGTCGGTCCAGGGGGCTGCGGTGCGTCGCCGGCCCGAGCCAGCGGACGAGGGTGCCGCCGCGTTCCAGGTGCAGCGTGGTGAGGTCCGCGTCCTGCAGGTCCGACCCCGCGGGCGGGTCGTCCTCGTCGGCGGTGGTGCCGTGCAGGTCGCTGAGCGTGTCCAGGACGCGGTGGCGGCCCAGGATCCCGGGCACGGGGCCGGCGCCGTCGGCGGTGAGCTCCTCGACGAGCACGGGCCCGTCGTCGTCGTGCACGACCGAGCGCACGACCACGCGGCCGCCGCGCTCGCCGGTCCGGCCCAGCACGGTGGTCTCCCGCAGCAGCATCCGGGACCCGGCCGCGAGGCGGACGGTCGTGGTGCGGGTGACGTCGGCGCCGCTCGCGACGACGAGGGGGAGCCCCGCCCAGGTGAGCCGGGCGCCGACGCCGAGCCGGACGTGGACGTCCCACCGGCACGCCTGCCCGGCGCCGTCGTAGGCGACGGTGCCGCCGACGTCGAGGAGCGTCAGGGCGAGGCCGTCGTCGACCTCGACCGACACCTGGACGTGGTCGCCGCCGAGCAGCACCGCGCCCTGCGCGACCAGCGCGACGGTGGCCGCGCCGGTCCCGTGGGTGACGCGTCGGGCCGCGAGCAGGCCGTCGACGGTGCCGACGCGCACGGGGGCTCCGGGCGCGGCGGCCGCCCGCACGTGCACGGACGTGCGGGCGGGTTCGCTCGACGGGCGCAGCACCGCGGACGCCTCAGTGCGCGTGCGCGGGGGCGTCGTCGTGGCTGTGGACGTAGCCGCCGCCGGGTGCCTCGTCGTCGGCGTGGAAGTGGGGCGCCATGGGACCGGGGTCCTGGGCGACGTGCTCGCCGCTGCGGTAGCCGGCCAGCACGTCGAGCACCCAGGCCCGCAGCGCCGCCACCGACGCGGGGTCGGTGCGGGACAGGGCGACGACGGCGCGCCCGTCGCGGGCCGCCGAGGCGTCGGCGACCATCTGCTCGACGTCCACGCCGACGTGCGGGGCCAGGTCGGTCTTGTTGACGACCAGCAGGTCGGCGCGGCCGATGCCGGGCCCACCCTTGCGCGCGACGTCCCCGCCGCCCGCGACGTCGAGCACGAAGATCTGCGCGTCGACGAGGGCGGGGGAGAACGTGGCGGTGAGGTTGTCCCCGCCGGACTCGATGACGACGAGGTCGAGCGGCGCGAAGTCGCGCTCCAGGTCCTCCGCCGCGAGCAGGTTCGCGGTGACGTCGTCGCGGATCGCCGTGTGGGGGCAGGCGCCCGTCTCCACGGCGCGGATCCGGTCGGGGTCGAGCACGCCCTCCGAGCGCAGGAACCGGGCGTCCTCGTCGGTGTAGATGTCGTTGGTGATGACGCCGAGCGCGAGCTCGTCGGCCAGCGCGCGGCACAGGGTGGCGATGAGCGACGACTTGCCCACCCCGACGGGGCCGGCGACGCCGAGGCGGAGGGCGCGGGGGGTGGTCTCGATGGTGTCAGGCACGGAACAACCTCTGGTTCGTCAGGGCGTGGGCCTGGGCCCAGCCTTCGGTCTGCGGGGCTCCGGAGGCCGGGATCTCCTCCGGGGTGGTGCACGCCGCGACGAGGGGCACGTGCTCCTCGGCCGCGGCGCACGCGTCCAGGACCCACCGTGCGGGCACGAGCGGGTCGCAGGGCGCGAGCTTGAGGAACGCCGACGCCGCGGTCTGGGCGTCGTCGTAGACGGTGAGGCGGACGACGTCGGCGGGTGCCAGGCCGGTCGCGGCGGCGACGGCACCCAGCACGACGGCGCGTGGCAGCGGGCCGTGGGCCGCCTCGCGCGCGACGGCGGCCCGCACCGCCGGATCCGTCGGCCACAAGGACCGCGCCACCCGCAGGTAGCCGCGTCCGAGCAGCCGGGCGGCGTCCCGCAGGGCCGGTGACGGCGTCCGCGCCGCCCACGCCTGCACGACGTCGTGCAGCGCGGCGGGCGCACCCGCGCGGAGCAGGTGGGCCGTGACCACGGCGGTGCCGGCCTCGACGAGGCTGACGGTCGTGGCCCGTCCGGTCATCCAGGCGGGCACGGCCGCCTCGGGCAGCCCGCCCAGCAGCGCGGGCTCCAGGGACGCGGAGTGCGCGTGCCCGCCCCCGGGCAGGCGGGCGTCCGCCAGGAGCATGGCGACGGACAGGGCGTGCGGCGACGTCATCGACCGGCCTAGAACATCGAGTAGAGCTGGGCGAGCGGCAGCCGGACGGCGGGGGCGGGCTCCACCAGGTCGCCGTCGACGCGGATCTCGAACGTGTCGGGCCGCACGTCGATGCGGGGCAGGGCGTCGTTGTTGCGCATGTCGGCCTTGCCGACGTCCCGCGTCGGCGCCACGGGGGCGAGCCGGCGGCGCAGGCCCAGGCGGTCCGCGAGGCCGTCGTCGATCGCGGCGGGCGCGACGAACGCCAGCGACGTGTCCGCGCCGACGGCGTCGCCGAACGCCGGTCGCATCAGCACCGGTTGCGGGGTGGGGATCGACGCGTTCGGGTCGCCGAGCGCCGCCCAGGCGATGACGCCGCCCTTGAGCACGACGTCGGGCCGCACGCCGAAGAACCGCGGGTCCCACAGCACGAGGTCCGCGAGCTTGCCGGGCTCCACCGACCCGATCTCGGCGTCCACGCCGTGCCCGATCGCCGGGTTGATCGTGTACTTGGCGACGTACCGGCGGGCACGCTCGTTGTCCGCCGGCTCCGCGCTGCTCAGCGGCCCGCGGCGGTGCTTCATGACGTGCGCGACCTGCCACGTGCGCGTCACGACCTCCCCGATGCGGCCCATCGCCTGCGCGTCCGACGACGTGATGGAGATGGCACCCATGTCGTGCAGCACGTCCTCGGCGGCGATCGTCGTCGCGCGGATCCGGGACTCCGCGAACGCGAGGTCCTCCGGGACGGCCGGGTTGAGGTGGTGGCAGACCATGAGCATGTCGAGGTGCTCGGCCACCGTGTTCACCGTGTGCGGCAGCGTCGGGTTGGTCGACCCGGGGATCACGTGCCCCAGCCCGGCCAGGGTGAGGATGTCGGGGGAGTGCCCGCCGCCCGCGCCCTCGACGTGGAACGCGTGGATCGACCGGCCGCCGATCGCGTCGATCGTGGAGCCCACGAACCCCGCCTCGTTGAGCGAGTCCGAGTGCAGCGCCACCTGGAGGCCCCACTCGTCCGCCGCGGTGAGGGCGGCGTCGAGCGCGGCCGGGGTGGACCCCCAGTCCTCGTGCACCTTGTACCCGGCCGCGCCGGCGAGCGCCTGCTCCGCCAGGGACGCGGCGCTCACCGTGTTGCCCTTGCCGAGCAGCAGCACGTTGAGGGGGACGTCGTCCAGGGCACGGAGCACCTGGCGCAGGTGCCACGCCCCCGGGGTGACGGTGGTGGCCTTCGAACCCTCCGACGGCCCCGTGCCGCCACCGGCGATCGTCGTGATGCCCGTGGCGAGGGCCTCGTGCAGCGCCGACGGCGAGAGCAGGTGGACGTGCGGGTCGAAGCCGCCCGCGGTGAGGATGCGGCCCTCGCCCGAGATGACGTCGGTCGACGGGCCGATGACGAGGTCGGGGTCGACGCCGTCGGCCACGTCGGGATTGCCCGACCGGCCCAGCGCGACGATCCGCCCGTCGCGCAGGCCGACGTCGGCACGCACGACGCCCCACCAGTCCAGCACGACGGCGTTCGTGATCACCGTGTCGAGCGCGCCGTCGGCCCGCGTGCGGGTGGACTGCGCCATCGACTCGCGGATCGACTTGCCGCCCCCGAACACGGCCTCCTCGCCGCCGACGGTGCGGTCCTCGGTGATCTCGATCCACAGGTCCGTGTCGCCGAGGCGCACCTGGTCGCCGACGGTCGGCCCGTAGAGGGCGGCGTAGCGCTCGCGGCTGACCCGGACCATCAGCGCTCCCCGCCGTCGGCGTCGCCGTCGTCCGCGCCGGGGACGGGGCCCAGCGCACCGCCGTCGGCCTTGCCCCGCTGCAGCCCGGGCACCCGGCGTGCACCGCGCAGCGTCACGACGTCGACCTCCCGGCTGGCGCCCGGCTCGAACCGCTGCGACGTGCCCGAGGGGATGTCGAGGCGGAACCCGTGCGCGCGCTCGCGGTCCATCTCCAGGGCCGGGTTCGCGTCCGGCAGGTGCAGGTGGGAGCCGATCTGCACGGGCCGGTCACCGGTGTTGACGACGACCAGGCGGCGGCGCTCGTGCGGGGGCCGGACGTTGAGCTCGACGTGGCCGTCGGCGGTCCGGACCGCTCCAGGCCCGGTCGACGAGGTGCTGGACATGGAGCCTCCTACTGGATCGGGTGGTGCAGGGTGACGAGCTTGCGGCCGTCGGGGAACGTGGCCTCGACCTGGACGTCGGTGAGCAGGTCGGCGACCCCGTCCATCACCTGGTCACGGGCGAGGACCTCCCGGCCGGTCCGCATGAGGGTGGCCACGTCGGCGCCCTCGCGGGCCCGTTCCAGCACCCAGCAGGACAGCAGGGCGACGGTCTCGGGGTGGTTGAGCCGCACGCCGCGCTCCAGGCGGTCGCGCGCGACCATCCCGGCGACGGCCAGCAGCAGCTTCTCGGTGTCGGCAGGGGTCAGGTGCACGGTGTCTCCCTCCGGGTGGCGGGTGCGGTCACAGGGCGAGGGCCGCGCGGACCTCGGGCACGACGTCGGGGCCGCCGCCGGCGCCCCGGTGGACCACCCGCCCGGTGGCGAGCACGGCGTACTGCGCCGCGTGCTCGACGGCGAACCCGAGGTGCTGCTCGACCAGCAGCACGGACAGGCCGCCGCCGGCGAGGAGCGTCGAGATCGCGCCGTAGATCTCCGCGACGACGTTCGGCTGGATGCCCTCGGCCGGCTCATCGAGCACGAGCAGCCGGGGACCGGTGACCAGGGCCCGGGCGATGGCGAGCTGCTGGCGCTGCCCGCCGGAGAGCAGGCCGGCCTGCCGGCCGAGCAGGTCGCGCAGCGCCGGGAACAGGTCGAGGGCCTCGTCGGTGCGGCGGCGGCCGTCGCGGCCGTGGGCGTCCGCGACGACCTGCAGGTTCTCCCGCGCGCTGAGCTGGCCGAACGACTGCTGGCCCTGCGGCACGTAGGCGACGCCGCGACGGACGCGCTGGTGCGGGGGCCGGGTCGTGACGTCCTCGCCGGCGAGCACGACGCGGCCGGACTGCACGGGCAGCAGGCCCAGCACGGCCCGCAGGAGGGTGGTCTTGCCGGCACCGTTGTGCCCGAGCACGGCGGTGAGGGTGCCGTCGGCGACGCCGAGGTCGACGTCGTGCACGACCGTGGTGCGTCCGTACCCGGCGCTCAGGCCGGTCAGCTCCAGCATCACGCGGTCTCTCCTTCCAGGGCGGGGGCGTCCCGGCGGGCCCGGTCGGGGTCCGGCTCGGGCTCGGGGTCGGGCTCGGGCGCGTCGACCGGGGACCCGAGGTAGACCTCGACGACGGCCGGGTCGTTCTGCACCTCGGCCACGGTGCCCTCGGCGAGCACCCGGCCCTGGTGCATGACGGTGACGGAGTCGGCGAACGACCGCAGGAACTCCATGTCGTGCTCGACGACGACCACCACGCGCTGCGACCCGATGCGGCGCAGCAGTTCGCCGGTCTCCTCGCGCTCCTCGTGGGTCATGCCGGCCACCGGCTCGTCGAGGAACAGCAGGTGGGCGTCCTGGACGAGCAGCATCCCGATCTCGAGCCACTGCTTCTGGCCGTGCGCGAGGATGCCGGCGGGCACGTCGCGCTGCGCGGTCAGGCCCACGGTCTCCAGGGCCTGCTCGACGGCGTCCGGGACCCCGCGGCGCGCGCGCAGCAGCGACAGCGGCCGCCGCCGGGCGCCCGCGGCGATGTCGAGGTTCTGCAGGACGGTGAGCTCGGAGAACACGCTCGCCGTCTGGAACGTGCGGCCCACCCCGGCGCGCGCGATGCGGTGGGTGGCCCGGCCGAGCAGCTCGGTGCGGCCGAAGGTCGCCGAGCCGGTGCCCTTGACGAGCCCGGTCACCGCGTCGATGAGCGTCGTCTTGCCGGCGCCGTTGGGTCCGATGAGGAACCGCAGGTCGCCCTGCGTGACGGTGAGGTCGACGTCGCGGACGGCCACGAAGCCGCCGAACTCGACGCGCAGGCCGCGCACCTGGAGGTAGTCGTGGCGGAACCGCGAGGTGTCGGTGCCGAGCAGCTCGGACGCGGCCTGCAGGTCGGGGCCGGTGGTGGCGGGGGTGTCGGTCACGGGGTGCTCCCCTCGGGGGCGGGCTGCGGTGCGGGCCGGGCTGCCGGATCGTCCGGCCCGTCGTCGTCGGAGGTCGCGCGGCGTCGCCGGCGGGTCGCCAGGGAGGCGAGGCCGCCCGGCAGGAACGCCACGACCCCGATGAACAGCGCCCCCTGGAAGTAGATCCAGCCCGAGGGGAACTGCTCCGAGATGGACGTCTGCGCCCAGCTCACCGCGATCGAGCCGAGCACCGGGCCGAGCAGGCTCGCCCGCCCGCCGATCGCGACGCCGATGAGGAAGCCGATGGACGGCACCACACCGACGTCGGCGGGGGAGATGATCCCCACGATCGGCACGAACAGCGCGCCGCCGATCGCCGCCATGACGGCCGCGACCACGTACGCCACCGTCTTGACCGCCGCCGGGTCGTAGCCGAGGAACCGCACCCGGTCCTCGCCGTCGCGCACCGCGACCAGCAGCTCGCCGAACCGCGACACGGTCAGCTGGCGCACGACCGCCACCATGACCAGCAGCACGACGGCGGCGATCAGGTAGAGCATCCGCTGGTTCGCCGGGTCCGAGAGGTCGTAGCCGAAGAACCCGCGGAAGCCGTTGAGACCGTTGGTGCCGCCCGTGGTCTGCTGCTGGCCGATCAGCAGGATCGCGAACGCCGCCGCGAGCGCCTGGGACAGGATCGCGAAGTAGGCGCCGCGCACCCGCCGGGTGAACACGGCCCAGCCGAGGAGCCCGGCGAGGGCGGCGGGCACCAGGACGATCAGGAGCAGGGCGAGGCCGGGCGAGCGCATCGGCTCCCACCAGGCGGGGACCTCGCCGGTGCCGTACAGGAGCATGAAGTCGGGCACGCCGTCGGGGCCGGCGTCGGCGAGCTTGAGGTGCATCGCCATGATGTACGCGCCGAGCCCGAAGTAGACGCCCTGCCCGAGGGTGAGCAGGCCGCCCCGGCCCCAGGCGAGGCCGATGCCGACGGCGACCATGGCCAGGCAGAGGAACTTGCCGAGCAGGCCGAGCCGGAACGGGCTGAGCACGACGGGTGCGACGGCCAGCAGCAGGACCGCGGCGAGGGCGAACCCGAGCAGGACGCGCGGCCGCCCGGGGGCGAGGAGCTTGTCGAGGACGGTCATGCGAGGCTCCTCGTCCGGGCCGACACGAGGCCCTGGGGTCGTACCTGCAGGAAGGCGACGACGGCGACGAACACGAGGACCTTCGCCACCGAGGCGGTCGTGGAGTACTCGAAGAACGCCTGCATCATGCCGAGGGACAGCGCCGCGACGACGGTGCCCTTGATCTGGCCGATGCCGCCGGCCACGACGACGAGGAACGCGTCGACGATGTAGCTGGTGCCGAGCGTCGGTCCGACGGAGCCGAGCAGGGTGAGGGCGACGCCGGCGATGCCGGCGAGCCCCGACCCGAGGAAGAACGTGATCCGGTCGGTGGTCCGTGACGAGATCCCGGACGACTCGGCCAGGTCGCGGTTCTGGACGACGGCGCGGATCCGCCGGCCGAGCGGCGTCGCCCTCAGCAGGAGGGTGAGGGCGACGACGCACGCCACGGCGAGCCCGAGGATGAACAGCCTCGTGCGGGGCAGGGCGAGCCCGCCGATCTCCACCGCGCCCGACAGCCAGGTGGGCGCCGACACGTCCACGTTGGGTGCGCCGAACACGTCCCGGGCGACCTGCTGGAGCACCAGCGCGACGCCCCACGTGACGAGCAGGGTGTCGAGCGGGCGGGCGTACATGCGGTGGATGAGCGTGGCCTCGAGCAGCAGGCCGAGCAGCCCGCCGACGACGAAGCCGAGCGGCAGGGCGACCAGCAGGCTGACGCCGGCGCCGGAGACGACGCCCTGCACGACGAACGCCGTGTACGCGCCGGCCATCATGAACTCGCCGTGCGCCATGTTGATGACGCCCATCTGGCCGAAGGTCAGGGCGAGCCCGAGCGCGGCCAGC
This sequence comes from Isoptericola dokdonensis DS-3, assembly GCF_001636295.1. Classification (NCBI taxonomy): domain Bacteria; kingdom Bacillati; phylum Actinomycetota; class Actinomycetes; order Micrococcales; family Promicromonosporaceae; genus Isoptericola; species Isoptericola dokdonensis. The sequence goes on along the minus strand of NZ_CP014209.1, from coordinate 1,681,843 downwards.
AGCAGGACGGAGCCGAGGCTCAGTCCGGCGAAGAGCTGGGAGAGGATGTCCATCGTCGGCCCCTTCGTCAGGACAGGCCGTCGGCCCAGTCGTAGCCCTCGAGGTACGGGTCGGGCTCGATGGGCTCCTCGGAGCTCCACTCGGTGTGGATGAGGCCGTCGTCGCCGATCTTGCCGACGAGCGAGGTCTTGGAGATGTGGTGGTTGTCGCCGTCCACGACGACGGTGCCCTCGGGCGCGTCGTAGGTGACGCCGTCGGCGGCCTCCTGGACGTCCGCGACGGCGAACGACTCGGCCTTCTCGACCATCTCGCGCCACAGGTAGAGCGAGGTGTAGGCGGCCTCCATCGGGTCGGAGGTGGGGCGGTCCTGCCCGTACTCCGCCTTGAACGCCTCGACGAACGCGGCGTTCTCGGGGCTCTCGACCGTCTCGTAGTAGTTCCAGGCGGTGAGCTGGCCGACGACGTTCTCGACGCCGATGCCGCCGATCTCCTCCTCCGCGATGGACACGGACAGCACGGGCATGTCCTCGGCGGAGAGCCCGGCGTTCGTGTACTCCTTGAAGAACGCGACGTTGGAGTCGCCGTTGAGGGTGTTGAACACGGCGTCGGCGTCGGCGGACTTGACCTTGTTGACGATGGTGGAGAAGTCGGTGTGGCCGAGGGGGGCGTACTCCTCGCCGACGATCTCGATGCCGTGGGCCTGCGCGTAGGCGTTGATGATCTTGTTCGCGGTGCGGGGGAAGACGTAGTCGGACCCGACGAGGAACAGCGAGGTGACGCCCTGCTCGGCGAGGTAGTCGAGCGCGGGGACGATCTGCTGGTTGGTGGTCGCGCCGGTGTAGAAGATGTTGGGGGAGGACTCGAGGCCCTCGTACTGCACGGGGTAGAACAGCAGCGAGTCGTTGGACTCGAAGACGGGGAGCATCGCCTTGCGGGAGGCGGAGGTCCAGCCGCCGAAGACGGCGGCGACGCAGTCGCTGGTGATGAGCTTGGTGGCCTTCTCGGCGAAGACGGTGGGTTCGGACTGGCCGTCCTCGGTGACGATCTCGAGCTGCTTGCCGAGCACCCCGCCGTCGGCGTTGATCTCGGCGGCGGCGAGCTGGAGGGAGTCGTGGACGGTCTGCTCGGAGATCGCCATGGTGCCGGACAGCGAGTTGAGGAAGCCGACCTTGACGCTGTCGCCGGAGGTGTCGACGCAGCTGCCGGCGGCCGAGGCGGAGCCCTCGGTCTGGGGGGAGTCCACCTGGGCGCCGCACGCGGCGAGGGACAGGACGGAGAGGGCCGCGAGCGAGGTGACGGCGAGCCGCGCCGCGGGACGTGACGTCGGACGGTGACGCATGACTTGCTCCGTTCGGTCGGGCCCGGGACGGGCCGGTTAGGTTCAGATGAACCTAAGTACGCCGACGTGTCCGACGGATGCTCCGCGTGTAACCATCCTGTTTCCCTTTTTGTCCGGTCTCACCATCCGGGACGGACGGCCGTGAGGCCGCGCGGTGACAAGATGTGTCCATGACGAACGGCGACCCCCTGGTCCTCGGCATCGAGACGTCCTGCGACGAGACCGGCGTGGCGCTGGTCCGTGGCGACACCCTCCTCTTCGACGCCGTGGCCTCCTCCATGGACGAGCACGCGCGCTACGGCGGGATCATCCCCGAGGTCGCCAGCCGCGCCCACCTCGAGGCGATGGTCCCCACCATCCGTCGTGCGCTCGGCGAGGCCGACGTCGACCTGTCCGAGGTGGACGCCGTCGCCGTCACCGCGGGACCGGGGCTCGTCGGCCCGCTCACCATCGGGGCGTCCGCCGCCAAGGCGCTGTCCATCGGCCTGGGCAAGCCGCTGTACGGCGTCAACCACGTCATCGGGCACGCCGCCGTCAACCAGCTCGTCGACGGGCCGTTCCCCGGCCGCTCGATGGCGCTCGTCGTCTCCGGCGGGCACAGCACCCTCATGCTCGTCGAGGACGTCGCCACGAAGGTCACCGAGCTCGGCTCCACCCTCGACGACGCCGCCGGCGAGGCGTTCGACAAGGTCGGCCGCCTCCTCGGCCTGCCCTACCCGGGCGGCCCGCACATCGACCGCCTCGCCCGCGAGGGCGACCCCGAGGCCATCCGGTTCCCCCGCGGCCTCACCGCGCGCAAGGACCAGGAGAGGCACGCCTACGACTTCTCGTTCTCCGGGCTGAAGACGGCCGTCGCGCGCTGGGTCGAGGCCCGCCAGGACGCCGGGCAGGAGATCCCCCTGCACGACGTCGCCGCGTCGTTCGCCGCCGCGGTCGCGGACGTCCTCACCGCCAAGACGATCGCGGCCTGCCAGGCCCACGACGTCGACACCCTCGTCATCGGCGGCGGGTTCTCCGCCAACAGCCAGCTGCGCGACATGGCCGCCGAGCGCTGCGCCGCCGCCGACATCGACCTGCGGATCCCGCCGCTGCGCTACTGCACCGACAACGGCGCGATGATCGCCGCGCTCGGGTCGGCCGTCGTGCGGGCCGGCGTCGCGCCGTCCGACCTCGACATCCCCGTCGACTCGTCCATGCCGATGGCGATCGTCACCGTCTGAGCCTTCGCGGCGGGTGCCCTCAGGCCGACGGCAGCGGGCGGCCGGCGCGCAGCTCGGCCACGAGCGAGGCCACGACGGCCTCCAGGGCGGGCTGCCCCGCGCCGTGCGCGGCGGCCACCGCGCGCTGGCGCTGGTAGGACGCGCCGAGCCGGAGGATGTCGCGTACGCCGTCGAGCTCGGCGGAGCAGCCGAGCCGCGCCGCGACGGGGGCGAGGTCGTCCAGCAGCCGGGACGTCGCGTCCGTGACCAGCTCCTCGTTCCCGTCCTCGTCGAGGATGATGATCGCGTCCAGCCCGTAGCGGGCGGCACGCCACTTGTTCTCGTGCACGTACCAGCGCGGCATCGTGGGCAGCGGGCGGCCCTCGTCGAGCAGCGTCGACAGGTGCTCGACGAGGCAGTGCACCAGGGCGCCCAGCGCGGCGAGCTCGCGCAGGTTGGAGGTGCCGTCGCAGATCCGCACCTCCACCGTGCCGAAGTGCGGGGCCGGGCGCACGTCCCAGCGGACCTCCGTGAAGTCGTCGATGACGCCGGTGCGGAGCATGTCGTCGACGTAGCGCTCCAGCTCGTGCCACTGCGCGAACTGGTACGGCAGCCCGGCGGTGGGGAGCTGCTGGAAGAGCAGGGCGCGCATGGAGGCGTACCCGGTGTCGGCGGCCTCCCAGAACGGCGACGACGCCGACAGCGCCTGCAGGTGCGCGACGTACACGAGCAGGGAGCGCACGATCGGCAGCACCTTGTCGCGGTCCTCGATCCCGACGTGCACGTGCACCCCGTAGACGACCTGCTGGCGGCCCCACACCTGGGTGCGGTCCACCACGGTGGCGTACCGCTCCTTGTCGGTGACCTGCTGCTGGGACCAGTGCGCGAACGGGTGCGTGCCCGCGCCCATGAGCTCGGCCCGCATGGGGGAGATGACGTCCTGGATGGCGGCGACCCCGGCGGCGATGTCGTCGGTCGCCTGCCCGATCGTCGTGCACACGCCCGAGACGACCTCGAGCGTGTTGCGCAGGAACTCCGGCTTGACGTGCGCGGCGCGCGGATCTCCCGCGAGGGCGGCCATCGCGGCCGGGGCCACCTGGCGCAGGTTGCCCGAGTCGGCGTCGACGAGCGCCAGCTCCCACTCCAGGCCGACGCTCGACCGGGGTGACGACGCGAACTCCAGGACCATGCGGACATCGTTCCACGCCGGTCGCCGGGCTGCTGCCGGGCCGCGGGTCGCGCCCGGGAGGTCAGGCGCCGAGCGGCTCCACGACGAGCACGTGCTGACGCCCGTCGACCCGGGTGAGCACGACCGTCGCCGCGGCGTCGCCGGACAGCGCGAGCTGGGCACGCAGCTGCTCGGGGGTGACGGCGGTGCCCCGCTTCTTCACGGTCAGGCTGCCCACGCCGCGCTCGCGCAGGTACGCCTTGAGCTTCTTCAGGTTGAACGGCATGACGTCGAGCACCCGGTAGCCGGTGGCCAGCGCCGCCTCGCCCGGTCGCGGGGCGTCGGCGGGGGAGTCGGTCGTGACGTAGGCGATGGTGCGGTCCACCAGCCGTCCGCCGAGCTCGGCCGCGGCGTGCGCGACCAGACCGGCGCGCACGACGGCACCGTCCGGCTCGTAGAGGTAGCCGCCGACGGCGCCGACGTCCGGCACGAGGTCGACGTCGTCCGGACCCGTGCGCAGCGTCCTGCCGACGGTGCCCGGGGCCGTCGCACCGTCGCCCTGCCCGGTTCCGGCCGTCGAGCGGAGCACGAGGGCGGACCGGCCGGGCCCGGCCGGTGCCAGCGGGCCGAACCACAGCCCGGCCTCGACGACGTCGCCGTCCACCGACACCCACTGCGTCTCGGCGTCGGCGGGCAGCCCGGCGTGCGGGACGCCCGGCCCCACCTTGATGCCGAGGGCGGGCACCTGCGCGCGCAGCGCCCACACGGCGTCGAGCGGGGGAGCGTAGGCGGCCGGGTCGAAGATGCGCTTGCCGCCGCGGGTGCGCCGGGCCGGGTCGGCGTAGACGCCGTCGACGCCCTCGGCGTGCAGGTCGAGGGTCAGCCCGTCGGCGTGGCGCACCTCCGCCTCGGGGAACGCCCGCAGGTTCACGGTCGCCAGCGCGGCCGTGGCCTCGTCGACGTCGGTGGCGAGCACCTGCAGGCCCACGCCCGCGAACGCGAGGGCGTCCGCGCCGATGCCGCTGGTGAGGTCCGCGACCTTCGTCACGCCGGCCGCGAGGTAGCGGCGGGCGTGCAGCGCGGCCACGACCAGCCGGGTGGCCTGCTCGACGCCGTCGGGGGTGAAGAGCATGCCGTCGGCGAACGCGCCGAGCTTGGCCCGGGCCTTGGCCCGCAGCCGGGACTGGGTGAGCGCCGCAGCGGCGAGGTCCGGGTCCACTCCCTCGGCCCGCAGCCGCGTGGCCAGGGCCATCGCGCGGTCCTCGTCGTACGGGGGCAGGGCGTTGACCAGCGCCCAGCCCTCGGGGCTGAGCAGCTTGGCGAGCGACGAGGGGTCCATCTCTCCATCGTCTCAGGTCCACCTGTTGGCACTCGACTTGTCAGAGTGCTAACCGCTGCCTAGATTTGGTCCCAGCGCACTCGCTGTGCCGGCACCCGCGACGACGGACAGCGCTCGGGCGCGTCCCAGTCCAGCTAGTCATCGCGAACAAGGAGGTCCGACGTGTCGGTCCCCATCAAGCCGCTCGAGGACCGGATCGTCGTCAAGGCCGTCGAGGCCGAGACCACGACCGCTTCCGGCCTGGTCATCCCGGACACCGCCAAGGAGAAGCCCCAGGAGGGCGAGGTCCTGGCCGTGGGCGAGGGCCGTTTCGACGACCAGGGCAACCGTGTCCCGGTCGACGTCAAGGTCGGCGACAAGGTCATCTACTCCAAGTACGGCGGCACCGAGGTCAAGTACGGCGGCGTGGACTACCTGGTCCTGTCGTCGCGCGACATCCTCGCGGTCGTCGTCGGCTGACCGAGGCTGCAGCGAAGGGTGAGGGCCGAGGAACGAGGCGCTCGCCCGCAGCGGAGGCGCAGGGATGCCGACAGCGTGATCGTCGGCTGATCCAGCCCACGACGTAGGTACGTCACGAGGCCCCGCATCGTCATCGATGCGGGGCCTCGTGCTGTGCGGGGTGCGCGGGGGTGCTGCGCGGGGTGGCGTCAGCCGGTCTTGCGCTCGCGGCCGGCGAGGATCGCCGAGCGCTCGTCCTCGCTGAGCCCGCCCCAGACGCCGTAGGGCTCGCGGACGCGCAGCGACTGCTCGCGGCACTCCATCATCACGGGGCACGACCGGCAGATGGCCTTGGCGGCCTCGGCCCGGCGTCGGCGGGTGGATCCCCGCTCGCCCTCGGGGTGGAAGAACAGGGTGTCGTCCGCGTCGCGGCACGAACCCTGGTACTGCCACTCCCACAGCTCCATGACCGGCCCAGGCAGTCTCGAGATCTCCGTCATGTCGAACAACCTACAAGTTGTGCAGAAGTTGTTCAAGGCCCGGGAGCAAGTTGGGCATGCAGGACAGGCTGGACACCCCCTGACCGGCTTGCGCCCCGCTTTGCCCATCGCCTGACCTGGTTCGACATGATTCATCGATCCGGATCAAGGCGCGCCGCGGGGCGCGGTGGCGGCACCGGGCACCCCTGGGCAGAATCGACGCATGACCACATCGCGACCCGCCCAGGACTCGGGGGGCGCTCGCACGTCGGGTCCCGGGCTCGCGGTCGCCGCGGTGGCCCGCCGCCTCGGCGTCGCCCCGGCGACCCTGCGCACCTGGGACCGGCGTTACGGCCTCGGCCCGTCGGACCGGACCGCCGGGTCGCACCGCCGCTACACCCCGGAGGACGTCGCCCGGCTCCTCGTCATGCGACGGCTCACGCTGGAGGGGGTCGCACCCGTCGACGCGGCCGAGGCGGCGCTCGCCGCCGACGTCGAGGAGCTCGAGGCCGCCCGCCGCGCCGAGCCGCCGGTGCCGCGCGAACCCGCCCCGGAGACCGACGAGTCCGCCGACGCCGCAGCCCGCGGACGAGGGCACCTGCGCGCCCTGCCCGGCGGCGGCCAGGGCAGCAGGGCACCGGCCGCCGGCGGTACGGCCGGGCAGAACACGTCCGGCCGGGTCTCCGCGGTCGTCGACTCCGCCCTCGCCTACGACCAGTCCCGCTGCGACGACCTGCTGCGCATCCCCGTGAACGGCGACCCCGCCCTGTGGTGGTCGCAGCTCGTCGACCCGGCGTGGAGCCGGCTCGCGGAGCGGACCGTCCTCGCCGGGCCCGGTGCCGTGCCCGAGCTGGTGCTCGCCACCGCCGCGCTGCAGGCGCTGCGCACCTTCACCGAGGCGCTGGAGCAGGCGGTGGTGCAGAACGGGGGCCCGCCCGCCAACCACCCGAGCCGCATGCGCAACATCGTGCTGATCTTCGCGGCGCCGGACGAGGTCGTGCCCCTGTCCGCCCACGCGCTGGCCGCGGCGCTCACCGCGAAGGGCAAGACGGCGCGGATCGTCACCGGCCCCGCGAGCGTGCGGCGCTCCCTCGAGCTCATCACGATGGTCCGGCCCGCGGCGCTCGTCCTGGCCACGCTCCAACGGCGTCCCGACCTCGACCTGGTGCACGCCGTGCACGAGGGGTTCCCCCAGCTGCCCGTGTTCGTGGGGCTGCGCCGCGACGACGCCGCGGCCGAGCTGCCGCTGGCCCCCCAGGTGCAGCGGGTGCGGTCCTTCACGGGCATGCTGCACGAGATCCTCGAGGTCGTCGAGGCCTGACCGCGGCCAGGTCAGGAGGGCGCGGCCGCCGGCCCGCGCGTGTGACGGACACCGCCCCGGAGGGTGCGTGGCGTCGCCGTAGACTCGTGCCATGACGGACACCTCCTCGCCCGCGCACGACCCGTTCGGATTCCTCGGCCTGACCTACGACGACGTCCTGCTGCTGCCGGGGTACTCGGACCTCGCGCCGTCGGACATCGACACGACCTCGCGGCTGACCCGGGAGATCTCCCTGCGCGTCCCGCTGGTCTCCGCCGCGATGGACACCGTCACCGAGGCCCGCATGGCGATCGCGATGGCCCGTCAGGGCGGGCTCGGGGTCCTGCACCGCAACCTGTCCATCGAGGACCAGGCGCGGCAGGTCGACCTCGTCAAGCGCACCCAGACCGGCATCATCGACAACCCGGTGACGATCGGCCCGGACGCGACGCTCGAGCAGCTCGACCAGCGCGCGGGCGAGTTCCGCGTCTCCGGGTTCCCGGTCCTGGACGCCGCGGGCAAGCTCGTCGGCATCGTGACGAACCGCGACCTGCGGTTCACGCCCGTGGCCGAGTGGGCGACCACGAAGGTGTCCGAGGTCATGACCCCGCAGCCGCTCATCACGGGCCCGGCCGGGATCTCCCGCGACGACGCGACCGCCCTGCTGCGCAAGCACAAGCTGGAGCGCCTGCCGCTGGTCGACGAGGAGGGGCGCCTCACCGGCCTCATCACCGTCAAGGACTTCGTGAAGTCCGAGCAGTTCCCGAACGCCTCCAAGGACGGCCAGGGCCGCCTGCTCGTCGGTGCGGCCATCGGCTACTTCGGTGACGCGTGGGAGCGGGCGACCACGCTCGTCGACGCGGGGGTGGACGTGCTCGTGGCGGACACCGCGCACGGCAACGTCCGGATGCTCGTCGACATGGTCGAGCGGCTCAAGAAGGACCCGGCGACCAAGCACGTCCAGGTCATCGGCGGCAACGTCGCGACCAAGGAGGGTGCCCAGACGTTCGTCGACGCGGGCGCCGACGGCATCAAGGTGGGCGTCGGCCCGGGCTCCATCTGCACGACCCGCGTCGTGACCGGCGTCGGCGTCCCGCAGATCACCGCCGTGTACGAGGCGTCGCTGGCGGCCCGCGCCGCGGGCGTGCCCGTCATCGCCGACGGCGGGATGCGCCACTCCGGCGAGATCGGCAAGGCGATCGTCGCCGGCGCCGAGGCCGTCATGCTGGGCTCGATGCTCGCCGGCACCGAGGAGGCGCCGGGCGACACCATCCTCGTCAACGGCAAGCAGTTCAAGGCCTACCGCGGCATGGGCTCCGTCGGCGCGATGAGCTCGCGCGGCAAGAAGTCCTACTCCAAGGACCGCTACTTCCAGGCCGAGGTGGCCAGCGACGACCTCATCGTCCCCGAGGGCGTCGAGGGCCAGGTGCCCTACAAGGGCACGCTGTCCCAGGTCGCGCACCAGCTCGTCGGCGGGCTGCACCAGACGATGTTCTACGTCGGTGCCCGGACCGTCCCCGAGCTGCAGGAGAAGGGGCGGTTCGTGCGCATCACGTCGGCGTCGCTCAAGGAGTCGCACCCGCACGACGTCGTCATGACGGCCGAGGCGCCGAACTACCGCGTCTCCTGACCCGTCGCGTCCGGTGAGGGCGGTGCCACGGAAACCCGTGGCACCGCCCTCCTCCGTTCCCGGTGGTGCCCGGAGGCCCGGTGCGTCAGCCGGTGGCGCGCGGCTCGACGGGCCAGGCCGGTGACGCGCCCGGGCCGGGCAGACCCTGCGACCGCCGCCAGGCGTTGAAGTCCTCCGCCCAGGAGCGGTGCGCGTCGCGCTGCGCCAGGTGCAGCGCGTCCAGCGCGACGGACCGCAGGTCGGGGAACCGCAGCAGCAGCGCCTCGAGCACGTCGAGGGTGGCCAGCACGTCGACGTCGGCGGTGTGCAGCTCGCCCTCGCCCGTCACGCCGTACAGCTCGACGAGGTCGCCGAGCCGGCGCTTGCCGCGCCGGTGGCGGTCCCGCCAGCGGTCGATGACCAGCGGGTCCAGGACCGGCGACACCGGCCGGCCCAGCCGCTCGGGCAGGGTGGGCAGCCCGTGGCGGGCGAGCTCGGCGTCGAGCAGCGTGAGGTCGAAGGCCGCGTTGTAGGCCACGACCGGCACCCCGGCGGCCGCGTGCTCCGCGAGGAACGTCGCGATCTCCTCCAGCGCCTCCGCGGGCGGGCGGCCGTGGGCGCGGGCGTGCGCGGTGCTGACGCCGTGGATCGCGGCCGCCTCCGCGGGGATCTCGACCCCCGGGTCGATCAGCCAGGTCCGCACCTCGGTGGTCTGCCGGGTCCGCACCACGAAGGCCGCGGTGACGATGCGGTCGGTGTGCACGTCGACCCCGGTGGTCTCGGTGTCGAAGCCGAGCAGCGGCCCGGTGGCCCAACCCGTGTCGTCCATGTGGATCCCTCCCTGCGACGTCCTGGACCGCAACGTCCCACGAGCCACCGACACGGCTCCTCGCCGGGGCCGCCACCATCCCGACGGCGGACGGGGGCGGCCCCCGCGCGGCCGCGCCGGTAGGCTGGAGGGCGTGAGCAACGAGATCGAGATCGGCCGTGGCAAGCGCGGACGCCGCGCGTACTCCTTCGACGACATCGCCGTGGTGCCGTCGCGACGCACGCGCGACCCGAAGGACGTCTCCACGGGCTGGCAGATCGACGCCTACCACTTCGACCTGCCGATCCTCGCGGCGCCGATGGACTCGGTGATGAGCCCCGACACCGCGGTCGCGCTGGGCAACCACGGCGGCCTCGGTGTCCTCGACCTCGAGGGCCTGTGGACGCGCTACGAGTCGCCGGAGCCGCTGCTGGCGGAGATCCGCGACCTCCCCGTGGCCCAGGCGACCCGCCGGATGCAGGAGATCTACGCCGAGCCGATCAAGCCCGAGCTCATCACGCAGCGGCTCAAGGAGATCCGTGCGGCGGGCGTCACGGTCGCCGGCGCGCTGTCCCCGGCCCGCACCCAGGAGCACTACCGGACGGTCGTCGACGCCGGGGTGGACCTGTTCGTCATCCGCGGCACCACCGTCTCGGCGGAGCACGTGTCCGGCAACGCCGAGCCCCTGAACCTCAAGCGGTTCATCTACGAGCTCGACGTGCCCGTCGTCGTCGGCGGCGCCTCGACCTACACCGCGGCCCTGCACCTCATGCGCACCGGCGCGGCGGGCGTGCTCGTCGGGTTCGGCGGCGGCGCGGCGCACACCACCCGCGTCAGCCTCGGTATCCACGCGCCCATGGCCACCGCGGTGTCCGACGTCGCGGCCGCGCGGCGCGACTACCTGGACGAGTCCGGCGGCCGGTACGTGCACGTCATCGCCGACGGCGGCGTCGGTCGCTCGGGCGACGTCGTCAAGGCGGTCGCGTGCGGCGCCGACGCCGTGATGCTGGGTGCCGCCCTGGCGCGCGCGTCGGAGGCGCCCGGCCGCGGCTGGCACTGGGGCCCCGAGGCGCACCACTCCCAGCTCCCGCGCGGCGAGCGCGTCGAGGTCGGCACCGCCGGCACGCTGGAGGAGATCCTCTTCGGGCCGGGTCACCACGCCGACGGCACGACCAACCTCGTCGGCGCGCTGCGCCGCGCGATGGCGACCACGGGCTACTCCGACCTCAAGGAGTTCCAGCGGGTCGAGGTCGTCGTCTCCCCGTACCAGCCCCGGTGAGCAAGGTCTCGACGACGGACGGGGTGCAGGCGAGCGAGCCTGCCGTGATCGACGAGATCCGGGACGCCGACGTCGAGCACGTCGTCGCGCTGTGGGAGACCTGCGGGCTCGCCCGGCCGTGGAACGACCCGCACCGGGACGTCGACGACGCCCGACGCAACCCGACCTCCACCGTCCTGGTCGCGCGCGAGCAGGACGCCGTCGTCGGCACCGTGCTGGCAGGGTACGAGGGGCACCGGGGCTGGTTGTACTACGTCGCCGTCGCCCCCGACCGGCAGGGGACCGGCCTGGGACGGCGGCTCGTAGCCGCGGCGGAGGACTGGCTGCGCGGGGCCGGGGCGCACAAGGTGCGGCTGATGGTGCGCACCACGAACACCGGCGTGCTGGGGTTCTACGCCTCCCTGGGCTACGCCGACGCCGAGTGCACCGTGCTCGGGCGCGACCTGTCACGCTGACGGCGAACGACCCGGACATCCCGGGGCACAGTTCACCGGAGCGTCACCGGGCCCGGCTAGGGTGTCGCCCATGGCAACAGCGCACGAGAGCGACGGCGCTCTGGGTGATGTGATCGACCCCGAGCTCCCCGCGTCCACCTACGTCCTCGAACCCGAGGTCGTGGAACCCCTGGTCCGGCGGGTCGTCACCTCCCACGACGCCGGGGTGCACCGCAGCATCCTGCCGTTCACCGGGGCGCCGCTGGCCGCGGTGCCGCTCTCGTCCGTCGCGGACGTCGCCGAGGCCGTCACCCGGGCGCGCGCGGCCCAGCACGACTGGGCGGCCCGCCCGCTGCAGGACCGGCTGCGCGTCGTGGACCGGCTCGGCGTCCTCGTGCTGCAGCGCCAGTCCGAGATCCTCGACCTGATCCAGATGGAGTCGGGCAAGTCCCGCCGGTCGGCGTTCGAGGAGGTCGCGGACGTCGCGCAGCTCTGCCGCCACTACGTGGTGCGCGGCCCGCGCTACCTCGCGGACCGCCGGGAGCCCGGGGCGCTGTCGCTGCTGACGGGCGTGCGCGTGCACCGTCGCCCGGTCGGCGTCGTCGGGGTGATCTCCCCGTGGAACTACCCGCTGACGCTCGCGCTCGCCGAGGCGGTCCCCGCGCTGCTGGCGGGCAACGCCGTCGTGCTCAAGCCCGACCCGCAGACCATGCTGTCCGCGCTGTGGGCCGCCGAGCTGCTCGCCGAGGCGGGCCTGCCCGACGACCTGCTCGGCGTCGTGAGCGGGGCCGGCGACATCGGCGCGGCGGTCGTCGAGCGCGTCGACCACATCGTCTTCACCGGGTCCACGGCCGTGGGCCGGAAGGTCGCCGCGCGGGCCGGGGAGCGGCTCGTCGGAGCGACCCTGGAGCTCGGCGGCAAGAACCCGCTGTACGTCGCCGCGGACGCCGACCTCGACGCCGCCGTGCCCGGCGTCGTCCGCGCCTGCTTCTCCAACTCCGGTCAGCTCTGCATGTCGATCGAGCGGCTCGTGCTGCACGAGCGCATCGCCGACGCGTTCCTCGAGCGGTTCGTCCCGGCGGTCCGCGAGCTGTCCCTCGGGTCGGGCCTCGACTACACGGCCGACGTCGGCTCCCTCGTGTCGGCCGACCAGCTCGCCCGGGTCGCCGGGCACGTCGACGACGCCCTCGCCAAGGGTGCGCGCGCCCTCACCGGTGCCGTGCACCGGGCGGACGTCGGCCCCTACTTCTACGCACCGACAGTCCTCGACCTCGTGCCCGACGACGCCGTCTGCCTGCGCGAGGAGACCTTCGGCCCGGTCGTGACCGTGTCCCGCGTGGCCAGCGACGACGAGGCCGTCGCCGCCATGAACGACACCGAGTTCGGCCTCAACGCCTCGATCTGGTCCCGGGACGTCGCCCGGGCGAGGCAGCTCGCCGCCCGGGTCGAGGCCGGCACCGTCGTCGTCAACGACGGCTACGCGTCCGCCTGGGGGAGCGCAGGTGCCCCGATGGGCGGCATGAAGGCCTCCGGGCAGGGCCGTCGCCACGGCCGCGAGGCGATCGAGGCCGTCACCGAGGCGCAGACCGTCGCCGTCCAGCGGGGCCTCGGGGCGGGCGTGTCGATGGACACCCTCTACCGGCTCGGTGGCGACACGCCCAGCGCGGTCCTCACCACCGCGCTGCGGACGATGCGCCGTCTGCGCATGCCCTGACGGCACCCGTGGCGACCCTGTGCTGACTCGCGCGACCCTGCGCTGACTCGCGAGTCAGCGCAGCCGGGCGCGAGTCAGCGCAGGGTCTCGCGAGTCAGCGCTGGGTGCGGTGGGTCAGGGCAGTCACCAGGCCTCGCGGGCGGCGGCCCTCCAGGAGGCGGGCAGCTCGCGCACCCGCCACCAGGCGGCCTGGACCGGGGTGACGCTGGTGGCGGACACCCCGACGCCGGTGGCGTCGAGGCCTGCCCGGGCGCACGAGAACAGGGCGCGGCGCAGGTGGTAGTCCTGGGTGACGACGACGGCGGTGCGCACGGCGTACTCGTCGTGCGCGCGGCGGCACGTCGCGGTGGTGTCGAAGCCCTCGCGGTCCAGCACGAGCGCGTCGCCGGGCACACCGAGCCCGACGATCCAGTCCGCCATCGACCCGGGTTCGTCGTAGGGCGTGCCGTCGGCGCGATCGGCGCCGTCGCCGGACAGCACGACCCGGTCGGCGGCGCCCGCGGCGTACAGCTCCGCGGCGGCGGCGAGCCGGCGGCGCAGGTAGGTCGACGGGGTGCCGTCCGGGCGCAGGCCCGCTCCGAGCACGACGATCGCGTCGACGGGGGTCTGTGCGGCCTCCGCCACGGACCCGCGCACGCGGGCGTGCCCGGTGGCCTGCACCCACGCCACCGGGAGCAGGACGGCGAGCACCAGCACGGCCGTGCCGCCGACAAGCAGGCGGCGGCGCGCGCGGCGAGGCCGGGTGCGGTCCACCGGAGCGGCCGTGCGGTCCGGGCTGGTCGACGGTCCGTCGGTCACGCGTCCTCGTCCCTGTCGTGGCCCTCGGGACGGGACCCGTCCGCGGTCGTGCTGCCCGAGCCCTGGCCGCCGTCGGCCCCGGACCCTGACCCGTGCGTGGGCCCAGCGGCGTCGCGGGAGAGCCCGGCGGCCTCGGTGCGCAGGTTCGTCCCGGCGGCGTGCGACCAGCGGTGCCGTCCCGCAGCCGTGCGGAAGAGTCCGGGCCCGTCGTGCAGGGCGAGCAGGTGGTCGACGACGGCGCCGCGACCGCGGCGGAACGCGGCGTCGGGGACGTGCCCGTACTCGGCACGCACCTGGGCGACGTACCGCGCGTAGCGGGCGGGCGGGGCGCCGAGCACGGCGAGGTCGGCGTCGCTCACCAGGGCGCCGATCGCGTCGTCCGGGGCGGGGTCGTGACCGGCCGTGAGCCGCACCAGCCGGGCGACCTCGGCCACGTCGGCCGCGGTGAGCGGTGCGGGCCGGCCCGCAGCGTCGGCTCCGGCACGTGCGCCGGCGCGAGGGTCGGGCGCGGCGTCGACCGCCGGGTGCGCCACACCGACCAGGGGGCCGAGCAGGTCGCCGACCAGCGCGGCGGAGGCGTCCTCGTCGGCCGGGGTGGCGCCGTCGTGCACCGCGTCGTGGAACCACAGTGCGACCGCGGCGTGCCAGGGGGAGCCGGGTGCGCCGTCGGCGACGAGCTCGTCGAGCCGGTCGAGGACGTCGGCGAGGTGCAGCCGGGAGTGGTAGACGCGGTGCGGCTCGCGCCAGCGGTCGACGAGGTCCGTCCCGACGGCCAGGTGGTGCGCGGCGGCAGCCTCGTGGCGCCACAGCGGGTCCCAGCGGTCGAGCAGCGTGCCGCGGTACGCCCGTCGGCGTTCGTGGCCGGGTACCCGCAGCCCGGACGCGGCGAGGCGCCGGGCGAGCGTGCCGCCGTCGAGCGGCACGGCGCCGGCGGCGACGAGGTCGTCGTACCGCTCGGCGGGGACGTCGTAGTGGTCGAGGTCGAAGCCGCGGTCGGGGACGCCGACGGCACGGGCGAAGGACCGCAGCTCGTGCAGCGAGGTGTCGGACACGAGGTGCGACCAGAGGCGGTCGTGGGCGGGCCAGGCCGGCGGGTCGAGCAGGACCGTCATCGGGCGGGTCCGTCGGTCAGGGTCTGCTGCACCTCGCCGACGAGGGCGCTCATGGCGGCCTGTGCCGCCCCCGGGTCGCCCGCGGCGACGGCGCGGGCGACGGCCTCGTGCTGGTCGAGGGCCTCGGGGACGGGGGAGGCGGGCATGAGGCCGAGGTGGGTGCGGCCCGCGAGGACCTCGGCGACGACGTCGGCGAGGCTGCCGAAGAGCTCGTTGCCGCTGGAGCGCAGCAGCAGCTCGTGCATGCGGATGTCGAGGGCGAGGAACGTCTCGAGGTCGCCGTCCTCGCCGGTGCGGCGCATGCGCTGGGCGAGGTCCAGGAGCTCGCCGCGCACGGCGGGTGCGGCGTGGCGGGCCGCGCCGGCGGCGGCGAGGGGTTCGACGGCGTGGCGGAGCTCGGTGAGGCTGCGGAGCTGGGCGTCGCGGCCGGGGCCCTGGAGCCGCCACCGGATGACCCGCGTGTCGAGGACGTTCCAGGACTCGATGCCGAGGACGACGATCCCGACCCGGCGCCGGGAGCGGACGAGCCCGAGCCCTTCGAGCGCCCGCATGACCTCGCGCGCCACGGTGCGGGACACGCCGTGCTCGGCGCTGATGCCCTCGAGGGTGAGGGAGGTGCCGGTGGGGACGTCGCCGCTGGTGACGGCACGACCGAGCGCGTCGAGCACGCTCTCGTGCAGGGCGGGGACGGTCATGGCGCCGAGCCTAGTGCGCGCCGGTGCTCCGCACGATTGGTAGCATCATTTTTGCCAAAGGTGCTATCAATGGTCCATCCTCGTGAGACGATCGACGGCACGGCGCCGTCGCCGGACAGCCCAGGACAAGGAAGTCGACCCACATGGACACCGACGTCACCCGCCCCGCGCCCGCCGGGCACCAGGACGACAGCGGCCACCGCAGCGCCGAGCACCTCGTCGTCATGGGTGTCGCAGGCTCCGGCAAGACCACCGTCGCCGGTCGCCTCGCCGCCCGCCTCGACCTCGTGCTCGCCGAGGCCGACGAGTTCCACCCCGCCGCCAACATCGCCAAGATGTCCGCCGGCACCCCGCTCACCGACGCCGACCGTGCGCCGTGGCTCGCGGCGATCCGGGACTGGCTGAGCAGCGAGGCGGACGCCGGCCACGCCGCCGTCGTCACCTGCTCCGCGCTCAAGCGCACCTACCGGGACGTGCTGCGCTCCGCCCACGGCACCGTGCGGTTCGTCCACCTCGACGGCAGCGCCGAGCTGCTCGCCGGCCGCATCGGTGAGCGCAGCGGGCACTTCATGCCGCCCACGCTGCTGCCGTCCCAGCTCGCCGACCTCGAGCCGCTCGCCGACGACGAGGACGGCGTCGTCGTCGACGTCACCGCCACGCCGGACGAGATCGTCGAGACCGTCCTCGCCTGGCTCGACCGAACCTGACCGTCCGTACCCCGACCACCTGACCGCAACGACGCACCGGAAGGTCCCCATGACCGACGACTGGACCCAGACCCTCACGGCCGGCCCGCTGCTGGGCATCGCCGCCGCAGCCGTCGCGCTGCTGCTCGTCCTCATCATCAAGCTCCGCCTGCACGCGTTCCTCGCGCTCGTGCTCGTCAGCCTCCTCACGGCGATCGCGACGGGCCTGCCCGCCGGCGGGATCGTCGACGTGCTGCTCGACGGGTTCGGCTCGACGCTCGCGTCGGTGGCGCTGCTGGTCGGCCTCGGCGCGATGCTGGGTCGTCTGATCGAGACGAGCGGCGGCGCCCAGGTGATGACCGACGTGCTCATCGACAGCTTCGGGGAGAAGCGTGCGCCCCTCGCGCTCGGCGTCGCGTCCCTGATCTTCGGGTTCCCGATCTTCTTCGACGCCGGCCTCGTGGTCATGCTGCCGATCATGTTCTCGGTGGCGCGCCGCCTGGGCGGGTCGCTGCTGCTCTACGGCCTGCCCGTCGCCGGTGCGTTCTCCGTCATGCACATCTACGTGCCGCCGCACCCCGGCCCCGTCGCGGCGTCGGAGTTCCTCGGGGCGAACGTCGGCATGGTGCTGCTGCTCGGGCTCGTCGTCGCGATCCCCACCTGGTACGTCACCGCCTACCTGTTCGGTCGGGTGACGGGCCGCCGCATCGAGCTCCCCGTGCCGGAGATCCTCGGGCGCGCCGACGAGGTGCAGGAGGCGAACCCGCCCCGCTTCGGGACCGTCGTCGGCATCCTCCTGCTGCCGCTCGTGCTCATCTTCGCCAACACCGGGCTCGCGGCCGCCGCGTCCGCGGGCTGGGTCGACGGCGACTCGACGCTGGTCGCCTGGGCCGGGCTCATCGGCTCCACGCCGGTCGCGCTGCTGATCTCCGTCCTGGTCGCGGCCTGGGTGCTGGGACGTCGTCGCGGCGTCGAGAAGACCGCGCTGGAGAAGACCCTCGACGGCGCGCTCGGTCCCGTCTGCTCCGTCATCCTCATCACCGGTGCGGGCGGCATGTTCGGCGGCGTCCTGCGCTCCTCCGGGATCGGTGACGCCCTCGCCGAGGCGCTGAGCGATCTCGGCCTGCCCGTCATCGTCGCGGGCTTCGTCATCGCCGCCGTGCTGCGCGTGGCGCAGGGCTCCGCCACGGTCGCGCTCACCACCGCAGCAGGGCTCATCGCCCCGGCCGTCGCGGCCGGCGGGTTCGGCTCGCTGGAGACCGCCGCGATCGTGGTCGCGGTCGCCGCCGGGTCCGTGGTGCTCAGCCACGTCAACGACTCGGGCTTCTGGCTGGTCGGCCGGTTCTTCGACATGGACGTCAAGACGACGCTGCGCACGTGGACCGTCATGGAGACGGCGATCGGCGTGATGGGCTTCGCGATCGCCGGTGCGGTGTTCGCCGTCGTCTGAGGCGGGGTGAAGTACCGGGACGTGACTCGATTCATTGATAGCACCTTCCTTGCGGAAGGTGCTATCAATGCGTCACGCTCGTGCTGCGCGCGGTGTGGTCGCGCTCCCACGACGAGGAGTTGCCCATGGAAGCCGGTTTCGCCACCACGGCGTTCGGCCCGCCGCACCGCGGCGTCGCCCGTCCGCTCCTGGTCGGTCACCTCGTCGTGATGGGCGTCGCCGGAGCGGGGAAGTCGACCATCGCCGAGCTCCTCGTCGGCCGCCTCGGCATCGGGTTCGCCGGCGGCGACCCCCGCGCGCGGCCCCGGCCGGACGCGCTCGGACAGCACCTCGCCGCCGCCACCGCCGTCGGGCGCTCCGTCGTCGTCGCCTGCCCCGCGCTCCGCCGCGCCGACCGCGACCGGCTGCGGGAGGCCGGCCCGGTCCGGTTCGTGCACCTCACCGGCAACCCCGACCTGATCCACGACCGGATCGGCGGCCGCGCCGGCCACCTCGTGCCGCCGTCGCTCCTGCCGTCCCAGCTCGCCACGCTCGAACCTCTCGCGGCCGACGAGGACGGGCTCGCCGTGGACACGGCGCTCCCGCCCGACGTCGTCGTCGAGCTCGTCGTCGACTGGCTCGTCCGGACCCGGACGCCCCTCAGCCGGCGGTGACCGCCCGCGGCGGCTCGAGGTGGTCCACGGCCTCCACGCACTGCCGGGCGATCGCCAGCTCCTCCATCGTCGGGATCACCATGACCAGGGTCTGCGCCCAGTCGGGGGAGACGATCCGCTCACCACCCCGCTGCGCGTTGCGCTCCGGGTCGACGGCGATGCCCAGACCCTCCAGGTCCGCGCACACGGCGGCACGCACGTCGACGTCGTTCTCCCCGACGCCCGCGGTGAACGCGATGACGTCCACCCGGCCCAGCAGCGCCGCGTACGCGCCGACGTACTTGCGCAGCCGGTGGATGTACACGTCGAACGCCAGCTGCGCGTCCTCGTCGCCGGCGTCGATGAGGGAGCGCAGCTCGCGGAAGTCGTTGACCCCGGACAGCCCCAGCACCCCGGAGCGCTTGTTGAGCAGCGTGTCCAGCTCGTCGACGCCGAGCCCCGCGTTGCGCGCCAGGTGGAAGAGCACCCCGGGGTCCACGTCCCCCGACCGCGTGCCCATGACGAGCCCCTCCAGCGGCGTCAGACCCATCGACGTGTCGACCGGCACCCCGCCCCTGACGGCCGACGCCGACGCCCCGTTGCCCAGGTGCAGCACGATCGTGTTGAGGTCCTGCACCCGCCGGCCCAGCACGCGCGCCACCTTGCCCGCCACGTACTGGTGGCTCGTGCCGTGGAACCCGTACCGGCGCACCCCGTGCTCGGTGGCCACCTCGCGGTCGATCGCGTACGTGTACGCCGCCGGCGGCAGGCCCTGGAAGAACGCCGTGTCGAACACCGCGACGTGCGGCACGTCGCCCAGCAGCTCGCGGGCCACCCGGATGCCCTGGACGTTCGCGGGGTTGTGCAGCGGCGCCAGGGGGACGAGGGCCTCGATGCGGTCGATGATGGCGTCGTCCACCACGACCGGCCCCGAGAACTCCGCCCCGCCGTGCACCACCCGGTGCCCGACCGCGTAGATCCCGGCGTCCGCCAGGCGCGGGCCGATCTCGTCGAACATCCCCAGCGCGAGCCGCAGCGCCTCGCCGTGGTCGGGCACCTCCAGCTCGCGGCGCGTCCGGTTGCCGGCGAAGGTGTGCGTGACGATGCCCGACGGCTCGCCGATCCGCTCCACCGTGCCCGCCGCGATCGCCTCCCCGCCCACCGGGTTCACCAGCTGGTACTTCAGCGACGACGACCCCGAGTTCAGCACCAGCACCGACCCGTGCGCGCCGTACGCGCTGTACGGGTTGGGCCGCTCGGCCTCCGGGACGATGCTCATGCGGACTCTCCGTTCGTGGCGCCCTGCGCCTGGATCGCGGTGATGGCGACGGTGTTGACGATGTCGGCGACCAGCGCCCCGCGGGACAGGTCGTTGACCGGCTTGTTGAGGCCCTGGAGCACCGGCCCGATCGCGACCGCGCCCGCCGACCGCTGCACGGCCTTGTACGTGTTGTTGCCCGTGTTGAGGTCGGGGAACACGAAGACGCTCGCCCGGCCCGCCACCGACGACTCCGGCAGCTTCGACGCCGCGACCGACGCGTCGACGGCCGCGTCGTACTGGATCGGGCCCTCCACGTTCAGCTCGGGGTGGCGCTCGCGGACCAGCTCCGTGGCGGTGCGCACCTTGTCCACGTCGGCGCCGGAGCCGGAGGTGCCGGTCGAGTAGGAGAGCATCGCGACGCGCGGCTCGACGCCGAACTGCGCGGCCGTCTGCGCGGAGGACGCCGCGATGTCGGCGAGCTGCTCCGCCGTCGGGTCGGGGTTGACCGCGCAGTCGCCGTACGCCAGCACCCGGTCGGGCAGGCACATGAGGAACACCGACGACACGACCGAGACCCCGGGGCGGGTCTTGATGATCTCGAACGACGGCCGGATGGTGTGGGCCGTCGTGTGCGCCGCCCCCGAGACCATGCCGTCGGCGAGGCCGAGGTGGACCATCATCGTGCCGAAGTACGACACGTCGGTGACGATCTCCCGCGCCCGCTCCACCGTCATGCCCTTGTGCGCGCGCAGCCGCGCGTACTCGGCGGCGAACCGCTCCACGTGCTCGGCGTCGTGCGGCGACAGCACCCGGGCGGCGGAGACGTCCAGGCCGAGCGCCGTGGCGCGGGCACGGATCACCGTCTCGTCGCCCAGGATCACCAGGTCCGCGATCCCGCGGGCCAGCACCGTGGAGGCCGCGCGCAGGATCCGGTCGTCGTCGCCCTCGGGCAGCACCACGGTGCGACGGTCCGCGCGCGCCCGCTCCATCAGCTCGTGCTCGAACATCAGCGGCGTCACCACCGGCGTCCGCTCGACCGCGAGCCGGGCCAGCAGCTCGTCGCCGTCCACCCGCTGCTCGAACATCGCGCGCGCCACGTCGTGCTTGCGCTGCGCCGTCGCCGTCATCGCGCCCCGGGTGCGGCTCGCCGCCCGCGCCACCTCGTACGTGTCCCGCTCGGTGAGGACGATCGGGACGTTCGGCTGCAGCGCCGCCGCGAGCTGGCCGGAGCGACCCGTCGGCCGGTAGCCGCCGGTGAGGATGACGCCCGCCAACGACGGGAACCGGGGCGCCGCCTGCACCGCCAGCATCCCCAGGAGCACGTCCGTACGGTCGCCCGGCGTGATGACGACCGTGCCGTCGGCCAGCCGGCCCAGCAGGTTCTCGAACGTCATCGCGCCCACGATCACGTCCAGCGCCTCGCGCGCCATGAGGTCCTTGTCGCCGAGCAGCAGCGTGCCGTCCACGGCCTCGGTGAGCTGCGCGATCGTCGGCGCCGTGAGGAACGGTTCCTCCGGGATCACCCAGGTCGGCAGGTCCTCGCCCGAGAGCCGGGCGCGGGTCGCGCGGTCCGCGTCGGCCACCGCGCCCTCCGCCCGGTTGACGACGACAGCGATCGGCTGCGCGTGGTTCGCCCGCAGCTCCGCCAGGGAGAGCCGCGCGAGCGTCGTCACGTCCTCCAGGTCACGGTCACGGCCCGACACGACGAGCAGGACGGGGGAGTCGAGGTTCGCCGCGACGCGCGCGTTGAACGCCAGCTCGGTCGCGCCGGACACGTCCGTGTAGTCCGTGCCGAGGACGACCACGGCGTCGCACTTCGCGGCGACCGCGTGGTACCGGTCCACGATCCGCGCCAGCGCGGCCTCCGGGTCCGCGTGCACCTCGTCGTACGTCACGCCGACCGTCTCCGCGTACGTGAGGTCGACGCCGTCGTGGGCGAGCATCGTCTCCAGGACGTGGTCGCGCACCTGGCCGCCCGCCGCGGACGGCCGGTCCGGCACCCGCGAGACCGCCCGGAACACCCCGACCCGCTGCACCTGGCGGACCAGCAGCTCCAGGACGCCCAGCGCCACGGTCGACTTGCCGGTGTCCCCCTCGGGAGACGCGATGTAGATGCTGCGTGTGCTCACTGGCCACCTGTCCTGATCGCCCTGGGTCGGTGCACCCATTGCACCCCATCGTGCCGCGCCACGCCGACGTCCGACGCGGTGAGAACGGTCACGAGGGTGCTGACGTCGCAGGTGCCCGCGCACCTGCGACGTCAGCGCGGGCCGTCACTCGTTGTCGCCGCCCGTGGTCGCCGCGGCGTCGTACTGCGGGCCACCCTGTCCCGTCGCCGTGTCGCCGGCGTCCGGCCACACCCAGTCGCGCACCTCGGGGACGTCCTCCCCGTGCTCGCGGGTGTACTGGCGGGCGGCCAGCCGCGCGTCCACCATCCGCTGCCTGAACCCCGCGACCTTCGACCCCAGACCCGGCACCCGGTCGATCACGTCGAGGACCAGGTGGTAGCGGTCGACGTCGTTGAGCATCGCCATGTCGAACGGCGTCGTCGTCGTGCCCTCCTCCTTGTACCCCCGCACGTGGATGTTCGAGTGGTTCCGACGGCGGTACGTCAGCCGGTGGATCAGCCACGGGTAGCCGTGGTAGTTGAAGATCACCGGTCGGTCCGACGTGAAGAGGCCGTCGAAGTCCTTGTCCGACATCCCGTGCGGGTGCTCGTGCTCGTCCTGCAGCCGCATGAGGTCCACGACGTTCACCACCCGCACCTTGAGGTCCGGCAGCTCGCGGCGCAGGATGTCGGCCGCGGCCAGCACCTCCAGCGTCGGCACGTCGCCGGCGCACCCCAGCACGACGTCCGGGTCCTCGCCCGGCACCTCCGTGCCCGCCCACTCCCAGATGCCCAGGCCCCGCGTGCAGTGCGCGATCGCCTCGTCCATCGACAGGAACTGGGGCGCCGGCTGCTTGCCCGCCACCACGACGTTCACGTACTGGCGGCTGCGCAGGCAGTGGTCGTAGGTGGACAGCAGGGTGTTGGCGTCCGGCGGCAGGTACACCCGCACGATCTCGGCCTTCTTGTTCACCACGTGGTCGATGAACCCCGGGTCCTGGTGGCTGAACCCGTTGTGGTCCTGCCGCCACACGTGGCTGGACAGCAGGTAGTTGAGGCTCGCCACCGGCCGCCGCCACGGGATGTGGTTGGTGACCTTCAGCCACTTGGCGTGCTGGTTGAACATCGAGTCGACGATGTGGATGAACGCCTCGTAGCTGGTGAACAGGCCATGCCGCCCGGTGAGCAGGTAGCCCTCCAGCCAGCCCTGGCACTGGTGCTCGCTCAGCATCTCCATGACCCGCCCCGCACGAGCCAGGTGCTCGTCGACGTCGGGCCCGTAGAAGTCCGCGTTCCACTGCTTGTCCGTCACCTCGTAGACGGCCTGGAGACGGTTCGACGCCGTCTCGTCCGGCCCGAAGATCCGGAAGTTGTCCGGGTTGCGTCGCACCACGTCGGTGAGCCACTGGCCCAGCACGCGGGTCGCCTCCGCGACCGTGCCGCCCGGCGCCGGCACGTCCACCGCGTACTCGCGGAAGTCCGGCAGGCGCAGGTCCTTGAGCAGCAGCCCGCCGTTGGCGTGCGGGTTGTCGCTCATGCGCAGCGTGCCGGTCGGTGCCTGCGCGGCGATGTCGGCGTGCAGCGCACCGGTGTCGTCGAACAGCTCGTGCGGCCGGTACGACTCCAGCCAGCTCCGCAGCACCTCCAGGTGCTCCGGGGTGTCCCGCGCGCTCGCCAGCGGCACCTGGTGCGCGCGCCACGAGTCCTCCGTCTTGTGCCCGTCGATCTCGGGCGGGCACGTCCACCCCTTGGGGGTGCGGAAGACGATCATCGGCCAGGCCGGCCGCTCGTCGTTCCCCGCCGCGGCGTCCGCCTTGATGCGGGCGATGTGGTCCAGCACCTCGTCCAGCAGCTGCGCGAACCGGCGGTGCACCGCCGCGTGGTCCTCGCCGTCGAACCCGCCCACGAAGAAGTACGGCGTGTGCCCGTAGCCGATCATCAGGTCGCGCAGCTCGTCGTCGCTGATGCGGGCCAGCACCGTCGGGTTCGCGATCTTGTACCCGTTGAGGTGCAGGATCGGCAGCACGACGCCGTCCGTGCGGGCGTTGACGAACTTGTTCGAGTGCCAGCTCGTCGCCAGCGGACCCGTCTCCGCCTCGCCGTCACCCACGACCGCCGCGACCAGGAGGTCCGGGTTGTCGAACGCCGCGCCGTACGCGTGGCTCAGCGCGTACCCCAGCTCGCCGCCCTCGTGGATCGAGCCCGGGGTCTCCGGGGCCACGTGGCTCGGGATGCCGCCGGGGAACGAGAACTGCCGGAACAGCCGGCGCAGACCCTCGTCGTCCTGCGTGACGTCGGAGTAGATCTCCGAGTAGGTGCCCTCCAGGTAGGTGTTCGCCACCAGGCCCGGACCGCCGTGCCCCGGACCGGCCACGTAGATCGTCGACTGCTCCCGCTCCCGGATCGCCCGGTTGAGGTGCGCGTAGAGGAAGTTCAGGCCCGGCGTGGTGCCCCAGTGGCCGAGCAGCCGGGGCTTCACGTGGTCGCGGGTCAGCTCCTCGCGCAGGAGCGGGTTGTCGAGCAGGTAGATCTGCCCGATCGACAGGTAGTTCGCGGCACGCCACCACTGGTCGAGGCGCTCGACGTCGGTGTCCGACAGCTCGGCGACGCCGGTGGCGCGCCAGTCGGTGCCGGTGGACGTGGTGCTCGAGGTCATCACACACTCCCTGGGCTGCACTGATTCTTGCGATCGCTCTCATTCCACCCCAGGCGGCACCGGACCGCAGCGCGAGCGGCGGGCACGTGCGGACCGGGCCGCCGTCCGGGCCGGTGACCTGCGTCACCGGATGCCGGAGCGGTGCCACGGCCCCGATACCGTGGACCCGTGCCCGACGCCCCACCCGTGCGCCGAACCTTCTGGTCGGTGGCCCGCCAGCCGCGCATGCTGGCGATCCTGCTGCTCCTGCTGCTCGCCGCCCTCGTGTGCGGGCGCCTCGGCGTCTGGCAGATCGACCGCGCCTACGAGCGCGCCACCCTCGCCGCCCAGCAGGAGGCCGCCGAGGCCGCCGCCGCCGGACCCGCCGCGCTCGGCGACCTCCTGGTGCCCCAGACGTCGTTCCCCGGCGAGCTCGTCGGTCGCCAGACGTGGGTCGAGGGCACCTACGAGCCTGACGACCAGGTGCTCGTCGCCGGCCGGTCCCTCGACGGGGTCGAGGGCTACCTCGTCCTCACCCCGCTGCGCGTCAGCGAGGACGGCACCGGCGGCGAGTCCTGGGCGACGCTCTCCGGGGCGCCCGTGCTGCCCGTCGTGCGCGGCTGGGTCGATTCCCCGAAGCCCGACGCCGCCGCGCTCGACGTCCCCGACGGCGAGGTGCGCGTCTCCGGCTGGCTCCAGGCGTCGGAGTCGAC
The DNA here is from genome assembly GCF_001636295.1 of Isoptericola dokdonensis DS-3. Classification (NCBI taxonomy): domain Bacteria; kingdom Bacillati; phylum Actinomycetota; class Actinomycetes; order Micrococcales; family Promicromonosporaceae; genus Isoptericola; species Isoptericola dokdonensis. Next base: position 1,656,648 of record NZ_CP014209.1, on the reverse strand, counting down.
CCTGCGCACCGGCGACCTGCCCGCCAACCCCGGCGGGCCGCCGCTCGTGCAGGACATCGCGTCGTCGCAGCTTGCCAACCTCTGGGACGGCCCCGTCTACACCGGCTACGTCGTGCTCACGGACTCCGACCCCGCCCAGCCGGGCGTCGCCGACGGCGGACCCGCACCCCTGCCGCGGCCCGTGCTGGAGGGCGGCACCGACGTGAACCTGCAGAACTTCTTCTACGCCCTCCAGTGGTGGGTGTTCGGCCTCTTCGCGTTCTCCCTGTGGGTCCGCCTCGTCCGCGACGAGATGGCCGGGGGGCGTCGGGAGACCCGTCGCCGCGACGACCGCACCGACGACCCCGTCGGCCGGGGCATCGCCGGCCTGCCGTCCTGACGTCTGCGACCTTTCGTCGCCGCGAGATCGACCCTCCCGGATCGAGATCGACGTACCGTGCGTCGATCTCGATCCGGGAGGGTCGATCTCGTCACCGGTGGCGGCGTCGGAGTGCGAGGCGGATCCGCTCCGCCAGCGCGGCACCCTCGGCGAGGTCGGACCAGACGACCCGGATGACGACCCACCCGGCCTCCTCCAGCGCGTCCTGACGAGCCTTCTCCGCCACCACCCGCGCCGACGGGTCCCCGTAGTCGCCGCCCGAGTACTTGACCAACCCGTCGAACTCGACCGCGACCCTCTGCTCCGGCCAGGCGAGATCCAGCCAGAAGGTCCCGAGCCGGGTGTCCACGGCCAGGCCGACCTCAGGCCGGGGGAGGCCCTCGTCGTGCAGGGTCCACCGCAGCACCGACTCGCCCGGCGACTCCGACCGGGGGTCCACCAGGTCGAGCACCGTGCGGGCCCGCACGACGCCCCGCTTCCCGGCGGACTCGTCGAGGATGTCGGCGATCAGCTCGACGTCCGCGCCACCACGCACCGCCGAGTCGGCGACGACGAGCGCCTGGCCCGGGGGCACCAGACGTGCGCAGCCCACGACGGTCCGCTCCAGCGTCGTCACGGGGATGCCGCCGACGTCGGTCCGGTCGCGCGGCGGGAGCGTCGTCCAGTGACGGTGGAGGTCGCGTTCGCGGACCTGTGACTGGTTGGGCGGGCGGAGCTGGGTGAGGTGCACGACGGCGGACAGCCGCCACGTCCAGCAGCCGTGCAGCACCGCGGCGGTGGTGTGGGAGAACCAGTGGTCGACGTCGAGCCTGCTCTCGACGGCTCGGACGCGACGCAACAGCTCGTCCTGCCGACGGCGGGCCACCCCGCCGTCGCCGGCGACCGGGGCGAGGTAGACGCCCTTGCGGAGCCGCTCGAGGCTGCCGTCGCGGCGACGGCGCCGCAGCTCGGGGCGGCGTCGCTCGTCGAACCGCACGGCGGGCGGGACGGCCGCCGGCGTGAGCCCGCGACGGTCGCCGGGGCGGACGGTGTCGCGGCGTCGGGGACCGGTGGAGTCGTCCGTCATGGGCGTCAGCGTGCCAGCTGCGCGGCCGCGGTGGTGCGCCGCGGGCAAACCTGTGGACGGCCGTCGGTGAGATCGACCCTCCCGGACCGAGATCGACGCACCGAGCGTCGATCTCGATCCCGGAGGGTCGATCTCGCGGGGGAGGGGAGGGTCAGTCGGCCTGCCAGGAGTGCCAGAGGCGGGCGTAGTCCCCGCCGGCGGCGACGAGGTCGTCGTGCGAACCGATCTCGGTGATGCGGCCGCCGTCGACGACGGCCACGCGGTCGGCGTCGTGCGCGGTGTGCAGCCGGTGGGCGATCGCCACGACGGTCCGTCCGGCCAGGACGGCGTTGAGGGACTGCTCGAGGTGCCGGGCGGCGCGGGGGTCGAGCAGCGAGGTCGCCTCGTCGAGCACGAGGGTGTGCGGGTCGAGCAGGACGAGCCGGGCGAGGGCGACCTGCTGGGCCTGCGCCGGGGTGAGCGGGTGGCCTCCGGAGCCGACCTCGGTGGCGAGCCCGTCGGGCAGGGCACGCACCCAGCCGCGGGCGTCGACGGCGCCGAGCGCGTCCCACAGGGCGTCGTCGGTCGCGCCGGTGTCGGCGAGCCGCAGGTTCTCCGCCAGCGTCCCGACGAACACGTGGTGCTCCTGGGTGACGAGGGCGACGTGGCCGCGCAGGTCCTCCAGCGGCAGGTCGACGAGCGGCACGCCGCCGACGGTCACGGTGCCTCCGGTGGGCGGGTGGATGCCGGCGAGCATGCGTCCGAGGGTGGACTTGCCCGCTCCCGACGGCCCGACGACGGCGAGACGTTCGCCGGGGCGCAGGTCGAGGTCGACGCCGTGCAGGACGTCCCGCCCGGGCGTGTACGCGTACCGCACGGCGGCGGCCCGCACCTCCTCCGACGCCGGGACGGCGCCGGAGACCTCGCGGTCGGGGGCGACGAGCCCGACACCGACCACGCGGGCGAGCGCGACGGCGGCGACCTGGAGCTCGTCGAGCCAGAACACGAGGTCGAAGACGGGCCCGCCCATCTGGTGCGCGTACACCGCGAGGGTGGCGACGGTGCCGACCGTGGTCAGGCCCTGCGACGCCAGCCACGCGCCCCAGAGGACGACGGCGATGGGGGCGATCGCGACGGCGGTGTCCAGCCCCGGGATGAGGCGCTGACGCAGGCGCAGCGTGTGGGACTCGGCGGTGAAGGTCTCGGCGAGGTCGCCGCGCAGCCGGCGGCGCAGCCCGGCGCCGAGCCACAGGGCCTCGGTGGTGCGCGCGCCCTCGACGGCCTCGGTGACGGTCCCGTTGAGGGTCGCGAACGCGGAGGACACCCGCAGATAGCCGGGGGTGGCACGGCGCAGGTACCAGCGCAGGGTGAACACGATGATCGGCACGCCGACGAGCAGGGCGAGAGCGACCAGGGGGTCGGCGAGGAACGACGCGACGAGGGTCAGGGTGAGCGTGACGACGCACACCAGGACGCGGGGCACGCCGAACCGGACGGCGTGCGCGAGCTTGTTGACGTCGTTGGTGGTGCGGGCGACGAGGTCCCCGGTGCCGGCCTTCTCCACGGTGGACAGCGGCAAGCGGGTGGCGGTCGCCATGAACTCCTCGCGCAGCTCGGCGAAGACGCGCTCGCCGAACACCATGGACAGTCGCTGGGCGAATCGCGTGACGACGGCCTGCACGACGACGGCGGCCAGCAGCACGAGGGCGAGGGTGTCGACCCGCGCGAGGGTGGTCCCGGCGGTGGTCTCGTCGATGATGCGGCCGAGCAGGAACGGCCCGGTGAGGCCGGCGAGGGCCGCGAGCGTGTGCAGCACGGCGACGCCGCCGAGGCTGCCACGGTGGCGGTGGAACAGGCGGGCGACGGTGCGGCGGACCTCGGCGCTGTCCGCGACGGGCAGGCGGCGGGGGTCGGACGACGGGGGCGGCGCGGTGGCGCTCATCGCGCGGCTCCTTCGAGGGTGTCGGCGGTGTCGGCGGAGGCCTCGGGCCGGCCCGCGGCGACGGGGTCGTCGAGGCTCCGGCCGACGACGGCGCGGTAGGCGGCGGCGACGGCGTCGGTCCGGGTGAGCAGGTCGGCGTGGGTGGCGGTGGCCACGACGTGCCCGTCGTCGGACAGCAGGGCGACGTCGTCGACGTGGTCGAGGACGAGCGGGCTGGCGGTGACGACGAGGGTGGTGCGGCCGTGCCGGGCGGCGGCGACGCGTTCGGCGATGCGGGCCTCGGTGTGCGCGTCGACGGCGCTGGTGGGTTCGACGAGGACGAGGATCTCGGCGTCGGTGAGCAGGGCGCGGGCGAGTGCGACGCGCTGCCGCTGCCCGCCGGACAGCGACCGGCCCTTCTCGGGGATCTCGCCGTCGAGGCCGCCGGGCACGGAGTCGAGGACGTCCTGGGCGTCGGCGGTGAGCAGCGCGGCGAGGAGGTCGTCGCGGGCGGCGCGGCCGCGGGCGTCGAGCGTGTCGGCGAGGACGCCGGAGAACAGGTGGGGCGTGGCCTCGGCGACGACGACGCGTTCGCGCAGCGCTGCCTTGTCGAGGTCGGCGAGGCGCACCCCGCCGAGGGTGACGTGGTGGGGCGCCTCGACGTCGTCGTCGATCCGGCCGAGCCGGGTGGCGAGCGCGGCGGAGACGTCGGGGTCGGCGCAGACGAGGCCGACGACGCGTCCGGGCCGCAGCACGAGCCCGCTGGCGCGGTCGACGAGGTCGCTGCCGGCGGGCGGCGCCGCGGCGGGCGCGGCGGCCTGCGGGGTCGCCTCGGTGACCTGGAGGACGCCGAGGAGCTTGCGGGCGGACACGAGCGCGTTGGTGGTCATCTGGAGCATCTGGGTGGCCATCTGTACCGGCCACGACAGGAACGCGGCGTACCCGTAGAAGGTGACGAGCTCGCCGGGGGTGAGGTCGCCGGTGACGACGGCGCGTGCGCCGATCCACAGCACGAGCGCGACGAGCAGCCCGGGCAGCAGCACCTGGAGCCCGTCGAGGACGGACTGCACGACGGCGACGCGCACGCCGCGGCGGCGCACCTCCTGCGACTGCGCGGCGTACCGCGCGGTGAAGACGTCCTCCCCGCCGATGCCGCGCAGGATGCGCAGCCCCGAGACGGTGTCGGCGCCGAGGGAGGTGAGCCGGCCGGTGGCCTCCCGGCTGGCCTGCTGGCGGGCCTGCAGCGGCTTGACGAGCAGGGCGAGGGCCGCGGCGACGACGGGGATGCCGAGCGCGACGACGAGCCCGAGGCGCAGGTCCTGGGAGAGCAGGACGCCGGTCGCCGCGGCGTAGGCGACGACCCCGCCGACGAACCGCCCGGACATCGCGAACACGTCGCCGACGCGCAGCGCGTCGTTCGCGACGGCCGCGACGACCTCCCCGGTGGGGAGCTTGCGGGTGACGGCGTGCCCGGCACGGGTCGCCTTGTCGCCGACGAGCTCGGTGAGGGCGAAGGTGGCGCGCAGCCAGCTCTCCACGTCGAACGTGTGGGAGAAGTACCCGGAGACGACGATCGTGGCGGCGGCGACGAGCATCCACCCGCACCACACCCACAGCTGCGGACCGAACCCGGCCGCGAGCCCGGCGTCGACGGCCTGCCCGAGCAGCAGCGGCGACGCGGCCGACGCGAGCATCGACACGGTGCCCGCGAGCGCGGCGAGGGCGACGACGCCACGTTGGCGCCCCGCCTGCCACAGCAGCAGGCGGGGGCGGAGGTCAGGGGCGGCGTGCCGAGGTCGGGCAGGGGGAGGGGGCGCACGGGGTCGACCCTAGGTGGCGCACCTGACACCGATCACCGCATTTTCGCCGCCTATCCTGGAGTGCGTGAGCACCGAGCAGCCCTCCGCCCCGACCGTCTCCACCGAGCAGGCCGCGACCGCGATCCGCAAGGCCCGCGGTGCGCTGTCCCGCTACCGCGTGATGGCGCTGATCACGGGTGTGACGCTGCTGGTGTTCTGCGGCGAGATGATCGTCAAGTACGTGGTGGGGGCGTTCGTCGACGTGGACGGCGTGATGGCGTACCTGTCGTGGATCCCGTTCGCGCACGGGTGGATCTACGTGCTGTACCTCATCACCGTGCTGGACCTGTGGGCGAAGATGCGCTGGGGCTACGGCCGTCTCGCCTCCATGGTGTTCGCGGGCGTCGTGCCGGTGATGTCGTTCGTGCTGGAGAAGAAGATCCACGCCGAGGCCGAGGTGAAGCTGACGGCGCTGGCCGACCGGTACGGCGCATGACGGCGCTGCGGCCCGACTCCGGTGTCAGCGGCGACGCCGACCGGCTCGCGCCGCTCGTCGAGCCGGTGCCCGCCCTGAGCGACGCCGAGGTCGCGCGGTACGCCCGCCACCTCGCGCTGCCCGGTCTGGGGCCGGAGGGGCAGCGGCGCCTCGCCGCCGCGCGGGTGCTCGTCGTCGGAGCGGGCGGCCTCGGCAGCCCGGCGCTGCTCTACCTCGCCGCGGCGGGCGTCGGCACGCTCGGCGTCGTGGACGACGACGTCGTGGACGTCACCAACCTGCAGCGCCAGGTCGCGCACGGGCAGTCGGACGTCGGCCGGGCGAAGGTGGCCTCCGCCCGGGAGACGGTCGCCGAGGTCAACCCGCACGTGACGGTCGTCGAGCACCCGGTGCGTCTCGGCCCGGGCAACGTGCTCGACGTCCTGCGCGGCTACGACGTCGTCCTCGACGGGGCCGACAACTTCCCGACCCGCTACCTCGTGTCCGACGCCGCCGAGGTGCTGGGTCTGCCCGTCGTGTGGGGGTCGATCGACCGGTTCGACGGTCAGGTCGCCGTGTTCTGGGGCGCGCCGCGCCACCTGGTCGCCGACGACGCGCACGGCACCGAGACCCGGCGCGGCGTCACCTACCGCGACGTGTTCCCCGTCCCGCCGCCTCCCGGCACCGTGCCCGACTGCGCCACCGGGGGAGTGCTGGGCGCGATGTGCGGCACCATCGGTTCCGCGATGGCCGTCGAGGCCGTCAAGCTGATCACCGGCGTCGGCCGCACCCTGCTCGGGCGGCTCGCCGTCCACGACGCGCTGGGCCCCGAATGGCGCGAGCTCACCGTGCTGCCCGACCCGACGCGCGAGCCCGTCACCGCGCTGCTGCCCGGCGACGACGCGTACGCCGCGTTCTGCGGGCTCGCCCCCGCGGCATCCGCAGCGACGACGCCGGGGGCCGGCGCGCCGACGTCCGACCCGGAGGTCCGCGGCGTCGAGGTCCCCGCCCTGCTCGCCGCCGATCCGCCCGCGCTGCTCGTCGACGTGCGCGAGGAGTGGGAGGCGCAGGTGCGCCCCCTGCCCGGGGCGCGGCTGGTGCCCAGCGGCACGTTCCTCGGCCGCTCCGCCGACGCCCCCGACGCCACCGCCCGTGCGGCGCTCGCGGAGCTCCCGACCGACCGTCCCGTCGTGCTGGTGTGCGCGGTGGGCGCCCGGTCGGCACGGGTGGCCGCCGTCGCGCGCGCGGCCGGGGTCGACGCCCGCTCCGTCGTCGGGGGCCTGCCCGCGCTCGGGTAGCGCCCGGTCAGAGCGCCAGGTCGAGCCGCCCCTCGGGCGTCGAGCTGGCGAGCGCCCCCTCGCGGCGCGGGATGCGACCGGCGCCGGCGGCGAGCCGCCCGGACTCGACCGCGAGCCGCATGGCGTGGGCCATCCGGGCCGGGTCTTCGGCGCGCGTGACCGCCGTGGCCAGCAGCACGCCGTCGCACCCCAGCTCCATCGCCAGCGCGGCGTCGGACGCCGTGCCGATCCCGGCGTCGAGGATGACGGGAACCCGCGCGGCGTGGGTGATCGCCTCGATGTTGCGCGGGTTGAGGATGCCGAGGCCGGACCCGATGGGTGCGCCGAGCGGCATGACCGCCGCGCAGCCGACGTCCTCGAGCCGTCGGGCGAGGATCGGGTCGTCGTTGGTGTACGGCAGGACGACGAACCCGTCGCGCACGAGCATGTCGGCCGCCTCGACGAGCCCGAGGGGGTCGGGCAGCAGGGTGACGTCGTCGGCGATCACCTCGAGCTTCACCCAGCTCGTGCCGCACGCCTCCCGGGCGAGCTGCGCGGTGAGCACGGCCTCGCGCACGGAGAAGCAGCCTGCCGTGTTGGGCAGGGCGCGGATGCCGAGGCGCTCCAGCAGGCCCCAGATCCCGGCGTCGCGGGCGGCCTCCGGCGTCGTGGCCGCCGCGACGCGGCGCAGCGCGACCGTCGTCAGGCCGGTGCCCGACGCGACGAGCGCGTCCTGGAGCAGCAGCAGGTTCGCGGCGCCTCCGGTGCCCATGACGAGCCGGGAGCCGATCTCCGTCCCGGCGACGACCAGCGGGTCGGTCGTGGTGTCGGTGGTGGTCATGGTTCCCTCTCTCAGCCGCCCTGCACGGCGGTCACGATCTCGACCCGGTCCCCGGCGCGCACCGACGTCCGGTCCCACACGCCGCGCGGCACCACGACGTCGTCGATGGCGACGGCGACCCCGCGAGGAGCGCCGTCCACGACATGTCCGGGCAGCAGGTGCGCGACGACGTCCGCCACGGGGACCGCGCCACCCGCACCGAGGTCGTAGGGGGCGCCGTTGACGAGCGCGGTGGGGGGTGCGGTCATGGCTGGGCTCCGTCGGGGCGGGGGTCGGTGCCGGGCGTGAAGCGGCGGGGGTCGCAGGCGCGCAGCGCGGCCAGCGTCGCGGGCGGGTCGGCGGCGGTGCGGCCGACGTCGAACCACGTCCCCGTGATCCGGGCGACCACGACGTCGGCCGTCAGCGGTGCCAGCAGCACGCCGTTGCGGTGGTGCCCGGTGGCCAGGTGCAGGCCGGGGACGGCCGTGGGGCCGATGATCGGGAGGTTGTCCGGCGTGGCGGGGCGGGCCCGCGGCGTCACGGCGACGAGCGCCGCCTCGTCGATCGCGGGCAGCAGTGCGCGGGCGTCCCGCAGCAGCGCGTACACCCCGCCGGCGTCGGCGCGGCGGTCGTCAGGGTGCTCGCGGGTGGTGGCGCCGACGACGAGCTCGCTGTGGCCGGCCCACGGTCCGCCGGTCGCGGCGTCGCGGGCGACGACGTAGACGGGGCGTCCCTGCACGAGCCCGCGGACGACGTGGCTCGGGGCCAGGGCCGGGTCGGTCTGGAGGCGCAGGGTCTGCCCCTTGACGGGCCGCACGGGCACGGTGACGCCGTCGACGCCGGCGAGCAGCGGGGCGGACGCCCAGCCCGCGGCGACGAGGGTGGTCCCCGCCCGGTGGAGGGTCCCGTCGTCGTCGACCACGCCGGTGACCCGCCCGTCGCCGCCCTGCTCCAGCCGCACGGCGGCCCGGTGGACGAGCGTCCCGGCGGGATGCTGCTCGACGGCGGCGCGCAGCGCGCGCTGCGTGGCCTGCGGGTCGACGGCGTGGTCGCCGGGCACCCAGGCCGCGGCGGCGATGCGCTGGCCGAGCAGCGGCTCGTGGCGGCGGGCCTCGGTGACGGTGAGCTCGTGCGAGGTGACGCGGTGGCGCTCGTGGAGCTCGACGATGCGGCGCAGCAGGGCGGCGTCGGCGGCGTCGTACGCGATGGTGAGGGTGCCGGACTCGCGCAGCCCCACGCCGAGGCCGGTGGTCGCCTCGAGCTCGGCGGCGAACCGCAGCCAGTGCGCGGCGCCGGCGAGGTGCAGGTGCAGGGCGTCGCTCTCGGCGAACTCGGCCTCCGTGGCGGGGGCCAGCATCCCGGCGGCGGCGTGCGTGGCGCCGTCCCCCGGGTCGGGGTCGAGCACGGTGACGGTGAGGCCCGCCACCAGGGCGCGCCAGGCCACGGCGAGACCGATGATCCCGCCCCCGACCACGACGAGGTCGCGTTGCATGGTGTGCTCCCTTCGCTGGCATGACCCAGATCAGGTTCGACGGTCGGCGCCGCCGCGCCCTCTCAGCCCTGCGCAGGGCTCCCGTGCTCGGACCACCCTACCGGCCCCCGCCGAGCGGCGACGACCTGCGCCGACGTCGGCGGCTAGGCTCGCGAACCGTGACCGTCGACGCCCGCACCCGCCTGGCCGCCGCCCGCCTCTACCTGTGCACCGACGCCCGTGAGGAGCGTGGAGACCTGGAGGACTTCCTGCACGCGGTGCTCTCCGGCGGGGTCGACGTCGTGCAGCTGCGCGACAAGACCCTCGACGTCGCCCGCGAGCTGGAGCTGCAGGAGCTCGTGGCCCGGGTGGCCGCCGAGCACGGCGCCCTGTGGGCGGTCAACGACCGGGCGGACATTGCCTCCCTCACCGGCGCGCCGGTGGTGCACATGGGCCAGGGCGACCTGCCGACGGCGGCCGTGCGGTCGCTGCTCGGCCCCGGTCCGGTGCTGGGACGCTCCACGCACTCGGCCGCCCAGGCCGCCGCCGCGGCGGCCGACCCCGGCACCGACTACTTCTGCGTCGGCCCGCTCTGGGCGACCCCCACCAAGCCCGGCCGCGCCGCCGTCGGCCTCGACCTGCTGCGCGACGTCGCCGCGAGCGGCCCGACGACGCCCTGGTTCGCGATCGGCGGCATCGACGGCGAGCGGCTCGACGCCGTGCTCGACGCGGGGGCGACCCGGGTCGTCGTCGTGCGGGCCGTCACGCAGGCGGCCGACCCCGAGCGGGCGGCGCGCGCGCTGCGGGACCGCCTCGAGGGGTGACCTCGAGGGGTGACCGTGCCGCGCGGGCGGGCGACTATCCTGGGGCGGTGACGTCTCCCGCCACCACCCCCGATCCCACGCCCCGGCCCGTGCTGGTCGTCGACTTCGGCGCCCAGTACGCCCAGCTCATCGCGCGTCGCGTGCGCGAGGCGAACGTCTACTCCGAGATCGTGCCGCACACGTTCACCACGGAGCAGATGCTGGCCAAGGACCCGGCCGCGATCATCCTGTCCGGAGGGCCGTCCTCGGTGTACGCCACCGGCGCGCCGTTCGTCGACCCGGCGCTGTTCGAGGCCGGCGTGCCCGTGCTCGGCATCTGCTACGGGTTCCAGGCGATGGCCGCGGCGCTCGGCGGCAAGGTCGCCCAGACGGGAGCGCGCGAGTACGGCGGCACCGAGGTCGAGGTGTGCTCCGCCGGCGTGCTGCTCGCCGGCACCCCGGAGCACCAGACCACGTGGATGAGCCACGGCGACGCCGTGCACGAGGCGCCCGCGGGCTTCGAGGTGCTCGCCACCTCGCCCGGCTCGCCCGTCGCGGCGTTCGAGGACGGCGGCCGTCGCCTCTACGGCGTGCAGTGGCACCCGGAGGTCAAGCACTCCGCGCACGGGCAGACCGTGCTGGAGCACTTCCTGTACGAGGGCGCCGGGCTGGCGCCGGACTGGACGCCGGGCAACGTCATCGCCGACCAGGTCGCGGCGATCCGCGCGCAGGTCGGTGACGCCCGGGTGGTCTGCGGGCTGTCCGGCGGCGTCGACTCGTCGGTCGCCGCAGCGCTCGTGCAGCGGGCGGTCGGGGACCAGCTCACCTGCGTGTTCGTCGACCACGGTCTGCTGCGCGAGGGCGAGGTGGAGCAGGTCGAGCGCGACTTCGTCGCGGCCACCGGCGTGAACCTCGTCGTGCGGGACGAGCGCAAGCGGTTCCTCGACGCGCTCGCCGGGCACTCCGACCCCGAGACCAAGCGCAAGATCATCGGCCGCGAGTTCATCCGCGTCTTCGAGGACGCCGCGCGCGACGTCGTCGCCGACGCCGGCGAGCACGGCGAGGAGGTCAAGTTCCTCGTCCAGGGCACCCTGTACCCGGACGTCGTGGAGTCCGGCGGCGGCGAGGGCGCGGCCAACATCAAGAGCCACCACAACGTGGGCGGCCTGCCCGACGACCTCCAGTTCTCGCTGGTCGAGCCGCTGCGCACGCTGTTCAAGGACGAGGTCCGAGCGGTGGGTCGCGAGCTCGGCGTGCCGGAGCCGATCGTCGCCCGGCAGCCGTTCCCCGGTCCCGGCCTCGGCATCCGCATCGTCGGCGAGGTCACGGCCGAGCGGCTGGACATCCTGCGCCAGGCCGACGCCATCGCCCGCGAGGAGCTGACCCGGGCCGGGCTGGACGAGGAGATCTGGCAGTGCCCCGTCGTGCTGCTCGCCGACGTCCGCTCCGTGGGCGTCCAGGGTGACGGCCGCACCTACGGCCACCCGATCGTGCTGCGCCCCGTGTCGTCGGAGGACGCCATGACGGCCGACTGGACGCGCCTGCCCTACGACGTGCTGTCGATCATCTCGACCCGGATCACCAACGAGGTCTCCGAAGTCAACCGCGTCGTCCTCGACGTGACGAGCAAGCCGCCGGGCACCATCGAGTGGGAGTGACCTCCCGCAGCTGACGGCCCCCGCGCCGTCGACGTCCCCACGCCCGGCCGGGTTCCTCGGCCGGGCGTGCGGCGTTCTCGGGGACGGTCGCGGGGCCGCCGTCACGACGCTGACCTCACTGTTCGCAGGGCGGCGACGCGCACGCCGGGCTACCGTGCTGGTGAAGCACGTCACAGTTTCTTCACCAGCGACCGAGAGGTTGAGCCATGTCGAGCACCGTCACAGTCCGTCCCCCGAGAGGAGTGCGGGGGATCGGGATGTTCTCCCTCGTCGTCGGGGTGATCCTGATCGTCGCCGGGGTCGTCGTCTGGATCGTCGTGTCCCTGACGCTCCAGGAGGAGAAGATCGTCGTCTCCGACGACGCGAACATGTTCGCCGGCCAGGAGGTCGCCGGACCGTTCACCGCCTTCGCGCAGGCCGAGGTCATCAACAAGCACGCCCTGGAGGCCTCGGGCGGTGCCACGTACGCCGAGCTCGAGCAGGACGACCCCGTCCGGGCGACGGTCATGAACGCGTCGTTCCTGCGGGCGTCGCTGTTCACGTCCGTCGTCGCGTTCGGCGTCTGCGCCCTCGTCATCGGGCTGGGCCTGATGTTCATCCTCATCGGGATCGCGCTGAGACGGCTGGCCGGAGGATCGGAGGTGTCCGTCGAGACGCCGGCGCTCGCCTCCGGCGGCGGGCTGTCCGAGGCGGGGACCGCGGCGGCGCCGTCCGCCCCTGCGCGGCACTCCGCCATCGCTCACGACCCGCCGCCCACGGCCGCCGCACCGCCGGCCGCCGCACCGCCGGCCGCCGCACCGCCGGCCGCCGCACCGACGGCAGACCCGGCGCCGGCCGACCAGCCGCCCGCCACGCCGCCGGCGTCCTCGGCCCCGGCCCCGGACGCCCACACCGAGCCGGTCGACCCGACCCGGCGGCAGGACGGTACCGACCGCGCCTGACATCACCGCTGGGGGAGTACGCCGGACGGCCCGGACACCGAGGTGTCCGGGCCGTCCGGGTGCCCCGGGGTCCGCCCCGGGGGGAGGTCGTCGCGGTCAGGCCGCCGTCGGACGGCGGCGCTTGCGGCGGGCCGCGCTGACGACGGAGCCGACCACCAGCAGGACGCCCGCGACTCCGAGCAGCAGGATCGTCGCGAGCTGGAGGTCGATGCTGGCACCTGCGGCCTGGGCGAGCAGACCGCACCCGATCACCGCGACGACGAGCCCCCACACGACCGTGCTGGTGCGGGGCCCGGTGCTGACCAGCGGTGCCGGCACCGTGGCGACCGGGACGGCCGCCCCGGAGTCCGCCGACGGCGCGGCCGGGCCCGAGGCTGCCGACGGTGCCGCCGGGACGGGGGACGCGGCCGACGCCGCGAACGGGTCGGCGCCGGCCGCCGGCGCCGGGGTGGCGTACCCGGGGTCGTGGAGCCCCGACGACGCGTCGGGATCGGTCCACGCGTCGGGGGTCTGCGACGCGGGGGTCGCCGCCGGGAAGACGCGGGTGCCGCCGGGGGCCGGATCGGCGGAGGTGGCACCCAGGACCTGGGTGTCGTCCGGCGCGGACTCCGCCGGGCTCGCGGACAGCACCTGGGTGTCGTTCGGCTCGGCGTGCTCGACGGGGAGCACCTGCGTCGAGCCGGGCGGCTCCGGGAGCTCGTCGTGCGTGACGACGGGTGTCCCGTGGTCCGCGTCCGCCTCGACCGTCGCGTCCGTCGGGTCGGTGGCGTCGAGCGGGCCGTCGGGCGCGGCATCGGCACGATCGGTGTCGACGGCGTCGGGAGTGACCGGTTCGGTCGTCCCGGGCTCGGTCACGTCCGGGTCGGCCGGCGAGCCGGTCGGACGGTCGGACGGGTCACGGTACGGGTCGGTGCTCATCGGCTCTCCTGGATGACGAGTTCTCCGGCGCGGGCGTCGACGTCGAGCAGCAGCACGGGGCCGCTGTTCTCCGCCTCGACGCTGCGGTAGGTGGCGGGTCCGCCGGTGAAGCCGTTGACGGACAGGTGCTGGTCGTCGACGTCCCACGCGAAGTGGCCGGCGTTGAGGTCGACGACGGCCTCGACGGCGACGCCGTCGGGGATCTCGATGACGGCGCGACCGCCCGTGGTCTCGACGGGGACGACGGCCGGGGCGCCCGGCTCGACGCCCGACAGGTCGAGCCCGGTGAGGTCGAGCGTCGCGTCGCCGAACTGGATCCGGTAGCCGGCGGCGGCCTCGTCGACGGAGCGGGGCGTGACCTCGCCCTGCCCGACGACGGTGCCGGCCGAGGTCGCGATCTGCGCGTCCTCGTCCCACGACCAGCCGTCCCAGTCCCAGCTCTGCCCGCCGGCGGCGAACGGCCAGGTGACGGCGGCGGCGATCAGTCCGAGGATCGCGAGGGCGGTCAGGCCGCCGCCGCGGCGTCCGCGCAGCCCGGTGACCACGACGGCGGCACCGAGCAGGACGAGGGTGCCGCCGAGCCACAGCGCCCACGCCGACCCGGCCGGGTCGAACGTGAGGCCCGCGGCCAGGATCGCGGCGCCGAGCAGCAGCGAGAGGCCGACGACGATCCCCACCGTCGTGGACCCGGCCCGCGGGGTGCGGGGGCGCGGCGCGGGCGGCGGGCCCACGGGCGGCAGCGGCGGCGCGGGCGGCACCGGCGGGACGTGGCCACCCGGCTGCGTGGCGCCGTCGCGGAGGCGGGCGGACCGTGCGGGCGGCGGGGTCCAGGAGGTCTCGGACGCTGGGGGCGTGACGGGGGCGGACACGTAGTGCGCCCGGGGGGCGGGGGTGAACGCCTCGGCGGGGGACGTCGTCGGGCGCGACGACGGCTCAGCCGAGGCCGCGGGAGGGTCCGTGGGAGCCGCCCCGGCCCACGGTCCGGGCGGGGGGCCGGCCGGGTTGCCCGCGGCGGCGCCGTCGCGGCGGCGCGTGCGCACCATCTTGACCACGAGCCACACGACGGCGGCCCAGAAGGCGATCCACAGCAGCACCACGACCCACTCGGCGGGACCGCCCCACCACGGCCAGATGCCGCCGCTCCACGTGAAGCCGACGACGAGCATGATCGCGGCGCCGACGACGGCGACGTCGAACGTGCCGCGCAGGGTCTGCTCCAGGTGGATGCGTCCGTCGGACCGCTCGGGCAGGAGCAGCCAGGCGATGCCGTAGAGCACCAGCCCGATGCCGCCGACGAACACGCTGAGCACGAGCAGGCCCCGCACGAGCAGGGGGTCGAGCCCGTACCGCTCGCCGACCCCGGCCGCGACGCCGCCGATCCAGCGGTCGTCGGAGCGGGCGACGCCGATCCGGCGCAGCGAGTCGAAGAACTGGTTCCCGGCGGGCCGCGGGGCGGGGCCGGACGGTCCGGGCGGGACGCCCGGCTCGGAGCTGTCGTTCGTGGTCATGCGAGCATCATGTCGCCGTGGCGGCGCCCGCGGCATGGGGTGATGCCCTGAAACCGTCCCTGATTCGCCCCGGTGGTCACCCTCAGGAGCGCGCGACCGGGCCCGGGGGCGTGACACGATCGGGACGTGACCAGCACCGAGAACCCTGCCCGCCTGCCGTTGCGCCGCCCGCGCGCCGGTCGGGTGCTGGGCGGCGTCTGC
Organism: Isoptericola dokdonensis DS-3; assembly: GCF_001636295.1. Lineage (NCBI taxonomy): Bacteria > Bacillati > Actinomycetota > Actinomycetes > Micrococcales > Promicromonosporaceae > Isoptericola > Isoptericola dokdonensis. The sequence goes on along the minus strand of NZ_CP014209.1, from coordinate 1,641,435 downwards.
GCGGGGCTGGCCGCGCACCTGGGGGTCGCGGCCTGGCAGGTGCGGGTCGCGATGGCCGCGCTGGCCCTCTTCGGCGGCGCGGGCGTCGCGGTGTACGTCTTCTGGTGGCTCACCGTCCCGGCGGGCGACCCGCGGGACGCGGCCGCGCAGGTCCGACCCGCCGCGGTGTCCCGGCTCGCGCCGCGGCTGCGTCGCGACGCCGCCGGGGGCGGGCTGTCCACGCGCGACGTCGTCGTCGGTGCGGGCCTGCTGGTCGGCGCGGCCCTGCTGCTCGCGGTCCGTGCGGGCTGGGACCTGCCCACGACGTGGCTGCCGGTGCTGGTCGTGGCCGGTGGTGCCGCGCTCGCGTGGAGCCAGCTCGACGCGGTCCAGCGCTCCCGCAGCGAGCAGAACCTGACCTCTCGCCGGGGCGTGCTGCTGCGGCTCGTCGGCGGCCTCGTCATCGTCACCGCGGGCGTGCTGCTGCTGTTCGTCCAGGGGACCCCGGCGCGGGAGCTGCTGACGGTCACCCTCGCGTCCCTCGCCGTGCTGATCGGTGTCGCCCTGGTGCTGGCCCCCTGGTGGCTGCGGCTGGTGCGCGAGCTCGGCGACGAGCGTGCCGCCCGCGCCCGCGAGGCCGAGCGCGCCGACATCGCCGCCCACCTGCACGACTCCGTCCTGCAGACCCTGTCGCTCATCCGGGCGCGCGCCGACGACTCCGAGGAGGTCGCGCGCATGGCTCGCGCCCAGGAGCGGGAGCTGCGCGAGTGGCTGTACGACGACCGGCCGCCCGCCGGGACGTCTCTCGCGGCCGAGCTGCGCGGGCTCGTCGGCGAGGTGGAGGACGGCCGCGCCGCCGAGGTCGAGCTCGTCGTCGTCGGCGACTGCCCGCCCACCGAGGCGACCGCCGCGCTGCTGCAGGCGACCCGCGAGGCCCTCGTCAACGCCGTCGTGCACGGCGCCGCGCCCGTCACCGTCTACCTGGAGGTCACCGACGCCGCCGCCGAGGTGTTCGTCCGCGACCGCGGCGACGGGTTCGCCATGGACGAGATCGCGTCCGACCGGTTCGGGGTGCGAGAGTCGATCCTGGGCAGGGTGCACCGACGGGGCGGCGCGGCCGAGGTGGTCAGCCGGCCCGGGTGGGGCACCGAGGTGCGGCTGCGCATGCCGCGCACCGCCCGCAGCACGAGCAGCACCGCCGGCGCCGAGTCGCCGTCGTCGGCGACGACCGAAGGGACCCGATCGTGATCGAACCCCGCCCCACCGACTCCGGCGGGAGCGCCCCCGGCCCGTCCGGTGCTGCCGTGCCCGTCGTCCTCGTGGACGACCACCACATGTTCCGCACCGGCGTGCGCGCCAGCCTGGACGCGCGCGTCGCCGTCGTGGGGGAGGCCGCCGACGTCGACGAGGCCGTCGCCGTCGTGCACGAGCACCGCCCGCCCGTCGTGCTGCTCGACGTCCACCTGCCCGGCGGCAGCGGCGGCGGCGGTGCCGAGGTGGTGCGGCGGTGCGCCGACCTGGGCGGCGCCACGCGGTTCCTCGCGCTGTCGGTGTCCGACGCCGCGGAGGACGTCGTGGACGTCATCCGCGCCGGGGCGCGCGGCTACGTCACGAAGAACATCTCGGCGTCCGACCTGTCGGGCGCCGTCGTCCGTGTCGCCGGCGGCGACGCCGTGTTCTCCCCGCGGCTCGCCGGGTTCGTCCTGGACGCGTTCGGCACCGCCGCCGGGGACGTCGCCGTCGCCGACGACGAGCTCGACCGGCTCTCCAAGCGGGAGCAGGAGGTCATGCGGCTCATCGCCCGCGGGTACACCTACCGCGAGGTCGGCGGCGACCTGTTCATCTCGGTCAAGACCGTCGAGACCCACGTGTCCGCCGTGCTGCGCAAGCTCCAGCTCTCCAACCGCAACGAGCTCACCCGCTGGGCGGCGGCACGCCGCCTCCTGTGACGGCTGCCGTCGGGGCGGGAGTTATCAGTGATAATGTCGCAGCGTGGTCGATCTCCGGGCGGAGCGGGAGGCGGCGGGCCTGACCCAGGCCCGCCTGGCCGAGCTCGCCGGCATCGCGCCGTCGAACCTGTCCGCCTACGAGTCGGGCAGGCGCGCCGCGTCGCCGGCGATGATCGCGCGGATCCGGCGCGCGACGGTACGGCCCTCGGACCGTCTGCGCGCCCACCGCGACGAGGTCGCCCGGATCGTCGAGCGCAACGGCGGCCGCAACCCGCGGGTCTTCGGCTCGGTGGCACGAGGTGAGGACACCCCGGCGAGCGACCTGGACCTCCTCGTGACCGTCCCGCCGGAGGCGGCCTGGACGTTCGTCTCGACGGGGCGCGAGCTCTCCGAGCTCCTGGGGGTCCACGTCGACGTCGTCAGCGAGGGCGGGCTGAAGGAGAAGCACCGCGCGATCCTCGACGAAGCCGTCCCGCTGTGACACCACGGACCGGGCGACTCCTGCGCGACCTGGTCGACCACGCCGACGCGGCGTCCCGGCTGGTCTCCCGGGGCCGAACCGCCTACGACGCCGACGAGATGCTGCGCTACGCGGGGGAGGACCTGCTCATCCGCCTGGGCGAGGCGGTGGCGCGCATCGATCGCGACGACTCGTCGTTCGTCGACCAGCACCCGGACCTCGGGCTCCGCCGCCTCAAGGACGCGCGCAACCTCGTGGCGCACGGGTACGACGTCGTGGACCCGGCCATCGTCTGGACCATCCTCGAGCGGCACCTCCCGATGGTCGCCGATCGTGTCCGCCGTCTGCTCGACGGCCCCGCCCGACCCGGAGGGGCTTGACCGCGGCTCATGGGCATCCCGCGCCGGTCGAGGTCGGCGCTCCTCCGTGCGTCGTGGCGGTCAGGCGCGCCAGTGACCCGAGGAGTCAGGTCAGAAGGTGCGTGTCCGGCAGGTACGTCACTCCCACGCGGCGAGCTCCTCGTCGTCGAGCGGGGAGAGGAGAGAGTCGTCCGGGAGCGTCAAGGGGAACCCGCCGAACTGACGTTCCGCGACCGGTTCGAGGTCGCACTCGGTCTGGCCGACGTGGTCAGGGCGATGCCGACGATCCGTCATCTCTCCTCCATGAAGGCGAGCCACAGCGTCCCGTCCAGGCGGACGTCGAACCCGTCTTCCGCGGCGGTGGCGAGCAGGCGGCCATCGCGTCGGGGAAGTCCGGGGTCGTCATGCCGCGACTGTCGCGCGCCCTGGGCGGGCGGGCAACCCGGTGGTGTCAGGCGGTGACCCGGGCGGCGGCGCGGTAGCGGTCGACGACGATCTCCACGAGCTCCGCGGGCGCCTCGGCGTCGGGCAGCAGCAGGGGAGGGGTGGTGACGTCGCCGCCCGCCTTCTCGGCGAGGGTCTGGAAGTAGCCGGGGGCCAGGAGGTAGCTCGCCACGACGACGCGGGCACCGGGGTGCTCGAAGCGGGTGGCGGCGACGACCTCGGCGAGCTGCGGGGTGGCGTTGGCGATGTACCCGACCCGCACGGGCAGGCCGGTGCGGGCGGCCAGGTGGGCGCCGGTGCGCTCGCAGTCGGCGACGGCGCGGGCGTCGGACGACCCGGCGGCGGCGAGCACGATCACGTCCCCGTCGGCGAGGCCGGCCGTGCGCAGGCGCCGCTCCAGGAGGTCGACGAGGCGTTCGTCGGGGCCCAGCGCCCCGGCGAGGATCACCTGCTGCCCGGTCGTGGCGACGGCGTCGACGTCCTCGCGCAGATCGACGTGCACGTGGAACCCGGCGGACAGCAGCAGCGGCACGAGCACCGTGGTGGTGTCCCGCAGGCCGGCCAGGCAGGCCGGGACGTCGGGCTGCTGGACGTCGACGAACCCGGCGTGCACCGGGGCCTCGTCGCCGAGGTGCTCCGCGACGGCGTCGACGAGGGTGGCGACGGCGCCCGCGCCCGTGGCGGACGAGGTGCCGTGCGAGATCGCGAGGAGGGTCGGGGCAGCCATGCCCGCCACGCTACGCCGTGGATCGGTCGTGGTGGTGTCGTGCACGTGACGACGTGTCACGCCTTGCTCACGGCCTCGGCGTCGCCGGTGTGAGCCGCCCAGCCGGGGGCGAGGCGCACCACGTCCCCGACGACGGTGACCGCGGGCGGGCGGACGTCGGCCGCGGCGGCCCGCTCGGCGATGTCGGCCAGGGTGCCGAACGTGGCGCGCTGGCGCGGGCCGTACCCGTCCTCGACCACGGCGACGGGGGTGTCGGCGGGCCGCCCGGCCGCGACCAGCGCGGCGGCGGTCGTCGCGAGGCGGGTGACACCCATGAGCAGCACGAGCGTGTGGTCCGCGCCGCCCGGCACGGAGCCCACGGCCTCGTGCGCGGTGAGGACGCTGAACCCGGCCGCCACCTGGCGGTGCGTCACGGGGATGCCGACGGCGGCGGGCACGGAGATCGCCGACGTCACGCCGGGTACGACCTCGACCTCGACGCCCGCGGCGCGGCACGCGGCCAGCTCCTCGCCGCCGCGGCCGAACACGTACGGGTCGCCGCCCTTGAGCCGCACCACGTCCCGCCCGGCGAGCGCGTGCTCCACCAGCAGCTCGTTGATGCGCTCCTGCGGCACAGGATGGTTCCCGGCGGTCTTGCCGACGTCGATCACCTCGACGTCGTCGGCCAGGGTGGTGAGCAGGTCGCGGGGGCCGAGCCGGTCCACGACGACGACGTCCGCGCTCGCCAGCAACCGCCGTCCGCGCCCGGAGACGAGGCCCGGAGCGCCAGGGCCGCCGCCGACCAGGGCCACCCGGCCGGGCCGGTCGGAGGGGCGCACCCGGCGCAGCGGCAGCTCGCCCGCGTCGAGGGACGCGGTGACGGCGTCGCGCAGCCGGGTCGCGCGGCGGGGGTCGCGTGCCGCGTGCACGGCGACGACGACCTCGGACGCGTCGGCGGACCCGCCGACGTGCGCCTCGACGGCACCGAGGGGGGTGTCGTCGAGGCGCGCGACCGCGGGTACCCAGGCGGTGGCGGCGTCGGCGTCGGACGCCACGACGCAGAACGTGCGCGCGTCCTCCGCGTCGCGCGCCACGGCCGCGTCGACGTCGGGCACGCCGGTGGCGGTGTGCACGAGCCAGGCGCCGTCGAGGTCGCCGGACGCGTACGGGCGCGCGACGTGCTCGACGTCGCCGGACGCCGCGAGGGGCTCCAGGGCGTCGGTGAGCCCGGGCGCGACGACGCGCACGCGGGCGCCCGCCTCGAGGAGGCCACGGGTGCGCCGCGCCGCGACCGGCCCGCCGCCGACGACGACGACGAGCCGGCCGCGCACGCGCAGGCCCAGGGGGTACAGGTCGGTCACGTCTCGATCTTCACGCTCGGAGGGTCAGATGTGCAGGCCGCACTCGGTCTTGTCCACGCCCGACCAGCGGCCGGCGCGGGAGTCCTCCCCGGCCGACACCCGACGGGTGCAGGGCTCGCAGCCGATCGACGGGTAGCCGTCGTTGAGGAGCGGGTTGACCGTCAGCCCGTGGCGCAGCGCGTAGCCGACGAGCCGGTCGTCGTCCCACGCCGCGATCGGGTTGATCTTCACCAGGTTGTTGTTGTGGTCGAAGGTCACCAGCGGGGCCTTGGCCCGGGTGCCGGAGTCCGCGCGCCGCAGGCCCGTGGCCCACGCCTCGTACCCGCCGAGGATCTCGCGCATCGGCTCGACCTTGCGCATCCGGCAGCAGGACTCGGGGTCGCGGGCGAACAGGTCGGCGCCGTACGCCTCGTCCTGCTCGGCGACGCTGAGCCGCGGCCGCACGTCGACCACGGTGACGTCGATCGAGTGCGCGACGGCGTCGCGGGTGCCGAGCGTCTCGGCGAAGTGGTAGCCGGTGTCCCCGAACAGCACGTCCACCCAGGGGAGCTGGCGGCTCACCAGGTAGGACAGCACGGAGTCGGTCATGGACGACGCGACGGCGAGGGAGTCGCCGAACTGCTCGACGGCCCAGGCGATGACCTCCTCGGCCGACGCCTCGTCCGCGGCGCCGATCCCGGACCCGCCGAGCTCGGCCTGGCCGCGCCGGGCGATCTCGGACAGCTCGGAGATCGAGCGCCGACGACGCTCCCGCCCGTCGACGCGGGCGTTGCGGCGCGCGCGGGACTGCTCGCGCAGGGCGGCCTTGCGGCGCGCCTCGGCCGCGAGCCCGGCGAGCGAGGAACCCTCGCCGCCGGTGCGGGCGTGGGTCGGGGCGACGCCGAGGGCGACGGGGACGGCGCTCATACCAGCGCCTCCTCGTCGGCCCGGAGCGCCCACGAGGCGAAGGTCTCGCCCGCGGCACGCTCGTCGGCGAACCGGCGCACGATCCGCTCCACGTAGTCCGCGACCTCCGTGGACGGGACCTTGAGGCCGCGCACGGTACGGCCGAGGCCGCCCGCGTCCTGGCCCTGCCCGGCGAGGCTGCCGCCCAGGTGCACCTGGAAGCCCGGCATCTGCTCACCGTCGACCGTGATGATCTGTCCCTTGAGCCCGATGTCGGCCGTCTGGATGCGGGCGCACGAGTTGGGGCAGCCGTTGACGTAGAGTCCGATCGGCACGTCGAGGGTCTCGGTGACGTCCGACAGGCGCTGCTCGAGGTCGGCGATGACGCCGGCCGCGGTGTCCTTGGTGTCGACGATGGCGAGCTTGCAGAACTCGATGCCGGTGCAGGCCATGGTGGAGCGGCGGAACAGCGACGGGCGGGCGGTGAGGCCCAGCGGCTCCAGGCCGTTGACCAGCTCGTCGACGCGGTCCGCGGGGACGCCGAGGACCACGATCTTCTGGTGGGCCGTGAGGCGCGCGGCGTCGGCGCCGACCTTCTCGAGGAGGTCCGCGAGGCCGGACAGCGTGTTGCCGCCGACGCGCCCGACGACGGGGGCGGCGCCCACGTAGAACCGGCCGTCCTTCTGCTCGTGCACGCCCACGTGGTCGCCGGGGCGGGTGGCGGGCGCGGGCGGAGGGCCGTCGGGCAGCTCGTAGCCGAGGTACTCGTCCTGCAGCACCTGGCGGAACTTGGCGGGACCCCAGTCGGCGAGCAGGAACTTCAGGCGGGCCTTGTTCCGCAGCCGCCGGTAGCCGTAGTCGCGGAAGATGCTGGCCACACCCTCCCAGACGGCGGGCGCCTGCTCGGGGGTGACGAACGCTCCGAGGCGCTCGCCCAGCCGGGGCGCGGTGGACAGGCCGCCGCCGACCCACAGGTCGAAGCCCGGACCGAGCTCGGGGTGCACGACGCCGACCAGCGAGATGTCGTTGATCTCGTGCGCGACGTCCAGGCTCGGGTGGCCCGAGATCGCCGTCTTGAACTTGCGGGGCAGGTTCGCGAGGTCCGGGTTGCCGATGAACTGCCGCTTGATCTCGCGGATCACGTCGGTGGCGTCGAGGATCTCGTCGGTGGCGACGCCGGCGACCGGGCTGCCGAGGAACGGGCGGGGCGAGTCGCCGCACGCCGTCGTCGTCTCCAGGCCGACGGAGTCGAGACGGCGCCAGATCTCCGGCATGTTCTCGACCTCGATCCAGTGGTACTGGATGTTCTGCCGGTCGGAGATGTCGGCGGTGCCGCGGGCGAACTCCGCGGAGATGCCGCCCAGGACGCGCAGCGCCTCGGGGGACAGGGCGGCGCCGTCGGAGCGCACGCGCAGCATGAAGTAGCGGTCCTCGAGCTCGTGGGGCTCGAGCGTGGCGGTGCGGCCGCCGTCGATGCCGGGCTTGCGCTGCGTGTACAGGCCCCACCAGCGGAACCGGCCGTGCAGGTCGTCGTCGGCGATGGAGTCGAAGCCGTCGCGGGCGTAGATCGTCTCGATGCGCTCGCGCACCTCGAGGGGCGGGCCCTCCTGCTTGAACTCCTCGTTGTGGTTCAGGGGGGTCGTGCCGTCGACCTTCCACTGCCCGTTCGGTCGGGCGGCGCGTGCCGGCCGGGCCGGGCGTGCCGGTGCCTCGGCGGCCGTGGCGTCAGGGGTCGTGGTCTGCGTCGTCATGTGGGGGGAGATCCTCGGGTCCTCGGGGGGCGGGACGCGCGACGACGGGTGCTCAGCGGGACGGGCCGAGACCGACGGCGCGCGCCGGTGCTCAGGTCCGCGGTGTGCGGGTCGGGCTGAGGTGGGGCGCGATCAGCGACAGCAGCACTGACAGCTGCGCAGGCACATGCGCAGGCACGCCGACATCTCGCGACGAGTCGCGAGGGGGGAGGGCGCAGCCGTGGTCATGAGGAGAAATCTAACCCGCGCCGACCGGCCGAGGGAACCCTTCGTCCACATCGTGGGATGCTCTCACGATGTGAGACTTGTGAAATGTGTCGCAACCCGACGAGCGGGTATCTGACACCGGTGTCACCTCGATACGCTGACCCCCATGGAGTTCGTCTACAACCTGCTCGCGTTCCTGCACTTCGTCGGCTGGGCGATCGTCCTGGGCGGCTACCTCGTCTCCCTGCGCAGCCCCGGCCTGTACCGCGGCGTGTTCCACGGTGCGCTCGCCGCGCTGGTCGGTGGTGTCGGCATGGTCGGCGTCGCCGAGGCGAGCGGCATGTGGGACGACGGCGGCCCCGACATGGCCAAGATCGCCGTCAAGCTCACCTTCGCCCTGGTCATCGCCGTCCTGGCGTTCGTGGCCAAGCGGCAGGGCGCCAAGGGTGACAACGGCACCGGTGCCGTCGCCCCCGGCGTCAAGCACGCCATCGGCGCCCTGACGCTCGTGAACATCGTCGTCGCCGTCTTCTGGAACTGACCCGCGCACGCCCGCAGACCCCCCGCCCGGCGCCCCGCGACCTCTGGTCGCGGGGCGCCGTCGTCGTTCCCGGAACCCTTGACGACCTTCTAGGTGCATGGTCCACTAGTCGCATGGTCCTTCGGTTCCTCGTGCTCGGGCTCCTCAGCGTGCAGCCCATGACGGGCTACGACCTCAAGCGCGCCTTCGACCACAGCGTCCGGCACTTCTGGGCCGCCGACCGCTCGCAGCTCTACCGCACCCTCGCCGCCCTCGTGGCGGCCGGGCACGCCGACGTCGAGGTCGTCGCCCAGGAGAGCTACCCCGACCGCAAGGTCCACCACATCACCCCCGCCGGGCGGGTGGCCCTGCGCGACTGGCTGGCCTCGCCGCTCGAGGTCGAGGACCAGCGCGACCCGTTCCTCGGCCGCGTGTTCTTCGGCGACGCCCTCGACGACGACGCCCTCGCGGACCTGTTCGCCGCGCGCCGCCGCCAGGCCGAGGCGATGCTCGAGGCCCTCACCGCGGAGGACGCGCGGGTCACCGCCGAGCTCGCCGCCCAGGCCGCCGGTGCCCCCGCCGACCGCGGCCTCGCCCTGCGGCTCGCCACCCTGCGCAGCGGCCTCGCCCACGCCCGCACCGAGCTCGCCTGGCTCGACGAGACCGCCCGCGAGGTGCTCCCGTGACCGCCGCCGGGCACCACCCGGCCACCCGGGACGGCGCGCCCGGCACCGAGCAGGCCGGCGTCGTGCTGCTGCACGGCGGCAACGTCGCCTCGTGGATGTGGGAGCCGCAGGTCGAGGCCCTCGCCGACCTCGACCTCTGGACCCCCGACCTGCCCGGCTTCGGCACCCGCTCCGCGGAGACCCCGGCGTCCCTCGACGCGGTGGCCGACGACGTCGCCGGCCTCGTGGAGCGGCTCCGTGCCGACCGGCCCGGGCGCGCGGTGCACGTCGTCGGGCTGTCCCTCGGCGGCGTCGTCGCGCTGCGGGTCGCCGCGCGGCACCCCGGGCTCGTGACGTCCGTGCTCGCGTCCGGGGCCGTCGTCGACGGCGTCCACGGGGTGGCGGGCGCCGCGGGTCGCCTCCAGCTGAAGGTGTGGGACAGGCCCTGGTACTGGCGCGCCCAGGCGAGGGTCATGGGGATCCCGGCCGACGCCCGCGAGACGTTCGTCCGCACCGGTCTGGGGATCCGCCGCGCCACCATGGAACGGCTGGTCGACGACGTGTACCGCACGCCCTGGCCCGACGGCATCGAGTCGTCCGGTGCCCGCGTGCTCGCCGTCGCAGGGTCCCGGGACATGCGTCCGGCCCGCCGCGCCCTGCGCACCGTGCAGCGGCGCGTGCCCGGCGCCGTCGTCCGCCTCGCCCCCGGCCTGCACCACCAGTGGAGCGCCGAGGATCCCGACCTGTTCTCCGCGATGATCCGCTCCTGGGTGCTCGACGGCGTCCCGCACCCCGCGCTCGACGTGCTGCCGCCCGCCCGCTGACCCCGCTCGTCCCGTCGCCGGTCCGCGGCGTGGGATGGTGTGCCCCATGAGCGCCCTCGGTGAAGTCCTCGTCGGCCTGGCCATCGCCGTCGGGCTGGTCGGCATCGTCGTGCAGATCCTGCCCGGCAACGCGCTGACCTTCACCGCGATCCTCATCTGGGCGTGGATGACCGGCGGCACCGCCGCCTGGGTGTGCTTCGCCGTCGCCGCCCTCGCCATCGGGCTCGCCGAGCTCGGCCAGTGGCTGCTCGCCGGACGCCACATGCGCCGCGCCGAGGTCCCCTGGGGCGTGCTGGCCGTCGGCGGCCTCGCCGGTGTCGTCGGGTTCTTCGTTGTCCCCGTCGTCGGCCTCTTCCTCTTCTTCACCGCTGCCGTGATGATCCTCGAGTACCTGCGCCGCCGCGACGCCCGCGCCGCCTGGCGCGCCACCGTCGCCGCCCTCCAGGCCATGGCCATCACCATCGGCGTCCAGCTCCTCGGCGGTCTCGTCGCCGCCGGGGCGTGGGTCGTCGGTCTGCTCGTCACCTGACCGGGGGAGTCGTGGACGTCGAGACGATGACGGACGCCGAGGTGGCCGAGGGCTACCTCCGGTGCACGCCGCGGAACTCCGAGCAGCGCGGTCCCGACGTCGTCGTACCTCACGCATCACGGCACGATGCGTGACAAGGGTCGGCCCGCCGTCGATCTGGGCCGCGGAACCTCGCGCATGGCGGCACCATGCGTGAGACACCGCAGCGTGACGTCGATCCCCGCTGCGGAAGCTCACGCATCCCGAAGCAGGGTGAGCGACGGCGGAGCACACGGTCCCGATGGACGGCCGAGTGCTGTCGGCCGGGACGTCGACGGACGCGGACCCGAGGCCGTGACCCGTGCGAGCATGTGCGCGTGCAGATCCTCGTGCAGACCCTCGACGCCCTCGACCCCCGCACCGCGTACGGGATGTGGCGGTTGCGGCAGGACGTGTTCGTCGTCGAGCAGGAGTGCGCGTACCCCGACCTGGACGGACGCGACCTGGAGCCCGGGACCCGGCACGTGCTGCTGCTGGACGACGGTCGCGTGGTCGGGACGGCCCGCGTGCTGGACGACGGTGACACCCAGCGCATCGGTCGCGTCGTCTGCCACCCCGACGTCCGGGGGACCGGCGCGTCGGGCGACCTGATGCGGGCCGCCGTCGACGCCGCGACGCACGCCGCGCCGGACCAGGACGTCGTGCTGGGCGCGCAGTCCCCGCTGGTCGGGTTCTACGGGCGGTTCGGGTTCGTCGCGGACGGCCCGGAGTACCTGGAGGACGACATCCCCCACACCCCGATGCGCCTGCGGCGCTGAGCGCCCGGGTCGTCAGGCCGGCGGCTCCAGGACGTACAGGATGTTGCCGTCCAGGTCGCGCAGGTGGAACATCGGCGGCGCCGTCTCCCACAGGAGCAGATCCCCGACGTCGACACCCGCGGCGGCGAGGGCGGCGTGGTCCGCGGCGGCGTCCGTCGAGACGAGCCGGATCCCCGTGTCCCGGCCGGCGGGGAAGTCGGCGTCGGCGTGGACGAGTGCGAGGTGCACGGCCGCACCCGGTGGTGCGACCTCGAGCCAGCGGAAGCCCTCGGCAAGGAGCGCGTCGAGCCGGACCTCCAGCCCCAGCGTGCTGGTGTAGAACCGCAGGGCGGCGTCCTGGTCACGCACCGGGATCGCGACGGCGTGCAGGGTGGTGAGGTGCGTGGTCATGGTCCGGTCCGTCCCCGCCGCGGGTGCGGCGTCGTGGGGTGGACCGGGTGGGGGGCCGGGACTCATCGGTCCGTGACGTTCACCCCGCCGCGGGCAGCCGTTCGGTGACGACGGGCGTGACGGCGACCTCGACGGCCCACGAGCCGTCCAGGGCGTCGTCGAGAGCGGTGCGCAGGTCCTCCAGGGACGGCAGGTCGTCGGACGCGCCGGTGAGGGCGACGGAGACGGTGTCGCCCGCGACGGTGACGTCGGCCAGCCGCAGGCCGGTGTCGTCGCCGAGCCAGGTGGTGACGACGTCCTGCGCCGTGCGCTGCTGGCCGGTGGTGGTGAGCAGCCCGTCGGTCGTGAGCAGCAGGGGCAGCAGGATGAGCAGCGCCGCGGCGACGAACGGGGCGAGCGTCAGGGCGATCCGTCGTCCGCCACGCCGCAGGGCGGCCGGGTCCGCGACGCCCATGAGGACGAACACGGCCGCGGCGGACAGCACGATCGAGACGAAGTTCGTGCCGAACAGCAGCAGGGCGCCCGCGGCGTCGTCGGGGCGACCCGCACCGAGGGCCACCCCGACGACGGACAGCGGGGGCACCAGCGCGACGGCGATGGCCACGCCTCCGAGCGAGGACGCGACCCGGCGGTCAGCCGTCGCGAACGCCCCCGCCGCGCCGGCGGCCAGCGCGACCAGCATGTCGAGCAGCGTCGGGTCGACCCGCGAGGAGATCTGCGAGTTGCTGTCGAACGGCACCACGGCAGGGACCCACGACGAGATGACGAACGCGAGCCCGACCGCCACGACCACACCCGCGACGATCAGGCCGAGGGAGCGCAGCGTGCGGGCCGCCCAGCCGCTGACCAGCGCGGCGGAGAGCCCGAGGATCGGCGTCATGAGGGGCGCCACCAGCATCGCGCCGATGACCACGGCCGTGGAGTCCTGCAGGACGGCGAGCGTCGCGATGGCGACGCTCAGCACGAGCATCGTCCACCAGGCGATCCGCTTGGCGGCCACCTCGGGACGTTCCAGGTAGAGCTGGCCCGCGAGGTCGTCGCGGCTCGCGTCGCCGACGTCGACGTGCTCGACCCAGGACCACAGGATCTCGGTGAACGTGGGGTAGAGGCCTTCCGGCCGGGGGACCAGCCCGGTAGCGATCCGGTAGCCGTACGCGAGCGTGATGGTGCCGCCCACGACCGCCGCGAGGCCGACGACGGCGGCGATCCAGTCGATGTAGACCGCGGGCGTGGCGATGAGCAGCACGGCGAAGGCCAGCCCGACGGCACCGGCCGCGTAGCGGGGCGCGCGGCGCCCGCGGTCCCGGCTCACCACGGCCAGCAGCAGGGTGAGCAGGCTGCGCAGCAGCAGGAACACCGTGCCGAGCACGATGACGGCCTCGAGGGCGTCCTGGCTGTCCAGGAGGAACACGAGCGCCAGCGCGATCGCGGCGACGCCCCGCAGCGCGGCGGTGACCCGGGTCGCGGTGCGCAGGTGGCGGCGCCGCGCGGTGACCCACACGTCGTTGGCGCCCGACACGAGCAGCCCGACGCTCAGCAGGGCCTCGGTGAGGTCGTGCGAGAGCGACGGTACGAGCACGAGGACGAGCCCGACGCCCAGGGCGACCGCGCCGCCGACGGTCGAGGGGTTGACGAGACCGCGCGGGTGCGCGAGCAGGGCCGCGAACGACGTCGGCGGTTGCTGCGGCGCGGTCCCGGCCGACGGCGTCTGACTCATGGCCGCAAGATAGCCGCGCACGGCGGCGTCGGCGCGTCCGGATGTCCCCGGCACCGCCTACGCTGGGACAGCCATGACTTCGCTCTTCGACAGCCTCTCCCTGCCCGGTCTCGACCCTGCCCGGGCGAGCGGCACCGCGCCCCTGCCCACGACCGCCCCGCGGTGGGACGACGACGCCGCGGCGCCCGACTGGGTGCCGCGCGCCGCCGGCGGCGACGTCGTGCACGACACCAGGGACGCCGCCGCCGAGGAGGAGGCCGCGGCGCTGCTGGACGGGCTCAACCCGGCCCAGCGGGACGCCGTCGTGCACGCCGGGTCGCCGCTGCTCATCGTGGCGGGCGCCGGGTCGGGCAAGACGCGCGTCCTGACGCACCGCATCGCGCACCTGCTGGCGACGCGCCGGGCCCGGCCCGGGCAGATCCTCGCGATCACGTTCACGAACAAGGCCGCGGCGGAGATGCGGGAGCGCGTCGAACAGCTCGTCGGCCCGGCGGCGAGCCGCATGTGGGTGTCCACGTTCCACTCGGCGTGCGTACGGATCCTGCGGCGCGAGGCCAAGACCCTCGGGCTGCGGTCCAGCTTCTCCATCTACGACGCCGCGGACTCCCAGCGCCTCATCACGCTGGTGTGCCGCGAGCTCGACCTCGACATCAAGAAGTACCCGCCGCGGTCGCTCGCGAACAAGATCAGCGACCTGAAGAACGAGCTGGTCGACCCGGACGCGTACGCGCAGCGGTCCGCGTCCGACGTCCCCGCGACGGGCTGGCGCGAACGGGCGCTCGCAGGCGGCGGCCTGGCGGACGGCGGCGACCGGTTCGACGCCGTCCTGGCCGACGTGTACCGCCGCTACCAGGCGCGTCTCGCACAGGCGCACGCCCTGGACTTCGACGACATCATCATGACGACGGTCAACCTGCTGCAGGCGTTCCCGGCCGTCGCCGAGCACTACCGGCGCCGGTTCCGGCACATCCTCGTCGACGAGTACCAGGACACGAACCACGCGCAGTACGTGCTGGTGCGCGAGCTCGCCGGCGTCCCCGCGAGCGGCGAGCCGTCGGAGGGCGGCGGTGCGGGTGACGGCTACGTCCTGGAGCCCGCCGAGCTGACGGTGGTCGGCGACGCCGACCAGTCGATCTACGCGTTCCGCGGCGCCACGATCCGCAACATCGTGGAGTTCGAGGAGGACTACACCGACGCGCGCACGATCCTGCTGGAGCAGAACTACCGCTCGACTCAGAACATCCTGTCGGCCGCCAACGCGGTGATCGCCCGCAACGTGGGACGCCGGGAGAAGCGGCTGTGGACGGACGCCGGGCCGGGGGAGAAGATCGTCGGCTACGTCGCCGACGACGAGCACCACGAGGCGAGGTTCGTCGCGCAGGAGATCGACCGCCTCGGCGACGCGGACGGCGTCCGCCCCGGCGACGTCGCGATCTTCTACCGGACGAACGCCCAGTCGCGGGCGCTGGAGGAGGTGCTGATCCGTGTCGGGCTGCCGTACAAGGTGGTCGGCGGCACGCGCTTCTACGAGCGCAAGGAGGTCAAGGACGCCGTCGCGTACCTGCGGGCGCTGTCCAACCCGGACGACGACGTCTCGGTGCGCCGGGTGCTGAACGTGCCCAAGCGCGGCCTGGGGGACCGGGCGGAGGCGCTGGTCGCGGGGTTCGCCGACGCCGGGCGCATCTCGTTCGGTGCTGCGCTCGGGCGGGTCGACGAGATCCCCGGCATGACGACCCGCACCCTGAAGCCGTTGCGGGCGTTCGCCGAGATGATGGCGGAGCTGGGCGCGATGGTGACCGACGGCGCGACCCCGGCCGAGGTGCTGGGTGCCGTGCTGGACCGCACCGGCTACCTCGCCGAGCTGCGCGCCAGCGACGACCCGCAGGACGCCTCCCGCGTGGAGAACCTCGCCGAGCTGCACGCCGTGGCCGCCGAGTTCACGGAGGCCGACCCCGAGGGCGACCTGGGCGACTTCCTGGAGCGCGTGTCGCTGGTCGCGGACGCCGACCAGATCCCCGCGGAGGACGTCGCCGACGGCGGCGCCGAGCACGAGCACGACGCCGAGCCGGTCGAGGACCCGGGCGTCGTCACCCTCATGACCCTGCACACCGCCAAGGGGCTGGAGTTCCCGGTCGTGTTCCTCACCGGCCTGGAGGACGGCACGTTCCCCCACATGCGGTCCCTGCACGACGACGGCGAGCTCGCCGAGGAGCGGCGCCTCGCCTACGTGGGCATCACCCGGGCGCGACAGCGGCTGTACCTGTCGCGGGCGGGCACCCGGTCGGCGTTCGGCATGGCGAACGAGTTCCCGCCGAGCCGGTTCCTCGAGGAGATCCCCGCCGACCTGCTGGACTGGCGGCGGGCCGAGTCCGCGACGCAGACCTTGCGGCGCGGCGTCTCCGCGTGGGGCGGCGGCGCCCGAGCGAGCCAGGGCGGCGGGTGGACCGGCGGCTCGGGGGCGACGTCGGGCCGGGTCACGACCCGCCGCGAGACCCCCCGCGCGGCGCCGGCGAGCAGCGGGACGAGCGCGAGCTTCGGGTCGGCCGCCCCGCGCCAGGACGCCGACATCCCGTCGTTGAGCGTGGGGGACAAGGTCACCCACGACGCGTACGGCGTCGGGCGGGTCGTCGCGCTGGAGGGCACCGGGCACAACGCGGTCGCCCGCATCGACTTCGGCGCGGACGGCACCAAGCGGCTGCTGCTGCGGTTCAGCCCCGTCACCAAGCTCTGACCTCCCCGTCGGGCCCGCCCGGCACCGTCGCGGCGGCGGCGGGCGACGCCCGTCGCGCGCCTCCCGCACGTCGCCGCGGTCCGGCGCTAGCGTGACCGGCGACGGCGCGTCGTGGGACGTGCCCCCTGGTCGCAGGAGCGCCCATGGTCACGGAGGTCGGGTCGGAGCGCACGTCGCTCGACCGCGCCCCCGGCAGCGCTCCCGAGCGGCCGTCGTCGGCCCGCCGGCCCTCCGCCCCGCACCGAGCGCGCGCGGCGGACGGACCCGCGCCGTGGGCCGAGCGGTCCACGACCGCGAGCCGACGCCCACCGACCGGTGGGGGGTCGGAGCGGGTCGTCGGTCTCGACGCGCTGCGCGCGCTCGCCGTCCTGCTGGTCGTCGCCTACCACGTGGCGCCCGCGGCGCTCCCCGGCGGCTTCGTCGGCGTCGACGTGTTCTTCGTCGTCAGCGGGTTCCTCATCACCACGCTGCTGCTGCGCGAGCTGTCCGGCACCCGCCGGATCCGGTTGCGCGAGTTCTGGCGCCGCCGGGCCCGCCGGCTGCTGCCCGCGCTCGCCGTGGTCGTCGTCGTGAGCGTCCTCGCGGCGCGGGTCGTCGCACCCGACCTCCTCGTCGGGGTGGGCCGGCAGGTGCTCGGCGCCGCGACGTTCAGCACCAACTGGCTGGAGGTCGCCGCGGGCCAGAGCTACTTCGACGCCACGCAGCCCGTGCTCTTCCAGACCTTCTGGTCGCTGGCCGTCGAGGAGCAGTTCTACCTGGTGTGGCCGCTGCTGCTCGTGCTGCTCATCGTGCTGACCCCGACGACGCGCTCCCGGGTGCGGGTCGTCGCCGTCGGCGCCGCCGCCTCCGCCGTCGCCATGGCGGTGCTGCTCGACCCCGGCGACCCGACCCGCGTCTACTACGGCACCGACACGCACGCGTTCGGCCTGCTGCTCGGGGCCGCCGCGGCGCTGCACCGGGGCACGGGCGCCCGGCTGCTGCCCGGCAGGAGCGCCCGCTGGGCCGTCCCGGCAGGGTTGGCCGGCCTCGGCGTCCTCACCCTGACGGCGCACACCGACACCGCGTGGCCGTACCGCGGCGGGATCCTCGCCGCGTCGCTGCTCGCCCTGCTGCTCGTCGCCCGCTGCGCCGACGCCACGACCGACGCCCTGATCGCCGGACGGCGCGGCCCTGGCGCGCGGCTCGCGGAGTCGGCACCCGTGGTGTGGGTGGGGACCCGGTCCTACGGCCTGTACCTGTGGCACTGGCCCGTGCTCCTGCTCGTCGACGCCGTGGTGGCGGCCCAGCCCGGCACCGTGCCGTGGTGGCGCGGCACGGTGGTCGCGCTCGGCGTCACCGTGCTCGCGGCCGCCGCGTCGTACCGGTGGGTCGAGACGCCGATCCGGCGCGACGGCTTCCGGGGGACCGCGGCGAGGGTCCGCACGGCGGTCGCCACGACCGGACGGCGCGTCACCCGTGCGCGGGTGCTCGCCGGCGCCGCGGGGCTCGCGGTCGTGGTCACGGGGGCCGTGGTCGTCACCGCACCCGGGACGTCGCAGGCGCAGCTCGCGATCGAGCAGGGCCAGGCGATGATCGTCCGGGCGTCGGTCCAGGACCCGACGAGGGAGGCGGCCCGGCCTGCCGAGAAGGTGACCGGCGACCGGATCTCGGCGTTCGGCGACTCGGTGCTGTCCGGGGCGGCGCCCGCCCTGTTCGAGAAGTTCCCGGGCATCGCGATCGACGGTGAGCCGATCCGCAAGTGGGTCGACGCCCCGGCGATCGTCCGCGCGGCGGAACGGCGGGGCGAGCTCCGCGACGTCGTGGTGCTCCAGTTCGGCACGAACGGCGGGTTCGCGTGGGACGGCGCCGTCGACGCCTTCGAGGAGGTCCTGGACGTCGTCGGCCCGGACCGGGACGTCGTCGTGTTCGCCGTCGTCGGCGTCAGCGACTGGGTGCCCGGCACGAACCGGACGCTCGACGAGATCGCCGCGCGCCACGACAACGTCCACGTCGCGCCGTGGGACGACGTCGTCCGGGACCGGCCCGGCCTGCTGCACGCCGACCGGACCCACCCCGACGTCGACGGCACGTCCGCCTACGCCCGGCTGCTGAGGAAGACCCTCGCGCAGATCGACTGAGTCCCGGTCGCTGCTGCCGACGTCAGGGTCCCGTCAGAGCGCCCGCCCAGGGTGTCAAGGACCCGTCAAGACCGGCGGGAAGGGCCGCGCCGGCGACTAGACCAGGACGTATGAGCGATCTCGCCTACGTCCTGCTCACCGTCGCGTTCTTCGCCACGGTCGCCCTCGTCGCCCGTCGGAGGTCCGCGTGA
Source organism: Isoptericola dokdonensis DS-3 (assembly GCF_001636295.1). NCBI lineage: Bacteria > Bacillati > Actinomycetota > Actinomycetes > Micrococcales > Promicromonosporaceae > Isoptericola > Isoptericola dokdonensis. The sequence goes on along the minus strand of NZ_CP014209.1, from coordinate 1,622,853 downwards.
CCGTCCTCGACGCCGTCTTCCTGACCACCATGGTCGTCACCCTGGGCTACCTGCTCGTCGTGATGCTCCGCGACGGACGGGAGCGCTGACGCCCGATGAGCACCGACGTCCTCGCCGCCGTCGGGCAGGTCCTCCTGCTCGTGGCGATGCTCGCCGCGGCCCACGCGCCCCTGGGTGCGTACATGGCCCGCGTCCACTCGACCTCCCGGCACTGGCGCGCGGAGAAGCTCTGGTACCGCGCCGTGCGCGTCGACCCCGACGCCGAGCAGCACTGGCGCACCTACCTCCTGTCCGTCCTCGGGTTCTCCCTCGCCTCCGTCCTCGCCCTGTACTCCCTCGGACGCCTCCAGGCGCACCTGCCGTGGAACCTCGGGTTCACCGGCCTGGACCCCGCCGGCGCCTGGAACACCGCGGTCAGCTTCACCACGAACACCAACTGGCAGTGGTACTCCGGCGAGGCCGCCGCGGGGCACCTGCTCCAGATGGCCGGCTTCGCCGTCCAGAACTTCGTCTCCGCGGCCGTCGGCCTCTCCGTCGCGATCGCGCTCGTGCGGGGCTTCGCCCGCTCGGGCACCGACGCGCGGATCGGCAACTTCTGGACCGACCTCACGCGGTCCGTCACCCGGATCCTCCTGCCGATCTCGTGCGTCGCCGCCCTCGTCCTCGTCGGCGCCGGCGTCGTGCAGAACCTCGACCCCCACACCGCCGTCACCACGCTCGGCGGCGGCACCCAGCACCTGCTCGGTGGCCCCGTCGCCTCCCAGGAGGCCATCAAGGAGCTCGGCACCAACGGCGGCGGCTTCTTCAACGCGAACTCCGCCCACCCCCTCGAGAACCCGACCCCCTGGACCAACCTCCTCGAGATCTTCCTGCTCCTGCTGATCCCCACCGCCCTGCCCCGCACCTTCGGGATCCTGGTCGGCGACCGCCGCCAGGGCTGGGCGGTCCTCGGCGTCATGGTGACGCTCCTGGTCGGGGCCGTCGCCCTCGTCACCTGGGCCGAGCTGGCCGCCCCCGGCACCGCCCCGCAGCTCGCCGGCGCCGCCACCGAAGGCAAGGAGACCCGGTTCGGCATCGCCGCGAGCGCCCTGTTCGGCGCCGCGACGACCGGCACGTCGACCGGCGCCGTCAACGCGATGCACGACTCGTTCACCGCGCCCGGCGGCGGAGTGCTGCTCTTCGAGATGCTGCTCGGCGAGGTCGCGCCCGGCGGCGTCGGTGCCGGCCTCTACGGGATGCTCGTGCTGGCCATCCTGGCGGTGTTCGTCGCCGGGCTCATGGTGGGCCGCACCCCGGAGTACCTCGGCAAGAAGATCGGCCGCGGCGAGATGACGCTCGTGGCGCTGTACGTCCTGGTGACGCCTGCCGTGGTCCTGGTCGGCACGGCCGTCGCGGTGTCCACCGGTGCGGGGCAGGCCGGCATCCAGGAGTCGGGACCGCACGGCCTGTCCGAGGTGCTGTACGCGTTCGCGTCGGCCGGCAACAACAACGGGTCCGCGTTCGCCGGCCTGGCGACCGGCACCCCCTTCTACAACACCCTGCTCGGCCTGGCGATGCTCGTCGGACGGTTCGTGCCGATCGCGCTCGTCCTGGCGCTCGCGGGGCGGCTCGCCTCGCAGCGCACCGTCCCGGCGTCCGCCGGCACGCTGCCGACCCACCAGCCCTTGTTCGTCGGCCTCGTGACCGCGGTCGCGCTGGTCGTCGTGGGTCTCACGTTCGTCCCCGTCCTGTCCCTCGGTCCCGTCGCGGAGTCCCTGTCATGACCAGCACCACCGTCCACCGCCCCGGCCGTCTGCCGGGAGACCTCCCCGCCCCGGACGGCCCCGGGCGGTCGCGTCCCCGCCGCAGCAGTGCCCTGTCCTGGGCGCAGGTGCGGGCCGCACTGCCCGGAGCCGTGCGGGGCACGGACCCGCGCCGGCTGTGGCGCACCCCCGTGCTGCTCGTCGTCGAGGTCGGTGCGGCGGCCACCACCGTCCTGGCCGTGCTGGAGCCCAGCGTGTTCGCGTGGGTGGTCACGGCCTGGCTGTGGGCGACCGTCCTGTTCGCGACGCTGGCCGAGTCGATCGCGGAGGCACGCGGCCGGGCGCAGGCGTCCACGCTGCGGGCCACGCAGGAGCAGACGACGGCCCGCAAGCTGCAGGCCGCCGTCGGCGACCTGCGCGGGCTGCGCGCCGACGAGGTCCCGAGCGTCGAGGTGCCGTCCGCCGCCCTGCGGGTGGGCGACCTCGTGGAGGTCCGGGCCGGGGAGACGATCCCCGGCGACGGCGACGTCGTGGACGGCGTCGCGTCGGTCGACGAGTCCGCGATCACGGGGGAGTCGGCGCCGGTGGTCCGGGAGTCGGGCGGAGACCGCAGCGCGGTCACCGGAGGCACCGTCGTGCTGTCCGACCGGATCGTCGTGCGGATCACCACGCCTCCCGGCCACACGTTCGTGGACCGGATGATCGCGCTGGTCGAGGGCAGCGAGCGGCAGCGCACCCCGAACGAGGTGGCGCTCAACCTGCTCCTCACCGCGCTCACCGCGGTGTTCGTGCTGGCGGTGGCGACGCTGCAGCCGTTCGCCGCCTTCTCGGGCGGCCGCCAGGACGTCGTGGTGCTGGTCGCGCTGCTGGTGTGCCTCGTCCCGACGACGATCGGCGCGCTGCTGTCGGCGATCGGCATCGCGGGCATGGACCGCCTCGTGCAGCGCAACGTCCTGGCGATGTCGGGGCGTGCGGTCGAGGCCGCGGGCGACGTCGACGTCCTGCTGCTCGACAAGACCGGCACCATCACGTACGGCAACCGGCGCGCGGTGGCGGTGCTGCCCGTGGAGCCCGCCGCCGAGGCGGAGCTCGCCGCGGCAGCACGGCTCGCGTCCCTCGCGGACGACACCCCGGAGGGTCGCAGCATCGTCGAGCTGGTCGACGCGCGCGCCGGTGGCGGGTTCGGCGGTGGCCTGCCCGGCGGTGCGGAGCTGGTGCCGTTCACCGCGCAGACCCGCATGTCCGGGGTGGACCTGCCGGTCGGCGGCGACGGCGCCGACGGGAGCGTGCGCCGGTTGCGCAAGGGCGCCGCCTCGGCGGTCACCGCCTGGGTGCGCGGCACCGGAGCCGACCTGGGCGCCGACGTCGCCGCGCGGCTCGCCGAGCACGTCGACGGGGTGTCCCGCACCGGGGGCACGCCGCTCGTCGTCGCGGAGCAGGTCGGTGACGGCCCGGCCCGCGTGCTCGGCGTCGTCCACCTCAAGGACGTCGTCAAGCAGGGCATGCGCGAACGTTTCGACGAGCTGCGGGCGATGGGCATCCGCACCGTCATGGTGACGGGCGACAACGCCGTGACCGCCCGTGCCATCGCCGCCGAGGCGGGCGTCGACGACGTCCTCGCGGAGGCCACCCCGGAGGACAAGCTGGCCCTCATCCGGCGCGAGCAGTCCGGCGGGCGCCTCGTCGCCATGGCGGGCGACGGCACGAACGACGCCCCGGCGCTCGCCCAGTCGGACGTCGGGGTGGCGATGGCGTCCGGGACGTCGGCGGCCAAGGAGGCCGGCAACATGGTCGACCTCGACTCCGACCCGACGAAGCTCATCGAGATCGTCGAGATCGGCAAGCAGCTGCTCATCACGCGCGGCGCCCTGACGACATTCTCCGTGGCGAACGACGTCGCGAAGTACTTCGCGATCCTGCCCGCCATGTTCTCCGGGCTGTTCCCGGGCCTGGCGGTGCTCAACGTCATGGGCCTGTCGAGCCTGCAGTCGGCGATCGTCTCCGCGGTGGTGTTCAACGCGCTGATCATCCTCGTGCTCGTGCCCCTCGCGCTGCGCGGCGTGCGGTACCGGCCGTCGTCGGCGTCCGCCCTGCTGCGACGCAACCTGCTCGTCTACGGGCTCGGCGGGCTCGTGGTGCCGTTCGTCGGCATCAAGGCCGTCGACCTCGTCGTCTCGCTGCTGCCCGGCCTGTGAACCCCGGAGGAACCCCCATGACCACCCCGACCCACGTCACCGGGCGCGGCACGCTGCTCGCCCACACCCTCGCGGGCGCTCGCGTCCTGCTCGGCTTCACCCTCCTGCTGGGGCTCGCGTACCCGCTCGCCGTCACCGGTGCGGGCCAGGCGCTGTTCGGCTGGCGGGCCGACGGCTCCTTGGTCACCGCGACGGGCGAGCCCACCCGCGACCGGGCCGAGGCCGTCGGCTCCGCGCTCGTCGGTCAGCCGTTCGACGGCGAGCAGTGGTTCCACCCGCGCCCGTCCGCCGCGGGCGACGGCTACGACACCCTCGCCTCGGGCGGGTCGAACCTCGGGCCCGAGAGCCCCGAGCTGGTCGACGCGATCACCGACCGGCGGGCCGCCGTCGCGGCCACCGAGGGCGTCGACCCCGCCGCGGTGCCCGCCGACGCCGTCACCGCGTCCGGCTCCGGCCTCGACCCGCACATCAGCCCCGACTACGCGGCGCTCCAGGTCGACCGGGTCGCCGCCGCGCGCGACCTCGACCCCGCCGTCGTGCGGGCCCTCGTGGCCGAGCACACCACCGGGCGCACGCTCGGCGTCCTCGGCGACGTCCGGGTCGACGTCCTCGGGCTCAACCTCGCGCTGGAGAACCAGGCCGGCAGGCCGGCGGACGGCACGACCGGGGACGCCGCGTCCGGGGCGCCGGACCACGGGTGACGGACAATGCCCGCATGACCGCACAGCCGTCCGCGGGGCGGCGCCGGGGGAGGCTCACCGTCTACCTCGGCGCCGCACCCGGCGTGGGCAAGACCTTCGCCATGCTCGACGAGGCCGAGCGTCGTCGGACCCGCGGCACCGACGTCGTCGTCGGGCTCGTCGAGACCCACGGCCGCGCCGGGACGGCCGCCAAGCTGGGGGACCTGGAGGTCGTGCCCCGCCGCGCGGTCGACCATCGCGGCGCCACCCTCACCGAGCTCGACGTCGACGCGGTCCTCGCCCGCGCGCCCGAGGTGGTGCTCGTCGACGAGCTCGCGCACACCAACGCCCCCGGCTCCGCGCACCCCAAGCGCTGGCAGGACGTGCACGTCCTCCTCGACGCCGGGATCGACGTGGTCACCACCGTCAACGTCCAGCACCTCGCGTCGCTCACGGACGACGTCGAGGCCATCACCGGGGCGCGCCAGCGCGAGACCGTGCCCGACCAGGTCGTGCGCGACGCCGACCAGATCCAGCTCGTCGACCTGTCCCCGCAGCAGCTGCGCCGTCGGCTCGCGCACGGCAACGTGTACCGGCCCGAGCAGATCGACGCCTCCCTCGGCCGGTACTTCCGCGAGGGCAACCTCACGGCGCTGCGCGAGCTCGCGCTGCTGTGGCTCGCCGACCGCGTCGACGACGCCCTCACCCGCTACCGGGCCGACCACGACATCGCCGGCACCTGGCCCGCGCGGGAGCGTGTCGTCGTCGCCGTCACCGGCGGGGACGAGTCCGAGACCCTGCTGCGCCGTGCCGCGCGCATCGTGCAGCGGGCCGCCGGGTCCGAGCTGCTCGCCGTCCACGTGCTCCCCACCGACGGTCTGCCGGCGGCACCGCCCGCCGCGATCGCCGCCCAGCGCGCGCTGGTCGAGGCGCTCGACGGCACCTTCCACACGGTCGTGGGGGAGGACGTCCCCTCCGCGGTCGTCGACTTCGCCCGCGGCGTCAACGCGACCATGATCGTCGTCGGCGTCTCCCGGCACTCCCGCTGGCGGCAGGCGCTGCTCGGGTCGTCCAGCGCCGAGATCGCCCGGCTGTCCGGCGCGATCGACGTGCACCTCGTCACCCACGAGCACGCCCGGCGCGGCGCCCGCCGCGCCGCGCGTCCGTCGTCGCTGTCGGCCCGGCGGCGCGCCGTGGGCTGGGCGGTCGCGCTGCTGGCGCCGGTCACGCTCACCCTCGGGCTCCTCGCCCTCGGCTCCGCCGACGACTCCCTGTCCACCGAGCTGCTGCTGTTCCTCGCCGGGGTGGTCGCCGTCGCGCTCGTCGGCGGGCGCCGGCCCTCCGTCGCCGCCGCCGTCGCCTCGTTCCTCTGCCTGAACTGGTTCTTCACCGAGCCGACCGGCCGGCTGACGATCGCCGAGCCCGAGAACGCGCTGGCGCTGGTCGTGTTCGTGCTGGTCGCCGTGGCCGTCGCCTCGGTCGTGGACCTCGCCGCCCGGCGCAGCGAGCAGGCCTACCGTGCCCGGGCGGAGGCGTCGACGCTCGCCGCGCTGTCACGCTCCGTGCTGTCGGGGGAGGACACCGCCCTCGCCGTCGTGGAACGGCTCGCGACGACCTTCGGCCTGGAGGAGGTGCGGCTGGAGCACCGCGCCGACGAGCGGGCCGCCTGGGACGTCGTGGCCTCCACCCGGCGGGGCCCCGGCACGGGGTCCCGGGACGTCACGGAGGTGCGCGTCGACGACACCCGCCGGCTCGTCCTCGTCGGGCGGCCCCTGCCCGCCGGTGACCGGCAGGTGCTGGAGGCGTTCGGCAGCCAGACGGCGATCGTCCTGGAGCATCGGCGGCTGCGCGAGCAGGCGGCCGCCGCCACCGAGCTCGAGCACGCCGAGGCCACCCGCACCGCGCTGCTCGCCGCCGTCTCCCACGACCTGCGCACCCCGCTGACCGCGATCCGCACCGCTGTCGACGGGCTCGCCGCACCCGACGTCGACCTCGACCCGGAAGACACCGACGCCCTGACGGCCACCATCCAGGAGTCCACCGGGCGGCTCGAACGGCTCATCGACAACCTGCTCGACCTGTCGCGCCTCCAGACAGGGTCGGTGCGACCCGTGCTGCGGGCCACGTCGCTGGAGGAGGTCGTGCCGCTCGCCGTCGAACCCTGGCTCGCCGACGTCGTCCTGGACGTCCCCGAGGACCTCCCGCTCGTGCGCACCGACGGCGGGCTCCTCGAGCGGACCGTCGCGAACCTCGTGTCGAACGCCGTGCGACACTCGCCGGCAGGCGTCCGGGTCGCGGCGTCCGCCACCGGCACGGAGGTCGAGGTGCGCGTCGTCGACACCGGGCCCGGGGTGCCCGACGACCGGAAGGGGAGCATGTTCCAGCCGTTCCAGCGGCTCGACGACACGGGGACTGGCCTGGGTCTCGGGCTCGCCGTCGCCGACGGGCTCGCCCGCGCCGTCGGCGCCACCGTCACCGCGGAGGACACCCCCGGCGGCGGACTCACCATGCTCGTCACCGTGCCCCGCGCCGACGCCCCGGAGGGACGTCCGTGACCGGGCACCGCGTGCTCGTCGTGGACGACGACGCCGGGCTCGCCCGCGCGCTCGCCATCAACCTGCGCGCGCACGGCTGGGACGTCACCGTCGCCGGGACCGGCGCGGCCGCCCTCGACGCCGCCGCCGGCGCCCGCCCCGACGTCGTCGTGCTCGACCTCGGCCTGCCCGACATGTCGGGGCTCGACGTGCTCGCCGGCATCCGCGGCTGGAGCAGCGTGCCCGTGGTCGTGCTGTCGGCGCGCCAGCTCGGGGAGGACAAGGTCGACGCGCTCGACGCCGGCGCCGACGACTACGTGACCAAGCCGTTCGCCATGAACGAGCTGCTCGCCCGGCTGCGGGCCGCCGTGCGCCGGGCCGCGCCCGCCGACACGGCCGGTCCGGGCGACCCCGTCGTCGAGGCCGGCCGTCTGCGCATCGACCTCGCGCGCCGCGTCGTCGAGCGGGACGGCGTCGAGGTGCGGCTCACGCCCACCGAGTGGTCGCTGCTGGAGGTGCTGGTGCGCCACCGCGGCCGCATGGTCGGCCGCCAGCAGCTCCTGCACGACGTCTGGGGGCCGGGCTACGACCACGAGACCAACTACCTGCGCGTCTACACCGCCCAGCTGCGCCGCAAGCTCGAGGACGACCCCTCCGCGCCCCGGCACCTGCTCACCCATCCCGGGGCCGGGTACCGGTTCGAGGCCTGAGTCAGCGCTGGTGGGCGCGAGTCAGCGCGGGCCGGCGCGCGTGCCGGGGGAGCGACTGGCATCGTGACCGTGTGCTGCTGGACGCCAAGACGCTGCGCGGGCTCGCCGACGGGACGGTCGACCACACGTACCGCCGGTGGGCCGTCGTCCGTGTGCACGTCGGGTCCGCGGTGCGCACGCGCGTCGGTGTCGTCGAGGTGACGTCGCTCGACCGGGTGGAGCCGGATGGCATCAGCGCCGACGACGCGACCGGCGCCGGGTTCGGGTCCGCGGACGCCGCGCGCGCCTGGATCGAGCGCCGGGGCGACGGCGACCTGTACCGGGTCGGCCTGCGCGTCGCCGGGCCCGACCCTCGGGTCGCGCTGCGGGACGACGACGACCTGGACGCCGACGCCGTCACGGCGATCGCCCGGCGGCTCGCCCGCATGGACCGCGCGGCCGACGAACCCTGGACCCGCCGGTACCTCGAGCTCGTGGCGGCCCGGCCCGCCGTCGTTGCGCGCGTCCTCGCCGCCGACGTCGGCATGGAGCGCGACCCGTTCAAGATCCGCGTCCGTCGGCTCAAGGAGCTCGGCCTCACCGAGAGCCTCGACGTCGGCTACCGCCTCTCCCCGCGTGGTCGCGCGTATCTCGACGCGACGTCCGGGCATCCCTGACGTCGAGGTCTGCGCTGACTCGCGCCCACCCACGCTGACTGGCGCTGCCGTGCGCTGACTGGCGCTGCCGTGCGCTGACTCGCGCCCACCTGCGCTGACTGGCGCCGTCGTGCGCTGACTCGCGCCGGGGGTCAGGCGGCGTCGGGGCGCTCGACGGCGGCGCGCAGGGCGGGCACGTCGGTCCCCGCGTCGTGCAGGGCGGTCTCCAGGACGCGGCCGCCGGGGCTGTCGGCACGCAGCAGGCCGAGGAGCAGGTGCCGGGTCCCGATGCCCTTGTCGTGGAGGCGGACCGCCTCGCGCAGCGCGAGCTCCAGCGCCTTCTTCGCGTCCCTCGCGAACGGCACGTGCCCGCCGCGCCGGGAAGGGCGGCGTCCCGCCCGGTCCAGCGCCCCGGCACCGAAGACCTGGTCGGTCTGCCGACGCACCTCGGCGAGGTCGACGCCGACGGCGGCGAGCGCGTCCGCGTCGAGCGGTTCGCCCGACGTGAGGGACCGTCGCGCGCGGGCGGAGACGTCGTCGGGCCGTAGTCCGGCGGACCGCAGCATGTCGGGGACCGGCCCGCCGCCGTCGACGAGCGACACCAGCAGGTGCCGGGTGTCGATCGTGGCGGACCTCGTCTCGCGGGCCACCTGCTGGGCGCCGACGACGGCCTCCCGGGCGTCGCGCGTGAACCTCTCGAACATCAGGGCCTCCTGCTGTGCTTCTTGTGGACCGCCTGCCGGGAGACGCCGAGGGCGTCGGCGATCTCCTGCCAGGACCAGCCGAGGCCGCGGGCCCGCTCGACCTGGAGGACTTCCAGGCGGTCGGCGAGGTCGCGCAGCGCGCGGACGGCGCGCATCCCTGCGGCGGGGTCGTCCCCGGCGGCGGTGGCGATCGTCTGCTCCGTCATGGTGTCAATCTAGGTTGACATGAGACGCGCGTCAACCCAGGTTGACATCGGTCGTGCCGACTCGCGCCGCTCTGCGCTGACTCGCGCCCGGAGTTCCCACCGAGGGCGGCATCCCGTGTGGGATCCGTCACGGTGAAGTGGCATCTGACGGCCCGGGGTGCCGCCGCGCCCGCGCACGCGGCTACCCTGGGCGGAGATGTCTTGATGTCGAGACATCGCTCGTGCCGGCCTCTGCCGACCCAGAGGCATCACCGATGGAAGGACGCAGCAGGGTGGACCTGTTCGAATACCAGGCTCGCGACATCTTCGAGAAGCACGGCGTCCCCGTGCTCGGCGGCGTCGTCGCGACGACGCCCGAAGAGGCTCGCGCAGGCGCAGAGAAGCTCGGCGGCGGCACAGTCGTCGTCAAGGCCCAGGTCAAGACCGGTGGCCGCGGCAAGGCCGGTGGTGTCAAGCTCGCGCACTCGCCCGCCGAGGCGCAGGAGAAGGCCGAGGAGATCCTCGGCATGGACATCAAGGGCCACACCGTCCACCGCGTGATGATCGCCCAGGGCGCCAAGATCGCCGAGGAGTTCTACTTCTCGGTGCTGCTGGACCGCTCGAACCGCAACTACCTGGCCATGTGCTCGGTCGAGGGCGGCATGGAGATCGAGCAGTTGGCCGTCGAGCGTCCCGAGGCCCTCGCCAAGGTCGCCGTCGACCCCATCGTCGGGATCGACGAGGCCAAGGCCGCCGAGATCGTCGAGACCGCCGGGTTCGCCCCGGAGCTCCAGGCGCCCGTCGCCGACGTCATCCGCAAGCTGTGGACCGTGTTCACCGCCGAGGACGCCACCCTCGTCGAGGTGAACCCGCTGGTCCGCACCGAGGACGGCGCGATCGTCGCCCTCGACGGCAAGGTCACCCTCGACGAGAACGCCTCCGAGGTCCGCCACCCGGACCACGCCGAGCTCGAGGACGCCGAGTCCGCCGACCCGCTCGAGGCGAAGGCCAAGGCGAACGGCCTCAACTACGTCAAGCTCGACGGCGAGGTCGGCATCATCGGCAACGGCGCGGGCCTGGTCATGTCGACCCTCGACGTGGTCGCCTACGCCGGCGAGGCGCACGGCGGCGTGAAGCCCGCCAACTTCCTCGACATCGGCGGCGGCGCGAACGCCAAGGTCATGGCGAACGGTCTCGACGTCATCCTCAACGACCCGCAGGTCAAGAGCGTGTTCGTCAACGTCTTCGGCGGCATCACCGCGTGCGACGAGGTCGCCAAGGGCATCGTCGGCGCGCTGGAGATCCTCGGCGACGAGGCCACCAAGCCGCTCGTCGTCCGCCTCGACGGGAACAACGTCGCGCTCGGCCGCCAGATCCTGGCCGACGCGAACCACCCCCTCGTGACCCTGGCCGAGACCATGGACGGCGGCGCCGACAAGGCGGCCGAGCTGGCCAACGCCTGACCGCCGACGGAACCTGAGAGCAGAGACAAGAACACCATGTCGATCTACCTGAACTCCGACTCGAAGATCATCGTCCAGGGCATCACCGGCGGGATGGGTGCGAAGCACACCGCCCTCATGCTCGACTCGGGCGCCCAGATCGTGGGCGGCGTGAACGCCCGCAAGGCCGGCACCACCGTCGAGCACAAGGACCACGAGGGCAACGACGTCACCCTCCCGGTCTTCGGCACCGTGGCCGAGGCCATGGCCGCCACGGGCGCGAACGTGTCCGTGCTGTTCGTGCCGCCGGCCTTCACGAAGGACGCCGCCATCGAGGCGATCGACGCCGAGATGCCGCTCATCGTCGTCATCACCGAGGGTGTGCCCGTCCAGGACACGGCCGAGGTCTGGGCCTACCTGCAGGGCAAGAACACCCGGATGATCGGGCCGAACTGCCCCGGCATCATCACGCCGGGCGAGTCGCTCGCCGGCATCACGCCGCACACCATCACCGGCAAGGGCCCCGTGGGCCTGGTGTCGAAGTCGGGCACCCTGACCTACCAGATGATGTACGAGCTGAAGGACTTCGGCTTCTCCACCGCCATCGGCATCGGCGGCGACCCGATCGTCGGCACGACCCACATCGACGCGCTCGAGGCGTTCGAGAACGACCCCGAGACCAAGGCGATCGTCATGATCGGCGAGATCGGCGGCGACGCCGAGGAGCGTGCGGCGGCCTACATCGCCGAGCACGTCACCAAGCCGGTCGTGGGCTACGTCGCGGGCTTCACCGCCCCCGAGGGCAAGACGATGGGCCACGCCGGTGCGATCGTGTCCGGCTCGGCCGGCACCGCGCAGGCGAAGAAGGAGGCCCTCGAGGCCGTCGGCGTGAAGGTCGGCAAGACGCCGTCCGAGACCGCCGCGCTCATGCGGGAGATCCTCCAGGCGCTCTGATCCGAGCATCCCTGACGCCGAGGCGTCGGGTCCGGGTGCGGTACCACCACGACGGTGGTGCCGGGCCCGAACCCGGCGCCTCGGCGTTTTGCTGCCCGACGACGACGCCGCGACGGGCGACGATGGGGGCGTGAGCACCTCCCGCACGTCCCCGCCCCGGCTCCTCGAGCAGGTCGCCGCCGTCGCGCCCTGGCGCGCCCGTGTCGCGCTGGCGTCCTCGGGGGTGTGGGCCGCGGTCCAGGCGGTGGGGCTGTCGTACGCGGTGGTGGCGCTGTTCGCCGTCGTCGCGGTGCTGGACGCCCCGTCGACGTCCGGGTCCGACGGCGGCCTGTCGGCGGGCGTGGGCGTGGCCACCGGTCTGTGGCTGCTCGGGCACGGTGTGCCGCTGGCGGCCGGTGCGGCGACGGTGACCGTGGTGCCGCTGGGCCTGACCGCGCTGCTGGTCTTCACCGCGCACGTCGCGGCGAAGCGGTCGGCGGCACCGACCCTCGCCGCGTGGTGGGGCGGCACGGTGCTCTACACGGGCGCCGTCGTCGCGCTGACCGTGGCCCTGGACCTGGCGGGCACGGCCACCCCGGACGACGTCGTGGCGTTCGTGCTGCAGATCGGCGCGGCCGTGCTGGGCGGCGTGGTGGTCGGCGGCGGCGGGCTCGCGCTCGGCATGTTCTCCGCTCCGGACGGGCCGCTGCTCGCGGGCATCACGCCCCGGCTGGACCCGTGGGTGCCGGACACCCTGCGCCTGGGGCTGCGGGGCGGCCTCGTCGGGGTGGCGCTGCTCACCGCCCTGTCCGCCGTGCTCGTGGGGGTGTGGGTGGTCGCGGGCCGGGACACCGTCTCCCAGATCGCCGCGGGCCTGGGCGGGAGCTGGCTCGGGGTCGTCATGCTCGTGGTGGTGCAGCTGCTGCTCGTGCCCAACCTGGTGCTGTGGGCGTCGGCGTGGGTCGCGGGGCCGGGGTTCGCCGTCGGGACGGGCAGCTCGTTCACGACCGCCGCGGCGCAGGCCGACGTGCTGCCCGCGCTGCCGCTGCTCGGTGCGCTGCCCGGCGAGGCCTGGACCTCGTCGTGGGCCGCATGGACGCCCGTGCTGGTCGTCGCCTGCGGCGCCGCGGCGGGCTGGTTCGCCTGGCGGAACCTCGAGCCGGCGCTCGTCGGGATCCGGGACGTCGCGTGGATCGTCGCGGGGACGGCACTGTCGGCCGGTGCGACGACCCTGGTGCTCCAGCGGCTCGCCGGGGGAGCGGCGGGTGCCGGCCGGCTCGCCGACGTGGGGGCCGACCCGTGGGTGACGGGCGGCCTGGTCGCCGCCGAGGTCGGCGGCGGGGCGGCCGTGGTGCTGCTCGTCGCGTGGGGGCTCGCGGCGCGCGGGCGGCCGGTCGCCTGACGCCGTCCGGGCGTCCCGGCGGCGTCGGGCTCAGCGTGTGCGGGCGTGCAGCAGGTCGATGAACTCGTCGGCCATGTCGACCTTGCGGGCGAGGTCGGCACGGCGTTCCTCGGCCCGGGTGACGTACTCGGCGAGCCGGGCGCGGGCGTCGTCGTCCCGGCTGCCGTCGCCGTCGACCCGGTCGACCAGGTCGAGCAGCTCGCGCATCTCCTCCAGGGTGAAGCCGAGGGGCTTCATGCGCCGGACGACCAGCAGGCGATCGACGTCGCGCTCGGTGTAGAGGCGGAAGCCGCCGTCGGTTCGGCCGGACGGTCGCAGGAGGCCGACGTCGTCGTAGTGCCGCAGGGTGCGCAGCGACAGCCCGGTGCGCTCGGCGACCGCGCCGATGTGCATGGTGGTGCCGGTGGCGGTCCCGGTGCTGCGCTCGTCCATCGCCTCATTCTCCCCGACGTCCCGACGTCGTCCCGACGCCGGATCGAAGACTACCCTCACGTCAGGGTAGAGTTGCGGCCGTCGTCGGTCGTCCGCCCCCGAGGGGGAGGCCTGCACCGCCCACCCGCTTTCCGCGTACGCAGCGTCGCGTGCTCAGTCCTGTCTGCCCGGACCTTGTCTCTGCGACCTGGTCCCGGGGCGTGCGCGCCCCCGTACCGAAGGAGTGCCGCGTGTCGGAAGAATCCCGCGCCGCCCTGCCCGACCCCGCCCCGCGGCCCGTCCCGGTGGCGCCCCCCGAGGCCACGTCCACGGGGTCGTTCAAGGCCGCGTTCAGCTCGGTCACGACCCTGCGCACCGAGGTCCTGGCGGGCCTCGTCGTCGCGCTGGCCCTCATCCCCGAAGCCATCGCGTTCTCGATCATCGCCGGGGTCGACCCGCGGCTCGGACTGTTCGCCGCGTTCACGATGGCGGTGACGATCTCGTTCGTCGGCGGACGCCCGGCGATGATCTCCGCCGCCACCGGCGCCGTCGCCCTGGTCGTCGCCCCGGTCGTCCAGCAGCACGGGGTCGAGTACCTCGTCGCCACCGTGATCCTGGCGGGCGTGCTCCAGGTCGTCCTCGGCCTGATCGGCGTCGCCAAGCTCATGCGGTTCATCCCGCGCTCGGTGATGGTCGGGTTCGTCAACGCGCTGGCGATCCTCGTCTTCACCTCCCAGCTCCCGCACCTGTTCGGCGACAAGGTCACCGACGGCAACCGCTGGATGATCTACGGCCTGGTCGTCGTCGGCCTGGCCGTCATGGTGCTGCTGCCGCGCTGGACCAAGGTCGTCCCGGCCCCGCTGGTGGCGATCGTGCTGCTCACCGCTGCGACCGTCACTGCGGCGATCAACGTCCCGACCGTCGGGGACGAGGGCGCGCTGCCCGAGTCCCTGCCGTCGCTGCTGTTCCCGGACGTGCCGCTGAACCTCGAGACCCTGCAGATCATCGCCCCGTTCGCGCTGGCGATGGCGCTGGTCGGGATCATCGAGTCGCTGCTCACGGCCAAGCTCGTGGACGACATCACCGACACGCACTCGAACAAGACCCGCGAGACCTGGGGCCAGGGCGTCGCGAACGTGGTCACGGGGTTCTTCGGCGGCATGGGCGGCTGCGCCATGATCGGCCAGACCATGATCAACGTGAAGGCCTCCGGTGCGCGCACCCGGCTGTCGACGTTCCTCGCCGGTGTCTTCCTGCTCGCCCTGGTGGTCGGGCTGGGTGATGTGGTCGCGATCATCCCCATGGCGGCACTGGTCGCGGTCATGATCATGGTGTCCGTCGGCACGTTCGACTGGCACTCCGTCCGGCCCGGCACCCTCCGGCGCATGCCGAAGTCCGAGACCGCGGTGATGCTCGCGACCGTCGTGGTCACCGTCGTCACCCACAACCTGGCGTACGGCGTCATCGTGGGTGTGGTCGTCGCCGCGGTGCTGTTCCTGCAGCGCGTCGCCCACCTCACCACCGTGACGCGGCTGGACGCGGACGACGCCGACGACGAGCGTGTCTACGCCGTCTCCGGCGATCTGTTCTTCGCCTCCTCCAACGACCTCGTCTACCAGTTCGACTACACCGGCGACCCGCACCGGGTGGTCGTCGACATGTCCGACACGCACGTGTGGGACGCCTCCACCGTGGCGGCGCTCGACGCCGTCCAGCACAAGTACGCCGCGCGCGGCAAGAAGGTGGAGTTCCGCGGGCTGAACCCGGACAGCTCCGCCCGCCTCGAGCGGCTCGCCGGCCGCCTGGGCGGCGCGCACTGAGCCGGGCCCCGACCGCGTCTGGCTAGGCTACGGCCGTGCAGACTCCGTCCGGCCACCCCGTCGCCCCCGCCCCCGGCGCCCGCCTCGTCGTCCTCGCCTCGGGCGGCGGCTCCAACCTCGCCGCTCTGCTCGCCGCCCACGAGGACCCCGCCTACGGCGCCCGCGTCGTCGGCGTGGTGTCCGACAGGCCGGGGGCGGGCGCGCTCGACCTGGCCCGCGAGGCCGGGGTGGCGTCCGTCGTGGTCGCCCCCGCCGACTTCGCCGACCGTGACGCGTGGAACGAGGGCGTCGCCGAGGCCGTCGCGGTGTTCCGGCCCGACTGGGTCGTGCTCGCGGGCTTCATGCGCATCCTCGCGCCGTCGTTCCTCGCCCGGTTCCCGGCGCGCGTGATCAACACCCACCCGGCTCTGCTGCCGTCGTTCCCCGGCGCGCACGGCGTCCGGGACGCCCTCGCCTACGGCGTGCGGCAGACCGGGTGCACCGTGCACGTCGTCGACGACGGCGTGGACACCGGCCCGATCGTCGCCCAGACCGCGGTGCCGGTGCTCGACGGCGACGACGAGTCGTCGCTGCACGAGCGCATCAAGGTGGCCGAGCGGGCCCTGCTCGTCGAGACGGTCGGCCGGGTGGCGCGCGACGGGCTCGTCGTCGAGGGTCGCCGCACGCGCATCGGCTGACCCGCCGCCGGCCCTCCTCGCCGCGGGGGTCAGCCGGCGGTCGGCCCCCCGGCGTCGCCGTGGCGCGGAGCCAGCGCCAGGAGGAGCTGGTAGATCTCGCGCGGCGTCCCCGGCTCCTGCCGGGCGCTGGTGAACACACGGTCGCTCCAGCGCTCCTGGAGGGCGACGAGCTCGGTGGAGAACTCCTCGGCCTCGGCGGCGGTGAGGGGCAGGTTGTTGACGACGACGGTGCGGTGCCGACCGTCGTGGTCCGGGCGCGTGCCCGAGCCGACGAGGGCGACGAGCTCCTGGAGCCAGACCTGGACGGGCCCGAGCGCCTGGTCGGCCGCGCCGGGTGTGGTGGGGTCCACCTGGTAGCTGCGCGCGACGTTGCGCCAGACGCGGTCGCGGCGGTCGCGCGCGTGCTCCGGCGCCTCGACGACCATCCCGGCCCGCGCGAGCGTGCGCAGGTGGAAGCTCACCGAGTTCGCGGGCTCGCCGATGTCCTGGGCGAGGTCGGCGGCGCGGGCGTGGCCCAGGACGGCGAGCCGCAGCAGGATGCGCTGGCGCACCGGATGGGCGACGGCCTTGAGGGCCTCGGGGGTCTGCACCAGGAAGGTCTCGTCCACCGGTGGATCGTATCGACAAGTCTTGCGCAACACCTCTTGCGCAAAAATAGGTGCGCAACTAGTGTTGCGCACATGACGACGCCCCTCGGCGCCCCGGCCGCCGACCCGCCCCGGCTCCTGCGCAACCGGCCCTACCTGCTGCTGATGTCGGGCCTGACCACGGAGGCGTTCGGCGCGGGCATCGCCGCCTTCGCCGTGCCGCTGCTCGCCCTGGCGATCACCGGTTCCGTCTGGCAGGCGGGCGTCGTCGCCGCCGTCGGCCACGTCGGGGGACTGCTCGCCACGCTCCCGGCCGGCGTCGTCGCGGACCGGGTCGACCGCCGGCGGCTCCTCGTCGGCACCGCCACCGTGGCGGCGCTGGCCTGGGGGAGCGCCGGGGTGGCCGCCCTGGACGGACACCTCACTGCCGTCCATCTCGCGATCGTCCTGCTGGCGTCCTCGGTGGCCGGCGCGTTCGTCGAGCCGTCGGTCGCCGGGGCGCTGCGCGCCGTCGTCCCTGCCGCGCAGCTCCCCACGGCCTACGCCGCCACCCAGGGTCGCGACGCCGCCGCGAGCCTCGTCGCCGGCCCTGTCGGCGGAGTCCTGTACGGGATCGCTCACGCCCTGCCGCTGCTCGCCGGCGCCGTCGGGCACCTCGTCACGGCGGTGTGCGCCGCCCTGGTCCGCGAGCCGCTCAACGGCGACACCGCCGCGGCCCGGCGCACCCACCCCGTGACGGCCCTGCGCGAAGGGCTGGCCTACGTCTGGTCGGTGCCGCTGTTCCGGCTCTGCCTGGGGCTGTTCGCCCTCATCAACGTGCTGCTCAGCGGCCTGCTCGTGGCCGTGACCCTCTCCCTCGCGGAGGAGGGCGTGCCGGCCCCGCGGATCGGCCTGCTCTCGGCCGCGGTCGGCGCGGCGATGCTGGCCGGCGCCGTCCTCGCCCCGTGGCTCGTGGCGCGGGTGCGGGTCGGCCGGCTCGTGCCCGCCGCCCTGGCGATGGTCGCGGTGGCCGCGGCCGCCATGGCGACGACGCAGTCGCTGCCCGGGTACGTCGCCGCGCTCGTGCCCGGTGTCCTGCTGGTGCCCGCCGCCAACGCCGCCATGGCGGGCTACGCCGCCGCGATCACCCCGCCCGAGCTCCAGGGCCGGTTCTCGTCCGTCATGGACTTGTCGGTGTCGGCCGCGCTGCCGCTGGCGCCGCTGGTCGGCAGCGGACTGCTGGCGCTCCTCGGCATCGGTCCCACCCTCGTCGTCCTGGCCGCCGTGCTCGGCGTGACGGTCGTCGGGACCTCGTGCGCCCGGCCGCTGCGCCGCGTGGGCCGCCCCGACACCTGGGCCGACGACGCGGTCGTCGTCCCCTGAGACGCAGCACGGCCCGCACCGCCCGGACAGGGGCGGTGCGGGCCGGGGCAGCGGGTGCCGGCGGTCCGGTCAGGCGGCGGACCAGCCGCCGTCGGAAGCCAGGATCTGTCCGTTGACGTTCGTCGAGTCCTTCGACAGCAGGAACGTGATCGACGCGGCGAGCTGCTCGGGCATCGCGATGTCGGCCATGATCCCCATGCCCGCCTGGACGCGGCCCATCCCGAACTCGTCGACGTCGCGCGGCTGCATGCCGGTGGCGACGCCGCCCGGGGCGACGGCGTTCACGCGCACGCCGGTGCCCGTGTACATGTAGGCCGCGTTCTTGGTGAGTCCGACGACGGCGTGCTTCGACGCCGTGTACGCGGCGCCCGCGGCCGAGCCGCGCAGGCCTGCCTCGGACGCGACGTTGACGACCCGACCCTCGGCCGCGGCCAGCATGCCGGGCACGACGGCGCGCAGGAGCTTCATCGTGCCGGTCACGTTGACGGCGAGGACCTTCTCCCACGTGGCGTCGTCGACGCTGTGCACGGGAGCGAAGCGGTCCATGATCCCCGCGACGTTCGCCAGGGCGTCGACGCGCTCGCCGGCGGCCCCGACGACGCGCGCCACCGCGGCGGAGTCGGTGATGTCGGCGACGACGGGCACGACCGCAGCGCCCTCGGGCAGTGCGCCGGCGAGGTCGGCGGCCAGCTCGTCCAGCCCGGCCTGCGTCATGTCGACGGCCACGACGCGGCCGCCCTCGCGGGCGACGCGGGACGCGGTGGCGCGGCCGATGCCGGAGGCGGCGCCGGTGACGACGACCGTCTCGCCGGAGAAACGGCCCGGGGAGATCTCCTCGACCCACTCGGCGGGCTCGGGCGCGGAGGTCGTCCCGACCGTGGACTGTGCGGTGTCCGACGGGGCGGTGCTCGACGGGGCGGTGCTCGACGGGGCGGTGCTCGACGGCACGGTGTCGCCGGCGGCACGGAGCTCGGCGGCGCGGGTGACGAGCGCCTCGGCGGCCTCGGCGGGGAACTTGCCGCGGGAGAGCTTGACGAGCTTGCCCAGGGAGAGGCGGCGGGCGGGCGTGAGCGCCTTCGGGGTGGCGCCGGCCGCGGCCAGCATCTCGGTGAGCAGACGCTCGCCGACCGGGTCGGCGAGCCACTCGGCGACGGTGTTCTTCAGGGTGAGCTCGGTGGTCATGCTGTCCTCCATCGATACCGGACATTGTTGTCCGGTTCCGTTGCCTACACTAGCACCGTGACCACCCAGGCAGGCAGCAGCTCGCGCCGCAGCAACCCCGGCCCGCGGGCCGCGGCGCGCAATCGTGCGGCGCTGCTCGCCGCCGCCCGCGAGGTGTTCGCCGAGCACGGCGCGCACGCCCCGCTCAACGCCGTCGCACGCCGCGCCGGCGTCGGCCAGGGCAGCCTCTACCGGCACTTCCCGGACCGCGTCGAGCTCGTCATCGCCCTCTTCGAGGAGCAGGTCGTCGCCCTCGAGGAGCGGGCCGTCGACCCCGACGCCCGCCTGGCCGACCTCCTCGGCCTGATCACCCGGCACGCCATGGACTCCGTGGTGAGCATCGACCTCGTCTCGGCCCGCCCCGAGGAGCACCCCGACCGCCGCCTCATGGACCTGCGGGCGCGGGTCGCGGACGTCCTCGCCACGCGCGTGCACGACGCCGTCGCGGCGGGTGCCGTGCCTCCCGGCACGACCGTCGAGGACCTCCTGCTCGGCGTCGAGCTGGTCACCGCGGCCCTGACCCGCCGCCCCGCCACCGAGCGGGCGTCGTACGCCGCGCGCGCCTGGGCGCTGCTCGGGTTCGACGCGGCGCCGCCGCGCTGACTCGCGCCGTCGTGCGCTGACTCGCGCCAGCCTGCGCTGACTCGCGCTGTCGTGCGCTGACTCGCGCCAGCCTGCGCTGACTCGCGCTGTCGTGCGCTGACTCGCGCCAGCCTGCGCTGACTCGCGCTGTCGTGCGCTGACTCGCGCCGTCCTGCCGCCGGTGATGACGACCGTGTTGCGGTCTGGTAACAGTTAGAGAGGCTAGATAGCAAAACCGCTGACGGGTCGTCAGAGTGTGACCCACACCACGTACGAGGGTGAGCGGGTGCCGGCCTCCGGCGCCCGCCACGACGTCGAAGGAGCTCACGTGAAGCGCACTCGTTCTCTCGCCGCGGTCGCCACCGCCGCGACCGCCGCACTGGTCCTGACCGCCTGCGGCGGCGCCGACGACGACACCGCCGACGGCGGCGGCACCGGTGACCTGACCGTCTGGTTCATGGACGGCTCCGTGCCGGACGACGCCCAGGCGTGGCTGACCGACGAGTTCGCCGCCCAGAACCCCGGCTCGTCGCTGACGATCGAGATCCAGCAGTGGGACGGCATCGTCGAGAAGCTTCAGACGGCCATGGCCTCGGAGTCCCAGACGCCGGACGTCGTCGAGGTCGGCAACACCCAGTCGCCCACCTACACCTCCGTGGGGGCGTTCGCCGACGTGACCGACGAGGTCGAGGGCTGGGGCGGCGACGACCTCATCGGTTCGTTCGTCGAGATCGGCTCCGTCGACGACACGGTCTACACCGTGCCGTTCTACGCCGGCTCGCGGATCTTCTACTACAACAAGGACCTCTTCGCGGCGGCCGGGGTCGGGGCCCCGACGTCGCTCGACGACTTCACCGAGGTCGTGTCGACCCTCACGGAGGCCAACCCGGAGGGCACCGACGGCTTCCAGGGCGCCTACATCGCGGGTGTCGACCAGCACACCCTCGAGGCGTGGCTCTACACCCACGGCGGCCAGTACGCGGTGCAGGAGGGCGACCAGTGGGTCGGCAACCTGTCGAGCCCCGAGTCGATGGCGGCGATCGAGCAGGTCGCCGACCTCTACGCGGCCGGCGTGCTCGGCGCCGAGGACTCCGTGGACGCGGCGCAGGAGCCGTGGAACGACTTCAACGAGGGTCGCGTCGCGATGTTCTCCGGCCTGACGTGGTCGTACCCGAACATCGCCGAGGAGCTGCGCGAGAACGACAAGGTCGGCGTCTTCGCGGTGCCCGGCCTGGAGGCCGGCACGCTCGGCAAGACGTTCGCCGGCGGGTCGAACCTCGGCATCGCCGCCAAGAGCCGGCACCCGGAGCTCGCCGCCAAGGTGCTCGACCTCGTCTACTCCGACGAGTTCCAGATCATGATGGCCCAGAACGGCTGGGTGCCCGGCAACACGACGTTCGCCGACGCCCAGGGCACGGCCGACAACGCGGCGCTCCTCGCGGAGGTCGCCGCCAACTCGCAGCTCACCCCGCCGGCCCGCTACTGGGCGCTCGTCGAGGGCGAGAACCTCGACAAGGACTTCTGGAAGGCGATCGCGAGCGGTGAGGACCCGGCCACCGTGGCCGCGGACGTCGACGCCCGCATCGAAGAGCTCCTCAACAAGTGACGTGACGGCGCCGGGCGGGACCGACCGAGGTCCCGCCCGGCGCCGCCGTCCGCCGTCACACCCGGAGGTTCCCGTGGCCGCACCGCCGTCACCCCCGACGACCACCTCGTCGTCGCCCCGCCCCGCGACCCGCCGCGACCAGCGCTCGCGCCTGCCCTACGTGCTGCTCCTCGGGGCGACCGCCGTCGTGCTGCTCGCCCTCGGCTACCCGCTCGTGCGCCAGTTCGTGCTCGCCTTCCAGGACTACGGGCTGGAGCAGCAGTTCGGCGCCCCCGCCGAGTTCGTGGGGCTGGACAACTTCTCGACCGTGCTCGCCGACCCGTACACCTGGGAGGTCTTCGCCCGCTCGATCGTCTTCTGTCTCGTCACGGCCGCCGTGACGATCGTGGTCGGCGTGTTCGTCGCGGTCGTCATGATGCGCATGTCGGGCTGGGCCCGGTTCCTGCTCCAGACCGTGCTGCTGCTCGTGTGGGCCGTGCCGATCGTGTCCTCCCTGACCGTGTGGCAGCTCCTCTTCGACACCCGGTTCGGGGTGGTCAACTGGACGCTGGAGCGGGTCGTGCCCTGGTGGCCCGAGGACTACAACTGGCTCGGCCAGGCGACGGGCATGCTCACCATCGCGTCGATCATCATCATCTGGATGTCGGTGCCGCTGGTCGCCTTCATGGCGTACGCCGGCCTGAGCCAGGTCCCCGAGGAGATCCACGAGGCGGCCGAGCTCGACGGCGCCGGGGTCTGGGCGCGCTTCTTCCGGGTCACGGTGCCCGTGGTCGCCCCGGTGCTGCTGCTCATCGGCCTGCTGCAGATCATCTGGGACCTGCGGGTCTTCACGCAGATCAAGATCCTGCAGGACGCCGGGGCTCCGCTCGACGACACCGACGTGCTGGGCACCTACATCTTCCGGCTCGGCATCGGGCAGGGCGAGTTCGGCATGGCCGCGGCGACCGCCACGATCGTGCTGGGCCTGACCGTCGTCGTGACCCTGCCGTACGTCCACCAGCTCTTCAAGAACGACCGGGAGGTCTCGTCATGACCGCCGTCACGCAGGCCCCGGCGCCGGCCGAGGCGCCCCCGAGCGTCCCGCCGCCGCGCCGTCGCCGCCCCCGCGGGGCGCGGGTGCGGCGGGCGGCCGACGTCTTCGCCGTCGTCACCGCACTCGTGTGGTTCTTCCCCCTGTACTGGATGATCAGCTCCGCGCTGCTGCCGAACGCGGAGTTCCGGTCGTCCACCCCGACGTTCGTCAACACCCACCCGACGACCGAGCACTTCGCGGGCGTCCTCGGCGACGACCGCTTCTGGTCGGCGATGACCGTCAGCCTGCAGGTCACCGGCGTCGCGGTCCTGGTCGCGGTGTCCGTGGCGTTCCTCGCGGCCGTGGCGATCTCCAGGTTCCGCTTCCGGGGACGCAAGGCCGTCATCGCCTGCATCCTCGTCATCCAGATGATCCCCGCCGAGGCGCTGTTCATCTCCCAGTACAAGATGCTCGACGGCTGGGACCTGCTCAACAGCGTCGTCGGCCTGTCGATCCTGTACGTGGGCCTCATCGTCCCGTTCAACATCTGGATCCTCAAGGGGTTCGTCGACGGCGTCCCGGTGGAGCTGGAGCACGCGGCGATGATCGACGGCTGCACGCGCGTCGGCTCGTTCGTGCGGATCACGCTCCCGCTGCTCGGCCCGGGCCTGGTGACCGGCGCGATCTTCGCCACCATCACCGCCTGGAACGAGTACACGCTGGCGCTGGTGGTCATGAGCGACGGCAACCAGACGCTGCCCCTGTGGTTGCAGTACTTCTCGGGCGCGAACCAGGCGACCAACTGGGGCGGCATCATGGCGGGGTCCTTGCTCATCGCGCTGCCCGTGATCGCGCTGTTCATGACCGTGCAGACGCGCATGGCCGCCGGGCTCACCGCGGGGGCGGTCAAGGGCTGAGGGCCCGGGTAGGATCGAGGCGGCCGTGACTGGCGAAGGTGGACAACCACCGGGGAGCGGCCGCCTCGACCACCGGGCCTGCCGGGCGTCGTCGAGACCGCCGTGAGCGCCGCCCGCCTGGGCGCCAGGGTTTCCGCGAAGACCGTCCCGAGGAGACCACCACGATGTCTGCCGCCCCCTCCACCCCCGACGTCCAGCTCGCCGACGACACCCAGCGGCCCGTGCGCCGCGCCCTGCTGAGCGTCTACGACAAGACCGGCCTCGTCGAGCTCGCCACCGCCCTGCACGCCGCGGGCGTCGAGCTCGTCTCCACCGGCTCCACCGCGTCGCGCATCGCCGACGCGGGCGTGCCGGTCACGCCGGTGGAGGACCTCACCGGGTTCCCCGAGTGCCTGGAGGGGCGCGTCAAGACGCTGCACCCGCGCGTGCACGCCGGCATCCTCGCCGACACCCGCAAGGCGGACCACCTCGCCCAGCTCGCCGAGCTCGAGATCGACACGTTCGAGCTGGTCGTGGTGAACCTGTACCCGTTCGCCGCGACCGTCGCCTCGGGCGCCGCGCCGGACGCCGTCGTCGAGCAGATCGACATCGGCGGCCCCTCGATGGTGCGCGCCGCGGCGAAGAACCACCCGAGCGTCGCCGTCGTGGTCGACCCGGCCCGCTACGACGACGTCGTCGCCGCCGTCCAGGGCGGCGGGTTCACGTTCGCCGGGCGCAAGCGCCTCGCCGCCGCCGCGTTCGCGCACACCGCCCAGTACGACGTCGCCGTGGCCGCGTGGTTCGCGTCGGTGTACGCCCCCGACGCCGCCGCCGTCGAGTCGGGCCTGCCCGACGTCGCCGGTGCGGCCTACGAGCGCGCCGACGTGCTGCGCTACGGCGAGAACCCGCACCAGCGCGCCGCGCTCTACCGTGCCGTCGACGGTTCGACCGGTCTCGCCCAGGCCACGCAGCTGCACGGCAAGGCGATGAGCTACAACAACTACGTCGACGCCGACGCCGCCTGGCGCGCCGCCCACGACCACACCGAGCCCGCCGTCGCGATCATCAAGCACGTCAACCCGTGCGGCATCGCGGTGGGCGACGACGTCGCCCAGGCGCACGCCCGCGCGCACGCCACCGACCCGGTGTCGGCCTACGGCGGCGTCATCGCCACGAACCGGGTCGTGACGAAGGCCGCGGCCGAGCAGATCGCGCCCGTCTTCACCGAGGTCGTCGTGGCACCGGGCTTCGAGCCCGAGGCGCTCGAGGTCCTCCAGGCGAAGAAGAACATCCGCCTGCTCGTCATCGACGACGCCGAGGGCGGTACCGCCCCCGTGGAGACCCGCCCGGTCTCCGGCGGGCTGCTCGTCCAGGAGGTGGACCGCTTCCAGGCCGCCGGGGACGACCCCGCCGCGTGGACCCTCGCCGCGGGCGAGCCCGCCGACGACGCGACCCTCGCCGACCTCGCCTTCGCGTGGCGGGCCGTGCGCGCCGCCAAGTCGAACGCGATCCTGCTCGCCGCGGACGGCGCCGCCGTCGGCATCGGCATGGGTCAGGTCAACCGGGTCGACTCGTGCCGCCTGTCCGTCGAGCGCGCCAACACGCTCGCCGAGGGCGCCGAGCGCGCCCGCGGTGCCGTCGCCGCGTCGGACGCGTTCTTCCCGTTCGCCGACGGTCTCCAGGTGCTGCTCGACGCCGGTGTGCGCGCGGTCGTCCAGCCCGGCGGTTCCATCCGCGACGAGGAGGTCGTGGCGGCCGCCCAGGCCGCCGGCGTGACCATGTACCTCACCGGGACGCGCCACTTCGCGCACTGACGCAGCCCCCGGGGTCTGCAACGAGCGTGCGGACTTCGCACCCCATCGAGTCCGATGAGGTGCGAAGTCCGCACGCTCGTCGCGTCTCGAAGGTCGTCGCGTCTCGGAGGTCGGGGTGGCTCGGCAGCCCGGACGGGTCAGCCGGCGAGGGCGTCGCGCAGGCGCACGGCGGGGTCGGCCGCCCGGTCGAGGTCGACGACCAGCGGCGCGGGCCGGTTCATCGCCTTGCGCACCGGGCCCACCTCGCGCGGGGAGTCGACCAGCAGCACGGCGCGCACCGTCCCGGGGGCGCCGTCGTTCGGCGCGCCCGCACCGTCGCCCGGGACCGCTGCGTCGGGTCCGCCGTCGGGTGCGGTCCAGAACGCCGCCCACGGGCCGTCGCCGGGGACGCCGCGCAGCACCGTCGGGTCGCCCTGGGGGAGCCCGAACAGGGCCAGGTCGTGGCCGAGCTGGCGGGAGAACACGTACGGGGCGTGCGGGGGGCCGACGTCGAGGCCGAGCAGCGCCCGCACGGTGGCCTCGGGGTCGTGCAGCGCCGACGACCAGTGCCCGCCGGGCACCCGCCCGAGCACCGGGTGCGGCCGGGCCGCGACGTCACCGACGGCCCACAGCCCGGTCGCGCCGACGACGGCGCCGCCCGCGTCGACCCGGAGCGAGCCGACGGCGTCGAACACGTCGTGGGGCAGGGTGCTGCGCAGCCACTCGGTGGCGGGACGTGCGCCGACGGCGGCGAGGACGACGTCCGCGGGGACGACCTCCCCGGAGTCGAGGGTGACGCCGTCGGGGCGGACGCGGGTCGCGGGCGCGTCGAGGAGCAGCCGCACCCCGGCGTCCGCGAACCAGGGGGCGAGCAGCGCGCCGACGTGCGTCCCGAGCTGGCGCGCGAGGGGCGCGGGCCCGGCCTCGACGACGGTGACGTCCGCCCCGGCGCCGGCCGCGACCCCGGCCACCTCCGCCCCGACCCAGCCGGCCCCCACGACGACGAGCCGCGTGCCGGCGCGCAGGTCGCGGCGCAGCCGGTCGGCGTCCCCGGCGGTGTGCAGGACGTCCGCCCCCCAGCCGGGCGGCACGACGGGCCGGGAGCCGCAGGCGAGGACGACGGCGTCGGCGGCGAGCTCGTCGCCGGTGCGGGTGGTGACGGTGCCCGGCCGCCAGGCGACCGCCGGGTCGCCGAGCCGCACCTCGTCCGCGAGGGCTTCGACGTCGACGCCGAGGTCGTCGGCGAGCCACACGGGCTCCGGCCGGGTGAACAGGTCCTTGGACAGCGGCGGACGGTCGTAGGGTGCCACGCCCTCGTCACCGAGCAGGACGACCCGGCCGTCGTAGCCGTGCGTGCGCAGCGCCGCGACGGTCTGGGCGCCCGCGAGACCGGCGCCGACCACGACGACGGTGCGGGGGAGCGGGGGGAGGTCGACGGCAGGAGCCTGCGGGGTGCTCACGCCAGCGACCCTACCGGCCTGCCTCGCCGCCCGTCGTCGGCCGCGTGCCGGGTACGCTCGTCGTCGTGGTCCCCGACTCCCCGCAGCCCGCCGCCCCTCGCTGGCACGCCGTCGAGGTGCCGTCCGCGCCCGGCCGTGCGGCACCGAGCCCGGTGCCGGCGATCCTGGTGGCGCTGACCGGGATCCTGCTGTCGGTGGTCCTCGGGCTGACGGTGAGCGCGCAGGTCGGGTCGCTGACGATCGCCGCCACGCTCGCGGTGGCGGGAGCCTGGCGGGCCACCTCGCCGACGGGTCCGGCCGGGCTGGCGATCCGCAGCCGGGGGCTCGACGTCTTCCTGTGCTGGTCGGCCGCCACCGGCATCTCGGTGCTCGCGCTCACCGCGCCCGGCATCTGATCCTCGGCCCCGTCCGGGGACGCGCAGAGGCCCGCGAGCGGTGCTCGCGGGCCTCTGCGCGTCACGGCCCTGACGGGCTCGTCGTGCGGGTCAGGGCTTGGCGGGGGGCGTCACGTCGCCCTCGTCGCCCCGGGCCTCGACGTCGTCCGTGGCCGGCAGGACGGGCTCGTCGACCGGCTCGGCCACGACGGGCTCGTCCTCGACCGTCTCGACGACGACCTCTTCCTCGACGACCGGTGCGGTCTCCGCCTGGACGGCGGCCGCGGTGGCGGTGGCCGTCGCGGCGACGGTGGCCGCCTGCGCGGCGGCGGGCGCGGTGCCCGGCTGGGCGTCCCACGTCGGGTCCTCGATCGCCTGGACCGCGGGGACCGGGGCGAAGGCGCGGGCGAACAGGGCGGCGAGCGCGCCACCGAGGAGCGGCGCGACCACGAACAGCCAGTACTGCGAGCCGGCCGTGCCGGAGCCCCAGGCGTCCGGGGACACGAGGGAGGCGAAGGAGCGCGCCGGGTTGAACGACGTGTTGGTGACGAGCCACGACACGATGTGCAGCGCGCCGAGGGTCAGACCGATGACGACGGCCGGGTAGGCGATGCCGGCGCGCTGGTTGGTCACGCCGAGGATCACGCCGACGAAGACCGCGGCGATGAGGATCTCCACCACGAGGGCGGGGAGCAGGTCGAACGTGGCCTGGCCCTGGGAGACGGTGAACATCGGCGAGAGGTCGCCGTAGCCGTTCGCGGTGGCGGCCAGCACCTCACCGGCCGACGCCCGGCCGACGAGCGTGGCGTACGAGTCCGGGATGATGAGCAGCAGCAGGGCGCCGCAGGCGGCGGCGCCGACGAACTGGGCGACCCAGTACGGCACGAGGTCGGCCCAGCGGGCGCGGCCGGCCAGCGTGAGACCGAACGTCACGGCCGGGTTGAAGTGCCCGCCGGACAGGTGCCCGACGGCGGCGATCGCGGCCATCAGCGCGATGCCGCCCGCGAGGGCGACGGTGAGGATGGAGCCGCCGTTGGCGGCGTTGAAGGTCGCCGTCCCGACGATGCCGAGCACCAGCACGAAGGTGCCGAAGGCCTCGGCGGCCAGACGGGTGAACAGGCGGGGCGGTGTCGGCGTCTCGACCTCGACGTCGGTCACGGTGTGCTCGGCCATGGGTGGTCCTTTGCTGGTCGTCGGTGAAGGTCAGGGGCGCCGGCTTGGCGCGCGGCGGCGATGCTGGCACCGGTTCCTGTGACTCACCTGTATGCCGGGCATCACGTCGGGATGTGACCCCTGCACCGTATCGTGCGGCACCCCTGCACGCCCGCGACCTGGCCGTGGGGGCCCCGAACGGGCCCGGTCGGGGCCGTCCGGCGCCCGTGCGCGACGTCTTCGTGGCCGGATCTGGCCGGGTCGGGGTGACTGTGCCCGCCGGGTGCGCCAGAGTAGGGCCATGACTGCTCCCGTGAACGTCACCGTGACCGGCGCTGCCGGTCAGATCGGGTACGCGCTGCTGTTCCGCATCGCCTCCGGCGCCATGCTGGGGCCCGACACCCCGGTGCGGTTGCGGCTCCTCGAGATCCCGCAGGCCGTCAAGGCGGCGGAGGGCACCGCGATGGAGCTCGACGACTGCGCCTTCCCGCTGCTGGCGGGCGTCGACGTCGAGGACGACGCCGCGCGCGCCTTCGACGGCACGAACGTCGCGCTGCTCGTCGGGGCGCGGCCCCGCGGGCCGGGGATGGAGCGCGGCGACCTGCTGGAGGCCAACGGCGGGATCTTCGGCCCCCAGGGCCGGGCGATCAACGCCCACGCGGCCGGCGACGTCCGCGTCCTGGTCGTGGGCAACCCCGCCAACACCAACGCCCTCATCGCCGCGGCGCACGCCCCCGACGTCCCCGCCGAGCGGTTCACCGCGATGACCCGCCTCGACCACAACCGGGCGCTGTCCCAGGTGGCGCACAAGGCCGGGGTGCCCGTCTCCGAGGTGCGCCGGCTGGCGATCTGGGGCAACCACTCCGCGACGCAGTACCCCGACCTGTTCCACGCCGAGGTCGCCGGCGCCCCCGCGGGCGTCCTCACGGCGGACACGGCGTGGCTGAGCGACGAGTTCGTCCCGACGGTCGCCAAGCGCGGCGCGGCCATCATCGACGCCCGGGGGGCGTCGTCGGCGGCGTCCGCGGCGAACGCGGCCATCGACCACGTCCACGACTGGGTGCTCGGCACGCCGGAGGGCGACTGGACCAGCGCGGGCGTCGTCTCGACCGGCGAGTACGGCGTCCCCGAGGGCCTCGTGTGCTCGTTCCCCGTGACCTCGTCGGACGGGCGGTGGCATGTCGTGGAGGGCCTGGAGATCGACGACTTCTCCCGGGCGCGCATCGACGCCAGCGTGGCGGAGCTCGAGGCGGAGCGCGACACGGTGCGCGAGCTCGGCCTGGTCTGACCTCGGCCGGCCCGCTCGGGAGCCCGGAAAATCCGTCGAACGGTGTCGGTCCCGCGACGTATCGTCGACGGGCCATGATCGACGCACCCTCATCCCTCGACGCGCACCGCGCGGCGGACGCCGACCCGTCCGCCCGCCACGGTGCCGACCCTGCCCGCCGCCTCGACTGGCGGCGGCTGCGTGCCCCGCTGTCCGGGGTCGCCCTGTCCGCCCTCACCGTCGGCGCCGTCGGCGCCGCGCTCGGCACCGTCATCGCCGGCGGTCTCGCCGAGGACCCGACCCTGTCCACCCTGCTGCTGCTCGCGCTCTGCATCGTCGGGGCCGCGCTGCTCGACGCCGCCGGGCAGGTCGTGTGGGCGGGCGTCGTCGACCGCGCCGAGGGGAAGCTGCGGGGCGACCTGCTGACCGCGGCCCTGCACCAGCCGCTCGCCACGCTCACGGAGCAGGCGGTGGGCGAGGTCCTCGACCGGGTCGACGACGACACCCACGCCGTCGGCACGCTCGTGCGCCGCCAGCTGTGGGGCGCGGGCCGCACGCTCGTGGGCGTCGTGCCGATGTGGGTCGTGGCCGGCGTCACCTGGTGGCCCGCCTGGGTCCTGTTCCCGGCGCTGGCCGCGCTGGCCGCGCTGCTCGTGCGACCCATGCTGGGGGAGATCGCACGCCGCAAGGTGGTCGAGGAGGCCGCCTGGACCGACCACGCCGCCGCGTTCGAGGAGTCCGTGGCCGCTCGCGACGACCTGCGCACGAGCCTGGGCCAGGCGTTCGCGATCCGCCGCCTGGCGCAGCGTTCCGCCGACGTCCACGCCAAGTTCCGAGCGGTCGTGGCGGTGGAGACCCGAATGCTCCGCCGTGCCGGTCTCGTCCTGGCGAGCCTGCTGGCGGGCGTCGCGGTCGCCGGTGCCGCGCTCGCGGCCGAGGGCGACCTGCCGGTGGGGAACCTCGTCACCCTGTTCCTCGTCACGGCGCTGTTCGTCGGCCAGGTCGACACCCTCGTCCACCACCTGCCCGACATCCAGGAGGGTGTCGGTGCGCTGACGCGCCTGCGCCAGATGCTCGACATCGAGCCCGAGCCCGCCGGCGGCGACCGCGTGCCGGCCGGCCCGGTCGGCATCGAGGTGCGCGACCTGCACTTCTCCTACGCGGAGGGCACCTTCGCGCTGGCGGGGGTCGACCTGCGCGTTCCCGCCGGGCAGACGATCGCGCTGGTGGGCCGCACGGGGTCGGGCAAGTCGACCCTGGCGTCGCTGCTGTCCCGTGCGGTCGAGCCGGAGCGGGGCAGCGTGTTCGTCGGCGGCGCGGACGTGCGCGACCTGGACCTGCAGCACCTGCGGGCCGCGGTCGGCGTCGTCACGCAGCGCACCGAGATCCTGGCGGGCACGCTCGCGGAGAACGTCGCGCTGTTCGCGGACGTCCCCCGCTCGGACGTCGAGGCCGCGGTGCGCGAGCTCCGGCTCGACGACTGGGTCGCCGGGCTCCCCGACGGTCTCGACACGCTGCTCGGCCCCGGCGGGACCACGCTGTCCGCGGGCGAGGAGCAGCTCGTCGCGTTCGCGCGCCTCCTGGTCCGCGACGTCCAGGTGGTGGTGCTCGACGAGGCGACCGCCCGCATGGACCCGCTCACGGAGTCCCGCGTCGTCGCGGCGGCCGAGCGGCTCCTCACGGGTCGCACCGGCGTGCTCGTCGCGCACCGGCTGACCACCATCGAGCGGGCCGGCCTGGTCGCCGTGCTCGACCACGGCCGCGTCGTGCAGCAGGGGCCGCGCGCCCAGCTCGCCGGGGTCCCCGGGCGCTACCGCGACCTGCTGGAGGCGAGCGTCGCGCACGGCGGCGACGTCCTGGACGACGGCGCGGACGACGCCGCGGACGGGACGGACGCCGACGGCGACCTCGACGCCGCGACGACAGCCGGCCGCGAGGCGGAGCGCCGGGACGGCCCGGCCACGCCCGGCACCGAGGACGACGGCCGCCCGCAGGCGGTCGGCGGTCGCCGTCGGCGCGGCACCCCGCCGCCGCGCCGCGACCCGGGGGACGGCCCGAGCCTGGCCCGCGGTGTGCTGCACGCCCTGGTGGTCCGCCCGGCGTGGGGCGTGGTCGGGGGTCTGCTGTTCCTGGTGGCGAGCCTGGTGTCCGCGCAGGGCGCGATCACCGCCTACCTCTGGGGACGCGCCGTCGAGGACGTCGCCGACGGGTTCCCGACGGCCCTGCTCGTGACGTTCACCGTCCTGATCCTCGCCGCCCCCCTCGCCCTGGCGTACGCCATCTACCTCTACCCGCGCTGGTGGATCGAGGTGCTGCTGCGCGTGCGCATGGCGGTCATGGTCGGGCAGACCCGCCAGCAGCGGCTCGCGGCCACCCCGCCGGGGGAGATCGTGGCCCGCGCGATGGACGCCGACCGGTTCGTGCGGTACGCCGACCGCTGGGTCGACTTCGTCAACGGCCTCATCATCGCGGGCGTGACGGCGCTGATCAGCGGGTCGTGGCTCGCCGGTACGGTGCTGCTCGCGGTCATGGTGGTCTCGGCGGGCGCGTCGGCGCTCGGCCGCCCCATCGCGGGCCGCTCGGCCACGCAGTCGTCCGCCGCGCGCGCCCAGTTCGGGCGGGCGCTGGTCTCGGCGCTGGACTCGGCCCGCACCGTCAAGCTCGCGGCCCGGACGCCGCAGGTGCACGCGCACCTGCGCGAGGTGGACGGCGGGCGGGTGCAGGCCGCGGTGTTCGAGCACCGGGTGCAGGCCGCGCTCGACGGCGTGCCGCAGGTGATGATCCAGCTGGGCGTCGTCGCGGCGTGGGGCGGCCTGCTGGCCGGTGCCTGGGACCTCGCCACGGCGCTGCTCGTCGCGACGGCCGTGACCGGCTTCGGCTGGTTCGGCACGGTGGCGGGGGCGGTCGTCACGGAGGCGCCGGGCACGCGCTCCTGGCAGCAGGCGACCAGCCGCTTCGCCGGGGGTGCCGACCTGGTCGTGCTGCCCGACGGCGTCGACCTGCTGACGGGTGCCGCGCCGACGCCGGTCGCGGGGGAGCGACGCCCGTTGCAGCAGCTCGAGCTGGCAGGGATGTCCGCGGTGCACGACGACGGCACGATCGGCGTCTTGGACGTCGACCTGACGGTCCGCCGCGGCGAGCTCGTCCTGCTGCTCGGCCAGGTCGGGTCGGGCAAGTCGAGCATGCTGTCCGCGCTGGCGGGCCTGGTGCCGCACCGGGGCGCGCTGCGCTGGAACGGTGCCGACGTCACGGACACCGAGTCGTTCCTGCGCCCGGGCCAGGTGGCGTACGTGGCGCAGCTGCCGCGCGTGCTGTCCGGGACGTTCGCCGACAACGTGCGCCTCGACCACGAGCGTGAGGTGCACGGCCCGGTGGCGGCCGCCCGGCTGGAGCAGGACGTGTCGGAGGCGGGCGGCCACGACGCGCTCGTCGGGCACCGCGGGGTGCGGCTGTCGGGCGGCCAGGTGCAGCGCCTGGCGCTGGCGCGCGCCCTCGCGGCGGACGCCGAGCTGCTGCTCGCCGACGACGTGTCCAGCGCGCTGGACGCGGCGACGGAGATCGAGCTGTGGGCGGCGCTGCGCGAACGCGGCACCACGGTGGTCGGGGCGACGTCGAAGGGCGCGGCGCTCGCGCGGGCGGATCGTGTGGTGGTGCTGGTCGAGGGCGAGGTGGCCGAGGTCGGGCCATGGAGCGACCTGGCGCCCCGGTGGGGGCACCTGGCGGGCTGACCGCACCGACACCACCCGCCGCCGAGCATGCGATCGGGGCCCGTCCCACCCGGGGGACGGGCCCCGATCGCATGCTCGGCGGCCGTCAGGGCATGGTCGGCGCGGGGGCGTCGGCCCCGCCCGAGCAGGAGCCGAACCCTCCTTCGACCATTGCTGCAAGATTGCTGCAAGCGATACAGTCGGGCCGAGGTCGCGACGCGCGCCCCGGTCGACGAAGGAGTCCCCGCCATGGTCCGTCCCATCCCCCTGCCACGCTCGCGGGCGGTGGTCGCCGCGGTCGCGGCGCTCGCCGTCGCGGCGCCCGTCCTGGGCGGCGCCGTGGCGCTCACCGCCGTCCCCGCCCCCGCTGCCGCCGCGGAGCGGTCGGCCGCCCTGGTCGGGAGCCTGCAGTCCGAGCTCGGCTGCGCCGCCGACTGGGACCCGGCCTGTGCCGAGACCGAGCTCACCCCCGCCGGGGACGGCACGTTCGCGGCAGAGTTCGACCTCCCCGCGGGCACGTACGAGTACAAGGTCGCGCTCGACGACGCCTGGGACGAGTCCTACGGCCGGGACGGCACGGACGAGAACGCGCCCCTCGTGCTCGGCGGCGACACGCGGCTGCGCGTCACCTACGACGACACCACCCACCGGGTCGCGCTGACCCCGCTGGGGCTCGCCGGGGAGTACGACGCGGCGACCGACGCCGGGCTCGTGCTGCCGCCGGTGCGTCAGGCCGGCTCCGACGAGCGCTTCTACTTCGTCATGACCGACCGGTTCGCCAACGGCGATCCGTCCAACGACACGGGCGGCCTCGACGGCGACCGCCTCGACCACGGCTTCGACCCGACCGACAAGGGGTTCTACTCCGGCGGCGACATCGCCGGCATCCGCGAGCGCCTGGACTACGTCGAGGGCCTCGGCACGACGGCGATCTGGCTGACGCCGTCGTTCCTCAACCGACCGGTCCAGGGCACGGGCGCCGACGTCTCGGCCGGGTACCACGGCTACTGGATCACGGACTTCACGCGCATCGACCCGCACCTGGGGACGAACGAGGAGCTGCGCGGGCTGATCGACGACGCGCACGCCCGCGGCATCAAGGTGTACTTCGACATCATCACGAACCACACGGCCGACGTCGTCGACTACGCCGAGGGCGAGTACTCCTACGTCGACCAGGCGACGTCGCCGTACACCGACGCCGACGGCAACGTCTTCGACCCGGCGGACGTCGCGGGCTCGGCGGACTTCCCGGAGCTCGACGCCGCGACCTCGTTCCCGTACACGCCGGTGGTCGCCCCCGAGGACGCCGACGTGAAGGTCCCGGCGTGGCTCAACGACCCGACGCTCTACCACAACCGGGGCAACTCGACGTGGACGGGGGAGTCGGTGACCTACGGCGACTTCGACGGCCTGGACGACCTCATGACCGAGCACCCGACGGTGGTCGACGGGTTCGTGGACGTCTACTCCGACTGGATCGACCTCGGCATCGACGGCTTCCGCATCGACACGGTCAAGCACGTGAACCCCGAGTTCTGGGAGACCTGGACGACCGAGGTGATGGACTACGCCCACGCGCAGGGCAAGGACGAGTTCTTCATGTTCGGCGAGGTGTACGACGCCGACGCCGCGAAGACCGCCCCGTACGTGCGCGACACCGACATGAGCTCGGTGCTGGACTTCTCGTTCCAGGCGGCGGCGACGAGCTTCTCGAGCGGCAACAGCGCGCGGGGCCTGGCAACCCTGTTCGCGAGCGACGACCGCTACACGACCCCGACGACGTCGGCCGCGGCGCTGCCGACGTTCCTCGGCAACCACGACATGGGCCGGATCGGCTACCTGCTGTCCGGCACGGACGACCCGCTGGCCCGCGACGAGCTGGCGCACGAGCTGATGTACCTCACCCGCGGCCAGCCGGTCGTCTACTACGGCGACGAGCAGGGCTTCGCGGGCACGGGCGGCGACAAGGACGCCCGGCAGACCCTGTTCGCCACCCAGGTGACCGAGTACGCGGACCAGCCGCTGGTCACCGGCGAGCAGGCGGGCAGCGTGGACCGGTACGGCACGGACGCGCCGCTGTACGAGCACATCGCGGCGCTCGCGGCCCTGCGCGACGCACACCCGGCGCTCGCCACCGGTGCCCAGCTCGAGCGGTTCGTCGGCGACGACGCGAACGGCGGGCGCGGCTACTACGCGTTCAGCCGCGTCGACCGCGAGGAGAAGGTCGAGCACCTGGTGGCGGTGAACAACGCGGCCCAGGGCGCCGAGGCCACGTTCACCACCCTGACCCCGGGCGCCACCTACGAGGTGCTGTACGGCGGCACCGACGCCGTGAGCGCCGACGCCGACGGGCAGGTCACCCTGGCCGTCCCGGCGACCTCCGCCGTCGTGCTGCGCGCCGATCGCACCGTGGGCACGGACTCCGCCGGGACGATCACGCTCGACGTGCCCGCCCCCGGCGCGGCCGTGGACGGCAGCGCCCCCGTGCGCGCCACCGTCGACGACGACGCCTGGGCCGAGACCACGTTCGCGTGGCGCGAGGTCGGCACCGACGCGTGGCAGGTGCTCGGCACCGCCGAGGACACCACCCCGCGCGTCTTCCACGACGCCGGCGACCTGCCCGAGGGCACCCTGGTCGAGTACCGCGCCGTGACGGTGGACGCCGACGGCGACCATGCGGCCACCTCCACGTTCGCGTCCGTGGGGGTCGACGTCTCCGGCGTCGTGGGCGACGTCGAGCCCGAGCCCGAGATCGACATGGTCACCGTGCCCGGCAGCCACAACAACGAGATGGGCTGCGCGGGCGACTGGACCCCCGACTGCGACGGCGCCCGCCTCACGCAGCGCCCCGACGGCGTCTGGGCGGGCACGTTCGACCTGCCCGCCGGCACCTACGAGTACAAGGTCGCGGTCAACGGGTCGTGGACGCTCAACTACGGCGTCGGCGGCGTGCCGGACGGCGGCAACGCGACCTACACCCACGACGGCGGCGAGGTCACGTTCTTCTGGGACCCGGTGAGCAAGGACTTCTCGTCCACCGCCCAGGGGCCCGTGATCACCCTGCCCGGCTCCTACCAGGACCAGGTCGGCTGCCCCGCGGCGTGGTCGCCCGACTGCCTCGCCACCTGGGCCAAGGACCCCGACGGCGACGGCACGTACACGTGGTCGACCGACGACCTGGCCGACGGCGCCTACGAGGTCAAGGCCGCGCACGGGATGACGTGGGCCGAGAACTACGGGGTCGGCGGGGCGCCCGACGGCGCGAACTACTCCTTCTCCGTGAGCGAGGGTGAGACCGTGACGTTCTCCTACGACCTCGCGAGCCACGAGCTCACGATCGGCACCGAGGACCCGCCGCTCGCGGGCACCGGGCAGCAGGCCGCGCACTGGGTGCGCCAGGGGCTCCTCCTCGCGCCGGGCGACCTGGGCGCGGGGGACTGGACGCTCTGGACCGCGCCCGCCGGCGGCCTGGAGGTCACCGAGGGCGACGGCGGCCGCGAGGTCACCGGACCCGACGGGGGCGCGCTCCCCGACGGTGCGGCGTCCTACGCGCTCGAGCCCGGCGGTGACGTCCCCGACGACGTGTCGGCGGACTTCCCGGCGCTCGCGGACCACACGGCGCTCGTGCCGACGTCGGACGGGGAGCCGCTGGACCGGGCGACCGTCGAGGAGCTGCTCACCGGGCAGCTCCTGGTCACCCGCGCCGACGGCGACGCGCTCACCGCCGCGACCGGGGTGCAGATCCCGGGCGTCCTCGACGACCTGTACGCCGACGCCGCGGCCGACCGGGAGCTCGGCGTGACCGTGCACCCGAACGGGAGGTGGGCGTCGTTCGCGCTGTGGGCGCCCACGGCGCAGGACGTCGACCTGCTGGTGTGGCCGTCGAAGGCCTCCCTGGACGACGAGCCGCGCCGGTTCGACGCCACCCGCGGCGACGACGGCACGTGGACGCTGGACGGCAAGCAGGCCGACAAGAAGCTCGACTGGGTCGGGGCCCGGTACCGCTACGCGGTGCAGGTGTACGTCCCCGCCACGGGGCAGGTCGAGACGAACGTCGTCACCGACCCGTACTCGGTGGGCCTCACCACGGACTCGACCCGCTCGGTGGTCGTCGACCTCGACGACCGGGCGACGCAGCCGCTGCTGTGGCGCCTCGCGCCGCAGCCGGAGGTCCGCCCGGTCGACCAGACGATCTACGAGCTGCACGTGCGGGACTTCTCGGTGTCCGACGAGACGGTGCCGGCGAAGCTGCGCGGCACGTACGCGGCGTTCGGCGCGTTCTGGTCGGACGGCATGCGGCACCTGCGCTCGCTGGAGCGGGCCGGGCTGACGACCGTCCATCTGCTGCCGACGTTCGACATCGCGACGATCCCCGAGGACCCGGCCGACCAGGCCACCACGGGCGACCTGAGCGGGTTCGCGCCGGACTCGACCGAGCAGCAGGCCGCGGTGGCGCAGGTGCAGGGTTCCGACGCCTTCAACTGGGGCTACGACCCGTTCCACTTCTCGGTGCCGGAGGGCTCCTACGCCGTGCACCGCGAGGGCGCGGCCCGCGTGGCGGAGTTCCGCTCCATGGTGGGCTGGCTGCACACGTCGGGGCTGCAGGTGGTGCTCGACCAGGTGTTCAACCACACCGCGGCGAGCGGGCAGGGCGAGAAGTCGGTGCTGGACCGGGTGGTGCCGGGGTACTACCACCGGCTGAACCCGGTCACGGGTGCGGTGGAGACGAGCACCTGCTGCCAGAACGTCGCGACCGAGCACGCCATGGCGGAGCGGCTGATGGTCGACTCCGTGGTGACGTGGGCGCGCGACTACAAGGTCGACGGGTTCCGGTTCGACCTCATGGGGCACCACTCCCGCGACACCATGCTCGCCGTGCGCGAGGCGCTCGACGCGCTCACGCCGCGCGAGGACGGCGTCGACGGGTCGGCCGTGTACCTCTACGGCGAGGGGTGGAACTTCGGCGAGGTGGCCGACAACGCCCTGTTCACGCAGGCCACGCAGGGTCAGCTCGGCGGGACGGGGATCGGGACGTTCTCCGACCGGCTCCGCGACGCCGTGCACGGCGGGTCGCCGGTCGACGGCGCCTCGACGTTCACGCAGGGCTTCGGCACCGGCCTGTTCACCGACCCGAACGGGCGCGAGGCGCGCACGGGGGAGCCGGGCACCGTCAACGACGGCGGCGCGGACGAGGCGGCCGACCTCGCGCTCCAGACGGACCTGGTGCGGCTCGGGCTGGCCGGCAACCTGCGCGACTTCGCGTTCGTGACGGCCGACGGCGAGCTCACCCGCGGCGAGGACCTCGACTACCGGGGCTCCCCGGCCGGGTACGCGGACTCGCCCGAGGAGGTCGTCACGTACGTGGACGCCCACGACAACGAGACCCTGTTCGACCTGCTCGCCCTCAAGCTGCCCCAGGGCACCACGACGGCGGACCGGGTCCGGATGAACACGGTCTCGCTGGCCACGGCCGCCCTCGCGCAGACGCCGTCGTTCTGGCACGCGGGCACGGACCTGCTGCGCTCGAAGTCGCTGGACCGCAACTCCTACGACTCCGGCGACTGGTTCAACGCGATCGACTGGTCGGGGCAGGACAACGGCTTCGGCCGGGGGCTGCCGATGGCGGCGGACAACTCCGAGAAGTGGGACGTGATGCGGCCCCTGCTGACCGACCCGGCGCTCAAGCCGTCGCCCGCCGACATCGCGACGTCCGCCGACCGGGCGGCCGAGCTGCTGGAGCTGCGCTCCTCGACGCGGCTGTTCCGGCTGGGGTCGGCCGACGCGATCCGGCAGAAGGTGACGTTCCCGGGCTCCGGCCCGGACGCCGCGCCGGGCGTCATCGTCATGGCGGTCGACGACCGCCTCGGCAAGGACGCCGATCGTCGGCTCGACGGCCTGGTGACGGTGTTCAACGCGTCGCCGGAGCCGGTGACCGTCGAGGTGCCGGGCTGGGCCGGGCGCGACCTGCGGCTGTCGAAGGTCCAGGCGGACGGCGGTGACCGCGTGGTGAAGCAGACGCGCTGGGACCGCCGGGCCGGTGTGGTCACGGTGCCCGGGCGGACGGTGGCGGTGCTGGAGGAGCGGCAGCGCTGAGGCACCCGCACCGCGGGCAGGGCCCGGCGTCGGCGAAGGCCGTCGCCGGGCCCTGCGTCGTCCTCGGGTCGGTCGCCCGAGGCTCCTGCATTCGGGTCTCGAACGGAACGGACGGCCGGGCGAACGAGATCGGCCGACCCCGCCTGGCGCTCCGGTAGCCAGCAAACGTCAGGGTTTCGGCCGCGTGACCAGATCGTTACCGTTCTTCGCCCGTTCCCCCTTTGACTTCGAGACTCGAACGCAGCAAAGTGGAGCCCGGTCACTCGGTGACCCGGTCCAGCCCCGTGCGGGCACCGGCGGTGACGGTCGCCGCACGGAAGGACACTCGACGACGAGAAGGAGCGCGAGGATGCGACTCGGCAAGAAGATGGGCGTGGTCGCCGCTGGTGCGGCGCTGGCGCTCACCCTGACCGCCTGTGGTGGCGAGGGCGCCGGTTCCGGCAGCACCGACGGTGCGGCGGGCGACGGCGACGACAACGTCATGGTCGGCGTCGCGATGCCGACGCAGACCTACGAGCGGTGGATCCAGGACGGGAACAACGTCAAGGAAGGGCTCGAGGAGCTCGGCTACCAGGTGGACCTCCAGTTCGCCAACGACGACATCCCCACCCAGACCCAGCAGATCGACTCGATGATCACCGAGGGCGTCGACGTCCTCATCGTCGCGTCCATCGACGGCACGGCCCTGACCAGCCAGCTCGAGGCCGCTGCGGCCGCGAACATCCCGGTCATCGCCTACGACCGCCTCATCCGTGACAGCGAGAACGTCGACTTCTACACGACGTTCGACAACTTCGCCGTCGGCGTCGCCCAGGCCAACGCGCTCCTGCGCGGCCTCGGCTACCTCGACGAGAGCGGCGAGCCCACCGGTGAGGAGGGCCCGTACAACGTCGAGCTCTTCGCCGGCTCGCCGGACGACAACAACTCGCACTTCTTCTTCGACGGTGCGATGTCGATCCTCCAGCCGCTCATCGACGACGGCACCGTCGTCATCCCGTCCGGCCAGACGTCGTTCGACCAGGTCGCCACGCTGCGCTGGGAGCTCGAGACCGCCCAGAGCCGCATGGAGGACCTGCTGACCTCCACCTACACCGGCGGGGACGCCGAGCTGCACGGTGTGCTGGCCCCGGCCGACGTGCTCTCCCGCGGCGTCATCAACGCCCTCCAGGGCGCCGGCATGGGCCCGACCCTCGAGGACGGCCTGCCCGTCGTCACCGGTCAGGACGCCGAGGTCGCGAACATCAAGCTGATCAACGACGGCGTCCAGTCGTCCACGATCTTCAAGGACACGCGCCTGCTCGCCGAGCAGGCCGTGACCGCCGCCGAGTCGTTCGTCAACGGCGAGGAGCCGGAGGCCAACGACACCGACACGTACGACAACGGCGTCAAGGTCGTCCCGTCGTACCTCCTCGAGGTCGAGACGGTGTTCGCCGACAACATCCAGCCCGTCCTCATCGACTCCGGGTACTTCACCCAGGAAGAGGTCGAGGCCGGACAGGTCGCGGACTGACCTGATCCGCAGGCACGGAGCCACCCCAGGGCGGGCGTGCCCGTCGTCGCACGACGCGACGACGGGTCGCCCGCCCCGGGTCCGCCGCGGTACCCCGTGACGGGCCACCCACCGAAGGAGGGACGAGAGCGCAGATGAGCACCATCCTGGAGATGCGCTCCATCACCAAGGAGTTCCCCGGCGTCAAGGCGCTGTCGGACGTCACCCTCACCGTCGAGCAGGGCGAGATCCACGCCATCTGCGGTGAGAACGGCGCCGGCAAGTCGACGCTGATGAAGGTCCTGTCGGGCGTGTACCCGCACGGGACGTACGACGGCGAGATCGTCTTCGACGGTCGGCCGGCGGAGTTCGGGTCGATCAACGACTCCGAGGCGCGCGGCATCGTCATCATCCACCAGGAGCTCGCCCTGGTCCCGTACCTGTCCGTCGCCGAGAACATCTTCCTCGGCAACGAGACCCGCGGACGCCTCGGGCTGATCGACTGGAACGACGCCAACCACCGCGCGGCAGAGCTCCTGCGGCGCGTGGGGCTCGTCGAGAACCCCACCACCCCCATCGGCACCCTCGGCGTCGGCAAGCAGCAGCTCATCGAGATCGCCAAGGCGCTCTCGAAGGAGGTGCGCCTGCTCATCCTCGACGAGCCGACCGCGGCCCTGAACGACACCGACTCCGAGCACCTGCTCGAGCTCCTGCGGGCCCTGCGCGACGAGGGCATCACCTGCATCATCATCTCGCACAAGCTCAACGAGATCGAGGAGATCGCGGACCGCACGACGATCATCCGCGACGGGCAGACCATCGAGACGATCGACATGTCCGAGGCGACCTCGACCCAGGACCGCATCATCCGCGGCATGGTCGGGCGCGACCTCGAGCACCGCTACCCGGAGCGCACCAGCGTCGTGGGCGACGAGGTGCTGCGGGTGGAGGACTGGAACGTCGACCACCCGACGCAGGCCGGCCGTCAGGTCATCGTCGACGCCTCGTTCACCGTGCGCGCCGGCGAGGTCGTCGGCATCGCCGGGCTCATGGGTGCCGGGCGCACCGAGCTCGCGATGAGCATCTTCGGCCGGTCGTACGGTCGCAACGTGCACGGCCGCATCTACAAGAACGGCCAGGAGATCCACACCCGGACCGTCTCGGAGGCGATCGGGCACGGCATCGCCTACGCCACCGAGGACCGCAAGCACTACGGCCTCAACCTCATCGACGACGTCCGGCGCAACATCTCCCTCGCCTCCCTCGACAGGCTCGCCTCGCGCGGCTGGGTCAACGGGAACGAGGAGCTGCGCGTCGCCGAGGAGTACCGCGGCTCGCTCAACATCAAGACGCCGACGGTCCTGGCCGAGGTCGGCAAGCTCTCGGGCGGCAACCAGCAGAAGGTCGTG
This sequence comes from Isoptericola dokdonensis DS-3, assembly GCF_001636295.1. NCBI lineage: Bacteria > Bacillati > Actinomycetota > Actinomycetes > Micrococcales > Promicromonosporaceae > Isoptericola > Isoptericola dokdonensis. The sequence continues at coordinate 1,580,770 of NZ_CP014209.1, read as the reverse complement.
CTGTCCCAGTGGCTGCTCACCGACCCGGACGTGCTGATCCTCGACGAGCCGACGCGTGGCATCGACGTCGGCGCGAAGTACGAGATCTACACGATCATCAACAAGATGGTCGCCGAGGGGAAGGCGGTCGTCGTCATCTCCTCCGAGCTGCCCGAGCTGCTCGGCATCTGCGACCGCGTGTACACCCTCGCCTTCGGTCGCATCACCGGAGAGCTCCCCGTCGCCGACGCGACCCAGGAGCGGCTCATGGAGCTCATGACCATCGAGCGCGAACAGCCCCTGCCCACGAAGGAATCCGCCTCATGAATGCCATCGACTCGGTCCGGGACGTCCTGACCCGGAACATGCGCCAGAGCGGCATCGTCATCGCGTTCGTCGTCATCGTCGCGATCTTCGCCGTGCTGCACCCCAGCTTCCTGTCGCCCGGGAACCTCACCAACATCGTCCTGCAGTACTCGTACATCCTGATCCTCGCGATCGGCATGGTGATGATCATCGTCGCCGGACAGATCGACCTGTCCGTGGGATCGGTGGTCGCACTGACAGGTGCGGTGTCCGCGGTCGTGGTCATCCGCAACGGGATGCCCTGGTGGGTCGGCGTGCTGGCCGCCCTGTTCGTGGGCCTGCTCGTCGGCATGTGGCAGGGCTTCTGGGTCGCGTACGTCGGCATCCCCGGCTTCATCGTGACCCTGGCGGGCATGCTCATCTTCCGTGGCCTGACGTTCCTCGTGCTGGACAACGCCTCGCTGTCCCCGTTCGGCGGGACCTACTACAACATCGCCAACGGCTTCCTCAACGGGTTGTTCGGCGGGTACGGGTTCGACGTCTTCACCCTGGTGATCTTCGCCATCGGCGTCGCGGGGTACGCGGTCAGCCAGTGGCGCAGCCGCCGCGGCAAGATCGCCTACCAGCAGCAGGTCGAGTCCATGCCGCTGTTCGTCACCAAGCTCGTCGTCGTCGCCGCGGTCGTCATGTGGTTCGGCTACCAGCTGTCGATCTCCCGCGGTCTGCCGATCGTGCTCATCATCCTCGCCGTGCTCATCATCGCGTACGCCCTGGTGACCCAGAACTCCGTGTTCGGCCGCCACGTCTACGCCGTGGGCGGCAACCGTCATGCCGCCGAGCTGTCCGGCGTGAAGGTCAAGCGGGTCAACTTCTGGATCTTCGTCAACATGGGCGTCCTCGCCTCCGTGGCCGGCGTCGTCTACTCCTCGCGCATGAACGGTGCCCAGCCGGGCGCCGGCAACATGTTCGAGCTCGACGCCATCGCCGCCTGCTTCATCGGCGGCGCCTCCACCACCGGTGGTGTGGGCCGCGTCGGCGGAGCCGTCATCGGTGGTCTGATCATGGCCGTCATGTCGAACGGCATGCAGCTCATGGGTGTCCCGCAGTCGACCCAGCAGGTCGTCAAGGGCCTCGTGCTCCTGCTCGCCGTCGCCTTCGACATCTGGAACAAGCGCCGCGCGTCGGTCGTGCGCTGATCCGATCCCCGCGGCGGGTGGGTCCCCGGGCACGGAAGTGCCGGGCACCCGCCCGCCGCGGGCGTCTACACTCCCCGGGTGAGAGGACGGCGACCCATGGCTGGATCGCAGTCGTCGTTGCGCGAGGCCAACCGTGCCCGCGTGGTCGACGCGGTCAAGAAGCACGGTGGCCTCACCCAGGTCGAGCTGACCGGGGCGACCGGGCTGTCCGCGGCGACCGTCTCCGTCATCGTCAAGGAGCTCCTCGCCGCCGAGGTCGTCGAGGTCCGCAGCACCGTCCGCTCGGGCCGCCGCGCCCAGCTCGTCACCCTCGCCCACCAGGTCGGCCTCGTCGCCGGCATCGTCGTCGGGCACCGGCACCTGCGCGTCGCCGTCGCCGACGTCGGCCACCAGATCCTCGCCGAGCAGGTCCTGCCCCTGCCCGCCGACCACAAGGCCGACACCAGCCTCGACCGCGCCGCCCTCCTCGTCGTCGACCTCGTCGAACGCGTCGGCTCCGAGCTCGACGAGCTGCTCGGCCTCGGCATCGGGATCCCCGCACCCGTCGACCCCGTCACCGGCATGATCAGCGTCCGCGGCGTCCTGCGCGGCTGGGACGGCGTGCAGATCGCCCAGGTCATGGAGAAACGGCTCGCCCGCCCCGTCTACGTCGACAACGACGCCAACGTCGGCGCCCTCGCCGAGTCCACCCTCGGCGCCGGACGGGACTGGCGCGACATGCTCTACGTCAAGGTCGCCCATGGCGTCGGCGCCGGCATCGTCATCGCCGGCCGGCTGCACCGCGGCTCCGACGGCACCGCCGGCGAGATCGGCCACGTGCAGGTCGAACCCGCCGGGCGCATCTGCGGGTGCGGCAGCCGCGGCTGCCTGGACACCGTCGTCGGCATGCCCGCCCTGCTCGAACCGCTGCGCACCAGCCACGGCAACCTCACCCTGCGCGACCTCGTCCGCCTCGCCGGCGAGGACGACCCCGGCTGCCGGGAGATCGTCGCCGACGCCGGGGCTCGGGTAGGGTCCGTCGTCGCGGGGCTCGCGACGGGGCTGGCACCGCAGGTGGTCGTGGTCGGCGGAGACCTGGCCGAGACGGGGGAGACCCTGCTCGGCCCGATCCGCGCCGAGCTGCGCCGCCGGACCATGCTCAGCCAGGCGAGCGGGCCCGACGTCGTGCCGGCCGCGCTCGGGACGCGGGCGCAGATCGTCGGGGCGATCGCGCTGGCGCTCGAGAACACCGACGTCTTCGACCGTGCCGAGACCAGGGAAGAGGAGAGAGCAGGACGATGACGACACCGCAGGGGACGCGCGCCCGGGTGCCGTTGCTGGCGCTGCGCGAGGTCAGCAAGTACTTCGGCGCCGTCGAGGCGCTCGTCGGGGTCGACCTCGAGGTGTACTCGCACGAGGTCGTCGCCCTCGTCGGCGACAACGCCGCCGGCAAGTCCACGCTCGCCAAGATCGTCGCGGGCGTGCTCACCCCCGACGCCGGACAGGTCGAGATCGACGGCCGCGCCGTCAACATCTCCTCGCCGTCCGTCGCCAAGCAGCTCGGCGTCGCCAGCGTGTTCCAGGACCTCGCCGTCGCCGAGAACCTCGACGTCACCGCCAACGTCTATCTCGGCCAGGAGCTGCGCAACAAGGCAGGACTCCTGCACGCCGGCGCGATGGAGGTCGAGACCCGCCGCCTGCTGGAGCACCTCACCGTGCGCATCCCCAGCGTCCGCACGCCGCTGCGGAACCTGTCCGCCGGGCAGCGGCAGGCCGTCGCCATCGCCCGCACCCTCATCGGGGACCCCCGCATCGTCGTCCTCGACGAGCCGACGGCATCGCTGTCCGTCGCCCAGACCGGCGAGGTCCTCACCCACATCGAACGGCTGCGCGAGCTGGGGCTCGGCGTCGTCCTCATCAGCCACAACCTCAACGACGTCCGCGCCGTCGCCGACCGCATCGAGGTGCTGCGCCACGGCCGCAACAACGGCTCGTTCCCCGCCACGGAGAGCCACGAGACGATCCTCGCGGCGATCACGGGGGCGCGCTGAGGGGTCCTCGCCGCGCGGCGGGAGGGAAGGCCCGCGCGCGGTCGCGCTCACGGGCCCCAGGGGGCCCTCCGCTTCCGGTCTGACGACCGCGCGCGGACCTTCCCTCCCGCCGCGCTCTTCCGGTCGTTCGGCTGTCAGTCCGCGCCGGGGCGCTCGTGCTCGCGGCGGAAGGAGTCGCCCGGGTCGACGTGCACGAGGATCTTCGCCAGGACGTCGGACAGTGCGCGGACGTCGTCGGCGTCGAGGTCGTCGTAGACGTGCTCCAGGACGGTGCGGGCGTGGCCGGGGGCGCTGTCGACGAGCTTGTCCCAGCCGTCGTCGGTGAGCCGCGCGACCGTGGCCCGGCCGTCGTCGGGGGCCGCGCACCGAGCCACCAGGCCGCGCGCCTCGAGGCGCTTGGCGACGTGGGACAGGCGCGGCAGGGTGCTGCTGGTGAGGCGCGCCAGGGCGCTCATGCGGAGCTCGCGGTCGGGGGCCTCGGACAGCATCGCCAGCACGAGGTACTCGAAGTGCGTGAGGTCGGCGTCGCGCCGGAGCTGCTGGTCGAGCAGGCCGGGCAGCAGGGTGACGACGGCCTGGAGGCGCAGCCAGCTGCGCATCTGCTCGTCGTCGAGCCAGCGGGGCTCGCCCGCACCGGCACCTGCGCCTGCGCCCTGTGCGGAGCCGTCCTGCGTGTCCGTCACCGTGACCGTCCTCTCGTCCGCTGGTCTGCTGCTTCGCCTGAAGGTTGACGAGACAACCTTACCTCGCTATGTTGGTTGTAGCGTCAACCAATCGGGTCGGCGCGACGTCCAAGGAGGACCTCATGGCCACCATCAGCATCATCGGCACCGGGAACATGGGCACCGCGATCGCGCGCCTCGCGCTCGCCGCCGGCAGCGACGTCCAGGTCGTCGCCCGCGACGTCGCCCAGGCCGCCGCCGTCGACCCCGCCGTCACCGCCGCGCCGTTCGGCGACGCGCTCACCGGCGACGTCGTCGTCCTGGCCCTGCCCTACCCGGCGCTCGACGACGTCGTGACCACCTACGGCGACCAGCTCGCCAGCAAGGTCGTCGTCGACATCACCAACCCGCTCGACTTCGCCACCTTCGACGCGCTCGTCGTGCCCGCCGACTCCTCGGCCGCCGCCGGGCTCGCCGACCGCCTCCCCGGGGCGAAGGTCGTCAAGGCGTTCAACACCAGCTTCGCCGCCACGCTGGCCACCGGCGCCGTCGGCGGTCTGCCCACCACCGTGCTGGTCGCCGGGGACGACGCCGACGCCAAGGCCGCGCTCGCCGACGCGATCGACGGCGTGCGCGTCGTCGACGCCGGCCCGCTGCGCCGGGCCCGCGAGCTCGAGGCCGTCGGCTTCCTCCAGCTCACCCTCGCCGCCGGCGAGAAGACCGGCTGGGACGCCGGGTTCGTGCTGGCCTGACCCCCGCGACCGAGGAGACTGACGACATGACGACGCCCCGCCCCGCCGGTGACCTGCTCGCGGCCGACACGACCATGGGAGCGGTCACGCTCCACGTCGGCGACCTCGCGACCATGACCGACTACTACCGCGATGCGCTGGCCCTGACGGAGATCCCGGCGCTCGCCGGGCCCGGGCGGGTGGCGCTCGGCCGCGGGACGTCGCCCGTCGTCGTCCTGCAGCACACCCCCGGTCTGCCGGCGACGGCCCGGAACCAGGCGGGGCTGTTCCACACGGCCGTGCTCTTCGAGACCGAGGAGGCGCTGGCGGCCGCCGTCGCGCACGCCGCCCGGCACCCGCTGTCGCGGTTCGTCGGCAACTCCGACCACTGGGTGTCGCGGGCGTTCTACTTCACGGACCCCGAGGACAACGGGATCGAGCTGTACTGGGACCGCCCGCGCTCCGCGTGGACGCACACCACCGGACGCGTCGACATGGGCTCCGACTGGTTCGACCCGCAGGCGTTCCTGGCCGAGCACCTCACCGAGGACGCCCTGCGCACCACCGCCGGGCAGGGTGCCCAGGTGGGCCACGTCCACCTGCAGGTGGGTGACATCCCCACCGCGCGGAAGTTCTACGTCGACACCCTCGGCTTCGAGGTGATGGCCACGTTCCACGGCGCGCTGTTCATGGCCGCCGGGGGCTACCACCACCACGTCGCGGTGAACACGTGGAACAGCGCGGGCGTGGGCCCGCGCGCCGCGACCCTCGGCCTCGGGCAGATGGCCCTGGCCGTGCCCACGGCGGACGAGGTCGGCGCGCTGCGCGAGCGGCTGGCGCACGCCGGGATCGCCGCCCGCGACGACGGCCGCACGCTGCGGTTCGACGACCCGTGGAACACGCTCGTCGAGGTCTCCGTCGGCTGAACGACTCCCACGCACGAGCGCCGCAGGCCGCACCGTCCACGGTGCGGCCTGCGGCGTCCGTCGTCGTCCGTGCGCCCTCAGAGGCGACGCTCGCGGCGGTAGAGCGTCCGCGCCCAGGCGTACCCGGCGACGCCGATGACGGCGATCCAGGCGAACGCGAGCACGACCTCCGACGTCTCGAGGCCGACGCCGCCGGCGAGCAGCCCGCGGGCGGTCTCGATGATCGGCGTGAACGGCTGGTGCTCGGCGAACCAGCGCACGCCCGACGGCATGGTCTCGACGGGCACGAACCCGCTGCCGAGGAACGGCAGGAGCAGCAGGATCATCGGGGTGTTGCTCGCTGTCTCCGCGCTCTTGGCGTGGAGCCCCATGGCGACGCACAGCCAGTTGAGGGCCACGCCCAGCCCCACCAGCAGGGCGAGCAGACCCAGCCAGTCGAGCGGTCCGGCGTCGGGCCGGTAGCCCATGAGCAGCGCCGCGCCGGTGACGAGCACCACGGCGGCGAGCCCCTGCAGGACGTACCCGATCACCTGGCCGGACAGCACGGACCCGGGGGAGATCGCCATCGTCTTGAAGCGGGCCATGATGCCGCCCGCCGCGTCCATGGCTGCGCTGATGGCGATGGACTGCCCGGCCCCCACGATCGTCAGGACCAGCATGGTCGGGGCGATGTAGGCGAGGTAGGCGGCCCGGCCCTCGGCCCCCGGCGTGACGCCGGGGGCGACCCCGGCGCCGAACGCCCCGCCGAACACGTAGACGAACAGCACGAGCATGACGAGCGGTCCGGCGACGAGGAACATCGTCAGACCGGGGTAGCGCACCGCGCGGAGCAGGTTGCGGCGCACCATCGTGGTGACGTCGGCGACGGGGCGGGGTCGCGCGGTCACGGGTGCGGGGGTGGCGACGGCGGTCATCGGACGTCCTCCTTCGGGCTGGTGGTGGCGGTGTCGGCGCCGGGGAGGTCCTCGGCGGGGGGCTCGGTGAGGGCGAGGAAGACGTCGTCGAGGGAGCCGGCGTCGTGCACCGCCTTGAGCTCGTCGGGCGTGCCCTGCGCGACGACACGGCCGCCGTGCAGCACGGCCACGGAGTCGGCGAGCTGGTCGGCCTCCTCCAGGTACTGCGTGGTGAGCAGGATGGTGGTGCCGCCGGCCACGAGTCGGCGCACCTCGTCCCACAGGGTGCGGCGGCTGCGCGGGTCGAGGCCGGTGGTCGGCTCGTCGAGGAACACCACGGCGGGGGAGCCGACGAGCGTCATCGCGAGGTCGAGCTTGCGCTTCATGCCGCCGGAGTACGCCGCCACGGGCTTCGCGGCGGCGTCGGCGAGGCCGAACTGGTCGAGCAGCTCGGCGGTGCGGCGCTTCCCGGCGCTGCGGCCGAGGTGGTGCAGGTCGGCCATGAGCCGCAGGTTCTCGGCGCCGGTGAGGAGGTCGTCGACGGCGGTGATCTGACCGGTGACGCCGATGGCGGCGCGGACGGCGTCACCCTCGCGGGCGACGTCGTGCCCGGCGACCCGCACGGTGCCGGCGTCGGCGTGGAGCAGGGTGGACAGGACGCCGACGGCGGTGGTCTTGCCGGCGCCGTTGGGGCCGAGCAGGGCGGTGACGGTCCCGGCCGGGACGGTGAGGTCCACGCCGTCGAGGACGAGCTGCGGACCCTGCTTGGAGGGGTAGGACTTGCGCAGTCCGGTGACCTGGATCGCCGGTTCGAGGGCAGGGGAGGGCATGGTGTTCTCCTGGTGGTGGTCGGGCGACGGGCACTGCTGGTCGGTGGCGGTGGCGGTGGCGGTGGCGGCTCAGGCGCGCGGGCGTCGGACGACGACGTCGCCGTACCCCGTGCCGGCGTGGATCTCGGCGGTGGCCTCGTCGTCGACGGGGCCCTCGGTGGGGGTGAGCTGGTTGCGGACGGTGCCGTGCTCGGTCTGCAGGTCGAGGTAGGCGGCCGTGCCCTCGGGGACGCCGACGTCGATCGAGCCGAACGACGTGGTGAGCGTGACGCTGCCGGACTCGAGCGCGTCCACGCGGATGCTGCTGTGCGCGGAGCGTGCGGTGAGGGTGCCGCGCACGCGGCTCACGGCGATGTCGCCGTGCGCGCCCTGCACGGTGAGGGCCCCGGTGACGGTGCCGACGCTCGTGCCGCCGTTGGCGGCCTTGACGGTCGCGTCGCCGGTGACCTGCTCGATCCGGACGGACCCGGCGCCGGCCTTGACGTCCGCGGACGCGGCGCGGCCGACGTGCACGGATCCCGCGCCGACGGACAGCGCGAGCCGGTCGACGTCGTCGACGCGGGCGTCACCCGCGCTGAGCGACATGTCGACGACGGCCAGGAAGCCCTCGACGTGCAGGTTGCCGACCTTGCCGCGCACCTGGGAGCCGGTGGGCAGCTCGACGGTGATGTCGGCGGTGCCGGCCGCGAACGGCAGCACCCACTGCTTCCACGAGCCGGGGTAGCTGACGGAGACGCCGTCACCGGTGGTCTCGACGCGCACCTCCTCGGCGGCGCGGACGCTGCCGGACTTCGAGGGGTTGCTCGGCAGCACGGTGACGACGACGTCGTCACGGTCGCTCGCGACGACGTGCAGCTGCGCGAAGGGGACGTCCACGGTGACGGGGACGGGGCGGGGGGCGGGGAACGTGGGCATGACGGACTCTCCCTGGGTCGGGTGGTGTCGATGTGGTGTCTGGTGGTGGCCGGTGGTGTCGCCGGCCGTGCTTCCGGGGCTGCGGGCAGGTGGGCCGGTGTCAGCGCACCCAGCCGGTGACGCGGCCGGAGCCGCGCTGCGCGGGTCGGGCCGCCGGGCGGCCGCTGGACTGCTCGAGGGCGCCGGCGACGGCGCGCACGAGCCAGGTGTTGACCGAGACGCCGTCGCGGGCGGCGGCGACCTCGGCCTGCGCCTTGAGGTGGTCCGGCAGGCGCAGGGTGGTGCGCGTGGTGGAGGGCCCGTCGGTGTCCACGGGCTCGGTGGCCTGCGGCGACGGGGCGGGGGTGGGAGCCGTGGCGTCGGTCGTGGTGGCGCGCGGGGCGGTGACGACGAACTCCGGGTTGCCGGCGCGCAGGCGGACGTCGACGGAGCCGGGTGCGAGCTCGGCGGAGATCTCGCCGGCGGCGTCGGACAGGGCGGCGAGCAGGGCGAGCCGGGCGGCGGCGTCGAGGGGAGCGGTGAGTCGCGTGGCGAGCTCGCGGGCCTCGTCGCCGCCCGCGGCGGCGGCGGTGGCGAGCTGCTGCTGGAGCTCGGCGACGTACTGGTCGAGGTGCATGACAGCAACTATGACACCACTGTGGTGTCAGTGCAAGAGGTATGGCGTCATTCGTGGCACCAGATGGTGTCGGGCGTGCTCGACGGGGACGACGACGGCCCGCCCCGACGTGTGCCGGTGCGGGCCGTGCGGAGCGGGCACCTGCCCGCCGGGGTCAGTGGAAGACGACGGTGCGGTGCCCGTTGAGGAGCACCCGGTGCTCGGCGTGCCAGCGCACCGCCCGTGCCAGCGTGCGTCGCTCGACGTCCTCGCCGAGGGACACGAGGTCCGTGACCGCGCGCGAGTGGTCGACGCGCTCGACGTCCTGCTCGATGATCGGACCCTCGTCGAGGTCGCCCGTCACGTAGTGCGACGTCGCGCCGATGAGCTTCACGCCGCGGTCGTGCGCCTGGGCGTAGGGGCGGGCGCCCTTGAACGACGGCAGGAACGAGTGGTGGATGTTGATGACCCGACCCGACAGGTCGCGGCACAGCCCGTCCGACAGGATCTGCATGTACCGGGCCAGCACCACCAGCTCGACGTCCAGCTCGCGCACCAGCTCGCGCAGCCGGTCCTCCGCCGCGCCCTTCGTCGCGGCCGTGACGGGCACGTGGTGGAACGGCTTGCCGTAGAACGCGGCGTGGTCCGCCAGGTCGGTGTGGTTCCCCACGACGCCCACGACGTCGATCGGCGCCTGACCGGACCGCTCGCGGTACAGCAGGTCCACCAGGCAGTGCGCCGCCTTCGACACCATGAGCAGGGTGCGCACCGGGCGCCCCACGACGTCGAGCTCCCACGTCATCGCGAACCGTCCCGCGACCTCGGCGATCGCCGCCTCCAGCTCGGCGCGGTCGGACGCCGACTCGACCTGCATCCGCAGGAAGAACAGCCCTGAGACGGGGTCGCCGAACTGCTGCGACTCGGTGATGTTCCCGCCGTGCTCGGCCAGCGCGCCGCTGACGGCGTGCACGATCCCGGGGCGGTCGGGGCAGGACAGGGTGAGCACCCACTCCGTCGGCCGGGCCGGGGCGGAGGGGTTCGGCAGCGTGGTCACGGACGCCATTGTCGCCCACCGTCTGCCACGATGGGGCCATGAGCGACAGCACCGCCACCCCCGCCTCCGCCGGCAGCGCAGCCGGTGCCGCCGCGGACGACGCACCCACCCGGATCGCCCTCGTCGAGGACGCCCACGCCGGAGAGCTCCTCACGCTGCGTCGCGCCGCGTTCGTGTCCGAGGCGCAGCTCTACGACGACCCGCACATCCCGCCGCTGACCCAGACGCTGGCCGAGCTGCGCGACGACATGGCGCGCGACGACGTCGTGACCATCGGCGCCTGGGAGGGCCACCGGCTCGTCGGGTCGATCCGCGTCGAGGTCGAGGGGTCCCGGGCGACGCTCGGCCGTCTCGCCGTGGCGCCCGACCAGCAGGGCAAGGGCCTGGGCACCACGCTGCTGTTCGCGATCCTCGACCACCTGCCCGAGGACGTCGCCGAGATCTGGGCGTTCACCGGCAAGGACTCGCGCCACAACCTCGCCATGTACACCAAGCACGGCTACGAGGCCCAGTACGACGAGGCCGCCGGCGAGCTCACCTACACCTACCTGCGCCGCGTGCTGCACGCCGTCGACGCGGGTCGCACCGCACCGGCCCCGACCGACCGGCCGTGACCGCGGCCGGGACGGGCCGCGTGCGGCGACCGTCCATGGCCGACGTCGCCGCGGTCGCCGGGGTCTCGCACCAGACGGTCTCCCGCGTGCTCAACGCCCACCCGAGCGTGCGCGACGAGACGCGCCTGCGGGTCCTCGCGGCGATCGACGAGCTCGGGTACCGGCGCAACAGCGCCGCCCGGGCGCTCGTCACCTCGCGCTCGGCGACCCTCGGCGTCGTGACGACCGGGTCGGCGCTCTTCGGCCCCACGAGCACCCTCATCGCCGTCGAGGAGGCCGCCCGGGACCAGGGCTACTTCGTGTCGGTGGCGACGCTGCGCACCTACGACACCGCCTCGATGCACCAGGTGCTGGAGCACTTCATGGACCAGGGCGTCGACGGGATCGTCGTCATCGCCCCGCACGACGAGGTGGCGGCCGCGGTGGAGTCGTTCGGTGCGCCGGTGCCGGTGGTCGTGGTGGCCGCGCTGGACGACGTCGCCGGTGCCGTGCCCGTCGGTGCCGGGTCGTCGACGATGTCGCTCGCGGTGGACCAGCGCTCGGGTGCGCGGCACGCGACGGAGCACCTGCTGGACCTGGGCCACCGCGACCTCGTGCACGTCGGAGGCCCGCCGGACTGGTTCGACGCCCGGGAGCGCGCCGCGGGGTGGCGCGAGGCCATGGAGGCGCGGGGGCTCGTCCCGGCGCGGGCGCGGGTGCGGTCGTGGTCGGCGGCCGACGGCTACGCCGCCGGTCGGGACCTCGCGGAGGCGCTCGCGGCGGGGGAGGGACCGACGGCGGTCTTCGCCGGCAACGACCAGCTCGCCCTCGGTGTGCTGCGCGCGCTGTGGGAGCGCGGAGTGCGGGTGCCGGACGACGTGTCGGTGGTGGGTTTCGACGACGTGGACGGGGCGGCGTACTTCGTGCCGCCGCTGACGACGGTGCGCCAGCCGTTCGCCGCGCTGGGCGCGCGCAGCGTGGAGATGCTGCTGGCGGCGCTGGACGGCCGGACGGTGCCGGTGCAGCGGATCGAGCCGGAGCTCGTGGTGCGGTCCTCGACCGCGCCGCCGCGCTGAGCCCTCGGGCGGCCTGCCTGTTCCCTTGACCGGTCGGCGACGGCTGGCTAGCCTCTGTACATCGTTGTTCTACATCGTTGTAGAGGAGAATTCGTGCGAACTCACCACCGTGCCCGCCGATGGGCCGCCGGTGTCGCCCTCGCCGTCGTCGGCGGCCTGGCGCTCAGCCCGTCCGCCCTGGCGGCGCCGTCGTCCGTCGACACCGGCCGCCACGACCCGTCCCCCGCACCGTCCGTGCTGCCGACCGGCGGGCTCTCCGTCACCGGCGAGACCTCGCCGGTGCACGACCCCGCCCTGATCGTCGCCGACGACGGCACCTGGTACGTCTTCTCGACCGGGCTCGTCAACCGGGAGAACGGCGGCACCATCCAGATCTGGAGCTCCGACGACGACGGCGTCACCTGGTCGTCCGACGGCACCGTGTGGGACGAGATCCCCGCGTGGATCGACGAGCACTTCGCCGACGGGGCGCTGCCGGACAACCTGTGGGCGCCCGAGGTGTACGAGCACGACGGCACCTACTACCTGTACTACTCGGCGTCGCGCTTCGGCACGAACACCTCGGTCACGGCGCTCGCCACCAACACGACGCTCGACCCGTCGGACCCCGACTACGAGTGGGTCGACCAGGGGCCGGTCATCACGTCGCCGCAGGAGATCGAGAACGGCAAGACGTTCAACGCGATCGACGCCGGTATCGTCGAGGGCGCCGACGGCACCCCGTACATGGCCATCGGGTCGTACTGGTACGGGATCTTCCTGGTGGAGCTCGAGTGGCCGTCGGGCAAGCTCGCCGACGGCGCGCTGGCGGACGCCACCCACATCGTGGACCGGTTCGTGCCGGGCAACCCGGTGGAGGCGCCGTACATCGTCGAGCGTGACGGCTACTACTACGCCTTCGTCTCGTTCGACGCCTGCTGCCGGGGGCTGGACAGCACCTACAAGATCGCGGTCGGCCGGGCGGACTCCGTGACGGGCCCGTACCTCGACCAGGACGGCCGCGACCTGTTCGGCGGCGGCGGCACGGTGCTCCTGGAGTCGCACGGCGCGATGGTCGGCCCCGGCGGGCAGTCCGTGTTCGACGACGTCCTCGCGTTCCACTACTACGACGCGTCCAACGCCGAGATCCCCGGGTTCCCGACCCTCGGCCTGCACCGGCTCGACTGGACGCAGGACGGCTGGCCGGTCGTGGACACGACGGCCGAGGCGCCGACCGTCGTCACCCCGCCGCAGGACGCGTCGGTGCGGCAGGCCGGCCCCACGGTCCGGTTCGAGGTCGAGGTGGCCGGCGCGCCGGCGCCCGTCGTCACCTGGGAGCGGTCGATGGACGGCGGCAGGACCTGGCGGCCGGCCGGTGCGGCGGAACGCGCCCACGACGGCACGGCGACGCTGTCGCTGCACCGGAGCCAGGCGTCACCCGGGGTCCAGGTGCGGGCGCAGGTCTCCAACGCGCACGGTAGCGTCACGAGCGAGCCTGCGAAGGTGACCCTGCCGCGGCCCGCGCGCGCCGGTTCCTGACCGGCCCCGCACGTCCCGGACCGGGCGCCCGCGTCGACGCGGTGCGCCCGGTCCGTTCGCGCCCGGACCCACGGGCGCGGGGTTGGGCCACGGAGTTGTGAGCGTTAACATGGTGCGGACGGACGACAAGGAGTGAACACGGCGATGACGCTGCCAGACCAGGTGAACGACGCACGCGACGCCATCGCGGCAGGACGCGCGACCCTCGGCATCGAGCTCGGCTCGACCAACATCAAGGCCTGCCTCGTCGGGCCCGACCACGTCACCCTCGCGAGCGGCTCCCACGCCTGGGAGAACGAGCTCGTCGACGGGCGGTGGACGTACTCCCTGGACGCCGTCCACGCCGGGCTGCAGGGCGCCTACGCCGCGCTCGTCGCCGACGTCGAGGCCCGCTACGGCGTGCGGCCCACCGGCTACGCCGCGCTCGGGGTGTCCGCCATGATGCACGGATACCTGCCGTTCGACGCCGACGGCGAGCTGCTCGTGCCGTTCCGCACGTGGCGCAACACCAGCACCGGCCCCGCCGCCGCCGAGCTCTCCGCGCTGTTCGGGTACAACATCCCGCTGCGCTGGTCGATCGCGCACCTCTACCAGGCGATCCTCGACGACGAGCCGCACGTGCCGCAGATCGCGTCCTTCACCACCCTCGCCGGCTACGTCCACCGGGCGCTGACCGGGCGTGACGTGCTCGGCGTCGGCGACGCCTCGGGCATGTTCCCGATCGACCCCGCCACCGGCGACTACGACGCCCGCATGCTCGCCCAGTTCGCCCACCTCGCCGCCGCGAAGCGACCCGGGCTGGACATCGAGGGCTTCCTGCCCGAGGTGCTCCCCGCGGGCGCCGACGCCGGCCGGCTCACGGAGGCGGGCGCCGCCCTGCTCGACCCGACCGGCCACCTGCGTCCCGGCGTGCTGCTCTGCCCGCCCGAGGGGGACGCCGGCACCGGCATGGTCGCCACCAACTCGGTCGCGCCGCGCACCGGCAACGTCAGCGCCGGCACGTCGATCTTCGCGATGGTCGTGCTGGAGAAGCCGCTGACCACCGTGCACCACGAGCTCGACCTCGTCACCACCCCCGCGGGCGACCTCGTGGCGATGGTGCACTGCAACAACGGCGCCAGCGAGCTCGACGCCTGGGCCGGGCTGTTCCGCGAGTTCGCGACCGCGCTCGGCGGCCCGAGCGGCCCCGACGCCGTGTTCGGCACCCTGTTCAACGCCGCGCTCGACGGCGCCGCCGACGGCGGCGGCCTGCTCGCCTACAACTACCTGGCGGGCGAGCCCATCACCGGCCTGGAGGCCGGCCGGCCGCTCTTCGTGCGCACCCCCGACAGCCGCCTCACGCTGGCGAGCTTCGTGCGCACCCAGATCTACGGCGCGTTCGGCACCCTCGCCCTCGGCATGCGCGTGCTCGACGGCGAGGACGTCGAGATCGACGCGATGTTCGCCCACGGTGGCATGTTCCGCACCGCCGGCGTCGCGCAGCGGCTCCTCGCCGCCGCGATCGACGCGCCCGTCGCCGTCGGCCGCACCGCCGGCGAGGGCGGCGCCTGGGGCATCGCCGTGCTCGCGGCGTTCGCCGCGGCGGCCGCCGAGCAGCCCGACCTCACCCTCGCCGGCTTCCTCACGGACCAGGTGTTCGCCGACGTCGAGCTCGACGTCGTCGAGCCCGACGCCGCGGACGTCGCCGGCTTCGCCACCTATCTCGAGCGGTACGCGGCCGGGCTCGCCGTCGAGCGCGCCGCCGTCGCGGCGCTCTGACCTACCTGTCGCCACGACGACGCCCACGAACGGAGAACCACGCATGGCCATCACCGAGGTCCCGACGCACCTGCGCGCCGCCGTCGACGCCGCCAAGAAGAAGGTCGCCGACCTGCACGCCGAGCTGCCCCGCTGGGAGCTCGTCGTGTGGACCGCCGGCAACGTCTCGGAGCGCGTGCGCGACACCCAGGGTGCCGCCGACGGCACGGACGACCTGCTCGTCATCAAGCCGTCCGGCGTCTCCTACGACGACATCACCCCCGACGCGATGGTCGTCTGCGACCTGCAGGGCAACCTCGTCGAGGGCGACCGCTCGCCGTCGTCCGACACCGCGGCGCACGCCTACGTGTACGCGAACATGCCCGAGGTGGGCGGCGTCGTGCACACCCACTCCACGTACGCCACCGCCTGGGCGGCGCGCGGCGAGGAGATCCCCTGCGTCCTGACGATGATGGCCGACGAGTTCGGCGGGCCCGTCCCCGTCGGCCCGTTCGCGATCATCGGCGACGACTCCATCGGTCGCGGCATCGTCGAGACCCTGAGCGGGTCGCGCAGCCCGGCCGTGCTCATGCGCAACCACGGGCCGTTCACCATCGGCGGCGACGCGAAGGCCGCGGTCAAGGCCGCGGTGCTGTGCGAGGAGGTCGCCCGCGCCGTGCACGTCGCGCGCCAGCTCGGCGACCCGCTGCCCATCGCCCAGGAGCACGTCGACGCGCTCTACGCCCGCTACCAGAACGTCTACGGCCAGCGCTGACGCGCCGTCGCCACCGAAAGGAACACCATGAGCAAGCCCTACGGCGACCGTGAGGTCTGGTTCTTCACCGGCAGCCAGGACCTGTACGGCCCCGAGACGCTGGAGCAGGTCGCGGCGCAGTCCCGCGAGGTCGCGTCCGTCCTCGACGGGTCCGAGGCCGTGCCCGCGAAGATCGTCTGGAAGCCCGTCCTCAAGGACTCGGACTCCATCCGCCGCGCGATGCTGGACGCGAACGCCCGGGACGACGTCCTCGGCGTCGTCACCTGGATGCACACCTTCAGCCCCGCGAAGATGTGGATCGCCGGCCTGGACGCGCTGCGCAAGCCGCTGCTGCACCTGCACACGCAGGCGAACGTCGAGCTCCCGTGGGCCGACATCGACATGGACTTCATGAACCTCAACCAGGCGGCGCACGGCGACCGCGAGTACGGGTACATGCTGTCCCGGCTCGGCGTCGCGCGGACCACCGTGGTGGGGCACGTGACGAACCCGGCCGTGCAGCAGCGCGTCGGCACCTGGGTGCGGGGCGCCGCGGGCTGGGCGGCCACCCACGAGCTGAACCTCGTGCGGTTCGGCGACAACATGCGCAACGTGGGCGTCACCGAGGGCGACAAGACGGAGGCCGAGCTGCAGTTCGGCGTCTCGGTGAGCACCTGGGGCGTCAACGACCTCGTCGCGGCGGTCGACGCCGTCGAGGAGTCCGCGATCGACGGGCTCGTCGCGCAGTACGAGGAGCTCTACGACGTCGCGCCCGAGCTGCGCGCCGGCGCCGAGCGGCACGACTCGCTGCGGTACGCGGCCCGCCAGGAGATCGCCATGGAGGCGTTCCTCGTCGAGCGCGGCGCCAAGGCGTTCACCACCAACTTCGAGGACCTGGGTGCGCTGCGCCAGCTCCCCGGCCTGGCCGTCCAGCGGCTCATGGCCCAGGGCTACGGGTTCGGCGCCGAGGGCGACTGGAAGACCGCCGTCCTCGTGCGCGCCGCGAAGGTCATGGGCGAGGGGCTGCCCGGCGGCGCCTCCCTGATGGAGGACTACACCTACGACCTCACCCCTGGCTCGGAGCTCATCCTCGGCGCGCACATGCTGGAGATCTGCCCGTCGCTGACCACCGCCACGCCGCGCATCGAGATCCACCCGCTGGGGATCGGCGGCAAGGAGGACCCGGTCCGCATGGTGTTCGACGCCGACCCGGTCGAGGGCGCCGTCGTCGTGTCGCTGGCGGACATGCGCGACCGGTTCCGCCTGACGGCGAACGTCGTCGACGTCGTCGCCCCGACGCACGAGCTGCCGAACCTGCCCGTCGCCCGTGCCGTGTGGGCCCCGCGCCCGGACTTCGCGACGTCGGCCGAGGCGTGGCTGACCGCCGGCGGTGCCCACCACACGGTCATGTCGACCGCCGCGGGCATCGAGGCGTTCGAGGTGTTCGCCCAGATCGCCGGCACCGAGCTGCTGGTCATCGACGAGTCGACGACGCGCCGCGCGTTCGCCGACCAGGTCCGATGGAACCAGGTCTACTACCGCCTGGCCCGGGGTCTCTGACCCCCAGGGCGACCCCCTCCTGAGCGACGAGCGTGCAGACTTGGTACGTCATCCGACCGGATGAGGTACCGAGTCTGCACGCTCGTCGCCTGTCCGGGCGGCGGTATCCTGGCGTCGCCACGCCGCCCGACGGTCGTCCGGCGAGTCCGATGGAGGCCCTGCATGGCGAGTCCCGGCGTCGAGAAGCCGAACATCCGGCAGGTCGCGCAGCTCGCCGGCGTGTCGCACATGACGGTGTCGCGGGTGCTCAACGACCACCCGAACATCCGGGAGTCCACCCGGCGCCGCGTCGAGGAGGCCATCGAGGAGCTCGGCTACCGGCCGAGCCTGACGGCCCGGGCGCTCGCCACCCAGCGCAGCCACCGCATCGGCGTCCTCGTCGAGAGCGCGACGACGTTTGGCCCGACCAGCACCCTGTACGCCGTCGAGTCGGCCGCCCGCGCCTCGGGCTACGAGGTCAGCTCCGTCTTCCTGCAGGCGGGTGCCAAGATCACCCCGCAGGAGGCCGTCGACCACCTCGTCGCGCTCGGCGTCGACGCGCTGTGCGTCGTCGCGCCGCGGTCCTCGTCGATCGCGGACCTGCGGCGCATCGCCGTCGGCGTCCCCGTGCTCGTCGTCAAGCCGGACAAGGACCCCACGTTCCTCACGGTGACCGTCGACCAGCGGGCGGGGACGGCCCTCGCGGTCGACCACCTCGTCGCGCTCGGGCACCGCGACATCCTGCACCTGGCCGGGCCGCTCGACTGGCTCGACGCCCGCAGCCGCGAGCGCGCGTTCCACGCCCGGGCCAAGTCGTGGGGGATCCGCGAGCGTCCCGTCGTCGTCGGCGACTGGACGGCGGACTTCGCGTACGAGTTCGCGCGCGGGATCCGCGAGCTCCCGGAGTACACGGCCGTGTTCGTCGCGAACGACGACATGGCGGTGGGGCTCGTCCACGGGCTGCACGAGCGCGGGTTCTCGGTGCCGGACGACCTCAGCGTCGTCGGGTTCGACGACATCCCGCTGGCCCGTCACGTCATCCCGCCGCTGACCACCGTGCGGCAGAATTTCGACGCCCTCGGGGTGTCGATCGTCGAGGTGCTGCGGGCGGCGATCGAGGAGCGGGAGATCCCCGACGTGACCCGGATCTCGGCCGAGATCGTCACCCGCGCCTCCAGCGCCCGCCCGCGGAAGACCGCCTGATGGCGCGCACCGCGGTGACGGCCCCGGTGGTCGAGATGCGCGGCATCACCGTCGAGCTGTCGGGCGTGCGGGTGCTCGACGCCGCCGACCTCACGCTGCGCCCCGGGGAGGTGCACGCGCTCATGGGGGAGAACGGGGCGGGCAAGTCCACCCTCATCGGGGCGCTGACGGGGACCGTGCCGATCCAGGCGGGCACGGTCCTGGTCGACGGGGTGCCCCGCCCGCCGACGAGCGTGGCGCGGAGCCGGGCGGAGGGCATCGCGACGGTCTTCCAGGAGTCCCACCTCAGCCCGCACCTGTCGGTGGCCGAGAACATCATGATCGGGCACGAGGTGCGCGGGCGGTTCGGCATCCGCTGGGCGCGGAACCGGGAGCGTGCCGCGGCCGCGCTGGCGACCCTGGGCATCGAGGACGTCGACCCGCGGGCGCCGCTGGCGTCCCTGCCCCCCGCCACGAAGCAGCTCGTGGCCGTGGCCCGCGCGATCGTGCTCCAGCCGCGGGTGCTCGTCCTCGACGAGCCGACGTCGAGCCTGGACGAGGCCGAGGCCGACCGGCTGCTCGGCGTGGTCCGGCGGCTGCGGGGCCAGGGCGTCGCGGTGCTGTTCGTCTCGCACTTCCTCGAGCAGGTGCTCGAGGTGAGCGACCGGATGACGGTGCTCCGGGGCGGCCGGGTCGTGGCGGAGTACCGCACGTCCGAGGTGGACCGCGCCGAGCTGATCTCGAAGATGATCGGGGAGGACATCGACGCGCTGCAGGCGCTGCACTCCGAACGGCTGGAGCACCACTACGCGGAGTCCCGGCCGGTGCGGCTGCGGGCGGCGGCGATCGGGCGGCGCGGGTCGCTGGAGCCGACGGACGTGGAGCTCTCCCCGGGCGAGGTCGTCGGGTTCGCGGGCCTGCGCGGCTCGGGGCGCACGGAGCTCGCCCGCCTGATGGGCGGGGTGGAGCGCCCGGACCGGGGCGAGCTCTGGCTGGACGGCGCGCGGGTGCAGCTGCGCGGCCCGGCGGCGGCGCTGCGGCACCGGATCGCGGTGTCGAGCGAGGACCTGCGCCGCGAGGGCATCGTCGCCGAGCTGACGGTGCGGCAGAACATCGTCCTGGGGCTGCAGGCGCTCCGGGGCTGGACGCGGCCGCTGTCCCGCGCCGAGCAGGACGCGGTGGTCGACACCTACCTGGACGCGCTGCACCTGGAGCCCGCGGACCTGGACCGCCCGGCGGGCGAGCTGTCCGGCGGCACGCAGCAGAAGGTCATGCTGGCCCGGCTGCTCGCCACCCGCCCGCACGTCCTGATCCTCGACGAGCCGACCCGTGGCATCGACATCGCCGCCAAGCTCGAGATCCAGCGTCGGGTGGCGATGCTGGCGGGGGAGGGTGTCGCGGTCGTGTTCATCTCCTCCCAGCTCGAGGAGGTCGTGCGCCTCAGCGACCGCATCGTGGTCCTCAAGGACCGGGAGAAGATCGGCGAGCTGAGCAACGGCCCGGGGGTCACGGTGGACACGATCGTCGAGATGATCGCGGCGGAGCTGGACGACGCCGACTGACGGTCGCCGGAGCCGCTGTTACAGGATCGTGACCACCGGTGACGGCCGGCACTATTGTGACCGGTCACATCCGAGACTATGTTAGCGGTCACAACGCCAAGCGTTCGCCGGAGGGTCGGAGCTGACCCCCAGGCCGGAAGCACCGGCCGCCCGGCATCTCGAGGAGGAGACCATGGCACGTTCGACCTTCACCCGCGGCACCGTCGCCGCGCTGTCCGCCGTCGCGCTCTTCGCGCTCGGGGCGTGCTCCAGCGAGCAGGCCGGCGGCACCGCCGAGCCCACCGGAGCGGCCGAGGAGGGCGGGTCCGGCGACGAGACCATCGCCATCGGCTTCTCGCAGGTCGGCGCCGAGTCCGGCTGGCGAGCCGCCAACACCAAGTCCATCCAGGACACCCTGACCGCCGAGAACGGCTTCGACCTGAGCTTCTCCGACGCCCAGCAGAAGCAGGAGAACCAGATCCAGGCGATCCGCTCCTACATCGCCCAGGGCGTCGACGTCATCGCGTTCTCCCCGGTCGTCGAGACCGGCTGGGACCCGGTGCTCCAGGAGGCCAAGTCGGCCGGCATCCCCGTCGTCCTCACCGACCGCGCCGTCGACTCCGAGGACGACACCCTGTACGAGTCGTTCATCGGCTCCGACTTCGTCCTCGAGGGCGAGATGGCCGGCGAGTGGGCCGCCGAGCAGTACGACGGCGAGGGGTTCCAGGTCGTCGAGCTCCAGGGCACCACCGGCTCCGCCCCGGCGATCGACCGCAAGGAGGGCTTCGCCACCGCGATCGAGGGCACCGACCTGGAGATCATCGACTCCCAGACCGGCAACTTCACCCGCACCGAGGGCAAGCAGGTCATGGAGGGCTTCCTCCAGAAGTACGACGACATCGACCTCGTCTTCGCCCACAACGACGACATGGGGCTCGGTGCCATCGAGGCCATCGAGGCCGCCGGCATGGTGCCGGGCGAGGACATCAAGATCATCACGATCGACGCCGTCAAGGACGGCATGCAGGCCCTCGCCGACGGCAAGATCAACTACATCGTCGAGTGCAACCCGCTGCTCGGCCCGGACCTGGCGGACATCGCCAAGAAGGTCGTGGCCGGCGAGGAGGTCGAGAAGCGCATCGTCGTCAAGGACGAGGCGTTCGACCAGGAGGCCGCGATCGAGGCCCTGCCGACCCGCGAGTACTGAGCGGTACCGGCCGGGCGCCACGACGCCCGGCCGGTCCACCCGTCGAACCCGCGGCGGGGTGCGCACGCACCCCGCCGCGCACCACGGAAGGCACGCGATGACGAGCACCGACCCCGCGGTGCGACCTGTCGTCGAGATGACCGGGATCTCCGTCGAGTTCCCCGGCGTCAAGGCGCTCGAGCAGGTCGACCTCCGCCTCTTCCCCGGCGAGGTGCACGCCCTCATGGGCGAGAACGGCGCCGGGAAGTCCACCCTCATCAAGGCGCTCACGGGCGTCTACGGCATCGACGCCGGCGACATCGTCGTCGACGGTGAGCCGCACCTCTTCTCCGGCCCCGGCGAGGCCCAGGCCGCGGGCGTCGCCACGGTGTACCAGGAGGTCAACCTCTGCGAGAACCTCACCGTCGCCGAGAACATCATGCTGGGCCGCGAGCCCCGACGGCTCGGCGCCATCGACTGGCGGGCCACCCGCCGCGAGGCCGCCCGGCACCTGGCCACGATGGGCCTCGACATCGACCCGGCGTCGTCGCTCGGTGCGCACTCCATCGCCGTCCAGCAGCTCGTGGCGATCAGCCGCGCCATGGTGGTCGACGCCAAGGTGCTCATCCTCGACGAGCCGACGTCGTCGCTGGACGCCGACGAGGTCGCCCAGCTCTTCGCCGTGGTGCGCCGCCTGCGCGACCAGGGCGTCGCGATCCTGTTCGTGTCGCACTTCCTGGAGCAGGTGTACGAGATCTCCGACCGCATGACCGTGCTGCGCAACGGCCGTCGCGTCGGGGAGTACCGCACGTCCGAGATCGACCGGCTGCAGCTCGTGTCGACGATGATCGGGCGGACGATGGAGGTCCTGGAGGACCTCCAGGTCACCACCGACCACACGGTGACGGTCGAGCAGGGGGCGACCCCGTTCCTGCAGGCGGTCGGGCTCGGCCGCCGGGGCAGCGTCCAGCCGTTCGACCTCGACGTGTACGCCGGCGAGGTCGTCGGCCTGGCCGGCCTGCTCGGGTCCGGCCGCACCGAGGTGGCGCGGCTGCTCGCCGGCGCCGACCACGCGGACGCCGGGAGCACCCGCGTCCGGGGCGACGACGTCCGGCTGCGGACCCCGCGCGCCGCGATCGACCGCGGCATCGCGTTCTCCTCGGAGAACCGCAAGGCCGAGGGCGTCGTCGGCGACCTCACCGTGCGCGAGAACATCGTGCTCGGTCTGCAGGCGGACCGCGGCTGGATGCGCCGGCTGCCGACGAAGCAGGTCGACGAGATCGTCGCGAAGTACGTCGCGGCGCTCAACATCCGCCCGGCGAACCCGGACGCGCTGCTGCGCAACCTGTCGGGCGGCAACCAGCAGAAGGTGCTCCTGGCGCGGTGGCTCGCCACCGCGCCCCAGCTGCTCATCCTCGACGAGCCGACCCGCGGCATCGACGTCGGGGCGAAGGCGGAGATCCAGAAGCTCGTCGCCGAGCTCGCCGGGCAGGGGATGGCGGTGGTGTTCATCTCCGCCGAGCTGGAGGAGGTCCTGCGGCTCAGCCACCGGATCGCCGTCATGCGCGACCGGGTCAAGGTGGCCGAGGTCGTCAACAATGGCGACGTCGGCGTCGACGACGTCGTCGAGCTCATCGCGAGCGGAGGGAACCACTGATGGCGGCCACGACCAAGGCGCCGGCCCCGACCGAGCCGGCCTGGCGTCGCGCGACGCGGCACGGGTTGTTCTGGCCCGTCGTCGCGCTGGCGGCGCTGCTGCTGGCGAACACGGCGTTCAGCCCCGACTTCCTGGCCGTGGGCGTCCGCGACGGCCACCTCTTCGGCGCGCCGATCGACATCCTGCGCAACTCCGCGCCGCTGATGCTGGTGGCGCTCGGCATGACGCTCGTCATCGCGACGCGGGGCATCGACCTGTCGGTGGGCGCCGTGGTGGCCATCGCGGGGGCGCTGTCGCTGAGCTACATCGCGACGTCCCCGACGCCCGGGTCGCCGGTCACGGTCCTCACCGCGATCTGCCTGGCGCTCGGCGTCTGCCTGCTGCTGGGGGTGTGGAACGGGTTCCTCGTGTCGGTGGTCGGCATCCAGCCGATCATCGCGACCCTCATCCTCATGACGGCGGGCCGCGGCATCGCGATGCTCATCACCGAGGGGCAGATCACCACGGTGACCAGCGCGCCGTTCAAGACGCTCGGCACGGGGTTCCTCCTCGGCCTGCCGGTGGCGATGCTCATCGCGTACGGGGTGTTCGTGCTCGTCGCGCTGCTGACCCGTCGCACCGCGCTCGGCATGCTGGTCGAGTCCGTCGGCATCAACCCGGCGGCCAGCCGGCTGGCCGGCGTCAAGGCCCGCACCATCGTGTGGACGGTGTTCGCGCTGTCCGGGCTGTTCTCCGGCCTGGCCGGGCTCATCCTCGCGTCGAACGTCATGGCGGCGGACGCCAACAACGCCGGCCTGTTCATCGAGCTCGACGCGATCCTCGCGGTCGTCATCGGCGGGACGTCGCTCCAGGGCGGCAAGTTCTCGCTGTCGGGCACGTTCGTCGGGGTGCTCATCATCACGACGCTCACCCTGACGGTGACGATCGTCGGCATCTCGCCGCTGGTCACGCCACTGTTCAAGGCGCTCGTCGTCATCGTCGTGACGCTGCTCCAGTCGCCGCGGATCCGGGCGACGTTCGCAGCCCGCGCCCGACGGCGCGCGGCCCGGCCCGAGGAGGTGGCCGTCTGATGGCTGCCGACGTCACGCCCGTCACCGGTCCGCAGGACGCCGTCGCACCGGCGTCCGGACCTCGGAAGGAGGGGCCGCGGATGGCCTCCGTGCCGCGCCGGTGGCGCGTCGACCGCCGGTACATGCCCGTCGTGGGGACGTTCGTGGTGCTCGCCCTGATCCTCGCGGTCGGCGGCGTGCGCTACGAGAACTTCCTGTCGCTCGAGGTGCTGGCGAACCTGTTCATCAACAACTCGTTCCTCATCGTGCTGGCCGTCGGGATGACGTTCGTCATCCTCACGGGCGGGATCGACCTGTCGGTGGGGGCGGTGCTCGCCCTGTCCGCGGTGACGGCGGCGTACCTCATCGACGCGGGCTGGCCCGTGGCCGTCGCGATGCCGCTCGTGGTGCTCGTCGGCTCGTTCATCGGGCTCCTGCTGGGCGTGATGATCCACGTGTTCGACGTGCAGCCGTTCATCGCGACGCTGGCGGGGATGTTCTTCGCCCGCGGGCTGTGCTTCGTCATCGCCCCGGAGTCGATCCCGATCAACGACGAGACCTTCGCGGCGATCGCGGGCTGGACGACGTGGATCGGCGGCTACTGGCGCATGACGACGGGGGTCGCCGTGGCGCTGGTGGTGGTGGCGGTCGCGTTCTTCCTGCTGCACTACACGCAGTTCGGCCGCACCGTGTACGCGATCGGCGGCGGCGAGCAGTCGGCCCGGCTGATGGGTCTGCCGGTGGCGCGCACCAAGGTGCTCGTCTACGTGGTGTCCGGCACCTGCGCGGGCCTCGGCGGCCTGCTGTTCGCGATGTACTCCCGGTCGGGCTACTCGCTGACCGGTGTGGCGATGGAGCTCGACGCCATCGCCGCCGTCGTCATCGGCGGCACCCTGCTCACCGGGGGGACGGGCTTCGTGCTCGGCTCCGTGCTCGGTGTGCTGGTCCTGGGCCTGATCCAGACCGTCATCACGTTCGAGGGCACGCTCAGCTCGTGGTGGACGAAGATCTTCATCGGCGTCCTGCTGCTGGTCTTCGTCATCCTGCAGCGCGTCCTCACCGCTCGGCGCACGTAGCGCCCGTCCGGTCCGGGTCGCCCGCCCGTCGCGGGCGACCCGGACCGTCGTCCGTCCTGTCCCACCTCTGCGAGACCGACCGACCGCGCACGAATGTGAGCGCTCACAACGACCCGCTCAGCGAGGAGCAAGCACGATGTACAGAGCTGTACACCGATCGGTGCCCACCGCACTGACGTTGGCCCTGGCCCTGCCGGCCGCGGCCCTCGCCGTCCCCGCGACGGCCGCCGCCCCCCTGCCCGCAGCCGTCGACGCCGACCACGCCGCCTACGTCTTCCCCTACTTCGCCGGCGAGGGCGCCGACGGCGAGAAGATCTACCTGGCGGTCAGCGAGTCCGAGGACCCCAGCACCTGGCACACCCTCAACGACGGCGAGCCGATCCTCGAGTCCACCCTCGGCACCGAGGGGCTGCGCGACCCGTTCCTGATCCGCCACCCCGAGACGGGTGTCTACTACCTGCTCGCCACCGACCTGCAGATCTACGGTGGCGGCGACTTCGGCACCGCCCAGGAGACGGGCAGCCGGTCCATGATGGTCTGGGAGTCCCCGGACCTCGTCACGTGGTCCGAGCAGCGTGAGGTCGAGCTCGCGCCCGCCGAGGCCGGCAACCTGTGGGCACCGGAGGCGCACTGGGACGCCGCCGCCGGGGAGTTCGTCGTCTACTGGGCCTCCGCGCTCTACCCCGACGACGTCGCCCCCGAGGACCGTGACATCGCCACGTCGTACCAGCGGATGCTGTACTCCACGACGGAGGACTTCACCGAGCTCACCGAGCCGCAGCCGTGGATCGACATGGACCGCGGCGCCGGCCGCGGCATGATCGACTCCACGATCGCGGAGGTCTCCGACGGCGCCGGCGGCAGCGTCTACCACCGGCTCACCAAGGACGAGGCCGACTACACGGTCCGCCAGGAGACCTCGACCGACCTGCGCCGCACCCAGGGCGTGACCGAGGGCGACGGCTGGGACCTGGTC
Organism: Isoptericola dokdonensis DS-3; assembly: GCF_001636295.1. Classification (NCBI taxonomy): domain Bacteria; kingdom Bacillati; phylum Actinomycetota; class Actinomycetes; order Micrococcales; family Promicromonosporaceae; genus Isoptericola; species Isoptericola dokdonensis. The sequence continues at coordinate 1,554,769 of NZ_CP014209.1, read as the reverse complement.
GCCGAGCGCATCGGCGTCGGCCAGCCCAACCCGTGGGGCGGAACGTTCACCGCGGGCGAGGGCCCCACGATGTTCCCGTCGCTCACCGACGACTCGTGGTACCTCATGATCGACCAGCCGTCGTACCACGGCGGCCAGGGATACATGCTGTTCCGGACGCAGGACCTCGCGTCCGGCGACTGGACGTCGCTGCCCGACGTCGACCTGCCGAGCAACCCGCGGCACGGCACCGTGCTGCCCATCACCGCGGACGAGCAGACCGCCCTCCTGGAGGCGTACCAGCCCGACCTGCTCGCCGAGGGCGTCACCCTCGACCGCTCCGACGTCCGCCTCGCCGCGGGCGCCACGACGACGCTGACCGCCACCGTCACGCCGATCACCGCGGACGACCGGTCGGTCACCTGGTCCAGCGACGCCGAGGCGGTCGCGACCGTCGACGCCGACGGCGTCGTGACGGCCGTGGCCGACGGCACGGCGACGATCACCGCGACCTCGCCGTTCGGCACCGCGTCCGCGTCCGCGACCGTCACCGTCACCACGCCCACGGCGGCCCCGCTGCCCGACGGCGCGTGGGTCGACCCGTTCGACGGCACCGACCTCGACGACCGCTGGAGCATCGCCCGCGAGGAGGCGTCCGCCTGGTCCCTCGGCGACGGGGCCCTCACGCTGCAGTCGCAGCCCGGCGACACCTACCAGGGCGACAACAGCTACGAGAACGTGTTCCTCCTCGACGTCCCGGCCGGCGACTTCGTCGCGCAGACGGCGCTGGCGGCCACCCCGCAGGCCGACTTCCAGGGCGCCGGCATCGTCGCCTGGCAGGACCACGACAACTATGTCCGCGCGGGCCTCACCCACGCGTCCGTGTTCGGCGGCGAGCCCGTCGGCATCGAGACCGGCACCGAGACGGGCGCCGTCTACGGCGCGACCTTCGCCGCACGTCCCGGCTCCACCGGGGAGACGATCCGCGTCACCCGCACCGGTGACGAGCTGACCGTCGCCGTGTGGGACGACGTCGACTGGACGCAGGTGGCCACCACCACGCTCGCCGCCGACGTCACGCAGGTCGGGCTCTACGCGCTCGCGGCCGGCAGCGCGCCCAGCCACGAGGTCGAGTTCGACTACTTCGCGCTCGTCGAGCCGGAGGGCGCGGACGTCGTGCCCGAGGGCGAGTTCACCCTGGCGGGCGCCGACGGCGGATACCTCGTCGACGACGGTGGTCTCGCGCTCGTCGCGGACCGCCCGCTGGAGACCACGAGCCTCGTCGCCACCGCGACGGGCGACGTGCCCGGTCCGGTCACCCTGGCCACGCCGTCCGGCGCCCCGCTGGTGCGCGACGGCGACCGGCTGACGGTCGGCGCAGCGGGCGACGAGCCCGTCGTCGTGCGGCTGTCCGACGTCGGCGGCGGCACGATCGCCGTCCTGGTCGGCGACCAGGCGCTCACCGCGGGTGCCGACGGAGCCCTCGTGCTGGGCCACGCTGACGACGCCGCACGGCTCGTCGTCGTGCCGGTCGACGTGACCGAGCACGAGCTGACGATCGACACGGCCGCCGAGCGCACCGACATGAGCGACGACCTCTACGGCGCGTTCTACGAGGACATCAACTACGCGGCCGACGGCGGGCTGTACGCCGAGCTCGTCCGCAACCGGTCCTTCGAGTTCAACGCGTCCGACAACGCGTCCTTCACCGGCCTGACCGGCTGGTCGAAGGTCGGCGGCGGCTCGATCGCCGTCGAGTCGGAGCGGGACGAGTGGCTCAACGACTCCAACCGCTACTACCTCACCGTCGACTCCGACGGCACGACCGGCGTGGCCAACGCGTCGTACAACGAGGGTGTCGCCGTCGACGACGGCGCCTCCTACGACGTCTCGGTGTGGGCCCGCAGCGCCACCGCCCAGGACCTCACCGTCCGCGTGGTGTCGACCGACGGCGCCACCACCTACGCGACCGGCGAGGTCGCCGTCGACGGCTCCGACGAGTGGAAGCGGTACACGACCACGCTCACCGTGGCGGGCACCGCGAACGACGCCCGGTTCCAGGTCGTCACCGGCGCCGCCGGCACGCTGCGCCTCGACATGGTGTCGCTGTTCCCGCAGGACACGTGGGTCGGTCCGGTGAACGGCAAGAGCCCGCTGCGCAAGGACCTCGCCCAGATGGTCGAGGACCTGGACCCGCAGTTCCTGCGCTTCCCCGGCGGGTGCGTCACCAACGTCGGCACGTTCGACACCTACCTCGGCTCCGACGGCCAGGACCGCCGCCGCACGTACCAGTGGAAGGAGACCATCGGCCCCGTCGAGGAGCGCCCGACCAACTGGAACTTCTGGGGCTACAACCAGTCGTACGGCATCGGCTACCTCGAGTACATGGAGTGGGCCGAGGACCTCGGCGCCACCCCGCTGCCCGTGGTCTCCGTCGGCGCCAACGGGTGCGGCTCGTCCATCCCCGAGATGACCGAGGGTGACGAGAACTTCGACCGCTGGGTGGCCGACACGGTCGACCTCATCGAGTTCGCCAAGGGTGACGTCGACACCGAGTGGGGCGCCGTGCGTGCCGAGCTCGGCCACCCGGAGCCCTTCGACCTGCGGTACATCGGCCTCGGCAACGAGGAGAACACCGACACCTTCCAGGCGAACTTCCCGGCCTTCCGCGACGCCGTCGCCGAGGCCTGGCCGGACGTCACGATCATCTCCAACTCCGGCCCGGACGACACCGGCGCCCGGTTCGACGAGCTGTGGGAGTTCAACCGCGACCAGGGCGTCGACATGGTCGACGAGCACTACTACAACGACCCGTCGTGGTTCCTGCAGAACGACGAGCGGTACGACGCCTACGACCGCGAGGGCCCGCACGTGTTCCTCGGGGAGTACGCCTCCCGCGGCAACACGTGGGGCAACGCCCTGGCGGAGGCGGCGTACATGACCGGCCTGGAGCGCAACTCCGACCTCGTCGAGCTGGCCTCCTACGCGCCGATGTTCGCCAACGAGGACTACGTCCAGTGGTCCCCGGACATGATGTGGTTCGACAACGACGAGTCCTGGGCCTCGGTGAACTACTGGAACCAGCACCTGTTCATGAACAACGTCGGTGACGAGGTCGTGCCGAGCGAGCACACGGGCCCGGCCGCGCCGGGCAACGGCCCGCTCGACGGCGGCGTCTTCCTGTCGACCTGGGCCACCCAGGCGGCGTACGACGACGTCACCGTTACGGACAACGAGACCGGCGAGGTGCTGTACTCCGACTCCTTCGACGACGCCTCCGGCTGGTCGCCGGTCGCCGGGTCGTGGGCCGTGCAGGACGGCGAGTACGTCCAGTCGGGCACCGCGAACGACGCCCGGACCGTGCCGACCGGCGCCTACGACGTCGACTGGTCGAACTACACGCTCGAGCTCGACGCCCGCAAGCTTTCCGGGAACGAGGGCTTCCTCGTCGGCTTCGCCGCCGGCGGCGCGAACGACTACCTCTGGTGGAACCTCGGTGGGTGGAACAACACCCGGTCCGTCCTCCAGCGGGCCGACGGCGGGTCCGCCAACGAGGTGGCCGCGCTCGAGGGCGAGTCGGTGACCACCGGTCAGGACTACCGCGTCAAGGTCGTGGTGTCCGGCCGGACGGTCGAGCTCTACCTCGACGGGGAGCTGCAGATGACCTACACCGAGCCGACCGAGAAGTCGCTCTACCAGGTCGTCACCCACGACGCGGACACCGGCGAGCTGATCGTCAAGGTCGTCAACCCCGGCGCCTCGACCGCGCGCACCGACGTGTCCGTCACCGGCGGCTTCGAGGTCGCGGCCGACGTCGCCGTCACCGAGATCGTGGCCGACCCGTCGGTCACCAACACCAAGGCCGACCCGGACGCCGTCGTGCCCGTCGACCGTGCCTGGGACGGGGGAGCGGACGCGTTCACGTACGACTTCCCGGCCCACTCGGTGACGTTCCTGCGTCTCGCCGAGAAGCCCGCCGAGCCGGAGCACGCGGCCTGGGACTCGTCGAGCGTCTACACCGCGGGGGACCGGGTGACCTACGAGGGGGCGGTGTTCGAGGCGACCTGGTGGACCAGGGGCCAGACCCCCGGGGCCTCGCCGTACTCGGCGTGGCAGGAGATCGCCTCGACCACCGGCGGGGTGGCGATCTGGACGCCGTCGCGGATCTTCACCGCGGGTGACGTCGTCGAGCACGACGGCGTGACGTACACGGCGAGGTGGTGGACGCGGAACCAGGAGCCGGCGTCGTCACCGTGGGGCCCGTGGCAGGTGACGCCCTGACCTGATCGAGCGACCTGACCGCGAGCGTCTCCGGACGTCCCTGATCCGTGCCGGACCGGGACGTCCGGAGACGCTCGTCGTCTGCGGGACGGGGGCGGCGCGATCAGGGACGCACGACGCGCAGGCCGCCCGTCCAGCCGGTGCCGTCGGCGACCCGCACGTCACCGGGGGAGCGGCCGCCGCGGGCGAACTCGGCCCACGCGGCTCGCAGGTCACGGCCCGCCGCGACGAGGTCGGCGGCGCCGTCCGGCCCGATGACCGGAGCCGCGGCCCAGCGCTCGGCCCGCGGGAACAGCAGCCCGAGCTCGACGGCGTGCGTGGCGCCGAGCGGGTTGCCGACGACGCGTGCCGTGACCTCGGCGGCGGCCACCGTGCCGCCCGCCGCCACCATGTCGCGGGCGAACCGTCGCGCCGCGGTGCGGAACAGCACGTCGGTGACCTTGCGCGTCGCGAGGCCGAACAACGCCTTGCCGACCAGCGGCCTGTCGAGCAGCGCGCGGCCCTTCGGGTCGAGGTGGACGAACGCGCTGCCGTCCTGCGACGTCCACGTGACGAGCAGGTCGACGTCCGGTGCGCGACGGCGCCAGGCCCCGAGGAACCCGGCTTCCGGCGGCAGCGGGGCGTGGCCGCACGCGGGGGCGAACGGCATGCCCGCGCGGTCGTTGATCCCCTTGACCGCCTCGGCGGCGCGGACCTGCGCGTCCAGAACCTCCGCCACCGGCCCGGTGCGCGGCAGGTCCCCGGCGGTCCGGGACAGCAGGGCGCGGACCTCGTCGCGCCCGCCGCGCAGGCCGAGCGGCGCGCTCTGCAGGATCGCCCGCCGGAACAGGCCGTCGGCGCCGTCGGCACCGAGGACGTGCGCCAGCAGGTCCGCGCCGGCGGACTGGCCGAACACCGTCACCCGGTCGGGGTCGCCCCCGAACGCGGCGACGTGATCGCGCACCCAGCCCAGCGCGGCGAGGACGTCGAGGAGCCCGAGGTTCAGGGGGAGGGGGATCCGGTCCGGGACACTCGTGGCGCCCCCGTCGTCGACCGCGTCGTCCCCCAGGAATCCCAGCGCGCCGAGCCGGTACGTGACGGCGACGACGACGACCTGCTGCTCGCGCACGAGGGCCGCGGGGTCGTAGCCGGGCAGGTCGCCCGCGCCCGAGACGTAGGCGCCGCCGTGCACCCAGACCATGACGGGGAGGGCGTCCCCGCTGCCGGTGCCCGCGGGTCGGGTGACGGTGAGCCGCAGGCAGTCCTCCGTGAACCGCACGTCGCGCAGCTGGGGGCCGTAGATCTCGTCGGCGGCGGACGGCGGCTGGGGGCAGGCGACGACGACGTGCTGGAGCTCGGCGCTCTCGTCCGGGTCGGGCGGCAGCGGTTCCGGGGGCGCGAAGCGGTCGGCGCGGGCGTACCGGATGTTGCGGAGGCGCTCGACGCCGTCGTCGACGAGCGCGGGGAAGCCGCCGAGCGCGGTCGTGGCGCGGGTCGGGCGGCCGCTCGGGCCGGACTCGGCAGGGGCGGTGAGGCGTTCGCTCATCGGTCGTCCTCCTTGACGGTGGCCGCAGCCTAGCAAACCGACCGGGCGGTACGTCAGGTGCGGCTCGTCGCGTCGTCGAGCGTGGCCCGACGACCGCGTCGTCGCTGGTCACGATCGGCTTGCGATCGGCGCCCGAGCGTTGACGTCCCGAAGTGCGAGGTGCTGATATATGACGGCTCATACGACATTTCGGAGGACGACGTGACACAGCAGGACCGGGCTGCGACGAGCGGCTCGCCGCGACAGGTGCGCTACCGAGGGCGGCACCTGCCCATGGTGGCCGTCGTCATCGCGGCGACGATCGCCACCGCGCTGGCCTACAGCGGCATGGTCCTGTTCGGCCTCGAGGTCGCGCACATGACCCCGATCGAGGCCTACGGCATGGCGGGCTTCCTCGAGGTCAGCCTCGTGGCGGTCGCGCTCATGGCGCGCAACGCCGCGCTCGAGGGGCGCCCGTACGGGGTCCTGCTCACGCTGACCTGGGTGCTGTCGGGCACCTCGGGCGTGTTCGCGGCGCTGCACGAGGTCGCGGTGCCGACCGAGAGCACCCCGTACATGGTGGTGTTCCGCTTCGTCCCGCCGCTGGTCGCCGCGCTCATGTGGCACCTCGCCCTCGTCGGCGAACGGCACATGGTCACGGGGCACACGCTCGACGAGCGCCGCCGCGAGAGCCGCGTGCACCAGTACGTCACCGCGCTGGAGCAGTGGCGGGACGCCCGCGTCGACTCCAGCGGCAGCGCCGCCGACCTGCGCAAGGTGCGGGCCGCCCACCAGCGTCAGCGTGCCGCGCGCGACGGGGCGCTCAAGCTGCTCACGGTCGAGGACTTCGAACGCCGCATGCAGGTGTGGGTCGAGCGGCTGGAGGCGGCCGAGCGGCACGGCAACCGCCTCGACCTCATCGGCGCCAGCTCGGTCAAGCGCGGCACCGCACGCGGGCCGCTGACCGGCGCCGACGCCGCGGCCGCCGCGCGTCAGGCGGCACCCGTCCCGGTCGCCGAGGCCCGCGAGCTGCCCGCGCTCGTGCGGGAGTCGGCGCAGGACGCCGGGGCCACCCGCCCCGCCGTCGTCGCGCCGTCGACGCCCGCCCCGTCGCCGGCCCGCGCGGACGACGACGAGGACCAGCCGTACGTGCCGGAGACGGCGTTCGAGGAGCTGGAGTTCGGTGCGAGCGTCCGGAAGGCGTTCGGCACCCGAGACTCCCTGCCCTGGGACCAGCCGGCACCCGCGGACGCCTCCGCGCCCGCCGTCGAGCCGCCGACCGCCACCGGCCACACCCGCCGCGTCGAGGTGTTCGACCTCGTGCAGCGCGGTGCCGCCGCGGAGCAGGCCGAGGCCGCCGTCGCCTCCCCCGGCTCCGCCCAGAACGACGGGGACCCAGGCGACGAGGACCCGACCGCCGAGCGCGACCGCCGCATCGTCGAGCTCGCCCGCCAGGGCCTCACGCAGCGCGAGATCGCCGAGCAGGTGTCCGCGTCCAAGTCCGTCGTCAGCCGCGTCGTGCGCCGCTACAGGGACCAGCAGCCCGCGGGCGGCTCGGACCGCGAGCTCGTCGACGCCTGACACGCGGGGCGGCCACGCCGCCCAGCCCGCAAGCCGCCGAGCGTCTCTGAAAGTTGGGCGAGGACCGTCGTTGCCCGACCTTCAGAGACGCTCGGCGCGTACGAGGGGGTCAGGCGCGGGCGAAGGTACCCGCGAACGCGGTCCAGGACTCCGGTGCGAGGCGGACGGTCGTCGCACCGGCGCTGGTACCGGTGACGGCCCCGGCGGCGTCGAGCACGGACCAGCAGGCGTCGGCCACCTTGGTGGCGTGCTCCGGGCCGTGCACGGCCTGCTCGTGGTCGGCGACCATCTGCCAGCCCTCGGTCAGTGCGAGCGAAGCGCCGACGTGCGCGAGGTCGACCTCGACGGCCCGGTCGCTGCGGTTGGTGAGGAACAGGCCGAGCGAGCCGTCGTCGTCCACGGTGGCGGCGGCGGTGACGACGGGGGCCTCCCCGTGCCGGGCGGTGGAGTACACCGGAGCGTCGACGCGCACGTCGAGCGCGGTGCCGCGGGCCAGCCGGGCCGTCGTGGCGAAGGGGTGGAACGTCGGCTGGCGCCATGCCTCACCGCCGGGCTCGGTCATGATCGGCGCGATGACGTTGACGAGCTGGGCGAGCGCGGCGACGGGGACGCGGTCGGCGTGGTTGAGCAGGGTCACCAGGAGGTCGCCGACGACGACGGCGTCGAGGCCGGAGTAGACGTCCTCGATGATGCGCGGGGCGTCCCGGCCGATCGGCAGGTTGCCCTCGCCGGGGAACCGGGTCTCGAGGTACCAGACGTTCCACTCGTCGAAGCTGATGGTGATCTTCTTGTCCGAGCGGCGCTCGGCCCCGACGGCGTCGGCGGACGCGACGACGCGGTCGATGAACCGGTCCATCGCGGTGCCGGAGGCGAGGAACGAGCCGCGGTCGCCGTCGTGCTCCTCGTAGTAGGCGTGCATGGAGACGTGGTCGACCAGGTCGTACGTGTACGACAGGACGGTGCGCTCCCACTCGCCGAAGGTCGGCATCTGCATGGACGAGGAGCCGCAGACGACCAGCGAGATCGAGGGATCGACGAGCTTCATGGCCTTGCCGGCCTCGGCGGCGAGCTTGCCGTACTCGTGGGCGTCCTTGTGGCCGATCTGCCACGGGCCGTCCATCTCGTTGCCCAGGCACCACAGCGTCACGCCGTAGGGCTCCTCCCGGCCGTTCGCGATGCGCAGGTCGGCCCACCGGGTGCCGGCCTCGCCGTTGCAGTACTCGACCAGGGCGGCGGCGGCCGCGACGCCACGGGTGCCGAGGTTGACGGCCATCATCGGCTCGACGCCCTCGCGCTCGGCCCACTGCAGGAACTCGTCGGTGCCGACCAGGTTGGGCTCGACGGTGCGCCAGGCGAGGTCGAGGAACGGCTCGCGCTGCTCGACGGGGCCGACGGCGTCCTCCCACACGTAGTTGGAGACGAAGTTCCCCCCGGGGTAGCGCACCATCGACACACCCAGCTCGCGGGTGAGGTCGGCGACGTCGCGCCGGAAGCCGTGGGCGTCGGCGGTGTCGTGGCCGGGCTCGTAGATGCCGGTGTAGACGGCGCGGCCGAGGTGCTCGACGAACGAGCCGAAGAGGCGCCGGTCGACGGTGCCGCGGCGGAAGTCGGGGTGGAGGGTGATGCGGGCGTCAGCCATGGTTCTCGGTGTTCCTCTGCGAACGGAGCGGATGTACCGCCATTGGTTACAACGATGTAGAGTCAATCACGACAGGCCGTCTGCGCACCACCCGGCACCGCTGCCCTACGCTGTGCAGACCGACAGGAGGATCGTCACGTGGCAGTGACCATGCACGACGTCGCGCAGCGCGCCGGCGTCTCCATCAAGACCGTCTCGAACGTCGTCAACGGCTACGCGCACATCCGGCCCGAGACGCGGGCCCGTGTGCAGGCCGCGATCGAGGAGCTCGGGTACCGGCTCAACACGACCGCCCGGAACCTGCGGACCCGGCGCACCGACATGATCACCCTCGCGGTGCCGGAGCTGTCGCTGCCGTACTTCGCCGAGCTCGCCGACCGGGTGATCCGTGCCGCCGAGGAGCAGGGCCTCAACGTCCTCATCGAGCAGACGAGCGGGTCGCGCGAGCGGGAGATCGACGTCCTCACCGGGCGTCGTCGGCACCTCACCGACGGGGTGATCTTCTCGCCGCTCGAGCTGGGCCAGGAGGACGTCGGCCTGTTCGAGGTCGACTTCCCCCTCGTCGTGCTCGGTGAGCGCGTCTTCGACGCCCCGGCCGACCACGTGACGATGAACAACGTCGCCGGCGCCAAGGCGGCCACGCTGCACCTCGCCGCGATGGGCCGCCGCCGCATCGCCGTCATCGGCGCGCACGAGGGGGAGGAGCAGGGCTCCGCCGCGCTGCGCACCGAGGGCTACCGCCAGGGCCTGGCCGAGGCCGGGCTGCCCTACGACCCGGCGCTCGTCGGCGAGGCGGGCCTGTGGCACCGCTCCACGGGCTCCGAGACGATGGGCGCCATGCTCGACGCGGGCGTCGAGGTCGACGCCGTGTTCGCCCTCAACGACGCGATGGCGCTGGGTGCGCTGCACGCGCTGCACGCCCGCGACCTCGACGTCCCCGGCGACGTGGCGCTCATCGGCTTCGACGACGTCGACGACGTGCGCTACTCGGTGCCCTCCGTCAGCTCGGTCGACCCGGGCAGCGCGCAGATCGCCCGGACGGCGGTCGACCTGCTCGTGGAGCGCATCTCCGGCGGTTCCGGGCGGACCTTCCGCCGGGTCGTGCCGACCTCCCGGATCGTCGGCCGGGAGTCCACGGGCTGCGTCGCTGCCGGTGCCCCGTCCCGTGTCGTGGGCGAGCAGGCCGGCGGGGTGGAGGAGATCGTCGTCGGCGGCGAGGCTCGGACCGCCTGACGGAGAGCTCGACGGAGCCCGCGCACCTCTCTCGGTGCGCGGGCTCCGTCGTGCCCGGGTGGTGCTGGTGGTTTTGCAAGCCTTGCAGTAACGTTGCGGACTGCATCGACATGATGCTCCCGCAGGAGGCGGCCCACAGGTCGCAGCACCGCCCCGGCACCGACGCCGGGAGCGACGCACCGGGCCCGACGACGGGCCCCGACGAAGGAGCAGAGCAATGCCGCTCGCACATCGATCACGCACCGCACGACCCCGTTCCCGGGCCGCCCGCCGTCCCGTCCGGCTCCTCGCCGCGCTGGCCGCCCTGGGCGTCGCCGGCGCCGGGCTGCTGGCCGGCGGGCCCGCCGGCGCCACGACGCCCGTCCCGAGCCCCGTCGTGGACTCGCCGAACGGTCGCGGCAACGTCATCGCGAACCTCTTCCAGTGGACCTGGGACTCGGTGGCCGCCGAGTGCACGTCCAGCCTCGGGCCCGCCGGGTACGGCTACGTCCAGGTCTCCCCGCCGCAGGAGCACGTCCGCGGCACGGCCTGGTGGACCTCGTACCAGCCCGTCAGCTACCGCGTCGAGTCCAAGCTCGGCACCCGCGCCGAGTTCGCGCACATGGTGGAGACCTGCCGCACGGCGGGTGTGGGGGTCGTCGTCGACGCGGTGGTCAACCACACCACCGGCGCGGACCAGGGTTCCGGCACCGGCGTGGCCGGGAGCCCGTTCGGCGTCGACTCGTTCCCCGGCACCTACTCCGCGGCGGACTTCAACGACTGCCGCACCTCGATCTCGAACTACGGCGACCGCTACCAGGTGCAGAACTGCCGCCTGCTGTCGCTGCAGGACCTGCGCACCGGGTCGGCCTCCGTCCGGGACCGGATCGCGGCCTACCTGAACGACCTGATCGGCCTCGGGGTGGCGGGCTTCCGCATCGACGCGGCCAAGCACGTCCCGGCGGCGGACCTGGAGGCTATCCGGTCGCGGCTCTCGGACCCGGACGTCTTCTGGGTGCACGAGGTCATCGGCGCGGCCGGTGAGCCGATCCGCCCGTCGGAGTACCTCGGCAGCGGCGACTCGCACGAGTTCGACTACGCCCGCGAGCTGCGGTCCCGGTTCGACGGAGCGATCGCCGGGCTGCGGACCATCGGCGACGGCAAGCTGCCGTCCGCGGACGCCGGGGTGTTCGTCGACAACCACGACACCGAGCGCAACGGCGAGACGATGAACTACCGGTGGGGCGCCAAGTACCTGCTGGCCAACACGTTCCTGCTGTCGTGGCCGTACGGCTCGCCGACGGTCTACTCGGGCTACGCGTGGACCGACAAGGACGCCGGTGCCCCGGGCGCCACCCAGACCTCCGTGCCGGACGCGTCCTGCGGGTCGTCCGCCTGGACGTGCACCCACGACGCCACCGAGGTGCGCGGCATGGTCGGGTTCCACAACGCCGTCGAGGGCACGGCCGTGACGAGCTGGTGGGACGACGGGGGCAACCACATCGGCTACGGCCGCGGCGACGTCGGCTACGTGACGATCAACAACACGGCCTCGGCCGTGACCCGCACCTACGCGACCTCGCTGCCGGCGGGCACGTACTGCGACGTCGTCGCCTCCGACGACTGCTCCACCACCTACACCGTCTCGGCGTCGGGCACGTTCACGGCGACGGTCCCGGCCTACGGCGCCCTCGCCCTGCTCGCGGCCGACGGGAACGACGGCGACGACGGCGACGGCGGCGAGGAGGCGACGGGGGAGACCTCCGTGGCAGTCCGTGCGACGACGGTCTGGGGCCAGGACGTGCGGCTCGTGGGCTCCCTGCCGGAGCTCGGGTCGTGGTCGCCGCAGCACGGGGTGCGCCTGGGCGCCGGCTCCTACCCGGTCTGGACGGCGACGGTCGACCTGCCCGCCGGGGCGTCCTTCGAGTACAAGTTCGTCAAGGTCGACGGCTCGGGGGCCGTCGTCTGGGAGAACGGGTCGAACCGGACCGCGACCGTGGCGCCGGACGGCACCCTCGTCCTGGACGACACCTGGCGGTGAGACCACGCCGGGCGGGGGGCCTGCGGGCGTCCCGCCCGGCGGGCTCCCCGCTCAGCGGGCGTCGGTGTCGATCCGGTCCAGCCGCTCGGACACCAGGCGGCCCGTCGCCCACAGCACGAACGCCGCACCGACCAGCACGGCCGCCAGCGGCAGGAAGGTCCAGGCGACCCACAGGACCACGAGCACCATGAGCACGGCGACGGACACCGCGGGGCCGAGCAGCGGGCTGAGCAGCAGGAACCGCCAGGTCTCGACGAAGGAACGGTCGTACCGCAGCACCACGCGCGGCCAGTAGGCCAGCATCACGCCCGACCAGGCGACGACCACGACCAGCCCCCGAGGAGCGCCGAGGCGGAGGGGCCCTCGAGCAGCCGCACCGCGACGCCGTCGAACCACAGCAGCACGGCGATCACCCAGAACGGCGCGAACAGCAGGTTGGTGCGCCCGAACCCGTCGCGCCAGGTGCGCCAGAACGTGCGCCACGGCGTCGGCTCGTCGGTCATCCGCGCGGTCACCGCGCCGCCCGCGCGCAGCGCCGGGCCGAGCCCGGCGACCACCCCGCCGGCGAGGGTGCCGAGGACCACCATGACCTGCACCTCGACGAGCAGCGTGGCCCAGCGCAGGGCCAGCATGACGCCGCCCGCCCAGCCCGGCACCTCGGCGTCGGCGACGCGCTCGCGCGCCGTCTCGCGCGGGTCCTGCGGACGGTCCATCGTCATGCTCCTTCGTCCACCCTGGTGGCCAGCACGACGCGGCCGGTCGCGTCCAGCGCCGTCAGGACCAGGGTGGCACGCCCGCGCACGGCGTCCCAGCCGGGGTGGACGACGGCGCTGACCTCCGCGCCGTCGGGGGCCCGCCAGCCGAAGCGGCCGCGCCCGTGGGAGCGGACCTCGTCGCGGGGCTCGAGCACGCCGGTCGTCGTGGTGCGGACGTGCGTCGGGTCCGCTCCGGGCTCCCAGCTCTCCCACCGGCCGTCGAGGACGGCGGGGTCGGACGGCCAGGCGTCCTCGTCGTCGGTCTCCCGCGCGGCGCCCGCCCACGGCTGCGGGCTGACCAGCGGCCACCCGTCGTGGGTCCACACGAGGCGGCGGACCTGCAGGCGGTGCCGGGCGGGTGCGTCGGCGTCGCGCACGTGGTGCACGAACGTCTGGCGCCGGCCGCCGTCCGGGAGGTCCTCGGTCAGCACCGACCCGTGGCCGGGCGCGAGGACCCCGGGACCGCCGTCGTGGCGGTGCCCAGACAGCACGGGCACCCCGACGGACCACGGCGCGGCGTCCGTGTCCGTCATGAGCCGCCCGGTCCGGTCGCGGTACGGCCCGGTCACGGCGTCGGCGACCGCCGCCCGGACGTGGTAGCTCGACGCCAGCGAGTCGTAGGAGACGAGCAGCGCCCAGCCGCCGCCTGGGCGGGGCAGGACGAAGGCGCCCTCGACGGCGCCGTTGTCGACCGCGGGGGAGCGGCGCGCGAGGAGCACGCCGGGGTGGTCGGTGAGGGCACCTGGCGCGGCGGAGGCGGCAGCCCGCTCGGCGACCAGCCCGGTGACGGGGTCCAGGGGGAGCGCGTGGATCCCCCCGAAGAACGAGCCGTAGACCAGCCACTGCGCGTCGTCGTCGTCGACGACGGCTGCGTCGATGGCGTTGGGGTGGCCCGTCCCCTCCGGCGGCTCGTGGTGCCGGGACGAGACGACGAGCCCGGCGTCCGTCCACGGACCCGCCGGGTGCGGGGCCGTCGCCAGCCCGATCGCCGAGCGGCGGGACCCGAACGACGACGCGGAGTAGTACATGCGCCAGCCGCCGTCGGGGGAGCGGACCACCTCGGGGGCCCACAGGCCCTCCGCCGACGCCCACGCGGCCGCGGCGGGCGGGACGCCGGGCAGCGCCCAGCCGGTCAGCTCCCACGTCACGAGGTCGGTCGAGCGGCGCACCTGGACGCCGGCGCGCACGGGGCCGTCGTACCGGGCGTCGGTGGAGAAGCACCAGTAGACGCCGTCATCGTCGCGCGCGACGGTCGGGTCGTGCGCGTGGCGCCCGCCCCACGACGTCGTGTCGGGTGCGTCGGGTGCTGCGGTCGGGGGGATCACGGGCGCGGTGGCGCCCGGCCCGCCGCCGGTGGGGCCGGCGGCGGGCTCGCGGAGCTCGGTCATGTCAGCCCTTGGACCCGGTCAGCGCGATCGACTCGATGATCTGCCGCTGGAACACGAGGAAGACGGCGAGGATCGGCAGCAGCGAGACGAACGACGCCGCCATGATCAGCGGGTAGTCGCGCTGCGTCGCGTACTGGACGTTCATGTTCGCGATGACGACCTGCAGCGTCTGCTTCTCCGGCGTGTTCAGGTACAGGATCGGCGCCAGGTAGTCGTTCCAGACCGCCATGAACCACAGGATGAACTGCGCGGCCACGGCGGGGCGGATGATCGGCATGATCATGCGCCAGAAGATCTGCCAGTACGAGGCGCCGTCGATCTTCGCGGCCTCGATGAGGGAGTTCGGCACCGACTCGAGGTACTGGCGCAGGAAGAAGATCATGACGATGTTGCCGAAGATCGCCGGGACGATCAGGGGCAGCAGGGTGTCCACCCAGCCGAGCCGGGCGAACATCACGAACTGCGGGATCATGATCGTCGGGAACGGGATCATGATGCCGGACAGCAGGCCGATGAAGATGGCGTTGCGGTACGGCAGCCGCATCTTCGCCAGCGAGAACGCGGCGAGCGAGCAGGTGAACGTGCCGATGATCGTCACCGTGAACGCGACGATCGCGGAGTTCCGGAAGCCGGACAGGACGTAGGAGTCCTGCCACATCCGCACGTAGGTGTCCCACTGGGGCACCTCGGGGATCCACACCGGGGGCAGGGCGAAGACCTCGAGCTGGGTCTTCAGGGAGGTGGAGATCATCCACAGCAGCGGGGCGATCATGAAGATCGCGCCGGCCGCGAGGACGATCCAGACGATGACGTCGGTGATGCGCGAGCGCGTCGTGCGGCTCAGGTCCTTGGTTCGCATGATGTCTTCCTGGCCTCAGTCGATGACGAAGCTGCTGCGCTTGTTCAGACGGAACTGGATGAGCGTGATGAGGAGGATCAGGACCCCCAGCACGATCGCCATGGCGGTCGCGTAGCCCATCTGCTGGTACTTGAAGGCCTGCTGCCAGATGTGGAACACCGTGGAGGCCGTCGAGTACTCGGGCCCGCCCGTCGGCGTCATGATCTGGATCTCGGTGAAGATCATGGCCCCGGCGATGATGTTGGTGACCACCAGGAAGAACGTCACGGGCTGCACCATCGGCAGGGTGATCGCCCGGAACCGCTGCCAGGCGCCGGCGCCGTCGAGCGACGCGGCCTCGTACAACGACCGGGGGACCGACTGGATGGCCGCCAGGTACAGCAGCATCGAGTACCCGAGGCCCTTCCAGACCGCCATCATGATGATGGCCGGCTTGGACCAGGTGGCGTCCGCGAGCCAGTTCGGGCCCTCGATGCCGAAGAACGCCAGGAACTGGTTCACGAGCCCGAAGTCGCCGTTGTAGGCCCACTGCCAGAGGATCGCGATGGCGGCCAGCGAGCTGATCACGGGGATGTAGTAGATGGTGCGGAACGCGGCACGCCCGACGAGCCGGCGGTTCATCGCCAGGGCCAGCGCGAGCGACAGCGCCAGCCCGATCGGGATGCCGAGCATGTAGAAGAACGTGTTGTAGAGCGACAGGTGGAACCGTTCGTCGCTCAGGAGCGCGACGTAGTTGTCGAGCCCCACGAACTGCATCGCCCCGAGGCCGTTCCAGCGGGTGAACGACGCGACGAGGGCGTACCCCGTCGGGTACAGGACGAACAGGAGGTACCCGATGACGGGCGCGGCGACGAACAGCAGCGCCCAGCGACGCTCGATCCGGTGCAGCTTGGTCGAGCCCCCGTCCTGCGGGGCCGGCGTGCGCCGGGCCGCCTTCTTGCGGGCGGCCGTCCCCAGTCCGACCGCGGCGGGAGTGGTGGCGGAGGTCATCGAAGACTCCTTCGTCCAGGTGGTACGGGGCCGGGGTGCGGCGGCCTTCGCCAGGCCGCACCCCGGCCGGTCTCGGTGGCGTCAGCCGTTGTTCTGCGCGGCGGCGGCCTCGGCCTGCGCGTTCGACTCGTCGAGGAGCGCCTGCATGCGCGGCTGGACCTCGGCGAGGTACTCCGCGGCGGGCTGGTCGCCGTCGACGACGGGCTGGATGTTCACCCAGAGCTCGTCGTACCACTGCGCACCGTAGGTGAACGCGGCCGGCATGGCGCGGCCGTAGTCCTCGACGATGTCCAGGTACTCCTGGCGGTTGGCCGGCTGCGCGTCGGGCGCGGACGCCCACTCCTGCGCGGTGTCGATCCGGTTCGGGATCTGGATGTTGGCGTCGACCAGCGTCTGCTGCGCCTCCTCGTCCGCGGACAGGTAGGTCACCAGCTTCACGGCCTCGTCGGGCATGTCGGTGGTGGTGGACACGCCGATGCCGAGCGAGCCGACCCAGGTCGCGGTCTCACCGGTGGAGCCCACCGGCCAGGGGATGACGTCGTAGTCGAAGTCGAGCTCGTTGTAGACGCTCAGGTCCCACGGCGCGACGGGGAAGAAGCCGATCTCGCCCGCCATGAACCGCTGGTAGGTGTCCATGGTCTGCGCCTGCTCGGGGTTCGGCGTCACCGCGTGCTCGGTGGTGAGGTCCGTGAAGAACTGCAGCGCCTCGGCGAACTCCGGGGTGTCGACCGTGACCTGCGTCCTGTCCTCGTTGGTCCAGTCACCGCCGTTGCTCCACACGAACGACTGGAGGTTCCACTGGACGTTGAGCCCGGTGCCCCACTGGTCGATCTCGCCGTCGCCGTCGGTGTCCTTCGTGAGCTCGGTGAGGATCGGCAGCCACTCGTCCCAGGTCAGGGGCTCGTCGGCGTCGGGCAGCTCGATCCCCGCCTCCTCGAGCATGGTCTTGTTGTAGCCGAAGCCGAACGGTCCGACGTCCTTGGGCAGGCCGTAGAGGCGGCCCTCGGAGGTCCCCTGGAGGGTGCCGTCGTAGCGGTAGGAGTTCACGCCGAACTCCCAGATGTTCTCGAGGTCGACGTCCTGCTCGGCCACCTGGTCGGTGATGTCCATGAGGATGCCGTTGTTGACGTAAGACTGGAGGTTGGCCTGCTCGATGTAGAACACGTCGGGCACGGTGTTGCCGGCGATGGCGGCCTGGAGCTTGGTGGCGTACTGGTCGGCGTCCGTGACGATGACCTCCACCTCGACGCCGGTCTCCTCGGTGAAGCGGTCGATGGCGGCCTGGTAGGCGGCCTTCTCGTCCTCACCGCCGCGGAACATGAAGGTGAGACCTTCGGACTCGTCGCCACCGCCGGCGCCGGAGCTGCAGGCAGCGGTGCTGGCGATGACGAGACCGGCGACGACACCGGCCATCAGGCGTGACTTCTTCATCACGAGGTCCTCTCGGGGTTGGAGCCTGGCGCACCTCGCGTGGGCTTCGACGCCTGCGGGCCGCTTTACATCGATGGAAGCCCACCGACAGGTGAGAGATTCGCACGCTTCGAGGCCATCGGTCAAGTGGCGTGGGTCACGGATGTACAACGATGCAGAGAAGGTTGACCCCGGGTCGCGCGCCGGAGAGGATGGTCCGGTTACATCGATGTACTCACGAAACGGACGAGCAATGCAGCCGCACCGCGCGAACACCCCGCCCCAGGGATGGAACTCCTGGGACAGCTACGGCACCACCGTCACCGAGGCCGAGGTGCTCGCCAACGCGCGCTTCATGGCCGAGCACATGGCCGACACCGGCTGGGACACGGTCGTCGTCGACGCCCAGTGGTTCGAGCCGACCGCCCGGGCGCACGGGTACAACGACGACGCCCCGCTGCTGTTCGACGGGCACGGGTTCCTCCAGCCCGTCCCCGCCCGCTTCCCCTCGGCGGCCGACGGCTCGGGCCTCACCGGGCTGGCCACCGCCGTCCACGACCTCGGCCTCCGGCTCGGCCTCCACCTCATGCGGGGCATCGCCCGGCGCGCGGTCGCCGCCGCGCTGCCCGTGCCCGGCACCCCGTGGACGACCGCCGACATCGCCGACACCACCAGCACCTGCACCTGGAACGGCGACAACTACGGTCTCGACCACAGCCACCCGGGCGCCCAGGTGTGGCTCGACGCGATGATCGACCACGTCGTCGGCTGGGGCGTCGACTTCCTCAAGGTCGACGACATGCTCGCCCCGTACCACGCCGACGCCGTCGAGGCCCTCGCGCTGGCCGTGCGCCGCGCCGAGGCCAAGCACGGCCGGCCGGTGACGATCTCCCTGTCGCCCGGCACGCACCTGTCCCTGGCCCGGCTCGACCACCTGCGGGCCCACGCGGACATGTGGCGCGTCTCCGACGACCTCTGGGACCGCTGGGAGGACGTCGTCGACCAGCTCGGCCGCGCCGCGCGGTGGGCCCCGCACGCCGGGTCCGCCGGCTGGCCCGACGCCGACATGCTGCCCCTCGGGCGGATCGGCCTGCGCGCGGAGCGCGGCGAGCCGCGCGACGCGCTGCTCGGCACCGACGAGCGGCGCACGCTGCTGACGCTGTGGTGCCTGGCCCGCTCGCCCCTCATGATGGGCGGCGACCTGCCCACGACCGACGCCGCCACCGTCGCCGACCTCACCCACCGGGGTCTGATCGACGTGCTGCACCGCTCCGCCGGCGGCCGCGAGCTGCTGCGCGAGGGCGACACCGTCGTCTGGGCGGCGGGCACGCCCGACGGCACCGTCCGGTGGGTCGCCCTGTTCAACACCGCCGACGAGGCCCGGCGCGTCGCGGTCCCCGCCGGCGCCGCCGGGCTCATCGGGCACCCCGACACGCTCGTCGACGTCTGGTCCGACGAGAAGGTCGTGACCCTGCCCGCCACGGCGGCGAGCGGCCACGACGTCGTCCTCGACCTCGAGGTGCCCGCGCACGGCGTGCGGCTGCTGCGCCACGAGACCCACGCCATGGACCTGTCGTGACGACCGCGCCCGACGCGTCGGCCGCCGTCGCGGCCGGGACCGGGCGGCCCGGACCCGTCGCCCCACCCGCCCCGTCCGCCCGGCGTCGCAGGCGTCGCGCGGTCGCCGTGGTGTCCGTGGCGGTCGCCGTGCTGCTCGCCGCGGCGGGCGCGACCCTCGCGGTCCTGCGGCCCTGGGAGGCCGCTCCCGAGGCGCTCGCCCTGGACGGTGACCTCGCCACCCACGACCCGGCGCTCGTCGTCGGCGACGAGGGCGAACCCTGGTTCGTCTACTCCACCGGCGACCCGGCCCGCGGGCTCGGCGCGCCGATGGTCCACCGCTCCGACGACGACGGCGCCACCTGGGAGCGGGTCGGCCCCGCCTGGGAGGCAGCCGACGACCCGCAGTGGGTGCGCGAGACCATCGACGGCGTGGAGCACTTCTGGGCTCCCGAGCTCGTGGAGCACGACGGCGCCTGGTACCTGTACTACTCCGCGTCGACGTTCGGCTCGAACACCTCCGCGATCGGGCTGGCGACCAGCCCGACGCTCGACCCGGCGGACCCGGGCTACGGCTGGACCCACCAGGGCCCGGTGTGGCGGTCGCAGGCGGGGGAGACCTTCTACAACGCCATCGACCCGGGCGTCGTGACGGACGCCGCGGGCGACCCGTGGCTGTTCTTCGGCTCGTTCTGGGGCGGCATCCAGGTGCTGCCGCTGCAGTGGCCCGACGGTCTGCCCGCCGACGGCGCCGAGCCCGTCATGGTCGCCACCCGTGCGGGCGTCCCGGAGAACCAGATCGAGGCGCCGTACGTGGCCGAGCACGACGGCTGGTACTACCTGTTCGTCTCGTGGGGGAAGTGCTGCTCCGGCGTCGACTCGACCTACGAGATCCGGGTCGGGCGCTCGCAGGACGTCACCGGTCCGTTCCTCGACGCCGACGGCAAGGACATGGCGCTCGGCGGCGGGACGCCCCTGCTCGCGAGCGAGGGTGCCGTGATCGGCCCCGGCGGGCAGTCGCTGTCCCGCGGACACCTGGCCAACCACTTCTACGACGGCGACGACGGCGGGATGTTCCGCCTGTCGATCCAGGACCTCGGCTGGACGCGCGACGGGTGGCCCGTGGCCACGACGGAGGTGCCGGCGTCCTGACGGCCGGTACGGTGGGGCGTCGCCGCAGGAGGTCACGTGGTCCCCGCCCCGCAGTCCCCGCCCCGCAGTACCCGCCGCTCGTCGCCGCCTACGAGCCGCCCGTCGTCATGACCGTCGCCGCCGACGGTGACGCGACCCCGGGGGAAGCGCTATGACCTGGTTGATCGCGGCGGCCGTCATCGTGCTGGTGATCGTGCTGGTGAACGTCGTGATGCGCGGGCAGGCGCGCCGTCTCCACGACCGGGTGCGGGGAGCGGCCGGGCTGGGAGACCCGCCGGGCGCACGTGGTGCCGGCGTTGGGCCCCGCCCTCGAGCAGGCCGGGCTGTGGCGGCCCGAGCTGCGCAACCTCGCGGGCTCCGACCTGGTGCTCACCGCCGGGGCGGACCGGGTCGAGCTGTGGTGCCCGCCGGGGCGTGCACCGGTCCTGGCGTGGGCGTGGGACGAGGTCTCGGCCGTCGTCGTCGGCAGCACCACGTGGGAGTTCACGCAGGTGCCCGCCGTCGTCCTGCAGTCACGGCACGGTGTGTCGGTGCCTGTGGTCCTGGCGTCGGGGTCGAGCCGCCACGGCTGGGCGGACGCCGCTGCGACGGAGGCGTTCGTCGCCGACCTCCGCCGCCTGCGCGACGAGGGTGCCGCCTGACCCACCGGACCGGTCGACGCGCCCACGGTCCGCGCCGGGGGTGCCGGGACGTCCGGCGTACCCGTGCCCCGACACCGGACGATCGGTTAGGATCGCCGTGTCGCGACTGGCGTACAGGTGGATCACCACCGGGGAGCGACGCGCTGTGTGACGACGGGTCGTTCGCCTGGGCCTGGTCCTCGATCAAGCACCACCTGTGAACATCGCTCGCCCACGAGCGACACCACGATCGACCACCGCCGACACAGCATGGAGACGCCCGATGAGCACTCCCGACCCCACGTTCGACGCGCCGCTCGCCGAGATCGACCCCGAGATCGCGGCCGTCCTCGACGGTGAGCTGGCCCGCCAGCGCGACACCCTCGAGATGATCGCCTCCGAGAACTTCGTGCCCCGCGCCGTCCTGCAGGCCCAGGGCTCGGTCCTCACCAACAAGTACGCCGAGGGCTACCCCGGCCGCCGCTACTACGGCGGCTGCGAGCAGGTCGACGTCGCGGAGAACCTCGCGATCGCGCGCGCCCAGGAGCTGTTCGGCGCCGAGTACGCGAACGTTCAGCCGCACTCCGGCGCCCAGGCCAACGCGGCCGTGCTGCACGCCCTCATCAACGCGGGCGACAAGATCCTCGGCCTGGAGCTGGCCCACGGCGGCCACCTCACGCACGGCATGAAGATCAACTTCTCCGGCAAGCTGTACGACGTCGGCGCCTACGGCGTGGACCCGGTCTCGCACCGTATCGAGATGGACGAGGTCCGCAAGAAGGCCCTCGAGCACCGGCCCGACGTCCTCATCGCGGGCTGGTCCGCGTACCCCCGCCACCTCGACTTCGCGGCGTTCCGCGAGATCGCGGACGAGGTCGGCGCCAAGCTGTGGGTCGACATGGCGCACTTCGCGGGCCTCGTGGCCGCCGGCCTGCACCCGTCCCCGGTGCCGCACGCCGACGTCGTGTCCTCCACCGTGCACAAGACCATCGGCGGCCCCCGCTCCGGCTTCATCCTTGCCAAGGAGGAGTACGCCAAGAAGATCAACTCGGCCGTGTTCCCGGGTCAGCAGGGCGGCCCGCTCATGCACGTCATCGCCGGCAAGGCGGTCGCGTTCAAGATCGCCGCGGGCGAGGCGTTCAAGGAGCGTCAGGAGCGCACCCTGCGCGGCGCGCAGATCATCGCCGAGCGGCTCGGCCACGCCGACGTCGCGGACACCGGCGTCTCCGTCCTCACCGGCGGCACCGACGTGCACCTCGTGCTCGTCGACCTGCGGAACTCGGCGATGGACGGCCAGCAGGCGGAGGACCTCCTGCACTCGGTCGGCATCACCGTGAACCGCAACGCGGTGCCGTTCGACCCGCGCCCGCCGCGCGTCACGTCCGGCCTGCGCATCGGCACCCCGGCGCTCGCCACCCGCGGGTTCGGCGACGCCGAGTTCACCGAGGTCGCCGACATCATCGCCGCCGCGCTGCGGGACGGCGCCTCCGCCGACGCCGACGCGCTGCGCGCCCGCGTCGCGAAGCTCACCGCCGACTTCCCGCTCTACCCGGGCCTGGCCCAGTGACGGCGCAGGTCCTCGACGGCAAGGCCACCGCCGCCGTCATCAAGGGTGAGCTGCGCGAGCGGGTCGCGGTGCTGCGCGAGCACGGCGTGGTGCCCGGCCTCGGCACGCTGCTGGTCGGTGAGGACCCGGGCTCGCAGTGGTACGTCGCGGGCAAGCACCGCGACTGCGCCGAGGTCGGGATCGAGTCGATCCGGGAGGACCTCCCGGGCGACGCCACGCAGGAGGAGATCGAGGCGGCCGTGCGCCGCCTCAACGACGACCCGGCCTGCACCGGGTTCATCGTGCAGCTCCCGCTGCCGCGGGGCATCGACACGAACCGCGTGCTCGAGCTCGTCGACCCCGCCAAGGACGCCGACGGCCTGCACCCGACCAACCTGGGCCGGCTCGTGCTGCGCGTCAACGAGGAGATCGACTCCCCGCTGCCCTGCACGCCCCGCGGGATCATCGACCTCATGCTGCGGCACGACGTCGACCTGCGCGGCAAGGAGGTCGTGGTGCTGGGTCGCGGTGTCACCGTGGGCCGTCCCATCGGCCTGCTGCTGACGCGGCGGGCCGTCAACGCCACGGTGACGCTGACGCACACCGGGACCCGCGACCTGCCGGAGCTCGTGCGCCGCGCGGACGTGGTGGTCGCCGGTGCCGGGGTGAAGAACCTCGTCACCGCCGACATGGTGAAGCCGGGAGCCGTGCTCATCGACGTCGGCGTCTCCCGGGAGACGGACCCGGAGACCGGGAAGTCCCGCGTCGTGGGGGACATCGACCCCGCCGCGCGCGAGGTCGCGTCCTGGTACTCGCCGAACCCGGGCGGCGTCGGGCCGATGACCCGCGCCATGCTGCTCGCGAACGTCGTCGAGACCGCCGAGCGGGCCGCGGGGATCGCCGCCGCCTGACCCGGGCTGCCCGGTCCGACCTGAGGGCCCGCGTCCGGTCGACGAGCGTGCCGGCTCGACACCTCACGAACGGTGGTGAGGTGTCGAGCCGGCACGCTCGATGCGTCGGTGTCTGCGGGTGGGGCGGCGGTCAGGAGCAGCCCAGCTCGGCGTTCAGGCCGTCGGCCGCCGTGCGGACCCCGGTCGCCTCCTCCTGGAGCGACGCGCGGGCCTCCGACAGCGTGTCGTCGTCCGGGACGTCGCCGAGCGCGGACTCCAGCCCGTCCCAGGCGTCCTCGAGCTCCGACGTGCGGTCCGCCGCGACGTCCTCGGCGGCGTCCTCCAGGTCGGAGTACGCGTCGCCCACGGCGTCGCGGGCGTCCTGGACCTCCCCGACGGTGGGTGTCTCCGAGGAGAGCACCGCCACCAGGTCGTCGACGGCCGCCGTGTAGGCGGTCCAGCTCGAGCAGGCGTCGGCGCTGTTCTCCTCCGGGGTGTCGCTGCTGCACGCGGTCAGTGCGCCTGCCGCCAGCACGGCGACGGCGAACGAGGTCCACCGGCGGGTCTGTCGCATCGTCATCTGCTCCTCGGGTCGGGCGGACGTCGTGCCCGCACCCCTGATCCTGCGTCGCGGTGGCCGGCACCGCACCTGCTGCCGGCACCCGGGCGATGAGTTCGCCCTCGCGTCACCGTCCCGACTCCTGGGACCCCGGCCCGCGGGGTCGTGAAGGAGGAGACATGGTCACCGTCCGACCGCACCTGTGGTTCGCCGACGACAACGCCCACGAGGCGGCCGCGTTCTACGCCGAGCACGTGCCAGGGTCCAGCGTGGAGAAGGTGCTCGTCGCCCCCGACGGCGTGCCGGGAGCGACCGAGGGCTCGCCCTTCATCGTCGAGTTCACCGTCTGCGGGATCGACGTCGTCGGCCTCAACGCCGGGTCCTCGCTGCGCCTCGACGAGGCGTTCAGCTTCTACCTGCTGTGCGACGGGCAGGACGAGGTCGACCACTACTGGGAGCTGTTCACCGCCGACGGCGGCGAGCCCGGCCCGTGCGGCTGGTGCAAGGACCGCTTCGGCGTGAGCTGGCAGGTCGTCCCGCAGCAGCTCGAGGAGCTCTGCGGGGACTACACGACGCCCGCCAACCGCCGCGCCATGCAGGCCATGCTGCAGATGACGAAGATCGACGTCGCCGCGCTGGAGGCCGCCTACCGCGGCGACTGATCGAGGGTCGCGGCGGGCCGTCGTCGGACGGGCGTGACCTGCGCCGCTGACGATGTGGGCGCCGTGTGGTGGGATGTCCGGCGTGCTGACCGTCGCCACCGCCAACGTCAACGGGATCCGAGCCGCCGTCCGTCGCGGCATGGACACCTGGACCGCCCACCGAGCCCCCGACGTCCTGCTGCTCCAGGAGGTCCGCGCCCCCGACGAGGTCGTGGCCGCCCAGTTCGACGGGTGGCACGTCGCGCACCTGCCGTGCGCGATCAAGGGTCGCGCGGGGGTGGCGGTCGTGTCCCGGCTGCCGATCACCGCCTCGCGCGCAGGCCTGCCGGGCGCGGACGGGACCGAACCCGACGTGGACACCGGCCGCTGGCTCGAGGCCGACCTCGCGCTGCCGGACGGCGGTCGCCTCACCGTCGTGTCCGCCTACCTGCACTCCGGGTCGGCGAAGCCGGGCCAGGAGCACACGATGGCCGCCAAGTACGCGCACCTCGACAAGGTGTCCGCCCGGCTCGACGAGCTCGTCCGCGACGACGCGCCCGTGGTCGTCGCGGGGGACGTCAACATCGCCCACCGCGAGGTCGACATCGCGAACTGGAAGGGCAACGTGAAGAACGCCGGCTTCCTGCCGACGGAGCGCGCCTACGTCGACCGCTGGCTCGACGCGGGGTGGACGGACCTCGGTCGCGCCCACGGCGGCGAGGGTCCCGGCCCCTACACCTGGTGGACCTGGCGTGGCCAGGCGTTCGACAACGACAAGGGCTGGCGCATCGACTACCAGCTCGCCAACCCGGTGCTCGCGGACCGCGCCGTCAAGGTCGAGGTGGACCGGGCCGCGACGTACGAGGCGCGGTGGAGCGACCACGCCCCGCTGCTGGCCACCTACGACCTCTGACGGGCGGCGAGATGAACGTGTGATGCACGAGACCGGGTGAGTTCACCCGATGTTCACCTGGACGCCGGGTCCGGGTCATCGACGCCTGGTCGACTCGGTCGCGATGACGTGCTGCGGCCACCGACCGGTGGCTGTCACCGACCCACCCGGGAGCCTTGATGACCGACGTCCTGCCGAAGGCGTCCGTGACCACCACGACCGCGCCGGCGCCCGTCCCGACGCCGTCCGGACCGGCACCTGTCGGTCTGCTGTCGCGGTTCGGCCTGTCGGATCGCGCGCAGCGCACCGCCGGGTGGCTCGGCGTGGCCGTCGGCGTCTACGTCCTGATCACCGCGGTCGAGCTCATCGGGTCGGGCTTCGCCGCCGCCACGGGGGACTCCGCGGAGCAGCTCTTCGCGTTCGCGTCCAACCCGTTCGTCGCCCTCATGGTCGGCGTGCTGTTCACCGCGCTCGTGCAGTCGAGCTCGACGACGACGTCGGTCACGGTCGGCCTCGTCGCGGGCGGGCTGCCCATCTCGATCGCGATCCCGCTGCTCATGGGCGCCAACATCGGCACCACGCTCACCAACACGCTCGTCAGCCTCGGCGCGGCCCGGGACCGCGAGGCGTTCCGCCGGGCGTTCTCCGCGGCGACCGTCCACGACTTCTTCAACCTGGTCGCCGTGGCCATCTTCCTGCCGCTGGAGCTGATGTTCGGGCTGCTGGAGAGGACGTCCGGCTGGCTCGCGGGCACGGTGTCCGGGACGGACGGCGGGTTCGTCGCGACGCTGTTCGGCGCCGTCGGGTCGGTCGTCGACGCCGTCACGGAGCCGCTGGCGAACCTCCTCGAGGGCGCCACGTCGGCCCTGCCCGGTGTGTGGCACGGCATCGGGATGATCCTGCTCGGGATCGGCCTCATCCTGCTGGTCATCAACTGGCTGGGCCGCCTGCTCAAGGCGCTGCTCGTCGGGCGGGCGGCCGAGGTGCTGCACCGGTCCGTCGGGCGTGGTCCCGTGAGCGGCCTCGTCAGCGGTGCCGCGGTGACGATGATGGTGCAGTCGTCGTCGACGACGACGAGCCTCATGATCCCGCTGGCCGGGTCGGGCACGTTCTCGCTGCGTCAGATCTACCCGTTCACCGTGGGGGCCAACATCGGCACCACCGTGACCGCGCTCATCGCGGCGTTCGCGTTCACCGGCGCGGACGCCACCCTCGCCCTCCAGGCCGCGTTCGTGCACATGCTGTTCAACATCTTCGCGGCCGCCGTCGTCTTCGGCCTGCCGCTGCTGCGGGACATCCCGCTGCGCGGGGCGACGTGGCTCGGCAACCTCGCCGCGACCCACAAGGCCTGGGCCGCCGCGTGGGTGCTGGGCGTCTTCATCGGCATCCCGCTCGCGCTCATCGCGGTCACCGCGGCCCTCTGACCCGCGGCGACGGCCGGTCACCGAGGTCCTGGTGACCGGCCGTCGTCGTCCCTGTGCCCTCAGCCGGCGGGCTGCGACGGCGGGGAGAGCAGGAAGCCGGGGGCGGTGAGCCTCGCGTCGGCGAACGCGCCGTCCACGGCCGCCACGACGGCGTCGACGTCCGCGGCGCGCACGAGGGCGATGGCGGAACCGCCGAACCCGCCGCCCGTCATCCGGGCGCCGAGCGCGCCGTGGGCCCGGGCGACGTCGACGACCAGGTCGAGCTCCCGTGCGGACACCTCGTAGTCGTCGCGCAGCGAGTCGTGCGAGGCGTTCATCAGCGGGCCGACCTCGGCGAGCCGGCCGCCCTGCACCAGCTCGGCGAACTCGGCGGTGCGGGCGATCTCCGTGACGACGTGCCGCACGCGGGCCTGCAGCATGGCGCCGTCCTCGGCGTCGGCCAGCCGGGCCATCGTGGCGTCGAGGTCCGCCGGGTCGATCGCCCGCAGGTTCTCGACGCCGAGCAGCGCGGCGGCCCGCTCGCAGGCGGCACGGCGGGCCGCGTACTGACCGTCGACGAGCGCGTGCTCGGCCCGGGTGTCCACGACGAGCAGGGTGAGACCGGCGGGCACCAGGTCGAACGGGACGCGGCGGCCGGACTCCAGGGCGGACAGGCCCGGTCGGCAGTCCAGCAGCAGGGCGTGCCCGGCCGAGCAGCGCAGCGACGCCGCCTGGTCCATGCCGCCGGTGGGCGCCCCGGCGATCTCGTTCTCGGCGCGCACGCACGCCGCGGTCAGCTCGGCGCGACCGGCGTCGTCGGCGCCGAGACCGAGGTCGTGGACGGAGTCCAGGGCGACCGCGACAGCGCACTCCAGCGCCGCCGACGACGACAGGCCGGCACCGAACGGCACGCACGAGTCGACGACGGCGTCGAACCCGGTGACGGTGTGCCCGGCCTCGCGCAGCGCCCAGGCGACGCCGGCGACGTACGCGCCCCAGCCCGTCGTCGCGCCGGGCCCCACCTCGCCGAGCGTGGTCTCCCACGTCGTGCCGGGGGCCTGTGCGGAGGCGAGGCGGACGACGTCGTCGGTGCGGGAGCGCAGCGCGACGTACGTGCGGTGGGGGAGCGCCACGGGCAGGGCGAGCCCGGCGTTGTAGTCCGTGTGCTCGCCGATGAGGTTCACGCGGCCGGGAGCCGACCACACGCCGTCGGGGTCGCCGTCGGCGCCGAAGGCCTCGGCGAAGAGGGTGCGGACGCGGGCGGCGCCGTCGTCGGCGGTCCAGGAGTCGAGCCACTGGGGAGACGTCATGGCCCCCAGTATCGCCGACCTGTGACCGCTCTCGGCCCACCGTCCGGGATGCGTCAGACCGCCCGCACCGGCGTGACGCCGAGCTGCATCCCGGCGAGCCCGCGGCGCCGGCCCGCCACCAGGCGGGCCACGTCGCGCAGCACGCGGGCACCGGGCGCGTCGGGGGCGGTGAGCACCACCGGGGTGCCGCCGTCGCCACCCTCGCGGACGGCCACGTCCAGCGGCACCTGCCCGAGCAGGGGGACGTCCTGGCCGACCGCCTTCGCCAGCCGCTCCGCCACCGCCGCGCCACCGCCGGACCCGAACACCTCGAGCCGCGAGCCGTCCGGCTGCTCCAGCCACGACATGTTCTCGACCACGCCCACCAGCCCCTGCGACGTCTGCGTCACGATCGACCCGGCTCGCTCCGCCACCTCGGCGGCCGCGACCTGCGGCGTCGTCACCACGAGGATCTCGCTGCCGGGCAGGAGCTGCGCCACCGAGATCGCGATGTCGCCCGTGCCGGGCGGCAGGTCGAGCAGCAGCACGTCCAGGTCGCCCCACCACACGTCGGCGAGGAACTGCTCCAGCGCGCGGTGCAGCATCGGCCCGCGCCACACCACCGGCTGCCCCGCCGGCACGAACATGCCGATCGAGACCACCTTGACGCCGTGCGCGACCGGGGGCAGCAGCATCGAGTCCACGCGCGTCGGCTGCCGGTCCACGCCCAGCATGCGCGGGATCGAGAAGCCGTAGATGTCGGCGTCCACGACGCCCACGCTCAGGCCGTCGGCCGCCATCGCCACCGCGAGGTTCGCCGTCACCGACGACTTGCCCACCCCGCCCTTGCCGGACGCGACCGCGATCACCTTGGTCAACGAGCCCGGCTGGGCGAACGGGATCACCGGGTCGCCCGTGCCGCCCCGCAGCCGGGTGCGCAGGGCGGCGCGCTGCTCGGGGGTCATGACGCCCAGCTCCACCTCGGCGGTGGCCACGCCGTCCACCTCGACCGTGGCCGCCGTGACCTCGGAGACCAGCTGCGACTTCATCGGGCAGCCCGCCACGGTGAGATCGATCCCGACGACCACGTGCGCGCCCGCCGCCCCGTCGCGCACGGCGACGGACCGGACCATGTCCAGCTCCGTGACCGGCCGGCGGATCTCCGGGTCGACGACGGTCGCCAGCGCGGCGCGGACCTTGTCCTCCAGGGGGGTGGTGCTCATGACCCGATCGTAGGCGGAGCGCATGTGGCCACGGTGCGCACAGTAGGAAATACTGGGCGAATGAGCTTCAGCCGCCCGTCGCCCGTGCCCCGCGTCCCCACCCTGCCGCAGGGGGACGAGGTGGCGGCCTACGACTCCTACCTCGAGGCGCAGAAGGCCGTCGACTACCTGTCCGACGAGAAGTTCCCCGTGCAGCACGTCACCATCGTGGGCACCGACCTGCGGATGGTGGAGCGCGTCACGGGACGTCTCACGTACGGCCGGGTCGCCCTGGCGGGTGCGCTGTCCGGCGCCTGGTTCGGGTTCTTCGTCGGTCTGCTCCTCACGCTGTTCGCGGGCGGCGAGTCCAGCGTGCTGCTCGTCGCGATGGCGCTCGGTGCCGGGTTCGGCCTGATGTTCTCCGTGCTGTCCTACGCGTTCACCGGCGGTCGTCGGGACTTCACGTCGCAGTCGCAGATCGTCGCGTCCACCTACGCCCTGCTGTGCGCGACCGAGCACTCCGGCGAGGCGCGGCGGATGCTGACCGAGTCCCCCGGGGGCCTGGGCAAGCCCCGCCGTCCCGAGCGGGCGGTCGCCGCCCCGGGCCCCGCCGTCGGCCCCCCGACGGGCACGAGCGCCGGGACGACCCCGGCACCCTCCGCCCCGGACCCGCGCTGGACGCTGCCCGACGGCGCGCCGCGCTACGGCGCGATGCGTCCCGGCGGGGAGGCGCCGTCGACGCCGGACCAGCCGGACACGGGCAGCGGCTCCTCGACGACCTCGGTGGCCGGCGGCGAGGGCCCGTCCCACCCGCAGCCGCCGCAGACGGGCCCGCAGCCGCCCGCGCCGTCGAGCACCGAGCCGGCTCCCGGCGACTCCGACGACGACCCCTGGGCGCCCCCGCCCGCACGCTGAGCCCGCGGGCGCCGGGTTCGGTCCGTCGTCACCGATTCGGTCACCAGAGCGACCGAACCGGTGACGACCGACCGAACCGGCGCCACGGCTCCCGTCGTCCACCGTGCCCCTCGGGCGGACCTTCTCCACAGCCGGAGGACGACGCGCTGCGGGTCACCGTGACCGCCCCCGATGATCGGGCGATGCACAGCGAGCGAGAGATACTCCTGGCGCGCGACCTCCCCGGCGAGACCCTGAGCCGCGCCCGACGGGCCGGTGCCGTGCGCACGGTCCGCCGGGGCGCCTACCTCGCGGCGGAGCACGCGGAGCCCACCGTCGCCGACCGCGCCCGGGCGCTGGTGCTCCAGCTGGGCCCGGACGCCGTGCTCAGCCACGAGACGGCGGCGGTCCTCCTGGGCTGTCGCACCTGGCGGACGCCCCGGGTCACGCACGTCGTGCGGGGCTACCGACGATCCGGGCACGCCTCGCGAGACGTCGCCTGGCACTTCGGGTCGGTGCCGGCGGACCAGCGGACGTCGGTCGCCGGTCTCACGATCACCTCTCCCGAGCGGACCGTCCTGGACTGTGCGCTCGACCTGCACCCGTTGGCGGCGCTCGTGATCGCGGACTCCGCGCTGCGGCTGCCCGATCCTCTCGACCTCGAGGTGGCGCGCCGGATGCTCGCCGAGTCGCCGCGGCGCAACGGCCGGGTGCGAGCCCGGTGGGTGCTGGACCACGCGGATGCCGGGGCGGACTCCCCGTGGGAGACCTGGGCGCGGTACGTCTGCCTGCGTGCGGGGATGCCGAGACCCCGGACGCAGGCCCCCGTCGTCACCGCGGAGCGCACCTACCACTGCGACCTCGGCTGGCGCGAGCACGGTGTCTACCTCGAGTTCGACGGCCGCTCCAAGTACGCGACCTCCGGTCAGGAGGAGCTGTGGCGAGAGAAGCTGCGCTTCGACGCCATCCGGGCGACGGGGATCAACCCGGTGCGTGTGACGGCCACCGGCCCCGGCGGCGTCGCCCGGGTCGTGGCGAGGGTGTCCGCCCGCTTCCCGGACGTCGTCGCGGCAGGTTTCCGGGTGAACCGGAACCTCCCGCTGCCGGACTGACGGGGGACCGCACGAGTTCGGTCGGTCGTCACCGGTTCGGTCACTCGGGTGACCGAACCGGTGACGACCGACCGAAGCGACCCGCGGTCAGTCGCGCAGCCCGGCCATCCAGGCCTCGACGTCCTCCGGGCGCCGGGGCAGCGCGGCGGAGAGGTTCTCGTTGCCGTCGGCCGTCACGAGCACGTCGTCCTCGATGCGGACGCCGATGCCGCGGTACTCGGCGGGCACGGCCAGGTCGTCGGCCTTGAAGTACAGGCCGGGCTCGATGGTGAAGACCATGCCGGGCTCCAGCACGCCGTCGAGGTACATCTCGCGGCGGGCCTGCGCGCAGTCGTGCACGTCCAGGCCGAGGTGGTGGGACGTGCCGTGCACCATCCAGCGGCGGTGCTGCTGGCCCTCGGGGGACAGCGACTCCTCGGCGGAGACGGGCAGCAGGCCCCACTCCTCGAGGCGGGCGGCGATGACCTCCATCGCGGCGGCGTGGATGTCGCGGAACCGCGCGCCGGGCTTCGCGACGGCGAACGCGGCGTCCGCGGCGTCGAGCACGGCCGTGTAGATGCGGCGCTGGACGTCGGTGAACTCGCCGTCCACCGGCAGGGTGCGCGTGATGTCGGCCGTGTAGAGCTCGTCGACCTCGACACCCGCGTCGACGAGCACCAGCTCGCCGCGGCGCACCTGGCCGTCGTTGGTGATCCAGTGCAGCGTGGTGGCGTGCTCCCCGGCGGCCGCGATCGTCTCGTAGCCGACCGTGTTGCCCTCCAGGCGGGCGTGCCCGTCGAACGTCGTCTCGATGACGCGCTCGCCGCGGCGGTGCCCGACGGCGCGGGGGAGCGACCGCACGACGGCCTCGAAGCCCTCGGCGGTGCGCGCGACGGCCTCGCGCATGAGCTCGATCTCCAGCTCGTCCTTGACGAGACGCAGCTCGGACGTCGCCTCGGCGAGGTCCGCGTCGGACGCCTCCTCGGCGATCCCGGCCTCCTCGCGCAGGGCCTCCACGACGGCCGTGATCTCGTCGTCCGCCTCCGCGATCACGAGGATCCGCACGCCGTCGGCGCCGAGGTCCTTCGCGAGGGCGTCGCGCAGCTCGTCGACGTGGCGGGCCTCGACGCCCGTGGCGGTGGTGACGTCGTCCAGCGAGGGGCGCGCGCCCACCCAGAACTCGCCGTAGCGGGCGTCGGCGTAGAACTCCTCGGTGTCGCGCGGCGCCAGCGGTCGCACGTACAGCACGGCGTGGTGGTTCGAGCCGCCGTCGCCCGCGCCCTCCTCGGTGGGGTGCAGCACCAGCACCGCGTCGGGCTCCTGGTCCGTGCCGAAGCCGGTGAGGTGCGCGAACGCCGAGTGCGGGCGGAACCGGTAGTCCGTGTCGTTCGACCGCTGCTTCAACGCGCCGGCAGGGAGCACCAGGCGGGTGCCGGGGAAACGGGCGGAGAGGCGCTCGCGGCGGGCCGCGGTGAACGGCACCGCACGGTCCGGCGTCACGCCGAGGTCCGCGCGCGGACCCCACCCGGAGGTGATGAAGTCCTTGAAGGCCTGCGAGTCGGGACGCTGGGACCGGTTGCTCCCGCGGTCCTCGAGCTTCTGCTCGACGGGGGTCGTGTCGCTCATGACCCCAGTCTCGCACCCGCGCCGTGGGCCGCGCCCACGAGGGGGCCGGACCGGGTGAAGTCCGACAGCGCCCGGCCCAGGATGCGGTTGTAGACGGTCGGGGCCTCGAGCTGGACGTCGTGCCCCGTGCGCGGCACGACGACCAGCGCCCCGCGCTCGGCGGTGCGCAGGTAGCGCTGCTCCTGCCAGCGCAGGTGGCAGCGGGCGCCGTTGACGAACCACACGGGGACGCGGACGTCGGCCAGGTCGGCGAGCGAGGAACGTCCCGCCAGCGCACCGAGCGCGTCCGTGACCAGACCCCACCCGGGTCGTGCCGAGCCGTCGGGCGAGGTCCGCGGGGTCTGCCCCGCACGACCCGGGAGGCGGTCCCGCCAGGACGCCGCCGTCCGCGCCACGCGGTCGGCCGCACCCCGGTACAGCGCGACGGGCTTGCCGAACGGGTCGGTGCTGCACCCGGACGCCACGACGCCGGCCAGCGGGTGCGTGGTCGACGTCGCGCGCCGGGCGGCCCAGCCGAGGGTCGTGTAGCCGCCGAGCGACTGGCCGACCACGACGACGGGGTCGCCGGAGGGCAGGGACTCGACCGCGTCGTCGATGACGTCGTGCGCGGCGTCCAGCGTGAAGCGCTGACCGATGCGGCGGCCGTGACCGGGCAGGTCCACCGGGACCACGGTGTGCCCGGCCGCGGCGAGGTAGGCCTCCTGTGCCGCCCACGTGCGCGAGCTCTGCCGCATGCCGTGCACGAGCACGACCCCGTGCCGACGGGCCGGGGCCACGTCCGGGGGTGCGGTCAGGGAGGGCGCAAGGAGGAGAGCGGTCACGACTCACCATCCTGGCGGGCCGGGCGTGGCGGCGGGCGCGCGGCCCGGGCAGGGCGCGTGGAGACCGTGTGGGGGAGCGGCCGTCGCGTCTCTACACTTGGCGCGTGATCGACCTCCACACCCACTCGCGCGCCTCCGACGGCACCGACACGCCTCGGCAGGTGCTGGCCGCGGCCGCTGCGGCCGGGGTGCGCGTCGTCGCGCTCACCGACCACGACTCCACCGCGGGCTGGGCCGAGGCGGCCGACGCCGTGGCCGCGACCGGGGTGGCACTGGTGCGCGGCATCGAGATCTCGACGCGGACCGACACCCCCGACGGCGGCCTCAGCGTCCACCTGCTCGCCTACCTGCCGGACCCCGACCACCCCGGCCTGGTGGCGGAGCTGGACCGCACCCGCCTCGACCGGGTGTCCCGCGCCCGCCGCATGGTGGGGCTGCTCGCGCAGGAGCACCCGATCACCTGGCAGGACGTCCTCGCGCAGACCGCCGACGGCGCGACCGTCGGGCGCCCGCACCTCGCCGACGCCCTGGTCGCGGCGGGCGTGGTCGCCGACCGTGACGAGGCGTTCGCGACGATCCTGCACCCCGGCGCCCGGTTCTACGTCCCGCACCACGCGCCCGACACGGCCGACGCCGTGCGGACCGTCCTCGCGGCGGGCGGGGTGCCCGTCATGGCCCACCCGCGTGCCGGGCGCCGGGGGCGGGTCGTCACGGACGACGCGATCGCCGCGCTCGCCGACGCCGGTCTGGCGGGTCTGGAGGTCGACCACCGGGACCACGACCCGGACGAGCGGACCGCCCTGCGCGGCCTCGCCGCCGACCTCGGGCTGCTGGTCACCGGCTCCAGCGACTATCACGGCACGGGCAAGCTCAACCGGATCGGGGAGAACGCCACCGACCCGGCCGTCCTGGAGGAGCTGGCCGGGCGTGGCCGCCTGGAGGTGCTGCACCCGTGAGCGCGGTGATCGACCTGACCCTGTTCACGCAGGCGTTCGTGACGCTGTTCGTCATCATGGACCCGCCGGGCACCATCCCCGTGTTCCTCGCGCTGACGTCCACGATGAGCGGCAAGCAACGCCGGCGCGCGGCCCTGCAGGCCGTCGGCGTGGCGTTCGGCGTCATCGTGTCGTTCGCGCTGTTCGGTCAGCAGCTGCTGTCGTACATGGGGATCTCGCTGCCCGCCCTGCAGGGTGCCGGTGGCCTGCTGCTGCTGATCGTCGCGATGCAGCTCCTCACCGGGCACTTCGAGAACGGTGAGGCGACCGCCGCCACCGCGGGCGCCAACGTGGCGCTCGTCCCGCTCGGCACTCCGCTGCTCGCCGGTCCCGGGGCGATCGTCGCGACGATGGTGTTCGTCCAGCAGGCGCACACCGTCGACGACTGGGTCCCTGCCGCCGTCGCCATCGCCGTCGCCATCGTCCTGGTCCACGTGTGCCTCTACCTGGCCATGCGGTTCGCCGACGTCCTGCACCGCGTGCTGCGCGACTCCGGCGTCACCCTCATCACGCGCATCGCGGGCATCCTGCTCGCGGCGATCGCCGTCCAGCAGATCGCCGACGCCGTCCTCGCGTTCGCCGAGACGGCCTGACCCGGCCGGCACGGGTCACAGGTCGACCGTCACCAGCCGCACCGGCACCGGCTGGTCGGGCTCCAGGTGCTCGGCCGTGCGCACCTGCTTCTTCATGGGCAGGACGTACGCCTTGTGCTCGTCCGACGGGAACACCGACGTCCGCCACGTCGTCGACCCCACCGTCACCTCCACCCGGATCGAGCCGAAGCCGCGCGGCGGCAGCGGCAGCTCCGCCAGGAGGTCGGACTCGTCCGGGGGCACGGTGACGAACCACCACGCGTCGTCCTGCCGGGCCGTCCACCGCCAGAGCGGTGCGGTGAAGGTGAGCTGCACGGACCTGACGGTACGACGGGCCGGTGACACGCGTGGACCCGTGCGGTCGGTGCGGTGCGGACCTGGTCCCGGAGACACGTCGTCCCGCCCCTGTCCGTGACAGGAGCGGGACGACGACGAGCGGCTGCGGCCGCGACGGGCGAGGTCAGTCGGCGGCGGGTGCCGCAGCGGCACCCTGACCGCCCTGCCCGGCGGGACGACCGCCGCCGCTGCGGGTGCGGCGACGACGGCGACGACGCTGGCCCTCGCCCGAGCCCTCGCCGGCGGGCTCGGAGACCGGGGCGTCGGTCGGACGCTCGGCGCCCGACCGCTCCTGGCCGCCGGACCGGCCGCCCTGGCCCCCGTGGCCGCCGCGCTGGCCGCCGTCGCGACCGCCCGACCGGGAGCCGCCGTCACGACCGCCGGAGCGGGAGCCGCCGCGCGACGGAGCGGCGGTGCGCTTGCCCGTCTCGCCGAGGTCCTCGAGCACCTCGGCGTCCAGACCGCCGAGCTCCTGCTTGCTCCGGGGCAGGCGGCCCTTGGTGCCCTCGGGGATGCCGAGCTCGGTGTACAGGTGCGGGGACGACGAGTACGTCTCGACCGGCTCCGGGAACCCGAGGTTCAGGGTGCGGTCGATGAGCTGCCAGCGCGGCACGTCGTCCCAGTCGACGAAGGTCACCGCGGTGCCCTTGTTGCCGGCGCGGCCGGTGCGGCCGATCCGGTGCAGGTAGGTGCGCTCGTCCTCGGGGCACTGGTAGTTGACGACGTGCGTGACGTCGTCGACGTCGATGCCACGGGCCGCGACGTCGGTCGCGACGAGCACGTCGATGTGGCCGTGGCGCAGCGCCCGCAGCGCCTGCTCGCGGGCACCCTGACCGAGGTCGCCGTGCAGGGCGCCGGCGGCGAAGCCGCGCTCGCGCAGGTCGTCCGACACCTTGGCGGCGGTGCGCTTGGTGCGCGTGAAGACGATGGTGCGGCCGCGGCCGTCGGACTGCAGGATGCGGGCCAGGACCTCGATCTTGTCGAGCGCGTGCGCACGGTAGACGACCTGGCGCGTGTTCTTCACGGTCGCGCCGTCGTCGTCCGGCTCGGCGGCACGGATGTGCGTCGGCTGCTTCATGTAGCGGCGGGCCATGGACACGACGGCGCCCGGCATCGTCGCGGAGAACAGCATGGTGTGCCGCACGGCAGGGGTGCGGGCCAGGATCTTCTCGACGTCGGGCAGGAACCCGAGGTCCAGCATCTCGTCGGCCTCGTCCAGCACGACGGTCGCGGCGCGGGTCAGGTTGAGGTGTCCCTGGTTGAGCAGGTCCACCATGCGGCCCGGCGTGCCGACGACGACCTCGACGCCACGGTTCAGCGCCTCGATCTGGGGCTCGTACGCGCGGCCGCCGTAGATCTGCACGATGCGCACGCCGCGGTGCCGGGACGCGGTCTGCAGGTCGTTGGCGACCTGGACCGCGAGCTCGCGGGTCGGGGCGACCACGAGGGCCTGCGGCTTGCCCGGCGCGGGGAGCAGGTCGAACTCCGGCTCGCCCGGCGCGGCGACCCGGTGCAGCAGCGGGACGCCGAACCCGAGGGTCTTGCCGGTGCCCGTCTTGGCCTGGCCGATGATGTCGTGCCCCTGGAGCGCGACCGGCAGGGTCATCGCCTGGATGGGGAAGGGGTGGGTGATGCCCGCGTCGCGCAGGGCGGCGACGATCTCGTCGCGGACGCCGAAGTCGGCGAAGCTGACGTCCTGGGCCTGG
The DNA here is from genome assembly GCF_001636295.1 of Isoptericola dokdonensis DS-3. Lineage (NCBI taxonomy): Bacteria > Bacillati > Actinomycetota > Actinomycetes > Micrococcales > Promicromonosporaceae > Isoptericola > Isoptericola dokdonensis. The sequence goes on along the minus strand of NZ_CP014209.1, from coordinate 1,517,317 downwards.
ATGGCCGCGGCGGACGAGTAGTCGAGCGTCTCGGGGGTCGCCGGGGCCGTGGTGGCGTCGTCGGCGGTGGTGTTCGTGGTGGTCACTGGTTGCCTTCGCAGGTCGTCGGCGCGGGGACCACAGGGCCAGGCCGCGGGTCGTCGCAGCGCCGAGATGGTCGGCAGCCGATCGCGTATTTCACGTCGCGCGGTGCGCGCGGGGGGTCAGCATCGAGACGACCGGGCAACCGAGGTACGCCTCACATGGTATCCGACGCGGGCCCGGACCGGGGGAGGCGTGCGTCACGGTGGCGCCTATCCTGAGGACGTGAGCAGTGCATCCCCGGGCGCCGCCGGCGTCGACCCCTCCGTCCCCGCCGGCGTCGTCGAGCTCGTGGGGCTGGCCGCCTACACCGAGCTCGCCGAGTTCGGCCTGCTGGCCGCCCGGTCGGTGGACGCCCCGACGCTGGCGGCACGGCAGGCGCTCGCCGACGGCGCGGCACGGGCGCTGACCCGCCAGCACGCACTGCTCGCGCTGGTCACGGACGGCAGCGCCGACGCGGCCGCGGTGGTGGTGGCCCCGTTCGACGGGGCGTTCGTCGACTTCGACATGCGCACCCGCACCGACGTGTGGGCGGAGGGTCTGCTCAAGGGCGTCGTCGGCCACGGCGTGGCGCAGGACTTCTGCCGCACCCTCGCCGTGGGGGTGCAGGGGCATGTCGGGACGTCCCTGCGCACCGTGCTGGAGCGACCCGCGCCGGGCCGGGAGGCCGAGGCGGCGGCCGGCGCGGACGCCGAGGCCGTGCGTCTGCTGGACGAGGTCGCCGCGGCGGACGAGGTGCTCGCGTCGCGCCTGGCGCTGTGGGGGCGGCGGGTCGTCGGGGAGGCGCTGAGCCTCGTCACGACGTTCGTCGACGCCCGCCCGCACCTGACCGCGCTCGCCGGGGACTCCGCCCGCACCCTCGGGGTGGACGCCGACCCGCGCGCCTGGCTCGTCAGTCGTCTGACGGCGGAGCACACGCGTCGGATGGACCGGCTCCGGCTGGCGGCCTGAGTCTCCTCGGGCCGCCGACCGGACGGCGGGTCAGAGCGAGCCGAACCCGACGGGTCGCTGCTCGCCGCTGCCGATCTGCACGTACCCGAGGGTGGCCGCCGGGACGATGACGAGGCGGCCCTTGTCGTCGGTGATCTCCAGAGGGGTGCCGTCCTCCAGGGCCTTGCGGACCGCCTTCGCAGCGACCTCGGGCTTGAGGTCGGTCTCGACCACCAGCTCGCGGGCGAGGTTCTGCACACCGATCGTGATCTCCACGTTGACTCCTTCGCGATCGACGCCGCGACCCGCGACGCCGGGTGGTTCCTGGCCGCCACGATCCTATGCACGCCGACCGGGCCGAGGCGTCGTCGTCCGCGCAGGGTGAACGCACGCGGGCCGTGTCGGTGGCCCGTGGTCGAATCTCCTCGTGACCGCCGCCGTCCGTCTCGAGCCGCCGGCCCCCGCGCGCAGCGCCGGGGCCGCCGTCGTGCTGGACCCGCAGCAGCACGCCGCGGTGGTGGCGGCGTCCTCGGAGCCCGCGACGCTCGTCGTGGGTGCACCGGGGACCGGCAAGACGACGGTGGTCCGCGAGGTCGCGGTGCAAGCGGTCGAGGCGGGGACCGACCCCGCCCGCGTGCTCGTGCTCGCCGCGTCCCGACGTGCCGCCGCCCGGCTGCGCGACGAGGTGACGGCGGCGACGGGCCGCACGATCGGTGCGCCCATGGTCCGCACGGCCGCGTCGGCCGCCTTCGCGGTGCTGCGCTCCCGGGCGGACGCCCTCGGCGAGCCGTCGCCCACGCTGGTGTCCGGGCCGGAGCAGGACCTGGTGCTGGGCGAGCTGCTCGCCGGGCACCTCGACGGCGAGGGCGTCGACCTCCCCCTGCCCCCGGACCTGCCGGCCGAGGCGCTGGGGCTGCGCGGCCTGCGCCAGGAGCTGCGCGACCTGCTCATGCGCGCCGCCGAACGAGGGCTCGAACCGGCGGACCTCGCCGAGCTCGGCCGCCGCCACGAACGACCCGAGTGGGAGCTCGGGGCGCGGCTCTACGAGGAGTACCGGTTCGTGTCGGCGCTGCGGCAGGGGACCCCGGACGCGGGGGAGCGGTTCGACCCCGCGGTCGTCGTCGACGAGGCCGCGCACGCGCTGGCGACGTGGACGGAGGTCGTGCCGGAGGTGCCCGCGCCGACGTGGGACCTCGTCGTCGTGGACGACTACCAGGAGGCCACCGTCGCGACCGCGCGTCTGCTGGGCGTGCTGCGCGCCGGCGGCGCGCGGCTGGTGCTCGTCGCGGACCCGGACGTCGCCGTGCAGGGGTTCCGCGGCGCCGCGCCAGCGCTCGTCGGGCGGGCCGGGGCGCGCGGGGACGAGGTCGGCGCCTTCGACGCGCGTCCCGTCGTCCTCGGGACCTCCTGGCGCCAGCCGGAGCGCCTGCGCGCGGTCAACCGCGCCGTCACCTCGCGGGTGCCCACCGTCGGTGGTCCGCTGCACCGCGGTGCGGACGCCCGGCCCGGAGGGCCGGACGCCACGGAGCCGTCCGGCGCCGACGCCGGCCCGGGCGGCGGGGACGGGAAGGCCGGCACCGGCCGGACCGTGGCCGGGACCCCGCGCGTCGACGTCGCCGTCCTGGCGGGTGCCGCGCAGGAGGCCGCCTACGTCGCGCGCGAGCTCCGGGCCGAGCACCTGCTGCACGGCACGCCGTGGGAGCGCATGGCCGTGATCGCGCGCAGCGGTGACCGGCTCGCCGCGCTGCGCCGCGACCTCGTGGCGGCGTCCGTGCCCGTCGCGCTGCTCGGCTCGGACGTCCCGCTGCGCGACGAGCCCGCGGTCGTCCCGCTGCTGACGGCGGTGCGGATCTGCGCGGGTCCCGGCTCGCTCGACCGCCTGCTGGCCGACCTGCGTCCGACCGACGACGACGCCCCGGCCGGCGACGGCGACCTGGACGGGCTCGACCCGGGGGCGGCCGCCCTGCTGCTCACCTCCCCGGTCGGCGGCCTCGACGCGGTCTCCCTGCGGCGGCTGCGCCGCGCCCTGCGGGCCGAGGAGCTCGCCGGCGGCGGCGGCAGGTCGTCCGACGCGCTGCTCGTCGAGGTCCTGGGCGACCCCGACCGGGCCACGACCCTGCCCGCGGCCGTGCGTCGCGGCCCGACCGCCGTGGCCCGCGTGCTCGCCGCCGGGCGGGCGGCGGCCGCGGCCGACGGGGCGACCGCCCAGACCGTGCTGTGGGCCGTGTGGGCGGCCACCGGCCTCGCCGACCGTTGGCGCGACCTCGCCCTCGCGGGCGGTCCGGCCGGGGTGCGCGCCGACCGCGACCTCGACGCCGTGCTGGCGCTCTTCCGGGCCGCCGAGACCTACGTCGAGCGCATGCCCGGTGCCCCCGTGGCCTCGTTCGTCGACTACCTCGCCTCCCAGGACCTCCCCGCCGACTCCCTCGCGGCGTCCGCGACGGGGGCGCGGGCCGTGGAGGCCCTCACGCCGGCGGGCGCCGCCGGGCGCGAGTGGGACGTCGTCGTGGTCGCGGGCGTCCAGGACGGCGTGTGGCCGGACCTGCGCCTGCGGGACTCCCTGCTCGGCTCCCAGGCGCTCGTCGAGCTCCTCGCCGGTCGCAGCCAGGACGCCCACGGGGTCGGCAAGGAGGCGCGCGCCCAGGTTCTCGCCGACGAGCTGCGCTCCTTCGCCGTCGCGACGTCCCGCGCTCGTCGCCGGCTGCTCGTCACCGCCGTCGAGGACGCCGAGGAGTCGCCGTCGGTGTTCTGCGACGTCGTGTCCCCGCGCGGCGACGACGGTGAGGGCCCCGACCCGCGCCGGGTGCGCGTCGGCCCGCCGCTCGACCTGCGGGGCGTCGTCGCGGCGGCCCGGGCGGAGCTGGTCCGCGAGGCGGCGGCGGACCTGGTCCCGGGTGCGGCACGCACCGGCCCGGCCGGGCCGGACGGCGGCGCCGCGGACACCGCGGCCGCGCTGCTGGCCCGGCTCGCCGGGGCCGGCGTCGCCGAGGCCGACCCGCGCACCTGGTACGGCGTCGCGGCGACGTCGAGCGGTGCCCCGCTGTGGGGCCCCGACGACGTCGTCACGGTGTCGCCGTCCAAGGTCGACACCGTGACCACCTGCGCGGTGCGCTGGGCGTTCGAGTCGGCGGGCGGCACGGCGCCGGACGCCACCCACCAGAGCCTCGGCACCCTCGTGCACAGCATCGCGGAGGAACATCCCGCCGGGTCGCTCACGGCGCTGCGGGCCGAGCTCGACCGGCGCTGGCCCGAGCTCGCGCTCGCGGACGGCTGGCCCGCCCGCCAGCTGCGCCGCCGGGCCGAGGCGATGATCGAGCGGCTGGCCGCCTACACCGCCGAGGCGGGGGAGCCCGTGCTCGTCGAGCCGGCCTTCGAGGTGCCCGTGGGCCGGGCCCTGCTGCGCGGCAAGATCGACCGGGTCGAGCGGGACGGCGACGACGCCGTCACGGTCGCCGACCTCAAGACGGGACGGTCGGCGACGTCGAAGGACAAGGCGGCGGAGAACCCGCAGCTCGGCGCCTACCAGCTCGCCGTGACCGAGGGTGCGCTCGACCTGCCCGCGGGGACACGCAGCGCAGGTGCGCGGCTCGTCTACGTCGGGACGGACACCCGGGGGCCGGCGCTGCGTGCCCAGGCCGCCCTGGAGCCGGAGCCGGACGGGTCGAGCTGGGCGCGGGCGCTGGTCACGCAGGCCGCCGACACGATGGCGGCGTCGGCGTTCACGGCCCAGCAGAACGACCTGTGCGGGATGTGCCCGGTGCGGCGCAGCTGCCCCGTGCAGCCCGAGGGAAGGACGGTCGTCCCGTGACGAGCCACCCCACCGGCGACCAGCTCCCCGAGGACGACGGGCACGCCACCCTCGGCGACGAGACCTGGTGGGCGGCGCTCGACGCCGACCACCGTGACACCGACCTCGGCTTCCCCGAGCTGGAGAGCCCGGTCGATGTGTCGCGCCCCCGGTACTCGGCGCGGGACATCGCGGAGAAGCTCGGCCGCCCCGCGCCGACGGACGAGCAGGTGGCCGTCATCGAGGCCCCGCTGGAGCCTGTGCTCGTCGTGGCGGGCGCCGGGTCCGGCAAGACGGAGACGATGGCGGCGCGCGTCGTGTGGCTCATCGCGAACGGGCTCGTCGAGCCCGAGGAGGTGCTCGGCCTGACCTTCACGCGCAAGGCCGCCGGCGAGCTCTCCACCCGCGTCCAGTCGCGGCTCGCCCAGCTGGCCCGCGCGGAGGGTCGCACCACGGCCGACCTCGACCTGCTCGCCCGCCCCACCGTGGCGACCTACAACGCGTACGCGGCGTCCCTCGTGGCGGACCACGGCCTGCGGCTCGGGGTCGAGCCGGGCTCACGGCTCCTGGGGGAGGCCAACCAGTGGCAGCTCGCGGCCGAGGTCGTCGAGTCGTGGGACGGCGACCTCGGCACCGACAAGGCGGTGAGCACCGTCGTGGGGGCGGTGCTGTCGCTGTCCGGAGCACTGGGGGAGCACCTGCGCGGCGTCGACGAGGCCCGTGACGTCCTCGACGGGATCGTCGAGCGGCTGGACTCCCTGCCGCTGGGGCCCCGGCAGCGGGCGCGCACCCAGGACGTGGAGAAGCTGATCCGGTCGGTCGCCGAACGTGCCCGGCTCCTGGACCTGGTCGCCGAGTACCGGCGCCGCAAGCGGGTCGCGGACTCCCTCGACTTCGGCGACCAGGTCGCCTTCGCCGCCGAGCTGGCGCGCACCGTGCCCGCGGTCGGCGCCGCCGAGCGCACGCGCTTCCGGGCCGTGCTGCTCGACGAGTACCAGGACACGTCGTTCGCGCAGGTCGAGCTGCTGGCCGGCCTGTTCGGCGGGGGGCACGCCGTGACCGCCGTCGGCGACCCGCACCAGTCGATCTACGGCTGGCGCGGCGCGTCGGCCGCGGGGCTGTCGCGGTTCCCGGACCGGTTCCGGCACGCCGACGGCGGTGCGGCCCCGGTGCGCTTCCTCAGCACGTCGTGGCGCAACGACGCCGCCGTCCTCGCCGCCGCCAACGTCGCCTCGGGGCCGCTGCGGGACGCCGGGACGGCCGTGCCGGTGCCGCCGCTGCACCTGCGGGACGGCGCCGGCCAGGGCGTCGTGCGGGCGCACGTCGCCGCCACCCTCGAGGAGGAGGCCGAGGTCGTCGCCGAGCTCGTCGCCGCCCGCTGGCGGCGCGGCACCCGGCCCGACGGCGCCGACCGGGTGACCGCCGCCGTGCTGTGCCGGGCGCGGTCGCAGTTCGCCGTGCTCGAGACGGCCCTGCGTCGCCGCGGGCTGCCCGTCGAGGTCGTCGGGCTCGGCGGCCTGCTCACCACGCCCGAGGTGGTCGACGTCGTCGCGCTGCTGGAGGCCGTGCACGACCCGTCGCGAGGGGACTCCCTGCTGCGGCTGCTCACGGGCCCGCGGGTCAACCTCGGTGCCGCCGACCTGCACGCCCTGGGCTCCTCGGCGGCGGACCTGGCCCGTCGCGACGACCCGCGGCGCCGCCACGCCGCCGCGGGTGCGCCCGACGACGCACCCGGCGACGTGCCGGACGGCGACGAGGTGACGGTCGTCGAGGGTGACGTCGTCGACCACCGGTCTCTCGTGGACGCCCTCGACGACCTGCCCGAGCCGGGTCGCGCCGCCCGCGACGGCCGCGTCCTCACCCCGGAAGGACGCACCCGCCTCGCGGCCCTCGCCCGGCTGCTGCGGGACCTGCGCTCCCTCACCTACCTGTCGTTGCCGGAGCTCGTCGTGGCGGCGGAGCGCGCGCTCGGCCTGGACGTCGAGGTGGCGACGGCCGAGCTGCTGGCGGACGGCCTCGCGGGTGCCGGGCCGTACGCCGCCGACGGCGTGAGCCGCCGCGGCCGCGAGCACCTCGACGCGTTCCGCGACGTGGCGGCCTCCTTCGCCCAGTCGGCGGACGTCGCCACCCTCGGCGCGTTCCTCGCCTGGCTCGGCGTCGCCGACGACCAGGAGCGCGGCCTCGACATGCCGGTCCGCGAGCCCGACCCGGACGCCGTGCAGATCATCACGGCGCACGCCGCGAAGGGGCTCGAGTGGGACGTCGTCGCCGTCCCCGGGCTGGTCGACGGCGTGTTCCCGACCGTCGCCGAGAGCTCCCGGGGGCGCACCTCGCCGGGCTGGTTGTCCGGTCTGGGCGAGCTGCCCTACCCTCTGCGCGGCGACGCCGAGGACCTCCCGGGCCTGGACCTCGCGTCCGTGGCGGACACGAAGGAGCTGATGGCCCGGCGCGACGAGTTCGTCCTCGACTGCGGGGCGCACCAGCTCGCCGAGGAGCGGCGTCTCGCCTACGTCGCGTTCACCCGCGCCCGCCGTGAGCTGTTCTGCACGGCGCACTGGTGGGGCACGGCCGCCAAGCCGCGAGCCCTGTCACCGTTCCTGCAGGAGCTCGCCGAGGCGGGCCTGGTGTCGACGGAGGGCTGGGAACCGGCCCCCGACGGCACCGACAACCCGCGCGACGGCGAGGTGCCCACGGGCGTGTGGCCCGCGCCCGAGGCCGGCGGGACCGCCCCGGAACCGGCGGTGCCGGGGAGCGCGCCGACGGCGCCGGGCGACGTGCCGACGGCGCGCGACCTGCTGCGCCGCACCGCCGCGCGCGTCCGTGCGGCCGCGGACGCCGAGCCCGCCGACGGCGGTCTCGTCGACGAGACCGGGCACGACCTCGTCGGTCTCGCCCGCCTCCTCCTGGCCGAGCGGGCCGACCGCGTCGAGCCGAGCGTCGAGATGCCCGCCCACGTGTCCGCCTCCGGGCTGGTGCGCCTCGCCCGGGACCGCGACGAGTTCGCGCGCCAGCTCCGCCGGCCCGTGCCCGTCGAGCCGACGGTCCACGCCCGGCGCGGGACGCTCTTCCACGCCTGGGTCGAGCAGTACTTCGGCGCCGCGTCCCTGCTCGACGTCGAGGACATGCCCGGCGCCGAGGACGCCGGCGACCACTCGGGCGACCTCGCCCTCGACGAGCTCAAGGAGCTCTTCCTGGGCACCCCGTGGGCGGCGCTCACCCCCGTCGCCGTCGAGCAGGACGTCGAGACCCCGGTCGGCGGGGTCATGGTCCGCTCCCGCATCGACGCGGTGTTCCCCGACCCCGACGCCCCGGAACCCGCTCCCGGGGAGGCCCCGGCCGTCGTCGTCGTGGACTGGAAGACGGGCCGCGCACCCCGCGACCCCGTCGACCGGGCCCAGCGGGAGGTGCAGCTCGCCGCCTACCGGCTCGCGTGGTCGCGGTGGAAGGGCATTCCCGTGGAGAAGGTCAGCGCGGCGTTCGTCCACGTGGCCGACGGCACCACGGTGCGTCCGACGGAGCTCCTCGACGAAGCCGGTCTCGAAGCGCTGGTCCGTGGCGCCTGAGGCCGCCGGCCACCTGCACCGGTGCGCGCCGCTGCGCCGCGGGCGCACCGTGCCGCCGACGCCTCAGGCGGGGGTGTCCTCCCGGGTCGCCTCGTCCAGGTCCGCGAGCATCGACTCGGCGTCCGCGACGACGTCCGACAGCCCGCGCCGCACGCCGTGCAGCAGCCAGCGGGCCAGTGCCAGCTCACCGACGAGCAGCGCGCGGTCGACCAGTCGCGGGTCGGTGAGCTCGGTGCGGCGCAGCTGGTAGGCCTCCATGATCGCGTCGACGCACTCGGGGGGTGCGGCCGCGAGGAGCCAGGCGAGGTCGTCGGCGGGGTCGGCGACGCGGGCGTCGGACCAGCCGCTGATGCTGGTGACCCGGTTGCCGGTGACGAGCACCTGGTCGGGCGCGAGGTCGCCGTGCACGACGACGGGCTGGAACCGCCACAGGCTGACGTCCTCCAGTGCGTGCTCCCAGCGGCGCAGCAGGTCGGCGGGGACGCGCCGGGTCGCGGCGGCCTCGTCGAGCTCGACGAGACGACGCTCGCGGTACTCGGCGGCGGTGTAGGACGGCAGCCCGCACGCCTCGACGACGGCGGCGGGCAGCTCGTGGACGGCGGCAAGGGTGCGGCCGAGGTCGGCGGCGAGGCCGGGTCCGGGACGCAGCCCGCCGATGTCGAGCGGCACGCCGGTGAGGCGCTGGTGGACGACGGCGCGCCCGCCCTCGGGCAGCAGCGCGGACCCGGCGATCTGCGGCACCGCGAACGGCAGCACCCCGGCCTGGACGTAGAGGTGCAGCGACTCCAGGAGCTCGATCTCGGCCTCGAGCGCGGCCCCGGCGAGCGCGGTGGTGGGGGCGCGCACCATCCACTCCTCGGCGTCGACGGTCGTGACGACGGCGACGTCGTAGTCGCCGGGGACGTCCTCCGCGTGCACGGTGCGCGCGTCGAGGCCGGGGACGGCGGCCGTCGACAGGGCGGCGAGGGCGAGCGGGCTGCGGGGCACGTGCTCACCGTAGTGCGGTCGGGGGCGGCGCGGGTCGCTGCGGTGCGGGCGTGTCCGGGCGCCGCGTGCCCGGGCGGGCCCCGGCGCGGGTACGGTCGCTGGCGTGGACGTCCTGGACCTGCCCTTCATCCGCACGCGGCACGACCGCGCGGCGCACCGCCGCACGGAGCCCGACGTGATCGACCGCGCGCTCGCCGATCCCACGACCCGCACGCTGGTGCTGCACCGCGGCCGGCTCGCCGTCGTCGGGGCCGGGACGCCCCGGGCGGCGCTGCTGCCGCCGTCCGGCCTGCCGGAGGGCCTGCGGCTCTTCCTCGGGGAGCAGGACGGCGCCGCCCGGCTCGCCCTGGTCCTGCCCGGGGACGACGACCCGGGGGTGCCGACGGGCGCGGACGGCTGGGCGGGGCTGCGCGACACCGCCCGGGAGCAGGTGGCGGCGCTCGCCGCGGACGACGACGTGGCGGTGCTGGCCCACGGGCTCGCGGTGGAGGCGGTCGCGCTGGCCGGCTGGCACGGCACCCACGAACACTGCGGGCGGTGCGGGTCCCCGACGACGGTCGTGCAGGCGGGATGGGCGCGCCGCTGCCCGGTGGACGGCAGGGAGTCCTACCCGCGCACCGATCCGGCGGTGATCATGGCGGTGGTCGACGACGACGACCGCCTGCTGCTCGGGCACGCGGCGGCCTGGGCGCCGGGCCGGTTCTCCACGTTGGCGGGGTTCGTGGAGGCGGGCGAGGCGCTGGAGGACGCGGTGCGCCGGGAGGTCGCCGAGGAGGCGGGCGTGACGATCGGCGCCGGGCCGGGCGACGTCGTCTACCGGGGCTCGCAGCCGTGGCCGTTCCCGGCCTCGCTGATGCTGGGGTTCCGGGCGCGCGCGGTGTCGACGGAGGTCCGGACGGACGACGACGAGGTGAGCGAGGCGCGCTGGTTCACCCGGGCCGGGCTGCTGGCCGCCGTCGAGAGCGGCGAGGTGGGCCTGCCGGGCCGGGCGTCGATCGCCCGGGCCCTGATCGAGGAGTGGTACGGCGCGGAGCTGCCCGGGTCCTGGTGAGCACCGGTCCCACCGTGGCCGCGGTCAGGACGCGAGCGCGGCCTTGACGTCGGCGAGCGTCGGGTTGGTGGCGGCGCTGCCGTCGGGGTAGACGACCGTGGGGACGGTGCGGTTGCCGCCGTTGACCTGCTCGACGTACGCGGCGGTCTCCGGCTCGTCCTCGATGTCGATCACCGTGTAACGGATCCCCTCGGAGTCGAGCTGCGTGCGCAGCCGGCGGCAGTAGCCGCACCACGTGGTCGAGTACATGGTGAGCGTGCCGGGCTCGGGGAGCGTCGGGGTGGCGGTCATCGGGGGGTCTCCTGTGGACGGCGGTGGCGGTGTCGGTCTCGGCTGCGACAATCGCAGACGATGTCCCTCACGACCAACTCCCCGGGTGCCCCTCTTCATCCCGACGCGATCCTCGACGCGCTCGACCCCGAGCAGCGGGAGGTCGCCCTCGCCCTGACCGGTCCGGTCTGTGTCCTGGCCGGTGCCGGGACGGGCAAGACCCGCGCCATCACGCACCGCATCGCGTACGGCGTGCGGACGGGGGCGTACGCGCCGACGTCGGTGCTCGCGGTGACGTTCACGGCGCGCGCCGCGGGGGAGATGCGGACCCGGCTGCGCGACCTGGGGGTCGCCGGGGTGCAGGCCCGCACGTTCCACGCGGCGGCGCTGCGCCAGCTCGGCTACTTCTGGCCGCGGGTCGTGGGCGGCGCGCCGCCGCAGATCCTCGAGCACAAGGCCGCGGCGGTGGCGGAGGCCGCGCGGCGGCTCGGGGTGTCGGTCGACCGGGTCGCGGTGCGGGACCTCGCGAGCGAGGTGGAGTGGGCGAAGTCCTCGCTGATCAGCGCGGAGGACTACGAGAAGGCGGCGGCGTCCGAGGACCGTCCGCCGCCGTCGGGCCACGACCACCAGACGGTCTCCCGGCTGATCGCCGCCTACGAGGACGTGAAGACGGAGCGCGGCGTCATCGACTTCGAGGACGTGCTGCTCATGCTGGCCGACATGCTGGGCTCGCACCCGCACGTCGCGGACCAGGTGCGGTCCCAGTACCGGCACTTCCTCGTGGACGAGTTCCAGGACGTGTCGCCCCTGCAGGAGTACCTGCTGGGCCTGTGGCTGGGGGACCGCAAGGAGCTGTGCGTCGTGGGGGACCCGTCGCAGACGATCTACTCGTTCACGGGCGCGACGCAGCACTTCCTGCTCGACTTCCCGCGCCGGCACCCGGGGGCGCAGGTGATCCGCCTGGTGCGGGACTACCGCTCGACCCCGCAGGTGGTGCACCTGGCCAACGACGTGCTGCGCCGCGGGCGGGTCACGAACGCGCTCGAGCTGGTCGCGCAGCGGCCGTCCGGGCCGCCGGTGGCGTTCACGACGTACGACGACGACGAGGCGGAGGCCGCGGGGATCGCGGCGCGGGCCGCCCGGCTGGTCGCCGACGGCGTGCGTCCGAGCGAGATCGCGGTGCTGTACCGCACGAACTCCCAGTCGGCGGCGTTCGAGTCGGCGCTGTCCGACGCCGGGGTGAGCTATCAGGTGCGCGGCGGGGAGCGCTTCTTCTCGCGCAAGGACGTGCGGGACGCGGTGGTGCTGCTGCGCGGGGCGGCGCGGTCCGCCGACCCGGACCAGCCGATGCCCGAGCAGGTCCGCGACGTCCTGCTGTCGGCGGGCTGGGCGGAGAAGCCGCCGGCGGCCCGGGGCGCGACGCGGGAGCGGTGGGAGGCGATGCAGGCGCTGGTCGGCCTGGCCGACGACCTCGCCGCGGCGGCGCCGGACGACGCGCCCGCGACCCTGGAGGCGCTGGTCGCCGAGCTCACCGAACGGGCGGCCGCGCAGCACGCCCCGACGGTCGAGGGCGTGACGCTCGCCTCGCTGCACGCCGCGAAGGGGCTGGAGTGGGATGCGGTGTTCCTCGCGGGCATGAGCGAGGGCCTCATGCCGATCTCCCTGGCGGAGACGGACGAGGGCGTGGACGAGGAGCGTCGGCTGCTGTACGTCGGCGTCACCCGCGCCCGCGACCACCTGGAGCTGTCGTTCGCGCGGTCGCGCAACCCCGGCGGACGGGCGACCCGCAAGCGCACCCGGTTCCTCGACGGGCTGTGGCCCGACGACCGCCGCGGCGGGACGGGACGGGCGCAGCGCGGGCAGGCGCGAGCGCGGCTCGGGGAGGCCGACGCAGCCCTCTTCGACGCGTTGCGGGAATGGCGGTCGTCGGTGGCGCGTGAGACGGACAAGCCGGCGTACACGGTGCTCGGCGACGCCACGTTGGCGGCGATCGCCGAGCTGCGCCCGGGTTCGACCGCCCAGCTCGCGCGGATCAACGGCATCGGCCCGGCGAAGATCGACCGCTACGGACAGACGCTGCTGAGCCTCGTCGAGACGGCCGGACGGGGCGCCTGAGGGGCACGACGCGGCGGCGGAACGGGCTCGCGGAGCGTGGTGCGAGCCGGGTCGAGAAGGACGTCGAGAAGGACGTCGAGAAGAACGTCGAGAAAAAGTTCCAAAAAAGATGTGGCGCCACGGACGCCGAGGTCTATGCTCGTGCTGACCGAGTTCGTGGCGGTCCGCGCCGAGAGGTGCGGGCCCGAGACAGTGAGGAGGTGGGTGAAGAGATGGAGATCATGAAGCCGTTCATCGGCGCGATCGGCGGATACACGGGGGAGAACTCTGCCCTGCGTGGCTTCGAGCCGATCGTGCGCGTCCGTACGCGCCACGTCGCAGGCGATCCCCTCGCCTCTCTCGCACCCAGCTCCGCCACCTGGAGTCAACCGGTCTAGCACCGGTCCAGGCCGCGGAGTCCACATGGGACCCGCGGCCTTCGTCATTCCCGACCGGGATGTCGGCCCTCACCGGCCGGACGAGCCAGACCTCTGACCACAGGGGTCCACCGCAGGTCCTGAACACCGACGTTCATTCACACCCAGGACCTGACGGAGGAACATCGTGCGTCTCGCACAGCTGTTGGACGAGCGGCTGGTCGATGCGGCCCCCGCCGGTGGTGCCCGCCACTGGACCCCCCACCAGCCCGTGACCCAGGACCCGAACGAGGCGGCCGAGCTCGACGCACAGTTCGCGGCCCTGCTGCCCTGCCGGACCAACGACCCCGAGCTCTGGTTCGCCGAGCACACCACCCAGGTGGAGCAGGCCAAGGCGCTCTGCCGCGACTGCCCGCTCCAGGCGGGCTGCCTGGCCGGTGCCCTCGAGCGATCCGAGCCATGGGGCGTCTGGGGCGGCGAGGTCTTCGTGGACGGCGTCGTCGTCGCCCGCAAGCGTGGCCGGGGCCGGCCGCGCAAGTCGGAGCAGGCCGCCGCCTGAAGCACCCACCCCGCGGGGCCCGTCGCCGAGCGACGGGCCCCGCTCGCACGTCCGCGCCGCTCCTCGGGGGACATCTGGGGGGACATCAGGGCGGCGGGACGGCCGCCGTGCACCCGCACACCGGGTGCGGTGCGAGCGGGCGCACCCGCGGCAGCGCGTCCGGCAGCCGCACCTCGGCGACGGTGTCGCACAGGGCCGGGCGGTTCCCGTCGAGCCGGGCGAGCACCTGCCCGGCGGCGACCGCCGCGACCGTCGTCGCCAGCACCGTCTCCTGACCCGTCACGCCGTGCCACGCGCGGAGCTGCCGGGCGAGGTCGGGCCAGCGGGCGTCGTCGTCGGCGGCGTGGTGGTGACGGCACGTCACGCAGGCGGTGCTGCCGGGCAGCACGAACGGGCCGACGAGCACGTCGGCCTCCCGGACGACCACGGACAGGTGCGCGACGCCGAGGCTGCTCAGGCGGGCGAACGACTCCGGGCGGTCCACCCGGTCGCCCACCACGACGACGGCGTCCGGCGGCGCGTCGTCCCGCCAGCGCGTCGCGTCCGTCACCGTGCCGGGCGAGCGCCCGGCGAGCAGCTCGCGGAGCGCGTCGGCGCGCCGCCGCCCCACGTCCGCCTGCGCGTACGTGCCGACCCCGAGATCGGTCACCTGCACAGGGCCGTCGTCGTCGAGCAGGAGCGTGCCCACCCCGCCGGTCCCCAGGTGCGCGGCCAGCAGCGAGCCGATCCGGCCGAGCCCGACGACGGCGACCGTCCGGCGGGCGCGTCGCGCCAGCGTGCCGAGGCCGTCGCCGTCGGGCAGCAGCGCGGCCAGGGCGGTGACGTCGGCGCTGCCGCCGGCGGCCGCCGTGACGTCGGTGCGGGCCGGTGGCACCGTGAGGACGAGGCCACCCCGGGCGAGGGTGGCGACGACGGCGTCGTGGCGGTCGGCGGTGACCCCGTGCCTGACGGCCGCCCGGCGCAGGGAGGCGTGACGGTGCGCGGCGACGTCGCACAGCCAGCGGACCTCGCGCGGTTCCAGCCCGGTGAGGACGAGCGCCCAGCGGGGATCGGTGCCGAGCTGCACCGCGCCGTCGCCGCGGTCGAGCACCGGCATGCCCGGCCGCAGGATCGGCTCGGGCGTGGTGCGACGGGTCCGGGGCATGGCTGCACCGTGCCACGGGTGCCGCGGCGTCGTCACGACGTCCTTCGCGGGCTGTGGACAACCGGCGTCCGCGCAGGCCTCCGGTGTGTCCGAGGTCACGGACGGCGTGTCCACCGGGTACTGTCAGGGCGTGGCCCAGGACACGACGGCGTCCGTCGAGGTCCGGCGGAGCCGACGCCGGACCGCCACGGTGAGCGCGTACCGCGACGGGGATCGGACCGTCGTGGCCATTCCCGCGCGCTTCTCGCAGGCCCAGGAGCGGGAGTGGGTCGCCAAGATGCTGGCCCGCCTGGAGGACAAGGAGCGCCGGCGTCGCCCGTCGGACGACGAGCTGGTGGACCGTGCCCAGGAGCTCTCGGCGCGCTACCTCGACGGGCGGGCGCACCCGACCAGCGTGCGCTGGGCGGCGAACCAGGAACGGCGCTGGGGGTCGTGCACCCATCGACGCGGGGTGGAGCAGCTCGGTAGCTCGCTGGGCTCATAACCCAGAGGTCGCAGGTTCAAATCCTGCCCCCGCTACCACACGCGAAGGCCCCCGACCGGTTCACCGGTCGGGGGCCTTCGTCATGTCCGGGGTTGCGTCGCCGGCGGCTCGGGCCGCTCGACCTCCGCGGGACCTTCCCCGGGCTCGGCGGCCTCGGCGGCGCGGAGAGCCGGTCCTGGCAGCTCCGGTCGCGGGGCGCCGGGAGCCGGTTGGACGGGGCCCCGGGCGATGACGTAGTGTTCAGGAATCGCCGCGGGGTGGAGCAGCTCGGTAGCTCGCTGGGCTCATAACCCAGAGGTCGCAGGTTCAAATCCTGCCCCCGCTACCAGTGCGGTGTCGTAGACACCGAGAAGGCCGGGCCGACATCAGTCGGCCCGGCCTTCGTCATTCCCGGGCGGTCGTGCCCGGGCGGTCCGGCGGGGGCGGAGCGTCCCGGCTCACTCGAGCCCGAAGGCGTCGTGGAGCGCGCGGGCGACGAGGGCGGGGACGTCCAGCTGCCCGGGGTGGAGCGCGTCGTACATCTGCAGCCCGTCCCACGTGGCGACGACGACGGCGGCGCGATCCTCGGGGCTGAGCGGGTCGTGCGGCATGTCGACGGCGGCGCGCTGCGTGCGGATCATCCAGGCGATGAGCGTGGTGACGACGTCGTGGCGGCGGCGGAGCGGCTCGCGGGCGGGGTGCCCTTCGGCGCCGGCCTCGGCGGTCAGCACGGAGAGCAGCTGCACGAGGCCGGGCGTCTCGGCGTTGCGGCGGGCGGTGGCGACGAAGCCCTCGGCGACGAACTCCGCCGTGATCTCCGCCGGCAGCTCGGTGGGCATGTCCTGGGCGTCGTGCCACTCGATGACGGCGAGCAGGAGCGCCGTCTTGTTGCCGAAGTGGTGGATGAGGGTCGAGTGGTCGACGCCGGCCTCGCGGGCGATGCTGCGCAGCGACGCGCCGTGGAACCCCTTCTGCGCGAAGGCGGTGGCGGCGCTCTCGACGATCGACAGCTTGGTCGCCCGCCCGGTGGCGTAACCCTCCGCGCGCTGCTGCGCGACCTGCTCCTCGGGCACGTGCACTCCTTCCGGCCTGCTGCGCAGGCGCCAGATTTCCACCAGGCGGTGGAACTTGCTATCTTCCTCGACATCCACCACGTGGTGGAACTTGACTCAAGGTATCGAGGCATGACGACCAACGACAACCGACGACGCTTGCGGGCCGCGATGACGCTCGCCGAGAAGGCGTCCCTGACGTCGGGCCAGAACTTCTGGAACACCAAGCCCGTCACCCGCCTCGGCGTGCCGTCGATCATGCTCACCGACGGGCCCCACGGGCTGCGCAAGCAGGGCGGTGCTGCCGACCACCTCGGCCTCAACGCCAGCCTGCCCGCCACGTGCTTCCCGCCCGCCGCCACGCTCGCGAACAGCTGGGACCTCCGGCTCGTGGAGCAGGTCGGCGAGGCGCTGGGGGCGGAGGCCGCCGCGGAGGACGTCGCCGTCCTCCTCGGGCCCGGGCTGAACATCAAGCGCAACCCCCTCGCGGGCCGCAACTTCGAGTACTTCTCCGAGGACCCGCTGCTGTCGGGGAGGCTGGCCGCCGCCCTCGTGCGCGGCATCCAGTCGCGCGGCGTGGCCGCCTGCCTCAAGCACTTCGCCGTGAACAGCCAGGAGACGCACCGCATGAGCGTCGACGAGGTCGTCGACGCCCGCGCGCTCCACGAGCTCTACCTGGAGGGCTTCCGCGTCGCGGTGGCCGAGGGCGACCCGTGGACCGTGATGACCTCCTACAACAAGGTGAACGGCACCTACGCCAACGAGCACCTCGGCCTCGCCGCGACCCTGCGGGACACCTGGGGCTTCGACGGACTCGTCGTCACCGACTGGGGCGGCAACAACGACCGCGTCGCCGGGCTGCGCGCCGGCAACGCGCTGGAGATGCCGTCGACCGACGGCGCCACCGACCGTGAGGTCGTCCGCGCGGTCGAGTCCGGGCTGCTGGACGAGGCCGTCCTCGACGCCCGCGTGGACGAGCTCCTGGCGCTGATCGACCGGACGGCCGACCGCGGGGGCGTCGCCGGTGGCGACCGCGCCGCCCTCCACGGCGCCCACCACGAGCTCGCCGTCGAGGCCGCCCGCCGTTCCCTGGTGCTGCTGCGCAACGCACGCGGCACGCTGCCGCTCGGACCGGGCTCCGGGCGGGTCGCCGTGATCGGCGACTTCGCCGCACGCCCCCGGTACCAGGGCGCGGGCAGCTCGCTGGTCAACCCGACCCGCCTCGAGGCGGCGCTGGACGCGCTGCGCGCGACCGACCTCGACGTCGTCGGTTACGAGCCGGGTTTCCCCCGCCGCGACAGGCCGTCGCGCCGGCTGCGGGAGCGCGCCTTGCGCCTCGCGGGGCGGGCCGACGTCGTGCTGCTGTTCCTGGGGCTCGACGAGTCGGCCGAGGCCGAGGGCGTCGACCGCACCCACCTGCGCCTGGCGCGCAACCAGCTCGCGCTGACCCGCGAGCTCGTGGACCTCGGCAAGCGGGTGGTGGTCGTCCTGTCCGGGGGCGCGCCCGTCGAGCTGCCCTTCGCCGAGCACGTCGACGCGATCCTGCACGGCTACCTCGCCGGACAGGGCGGGGGGCGCGCGATCGCCGACCTCCTCACCGGGGCCGCGAACCCGGCGGGCCGCCTCGCCGAGACGTACCCGCTGCGGGGCGAGGACGTGCCGTCGTCGGCGACGTTCGGCCGCACGGAGGCGACGTCCGAGCACCGCGAGAGCGTTTACCTGGGCTACCGGTACTTCGACAAGGTCGGGGCCCCGGTCCGCTACCCGTTCGGGCACGGCCTGGGCTACACGACCTTCGCGTACAGCGACCTCGTCGCGGGCCCGACGCAGACGCGCGTCACGGTGACGAACACCGGCGCCGTCGCGGGCACCGAGACCGTCCAGGTCTACACGGAGGCGCCCGGCGCCGCGCACGGCGAACTACGTGCCCCGCGCGAGCTCGCCGGGTTCACCACGGTGCACCTGGCGCCGGGAGAGAGCGCGACGGTCGAGGTCTCCCATCGCGAGCACGCGTTCGACGTCTACGACGTCGCCGCCGACCGGTGGCGCACGGTCGGCGGCACGTACGGCGCCCTCGTCGGCGCCTCGTCGCGCGACGTCCGGCTGCGTGCCGACGTCGTCGTGCCGGGCGGGGCGTGGACGACGCCCGACGCGGACCGGCTGCCCCACTACGTCAGCGGCGACGTCCGCGGCGTCGACGACGCGGAGTTCGCGACCCTGCTCGGCCGCACCCCGCCCCCGGCGCGCTGGGAGACCGGCCGGCCGCTCACCCGCGACGACATCGTGGCGCAGGCCCGCGGCCGCGGAGGGTTCGGCGGCCTCCTGGTCCGCCTGATCGACGCCACCGGCGCCGTGCTCCTGGCGCTCGGTCGGCCGCTCGCGGCCAACAACACCCGCTTCGCGCTCGACCTGCCCTTCAGGTCGGTGGCGCGCATGAGCGGCGGGAGGGTCGACGACGCGATGCTCGACGGCCTGCTGCTCATGGTCAACCGTCGGTTCCTCGCGGGCGTGGCCCGCGTGGTGTCGGCCTGGTGCGCCCGTCGACGGAGCGAGCGCGCTTCACGCAAGAACTGAGGAAGACATGGCAACTCGCAGAGAGATCAAGCAGGAGGCCGTCGCGCGCGTCCAGGACGAGCGCGCGGCCCGTCGGGAGCGCTCCGCCGAGCTGAAGGCGATGGACCCGGCCGAGCGCAGCGCCGCGAAGGCCGCGGACAAGGCCGCCGCGCGAGCGGCGAAGGCGGACCGGAAGGCCGAACGCGCCGAGGCGCGCGCCGGGATGGACCGTGCCGCACGGCGCGCCGACAAGCGACGTGAGCGCGTCTACCGCAAGGTCGGGCACCGTCCCCGCCGTGCGGTCGGCTGGGGCGTCGCCGCGGTCGCCGTCGTCGGCGTCGGCGCGCTCGCCGCCCCGTACGCCGCCGGCATCGCCCGGGTGTCCTCCCTGACGTTCACGGACGACACCCCGGCCGCCGCCGCGGCGCGCGAGGCCGCGCTCGGCGTGGCGGAGGACGTCGCCGACGAGGGCCTCGTCCTGCTGAAGAACGACGCCGGCACCCTGCCGCTCGACGGCGGCGTCAACGTCTTCTCGTTCGCCTCGTTCAACCTCCGCCTGGGTGGCGGCGGCTCCGGCGGGTCCAACACGGCCGGCGCGCCCACCCTCTACGAGGCGCTCGCGGCCCAGGGCATCGAGCACAACACCGCCCTGTACGACTCGATGGTCGAGGCCGGGGCGGAGCACGCCGACGGTCCGAGCAACGCGTTCGTCCAGATCGCCGGTGGCATGCTCGGTCAGGGCGACCACGAGCCCGCGCCGGACTACCTGACCGACGACGTGCTCGCCCAGGCGGCGGAGTTCTCGGGCACCGCGATCGTCGTCGTCGGCAACGACGGCTCGGAGGGCTCGGACTTCACCGCCGAGCAGCTCCGGCTGACCGCCGCGCAGCACGACCTGCTCGACAAGGTCACGTCCGTGCAGGACGAGGTCGTCGTCGTCGTGAACTCCGGCAACCAGATGGAGCTCGGCTTCCTCGACGAGTACCCGGAGATCACCGCCGCGGTGTGGATGGGCACCCCCGGCCCGCAGGGTGCGACCTCGTTGGCGAAGGTGCTCACCGGCGCGGTGAACCCTTCGGGGCACCTCACCGACACCTACGCCACCGACGTGACCTCGGCGCCGTCCACGGAGAACTTCGGCGACTTCTCCTACGAGAACGTGGCGCGCAGCTTCCTCGACTACGAGGAGGGCATCTACGTCGGCTACCGCTACTACGAGACGCGGTACGCCGGTGACGAGGCGGGCTACGCCGCCGCGGTGCAGTACCCGTTCGGGTACGGGCTCAGCTACACGGACTTCACATGGGACGCGGCCGAGCCGGTCGTCACAGCGGACACCGTGACGGTGGACGTCACCGTCACCAACACCGGCGACGTCGCGGGCAAGGACGTCGTGCAGGTCTACTTCTCGGCGCCGTACACCGAGGGCGGCATCGAGAAGTCGGCGATCGAGCTCGCGGGGTACGCCAAGACGGGCGTGCTGGAGCCCGGTGCGTCCGAGACCGTGACCGTCGAGTACGCGGTGCGGGACATGGCGTCCTGGGACACCGCCGCCGGCGTGTACCTGCTGGAGGC
Organism: Isoptericola dokdonensis DS-3; assembly: GCF_001636295.1. Lineage (NCBI taxonomy): Bacteria > Bacillati > Actinomycetota > Actinomycetes > Micrococcales > Promicromonosporaceae > Isoptericola > Isoptericola dokdonensis. The sequence continues at coordinate 1,496,831 of NZ_CP014209.1, read as the reverse complement.
CGGTGACTACGAGATCTCGGTGCGCACGGACGTCCACACCCCCGTCGCGTCGTACACCACCACCGTGGCCGACGACGTCGTGCACGACGCCGACCCGGACACGGGCGTCGCCTACGAGAGCCGCTTCGGGTACGTCGAGGGCGACCTCACCTACCTCTCGCGCTCCGACTGGGACGGCACCTGGCCGACCGTCGAGGACGCGGACCTCGTCGCGTCCGACGAGCTGCTGGCCCGCATGGACCCGCAGGTCGCGCCCACCGAGGGCGACGCCCCGACCTACGGCGCCGACCACGGGCTCGTGCTGGCCGACATGGTCGGCCTCGAGCGCGACGACCCCCGGTGGGAGGAGTTCCTCGACCAGCTCACCCTGGAGGAGCAGGTCGACCTGTTCTCGTACGGCGCGTACCGGTCGGTCGCGATCGACCGCCTCGGCGTCCCGTCGATCACGATGCTCGACAGCCCCGCCGGCCTCAACTCGCTGTTCTCCCCGCTCGACGCGGCGGCCTACCCGACCGAGGTGGTCGTGGCGTCGACGTGGAACGACGAGCTGGCCTACGCCGTCGGAGCCTCGGTGGGCACCGAGGCGAACGCCTACGGCGTCGAGGTCTGGTACTCGCCGGGCATGAACCTGCACCGGACCGCGATGGGCGGCCGTGGCTTCGAGTACTTCTCCGAGGACCCGCTGCTGACCGGTGCGATGGCCGCCGCCGTGATCTCGGGCTCGCAGGACCAGGGCGTGCTCACCACGATCAAGCACTTCGTGCTCAACGACCAGGAGGTCAACGCGCGCTCCGGCATCAACGTGTTCGCCTCGGAGCAGGCGCTGCGCGAGCTGTACCTGCGGCCCTTCGAGATCGCCGTCAAGGAGGGCGGAGCGACCGGTGCGATGAGCTCGTTCATCAACCTGGGCGGCAGCTGGGCCGGCGGCAACGAGGACCTGCTGCAGGGCGTCCTGCGCGGCGAGTGGGGCTTCGACGGATTCGTCTCGACCGACGCCGTGCTCGGCGGCTGGATGGACCCCGAGCTCGCCGCCCGCCACGGCAACGACTGGATGCTCGCGGTGTTCCCGGCCGCCACGGTCGACGCCACGACGGCGGCCGTCGAGGCCGACCCGGTGGGCATGGGCGCCGCATTGCGCGACCGCGCCCACACCATCCTGCACACCGTGGCCCGGACGACCGCGATGTCGTCCTGACCGTTCCGCGGGACCCGTCCCCGCCCGTCGCGAGCGGGCGGGGACAGGCGCACCATGGGAGGAGACCCTCGACGACGAGACGGAGGTGACCTGCCATGCACGCGTCGGTGGGGGACAGGATCGTGACGGCGTCCGGCGTGGTCGGCGGAGCGGTGCGGTCCGGGGTGGTGGTGGACTGCCCGCACGACGACGGCTCGCCGCCCTACCGCGTCCGGTGGAGCGACACCGGCGAGGAGACGCTGGTGTTCCCGGGGCCCGACTCCCTGGTGCAGCCGGAGGAGGAGGGCGCACAGCCCGACGACGCGGGACCGCGGACGGCACGCTCGACCACCTGGCACGTCCAGCTCACGCTCGTCGAGGCGGCGGGCAGCACGACGGCCGAGGCGGTGCTGGTCGCGGGACCGCCGGAGCACGCCGACGTCGGGCCGCTGCGGTCGGTGGGGCACGCGCGCCGGGACCCGCACGACGAGGAGATCCCCGTCATCGGTGACGAGGTCGCCGCGGGGCGGGCGCTGCGCCGGCTCGCCGACGCGATGCTCGGCCAGGCGGAGGACGACATCACCGCGGCGACCGGGACGAAGGGCCACGTCCACACCTGAGCTCCCCGTCCTGGCGCGGCCGGGACGAGGCCGCGGCGGCGTGACCGGCGGCACACCGCCGGGAGGTTCACCCCGTCGGGGCGCGGGCCTAGGCTCGACACCGGCCCACGACGGTGACCCGCGCCGTCGTCCCACCTCCGGAGGAACATCGTGCGTACCCGCGGCGCCCTGGCAGCCCTCGCCCCTGTCGTCCTGCTCGCGCTGACGGCCTGCTCGGCCGGCGGCACCGACGCCGACGACGCGGCCACGCCCGGGGCGACCGACGCCGCGGCGTGCGAGCCGGGCGCGCTGCCCACCCTCACCGACGGCACGCTGACCGTCGGGGCGGGGGAGCCCTACGAGCCCTGGTACGTGGGCGAGCCGACCTCCGGCGAGGGCTTCGAGTCCGCGCTGGTGTACGCGGTGGCCGACCGGCTCGGCTACGCCGCCGAGGACGTGGTGTGGGAGACCGTGACGTTCGAGCAGATCGTCTCCCCGGCGATCAAGCCGTTCGACCTCGCCGCCTACCAGACGTCCATCACGCCGGAGCGCGCCGAGGCCGTCGACTTCTCCAGCCCGTACCTCACGAGCCGCCAGGGCGTCATCGTCGCCGACTCCGGCGAGTTCTCCGACGCCGCCTCCCTCGCCGACCTGGAGGGCGCGCGGGTCGGCGTGACCGCCGCGCAGACCTCGCTGGACGCCGTGGAGGCCGCCTGGGGCGACGCCGTCGAGGTCGTGCCGTTCAGCGCCGCCGGCGACGGCATGACGGCCCTCAGCTCCGGCACCGTCGACGCGATGGTCATGGACGTCGACCAGGGCGTCGCCGCGTCCACCGTGTACTTCCCCGACACGCAGGTCGTGGGCACCCTCCCGGCCGTCGGCGAGCCCGAGCAGCTCGGCCTGGTGCTCGACAAGGACTCCGCGCTCACCGCGTGCGTCTCCGACGCCGTCGACTCCCTGGACGAGGACGGCACGCTGGACGCCCTGCGCACCGAGTGGCTGAAGTCCGACGACGTCCCCGAGCTGTCCTGACCCGCGTCCGATGAGCCCGGCCGACCACGTCCCCTCGCCGCGCGCGCAGGCGCGCACGGCGTTCCGGCGCGCCCAGCACCGGCGCGCCCTGCTGGTGGCGGGTGTCGCGACGGCGGTCGTCGTGGCGGCGGTGCTCTGGGTCGTCACCACCGCCCCCGGCTGGGAGCGGGCCCGCGACGCCTTCTTCTCGCCCGAGCGGGCGTGGGAGGTGCTGCCCGAGGTCGCCGAGGGGCTGTGGCTGAACCTGCGGGTGTGGGTCGTGGCCTCCGTCGTGGGGCTCGTCGTCGGGCTCCTGCTCGCCGTCGTGCGCACCTCCCGCGTCCCGGCGCTGTTCCCCGCACGCGTCGTCACGGTGCTGTACGTCGACGTCTTCCGCGGCGTCCCCGTGCTCCTGGTGCTGCTGCTCGTCGGGTTCGGGCTGCCCGCCCTGCGGCTGGAGTGGCTGCCCACCAGCGCCGCGTTTCTCGGCGGGCTCGCCATCGTCCTGACGTACACGGCCTACCTCGCGGAGATCTTCCGGTCCGGCATCGAGTCGGTGCACCCGTCCCAGGTGGCCGCCGCCCGGTCCCTCGGCCTCACGCGCGGGCAGACCGTCCGGCGGGTCGTGCTGCCCCAGGCTGTCCGCAACGTCACCGCGCCCGTGGCGAGCGTGCTCGTCTCGCTCCAGAAGGACTCCGGGCTCATCTCGATCCTCGGCGCCGTCGACGCGATCCGCGCCGCGCAGATCGCCACCACCGGCGACTACAACTTCACCCCGTACGTCGTGGCGGGCGTGCTGTTCCTGCTCGTGTCGATCCCGCTCACCCGCCTGGTGGACGCGTGGTCGGCCCGGCAGGGCTGGCGGGGCAGCCTGCGCGGCGTCGCCGGGGCGGGGGTGCTGCGATGACGGCCGCCCCGGTCGCGCCGGTGCCCGCCCTGCTCAGCCTGCGCGACGTCCGCAAGACCTACCCCTCCGGTCCCGGCCGCCGTGCCGGGCGCAAGGTCGTGCTCGACGGCATCGACCTCGACGTCGCCGAGCACTCCTGCGTGGTGCTGGTCGGGTCGTCCGGGTCCGGCAAGTCGACGCTGCTGCGCGTCGTGGACCTGCTGGAGGAGATCGACGACGGCCAGGTGCTCCTCGACGGCGTCGACGTGGCCGACCCGTGGGTCGACGCCGACGCGGTGCGGGCCCGCCTCGCGATGGTGTTCCAGCAGTACAACCTGTTCCCGCACCTCACCGTGCTCGACAACCTGACCCTCGCGCCGCGTCTCGTGCACCGCCGTGCCCGCGCCGAGGCCGTCGAGGCAGGGCACGCGATGCTCGACAGGGTGGGCCTCGCGCACCTCGCCGGCTCCTACCCCGACCAGCTCTCCGGCGGGGAGCAGCAGCGTGCCGCCATCGCCCGTGCCCTCGTCTCCGGCCCCGAGCTGCTGCTGCTCGACGAGGTCACCTCGGCGCTCGACCCCGAGCTCGTCGGGGAGGTCCTCGACCTGCTGACGTCGCTGCGGGCCGACGGCACCACCATGCTGGTCGCCACCCACGAGATGGGGTTCGCCCGCGAGGTCGCCGACGAGGTCGTGTTCCTCCACGACGGCCGCGTCCACGAGCGGGGGACCCCCGCCCAGGTGCTCGACGACCCGCAGCAGGAGCGCACCCGCGAGTTCCTGCGGCGCCTGCGCTGACCGCCGCCCCTGCGGGCGCCCGGGGCGGTCAGTCGGGGCGGGCGGTGGCCCCGGCCCGGTCCACCACGACGGCGAGTGCCTCCCGCGAGTCCACGCCCAGGGTGCGCATCGCGCTCGACAGGTGCTGCTTCACCGTGGAGGCGGACAGGTAGGTGCGTTCGGCGATCTGCGGGTTCGACAGGCCGTGCGGGAGCCACTCCACGACCTCGCGCTCGCGGGCGGTGAGGGCTGCCAGCCGGACCTGCGCCTCCCGCTGCCGGTCGGTGCCCGCGCGGTCGGCACCCCGGCCGTCGATGAGGGCGCGCTGCGCCGCCGGGTCGAGCCCGCCGTGCCCGGCCGCGACGTCCCGCAGCACCTTGACGACGTCCTCCGGGTCGGCCGTCTTGTTGACGAAGCCCACGACGCCCGCGTCGAGCGCGGCGCGCACGGCGTCGTCCGACCCGAACGACGTCAGCGCGACGACCCGCGGCGCGTCCGGCCTGCGCTGCAGGGCGGCCGTGGCGGCGATCCCGCCGACGCGACGCATCTGGAGGTCCATGAGGACGACGTCCGGCCGGTGCGCGGCCACGGCGTCCGCGACCTCGTCACCGTCCGTGGCGGTGCCGACGACGTCCACGTCCGGGGCCGCCGCCAGGACGGCGGACAGGAGCTGGCGCACCAGGGGGTCGTCGTCGACGAGCAGCACTCGGATCACGTCGACCGACCCTAGCGGTCCGCACCGACACGCCGTCAGCGCTGCGGGTCGACACCGACCTCCGCCCAGGGCAGCCGCGCGGTGACGACGAACCGGTCGCCGTCCCGGCCGGCCGTCAGGCTGCCGCCGAGCCGCTCGGCGCGCTCCTGCATGCCGGTGATGCCGTGCCCGGTGCCCGGGCCGGGCGCCCCGGTCCCGAGCGGGTTCTCGACGCGCACCTCGACGCCGGAGCCGCGCCCGGCCCGCACGGTGACGGACACCGGCCGGTCGGGTGCGTGCTTGAGCGCGTTGGTGACGGCCTCCTGGACGATGCGGAACGTCGCCCGCGTCACGTGCGGCGCCGCGAGGTGGGAGTCGGTGACGAACACGGTGCCCCACACCTGGGTGCCGCCCGCCCGCAGCCGGTCGAGCAGCGGGACCAGGTCCTCCAGGGTGGTGCCCGGCAGCAGGTCGCCGTCGTCGGTGCGCAGCGAGTGCAGCAGCGTGCGCAGCTCGGCGACGGCACGCTGCGCCGAGGCGCGGACCTCGCGGGCGGCGTCCCGCGTCGGTGCGTCGTCGGGGTGCTGCACCTCCAGCACCGAGGCGCGCAGGGAGATCGACGCGATGTGGTGGGCGACGGTGTCGTGGACCTCGCGGGCGATGAGCTCACGCTCCTCCTGCCGGGTCATGCGGTCCTGCAGGACGGCGCTGCGCGCCACCTCGGCGGCCGTCTGCTCGCGTGCGTCCCGGGTGTCCCGCCGGGCGGACGCCGTCGCGGCCCGGGACCGGCGCACGATCCCGGCGGCGACGGACAGCCCGAGGAAGAGCAGGCCCCACCCGACGAACGCCACCGGCCCCGGGTCGTAGGAGAGCACGCCGGCCTCGTCGACGACGCTGAAGACGTGCTCGCCCGCGGGCCGGGCCGCGTCGCGCCACAGCGCCGCCGCCGTGCCCGCCGTCACCGCCGCCGTGCACAGCGCGACGGTGCGGCCGCGCGCCACCGCCCACACCCACGGCAGGGTCAGGAGCGCCGCCGCCGAGTCCATGGGCAGCAGCATCGGCGCCACCGAGGCGGCCACGCACAGCGGCACCGGGTACTGACGCCGCAGGACGAGGCACCCGGCGAGCACGAACCCGGTCAGCATCGCCAGGATCGAGGCGATCACCGCGACGTCGTCGGGGTCGGCCGGCGACAGCATCGCGACCGCCACCAGCGAGCTGGTGGCGGCAACGACGACGACGCCCGCCGTGCCGAGGCGGGACCACCACGCCCGACCGGCCGGCCGGCCCGCACGCGGGGACGGCCCGGCGAGCGGTGGGTGGACCGCGGCGGGCGCCGGGCGGAGAGGAACGGACATGCGGCCGAGGGTACGCAGCGCCACCGACGCCCGACCACACCCGATCGGGCAGGCGGTGCTGACCGACCGGGTGATGTGCGCCGTCCGCCCCGGCGGCGAGGCTGACGACGTTCCTTCGAGCGGACCGTCACCGGCCGCTCACCCGTCGTCCGAGGAGTCACCGTGACCGCTCCGTTCCCGCAGGCCCCGGCGCCTGCCGCCCCGCCCGTCCCGCCGGCGAAGGGCAACGCCCTCGCCGTCGCCGGGTTCGTCGTCGCCCTCGTCTCGCTGGTGACGTGCCTGGTCCCGATCGTGAACAACCTCGCCTTCCTCGGCGCGGTCGTCGGGCTCGCCCTGGCGGTCGTGGGGGTCGTCAAGGCCCGCAAGGGGGCGCCCCGTGGCGGCCTGGCCGTGGCCGGCGTCGTGCTGGCCGTCCTCGCCGGGATCGGCGTGCTCGCCTCGCAGGCGTTCTACGGCAAGGTGGTCGACGAGGTCTCCGCCGAGCTGTCGGACCTCCCGACGGCGGACGACGACGGCACCGCCGTCGAGGACGCGGCGGCCGACGCCCCGCCGGCCGGCACCGCGCAGGACGACGTGCAGGACACCGCGCAGGACGCCGCGCCCGCCGCGGCGGCCGACGGGACGCGGGAGCACCCGTACCGGTTCTCGCAGGACGTCAGCACCGACGACTGGACCGTCGACCTGGGCAGGCCGTACGAGGCGTGGGACGAGATCCGTGCCGAGAACGAGTTCAACGACGCCCCCGCCGACGGCACGGAGTTCTGGATCGTGCCCGTGCGGGCCACCTACACCGGCACCGAGACCGGCACCCCGTGGGTCGACCTCACCGTCGAGTTCGTCGGGGACGACTCCGTCACCTACAGCGACTACTGCGGCGTGATCCCGGACGACCTCATGGACACCGACGAGCTCTACGAGGGCGGCACCGCGCAGGGCAACGTCTGCGTGGCCGTGCCCGCCGGCGCTCCGGGCGCCTGGACGCTCACCGCCGGCTGGTTCTCCGACCCGGTGTTCTTCGCCACCGCGCGCTGACCGCCTCCCGGCCGACCCGCCGTCGGCCCCGGACCGCCCGCGAGGGCGTCCACCTGGACCGGGCGCGCCGGACCTTCCCCGAGGGGTCCGGCGCGTCCTTCGCCGTCCGCCCCGCGCCGGGTGCCGCACCGGCGGGACCGGACTGTATCTACACGCCCCCGACGAGCCTCCCTCCGGGCAGGAGGTGCGCCATGAAACGGATCGTCCTGTGCTGCGACGGCACGTGGAACCACGCGGTCAACCCGCGGGTGACGAACGTGGAGAAGCTCCAGCGGTGCGTCGTCCAGGGCCTCGTCCCCGGAGCCGACGACGACGTCGTGCAGATCGTCGGCTACGTCGGCGGCGTCGGGGCTCGCGGGTACAAGGTGGACCAGGTGCTCGGCGGCGCGTTCGGGTACGGGCTCACCCGCAACGTCGTCGACGGCTACCGCTTCCTGGCGACCACGTGGTCGCCCGGCGACGAGATCTACGTCGTGGGGTTCTCCCGCGGCGCGTTCACCGCCCGCAGCGTCGTCGGGATGATCGCGCAGGTGGGGCTGCTCACCCCGGAGGCGGTCGACGCCGGGATGCTGGGCGAGGCGCTGAGCACCTACCGGCTGTCGCTCGACGAGCCGGGGGCACGCCGGACGAAGGACACCTTCCGGGCCGCGCACTCCAGCAGCCCGCGCGTGCGGTTCCTCGGCGTCTACGACACCGTCGGGGCGCTCGGCGTCCCCGGTCTCACCCGGGGCCGCAGCGGGTTCCACGACGTCGTCCTGTCGAGCATCGTCGACGTCGCCCGGCAGGGACTCGCCATCGACGAGCGCCGCATGACGTTCACACCGTGCCTGTGGCGGGTTCCCGCCGGCGACCCGCCCGGCCGCGTGCAGCAGGTGTGGTTCCCCGGCGCGCACAGCGACGTCGGGGGAGGGGCGCCCCGCACCGGGCTGTCCGACGTGGCGCTCGAGTGGATGGCCGACGAGCTCGAACGGGCCGGCCTCGTGCTCGACCGTGCCCGGCTCGCCCGCCAGCGCGGCAACGACCCCCTCGTCCTGGACCCCGGCCCGAACGTGCTGTTCCGTGCCCTCAACCTCGGCCGCCGCGTCGTGTCCCGGTCCGGGGTCGTCGACGGCCGACAGGTGTTCCGCGACGGTCTGCGCGTCCTCGCGCTCACGTCCGCCGACGGTGCTCCGGCCCGGTCGACGACGGCGGAGGTCCAGGACGCACCGCCGTCCGGCGCGGGAGACGGGCGCTGGCCCGACGCCGTCCTCCTCGCGGAGACGGCCGTGCGCTACGCCGTGCGGGACCGGTACGCCGAACGGGCGCGCAACCTCTCCTGGTGGGTGGAGGCCGCGGGCGGCCTCGAGCTCGTCCCCACCGTCGACGTGGGCGTACCGCCGGACGACGACCGGCACCTGCTCACCGCGTGAGCGTCAGGCGTCGTACACGTCCTTGACGACCAGGACCGGCACCGACGCGTCCAGCAGCACCCGCTGCGTCGTCGTGCCCATGAGGAACGTGCCCTGGCTGGACCGCTTGCGCGACCCGACGACCACGAGGGTCGCACCGACCGCGTCGGCCGTGTCGAGGATGGCGTCGGCCGGTTCGTCGTGCTCCCCGCGGTAGGTGACCGCGACGTCCGCCGGCCCGAGCAGCGACGCCAGCGCGTCCGGCGTCGGCGCCTCCGCGGGCTGCGGGTCGAGCACCAGCACGTGGAGGGGGACGTCGCGGCCCTGCGACTCCTCCAGTGCCGTCCGGACAGCCGCCTCGCCGTGCGGGGAGGCGTGGTAGGCCACGAGCACCGTCATGGCCCAACTCTGTCACACCTGCCGACGGCCTCGCCGCAGGCCGAGCTCGTACGCGGCCAGGGCCACCAGCCACACGGCCGTGACCGGCAGGACGAACCCGAGCATCGCGGAGCTGAAGGGCCGGGCCGCGTCGTGGTCCGCCGCGGCGAGCAGCACGAACGCGACGTAGGCGAGGTACAGCACGACGAGCAGCGCGCCCTCCCAACGCTTGATGATCTGGCCGGTGAACGCCAGGGGCAGCAGGGCGAGGGCGGCGGCGATCATGAGGGGGAGGTCGAGGTGCACCGCGGCGGGGTCGACGCCGACGCCGCCCGGGGCGATGACGGCGGTCAGGCCCAGCACCGCGCCGATGTTGAAGATGTTGCTGCCCACGATGTTGCCCACCGCCAGGTCGCCCTCGCCGCGCCGCACCGCGATGATGCTCGTGGCGAGCTCCGGCAGCGAGGTGCCGACCGCCACGACGGTCAGACCGATCACGAGGTCGCTCACCCCGAGGCTGGTGGCGACCTGCGTCGCACCACGGACCAGCAGCTGTGCCCCGACCACGAGCAGGGCGACGCCGACGGCGACGAGCACCACGTCGAGCAGGATCGAGCGGGCCCGGGTCGCCCGGAACCGGCTCGTCGGCTCCTCGGCCCCGGGGAGCGGCCGCGGCGGCTCGGCGGGACGTTCGCGGCGGGACAGGACGACCGTGACGACCGTGTACGCGACCACGAGCGCGAGCAGGAGGACGCCGTCGATGGTGCTGATCGTCCCGTCGAGCGCCAGGAGCAGGGTGAGGACGGACAGCCCGATCATCACGGGGATGTCGGTGCGCACGACGCGCGACGTCACCACCAGGGGGACGACGATCGCGCAGAGGCCGAGGACGAGCAGGACGTTGGCGATGTTGCTGCCGACGACGTTGCCGACGGCCAGCCCGGGGGATCCCGACAGGGCGGCGCCGGCGCTGACGGCGAGCTCGGGGCTGGAGGTCGCGAAGGACACGACGGTGAGTCCGACGACGAGGGCGGACATGCCCATCGTCCGCGCGAGCGACGCCGCGCCACGGACCAGCGCCTCCCCGCCGCCGACGAGCAGCACGAATCCGGACAGGACGAGCAGCGCGCTCGAGAGGCTCACGCGCCCAGGGTACGGGCGCGCGAGCCTCTCGGGGGTGGGTCGCGGCGGGCGGGGTCAGGACGCGGCGAGCTGCTCCACGACCTGGCGCTTGGCCCGCGTCAGCATGCCGGCCATGCCGTTGAGCCGCAGCGCGCTGACCGCGCGGGTCAGCCCGAGCTGGAGGGGGAACTCCTCGGGGACGTCGAGCACCTCCCGAGCGGTGAGGCCGGACAGCCCCTGGGCGAGGATCGAGGCGAAGCCCCGCGTGGTGGGTGCCTCCTGCGGTGCCGAGGCGTAGAAGTGCACCACGCCGTCGTCCACCTCCGCGAAGGCGCGGACGGGGGACTGGCACTCCTCGACCTTCTCCAGCAGCCCCGGTGCCAGCGCGTAGCGCTCGGGCAGCTCGGGGAGCTCGCGCGAGAACTCGAGCAGGAGCTGCAGCCGGTCGGGCTCGGTGAGCGCCAGGAAGTCCTCGCGGATCGCGGCGAGCTGGGCGGGCAGCTCGGGCGTGGTGGGCGCGTGGTCGGTCATGGTCCCAGTGTCTCTCAGGCGGCGCGCCCGGGAGCCTCGCCCGGCTGGTCGCCGGCGACGATCGGCACGCGCACGGCGTTGCCCCACTCGGTCCAGGAGCCGTCGTAGTTGCGGACGTCGTCGATGCCGAGGAGGTAGCGCAGCGCGAACCAGGTGTGGCTGGAGCGCTCGCCGATGCGGCAGTAGGTGATGACCTTGTCGTCGAGCTGCAGGCCGAGGCCGCCCTCGCGGTAGATGGCCTCGAGCTCGGCGCGGGGCTTGTAGGTGCCGTCCTCGGACACGGCGGTGGCCCAGGGGACGTTGTGCGCGGTGGGGATGTGGCCGCCGCGGAGCACGCCCTCCTCGGGGTAGTCCGGGATGTGGAGGCGCTCGCCGGTGAACTCCTGCGGGGAGCGGATGTCGACGAGGGGTCCGTGGCCGAGGTGGGCGAGCACGTCCTCCTTGAAGGCGCGGAACGTGGTGTCGTCGCGGTCGACGTGCGGGTAGGCGACGTGCGCCGGGGCGGGGACGTCGGTGGTGAGCTCGCGGCCCTCGGCGACCCAGAGGTTGCGGCCGCCGTCGAGGAGGCGGACGTCCTCGTGGCCGAACAGGGTGAAGACCCAGGCGGTGTAGGCGGCCCACCAGTTGTTCTTGTCGCCGTAGAGCACGATCGTGGTGTCGCGGCCGATGCCCTTGGAGCCGAGCAGGTCGGCGAAGCCGGGGCCGTCGAGGTAGTCGCGCTCGACGGGCAGGAGCAGGTCGGTGTGCCAGTCGACCTTCACGGCGCCGGGGATGTGGCCGGTCTCGTAGAGCAGGACGTCCTCGTCCGACTCGACGACGACGAGGTCGGGGTTGCCGAGGTTGGCGGCGAGCCACTCCGTGGTGACGAGGCGCTCCGGGTGGGCGTACTCCTGGAGGCGGGGGTTCGGGTCGAGCGGTGCGGACATGGTGTCCTCCTGGTCCGTGGCGGGTTCCTGGGCCCACCCTAGACATGCCCTCACCGGGGGCGACACCCGTCGTCCATCATGTGGGACCACGATGTGAGACCGCTCGGCGAGCGTGCGGCGGTGCCGTGCCTACACTGGCGGCACCACCGCACGACGACGTCGGAGGTTCTCGGTGCAGGGTCGTGGCACACCGTCCACGGAGCGTCCGCGCGCGGACGTCCGGCGGGACCGCCGCTGGGTGCTCGACGCCCACGGGACGTTCCTCGACACCGGCCTGCTGCCACCGCACCTCGACCCGCTCGTGGCGGAGTCGTGGCGCCGCAGCCGCACGTCCGGCGTCGACCCCGACGGCCCCGGCGCGCCCACCGGCCTCACCGCCGCCGAGCTCGACGCCTACCGCTCCACCCACCCCCTCGCGCCGCTCATGCCGCTCGTGCGCGACCTCGTCGTCGACGGCGCCGCCGACGACGGTCTCGTCGTCGCGGTCTCCGACGACGTCGGCCGCCTGCTGTGGGTCGAGGGCGACACCCGCACCCGCCGCACCGCCGAGCACGTCGGCTTCCTGCCGGGCGCCGTCTGGCGGGAGCAGGACGTCGGCACCAACGCTCCCGGCACCGCCCTGGCGACCCGTCGCGCCGTGCAGGTGCTCGGCGCCGAGCACTTCGCGCGCCCCGTGCAGTCCCTCAACTGCGTCGCCGCCCCCGTCCACGACGCCACCGGGCGCGTGCTCGGCGTCCTCGACGTCACCGGGGGACGGGCCGCCGGCTCCCACGTCGCCCTCTCCCTCGTCCGCGCCGCCGTCGCCAGCATCGAGCGCGAGCTCGCCGCCGCCGGCGCGCCCGGCCCCGCCGTCGACCCGCGCCGCCCCGCCGTCGTCCTGCTCGGCCCCGCACCGCTGCTGCACCTGCCCGACGGCCCCCACCGCCTGTCCGGGCGGCACGCCGAGATCCTCGCCCTGCTCGGCGAGCACCCGCGCGGCCTCACCAGCGAGGAGCTCGCCGTCCTGCTGCACCCCGGTGACCTGTCCGAGGTCACCGTCCGCGCCGAGATCTCCCGGCTGCGCCGCGCCGCCGGGGACGTCGTCACCGGCTCCCGGCCCTACCGGCGGGCACCCGGGCTGCGCAGCGACGTCGACGTCGTCCGCGAGCGCCTCGCCCGCGGTGACCTGCACGGTGCGCTCGCCGCCTGCCCCGGGCCCCTGCTGCCCCGGTCGACCGCGCCCGGCGTCGAGCGCGCCCGCGCGGACCTCGCCGCCGACCTGCGGGCCGCCGTCCTCGCCCGGGGGGACGCCGTCGCCCTCGAGGCCTGGACGGCCGGCGACGACGGCGCCGACGACGTCGAGGCGTGGCAGCGCCTCGTGCAGGTGACCGCCCCCGGCAGCGCCCGCTGGCACCGCGCCCGCGCCCACCTCGTCGTCGTCGACGCCGCCCTGCGCTGAACCGCCCCGGCACGCCCGACCGGTGGCCCGGACCGGGCGGGCGCGCTGCAACGGGGTTGCAACCCTCGCCGTCCTACCGTCGGCCGCACGGCGCGACGAGGCGCCGTCGTCGCTGCGACCCGGCGACGCGTGAGCAGTGCGAGGAGGCACCTCCCATGACCGTCTACGCACCCCCGGGACAGCCCGGGTCGATCGTCGAGTACCGCAGCCGCTACGACCACTGGATCGGCGGCGAGTACGTGGCCCCCGCCCGGGGCGAGTACTTCGAGAACCCCAGCCCTGTCACCGGCAGGACGTTCTGCGAGGTCGGCCGGGGCACCGCCGAGGACATCGACAAGGCCCTCGACGCCGCGCACGGCGCCGCCCCCGCGTGGGGACGCACCAGCGCGACCGAGCGCGCCGTCGTCCTCAACAAGATCGCCGACCGGATGGAGGCGAACCTCGAGCAGATCGCGGTCGCCGAGTCCTGGGAGAACGGCAAGCCCGTCCGGGAGACCCTCGCCGCCGACATCCCGCTCGCCATCGACCACTTCCGCTACTTCGCGGGCGCCATCCGCGCCCAGGAAGGGTCGATCTCGGAGATCGACGCCGACACCATCGCCTACCACTTCCACGAGCCGCTCGGCGTCGTCGGGCAGATCATCCCGTGGAACTTCCCCATCCTCATGGCCGTGTGGAAGCTCGCCCCGGCGCTCGCGGCCGGCAACACGGTCGTCCTCAAGCCCGCCGAGCAGACGCCCGCGTCGATCCTGTTCCTCATGGACCTCATCGGCGACCTGCTGCCGCCGGGTGTCGTCAACGTCGTCAACGGGTTCGGCGTGGAGGCGGGCAAGCCGCTCGCGTCGAGCCCGCGGATCCGCAAGATCGCGTTCACCGGCGAGACGACGACCGGGCGCCTGATCATGCAGTACGCGTCGCAGAACATCATCCCCGTGACGCTGGAGCTGGGCGGCAAGAGCCCGAACATCTTCTTCTCCGACGTCGCGTCCGCGCGGGACGACTTCTACGACAAGGCGCTCGAGGGGTTCACCATGTTCGCCCTCAACCAGGGCGAGGTGTGCACCTGCCCGTCGCGCGCCCTCATCCAGGCCGACATCTACGACCAGTTCCTCGGCGACGCCCTGGAGCGCACCCGCGCGGTGCAGCAGGGCGACCCGCTGGACACCGGGACGATGATCGGCGCGCAGGCCAGCAACGACCAGCTCGAGAAGATCCTGTCGTACATCGACATCGGCAAGGCCGAGGGGGCGAAGGTCCTCACCGGCGGGCACCGGGCCGAGCTCGACGGCGACCTCGCGGGCGGCTACTACGTCACCCCGACGGTGTTCGAGGGCAAGAACTCCATGCGGATCTTCCAGGAGGAGATCTTCGGTCCCGTCGTCGCGGTGACCGAGTTCGCCGACTTCGACGACGCCATGAAGGTCGCCAACGACACCCTCTACGGCCTCGGGGCGGGGGTGTGGTCCCGCGACGGCGGCATCGCCTACCGGGCCGGGCGCACCATCGAGGCCGGGCGCGTCTGGACGAACTGCTACCACGCCTACCCGGCCGCGGCCGCGTTCGGCGGGTACAAGGGCTCCGGCGTCGGGCGGGAGAACCACAAGATGATGCTCGACCACTACCAGCAGACGAAGAACCTCCTGGTCAGCTACTCCGGCCAGAAGCTCGGCTTCTTCTAGGCCGGAGGCTCACGATGTCCGACGACGCCACCGCGGGCGCCCCGGCGCCCCCGGCCCGCGTCGCCGTCACCGACGCCGCGGCCGGGCTCCTCGCCCGGCTGCGGCGCCGGCACGGCGACCTCATGTTCCACCAGTCCGGCGGCTGCTGCGACGGGTCCAGCCCCATGTGCTACCCCGACGGCGACTTCCTCGTCGGGGACGCCGACGTCCACCTCGGCGACCTTCCGCTCACCGACCCCGACGACGACGCCTCGTTCACCGTGCCCGTATGGATGTCCCGGGCGCAGTTCGAGTACTGGAGCCACACCCACCTGACGATCGACGTCGTGCCCGGCCGCGGCGCCGGGTTCAGCGTCGAGGCGCCCGAGGGCGTCCGGTTCCTCATCCGCTCCCGGCTGCTCACCGACGACGAGGCCGACGCGCTCGCCGGGCGGTGAGCGGCGCCGGCGGCGGCGCAGCCGAGAGGGGAGCCGCGGGCAAGGGTCTGGGCGCGGACGGGACGAACGGGTATGTTCTGGGCCGTGAGCACCGAAGCCGACGCCCTCCCGTCCGTCTCCTCCCTGCCGGCCTGGCTCGTGCCGTCCGTGTACCTGAACTGGTCCACGGACTGGCTGCGCGAGTCCGTGGCCATCGCCACGCGCTCCCGCGAGCACTCGCTGCCCGGCGGGCCGGACGGACCCAAGCGCGGCGACGTCGTCGTGACCGTGCTGGGCGACGCGGGCGTGGTCGCCTCGGTCGAGCTCATGGGGTCCTCCGACGGTGACTCCTGGGTGACGGACGAGCTGTTCGGGCCCGACCGCCCCATCGTCTGGGCCGACCTGTTCGACGGCGCCGACGCCTACATCGGCTCCTCGGGCTGGCTCCCCGCCGAGCACGCCCGCGCGGTGCTCGACGGCGTCGCCAACCAGTTCCACGACGGCCCCGTGCACACCATCGACCCCGGCGACTGCGGTGCCGGGCACACCGCGCCCGACGTCCACGTGCTGCGCCTCATCGGGCACCGTGCCGTCACCGGCTGGGCCATGCGCCGCGAGGAGCGCTGCGCCACCTGCGAGCGGTTCGTCGACGTCCACGAGCTGCAGGCCCACGACGACGGCGCCGTCCGCCTCGGCACCACCACCGCCGGCGGCCGCACCCTCGACCAGGTCATCCGCGACGTCCACCTGCTGTGCGGGCAGTGCCACGACCTCATGCACGCCCACAGCGTGTCGTCGCAGCGCAACCGCCTGCGCCCCCAGTGCCCCGGTTGCGGCGTGCGCGGCAAGACCAAGCGCATCGTGTGGGGCATGACGTTCTCCGACGACGTCGTCAGCGCCGAGCCCGACGTCGTCTACGGCGGCTTCGAGGTCCCCGTGCCCGCCCCCGAGTGGTACTGCACCGAGTGCCACGCCAACTTCGGCAGCACCGTCGTCGCGTCCCGCGTGCTCGACGCCCAGGGCCCGGCCGTGCCGCAGCCCGTCACCGGTGCCATCTCGCGCGTCGCCGCCGACGAGGCCGACGCCGACCGCTGGGAGCCCGTCGAGGGGCGCTGAACCCGGCCTGACGCCGCAGGACCTCACGCATCGGAGGGTGATGCTTGAGGTCCTGCGGCATCGGTGGGCGCGGTGCTGCGGTCCCTCCGGGATCCCGGCTCTGATGCGTGAGGTGCGACGGCGCCGGTTTCCTTGGTGCTGCCGGTGCTGCCGGTGCTGCCGGTGCGACTGGACGATGTGTCCGGACGGCGGTCTGACGGCCGTCCGTCGTCAGCCGGCGGCCCGCCGGCTGTCAGGCGGCGGCGAGGGTCCGCGCGCGTCTGTGACGTCGGACCAGACCGTGGTCGGCGTCCGGCACGTACGGCGTCACCCGCAGCGGCATGCCCGCCTCCAGCGGGGTGCGGTCCGCCTTGCGATGGTTGCAGGGCTCGCACGCCGCCACCAGGTTCAGCCACGAGCTGTCCCCACCCCGGGACCGCGGGACCACGTGATCGACGGTCTGCGCCGGACCACCGCAGTACGCGCACGCACCGTCCCGCCGCTTCACGCCGTCCTTCGTCACCGACGGACGCCCACCACCTCGGTACACCCACCGCATCGTCACGTACCGGACCAGGCGGAGGACCCGCGGCAGCGGATACGGGCCGAACGACGCACCCTCGACGAACTCCTCCACCACCGCCACCTCGCGCACCAGCATCGTGATGGCGTGCTTGACGGACACGCGGTGCAGCGGCTCGTAGCCGGCGTTGAGGACCAGCACGTCGGCCACGGTCCTGCTCCTTCCGGTGGTGCGCCCGACCTGGATGGTCGGTGCGCTGCTGGCGGCTCCTCGTCGGGTCGATGGCTCGGGCGGCGGCGGTCGCTCAGCAACCACCGGACGGGCGCCGCTGTGGCGTCCGTCACGATGAAAACTAGAGGTGAGATGCCCGGAAGTCCAGCATTTTCGGTCCGACCGGCGTCGTGCCACGGCCTCCCGAGCCCAAGATCCACCGCTCTGCGCCGTTCGTCCGGTTGCCGGGAACGGCGCGAGTCAGCGCAAGGCGGCGCGAGTCAGCGCGGGGCGGCGCGAGTCAGCGCAAGGCGGCGCGAGTCAGCGCGGGGCGGCGCGAGTCAGCGCAGGACGCGTTGAGTCAGCGCAGAACGTGGCGAGTCAGCGTGGCGCGCGCCGAGTCAGCGCAGGGATGTCAGGGGAACGCACTCGCATCGTGCGGCGGTGCGCAGGCCTTGTCCGTCAATTGGTGAGTCGGACCTCGGCGTCGTGCACCTCGATCGGGTCGGTGGAGTCGTCGGTCGTGACGGTGCCGTCGATCGAGGTCCAGGACGGCGTCCCCGTGATGCGGAACTGACCCTCCCAGGTCGTGGTCAGGGTGAGGGTGAAGACGCCAGGCGCGGGGTACGGAAGGTGGATGGCGTCGGGGGAGTCGTAGCGGTCACCCGGGTGTGTGGTCGTGACGGGATCGGAGTCGTCGCCGGGATCCCAGGTGTACTCGGTGGGTACGGCCTGGAGCTGGACCGGGACGCCGAGGAGCATGGTGTCCATGATCTGCGGCTCGTCCGTGGTGCGAGGGTGGACGCCGAGATTGACGATCGCCCAGTCCCGTTCGACCTCGAGCTGGATCTGCGCGGGTTCGATCGGCATCGTGCGCCAGGCGCGGCGGGCCTCGTCGGCGAGGTCCGCGGGAGTGACGCACACGCCTTCGGCTTCGAAGACCGGCGGCGTGGTGGAGCCGTCGTCGCGGACCGTCACGGAGAACAGAGCGGGAAGCTCGTAGGAGTCCTCGGAGCAATCAGGGCCGGTGTACGCGACCTCTTCGCCGTCGTCGCACACCGCCGCCAGGATCGTCGTGTCCAGGTCCCGCAGCCAGCACATGTCAGCGTCGGCGCGGACGTAGCGGGTGTCCGAAGGCTCGCCGCTGCCGCTGGTCGACTCGATCAGGGCTTGCTGCTCGGCAGGACTGAGCCGCTCCGCATAGATCTCGTCCTTCACATCGTTGGCTGCAGTTGTGTAAGGGTCATCAAAGGTGCCGCCCATTGCGAGAGCTGTGGTCACCGCCAGTGAAGCTATGAGTGCGTTCATTTAGCATCTCCGACTCCAACTATGACCCAGGACCCATCTCTCAGGCCTACTTCAACGAGCAGTCTGGTCGTAGATCTGACGGAGGCGAAGACTTCCTCGTCGGACGAATTCACGATACGTGAGGCGTCTTCGGTGATGCGGACTTCAACGGGCCATGTTCCGGTGACCGGGTCCATGGCGTACACCTCGACTGCCTCCGTGGTGGCATCGCCGCCCGTATATGTGTCGTTACGTTCTTGGATTGTCTCTGCTTGCTCAAGGCCGGATGCGCAGAACTCGCAGGCCTGATGAGACATCTCGACCCACTCGGCAGTTTCGCCAGAGGCCATCATTGGTGCGCGCAGCCGCAGAAAATGTGCCGCCGCAGCAGCAGCACCCTCGGCGTCGTCACGATCCATCGCTGCGGGACGTTCGGGGGCTGCCTGATCGGACGGACTAGGCGAAGGGCTCGGTGTCGGGCTCGCGTCGGGAGTCGGTGACTCGGCAACCGGCGCCGGCGATTGAGCCTGCGAGGGCGGCGGATCGTCGGACGTGCACGCGCCGAGGGCGAGCGTGGCCGCGAGGGCGAGCGCCGTCGTCGGGCCGAGGCGGTGGTGCTGTCGTGCGCGCGTCATCGCGTCTCCAGGGGCAGCGGACAAGGCCGGTCCGAGGCTAGCGATCCGACGTATCGGACGGAACCGTGCGTCCCAACCTGTGGACAACGACCTGTGGTCCCCGGGGTGCGGTGACTCCGGTCCGGGGCGACGCTGGAATGGCGAGCGGCCTCGTTCGTCCGGACGGGCCGCGCAGTGCGCGGACGGCTATTGGCCGGTGCGCCCCGCCACGTCGCGCAACGCGGCGACGGCCCGTGCGGCGTCGTCGAGGGCTGCGTACGCCCTCCGCTCGGCGGCATGTGCGAGCCGGTCGTAGGGCCGGCGGTCCCCGCCCTCCGTCTCGACGGCGTCAGCGACGACACGGGCTCGACGAGCGAGCAGCAGAGCGTCGCGGTGGTCACCGAGGGAGGACTGCACGGCCTTGCCCGCGATGTCCAGCTCTCGGGCGTGGGACCCGAGCACCTTGGTGGGCTTCCTGGTGACGTCGCGGGCGGCATGCGTGAGGCGGCGTCCGGCCTTGCGCAACCGATGTGCCGCGTCGAGGAGGTCGTCCGCGGTGGGGCGTGTGTCGCGCGCCAGCTCTTCCGTCCTGTCGGCCAGGACGCCGAGGTCGACGTCGTCGGCGGCGCTCAGCGACCTGCGGACCGCCTTGCGCAGGCGTTTGCGCGCGACCTTGCGGGCCGGCTTCTCGGCGGCTTCCGCCCAGGGTGGGGCGGCCACCCACCGGACCAGCTCGGCGTTCAGCGCGCGCATGCGCTCCCCGGCACACCACTCGAGCAGATCTCGGTGCGCGGCGGCATGCGCCTCGGTGAGCTCGACGACGAGCCGCTCCCGGGCGGCGAGGGGGGTTCGTGACGCGCGACCGGTCGACTCGACGTCGTCACGCCGTACCTCGAGGTCGCGCGCGGGCCCGAGGACGTGCCCCAGCTCCGCGAGGCGGTCGCGCAGGTCGTCACTGGCTCGCCGCTCGAACACTGGGCGGTAGACGGCGAGCGTCGTGCGCAGCCGTCTGACAGCGGTGCGGAGCCGGTGCACGGCGTCGGGTTCGTCTGCGAGGGCAGGCGGGATCCGCTGCTGGATGCGCCGAACGTGCTCGGCGAGCACGTCCGCGAAGACGTCACCGGCGAGATCGTCCGCACGTGAAGGAGCCATCGCACCACGCTAGAGGGACGGCGCGGTCAGCGCTGACCCGCGCGGGCCTGGGCTGACCCGCGCGGGCCTGCGCTGACTCGCGGCGGCCGGTCAGACGGCGTCGTCGAGGGTGAGCGGGCGGACTGCACCACCGCCGGAGACGAAGAGACCGTGGAGATGGAAACCGTGGGTGGTGGCCTGCTCGCGCAGGGCGAGGTTCCAGGCGCGGTCGGCGTCGGTCATGGCGTCGCCACCGGGGCGGACGTAGACGGCGACGACGCTGCCGTACGGCACGGAGCGTTCGGTGACCGACGCGATGACCATGCCGAAGCGGGCGGCGTCGTCGGTGCCGGGGCGGTCGGGGACGTCGCGCACGGGCACGGCGACGCCGGAGAACCGGCGCTCGACGTCGATCCAGGCGAGGCAGAGCGTGCGGCTGCGGGGGAGCGCCGAGGCGGCGAGCATCCGGGCGAGGCGGAGCCGGTCGGCGTCGGTCAGGACGTGGTCGCCGGTGCGGACGGCGGGGACGGTCTCGGTGTTCATGGCGACACCCTGCCGGAGGGCTCGCGTACCTTGCCGGGGTTATCCACAGGTTCCGAACGACCTTGAGGTCCGGGTGAGAGCGCGCTGGGCCGCGCGGCGGGGCTCGCAGCCAACGAGCGCGGTCGTCCGGAGCCCGTCAGATGCGTGCCGACCAGGTATAGCTCCGGACGGTCAACTCGTCCTCAGTGGGCAGCCAAGGGTCGTAGACACGGAGCTTGCCCGCGCTCGCGAAGACATCGCCGTTGCTGTCGAAGCCGAGTGCGATGCCGTGCACGCCCGCCATGAGGTGGTCGACGTTGCCGCGTGCCGCGTCGACTTCCTTACGCGTCACTTGCACCGATCCGAGGCTGCCGGTCGTCCCCTTGACCTCGATGCGACGCGGGATGTCGCCGTCGCGTCCCTCGATGTCCCAGGAACGGCGTTCGCCGTCCACGTAGACGTCGCCGACGTGGCGGACGTCCGTCCAGCCGTTCTCGCGGCACCACGCCAGGGCGACCTCGACGGCCCGAAGCTCGACGGCGCGCCTGGACTCGGCATCGAGGCGCACATGCTCTGCCGTCGTGGAGGTCGACGAGGCGATCTGTCCCGCCTCAAGCATCGAGGCGTCGGCCCGTGCCCAACCGTTTCCGAGAAGTCTGAGGTCCGTGGGGATGGGGGCGTCGAGGAAGCGCACCGGTTCGGATCGCCACGCCATGACGTACCTGACGTCGGTGGCGGCTTTCCGCGCGGCGTAGCCGTCGCTCAGGATCTCTGCCTTGCGAAGGCCCGTGTGGGAGCGAAGCGCCTTGACCGCTGATTCCCATCCGACGACCTCGACCTTCAGCACCTGGTGCATCCGGACGAGCCACGCCAGCCGTCGATCTGCGCCCCAGGACGCGACGAGCCCGATGACCTGGCCTTCTTCGACCCAGTTCCAGGATGACTGCCTCGTCTGCCAGAGGTTCCACGACCACGAACGCGCCAGGTCCGTGCTCTCTCTGGACAGGATTCCGTCGCGAGCGGCGGCGAGGCCGGTGTACGCGTAGTTGTGCAGAATGATCGAGTCCAACAGTCCCGGCTTTCGTGATGTGCGAACGGCTGGAGCGAGCATGGCACGGCGCCGGACGTCCGCAGCGCCGGCGAGCGGATGAAGTCCGGGCAGCACGACGGCCCGCCGTCGTCCGGGTGGGACGACGACGGGCCGAGGGCGAGGCCTAGAAGTGGCGGGCGTACGCGCCGGTGGTGAGGAACGGCGGGAAGGCGTCACCCAGGGCGATCTCACGGAAGATCGAGGCGGCGTCGTCGAGCCGGTCCCCGGCACGGCGGGGCTCGGTGGTGAGGAGCTCGCGCACCATCGCCTCGCACAGGTCGCGGGTGATGGTGACGCCGTCGTCGGTCGTGGTGCCGGAGTGGATCCACTGCCACACCTGGGACCGGGAGATCTCCGCGGTGGCGGCGTCCTCCATGAGGTGGTCGATCGCGGCGGCGCCGGTCCCGCGCAGCCAGGAGGCGACGTACCGGATGCCCACCGAGATGTTGGTGCGCAGCCCGGCCTCGGTGACGGTGGCGCCGCCGCGTCGGGCGGAGGCGATGTCGAGGAGCTCGGCCTGACCGGCGGTGACGTCGTCGCGGAGGCGTGCCACCTGGTGGGGGGCGTCGCCGAGCACGGCGTCGAACGCCTCGCGGGCGATCGGGATGAGGTCGGGGTGGGCGACCCAGGACCCGTCGAACCCTTCGCCGGCCTCGCGCTGCTTGTCGGCGCGGACCTTGGCGAACGCGGCCTCGGTGACCTCCGGGTCGCGGCGGTCGGGGATGAAGGCGCTCATGCCGCCGATGGCGTGCGCGCCCCGCTGGTGGCAGGTCGCGACGAGCAGCTCGGTGTAGGCGCGCATGAACGGGGCGGTCATCGTCACCTGGGCGCGGTCGGGCAGGACGTAGGAGTCGCCGCGGGACCGGAAGCACTTGATGACGCTGAACAGGTAGTCCCAGCGGCCGGCGTTGAGGCCGGCGCAGTGGTCGCGCAGCTCGTGGAGGATCTCCTCCATCTCGAACGCGGCGGGCAGGGTCTCGATGAGCACCGTGGCGCGGATGGTGCCGCGGGGGATGCCGAGCGTGTCCTGCGCGAGCTCGAAGACCTCGTTCCAGAGGCGGGCCTCGCGGTGCCCCTCGAGCTTGGGCAGGTAGAAGTACGGCCCCCGCCCGCGGGCGATCAGCTCGGCGGCGTTGTGGAAGAGGTACAGGCCGAAGTCGACGAGCGAGCCCGACGCCGGCTGGGTGGAGCCGTCGGTGCCCGTGTACGCGAGGTGCTTCTCGAACAGGTGCCAGCCGCGCGGCCGGAACACGATCGTCGGCAGGTCGGTGAGCTCGGTGGAGCGCAGCGCGTACTGCTTGCCGGCCTCGTTGGTGTGGGTCAGGGTGCCGCGGATCGCGTCGTGCAGGGCGAGCTGCCCGCCCACGACGTTCTCCCACGTCGGGCTGGAGGCGTCCTCGGCGTCGGCGAGCCACACCTTCGCCCCGGAGTTGAGGGCGTTGATGGTCATCTTCGGGTCGGTGGGCCCGGTGATCTCGACGCGGCGGTCCTCCAGCCCCGGGGCGCCGGTGGACCCGGCGACCCGCCACGACGGGTCCTCGCGGACGGGCCGGGTGCTCGGCAGGAAGTCGGGGTCGGCGCCGTCGGCGATCTGCCGGGTGCGCCGCTGCCGGGCGAGGAGCAGCTCGGTGCGGGCGTCGGCGTACGCGTCGTGCAGCAGCGCGAGGAAGTCCAGCGCGGCGGGCGTGAGGATCTCGGCGAAGCGCGGCTCCATCGGGCCGACGACGTCGATCGTGCCCTCGGCGACCGATCCGGAGTCGGCCAGGGCGATGCCGCGGGGCGGCGTGTGCGGCGATCCCGGGTCGGGGCGGGTGCTGGTGGGTGCGGATGCGGTGATGGTCATGATGGTCTCCCGGTCACGGTGCGAGTCAGAACTGAGCGGCCTCGGTGGAGCCGGCGAGGGCGAGGGTGGCGGCGTCGGGGTTGAGCGCCGTGGACACGCGGTCGAAGTAGCCGGTGCCCACCTCCCGCTGGTGCTTGGTCGCGGTGTAGCCGCGGGACTCGGAGGAGAACTCCTCCTCCTGGAGCCGGACGTACGCCGTCATCTGCTCACGGGCGTAGCCGTGGGCGAGGTCGAACATCGAGTGGTTGAGGGCGTGGAACCCGGCCAGGGTGATGAACTGGAAGCTGAAGCCCATGGCGCCGAGCTCGCGCTGGAACTTCGCGATGGTGTCGTCGTCGAGGTGCTTCTTCCAGTTGAACGACGGCGAGCAGTTGTAGGCGAGCATCTGGTCGGGGAACTCGGCCTTGACCGCCTCGGCGAACCGGCGGGCCAGGTCGAGGTCGGGGGTGCCGGTCTCCATCCAGATGAGGTCGGCGTACGGCGCGTAGGCGTGGGCGCGGGCGATGCACGGCTCGATGCCGTTGCGCACCTCGTAGAACCCTTCGCCGGTGCGGCCGCCGGTGAGGAACGGGCGGTCGCGCTCGTCGACGTCGGAGGTCAGCAGGGTGGCGGCCTCGGCGTCGGTGCGGGCGATGACGACGCTCGGCACGTCGGAGACGTCGGCCGCGAGCCGGGCGGCGTTGAGGGTGCGCACGTGCTGCTTGGTGGGCACGAGCACCTTGCCGCCGAGGTGGCCGCACTTCTTCTCCGAGGCGAGCTGGTCCTCCCAGTGCACGCCCGCGGCGCCCGACGCGATCATGGAGCGCATGAGCTCGTAGGCGTTGAGGGGGCCGCCGAACCCGGCCTCGGCGTCGGCCACGATCGGCGCGAGCCAGTTGCGGGTCGGGGCGCCCTTCTCCTGCACCTCGATCTGGTCGGCGCGCAGCAGCGCGTTGTTGATGCGCCGCACGACGGCGGGCACGGAGTTCGCGGGGTAGAGCGACTGGTCCGGGTAGGTCTGCCCGGACAGGTTCGCGTCGCCGGCCACCTGCCAGCCGGACAGGTAGATGGCCTGCAGCCCGGCCTTGACCTGCTGCACGGCCTGGTTGCCGGTGAGGGCACCGAGCGCGTTGACGTAGTCCTCGGTGTGCAGGAGGTCCCAGAGCACCTCGGCGCCGCGGCGGGCGAGGGTGTGCTCCTCGCCGACGGACCCACGGAGCGCGACGACGTCGTGCGCGGAGTAGTCGCGCGTGACGCCGGCCCAGCGCGGGTCGGTCGCCCACTGCTCGGCCAGGGCCTCGGCCGTGGCGACCTGGTCACCCGGGCGGGCGGTGGTGCGGGAGTCGGTCGCGGTGTCGAGGGTCGCGGTCATGGTGATCGCCTTCCGGTCGTCGTTGCCAGCGGTGCGGGGTTCCGACGGCGGCCCGGGGGAGGCGGGGAGGGCTTCTCCCGGGCCGTCGTCGTCGTCCCCTCGACCACGACTCTGGGCCCCGCACCACCCCCGTGGCCACCTCCGCGGCGAAGAACTTCGGCGGTTCTTCTCCTTCCCAGAAGGTGTGCCGCATGTCACCCTGGGGCATGGCCACGACGACGACCCAGCGGCCGGCACCGACCCTGCCGACCACGACCACGGCGGACGCCGAGCCCGACGCGCTGACGATCGGGCGGCGGATCCGGCACCTGCGCGCCCGCCGGGGCATGACGCTCGGCGACCTCGCCGAGGCCATCGGACGTGCGCCGTCGCAGGTGTCCATGCTGGAGAACGGCAAGCGCGAACCGACGATCGCCCGGCTGCAGGCGGTCGCCCGCGCGCTGGGCACCACGGTGGACGAGCTGCTGTCGCCGGAGGCGCCGTCCCGGCGCGACGCCCTGGAGATCGAGCTGGAGCGCGTGCAAAGAGGGCCGCTCTTCTCGGCGCTCGGGGTGAAGTCGGTGCGGGTCGGCAAGTCGCTGCCGACGGACGCCCTGGAGGCGATCGTCGCGCTCCAGGCGGAGCTGGAGCGCCTGCACTCGGAGCGGGCGCTCACCCCGGAGGAGGCGCGGCGCGCGAACACCGAGCTGCGGGCGGACATGCGCGCGCAGGACAACTACTTCCCCGACCTGGAGCTCGTCGCGCGGTCGCTGCTCGACGACGTCGGGCACACGCACGGGCCGGTGCCGCAGCGTGCCGCGGTGGAGATCGCCTCCCACCTGGGCTTCACGATCCACTACGAGTCGGACGTGCCGCACTCGACCCGGGCCGTCATCGACCAGCGCCACCGGCGCGTCTACCTGCCGAGCAACGGCATCCGCGGGCGCTCGGACGCCCGGTCGGCGCTGCTGCAGGCCCTGTCGTCGCACGTGCTGGAGCATGCCGAGCCGCGCGACTACGGCGAGTTCCTGCGCCAGCGGGTCGAGGCGAACTACCTGTGCGCCGCGCTGCTGCTGCCCGAGCGGGAGGCGGTGCGGCACCTGCGCGACGCGAAGGACGCCCGGGCGATCTCCATCGAGGACCTGCGCGACGCGTTCGCCGTCTCCTACGAGACCGCGGCGCACCGGTTCACGAACCTCGCCACCCGCCACCTCGGGATCGGCGTGCACTTCATGAAGGTCCACGAGTCGGGCGCGATCCACAAGGCGTACGAGAACGACGGGGTGCGGTTCCCCGCCGACGCCCTGGGCACGGTCGAGGGGCAGCACGTCTGCAAGCAGTGGACGGCGCGCGTGGTGTTCGGCATCGCGGACCGGCTCAGCCCGTACTACCAGTACACGGACACCCCGACGGGCACCTACTGGTGCACCTCACGGGTGACGGACACCCCGGACGGGCGGTTCTCGGTGAGCGTGGGCGTGCCGTACGCGCAGGTCAAGTGGTTCCTCGGGCGGGAGACGACGGCGCGGTCGACGTCGCGCTGCCCGGACGAGTCGTGCTGCCGCCGGCCCCGCGCGCCCCTCGCGCAGCGCTGGGACGGTCAGGCGTTCCCCAGCGCCCGCCCGCACGCGTCGATGCTGGCGGCGATGCCGTCCGGCGCCTTCCCCGGGGTGGACACCACCGAGGTGTACGAGTTCCTGGAGCGGCACGCGCCGACGTCGTGACGCGGGTCAGGCGTGCCAGGTCCCGACCCACTCGTCCCAGCCGGGTCCGGCGTGGAGCGCGCCGTCCGCCGCCTGGTCGCGCAGTCCTCGCGCGGCGAGCGCGAGGTAGCGCAGGTGCAGCTCGTCGGCACGCTCGCGGGGGAGGGGGAGCGCCGGGCGCAGGTGGAGCAGGAGCAGCATGACGTCGGCGGCGGTGAACCCGGCCGGCACGACGCCGGCGTCCTGGTCGAGCTCGACGAGTCGGCGGAGCGCGTCGTGCAGGTCGGCCGTGGCGGCCGCGAGGTCGGGCGGGATCGGGGTGGTCGCCCCGGTCGGGCGCAGCAGGGAGCCTTCGGCCTCGTGCACGTGGCGGGCGAGGAACGTCACGACGGCCCCGTCGGCGCCCGGTGCGTCGGCCACGGTGGCGGCGAGCGCCGCGGCGACCCGGACCGCCTCGGTGTGCAGCGCCTCGACGAGCGCGTCCTTGGTGGGGTAGCGGCGGTACACGGTGCCGACGCCGACGCCGGCGTGCCGGGCGACGTCGGCCATCGAGGCTCCGTGGCCCTGGTGGGCGAAGACCTCGCGAGCGGCGGCCAGCACGGCCGAGTCGTTGGCGCGTGCCTCGCGCTGCCGGCCGGGCAGGTGGTCGCCGGGTGTGCTGGGCATGGGATCACGGTAGTCGCACGGCCGGTGTTAAGGTGAATCGGAACGGATGTTCCGTTCCGACAACCTCCGGGTGCGCCGAGAACCTGTCGAGCGCCCCTCCCCGTACCGTTCGAGAGGCCTCGCCATGCCCACCCCTCCCCTCGGCCCGCGCGACATCGCGCGCCCGGGAGCCGTCACCGTCGCCCTGAGCCTGGTCGTCCTGGCCTTCTCGCTCATGCAGACCCTGGTCGTGCCCGCGCTGCCGACCATCGGGGCCGAGCTCGGCGCCACGGCCCAGGGGACCGGCTGGGTCATCACCGCGTTCCTGCTCTCCGGCGCCGTCCTCGCCCCGGTCGTGGGCAACCTCGGTGACCGCTTCGGGCACCGCCGGGTGCTGCTCGGCACCCTCGCCGTCTTCGCCCTCGCCTCGGCGGCGGCCGCCGCCGCCCCGAACATGTCGGTCCTCCTCGCCGCCCGGGCGGTGCAGGGCGTCAGCACCGCGACCTTCCCGCTGGCCCTCGCCCTCGCCCGACAGCTCCTGCACGGCAGGTCGCTCGCCGCCGCCTTCGGGTGGATCCCCGGCATGATCGGTCTCGGGGCCGGCGCCGCGCTCGTCGTCGGTGGCATCGTCGTCGACGCGCTCGGCTGGCGCTGGCTCTTCGCCCTCGGCACCGTGCTCGTCGCCGCGTCCGCGGTCGCGATCGTCCTGCTCGTCCCGCGCGGCGGGGCCCCCGCCGTCAGCCGGTCCACCGACTGGCTCGGCACCGTCCTGCTGGCCGTCGGGCTCGTCGCGACGCTCCTCGCCGTGTCCCAGGGCGCGTCGTGGGGGTGGGGCTCCGCCCGCACGCTCGCGACCGGCGTCGTGGGCCTGCTGCTCCTGGCCGTCCTCGTCCGCGTCGAGTCGCGCCGCACGGCACCGCTCGTCGACGTGCGAACCTTCCGCAGCACCTCCCTGGTCCTGACCAGCGTCCTCACCGTCGTCGTCGGCTTCGTGCCCTACGTCTGCTACGTCGCGATCCCGGTCCTCACCCAGGCGCCGACCTCGACCGGCTACGGGCACGGCATGTCCGTGACGGTGTCGGCGCTCGCCATGCTGCCCAGCGCCGTCATGGTGTTCCTCGGCGGACGGCTGACCCCCGCGATGGTTGCCCGGATCGGTGCCGGCAGGACTGCTGCCGTCGCGTCGGGCGCGATGGCCGTGGGTGCCGCGCTCATGGCGGGGTGGCCCACCAGCGGGTGGGGGATCGTCGTCGCGTTCGGTGTGCTCGGTCTGGGCAACGGCATCGGGTACGCGATCTGCGCCCGCCTCGTCGTGGACTTCTCGCCCGCCACCGAGACCGGCGCGGCGACCGGCCTCAACAGCGTGGTGCGGACCGTCGGCTCGGCCGCCGCGGCTCCCGTGGTGGGCGTGCTCCTCGCGCGGGGCGGCGTGGACCCGGCGAGCGGGTTCACGGCGGCCTTCGGTGTGGCCGCCGTCGCGGGCGTCGTGGGCGTCGTCGTCGCCGTGCTCCTGGCGCGCCGACCGGTCGCCGCCTGACCGACCGGGTCAGACCTCCAGCAGCAGCGCGTCGCCCTGACCGCCGCCGCCGCACAGCCCGACGGCGGCGCGGCCGGGCAGCCCCTCGGCCGCGCGCCGGGCCAGGACGTGCGCCGCGTGCACGACGAGCCGTGCGCCGGACGCCCCGATCGGGTGGCCCAGGGAGATGCCGCCGCCGTGCGGGTTGACCACGGACGGGTCAAGGCCCAGCGCGCGTGTCGAGACCACCGCGACGGCGGCGAACGCCTCGTTGATCTCGACGTGGTCGAGGTCGCCGGCGGTCCAGCCCTGCCGGTCGAGGGCGGCGGCGATCGCCCGGGCGGGCTGCGAGTGCAGCGACCGGTCGGGGCCGGCGACCCGCCCGGCGGCCCGCACGGTGGCGAGCACCGACACCCCGGCGGCCTCCGCGCGAGCGCGCGTGGTGAGCACCAGGGCGGCGGCGCCGTCGGAGATCTGGGAGGCGTTGCCGGCGGTGATCGTGCCGTCCGGGGAGAAGGCGGGGCGCAGCCGTGCGAGCGACTCGGGGGTGGTGTCCGGGCGCACGCCCTCGTCGGCGCGCACGACGACGGGGTCGCCGCGCCGCTGCGGCACCTCGACGGGCACGAGCTCGTCCGCGAGCACACCGTCCTTCGTCGCGCGGGCGGCCCGCTGGTGCGAGGCCGCCGCGACGGCGTCCTGCTCCTGCCGGGACACGAAGGCGTCGCCGACGTTGTGCTCCTCGGTGCTCAGCCCCATCGCCCGGCCGTCGAACGCGTCCGTCAGGCCGTCGCGGGCAACGGCGTCGAGGAGGGTCGCGTCGCCGTAGCCGAACCCGGCGCGGGCGCCGGGCAGCAGGTGCGGGGCGTTCGTCATGGACTCCTGCCCGCCGGCGAGCACCACCGACGCCTCCCCGGTGCGCAGCAGCCGGGCACCGTCGATCACCGCCGTCAGCCCGGACAGGCACACCTTGTTGACCGTCACGGCGGGCACGTCGAGCGCGACGCCCGCGGCGACCGCCGTCTGCCGGGCCGGGTTCTGACCGGCCCCCGCCTGGAGCACCTGGCCCTGCACGACGGCGTCCACCTGCTCGGCGAGCGGCCCGGCCGCGGCGAGCGCGGCCCGGGCGGCGACCGCCCCCAGCTCGACGGCGCTCAGGGGCGAGAGCGCACCGCGCAGGCGACCCTGCGGGGTGCGGGCGGCGGCGACCACCACCACGTCGTCGGGAGCGCTGATCATGGGTGACCTCCTCGTCACGGACCTCCCGTCCACCGTAACCCCGCACGGACGGCAGCGGGCCCGGTCGGCAGGTCGCCGACCGGGCCCGTGCACGGACGACGGTCAGTGGGTCTCGCGGTCCTGCTCGTCGCCGATGTAGGACGTGACCTCGTCGGGCACGTCGTCGCGGTTCATGTCGGCGCTGCGCTCCTGGCGTGCGTCCCAGCGCAGCATGAACGCCCCCAGCACCGCGGCGATCACGGACGCCAGCAGGATGGCGGCCTTCGCGCCGAGGGTGTGCTCGGAGCCGTGCTCGAACGAGAGCTCGGCGATGAGCAGGGACACGGTGAACCCGATCCCGGCGAGCAGGGCGACGGGCAGCAGGTCGCGCACGCCGATGCCCTGCGCCAGCCGGAGCGGGGTGACCCGGGTGACGAGCCACGTGGTGCCCAGGACGCCGATCACCTTGCCCACGACGAGTCCGGCGACGATGGCGGCGACGATCGGCTGGCCGAGGAGCTCGCCGGGGCCGCCGCCGTCGACCAGGTTGACCCCGGCGGAGAAGAAGGCGAACACCGGCAGGGCGATCCCCTGCGACCAGGGCTTGACCCAGTGCTCGTAGTAGTGGGTGCGGGACTCGGTCTCGCCGTGCGTCGGCCGGGCGGCCACGGTGAAGCCCATGAGGACGCCCGCGACGGTCGCGTGCACGCCGGAGGCGTGCATGAAGGTCCAGGCCACGGCGAACAGCGGCACGAGGAGCCACCAGTGGGGGCGCCGGGTCCGCACGTACCAGCCGAACAGGGCGATGACGCCGAGGGAGGCGGCGAGGTAGCCGAAGTGGATCTCGGACGTGTAGAAGACCGCGATGACCGTGATGGCCAGGAGGTCGTCGACGACGGCGAGGGTCAGCAGGAACGTGCGGATCGCGACGGGCAGGCCCTTGCCGAAGACGGCGAGCACGGCGAGCGCGAAGGCGATGTCGGTCGCCGTCGGGATGGCCCACCCGTGCAGGGCGCTCGAGTCGCCCAGCGCGACGACGAGCACCGCGTAGATGGCGGCGGGGACGACCATGCCGCCGACCGCCGCGAGCATCGGGACGCCCGCCTGCTTCGGGCTGCGCAGGGAGCCGGCGACGAACTCGTGCTTGAGCTCGAGGCCGACGACGAAGAAGAAGACCGCGAGCAGCCCGTCCGCCGCCCAGGCCGCGAGGGAGAGGTCCAGGTGCAGCGGGTGCAGCAGGTCGCCGCCGGGGACGAACTCGGTGAGCGAGGTGTAGGCGTCGCGCCAGGGCGAGTTGGCGAAGATCAGCGCGATGACGGCGGCGCCGATGAGCAGCGCCCCGCCGGTGGTCTCGCGGGAGACCCAGCGGGCGAGGCGGGCGCCGAAGGACGGGGTGGAGACGTCGGTGCTCAGGGTGTGCTCCTTCGAGGAGGTGTCGGTTCGTCGACCGGCGTCTCAGCCGGTGCCACCGACCAGACTTCCCGGCTCACCACTGGCGAACACCCTACCGGTTCCGGATCGCCGCCACGCCGCCCGCTGGACGGTGCGGCGGTCGACCCGGTCACGGCGCGGCCATCTCCAGCAACCGGATGACGGTGCGCCAGCTGCGGCCTGTCGTCCACGTCCCGGCGGCCCGGTCGATCCGGTCGCCGGTGAGACGGCTGCGCCCCACGCCGTCGACGTGGTGGACGTACAGGGCGCCCTCGGCGACGGCGACCCGCTCGGGCCCGGTGTGCTCGTCCGCGAGGCGGGCCACGCCGGCGGCGTCCACGTCGCGCGGCCCGACGTGCAGCAGCACCTTCGCGGGCTCGTCGCGGGCGGCGTCGGGGAAGGGGACCGCCGCGAGGAGCCGGGCGAGCCGGTCGGCGGCGACGGCGACGACCTGCACCTCCAGGCCGAGCCGGTCGGCGAGCGCCGTCGTCAGGTCGTGGGCGACCTGGTCCGTCGTGGCGGCGTCGTCGCAGGTCACGACGAGGTTGCCGCTGGTGGCGTACGTGCGGGGGTCGCCCAGCCCGACGGCGTCGGCGGCGGCCCGCAGGTCGGCGGCCGGCACGCGCCGGTGGCCTCCGACGTTGACCCCGCGCAGCAGCACCGCGTACGTCGTCACCGTCCCATCC
The DNA here is from genome assembly GCF_001636295.1 of Isoptericola dokdonensis DS-3. NCBI lineage: Bacteria > Bacillati > Actinomycetota > Actinomycetes > Micrococcales > Promicromonosporaceae > Isoptericola > Isoptericola dokdonensis. The sequence goes on along the minus strand of NZ_CP014209.1, from coordinate 1,464,582 downwards.
TGCCCCCGCGGTCACGGCGGTGTGAACTCTGCGTGACGAGTTCGCGACGCGCCGCCGGTGTGACACCCGTCACCGGTCGGCGGTCGTAACGTGGCGCGCAGGACACCCACCCAGGGTGTCCCCGGGAGGCCAACCGATGGAGTGCACGCTCCGTGCAGGAGGGCCGGCCCCGGTCCTCGCGCACTGTGCGCTCCGGACCGGCCGCCCGCCCCACACCCCGTTCCGCTCTGCGCGAGGGAGCACATCGTGGCCCACACCGAAACACCCAGCACCGACCGTCGGACGTTCGTCGTCGACACGTCCGTCCTGTTGTCCGACCCGCGGGCGATCTACCGCTTCGCCGAGCACGACGTGGTCCTGCCCGTCGTCGTCGTCACGGAGCTCGAGGCCAAGCGGCACCACGCCGAGCTCGGCTACTTCGCCCGCAGTGCGCTGCGGGCGCTCGACGACCTGCGGATCGAGCACGGCAGGCTCGACGCCCCGATCCCGGTCGGGGCCGACGGCGGCTCGCTGCGCGTCGAGCTGAACCACACCGACCCGGCGGTGCTGCCCGCCGGGTTCCGGCTCGGCGACAACGACACCCGCATCCTGTCCGTCGCCGCCAACCTGGCCTCGGAGGGGCTGGACGTCACGGTCGTGTCGAAGGACCTGCCGATGCGGGTCAAGGCGTCGGCGGTGGGGTTGCGGGCCGAGGAGTACCGGCACGAGCTAGCCGTGGACTCGGGCTGGACCGGCATGCGCGAGCTGACGATGACGGACGACCAGATGGGTGAGCTCTACGACGGCACCGAGGTCGACCTGGCGGCCCTCGACCCGGGAGTGGTCGAGGACGCCGGCCCGCTGCTGTGCCACACCGGGCTGGTGGTGCACAGCGCGAGCGGGTCGGCGCTGGGACGGGTCACCGCCGACAAGCGGGTCCGGCTGGTGCGTGGCGACCAGGACCTGTTCGGCGTCCACGGCCGCTCGGCCGAGCAGCGCGTCGCGATCGACCTGCTGCTCGACGACGACATCGGCATCGTCTCGCTCGGCGGGCGCGCCGGCACCGGCAAGTCGGCGCTGGCGCTGTGCGCCGGGCTGGAGGCGGTGCTGGAGCGTCGTCAGCACCGCAAGATCATCGTGTTCCGCCCGTTGTACGCCGTCGGCGGTCAGGAGCTCGGGTACCTGCCGGGCAGCGAGTCCGAGAAGATGAACCCGTGGGCGCAGGCCGTCCACGACACGCTCGGTGCGCTGGTCTCCCCGGCGGTGCTCGACGAGGTGATCGACCGGGAGATGCTCGAGGTGCTGCCGCTGACGCACATCCGGGGGCGTTCGCTGCACGACGCGTTCGTCATCGTCGACGAGGCCCAGTCGCTGGAGCGCAACGTGCTGCTCACGGTGCTGTCCCGCATCGGGCAGTCGTCGCGGGTGGTGCTCACCCACGACGTGGCGCAGCGCGACAACCTGCGGGTGGGGCGCCACGACGGCGTCGCGGCGGTCATCGAGGCGCTCAAGGGTCACCCGCTGTTCGCGCACGTCACGCTGACGCGTTCGGAGCGGTCGCCGGTGGCGGCGCTGGTCACGGAGATGCTGGAGGGCCTGGAGATCTGACCCGGGGCCACCGCGGGCGGGGCGTCGGGGCGGCGGTTCACACCGTCGTCGCGGCGCCCCGTCGGCGTGCGTGGACCAGGACGACGGCGAGCACGCCGAGCGCGGCGCCGAGGACGGTGTCGAGCGCGCGGGCTGCGGCCGCACCGCCGGGGTCGGTGGGGGCGGCGAGGGAGGTCATGAGCAGCGCCATGGGCGTGATGGTGAGCATCGCCAGCCCGTAGTGACGTCCGACGACGATCTCGGTGACGACCTGGAGCACGACCACGACGACGCAGGTCGCGGCGAACCCGAGGTGCGCGGCGAGCAGGGGCCAGGCAAGGAGCGCTCCGACGGCGGTGCCGCCGGCGCGCTGGAGCGCCCGGACGACGGCGTGCCGGGTGGTGCTCCCCTGGAGGGTGGCGGTGGCACCCAGCTGCGCCCAGGCCGGGTGCGCGAGCCCGGCGAGGTGGGCGACGACGCCGGCGCCGAGCGCGGCGGCGGCGACCCGGATCCCGCCGAGGCGCCACCCGGGCTCGCGCCAGGTCTCCCGGAGCGTCTGCCGTACCGACGGAACCGGCGTCGTCGTGTCGGCGACGGGCGGCGTCGTGGCGGTCGGTCCGGGGGTGACCCGGCGGACGGCCCGCCGCAGGGCACCGCCCGGGCGGACGGCCCACCCGCTCATGGCGACGAGCCAGGCCACGGCCGCTCCGGCGGCCACGGCGAGCCCGCGCTCGCCGACGTCCGCCCAGCTGGTGCCGGCGGCCATCCCGCCCGCCGCGGCGAAGACGACGATGGTCCCGCCGGGCGGCCCGGTGCGGACCAGGAGGCACAGCACGGTCGCCCCGGCGGCGACGAGGGCGACGGCGGCGAGCACCCCGAGGGCGGGGGCGCCGAGGGTCGTCAGCGCCGCGACGCCCGTGAAGGCGACGGTCAGCACGACACCCAGGAGGGCGACGACCTCGGCGCGTCGGCGGTACGGCTCGAAGCGGCCGTAGAGGGAGGCGAGGGCCCCGAGGGCGGCGTAGCCGGCGAGGTCCTGGCGGCCGAGGGCGGCGGCGAGGCCGAGCGCGAGCGCGACGGCGGCCCCGCAGCGGACGGCGGCGAGCACGCTCGCGGCGGTGGCGGGCGAGGGGTGGACGCGCAGCGCTTCGCGGAGGTGTCCCCGGTCGAGCACGTCCCGGGCGGAGGTGAGCACGGGGGAGGTCATCGCCTCGATGATAGTTCACGAGTAAAACATCAGGAAACTATCGCGGTCGTCACACCTATGCTGGGCGCGTGGACTACATCGAGCGGGTGCGGGTGCAGTGGGCGGAGCGGCTCCCCGGCGTCGACACCGCGCCGGCCGAGGTCGGCGCCCGGGTGCGGCGCATCGCGGCGCTGCTGGACGCGGCGACCGAGGCGGACCTGGCGGGCCGCGACCTCACGCGGCCCGAGCTGGACCTGCTCACCGCGCTGCGCCGCGCGGGCCGGCCGCTGCGTGCGGGCGAGATCACGACGATGACCGGCGCGCCGGGGGCCTCCATCACGAAGCGCCTCGACCGCCTCGCCCGGGCGGGCCTGGTGGAGCGGACTGTGCCGGAGCGCGACCGCCGCGGGGTCGTCGTCGCCCTCACGGCGGCGGGGGAGCGACTCGTCGACGAGGCGTTCCCCCGCCAGGTCGACCGGGAGCGTGACGCGCTGGCCGACCTCGACGAGACCCAGCGGGCCGAGCTCGGCCGCCTGCTCGCCGTCGTGCTGCACCGCCTGGACCCCGTCGACTACTGACCGGCAGGGCGCTCGGCAGGCCTGCGGGATGACGTGCCGGGACCCTCGCTCCGGGGCGCTCCTGTCGGGACCTCGGCCGGCAAGGTGCCGGGAATGCGAAAAGACGCGCTGCCTCGTGGAACCCCCCAGCCCCGCGCACCGGCAGCGCGCCTTTCGCTTGATCCCGACACTAGCAGGTGAGGTAAGGCTTACCAAAGGGTTGTCCGCCCGCTGAGACCCAGGTCACCTGTGAGTGCTGTGGTGGGGTTGCCCGGGCGCCGTCGTCAGACGGAAAGCGCAGGTCGCGCAGCGACCGTGAGCGCGACGGCGCCCGGGCAACCCCACCACGGCACGGACGAGCTCAGGCCTGCGGCGGCCGCGTCATCGACAGCACGTCGAGCGCCTCGTCGAGCTGCGCCTCGGTGACCTCGCCGCGCTCCACGAAGCCCAGGTCGATCACGGCCTCGCGCACGGTGAGGCCCTGCTTGACGGAGTGCTTGGCGACCTTCGCCGCGGCCTCGTAGCCGATGACGCGGTTCAGCGGGGTGACGATCGAGGGGGAGGACTCCGCGAAGGCGCGGGCCTTGTCGACGTTCGCCGTGATCCCGTCGACCGTCTTGTCCGCGAGGACGCGCGAGGCGTTCGCGAGCAGGCGGATCGACTCCAGGACGCCCTGCGCGATGACGGGGATCTGCACGTTGAGCTCGAACGAGCCGCTCGCACCGGCCCAGGCGACGGTCGCGTCGTTGCCGACGACGCGGGCCGCGACCATGAGCACGGCCTCGGGGATGACGGGGTTGACCTTGCCCGGCATGATCGAGGATCCCGGCTGCAGGTCGGGGATGAAGATCTCGCCCAGGCCGGTGTTGGGGCCGGAGCCCATCCAGCGCAGGTCGTTGCAGATCTTGGTGAGCGACACCGCGATGGTGCGCAGCGCGCCGGACAGCTCGACGAGGCCGTCGCGGGCCGACTGCGCCTCGAAGTGGTCGCGGGCCTCGGTCAGGGGCAGGCCGGTGTCCTCGCGCAGCAGCTCGATGACGCGCTGCGGGAACCCGGCGGGGGTGTTGATGCCGGTGCCGACGGCGGTGCCGCCCAGCGGGACCTCGGCGGCGCGGGGGAGCGCGGCCTGCAGGCGCTCGATGCCGTAGCGGATCGCGGCGGCGTACCCGCCGAACTCCTGGCCGAGCGTCACCGGGGTGGCGTCCATGAGGTGGGTGCGGCCCGACTTCACGACGGTCGCGTACTCGTCGGCCTTCGCGCCGAGCGACGCGGCGAGGTGCTCCAGGGCGGGCACGAGGTCACGGACGACGCCGGCGGTGGCGGCGACGTGCACCGAGGTCGGGAACACGTCGTTGGACGACTGCGAGGCGTTGACGTGGTCGTTCGGGTGGACGTCCTTGCCCAGCGAGCGCGTGGCGAGGGTCGCGAGGACCTCGTTGGTGTTCATGTTCGACGAGGTGCCCGAACCGGTCTGGAACACGTCGACGGGGAAGTGGGCGTCCAGGGCTCCGGAGGCGACCTCGTCGGCGGCGGCGACGATGGCGGCCGCGACGTCCTGGTCGAGCACGCCCAGCTCGGCGTTGGCGCGCGCCGCGGCCTTCTTCACCCGGGCGAGGGCCTCGATGTGGCCGCGCTCGAGGGGGGTGCCCGAGATGGGGAAGTTCTCGACCGCGCGCTGCGTCTGGGCGCGGTACAGGGCCTGGGCCGGGACGCGGACCTCACCCATCGTGTCGTGCTCGATGCGGTACTCGGCCTCGGGCGCGTCGGCGCCGGGGACGACGGTGTCAGAAGTCATGCGTCCATCGTGCCGCACGCCAGGAGCGGGGACGGTGTGAGAGGTGTCACGCGAGCGGCCCGGATCCCCGCCGAGGGGTCCGGGCCGCCCGGGCGAGGGACGTCAGGACAGCGGCTGCTCGCCGACGTCGCCGGCGACCTCGACGAGGCGGGCGGAGCCGTCCTGAAGGTCGTACTCGACGCCCACGATCGCGACGCGCCCGTCGGTGACGGCCTGGTCGAGCGCGGCGGAGTACCCGCGCAGCAGGCCGACGGTGTGGCGGACGTGGGCGGTGCGGAGCCGGTCGGCGAACGGCCCGCTCGCGGTGTCCTCCGTCGAGCCGGCGTCCGCGGAGCCGGCGAGGTGCGCGATCGACGGGATCACCTTGTCGACGACCGCCCGCACGAAGCCGGGCGGCTGCTCGCCCGTGCGCAGCGTGTTCGCCGTCGCCGCGACCGCGCCGCACGAGTCGTGGCCGAGCACCACGATCAGCGGGGCGCCGAGCACCTCGACGCCGTACTCGATGGAGCCCAGCACCGTGGTGTCCACGACGTGCCCGGCCGTGCGCACCACGAACAGGTCGCCGAGACCCTGGTCGAAGACGATCTCCGCGGCGACGCGGGAGTCCGAGCAGCCGAACAGCACGGTGTGCGGGTGCTGCGCGGCCGCGAGCTCGCGACGACGGGCGGCGCCCTGGGACGGGTGGATCGGTGCGTCGGCGACGAAGCGGTCGTTGCCGGCGCGCAGCGCGGCCCAGGCCTCGGTGGGGGTGGTCATGCGTCCTCCAGCTCGGTCGCCCACGGCGGGTTCGCCCCGGCGCGGGAGACGGTGACGGCTGCCACGGCCACGCACCGTGACAGCAGGTTCTCGACGGTGGCGTGGTCGATCCCGCGCAGGGCCGCCCGGCGGTCCGCGCCCAGCAGGTCGGCGCGCCACAGCCCGTCCAGGAGCGCGCCCATGAAGGAGTCCCCGGCACCGACCGTGTCGACGACGCTCACCGGCACCGACGGCACGTGGACCTCGCCCTGCGTGGTGACGGCCGTGGCACCCTCCCCGCCGAACGTGACCACGACCAGCGGCACGCCCAGCTCGTGGACCCACCGGCGGGCGACGTCCAGCGGGGCCGCGCCGTCGGACAACCACCCGAGGTCCTCGTCGCTGACCTTGACGACGTCGGCGAGCCGCACGAGCGCCTCGACCGGGCCGCGGGCGTCCGCGGGGTCGCCCATGAGGGCGGGGCGGGCGTTGGGGTCGTAGGTGACGGTCGCGGTCGCCCGGGCCGCCTCGACCAGCGCGCGCACCTGCGACGCGCCCGGCTCCAGCGTGGCCGCCACGGACCCGGTGTGCACCGCCAGGGTGTCCGCCGCGGCGGCGGCACCGGCGGGCACCCGCCAGTCCAGGTCGAACTCGTACGTCGCGGCGCCGGACGCGTCCAGCGTCGCCCGCGCCACCGAGGTGACCGGCGCGGCGTCGCTGCCCGGCGTCGTCGTCACGCCCGATCCGGCGAGCCAGGCGCGCACCGTGTCACCGCGCTCGTCCGTGCCCAGCCACGTCGCCAGCCGGGCGTCCCGGCCCAGCCGGCCGAGGGTGAGGGCGACGTTCGCCGGCGATCCGCCGGGGTGCTCGGCGACCGAGCCGTCACGACCCCGCACGACGTCCACCAGCGCCTCGCCGACCGCGAGGACGTGCGCGGGCATCAGTCGTCCTCGCCGTCGTCGGTGCTCGCCCCCGCCTGGGCCGCGGCCAGCCGCTCCCGGGCGCCGTCGAGCCACTGCTGGCAGCGCGCGGCGAGCGCCTCGCCCCGCTCCCACAGCGCGAGGGAGTCCTCCAGGGGCTCGCCCCCGGCCTCCAGGCGGGCGACCACCTGGACCAGCTCGTCGCGGGCCTCCTCGTAGCCGAGGGCGGACACGTCGGTGTTCGGCGTCTCGTCGGTCACGAGGACAGTCAACCGCACCGTGCCGACACCGGCCGAACCGTCTCGCCGCGCCGCGGTGCCGCCCGTCACACCGGCACCAAAGGCGTCGACCCGGCACCGGCGGCCGTGCGACCCTCGCCCCATGGGTCATCTGGAGGTGGCGCACGTCGAGTACGTGCTGCCCGACGGTCGCACGCTGCTCGACGACGTCTCGTTCCGCGTCGGTGAGGGCAGCGCCACCGCGCTCGTCGGCCCCAACGGCGCCGGCAAGACCACCCTGCTGCGCCTCGTCATCGGAAGCCTGCGGCCCGACGCCGGGACGGTCACCGTCAGCGGCGGGCTCGGCGTCATGCCGCAGTTCGTCGGCTCCGTCCGGGACGCCACCACCGTGCGCCAGCTCCTCGCCTCGGTCTCGCCGACCCCGGTGAGGGAGGCCGCCCGCGCGCTGGAGGACGCCGAGACCGCCGTCATGGAGATCGACGACGAACCTGCCCAGATGGCGTACGCGCAGGCGCTCGCGGACTGGGCAGAGGTGCACGGGTACGACTTCGAGACGACGTGGGACGTCTGCACCATGGCGGCCCTGGGGGTGCCGTTCGAGCAGGCGCAGTGGCGCGAGGTGCGCACCCTGTCCGGCGGCGAGCAGAAGCGGCTGGTGCTGGAGGCGCTGCTCCGCGGCCCCGACGAGGTGCTGCTCCTCGACGAGCCGGACAACTACCTCGACGTGCCCGGCAAGCGCTGGCTGGAGGAGCAGCTGCTCGCCACCCGCAAGACGGTGCTCTTCGTCTCGCACGACCGCGAGCTGCTGTCCCGGGTCGCGGACCGGATCGTGGCGCTCGAGCCGGGGCCGTCGGGCTCCGACGCCTGGGTGCACGGCGGCGGGTTCGCGACCTTCCATGACGCGCGCCGAGAACGGTTCGCCCGCTTCGAGGAGCTGCGCCGTCGCTGGGACGAGAAGCACGCCCAGCTGAAGAAGCTGGTGCTGACCCTGCGGGCCCAGGCGGCGAGCAGCCCGGACATGGCCTCGCGCTACCGGGCCGCCCAGACGCGCCTGCGCAAGTTCGAGGAGGCCGGCCCGCCGCCGGAGCCGCCCCGCGAGCAGGACATCCGGATGCGCCTGCGCGGCGGCCGGACGGGCACCCGCGCCATCACCTGCGAGGCGCTGGAGCTCACGGGCCTGATGAAGCCGTTCGACCTGGAGGTGTTCTACGGCGAGCGGGTCGCCGTCCTCGGGTCGAACGGTTCGGGCAAGTCGCACTTCCTGCGGCTGCTCGCCGGCCAGGACGTCGCGCACACCGGGTCCGCGCGGCTCGGGGCGCGGGTCGTGGTGGGCCACTTCGCCCAGACGCACGCCCACCCCGAGCTGGTGGGCCGCACCCTGCTGGACATCCTGTGGGCCGACCACGCGAAGGACCGGGGTGCCGCGATGTCCGTGCTGCGCCGCTACGAGCTCCAGCAGGCGGCCGAGCGGCCGTTCGACCGGCTCTCCGGCGGGCAGCAGGCGCGGTTCCAGGTGCTGCTGCTGGAGCTGTCCGGCTGCACGGCGTTGCTGCTCGACGAGCCGACGGACAACCTCGACCTGGAGAGCGCCGAGGCGCTGCAGGAGGGCCTGGAGGCGTTCGACGGCACCGTGCTCGCCGTCACCCACGACCGCTGGTTCGCCCGCGGGTTCGACCGGTTCCTCGTGTTCGGCGCCGACGGCACGGTCCGCGAGACCCCCGAGGCGGTCTGGGACGAGGGCCGGGTGGCCCGCGCCCGCTGACGTCACCCCGCGTCACGACGTGACGGCGGTGACCTCCGCGTCCAGCGCACCCGCCGCGAGGCGCACGTGCACCGCGTCGCCCGCCGCGACGTCGTCGGCGCCGCGCACCACCGTGCCGTCGGCGCGCTGCACCACGGCGTAGCCGCGCTCCAGGGTCGAGGCGGGGGACAGTGCCCGCACCTGGGCGGCGAGCCGGCCGACGTCGCCCGCCGCGGTGAGCAGCGCCGCGTGCACCAGCTGGCGCGCGTGCCGCACCTGCTGGGCGACGTCGTGGGCACGGGCCTCGACCATCGACTCCGGCCGGGCGAGCACCGGGCGGGAGCGCATCGCGTCCAGCCCGTGCTGCTCGCGCTCCACGCGCGCCGTCAGCGCCGACCGGGCGCGCTGCCGGGCCTGGGTGACCCGCGCCCGCTCCTCGCCGACGTCGGGCACGACCCGCTTGGCGGCGTCGGTCGGGGTGGAGGCCCGGTGGTCGGCGACGAGGTCGAGCAGCGGGGTGTCGGTCTCGTGGCCGATCGCGCTGACGAGCGGGGTCCGACACGCCGCGACGGCCCGCACCAGCGTCTCGTTGCTGAACGGCAGGAGGTCCTCCACGGAGCCGCCGCCGCGCGCCACGACGATCACCTCGACCTCGGGGCGGGCGTCCAGCTCGGCGACGGCGGCGCTCACCTCGCGGACCGCGTCCACGCCCTGCACCGCGACCTCGCGGATCTCGAACCGCACCTGCGGCCAGCGGGCGCGCGCGTTGACCACGACGTCGTGCTCGGCCTTCGACTCGCGCCCGCACACGAGGCCGACGACGGCGGGCAGGAACGGCAGCGGGCGCTTGCGGTCGAGGTCGAACAGGCCCTCGGCGGCGAGCACGCGGCGGAGCTGGTCGATCCGGGCCAGGAGCTCGCCCACGCCGACCTGCCGGATCGCGGACGCCCGCATCGACAACCGGCCCGACTTCACCCAGAACTCCGGCTTGGCCTGCACGACGACGTGGTCGCCCACCTGCGGCTGCGCGGGCTGCCCGTCGAAGGCCCGGGTGAGCATGTGCACGGGCAGGGAAGCCTCCGCGTCGGTGTCGCGCAGCGTGAGGAACTGCATGCCCGCGGACCGGCGGTAGGTGTGCTCGACGACCTGCCCCTCGACCCACACCGGCGACATGCGCGCCACGTAGCCCTGGATCTTCGCCGAGAGCAGCCGCACGGGCCACGGGCGGTGCGCGGTGGTGTCGGCCGCCATCTCGGGCAGCGGCAGCGCGACGTCGGTGGCGTCGGCGTCGGGCGCGGTGCGCTGGTCGGGTCCTCGGTCCGGATCGGTCACGGCGTCCAGCATGCCGCACCGCGCCGACACGGACGATCGGCCGACGCGCTCCTACACTGGCAGCGTGACCGACACGCTTCCGGCCGGGACGGACCGCGCCAGGCGGGTGCTGCTGGCCGCGCCCCGCGGCTACTGCGCCGGCGTCGACCGCGCCGTCGTCGCCGTCGAGAAGGCGCTCGAGGCGTACGGCGCTCCCGTCTACGTGCGCAAGGAGATCGTCCACAACAAGCACGTCGTGGAGACGTTGCGCGAGCGGGGCGCGGTGTTCGTCGAGGAGACGGACGAGGTGCCGCGCGGCGCACGCCTGGTGTTCTCCGCGCACGGCGTCTCGCCCGCGGTGCGTGACGCCGCCGTCGCCCGGGACCTCGACACGATCGACGCGACGTGCCCGCTGGTGACGAAGGTGCACAAGGAGGTCCAGCGGTTCGCCCGCGACGACGTCGACATCCTGCTCATCGGCCACCACGGTCACGAGGAGGTGGAGGGGACCGCGGGGGAGGCGCCCGCGCACGTGCAGGTGGTGGGCTCCCCGGACGAGGCCGACCGGGTGGAGGTCCGCGACCCGGCCCGGGTCGTGTGGGTCTCGCAGACCACGCTGTCGGTGGACGAGACGATGGAGACGGTACGGCGGCTGCGCGAGCGCTTCCCGCTGCTGGCCGACCCGCCGAGCGACGACATCTGCTACGCCACCCAGAACCGGCAGGTCGCCGTGAAGAAGCTGGCGCCCGAGTGCGACCTGGTGATCGTCGTGGGGTCCGCGAACTCGTCGAACTCGGTGCGGCTGGTGGAGGTGGCGCTGCAGGCCGGCGCCCGCGCCGCGCACCGGGTGGACCGCGCCGCGGACGTCGAGGACGCCTGGCTCGCCGGGGCCGCGACGGTCGGTGTGACGTCCGGGGCGTCGGTGCCGGAGATCCTCGTCGAGGACGTGCTGCGCCTGCTCGCCGACCGCGGGTTCGGGGAGCCCGAGGAGGTCCGCACCGCCACCGAGGACCTCATGTTCTCGCTGCCGCGCGAGCTGCGCACGGGCCTGAGCCGGACCGGCGGCGGGGACGACCGCCCCCGGCCCGCCGAGCGCCGGACCCTGCCGATCCGGCCGGTCTGAGCCCGTCGGCCCGTCAGCCGGCGGCGGCGCTCGACGCGCTGTCGTCGTCCTCGGTGCTGCGCTCCAGGGCGGCACGGTCGGCCTCGACCAGCGCCTCGACCGAGGTGCGGTCGGTGGTCACCGCGACGTCTCCCAGGTCGACGACGGCCCCCTCGGCTCCGGCGAGCAGCTCGGGGCGCACGATCGGGCGGGTCGTCGCCTCGACGGCCTTGAGCGGTTCGAGCGGGGTCGTCGCGTCGGCGACCTTGAGCTCGACCATCCGGCGCGCGGACGGCACGACGCGCGTCTCCAGGGTGGCGACGAACTCGTTGTAGTCGGTCGTCGCCCGGGTCATCGAGCGGCCCAGCTTGGTGATCTTCGCCGTCATGGTGACCAGGCGGCCGTAGAGCTCCTTGCCCGTCTGGAGCACCTTCTGGGCGTCCTCCGCGACGGCGTCCTGCTGCCACGCGTAGGCGACCGTCTTCAGCATCGCGACGAGCGTCATGGGGGTCGCCACCACGACGCGCTTGCGGATGGCGTACTCCAGGAGGTCCGGTCGCCGCTCGACGGCCGCGGACAGGATCGGCTCGGCCGGGACGAACAGCACGACGAACTCCGGGGCGGCGTCGAACTGCGACCAGTACGCCTTGCCCGCCAGCACGTCGACGTGCTTGAGGAGGTCCTTGGCGTGCGCGTCGAGCTCCTTGTCGGCCTCGTCGGGAGCGTGCGTGGACTGGGCCCGCAGGTAGGCCGTCAGCGGCACCTTGGAGTCGACGACGACGTTCTTGCCGCCCGCGACGTTGACGACCAGGTCGGGGACGAGGGAGCCCCCCTCGGCGTCGGTGCGGTGCACCTGCACGTCGAAGTCGACGTGGTCCAGCATCCCGGCGGCCTCGACCACGCGGCGGAGCTGGAGCTCGCCCCACACGCCGCGCGTCTGGTTCGACCGGAGCGCGGCGACGAGGTCGTTCGTGCCCGTGCGGAGCTCGGTGTTGACCGACTGCAGGTGGCGCAGGTGCTCGGTCAGGGTGCTGTGCCCCTCCCGGCGCGCCTTCTCGGCGTCGTCCACGCGACGGTTCACCTGGTCGAGGGTCTTGCTCATCGGGTCGAGCAGCGCACGGAACGCCTGCTCGCGCTGGGCGAGCGTCTCGTCGTTCTTCACCGTGCTCGCCTGGAGGCGCTGCTCGGCGAGCTCGAGGAACTGCTGGTTGCTGGAGGTGAGGACCTCTCCCGCCAGGGCGCGGAACTGCTGCGCGGCGCGCTCCTGGTCGCCCTTGACCGCGGCGAGCTGACGCTCGGCCTCCGCGCGGACCTCGGCGAGGCGGTGGTCGGCCTCCTGGCGGGCGGCCGCGAGCCGCCGCTCGGCGTCGTCGGCCGCGCGCTCCAGCCGGAGCTCGCCGTCCTCGCGCGTCGCCTCGACCTGCTCGCGCAGCGCCGCGGCCTCCCGCCGGGCGGCGTCCAGCTCGGTGCGGGCACGGACGGCCTCCATCTCCTGGGACCGGTGCGCCCCCGCCGTGCGCAGCGCGTGCCAGAGCCAGCCGATCACCCCGCCGGCCACGAGGGTGCCGAACGCGATGAGCAGAGCGGTCGTCGTCTCCATGGGGCACAGGCTGTCACGGGGGACCGACACGGCCGGTGAGGCGCCCCGTCGCAGGTCCGCCCCGGGCCGCTACGGTGACGGGGTGAGCGCACCTGCCGTCCCGGAGCCGGCCCCCGGCCCCCGCCCCGAGCCCACCGTCCCGCCGCCGCCCGACCCGGCCGCGGCGCTCAGCCTGCGCGGGCTGTGGCGCCGGTTCGGCGACAAGATCGCGGTCGCCGGGGTCGACCTGGACGTCCCCTCCGGGTCGTTCTTCGGGCTCGTCGGTCCCAACGGGGCGGGCAAGACCACGACCCTGTCGATGGCGACGGGCCTGCTGCGCCCCGACTTCGGCACCGCCCACGTGCTCGGCACGGACCTGTGGGCCGAGCCCGGCGTCGCCAAGCCCCGGCTCGGCATCCTGCCCGACGGGCTGCGTCTCTTCGACCGGCTCACCGGCGCCCAGCTCCTCACCTACGCCGGGCTGCTGCACGGCCTGGACCGGGCCACCGTCGCCGCCCGCACCGAGGACCTCCTCGCCGCGATGGACCTCACCGGCGACCGCGACACCGTCGTCGTGGACTACTCGGCCGGCATGACCAAGAAGGTCTCCCTGGCCTGCGCGATGATCCACGCCCCGCGCGTGCTCGTGCTCGACGAGCCGTTCGAGGCCGTCGACCCGGTCAGCGCCGCGAACATCCGCGACATCCTGCGCCGGTACGTCGACGACGGCGGGACCGTGGTCGTGTCCAGCCACGTCATGGACCTCGTCCAGCGGATGTGCTCGCACGTCGCGATCATCGCCGGCGGCCACGTGCTCGACACCGGGACGGTGGACCAGGTGCGCGGCGACCAGACGCTGGAGGACCGGTTCGTCGAGCTCGTCGGGGGCCGCAGGCAGGCGGGAGGGCTCGAGTGGTTGCGCACCTCGTCCGACTGAGGCTCACCCTGCTGGGCAACACGCTGCGGCGCAGCGTGTGGCAGACCATCGGCCTGGCGGTCGCCGTCCTCTACGGCCTGTCGGTCGTCACCGTGCTCGTCGGTGCCGCGATCGTCGGAGGCCGCACCGACCCCGGACTGACCGGTGACGCGCTGACGCTCGTCGGTGCGCTGGTCGTGCTGGGCTGGTGGGTCGTGCCGCTCTTCGCGTTCGGGCTCGACTCCACCCTGGACCCGATGCGGTTCACGACCTTCGCGATCCCGCGCCGCACGCTGCTGACCGGGCTCGCGGTCGCCGGGCTCGTGTCCGTCCCCGCCGCCGTGACGGCGCTGGCCGCCCTCGGGTCGGCGCTCGCCTGGAGCACCGACGTCCTGGCGCTGGTCGCCGCCCTGCTCGGCGCGGTCGCGGCGCTCGCGCTGTGCGTCGTCGGCTCCCGCGCGATCACCACGCTGTGCGCCCCGCTGCTCGACTCGCGCCGCTACCGCGAGGTGCTCATGGTGGCGGCGATCGTGCCGCTGCTGGCGATCGGCCCGTTCTTCGCGTGGTTGTCCTCCGTGACGGCCGGGAGCAGCGGGACCACGGTCACGCTCGACGGCGGGGAGGGCACGGAGGACGCCGTGGGTGCCGCCGCGTCGGTCGTCGCCTGGACGCCGTTCGGCGCGCCCTGGGCGTGGGCCGGAGCGGTGCACGACGGCGCGTGGGGACGCCTGGCCGCCCAGGTCCTCGTCGTCGTCGCCACCCTGGTCCTGGCCGTGGTGGTGTGGGACCGGGCCCTCGCACGGACGCTCGTCACCCCCCGGGGCGGCGGCCGTGATGCCGGCCGGACCCGCGGGCTCGGCTGGTTCGCCCGCGTGCCCGCGACCCCCACGGGGGCCGTGATCGCACGCTGCGCCACCTACTGGCTGCGCGACCCGCGGTACGCCGCGTCGCTGGCGCTGGTCCCGCTCATGCCGCTCGTCGTGGTGGTGCTGGGGGTGTCCAGCGGCGCGGGCGCCGGACTGCTGCTGCTCGTCGCGCCGCTGGCGGCCTTCGTCCTCGGGTTCGGGCTGTCGAACGACGTCGGGTACGACAACACGGCCTTCGCGCTGCACGTCGCCACCGGGACCTCGGGCCGCGCCGACCGGTGGGGCCGTGTCGTGCCGGTCGTCGTCCTCGGCGTGCCGCTGGTCGTGGGGCTCGCCGTCGCCGGGGTGGCGGTCGCGGGTCGCTGGGCCGACCTGCCCGCGATGCTCGGCCTGACCCTCGGTGTCCTCGGCGCGGCGCTCGGCGTGTCGAGCGCGGTGTCCACGCGCCTGGTGTATCCCGTCCCGAAGCCGGGGGAGAGCGCCTTCAAGACGGTGCAGGG
Organism: Isoptericola dokdonensis DS-3; assembly: GCF_001636295.1. NCBI lineage: Bacteria > Bacillati > Actinomycetota > Actinomycetes > Micrococcales > Promicromonosporaceae > Isoptericola > Isoptericola dokdonensis. Next base: position 1,449,569 of record NZ_CP014209.1, on the reverse strand, counting down.
CGCCGCCATGGCGACGATGCTCGCCCAGGGGGTCGCGTTCCTCGCCACGACCGCCCTCATGGTCCCCACCCTCGCGGTCGGGCTGCCGGCGCTGCTGCTGCCGAGCGCCCCGCTCGGCGCGGTGGCGCTCGCGGTCGGGCTGGCGACGGCGGTGGTGGTGCTGGTGGTCGGCGTCCGGGTCGGTGCGCGCACGTATGAGCGGCGTCTGCCCGAGCTGCTCGCGCAGGTCACGGCGTTCTCCTGACGGCCCCCGCGCTCGGGCGTGTCGCAGCACCCTGACAGAATGTGCCCGTGATCCCCGCGAACGACGGCCTGTCCGAGACCCTGCCCGCGCGCTGGACGGCGGTGGTCCCCGAGCTCGCCGACGTACCCCGGCTGGGGGAGCTCAGAGGTCGGCAGGCCGAGCCTTTCACGGGGTCCGCGGGCTTCGACACGGCGACGGTCGAGGCCGAGGTGGCCGGCCAGATGTCGTGGACGCGTCGTCAGACGGTGCTCAAGGACGCGGACGGCGTGATCCGTGCCTGGGCGCACGCCCACGACCGGGCCGCGGGCCGCGCCGTCATCGGCGTCGAGGTCGACCGCACCCTGCCCCGTGAGGTCCAGGACGTCGTCGCGGCCTGGTGCTACGCCTGGCTCACCGAGGCCGCCGTGGACTTCGCGCGGCTGCGCGAGCAGCCGGTGACCCAGCTCGACGCGGGAGCGTTCGCGGGCGACGACGTGCACCGGGCCTGGCTGACCGCGGCCGGGTTCGAGCGCGCCCGCACGTGGTGGCAGATGTCCCGCCCGGTCACGCCCGACGAGGCGGAACCCGGCGCGCTGCCCGCCCCGAAGCCGGGCGTGACCGTGCGCCAGGTCGCCCACCACGACAACGGCGTGCCCGTCGCGGAGGAGCTCAACACCGTCCACCGGGTGCTGGAGGAGGCGTTCCGCGACCACTTCAACTCCTACCTGGAGAGCTTCCCCGAGTTCGTCCAGCGGCTGCGCGAGGACCCGGGCCACCGCTGGAACCACTGGTGGCTCGCCTTCGTCGACGAGACCGACACCGCGGAGGGTGACGGCGAGCCCGTCGCGGCGGGCGCGCTCGTCGCCACGGTCTCGTCGCCGGACGCCTCGGGGGTCGAGGGCACCTACGTCGACTACCTGGGCGCCACCCCGGTGGCGCGCGGGCGTGGGGTGGCCACCGCGATGCTGCACGCCGTCGTCGCGGACGCCGCGGCGCGGGGCCGCAACCGCGTGGGCCTCGAGGTGGACGCGGACAGCCCGACCGGTGCCGAGTCGCTGTACGTGCACCTCGGCTGGCGCACGAAGTACACCACCGAGTCCTGGCACCGGGACGTCGTCGTCGCCGAGCACGGCGGCGAGACGCCCGACGCGTAGACTCGTCCGACGTGGCTCTCACTATCGGCATCGTCGGCCTGCCCAACGTCGGCAAGTCCACCCTGTTCAACGCGCTGACCCGCAACTCCGTGCTCGCCGCGAACTACCCGTTCGCGACGATCGAGCCGAACGTCGGCGTCGTCCCGCTGCCCGACGCTCGCCTCGGCACGCTGGCGGAGATCTTCTCCTCGGAGCGGGTGCTGCCGGCCACGGTGTCGTTCGTCGACATCGCGGGCATCGTCAAGGGCGCCAGCGAGGGCGAGGGCCTGGGCAACAAGTTCCTCGCGAACATCCGCGAGGCGGACGCGATCTGCCAGGTCACCCGGGCCTTCGACGACGGCGACGTCGTGCGGGTCGAGGGGTCCGTCGACGCGTCGGGCGACATCGAGACCATCTCCACCGAGCTGATCCTCGCCGACCTCCAGACGCTGGAGAAGGCGCTGCCGCGGATGGAGAAGGAGGTCAAGATCAAGAAGGGCGACCCGGTCCTGTTCGCCGCCGCCCAGCAGGCGCAGCGCATCCTCGAGGAGGGCGCGACCCTCTTCCAGGGCGCCGCCGCCGCGGGCCTCGACCTCGCCGAGATCGCCTCGCTCCAGCTCATGACCGCCAAGCCGTTCATCTACGTCTTCAACACCGACGACGCGGGTCTCGCGGACGCGGGGATGCAGGAGCGCCTGCGCGAGCTGGTCGCCCCGGCGCACGCGATCTTCCTCGACGCGAAGTTCGAGGCCGAGCTCGTCGAGCTGGAGCCCGACGAGGCCGCCGAGATGCTCGCCGAGACCGGCCAGGCCGAGTCCGGGCTCGACCAGCTCGCGGGCGTCGGGTTCGACACCCTCGGCCTGCAGACGTACCTCACGGCCGGGCCGAAGGAGGCCCGGGCGTGGACGATCCGCAAGGGCTGGACCGCGCCGCAGGCCGCGGGCGTCATCCACACCGACTTCGAGCGGGGCTTCATCAAGGCCGAGGTCATCTCGTTCGACGACCTCGTCGAGGCCGGGTCCGTGGCGGCCGTCAAGGCGGCCGGCAAGGCCCGCATCGAGGGCAAGGACTACGTCATGCGCGACGGCGACGTCGTCGAGTTCCGCTTCAACGTCTGACGTGGTGCGCGCGATCGCACCGCTGCGGACCGCATGACCGACGGGACCCGGGTGGTCACCCGGGGTGACGTGTCGGTCGCGGTCACCGATCGTGGCGGTGATGGCCCACCGCTGCTCCTCCTGCACGGGCTCGCGGGCAGCTCGCGCGAGCTGCTGCCCACGGCCGACGCGCTCCGGGAATCCTTCCGGGTCCTCCTGATGGACCAGCGGGGCCATGGTGGGAGCACCCGACGTCCGACCGATCTGTCCCGCGAGGCGTTCGTCGGCGACGTCGTCGCCGTCCTGGAGCAATGCCTGCCGGGGGAGCGCTGCACGCTCGTCGGGCAGTCGATGGGCGCGCACACGGCGTTCCTCACGGCAGCCGCACGCCCGGACCTCGTCGAGCGTCTGGTGATGCTCGAGGGGCACGTCGCGGGAAGCGCCGACCCGGACGAGGCGGCGAGGCTCGGGCGGTTCTTCGCCTCCTGGCCGACGCCGTTCGTCGACCGGGCCGCGGCGCGGGCGCACCTCGGGCACGACGCGGTCGTGGGCGCCTGGGTCGACGACCTCGAGGTCACGGCCGACGGGCTTCGTCCGTGCTTCGACGCCGACGTCATGGAACGCACGATCGCAGCGGTCCACGTGCCGCGGTGGGCCGAGTGGGCGGCGGTCGAGGTCCCGACCCTCGCCGTCTTCGCTGCGGACGGCATGTTCTCCGCGGGTGACAAGGACGAGCTGATCCGTCGTCGCCCGGCCACGGACCGGGTCGATCTCGTCGGCGGCAGTCATGACGCGCACCTCGATGTGTTCGACCTGTGGGTCGAGGTGCTGCGTGCCTGGCTGGTCGACGCCGTGCCGCGTGAGCCTGCTGAGGCGAGGAACCGGCGCCGCTGACGGGCGTGGGACGGTTCCTCTCGCTGCACTGGCGGGCGCGGAGCCCGTGGCGGACGATGAGTGCGCCACGAATTGCGCGCGACCGCTCCGGTAATCCCCTCGGTGCACTATTCCTCGCGATATATAACGCGAATAGAGGGGGGGTCGAGTGATGGTGCGGGAACCGGTGTTTCCCCTGAGTTTCGGCGCAACCGCCCAAATCGCGCCACATGCTACCCACCAGTCTCAGATCGATAACAATCAAACGTGATCGGGGTCTCAGGCAATTTGTCGGCCCGGGCGATGGGTAGCGTGTGTCCAACACCACGGACCTCCCTGCGGTGACGTTCGTCTCCCGCACCCGGGTGACGGGCAGCGTCGACGGGGGGCCCTTCCCCTGAGGAGGAACCCAGTGAAGATCAGGCGTTCAGGCGCAGCCTTCGCGGCCGTCGCGGCCGGCGCGCTGCTGCTGTCGGCGTGCTCCAGCCCGGCTGCTGAGCCCGAGGCGGAGGAGACCACCACCGCCGGCGAGACCGCTGCCGCGGAGACCCCGTCCGACCCCTGCAAGGTGGACACGGGCACCACGGAGACCGCCGAGGGCGAGGTCAAGTACTCGGTCGGTGAGGACGAGTTCCTCGGCTACAACACCAACACCCCCGAGACGTACTCGACCTACAACAGCGCCGTCACCGAGCGCATCCTCGGTGGGTTCTGGTACTTCGGCGTCGACGGCACCATCTGCACGGACGACGCGTTCGGCACCTACGAGGCCGTCTCCGAGGACCCGCTGCAGGTCGCCTACACGGTCGCCGACGACGCCGCCTGGTCGGACGGCACCCCCGTCTCCTACGCGGACTTCCTCCTCGACTGGGCCACCCAGGCCATCACCTCCGACGGTGCGGTCACCGAGGACGCCTCGGAGACCCCGCTGTTCAACCACGTCTCCGGTCTGACGCTGGGTGACTACGTCCCCGAGGGCCCCGTCGCGGACTCCGCGGAGGCCAAGTCGTTCCAGTACGACTACGAGCGCGTGTACGCCGACTGGAAGATCCTCATCGGCTCCCCGCTCCCCGCCCACGTCGTGGCCGAGCAGATCGGTGTCACCACCGACGAGCTCGTCACCGCGATCCAGGAGCTCGACATGTCGGTCCTGGAGCCGGCCGCCGAGTTCTGGAACACCGGCTGGCTCATGACCGCCGGCGAGCTGGGCGACCCCGCCCTCACGCCGTCGTCGGCCGCCTACGGCTTCAAGCCGGACGGCTGGGTCGCCGGTCAGTCCATCACGCTGACCGCCAACGAGAACTTCTGGGGCGCTCCGGCCGCGACGCAGGACGTCACGTTCCGCTTCGCCGCCGCGGACACCCACGTGCAGGCGCTGCAGAACGGTGACCTCAACGTCATCGAGCCGCAGGCCACGGTCGACACCGTCGCCCAGCTCGAGCAGCTCGGCTCGGCGGTCACCGTCACCACGGGCCAGACGCTCACCTGGGAGCACCTGGACTTCAACTTCAACAACGGCATCTTCTCCGACTCGCTCGAGGCCCGTGAGGCGTTCGCCTACTGCGTCCCGCGTCAGAAGATCGTCGACGACCTGATCAAGCCGATCGACGAGGCCGCGGTCGTCATGAACGCCCGTGAGGTCTTCCCCTTCCAGGACTCGTACGAGGACGTCGTCTCGGCGTCGTACGACGGCCGCTACGACGAGGTCGACCTCGACCTCGCCAAGGAGAAGTTCGCCGCCGCCGGCCTGGAGGAGGGCACGGAGCTCCGCATCGGCTACTCCGCCCCGAACCCGCGTCGTGCCGACGAGGTCGCCGCGATCAAGGCGTCGTGCGACCAGGTCGGGTTCAACGTCGTCGACACCGGCTCGCCGGAGTTCTTCGACAAGGACCTGCCGAACGGTGACTACGAGGTCGCGCTGTTCGCGTGGGCCGGCTCCGGCCAGATCGCCTCGGGCCAGAACATCTACGCCACGGGCCAGCCGCAGAACTACGGCGGCTACTCGGACGAGACCGTCGACGCGGCCTGGGACACCCTCGCCTCGACGGTGGACGAGGCCGTCCACACCGAGCAGACGAAGATCATCGAGAAGCAGCTCTGGGACACGCTGTTCGGCATCCCGCTGTTCGCCCACCCGGGCGTCGGTGCCTACAGCTCGGACCTGACCAACGTGCGTGACACCGCCGCCCAGTCGGGCATCGTGTGGAACGCCGAGCAGTGGGCCCGCGCCTCCTGACGGTCTGAGGTAACACCTGCCGTGGGGCAGGGGGCCGCGCCCCCTGCCCCACGGTTCTGCCACCGCACAGGTGGCGTCCCCCCGCACACCCAGGCGCCCCGGGGCCGTGTCATCCGCACGTCGTCCCCCGCCGTACAGTGTGCTGACCCTGTCCCTCCCGGTTGATCGGCGGCGACCATCTCGCCGCCTGTGAAGAGGCACCCCGTGCTCAAGTTCATCCTCCGACGGCTCGGCGTCTCCGTCCTCGTCCTGTGGCTCGCGTCGATGCTCCTGTACTGGCTCGTGACGATCTCGGGCGACCCCCTGAAGGATCTGCGCGAGTCGAACGCCGAGAACAAGCAGCAGCTCATCCAGGCGCGCATCGACCTCATGCGGCTCGACGATCCCTGGTGGGAGCGGTACTGGGACTGGCTCAAGGGTGTGGGCGGCTGCTTCACGGGCTCGTGCGACCTCGGCACCAGCATCAACGGCCAGAGCGTGCTGGACATGACCGCCACCGCGGCCGGCTCCACCCTGCGCCTCGTTACCCTCGCCACGCTGCTGGCGATCGTCATCGGCATCTCGCTGGGCATCCTCACGGCCATCCGCCAGTACTCGGGCTTCGACTACGTGGTGACGTTCCTGGCCTTCCTCTTCTTCTCGCTGCCCGTCTTCTGGGCCGCGGTGCTCCTCAAGGAGTACGGCGCCATCCGGTTCAACGACTGGATCGCCAGCGGCGACATGGAACCACCGATGGTGCTGGGCATCGCGCTGCTGCTCGCGGTCGTCGTCCCGGCGGTCCTCGGCGGGACCTGGAAGCGTCGCCTCGCCACCGGTGCCGGTGTCTTCGTCTTCGTCGCGGTCGTGCTGTACGTGCTGAACATCTTCGACTGGTACCGCAACCCCTTCTTCGGCATCGGGATGGTGCTGCTGACGTCGCTCGGCGCCGGCGTGCTCATGACCGCGCTCGTCGCGGGCTTCGGCAACCGTCGGGTGCTCTACGGCGCGCTCACCACCGCGGTGGTCGGCACCGTCAGCTACCTGCTGTTCGCGGGCCTGCTGCTCGAGCCGAGCTCGTGGTGGGTGCTCATCGGCCTGTTCGCCGTGGCCGTCGTCGTCTCGATCGGCATCGGCGCCGCCTGGGGCGGCTACGCCCGCAAGCAGGCGGTGCTCGTCGCCGGGGTCACCGGCGTCATCACCTCCCTGGTGATCGTCTTCGACATCCTCGTGGCGAACTGGTCGAGCTTCCTCGCGCTGAAGTCGCGGCCGATCTCGACGATCGGCTCGCAGACCCCGAACTTCACCGGTGACTTCTGGGAGTCGGTGCTGGACACGGGCATGCAGCTCGTCCTGCCCACCATCCTGCTGACGCTCGTCTCCGTCGCGTCCTACTCGCGGTACACGCGCTCGTCGATGCTCGAGACGATGAACCAGGACTACGTGCGCACCGCGCGGTCCAAGGGCCTGTCCGAGCGGGCCGTGATCACCAAGCACGCGTTCCGCAACGCCCTCATCCCGATCACCACCATCGTGGCGTTCGACTTCGCGGCCCTCATCGGCGGCGCGGTCATCACCGAGCGCGTCTTCGGCTGGAAGGGCATGGGCGCGATGTTCGCCGACGCCCTCAACGCCGTCGACCCGGCGCCCGTCATGGCGTTCTTCCTCGTGACCGGTACGGCCGCGATCGTCATGAACATGGTCGCGGACCTCGCGTACGCCGGCCTCGACCCGCGGATCCGGCGGTGAGCCCCGTGAGCCACCGCACCGTGACCCCCACGACCATCCGCACCGCGGGAGACCACCATGAGTGACATCAGGAACAGCGACCCGCACGGGGAGGACTACCAGCCGATCCTGTCGGTGGCCGGGGTCGACGCCCAGGGCGGCGTCGGCGCGGGCCTCGACACGGCCCCGCTGCCCGGCGAGGAGAAGTCGTACAGCCAGGGCCAGCTCGTCCGCCGCCGGTTCTTCCGGCACCGGGGCGCCATCGTCGCGATGATCGTGCTGGCCGTGGTCGTCGTCGTCGCGTTCACGTCGATCGGCATCGGCCCGATCCCCGGCTGGTGGGACAAGGACCCGTTCTCCCAGTACGAGAAGATCGGCACCGGCGCCCCGACCTGGGCGCACCCGTTCGGGCAGGACACGATCGGCAAGGACTACTTCGCCCTCGTCATGCTCGGCACGCAGAAGTCGATCATCATCGCGTTCGGCGTCGGCCTGCTCTCGACCGTGATCGGCACCGTGATCGGCGCCGTCGCCGGGTTCTACCGCGGCGTCGTCGAGTCGCTGCTCATGCGGCTCACCGACCTGCTCATCGTCATCCCGCTGCTGGTCCTCGCGGCCGTGCTCGGCAAGATCGCGACCCCGTGGGGCATCTGGGGCCTGACCCTCATGCTGGGCATCGTCACGTGGACCGGGCTCGCCCGGCTCGTGCGCGGCGAGGTGCTGTCCCTGCGCGAGCGCGACTTCGTCGTCGCCGCCACGGCGGTCGGCACCGGCAACAGCCGGATCATCTTCAAGCACATCCTGCCGAACGCGGTGGGCACGATCATCGTGTCGGCCACGCTGGCGATCTCCTCGGCGATCCTGCTGGAGACGTCCCTGAGCTTCCTCGGGTTCGGCGTGCAGCCGCCCGACACCTCGCTGGGCCTGCTCATCTCGCAGTACCAGACGGCGTTCACCACCCGACCCTGGCTGTTCTGGTGGCCGGGTCTGATGATCCTCGCCATCGCGCTGAGCGTGAACTTCATCGGCGACGGGCTGCGCGACGCGTTCGACCCGCGGCAGAACAGGAGCAAGGGCTGATGACCACCCTCGACATCACCTCGTCGTCCGAGCCCACCACCCCGGGCGACGCCGTCCTGGAGTTCACCGACCTGCGCGTGACGTTCGGCACCGAGTTCGGTGACGTCCACGCCGTCAAGGGCATCTCCCTGGAGGTGCACCCGGGCGAGGTCGTGGCCCTCGTGGGCGAGTCCGGGTCCGGCAAGTCCGTGACCTCGACGACGGCGCTCGGTCTGCTGCCCGGCAACGCGCGGGTCTCCGGGTCGGTGCGCGTGGGCGACAAGATCGTCACGGAGCTCGACCCGTCCGGCCTGCGCAAGCTGCGCGGCAACGACGTGGCCATGGTGTTCCAGGAGCCGATGACGGCGCTCAACCCGGTGCTGACCATCGGTGACCAGCTCACCGAGTCGCTCCAGCTGCACGGGCTCGCCTACGGCAAGCAGGCCACCGCCCGCGCCGCCGAGCTGCTGCGCATGGTCGGCATCCCGGAGCCGGAGCGGCGTCTCAAGCAGTACCCGCACGAGCTGTCCGGGGGGCAGCGCCAGCGCGTCGTCATCGCCATGGCGATCTCCTGCGACCCCAAGGTGATCATCGCCGACGAGCCCACCACGGCCCTCGACGTCACCGTGCAGGCCGACATCCTCGACCTGCTGCGCTCGCTCAAGGACAAGCTCGACACCGGCATCCTGCTCATCACCCACAACATGGGCGTCGTGGCCGACATGGCCGACCGCGTCGCGGTGATGTACAAGGGTGACCTCGTCGAGCAGGGCACGGCGGAGCAGGTGCTCACGGACCCCCAGCACGAGTACACCAAGCGGCTGCTGGCCGCGGTGCCGCGCCTCGGCGAGGGCACCGGACAGGACGACACCGCGGTCGCGAAGGCCGTGGAGTCGGAGAACGTCGACGCCGGGGTGCCTGCCCTCACCCTCGACAACCTCGTCATCGAGTACCACCGCCTCGGCAAGCCGGCCTTCCGGGCCGTGGACGACGTGTCGTTCACCGTCGGCGCGGGCGAGATCGTCGGCCTGGTGGGCGAGTCCGGCTCGGGCAAGTCCACGATCGGCAAGTGCGCGCTCGGGCTCATCCCGGCCGTGTCCGGCGCCGTGCGGATCCTCGACCAGGACTACGCGCGGCTCAGCAAGAAGGAGCTCAAGGCGCTGCGTCGCCGCATCGGCGTCGTGTTCCAGGACCCGGCCGCCTCGATCAACCCCCGGTTCCCGGTGGGCGAGGCCATCGCCGAGCCCCTGGTCGTGCACGAGGTGGGCGACGCGAAGTCGCGGCAGAAGCGGGTGCTGGAGCTGCTCGACGCCGTCGAGCTGCCCCGCTCGTTCTACAACCGCTACCCGCACGAGCTCTCCGGCGGTCAGCGCCAGCGCGTCTCCATCGCGCGGGCGCTCACGCTGGAGCCGGAGCTGCTGGTCGCCGACGAGCCGACGTCCGCGCTCGACGTGTCCGTGCAGGCCGCCGTGCTGGACATGTTCACCAGCCTCCAGCAGGAGTTCGGGTTCGCCTGCCTGTTCGTCAGCCACGACCTCGCGGTCATCGACATGCTGGCGCACCGGGTCGTCGTGCTGCAGAACGGTCGCATCGTCGAGCAGGGCACGCGCGACGAGGTGCTGCGCCAGCCGCGGCAGGACTACACGCGCCGCCTGCTCGCCGCCGCGCCCGTGCCGCACCCCGGGCAGCAGAAGCAGCGTCGTGAGGACCGGCACCGGCTGCTCGCCGAGCTCGGTGACGAGGTCGTCGAGCTGCGCGTCGACGAGGCTCCGGCCGATCGCAAGGTCCCCGGCTCCGAGGGTGGCAACCCCCTCGGGACGGGCGCCTTCCACGGCGGCTGACGGTGCCGCTCGCGGCGCGGCGCGCGCTCGCCCGCCGGGGGCTGCTCGCCCTGGTCGCCCTGCTCGTGGTCGTCGTCGCGACCACGGGCGGGGCGGCCCTCGGTCTGCTCACCGCGACGACGACGGCGTCCGCCCGGGCGGCGCTGGGTGGGACCGACCCGGCGGCCCTCGTCGTGACGACGCGGGTCGCTGACGACCCCGCCGCCCAGGAGGCGGGCCTCACCGCCGCCGTCGACGACCTCTTCGGCGGCGCGCCCGTGCGCGTGGCGCGCACCGAGTCCGCCGCGGAGGGCGACGCGCCGTTCGTGGTGTGGACCCTGACCCCTGACCTCTCCGCGCTGGTCCCGGACGACCTCGCGGGGCTCGCGGCGGGCAGCGTCGCGCTGCGCGACACCCTGCGCCAGGACGACGCGGTCGCCGTCCGCGGGATCACGGTCACCGGTGACCTGGGGGAGCGGGCGGCGGTCGAGCTCGCCGCCCTCGGCGCGGCGCGCGCCGTCGTCACCGTCCCGCTGGCCCTGCTGCTCCTCGTGTCGCTCGTCGCGCTGGCCCAGGTCGGCCGGGTGCTCGCGGGGGCGCGGGAGAACGAGGTCGAGATCCTCGTCGCGCGGGGGGCGTCCCCGCGTCGCCTCGTGGCGGCCGCGGCGGTGGAGGCGGTGGTCGTGGGCGTGCCGGCGGCGGCGCTCGGGACCGGGCTGGCCGCGCTGCTGCTCACCGGCCGGGGCCCGTGGACGCCCGGTCCGCCGGTGGCCGCCGGGGCCGTGACGGCACTCGCGGCCGTCGCCGTGCTCACGGGGGTCGTCGCGGCGCAGGCCCGTGCGGTGGCCGCCCGCGGTGCGCGGGACCGGTCGGGACGGCTGCGGCAGGCGGCGACCGCGGGCACGGTGGTCGCCGTGGCGGCGGTCGCGCTGCTGGGCCTGCTGCGGCTGCGCAGCCTCGGCTCGCCGGCGGTCCCCGGCGGGCAGGGCGTGGCGGACCCGCTGGCGGCCGCGGGCCCGGCGGTCGCCCTCGTCGCGCTCGGCCTGGCCGTGCTCGTGCTGCTCGGCCCGGCCACCCGGGCCTGGGCCACCCTCGCCGCGCGCGGCCCGCGCCTCACGGGGGTTCTCGTGGCACGGCGGACGGCGCGCGGGCTGCGGCTCGCCGTCGTGCCGGTCGTGCTGCTCGTGCTCGCCATCGGTTCGGCGGTCCTGGCCGGGGCGTACGCCGGGACGGAGGAGGCGGCCCGCGAGGGTGCCGCCGTGCAGGCGGTCGGCACCGACGTGCGGGTCGCCGTGCCGGGGCCCGGCACGGCCGGGGCCATGCTGGGTCCGTCGGCCCCGCCGCCCGACGCGACGGCGTTCGCCGCCCTCCCCGGGGCCGCGGCGGCCGCACCCGCACTCGTCGGCGACGCGACGGTGCAGGGCGAGGACGTGGGGGCCACCGCCCTGCCCGCGGACGCCGTCCCCGGCGTCGTGCGCACTCCCGGCGCGGCGACGATCGCGGACCCCCTGCGCGGGACCGACCCGTTCGCGGGCGCGCCGGTGCTCCCCGACGACGCCAGCGGCCTCGAGCTCGTCCTCGCCGGCAGCGTCACGCCGGACCTCGCGGCCGCCGAGATCGCCGAGGTGCAGGACGCGGACGTCGCGCCGACCGTCGCCGTCACGCTCTGGCTCGTCGCGCCCGACGGCACGCTGACGGTGCTCGACGCGGGCTCGCCCGCGCTCGGCACGGCGGGGGAGCGGACCCGCCTGTCCGTGCCGGTCGAGGACCTGCCCGCCGGGTCCCGGCTCGCCGCCGTCGGCCTCGACCTCGGCCCGGCCGTCGTGCCGACCCGGGTGGACGTCCGGCTGGAGGCCCTGACCGCGCGGACCGCGGCCGGGGAGGTCCCCGTCGACCTCGACGCCGGCTGGACGCCGGTCGGTACCGCGCCCGCCGACGACCTCGACGACGGACGGGTGCCGCGGTTCACCACGACCCTCACCTCGCCCGCACCGTCGTGGGCGCGCCTGGTGGCCGGGTCGTCGGACCCGGGCCCGGGCGTCCCCGCCCTCGTGACCGACGCGGCCGCAGCCCGGTGGGACGCCACCGCCGGCGACGTCGTCGAGGTGACGTGGGCGGGCACCGCGGTGCCGCTGGAGGTCGTCGGCACGGTCGCCGAGGTCCCCGGCCAGTCCCGTGCCGCCGCCGTCCTCGTCGACCTCGGCACCCTCGATGCGGCACTGCTGCGCACCGCCCCCGGCCTGCCCCGGCCGGGCGAGGTCTGGGTGGCCGCGACCTCGCCGGACGCCGTCCCGGCGCTCGCGCAGGACGCCGCGGCCACGGCACGGGCCGCAGCGCCGGAGCCCGGCACAGTGACGGTCACGACGGTCGCCGACGCCGCCGGGGCGGACGCGGGCTCCCCGGTGCGGCTCGTGTTCCTCGTCGTCGCCGCCGGCGCGGTGCTCGTCGCGCTGCTCGGGCTCGCCGCCGTCGCCGTCACGACGACGGCGGGCCGCCGCGCCGAGGTGGTCGTGCTGCGCGCGCTGGGCGTGCCGCCGCGGGCGCAGGGGGCGGGGCGGGCGCTCGAGCTCGGTGTCGTCGCCGTTGCCGGGACCCTCTCCGGGCTGCTCGCCGGGGGCGTGGTCGCGGTGCTCGCCGTGCCGGGCCTGGTCGCGGGCGTCGTGCCGGGGACGGCCGCCCCCGTCGCCGTCCTGCCGGGGCCCGTCCTGGTCGCCGTCCTCGCCGCCGTCGGCGGGTCCGCCGTGGTCGCCGGGGCCGTCGCCGCCGTCGTCGCGGCCCAGGCCCGCGACACCGACTACCGTCCGGAGGTGCGATGAGCCTGCTGCTCCTGGTCGCCCGCCACCTGCGCACCGCGGTGGCCGCCTCGCTCGCGCTCGGCGTCGTCGCGCTGCTGGCCGCCGGGGTGACCTCCGCCGTCCCCCGCGCGGTGGCCGCGATGCACGCCGACCAGCTCGCGCAGGCCACCGCGTCCACGTCGGCGGTCAGCCGTGATGTCGTGTCCGTGAGCACGTCGTTCCCCGGGTACGGCGAACTGTTCGAGCCGTACCACGGGCTCGACCTCGCCGATGGTCCGGACGAGCTGGAGCCGCCGCAGCCGGACCTGGAGTCCTACCTGGACGGGCTGCGCGACCTGGCCGCCGCCCAGCCGGAGCCGCTCGCCGGCGTGCTGGGCGAGCCGGACCTGCTCGTCAGCTCGCCGCGCGTCGAGACCGCGCTCGTCGAGAGCAACGACGTCGCCGACCCCGGCGTGGTGCTGCGCGCCGGACCGACGGCGGCCGATCGCGTCGTGACGGTCGAGGGTCGGTGGCCGCGGCCCACCACGGTGCTCGCCGACACGAACCTGCTGCTGCCCGGGTCCGACGGCGTCGTGGACGTCACCGTCGCACCGATCGAGGTCACCATGTCCACGACCGCCGCGGACGAGCTCGGCTGGACGGTCGGGTCCGTCCACGAGACGGCCGACCCGGTGCTGCCACCGCTGCGCCTCGTCGGCACCTGGGAGCCCGTCGACCCCACCGCCGACTACTGGCAGCACGGGCCGCTGGCCGTGACGCCCGAGATGCTGGTCGACCCGAACGTCGGGCGGATCGTCACCGGTGCCGTGTTCGCGGACCCGGGGACCCTCGCAGGCTGGATCGACGACCCCTCCGCCCGCGTCTGGTACGCCGTCGACGCCACCGGCGTGCCCGCGGCGGACACCGAGGAGCTGCTCGCCCAGCTGCGCGGGTTCACCGCCGCCACGTCGACCGTCGTCGAGGCCGACACCGCCGTGCTGGAGCCCTCCTCCGGCCTCGTCGAGGTGCTCGCCACCACCCTGGGGCAGCGGCGCGGAGTCGACGCGATCGTCGCCGTCCTCGCCGTCGGGCCGCTGGGCGCCCTCGTCGCGGTGCTGGCCCTGGCCGCCCGGCTCGTCGTCGACCAGCGGCGGCACGCCCTCGCCCTCGTCCGCGCCCGCGGGGCGTCCGGGGCGTGGGCGCGCTCCGTCGTCGCCGCCGAGGGCCTCGTCGTGGGCGTCCCGGGAGCGCTGCTCGGGCTCCTCGCCGGCCTCGCGGTGGTGCCCGGGACACCGACGGCGGTGCAGGTCGCCACCGCGCTGGCCTGCGGCGTCGCACCCGCCGTCGCGCTCGCGCTGTCCGCCGGGGACGCCGGCCTGCGGGAGCGTCGCCGCGACCTCGGGACGGCCCCGGCGCGGCGTCGGCGTGCCCGGCTGGGGGGCGAGGTCGCGGTGGCGGCAGCGGCCGCGGTGACCACCTGGCTCGCGCTCGACCGGGGCGTCGTCAGCGGCGCCGCCGACGGCCGCGGCCTCGACCCCGTGCTCGTCGCGGCCCCGCTGCTCGTGTCCCTGACCGCCGCGCTGCTGACCGTCCGCGCCGTCCCGCCGGTGCTGCACGCCGTCGAGCGGGTCCTGGCACGACGGCGCGACCTCGTGCCGTTCCTCGGCGCCGCCCGGGTGCGCCGCGACCCCGCGGGCGGGCTCGTGCCCGCCGTCGCGCTCGTGCTCGCCGTGGGGACCGCCGCGTCGTCGGTCGTGCTGGCCTCGACCGTGCGCGCCGGCGTCACCCACGAGGCGTGGGGCGAGGTCGGCGCCGACGTCCGGGTCGCCGGCCCGGTCGTCGACGCGGACACCGCCGCGGTCCTCGCCGCCGTGGACGGCGTGGACGACGTCGCCACCGTGCGCGACGCGGGCCGCTGGCTGCTGGGCGACGTCCAGGTGACCCTCTACCTCACCCCGGGCGATGCTCTCGCCCGGGTGCAGACGGACGTCCCCGGCGCTCCCGAGCACCTCGACCGGCTCTCCGCGGCCGGGGACGGGCTGCCCGTCGTCGCCGCGGGCGACGTGGGCGCCACCCGTGCGCTCGCCGGTGCCGCGGGCGCGCCGGTGCCGCTGGACGTGCTGGACACCGTCGACCGGTTGCCAGGCCTGCCGCCGACGTCCGCCGCGCTGCTGGCCGACGAGGCGGCGGCCGCCGCGCTGCTCGGCACGGGTGACGGGACGGCGCGCCTGGCGCTCGTCGGTCTCGACGCCGGCGCCGACCGCACCGAGGTGGACGCCGCGGTCGCCGAGCTCCTGCCGACCGCCGTCGTCGACGACCCGCTGGCGGGGGAGCGGGCGCTGCTCGCCACGCCGTCGGCCGCCGGGCTCCAGGCGGCGTTCGTCGTCGCGGTGGTGGCGTCCGCCCTGCTCAGCGCGGCCGCGGTGGTGCTCGCCCTCGTGCTCGGAGGACCGGCCCGGGCACGGCTCCTCGCGGTGCTGCGCACCCTCGGCCTGCCGCGCGGCGCCGAGCGCGGCCTCGTGCTGTGGGAGGTCGGGCCCTGGGTCGGCGCCGCCCTGGTGACCGGCGCGGTGCTGGCCTGGGCGGTCCCCGCCCTCGTCGTGGCGATGGTGGACCTGACCCCGCTCACCGGGGCCGCCACGGCCCCCACCCTGGCGGCCGACCCCTGGTGGCTCGCCGCGCTGGGCGCCGGCCTGCTGGTCGTCGTGGCCGCGGGTGCGGCCGTGACCGGGCTGCTCGGACGACGCCGCGAGGTCGATCACCTGCGCGGCGGGACGGACTGAAGGAGGAGACCATGAGCGACATCGTGTGCCGCGGCCTGGTGCGCATCTTCGCGACCGACGGGGTCGAGGTGCAGGCCCTCCAGGGCCTCGACCTCACCGTCGAGCGGGGCGAGCTGGTGGCCGTCGTCGGGGCCTCGGGCTCGGGCAAGTCCACGCTGCTGGGCATCCTGTCCGGGCTGGACACCCCCACGGGCGGGTCGGCGTCGGTCGCCGGCGTCGACCTGTCGACCCTCACCCGGGCGGGCCGCGTCGACTTCCAGCGGCACCGGGTCGGGTTCGTCTGGCAGCAGACGTCGCGGAACCTGCTGCCGTACCTGACGGCCGCGCAGAACGTCCGGCTCGTGCTCGACGTCGCCCGGGGCCCCCGCGGCGAGCGCGGCCCCCGGGTCGCCGAGCTGCTCGACCTGCTCGGCGTCGCGGACGTCGCCGACCGGCGGCCGGGCGAGATGTCCGGTGGTCAGCAGCAGCGCGTCGCGATCGCCGTCGCCGTGGCGAACCGCCCGCAGGTGCTCCTGGCGGACGAGCCCACGGGCGAGCTCGACGAGGCCACCAGCGTCGAGGTGCTCGAGGCGCTGCGCGGCGTCAACGAGGCCACCGGTGTCACGACCCTGGTCGTCACGCACGACCCCACGGTCTCGGGGCACGTGGCGCGCACGATCCAGATCCGGGACGGCCGCACCTCGACGGAGGTGCTGCGCCGCACCGAGACCGACGCCGACGGCGTCGAGACGCATCACGCGCAGGAGTACGCGGTCCTCGACCGGGTGGGCCGGCTCCAGCTGCCGCACGAGTTCGTCGAGGCCCTGGACCTGCGCGAGCGCGTGCGTCTCGCGCTCGAGCCCGACCACGTGCAGGTCCGCCCGGACCGCGACGAGGAGGACCCCCGATGAGCACCCCCACGACACCGCCGTCCGTCCCGTCGGCCGCCGCGGCCACCACGGCGCCGACGGCGGCGCTGCGCTGCGCGGACGTCACCCGGACGTTCGGCCGGGGCGACGCGCAGGTGCACGCCCTCCAGGGGGTGACCCTGGAGGTGGCCGCCGGGGAGCTGCTGGTGGTGCGGGGGCCGTCCGGGTCCGGCAAGACGACGCTGCTCAACGTGCTCGGCGGGCTGGACGCCCCGACGTCGGGCCGGGTGTGGCTGGGGGAGCGGGAGCTCACCGCGGTCCCGGCGGACGAGGTGCTGGCCGCGCGACGTGACGAGATCGGGTACGTCTTCCAGTCGTTCGGGCTCGTCCCGGTGCTGTCGGCCGCGGAGAACGTGGAGGTGCCGCTGCGCCTGCGCCGGGTCCCGGCGGGGGAGCGGGCGGAGCGGGTGGCCGACGCGCTGGAGCGTGTGGGCCTGTCCGGTCACGCGGACCAGCGCCCGTACGAGCTGTCCGGTGGTCAGCAGCAACGGGTGGGGATCGCTCGCGCCCTGGTCGCGGAGCCGCGGGTGCTCCTGGCGGACGAGCCGACGGGCCAGCTCGACTCGGCGACCGGCCGTCGGGTGATGGACCTGCTGCGCGAGCTGGTGCACACGGCCGGCACGGCGGCGGTGGTGACCACCCACGACCCCGAGCTGGTCGCGCGGGCGGACCGGGTCGTCGACCTGCACGACGGCGCGCTCCGGGGCCCCACCGTCGCACTGTGACCCAGATCACAGTGAATCATCTGCGAAACCGCTTGCGCTGGTCGCCATGTGTCGGGCGCGTTCCAATCAGGTCACGATCGGGCCAAGCCGGCCCGATAGGTGACGGGGGCCACCAAACGAGGGGATAGGCTCCTTCGCGATCATGGCGCGAGTGCGGACCCGCACCCGCGACCGGCCGCCCGGGCACCATCCCGGGACCGGCACACACACCCAGGAGGACACGTGACCCCTCGTCGACTCGCAGGGATCGGGGCATTCACCGTTGCCTCGGCACTCCTGCTCTCCGCGTGCGGGAGCTCCGGCTCCGGCGACGGCGACTCGACCGCCACCGGTGAGGGCGACGGCGCCAGCAGCGGCGTCGTCTCCGTCAGCAGCGGTGAGCCGCAGAACCCGCTGACCCCCGGCATGACCAACGAGGTCTACGGCGGTCTCGTGGTCAAGAACATCTACTCGGGCCTCGTCTACTACGACGCCGAGGGTGGCATCCAGAACGAGGTCGCCGAGTCCATCGAGTCCGAGGACAACACGACCTGGACGATCACGCTCCAGGACGGCTGGACCTTCTCCGACGGCACCCCCGTCACCGCGAGCTCCTTCGTGGACGCCTGGAAGTACACGGCGGACCTCGACAACGCCCAGAACCAGCAGTACTTCTTCAACGGCTTCGCCGGCTTCTCCGCCGAGGAGAGCTCCGACATCGCGGTCGAGGCCACCGACGAGCTGACGATCACCGCGGAGCTCTCCGCGCCGGCGGCCGACTTCCCGCTGTGGCTCGGCTACTCGGCGTTCTCCCCGCTGCCCGAGGCGTTCTTCGAGGACCCGTCGACCTTCGACGAGACCCCGATCGGCAACGGCCCGTACGTCCTCGACTCGTGGACCCACGACCAGGAGATCAACCTGGTCCCGAACGAGTCCTACAACGGTCCCCGCGCGGCGGCCAACGGTGGCGTCGACCTCCTCGCCTACACCGAGGAGGACACCGCGTACAACGACCTCCTCGGCGGCAACCTCGACGTCGTCATCAACGTGCCGTCGTCGGCCTTCGCGACCTTCGAGGACGAGCTGGGCGAGCGGGCGGTCAACCAGCCGTCGGCCCTCATCCAGGTCGTCAACGTCCCGGAGTGGCTGCCCGAGTTCCAGGGCGAGGCCGGCCACATGCGCCGCCAGGCCATCTCGCACGCGATCGACCGCGACACCATCACCGAGCAGCTCTTCGCCGGCTCGCGCACCCCGGCGAAGGACTTCACGTCGCCGGTCATCGACGGCTGGTCGGACGACATCCCGGGCTCCGAGATGCTCGCGTACGACCCGGCCACGGCCAAGGAGCTGTGGGACGAGGCCGAGTCCATGGACCCGGTCGGCGACTACACGCTGAACATCGCCTCCAACGCCGACTCGGACCACCAGGACTGGATCGACGCCGTCTGCACCACGATCCGCCAGGACCTGGGCATCGGGTGCGAGTTCGCACCGTACACGACGTTCGACGAGTTCCTCGACGCCCGTGACAACGGTGAGGTCGACGGCATCTTCCGCGGTGGCTGGCAGGCCGACTGGCCGTCGATGAGCAACTTCCTCGGGCCGGTCTACGGCACGGGTGCGGGCTCGAACGACGCCCAGTACTCCTCCGAGGAGTTCGACGCCAAGCTCGCCGAGGCGGGCTCCGCCCCCGACGCCGAGACGGCCACCGCGCTGTACAAGGAGGCGCAGGAGATCCTGTTCTCCGACCTCCCCGGCATCCCGCTGTGGTACCAGAACGCGACCGGCGCCTTCAGCGAGAACGTCGAGAACGTCGTCTTCGGCTGGGACAGCGACCCGATCCTGTACCAGATCACCAAGGAGTGACGACCCCCTGAGGCGGTCGGGCCGGGACACTCTCCCGGCCCGGCCGCCTCGGGCACCGAGCGGTCGGCCCGGTCCACCTCGGACCCGCCGACCGCTCGTCGCGCGGGCGGGGAGGCCCACCAGGCCTCCCCGCCCACCGCTGTGACCGCGGCCCGACCGGGCCGCGGGCCCGTGTAACCCGTAGCCTGGGGAGAACCTCCCGGGCCCACGAGGAGACTTTTTCGCATGCTCTGGTATCTCGGACGCAGGCTCCTGCAGGTGATCCCTGTGTTCCTGGGGGCCACCCTCCTGCTCTACGCCCTGGTGTTCCTGCGCCCCGGCGACCCCGTCGCCGCGCTCGGCGGCGAACGCGGTCTGCCCGAGGCGGTGCAGGACCAGATCCGCGCCGAGTACAACCTGGACCAGCCGTTCATCGTCCAGTACCTGCTCTTCCTCAAGGGCGTCGTGACCCTCGACTTCGGCGTCGACTTCCGCGGTCGCGAGATCGCCGACGTCATCGCCGCGGCGTTCCCCGTCACGATCCAGCTCGCGCTCATGGCGCTCGTCATCGAGGCCGTCTTCGGCATCGCGTTCGGCCTGTGGGCCGGCATGCGCAAGGGCGGCATCTTCGACGGCACGGCGCTGGTCGTCAGCCTGTTCTTCATCGCCGTCCCGACGTTCGTCGTCGGCTTCGTCATGCAGATCGTCGTCGGTGTGAAGCTCGAGTGGCTGCCCGTCACCGCGGGACGAGATCCCGACTTCGTCAGTCTGCTCATGCCCGCGATGGTGCTGGCGGCGACGTCGTTCGCGTACGTCCTGCGGCTCACGCGCACGTCGGTGGCGGAGAACCTGTCGGCCGACTACGTGCGCACGGCGCGCGCCCGCGGCCTGCGCCGGTCCCAGGTGACCGGCCGCCACGTGCTGCGCAACTCCCTCATCCCCGTGGTGACGTTCCTCGGCGCCGACATCGGCGCCCTCATGAGCGGCGCGATCATCACCGAGGGCATCTTCAACATCAACGGCGTCGGCGGGACGCTCTACGACGCGATCACCCGCGGCGAGTCCATCACCGTCGTCTCGCTCACCACCGTGCTGGTGCTGGTCTACATCGGGGCGAACCTCCTGGTGGACCTGCTGTACGCCGCCCTCGACCCGAGGATCCGCTATGCCTGAGAACCGCTACGACACCCCGGGCGCCGCGGCCACCACCCCGCGACCCGGCCAGGAGCGCTACACCGCGCCGTTCGACGAGGGCGGCCTCGGCGCCGTCGACGCCGTCAGGACCGACGAGGCGCCGACGAGCCTGTGGCGCGACTCCTGGCACCAGATGCGCAGCCGCCCGCTGTTCTGGGTCGCCGGCGTGATCATCGTGGTCGTCGTGCTCGTCGCGGCGTTCCCGTCCTGGTTCACCTCGCTGGACCCGCGCCTCGACTGCAACCTCAGCCAGGCCCTCGGCGGGCCGGAGGCGGGTCACCCGTTCGGCTTCGACCGGCAGGGCTGCGACATCTACACGCGCACCATCTACGGCGCCCGCGCGTCGGTCGTCGTCGGTGTGCTGACCACCCTCATGGTCGTCGTCATCGGCACGACGATGGGCTCCATCGCCGGCTACTACGGCAAGTGGTTCGACACGATCCTGTCCCGCACCACCGACATCTTCTTCGCGATCCCGCTGGTCCTCGGTGCGATCGTCATCATGTCGCTGTCGCAGAACCGGACGGCCTTCACCGTCGCGTTCGTGCTCGCGGTGTTCGGCTGGCCACAGATCGCCCGCATCACGCGGGGCACGGTGCTGTCGGTGAAGAACAACGAGTACGTCACCGCCGCGAAGTCGCTCGGCATGGGCAAGGGCAGGATCCTGCTCCAGCACGTCCTGCCGAACTCGGCCGCGCCGATCATCGTCTACGCGACGGTGGCGCTCGGCCAGTTCATCGTGGCCGAGGCCACGCTGAGCTTCCTCGGCATCGGCCTGCCGCCGTCCACGGTCTCCTGGGGCGGTGACATCTCCGCCGCGCAGAGCGCGATCCGCACCGCGCCGGAGATCCTGCTCTACCCGGCCGCCGGGCTGGCGATCACCGTGCTCGGATTCATGATGATGGGCGACGTCGTGCGCGACGCCCTCGACCCGAAGGCTCGCAAGCGATGACGACACAGATCACCGTGACCGAGGGCGACGGCGAGGACCGCCCCGTCGACCCGAGCACGCCGCTGCTGGAGATCCGCGACCTGCAGATCTCCTTCACCACCGCCGTCGGCGAGGTCCAGGCCGTGCGCGGCGTCGACCTCACCGTCTACCCCGGCCAGAGCGTCGCGATCGTCGGCGAGTCCGGCTCCGGCAAGTCGACGACCGCCGCGGCGATCATCGACCTGCTGCCCGGCACGGGCCGCGTGACCGGCGGGTCCATCACGTTCGGCGGGCGCGAGCTCGTCGGCGCGACCCGCAAGGCCAAGGAGGCCCTGCGCGGCCGGGAGATCGGCATGGTCCCGCAGGACCCGATGTCGAACCTCAACCCGGTGTGGCGCATCGGCACCCAGGTGACCGAGGCCCTCAAGGCCAACGGCTTCCAAGGGTCCAAGGCCGACCTGCGGGCCCGCGTGGCGGAGGTGCTGGCCGAGGCCGGCCTGCCCGACGCCGAGCGCCGCGCCCGGCAGTACCCGCACGAGTTCTCCGGCGGCATGCGCCAGCGTGCCCTCATCGGCATCGGCCTGGCCTCGCGCCCCCGGCTGCTCATCGCCGACGAGCCCACCTCGGCGCTCGACGTCACCGTGCAGCGGCAGATCCTCGACCACCTCGGGGACATGACGCGCGACCTCGGCACCGCCGTGCTGTTCATCACCCACGACCTGGGCCTGGCCGCCGAGCGCGCCGAGCACCTCGTCGTGATGTTCAAGGGCCGCATCGTCGAGTCCGGGCCCGCCCGGGAGATCCTCGCCGACCCGCAGCACCCGTACACCCAGCGGCTCGTGGCCTCGGCCCCGTCGCTCGCGTCGCGCCGCATCCAGGTCGCGCACGAGCACGGCGAGGAGTCCGAGGAGCTCAAGGCGCACCACGGCGACGTGGAGCAGGCTCCGGCCGGCCCGAAGGACGTCGTCGTCGCGAAGAACCTCACCAAGGTCTTCCAGATCCGCGGCTCCCGCCCGGGCTCGACGACCGACTTCAAGGCCGTGGACGACGTCTCGTTCACCCTCGGCCGTGGGCGCACCCTCGCCCTGGTGGGCGAGTCGGGCTCCGGCAAGTCGACCGCCGCGAACATGGTGCTCGGCCTGCTCGAGCCCACGTCCGGCACCGTCGAGTTCGACGGGGTCGACGTCGCCTCCCTGAACACCAAGGAGGCGTTCGCGTTCCGGCGTCGCATCCAGCCGGTGTTCCAGAACCCCTACGGGTCGCTCGACCCCATGTTCTCCATCTACCGCTCGATCGAGGAGCCGCTGAAGCTGCACCGCGTCGGGTCGGCGAAGGAGCGCGAGCAGCGGGTCCGTGAGCTGCTCGACCTGGTGTCCCTGCCGCAGTCCGCCATGCGCCGGTTCCCCAACGAGCTCTCCGGAGGCCAGCGCCAGCGCATCGCCATCGCCCGAGCCCTCGCCCTCAACCCCGAGGTCGTCGTGCTCGACGAGGCGGTGTCCGCGCTCGACGTGCTCGTCCAGGCGCAGATCCTCGAGCTGCTGGACAACCTGCAGAAGAACCTGGGCCTGAGCTACCTGTTCATCACCCACGACCTGGCGGTCGTCCGCCAGATCGCGGACGACGTGGTGGTCATGCAGTCGGGCAGGGTCGTGGAGCAGGCGAGCACCGACGAGGTGTTCGACCGCCCGCGCGAGCAGTACACGCGCGACCTCCTCGCGGCCATCCCGGGCGCGGGCCTGGTCGGCGACCAGATCGCCGGCTGAGCCCACCGCACGGCCGAGGACGCCGGCAGGCCCCCGGGCCTGCCGGCGTCCTTGCGCTTGCCGGGCACCACGAACCGGGTGAGGGTGACGCCATGGCCCGACGATCGACACTCGCCCCCGCGGTCTTCTACCCGGCCGCCGGACTGATCCTCCTCTTCGTCCTGGTGACGGTGGTCTTCTCCGACGGGGTGGCCGACGTCATGAGCACCCTGCAGGGCTGGGTGATCAGCGGGTTCGGCTGGTACTACATCGTCATCGTCGCGGCGTTCCTCATCTTCGCGATCTGGGTCGGGGTGAGCCGGTTCGGCGAGATCACCCTGGGACCGGACGACGGCGTCCCCGACTTCAAGCTGCCCGTGTGGTTCGCGATGCTGTTCGCCACCGGCATGGGGATCGGCCTCGTCTACTACGGCGTCGCCGAGCCGCTGTCGCACTTCACCTCGCCGAAGCCCGGGGTCTCGGGCGACGAGCCGCAGCTCGCCCAGGCCGCCATGGGCCAGACCTACCTCCACTGGGGGTTCCACGCCTGGGGCATCTACGTCGTCGTGGGCCTCGCGCTGGCCTACGCCATCCACCGCAAGGGGCGGCCCGTCTCCATCCGCTGGGCGCTCGAACCGATCCTCGGTGACCGCGTGAAGGGCCGGCTCGGCGACGTCATCGACGTGCTCGCCATCTTCGGCACGGTGTTCGGCGTCGCGACGTCGCTCGGCCTGGGCGTGCTGCAGGTCGCCGCCGGCCTCGACTACCTCGACGTCGCCGAACCGTCCCTCGCCCTGGAGATGGGGCTCATCGCCGCCATCACCGCCATCGCGGCCATCTCGGTCGCGTCCGGCCTGGAGAAGGGGATCAAGTGGCTGTCGAACGCCAACATGATCCTTGCCGGGGCGGTGCTCCTCGTCGTGCTGCTCGCCGGGTCGTCGCTGTTCATCCTGCGCGAGTGGGTGCAGTCCATCGGCTACTACTTCCAGAACGTCATGTTCCTGACGTTCGACACCCTGGCGTTCCAGGGCGACGCCGGGCTCGAGTGGGAGTCCGCCTGGACGATCTTCTACTGGGGCTGGTGGATCTCCTGGGCGCCCTTCGTAGGGCTGTTCATCGCCCGTATCTCCCGCGGTCGCACCGTCCGGGAGTTCGTCATGGGCACCCTGCTGGTCCCCATGATCGTCACCACCGTCTGGTTCAGCGTGTTCGGCGGGTCCGCCATCCACCAGGAGCGCAACGCCCCCGGCTCCCTGCTCGGTGCCGACGGCACCGTCGACACCGACACCGCCATGTTCCAGCTCTTCGACACGCTGCCCGTCGGCGGGACCCTGCTGGCCGTGGCGGCCCTCGTGCTCGTCGTCGTGTTCTTCGTGACCTCGTCGGACTCCGGGTCGTTCGTCGTCGACATGCTCGCCAACGGCGGCGACCAGAACCCGCCCCTGTGGTCGAGACTGTTCTGGGCGGTCCTCGAGGGCGGTGTCGCCATGGCGCTCCTCTACGCCGGCGGGCTCCAGTCGCTGCAGACGGCGGCGATCCTCACCGCCCTGCCCTTCACGCTCGTCATGATCGGCATGGCGGTCGCCGTGTGGAAGGCGCTCGACGCCGAGTACAAGGACATCACCCGCGCCGAACGCCGGCTGCGCCGCCGCGAGCTCACCGAGCACGTCACCGAGCACGTCACCGAGCACGTGACCGAGCACCTCGAGACGCTCACCGGTCAGGTCCCGGTCTTCACCAAGCCGCACGAGAGCGACGGCGATCGGGACGCCCGACGGCGCCGCAACGGTCCGCCCCGACGCCGACGTGAGGGATCTGACGAACCGCCGGCGGGCACCTCCGGGTAGGATGGACCGGCCCCGGTGTCCCGGTGCCGCCCTCCCACGGAAAGAGAACCGTAGATGTCTGTGCGCTCCGACCTGCGCAACGTGGCGATCGTCGCCCACGTCGACCACGGCAAGACGACCCTCGTGGACGCCATGCTGCGCCAGGCAGGCGCCTTCTCCGAGCGCCAGCAGGTCGACGACCGGGTGATGGACTCCGGCGACCTCGAGCGCGAGAAGGGCATCACGATCCTCGCGAAGAACACCGCCGTCCGGTACGCCGGACCGGCGGCCGCGGCGGCCGGCGAGCCCGACGGCATCACCATCAACGTCATCGACACCCCCGGTCACGCCGACTTCGGCGGCGAGGTCGAGCGCGGCCTGTCCATGGTCGACGGTGTCGTCCTGCTCGTGGACGCGTCCGAGGGCCCGCTGCCGCAGACCCGCTTCGTGCTGCGCAAGGCGCTGGCCGCCAAGCTGCCCGTCATCATCGTCGTCAACAAGGTCGACCGCCCCGACTCCCGCATCACCGAGGTCGTCGCCGAGGCCACCGACCTGCTGCTGGGGCTCGCCTCCGACCTCTCCGACGAGGTCCCCGACCTCGACCTCGACGCCGTCCTCGACGTGCCCGTCGTCTACGCGTCCGCCAAGGCCGGCCGCGCGTCCGTCGAGCAGCCCGCCGACGGCGCCCTGCCCGCCAACGAGGACCTCGAGCCGCTGTTCTCGACCATCCTGCAGACCATCCCGGCGCCGTCCTACGACGAGGACATGCCGCTGCAGGCGCACGTCACCAACCTCGACGCGTCGCCGTTCCTCGGCCGCCTCGCCCTGCTGCGCATCTTCAACGGCACCCTGCGCAAGGGCCAGACGGTCGTCTGGGCCCGCCAGGACGGCACCCAGCGCCCCGTGAAGATCACCGAGCTCCTCGAGACGAAGGCGCTCGACCGCGTCCCGGCCGAGTCCGCCGGGCCCGGGGACATCGTCGCCGTCGCCGGCATCGCCGACATCATGATCGGCGAGACGCTCACCGACGTCGACGACCCGCGCCCCCTGCCGCTCATCACCGTCGACGACCCCGCCATCTCCATGACCATCGGGATCAACACGTCCCCGCTGGCCGGCAAGGGCGGCAAGGGCCACAAGGTCACCGCACGCCAGGTCAAGGACCGCCTCGACGCCGAGCTCGTCGGCAACGTGTCGCTGCGCGTCCTGCCCACCGAGCGTCCCGACGCGTGGGAGGTCCAGGGCCGCGGCGAGCTCGCGCTCGCCATCCTCGTCGAGCAGATGCGTCGCGAGGGCTTCGAGCTCACCGTCGGCAAGCCGCAGGTCGTCACCAAGGACGTCGACGGCAAGCGCCACGAGCCGATGGAGCGCATGACCATCGACGTCCCCGACGAGTACCTCGGCGCCGTCACCCAGCTCCTCGCGCAGCGCAAGGGCCGCATGGAGACCATGTCGAACCACGGCACCGGCTGGGTCCGCATGGAGTTCGTCGTCCCCGCGCGCGGCCTCATCGGCTTCCGCACCAAGTTCCTCACCGAGACCCGCGGCACCGGCATCGCGTCCTCCCTCGCCGAGGGCTACGAGCCGTGGCACGGGCCCATCGAGTCCCGCGCCACCGGCTCGCTCGTCGCGGACCGCGCCGGCGCCGTCACGCCGTTCGCCATGATCAACCTGCAGGAGCGCGGTTCGTTCTTCGTGGACCCGACGCAGGACGTCTACGAGGGCATGGTCGTCGGCGAGAACTCCCGCAACGAGGACATGGACGTCAACATCACCAAGGAGAAGAAGCTGACGAACATGCGGTCCTCGACCGCCGACAACTTCGAGAACCTGGTGCCGCCGCGCAAGCTCACCCTCGAGGAGTCCCTCGAGTTCGCGGCCGAGGACGAGTGCGTGGAGATCACCCCGGAGATCGTCCGCATCCGCAAGGTGCACCTCGACGCCACCGAGCGCGCCCGCGCCGTCGCCCGGGCGAAGCGCGCCTGACCGCGTGGTGACGGACGGGTCACCGGTTCCTTCCTCGCGAGGCCGCCATCCGGCGGCTCGTGCCTCGCGGCCTCCCGCAAGGCCCGACCAGCCTCGCGACGAAGGAACCGGTGACCCGTCCTCGTGCGTCCCGGCGGGCTCGCCGTCCGCAGCCGCAGGCCCGGGCACCCCTTCCCCGCCGGTCGGTCCACCGATCTCGCCGCCCGACGTCCGTGCCGGTGCCGGCCTCAGAGTCGGTCCCCACCCGGTCGACCCGACCGTGGGGCCGCTGCTGGCGGTGCACGCGCACCCTGACGACGAGACGCTCGCGACCGGCGCGCTCCTGGCGGCCTGGGCGGCAGCGGGGGAGCGGGTCACCCTGGTGACCTGCACCCGCGGCGAGCGCGGTGAGGTCATCGACACCCCCGCCCACCCGACCGGGCTCGGGCACCTGGAGGGCGACGGGCCTGCGCTCGCCGCGCACCGGGAACGGGAGCTCACCGCCGCGCTCGCCGCGCTGGGGGTCGCCGACCACCTGTTCCTCGACGAGGTCGCCCCGGCGACGCCCCCGGACGGCGTCCGGTTCGAGGACTCCGGCATGGCATGGGTCGCGCCCGGCATCGCCGGGCCCGCCCCCGACTCCGGGCCCGGCGCCTTCGCCCGGGTGCCGCTCGACGAGGCGGCCGCCCGGCTCGCCGCCGTCGTGCGTGACCGTCGCCCCGCCGTCGTCGTCACCTACGAGGCCGGGGGCGGCTACGGCCACCCCGACCACGTGCGCGCCCACGACGTCACCGTGCGCGCCGTCGAGCTCGCCGCGGACCCGGCCGCTCCCGTCGCCGGTGAGCCCTGGACGGCGGCCCGGTGGGAGGTCGTTGCCCCCGCCGACGCGCTGCGCGGCGCCCGCCGCGCCCTCGCCGCCGACCCCGAGGTGCGCCGGCTCGTCGCCGCCGGTGCCCGCGTCGCCGACCCGGACGCCGTGCTGCCGCCCGTCGCCGTCGACGGCCCGGCCGGCGACGTCCGCACGCACGACGTCGCCCCCGTGCTCGACCGCGTGCTGGCCGCGCTGCGTGCCCACGCCACGCAGGTGCAGCACGTCGCGGCCCTCGACGCTCCCGGCGTCGTGGCCCGCTACGCCCTGAGCAACGACGAGCTCGCCCCGCTCCTGGCGACCGCCCACCTGCGCGTGGCCGCGACCGACGCGCCGGTAGGCTCGGCCCGGTGAGCCCCACCGCACCGCACCACGCGCACCCCCGGGCACCCGGCCGACCGTGCCCGGCCTGGTCGGCCGCGTCCTGCTGGCCCTGCTGCTCGGCGCCGTGATCGGGCTCGTCGGCACGGTCACGCACCGCAGCACCTGGGCCGACCTGCCGGTGGGTCTGGTCCTCGCGCTCGTCATGACCCTCGCCACCGCGGTGCTGTGCCGCGCCTGGACCGGGACGGGCGCGCTGCTGGCCGCCGGCGCGGGCTGGCTCGTCACCGTCCAGCTGCTCGCGACCGACGGACCGGGCGGCGACGTGCTCGTCCCGGCGGACCTCACGGGCTACCTGTGGACCTACGGTGGCCTGGTCCTCTTCGCCGTCGCGGCGTTCCTGCCGCGGCGCTGGTTCGACGACGAGCCGTCCGGCGGACCCGAGTAGGATCCGTGCTGGCGTGGCGCTGAGCCGCGACCACCGTCCCGGGGCCCTGACGGGTCCCCACCAGTGCAGCACGGAGCGTGTGTCGATGGGCCAGCCGAACGACGGCGACGAGAACCTGTCCGACGGCGGGACGACCGCCGGGAGCGCAGCGAGCCCGCCCGCCCCGACGACCCCTGCGTCCGCCGCGCCGGCGACGCCTCCGGCCCCCTCCGGACCGCCGGCGTCCGCCGCACCGCAGCGCACCCCGTTGCCGCAGCGACGACCGGCGCCGGATGTCGCTGCGTCCCCGGCCACGCCCCCCGCCGCGGCGACTCCCGCGGTCTCCTCCGCGTCGTCGCCGTCCGCGTCGCCGGCCACCGGACGGCCCGCGGCCTCGGCCTTCGCGCCGCCGGCGCCCATCGCCTCGCCGTCCTCGGCCCCGGCCTCCACGTCGTCGGCCGCGTCCCCGGTGGCCTCGCCCGCCCCCGCGCCTCCCGCGCCCGCCGCTGTACCGGCCGCGCCCGCCGCTGTACCGGCCGCGCGCGCGCAGGGCCCGGCCGCGCAGGACGCCCCCGAGGACGACGACACCCCCTACCAGCCCGCCGTGCGTGCCTACGAGCAGCGCCGGATCGGCACGATCTCGGCGCCGGTGGCGGGGCTGCCCACCGGTGCGCCCACCGAGGCGATCCCGTCGGTGGCCGCCGCGGGGGCAGGGTCCGGTGGCGGCACTGCCGCGGCCGACCCGTTGGCGGGTCTTGCCGGCGACGGCGCCCCCAGCCGGTGGCCGCGCGTGCTGATCGGCGCGGGACTGGGTCTGGTGATCCTCGCCGGCCTCTACGCCGGCGCGCAGTGGCTCGTCGCGGACGACGTCGCGAAGGGCACCACCGTGGCCGGGGTCGACGTCGGCGGTCTCCCCGCGGACGAGGCGGTCGCCACGCTCGAGTCCGACCTCGGGCCGCGAGCCGTCGAGCCGGTCGCGGTGCAGGCGGGCGACGCCACGGGCAGCCTGGACCCGGCGCAGGCCGGTCTCACGCTCGACGCGCAGGCGACGGTCGACTCCCTCACGGGCTTCACGCTCGACCCGGCCCGGCTGCTCGAGCACGTGCTCGGCGGGGACGAGGTGGCGCCCGTCGTCGACGTCGACCGGTCCGCCCTGTCGGCTGCGGTCGGGTCGGCCGCCGAGTCCCTCGCGAAGGAGCCCGTCGACGGCACCGTCCGGTTCACGGGCGGCGAGCCCGTCGCGACCGACCCCGCCGACGGCACCGCGGTCGTCGTCGACGCCGCGCAGGACGCGGTGGTGACGGGCTGGCTCGTGACCTCCGGCCCGATCGAGCTGCCGACCGAGCCCGTGCCGCCGGCGATCGACCAGGCGGACACCGACGCGGCCCTCGCCGAGGCGGAGCAGGTCGTGTCCGGCCCGGTGACCGTCGACGTCGGCGGCCAGAACCCCGAGCTGCCCGCACGGGTCCTGGCCCGTTCCACGTCGTTCGTCGCGCAGGACGGCGACCTCGTCACCACGTTCGACGGCGACCGGCTCACCAGCGCCGTCGTGGACCGTACCGACGACCTCCTGACCGAGCCCGACGACGCCCACTTCGAGTTCTCCGGCGGCGAGCCGGTGATCGTCGGCGGCGAGACCGGCACGACCCTCGATCCCGCGCAGGTCGCGGACTCCGTCGGCGCCGCCGCCGTCTCGACGGAGCGGACCGCCGCCGTCGAGCTGGTCGAGCAGGACCCGGAGGACACCCGCGAGTCGCTCGCGGAGCTCGGCGTGGACGAGGTGGTCTCGGAGTTCTCCACGCCGCTGACCAGCGAGCCGATCCGCACGAAGAACCTGGTGCGCGGCGCCGAGCTGGTCGACGGCACGCTGGTGAAGCCGGGGGAGACCTTCTCCCTGGTCGAGACGCTGTCGCCCATCGAGGTGTCCAACGGCTACTTCGCCGCGGGCGTCGTCAACAACGGCATCCACTCCGACGCCGTCGGCGGCGGCCTGTCCCAGATGGCCACCACCACGTACAACGCCGGGTTCTTCGCCGGGTTCGACGACGTCGAGCACCGCCAGCACAGCTACTGGTTCAGCCGCTACCCGGCGGGGCGCGAGGCGACGATCTACGTCGGCTCGATCGACATGAAGTTCACCAACGACACCCCGTACGGCGCCCTCATGCAGGCGTACGTCTCCGGCGGGCGCCTCTACGTCAAGATCTGGTCGACGGAGTACTACGACGTCGAGACGAGCGACTCCGGCAAGCAGAACGTCGTCCCCGCGTCCACGATCGACCGGTCGGGCGACCCCGGCTGCGAGCCGTACCCCGGCGGCGAGGACGGGTTCGACATCACCGTGTACCGCAAGGTCTACCTCGAGGGCGAGCTCGTCAAGGACGAGTCCGACTACTGGCGCTACAAGCCGGACGACGCCGTGAGCTGCTCGGCGTCCCGCGCCGAGGAGCGCGACGACGCGGCCGGTGACGGCGACGACCGGCCGGACGACACCGAGAAGAAGGACGAGGACGACTGATGCTGGGACGCACCTCGCGCGAGTCCCCGGTGCACGCGGCGCTCGCCGCACACCAGCACGGCTGGTCGGGCGTCGCGGTCGGCTCGCCCGTGCTGTCGGCCGTGCCCGACGAGTCGGTCGAGCTGCTCGACCTCGGCTCGACGGAGCAGACGCTCGCGACCGTCGCCGACATCGACGACCTCGCCGCCGTCGTGCACCTCGGCCACCCGGAGCAGCCGTCGCCGTCGCTGGAGCAGGCGCTGCTCGACGGCGACCCGTCGCTGATCGTCACCGCCGCGGTGACGGTCGCCCCCCGCTGGGTGTGGGTGTCCCCGCGGCCGGGAGGCGGCGCGGGGCAGGTCGTCGTGGACGAGGCCGGCGTGCGCGACTGCGCCGACGTCCTGCGTGGCATGGGCGTCAGCCCGCGCCTGGTGCCGACCGCGACCTCGCTGGAGGAACGGGTGGCGCTCGCCGGGGAGCACGGGTCGCTCGTGGTCGAGGACACGCGCGTCCCCGCCGGCTGGACCGCGATGGCGGGCAGCGACCGGCTCGGCGAGCGCGGACCCGTCTGGTACGGCCTGCTGGAGTCCCGCGCCGACTGGCCGCGCTTCATCGATCCCGCCCAGGTCTGGCTCGCCTTCGGGCCCTCCGCCGACCACCGCGGCTCCCTGCGGCACACGCTGTCCGTCATCGACGACGCGGGGGTCGACCTCCAGCACCTGCGCAGCCACCCGTCCGCGCAGGGGCCGCACGTCTTCTTCACCTCGTTCCGCTGCCCGTCCGTCGACGCCCTCGACGCGCTGGTGGCCGAGCTGGACGCCCGCGGCGTCGCCCACCGCACCCTCGCGGTGCTGCCGGGCGGCCACTTCGAGCCGGGCCCCGACCCCCTGGCTCCGCGGTGGGCCGGCGCGTGAGGGTCGCGTACCTCGGCCCCGAGGGGACCTTCACCCACCAGGCCGTGCTGACCTGGGCGGCGGGTCGCGTCACGGAGCCCGCACACGTCGACGCGCTGCCCCTGACGACCGTGGCGGCCGTGCACGACGCCGTGGCGGACGGCACGGCCGACCTCGGCGTCGTCGCGGTGGAGAGTTCCGTGGAGGGCTACGTCGTCCCGTCGGTCGACATGCTGCTCGCCACCGCCCGGGTCGCTGCCGTCGACGAGGTCGTGCTCGACGTGTCGTTCGACGCGTTCGTCCGTCCCGGTCACGGCCCCCTCACCGAGGTCACCGCGCACCCGCACGGGCTCGCCCAGTGCCGTCGGTTCACCACCGCGCACGGCCTGACGGAGGTCCCCGCGGCGTCCAACGCCGCGGCGTGCCGGGACGTCGCCGCGCACCAGGTCGCCCTCGGGCCGCGACTGTGCGGCGAGCTCTACGGCCTCGACACCCTCGCCGAACGGGTCGAGGACTTCGCGGGGGCACGCACCCGGTTCCTCGTGCTCGACCGGCGTGCCGACGCCCACGCCCGGCTCGCCGCCACGACGGCCGACGCCTGGCGCACGATGGTGGCCGTGACGCCCGTCGTCACCGGACCCGGCGTGCTCGCGCGGGTCACCCGCGCCTTCGCCGAGCGCGACGTCAACATGTCGAGCCTCGTCACCCGGCCGCTGAAGGCCCGCGAGGGCCAGTACGTGTTCGTCGTGACCCTCGACGCCGCGCCCTGGGAACCGGGGGTCCGCGACCTGTTCGGCGACCTCCTGGCCGCCGGCGACGCGCTCAAAGTGCTCGGCGCCTATCCCGCCGCGCCGGGGGAGGGCGGTCTCGACGGTGTCCTCGCCGACCACGCACCCACCGGCAGCGTCCGGGCCGACGACGCCCCCACCACGGTCGCGCAGGGCCTGCTGTGGTGAGCTTGCCGCCCGGCGCGCCGGGTCGTGTGGCGGTGGTCGGCCTCGGGCTCATCGGCGGGTCGCTGGCCCGCCTGCTGCACGCCCGCGGCGTCGACGTGGTCGCGACCGACGTCGTGCCGGCCGCCCGCCAGGCCGCCCGCCGGGCCGGGCTCGCCGTCGCGGACGACGTGGCCGCGTGCGTCCCCGACGCCGCGCTCGTCGTGCTGGCCGTCCCCCTGCGCGTCATGGGGGTCGTCGCGGAGCAGGTGGCCGCCGCGGCGCCCGCCCACGCCACCGTCACGGACGTCGGCAGCGTCAAGGGGCCCGTGCGGGACGCCGTGCGCGCCGCCGGGCTCGGCGACCGGTTCGTCGGCGCGCACCCGATGTCCGGCACCGAGCGCAGCGGCTTCGACGCCTCCACCGCGGACCTGCTCGACGACGTCGTCTGGGCGGTCACCGTCGACGACCCGGCCGCCGTGGACCCCGACCGGCTGCGGCAGGTCCTGGCGCTCGTCACGGGCCCCCTGCGCGGCCGGGCGACGGTGGTCACCGACGACGTGCACGACGAGGCCGCCGCGCTGGTCAGCCACGTCCCGCACGTGCTGGCGACGCAGCTGCTCAACGCCGTCGCGGGCGCGCCGGTGCGGCACGTCGCCCTGCGGCTGGCGGCGGGCAGCTTCCGCGACGGCACCCGGGTCGCGTTCGGCGACCCGGCGCGCACCGCGGCGATGGTCGGGCAGAACGCCGGCTGGGTGGCACCCGCGCTGCGCAAGGTGGTGCGGGACCTCGAGGTGCTCGTGGCGGCGCTGGAGACGAACGGTGCGACGCACGACTTCTTCCACGCCGCGGACGACGTGCGCGCGACGGGCCGGCCGGTCCGGGCGGTGCGGGACGGCGCCGCTGCCCGCACCGAGCGGTTCGCGCTGACGGGGGACTGGGCCGCCGCGCTCGTCGAGCGCTGCACCGCCGGGGCCGTCGTCGTCGGCGTGACGCCCCACGGCGCCGACCTCGAGGTGCCGGCGGGCTGAGCTCAGCGGCGGGCGTCGGGGTCCGCCGGCGGGTCGGGGGTGTCGGCGCGAGCCGGACCGCCCGGCGCGCCGTTCCGGTGGTCGCGCCGCCGCGGCCGCGGCCGCGGCCCGAGGAGCCGCACCGCCACGACGGACGCACCCGCGACGTGCACCACGGCGCCGTCGCGAGGGTCGGAGCGGCGCGCCGGGTCACGGCGCAGCGTGAGCCCGTCGGGCTCCACGGCGACGACGACGCCGATGACGTCGGTCCAGCGCCGGCCCGTGCGTCGTGCCTCGTCAGGATCCAGTCCGCACCGCACCACGACCCGGCTGTCCACCGCGGCGTCTCGCCAGTCGGACAGGTGCGTACCGTCGTTCGGGTAACTCACGTGAGCGATACTAGAGTTCCCCCCGTACCACCGGAGCTCGCTCCGTCCTCGTCCCCCCGGAAGGTGTCCGCAGTGACCTACGTGATCGCTCAGCCGTGCGTCGACGTCAAGGACAAGGCGTGCATCGAGGAGTGTCCCGTGGACTGCATCTACGAGGGCTCCCGGTCGCTCTACATCCACCCGGACGAGTGCGTCGACTGCGGCGCCTGCGAGCCCGTGTGCCCCGTCGAGGCCATCTACTACGAGGACGACGTCCCCGAGGAGTGGAGCGACTACTACAAGGCCAACGTCGAGTTCTTCGACGACCTGGGCTCCCCGGGCGGCGCCGCCAAGATGGGTCTCATCGAGAAGGACCACCCGGTCATCTCCGTCCTGCCCCCGCAGGCCTGAGGCCCCGGATGGGGCTCGCCGACCTCTCCGGTCTCCCGTACCCCTGGGACACGCTCGGTGACGTCCGGGCCACGGCCGCCGCCCACCCGGGCGGGATGGTCGACCTGTCCGTCGGCACCCCCGTCGACCCGACGCCGGCCGTCGTCCGCGACGCCCTGTGCGCCGCCGCCGACGCCCCCGGGTACCCGCTCACCCACGGCACCCCGGCGCTGCGCGAAGCCGTCACCGACTGGTTCGCGCGGCGCCGGGGGGTGCCCGGCCTCGATCCCGACGGGGTCATGCCCACCGTCGGCTCCAAGGAGCTCGTCGGGCTGCTGCCCTCGCTCCTGCGCCTCGGTGCCGGGGACGTCGTCGTGCACCCCGGGATCGCCTACCCCACCTACGACGTGGGCGCCCGCCTCGCCGGCGCCACCCCGCTGCCGGTGAACGGCATCGACGACTGGGCCGGTCGCGACGACGTCCGCGTCGTCTGGGTCAACTCCCCGTCCAACCCCACCGGCGCCGTCGCCGACGTCGACGAGCTGCGCTCCGTCGTCGACGCCGCCCGCGCCGCCGGGGCCCTCGTCGTGTCCGACGAGTGCTACGCCGAGCTCGGGTGGGAGGGCGGAGCCGTCGGCCCCGACGGTGCGAGCCAGGTGCCCAGCGTCCTCGACCCGCGCGTCAGCGGCGGCAGCACCGACGGGCTCCTCGTCACCTACTCCCTGTCCAAGCAGTCAAACCTCGCCGGGTACCGCGCCGCGTTCGTCGCCGGCGACCCGCGCGTCGTCGCCGACCTCGTCGCCACCCGCAAGCACCTCGGCATGATCGTGCCTGCCCCCGTGCAGGCCGCGACCGTCGCGGCGCTCGGTGACGTGCAGCACGTCGCCGAGCAGCGGGAACGCTACCGGCGCCGCCGCGACCTCCTGCTCCCCGCGCTGCGGGCCGCGGGGTTCGTCGTCGACCACTCCCAGGCCGGCCTGTACCTGTGGGTGCGCGGGGCCGACGACGCCGCAGGTGGGAGCACCTCCCGCGACCTCGCGCGCACCTTCGCCCGGTGGGGGATCCTGGTGGGACCGGGCGACTTCTACGGCCCCGCCGGCGCCCGGCACGTCCGCGTCGCCCTCACCGCGCACGACGAGGCGATAGCGACCGCTGTGTCGCGCATCACAGCGCCTTGACTCCGGGATTGGAACCACATGGGATTGGGGGGTAGTTTCATCCGCAGGCCGAGGCTGCCCTGTGGTGACGCCGCCCTTGGCGGTGCCGGCAGGTAGCCCGTCACGTTGCCATGAGATCGCGTGCCCGCAGCGCCCCCGACGACGGGAGCCGGGGCCCGTCAGGGAAGGAAGACATGACGTCCACCCAGCACACCCCCTCGGTCGGGCTCACCGTGGACGGGTCGGAGAACCCGCTCTCCGTCGTCCCCGCCACCGAGGGCAACGACGGCATCGTCGTGTCCTCCCTGCTCAAGAACACGGGCATGGTCACCGTCGACCCCGGGTTCATGAACACCGCGTCCTGCGAGTCCGAGATCACCTACATCGACGGCGACCAGGGCATCCTGCGCTACCGCGGCTACCCCATCGAGCAGCTCGCCGACAGCTCCTCGTTCCTCGAGGTGTCGTACCTGCTCATCCACGGCGAGCTCCCCACCGCGACCGAGCTCGACGCGTTCACCGACCGCGTCAACCGCCACACCCTCGTCCCCGAGGCGTTCCGCACCTTCCTCGGCACGTTCCCGCGCGGCGGCCACCCCATGGCCATCCTCGCCTCCGCGGTCAACGCCCTCGCCACGTACTACCCGGAGGCGCTCGACCCCCACGACGACGAGGCCGTCGAGCTCGCCACCGTGCTCCTCCTCGCCAAGACGCGCACCATCACCTCCTACGTGCACCGCGCCATGAAGGACGAGCCCCTGCTCTACCCCGACGCCGCCCGCGGCTACGTCGACGACTTCCTGCGCATGACCTTCGCGCGCCCCTACGAGGAGTGGCAGGCCAACCCCACCCTCGTCGCCGCGATGGACAAGCTCCTCATCCTGCACGCCGACCACGAGCAGAACTGCTCCACCTCGACCGTGCGCATCGTCGGCTCCTCCAACGCCACCCTCTTCGCGTCCGTCTCCGCCGGCATCAACGCGCTCTCCGGCCCGTCGCACGGCGGCGCCAACGAGGCCGTGCTGCTCATGCTCGAGAACATCCGCAAGGGTGACGACTCCGTCGAGACCTTCATGAAGAAGGTCAAGAACAAGGAGGACGGCGTCCGCCTCATGGGCTTCGGGCACCGCGTCTACAAGAGCTACGACCCGCGCGCCGCCATCGTCAAGAAGCACGCCGACGCCGTCCTCGACGAGCTCGGCGCCAAGGACGAGCTCCTCGACATCGCCCGCGGCCTCGAGGAGATCGCGCTGAGCGACGACTACTTCGTCGAGCGCAAGCTCTACCCGAACGTCGACTTCTACACCGGCCTCATCTACAAGGCGATGGGCTTCTCGCCCGCCATGTTCACGCCGCTCTTCGCGCTCGGCCGCATGCCCGGCTGGATCGCCCAGTGGCGCGAGATGATGAAGGACCCGCAGACCAAGATCGGCCGCCCGCGCCAGATCTACACCGGCCCGACCGCGCGCGACTTCGTCGCCGTCGAGAACCGCTGACCCCTCGCCGGGCCGTCCCGGCGTACGTCGAGAGCCCGCACCGACCGTCCGGTGCGGGCTCTCGTCGTGCCAGGTCCGTGCACGTCGGCGCGAGTCAGCGCACGTTCCGCCGAGTCAGCGCACATCGGCGCGAGTCAGCGTGGATTCCGCCGAGTCAGCGCTGGTCCGCCCGGTGTCCGACGACGAGGGCGCGGTCGCGCTCACGCGCCCCAGGGGGCGCTCCGCTTCCGGTCTGACGACCGCGCCCTCGTCGTCGGACACCGGGCTCTGCCGTGGGTCGCGCTTCGTCCGGCTCGGCCTGCCGCGAGTCAGCGCACTTCGACGTGAGTCAGCGCAAGATCCGACGAGTCAGCGCACCTCGACGCCAGTCAGCGCAAGATCCGACGAGTCAGCGCAGATCGGCACCCGTCAGCGTTGAACCCGGCGAGTCAGCGGACAGCCGTCAGCCGGTCGGGGTCGTCAGCACGGACCGGGTTCGCTTCGCCTGGTCGGGTCGATGCGCTGGCCTGCGCTGTATGGCACGGATCGACGCTGACTCGTCGGATCTTGCGCTGACTGGCGCCGATTCACGCTGACTGGCGTCGTCGTGCGCTGACTGGTGGAGTTCTGCGCTGACTCGCGCCGGTGTGCGCTGACTCGTGATCAGGCGGGGGCGGGAGCGACGACGACGACGGCCTCGCCGGCGGGGACGGGTTCCGTGCCGTCGGGGGTGGGGGACCACTGCGCGGAGTCGCGGGTCCAGACCTGGTCGGCGGCGCGGACCTCGACGGCGCCGGTGGCGTCGGCGGTCGTGACGGCCCAGTGGGCGACCGCCCAGGCGGCGCGGTCTGGGTCGTCGTAAGGGAGGGACGACGCGTCGACGACGACGGTCACGCCGTCCTCGGAGGGCTCGCCGACCTGTACGCCGTCCGAGCCCTGCGGGACGCCGAGGTCGCGGGCCAGGAGATCGGTGAGGACGGTGGCGGCGTCCGCGCCGGTCGGGTCGTCGTCGCCGACCGGGCGCAGGGTGCACGTGATCGCGCCGGGAGAGTTGCCGGTCAGCGCGGAGGCCCAGGCGCGGGCGAGCTGCTCGTGCTGGGCGTACGCCTCGGGGAACGCGGAGCGCTGCACGGCCTGCGCGGCGTCCGTGACCTCCATGTCCTGCCAGCCGTCGACCTGGACGAGCCCGTCGTAGAACGCGTTGGTCGAGTAGACGGGGTCCATGATCTCGGCGGGGGTGCCCCAGCCCTGCGAGGGGCGCTGCTGGAACAGCCCGATGGAGTCACGGTCGCCGTAGTCGATGTTGACCAGGCGGGACTCCTGCATGGCGGTGGCCAGGCCGATCGTCGCCGCGCGAGCGGGCATCCCACGCTGGATCGAGATGCCGGTGATGAGAGCCGCGTTGCCCGCCTCCACCGGCGACAGCACGTACCGGTCGCCGTCGAGCGCGGCCGAGCACTCCTCGGTGACCCGCGTCCGCTCCTGCGAGCCGAGGAACCAGACCACCCCGGCCACGGCAGCGCCCCCCAGGAGGAGGAACGTGGCGACGGCGCCGGCCGTCCGCGCGGCCGGGCGCCGCCGTTCGTCCATCAGTTCGCGTGCAGGGCGGCGTTGAGCTCGACGCCGACGCCGCCCCGGGTGAGGGCCTCGACGGCGCCCGTGCGGGAGTTGCGGCGGAACAGCAGCCGGTCGCGCCCGGCCAGCTCGCGGGCCTTGACGACGCGGGGCTCGCCCTCGTCGCCCATCTCGTCCAGCACCGTCACCTTGGTGCCCGCGGTGACGTACAGGCCCGCCTCGACGACGCAGTCGTCGCCCAGCGGGATGCCGAGACCGGCGTTCGCGCCGAGCAGGCTGCGCTCACCGAGGGAGATGACCTCCTTGCCGCCGCCGGACAGGGTGCCCATGATGGAGGCGCCGCCGCCCACGTCCGAGCCGTCACCCACGACGACGCCCGCCGAGATGCGGCCCTCGACCATCGAGGCGCCGAGCGTGCCCGCGTTGAAGTTGACGAACCCCTCGTGCATGACGGTGGTGCCCTCGGCGAGGTGGGCGCCGAGCCGCACGCGGTCGGCGTCCGCGATCCGCACGCCCGACGGCACGACGTAGTCGACCATCCGCGGGAACTTGTCGATGCCGAACACGGTGACGGGTGCGCCGGTGGCGGCGCGCAGCCGCAGCCGGGTCGCCTCGAAACCGGCGACGCTGCAGGGCCCGTGCGACGTCCACGCGACGTTCGCCAGCGCACCGAACACGCCGTCGAGGTTGAGGCCGTGCGGGGCGACGAGGCGGTGCGACAGCAGGTGCAGGCGCAGGTAGGCGTCCGCGGCGCTCGCCGGGGCGGCGTCCAGGTCGATCTGGGTGTGCACCACGGACACGTCCACGCGGCGGGCGTCGTCGCGCTGCGTGAGCGCGGCGAGCTCGGCCGGGACGTCCACGTCGTCGGGGGACTCGCCCAGCGCGGGGGCCGGGTACCAGACGTCGAGCGTGGTGCGGTCGTCGGCGATCGTCGCGAGGCCGAGGCCCCAGGCGTGGCGGGCGGAGGTGGTGGGCGCGGTCATGGGGTCCAGCCTATCCACGGCGGCTGGCAGGATGGTCGCATGCCCGCTGCACGGAACCGCCTCGACCCCGCCCTCCTGGACCCGGCGGTGCTGCCGACCTCCGACCTCGCCGACCTGCTCGCGGCGGTGTGCGACGTGGAGTCCGTCTCCGGCCACGAGACGGCTCTGGCGGACGCCGTCGAGGCCGTGCTGCGCGATCAGCCGCACCTGGAGGTGCACCGCGACGGGGACGCCGTGGTCGCCCGCACCCACCTCGGGCTGGACCGGCGCGTCGTCCTCGCCGGGCACCTCGACACCGTCCCGCTGACCGACCCGCCGAACCTGCCCACCCGGTGCGAGGGCACCGGCGACGACCGTGTCCTGTGGGGTCGCGGCACCGTCGACATGAAGGCGGGCCTGACGGTGTTCCTCGCCCTCGCCGTGGAGCTGGGGCGTCCCGGCAGCGAGCCGACGACGGACGTCACCTACGTCTTCTACGACCACGAGGAGGTCGAGGCCACCAAGAGCGGGCTCGGCCGGCTGGTGCGGAACAGCCCCGAGCTGCTGGCCGGCGACTTCGCCGTGCTCGGCGAGCCGACGTCCGCGGGCATCGAGGGCGGCTGCAACGGCACGATCCGGGTCGACGTGCGCACGCACGGCCGGGCCGCCCACTCGGCGCGCGCCTGGCGCGGCGAGAACGCGATCCACGCCGCCGCGCCCGTCCTCGCCCGCCTCGCCGCCTACGAGCCCGCCGAGGTCGAGGTCGACGGCCTCGTCTACCGCGAGGGCGTCAACGCCGTCGGCATCGCCGGCGGCATCGCGGGCAACGTCATCCCCGACGCCTGCACCGTCACCGTGAACTACCGGTTCGCGCCGTCGCGCTCCGAGGCCGACGCCGAGGCGCACCTGCGCGAGCTGTTCGACGGGTTCGAGGTGGTCGTCACGGACTCCTCGCCGGGCGCCCGCCCGGGCCTCGACGACCCGCTCGCCGCCCAGTTCGCCGCCGCCGTCCTCGCCCGCACCGGTGGCGCACCGCGGCCCAAGTACGGCTGGACCGACGTCGCCCGCTTCGCCGCGCTCGGCGTGCCGGCCGTGAACTTCGCGCCCGGCGACCCGCTGCTCGCGCACGCCGACGACGAGCGCGTCCCCGTGCGCGAGCTCGCCCTGTGCCGGGACGCCCTGCGCTCCTGGCTGTGCGGTGCTTAGGCTCGGACCATGAGCGATCGCACCGACGACGGCGTGCCCCAGACCGGCCGTGGCTACCGCAAGGGACCCGTCCTGCTGCGCGGCGACAAGATCCCCGCCATGACCACCGACCAGCGGCTCCTCGCCCCCGGCGAGGGCACCGACTGGGTCCACTCCGACCCCTGGCGCGTCATGCGGATCCAGGCGGAGTTCGTCGAGGGCTTCGGCGCGCTGGCCGAGATCGGGGCCGCCGTGTCCGTCTTCGGCTCGGCCCGCACACGCCCCGACCACCCCGACTACGCCCTCGGCGAGGAGGTCGGCCGGCGGCTCGTCGAGGCGGGCTACGCCGTCATGACCGGCGGCGGTCCCGGCATCATGGAGGCCGCGAACAAGGGTGCCGTCGAGGCCGGCGGCACCTCGGTGGGTCTCGGGATCGAACTGCCCTTCGAGCAGGGCATGAACGAGCACGTCAACGTCGGGGTGAACTTCCGCTACTTCTTCGCCCGCAAGACGATGTTCGTCAAGTACGCCCAGGGCTTCGTGGTGCTCCCCGGCGGCTTCGGCACCTTCGACGAGCTCTTCGAGGCCCTCACGCTCGTCCAGACGCACAAGGTCACCGGGTTCCCCGTCGTCCTCGTCGGGTCGGACTACTGGGGCGGCCTCCTGGAGTGGTGCCGCACCGCGGTCGTCGACCGCGGCATGATCAACGCCGCCGACCTCGACCTGCTGCACCTCGCGGACACCGCCGACGACGCCGTGGAGCACGTGCTGGAGCGCGGGCGGGCGCTGGCCGCCGAGTTCCGGTCGTGATCCCGCCCGCCGGGGCCCCGCTGGTCCTGCGCGGACGCGAGGTGGGGCGGGGAACCGACGGGTCGCTGCGACCGGTCGTCATGGCGATCGTCAACCGCACCACCGACTCCTTCTACGCGCCCGCGCGCCTCGCCGACGACGGCGCGGCGCTCGCGGCGGCGCACCAGGCGTGGGCCGACGGCGCGGCGATCCTCGACGTCGGGGGAGTGCGGGCCGGGGTGGGGCCGGAGGTCGGGGAGGCCGAGGAGGTCGACCGTGTCGTGCCGTTCGTCGAGCAGGTCCGCGCCCAGGTGCCGGAGCTGCTCGTCAGCGTCGACACGTGGCGTTCCGGCGTCGCGCGGGCCGCGATCGCCGCCGGGGCCGACCTGATCAACGACACGTGGGCCGGTCACGACCCGGCGCTCGTCGAGGTCGCGGGGGCCGCCGGCGTGGGTGTCGTCTGCTCCCACACGGGCGGGGCGCTGCCGCGCACCGACCCGTTCCGGGTCGCCTACCCCGAGACGGGCGTCGACGGCGCGACGGCCGACGTGCCGTGGATGCCGCTCGACGACCCTCGCGACGGTGTCACCCGGGACG
Organism: Isoptericola dokdonensis DS-3; assembly: GCF_001636295.1. Classification (NCBI taxonomy): domain Bacteria; kingdom Bacillati; phylum Actinomycetota; class Actinomycetes; order Micrococcales; family Promicromonosporaceae; genus Isoptericola; species Isoptericola dokdonensis. Next base: position 1,407,306 of record NZ_CP014209.1, on the reverse strand, counting down.
TGCTGAGCACGCTCGCGGCGGCGGCGGCGCGCGCGGTGGCGTGCGGCGTCCCGCCGGCGTCGGTGCTCATCGACCCTACGCACGACTTCGGCAAGAACACGTGGCACTCGGTGCACCTGCTGCGCCGCACACAGGCCCTCGTGGCGCTCGGGTACCCGGTCCTCATGGCGTTGAGCCGCAAGGACTTCGTGGGCGAGGTGCTCGACGTCGGGGCGGACGACCGGCTCGCCGGGACCCTCGCGGCGACCTCCCTGGCGGCGTGGCACGGGGCGCGCGTGTTCCGCGCGCACGACGTCGTGGCGACCCGGCACGCCCTCGAGCTGATCGCCGCGGTGCGCGACGAGGCGCCGCCCCGGGCCGCGCGCCGCGGTCTGGGGTGACCGGGGGACGGCGGGCTGCGGCGCGCGGGTTCGTGCGGGTGCGGTGCTGGAACCGTGCTGGTCGGCGCTAGAATGGCTCGGACCGCTCGTGCTCCCGCGACCGCCCGGCAGTGCCGACCCGCCGCCGTGTCGACGCGGCGAGCAGGCGTCGAGGAACCGGACAACGGAATGGAGAGCCACACATGGCTGCGATGAAGCCGCGGACGGGCGACGGGCCGCTCGAGGTCACCAAGGAGGGACGCGGCATCGTCATGCGTGTCCCGCTGGAAGGTGGTGGCCGCCTGGTGGTCGAGCTGAACGCCACCGAGGCCGGCGAGCTGGGCGAGGCCCTTCAGGCCGTCGTGGGCTGACGACGCGACGTCGTCGGAGCGACTCCGGGCGCGGGACGGGTGACCGTCCCGCGCCCGTCGTGGTTCCCGGGGTCGGTCAGGCGTCGGCGCGGCGGACGGCGAGCAGCACGCCGTCCCCGACGGGCACCATCGCGGGCGCGAGCCGCTCGTCCTCCCGCAGGGCCGCCAGCACCCGCCGGACGGCGGTCGTGTCGTGGTCGCGCCAGGCGGGGTCGACGACGCGTCCCGCCTGCAGGGCGTCCACCAGCGCGAGCACCCCGCCGGGGCGCAGCAGCCGCACCGCGGCGTCGACGTAGGCGGCGAGCGTGTGCGGCTCGGCCGTGACGACCACCAGGTCGTAGGCGGTGTCCGCGAGGCGGGGGAGCACGTCGGCCGCGGGGCGGGCGATGGTGCGGGTGCGCTGCGGCTCGACGCCCTCCTCCGCGAAGGCGGCCTTCGCCGCCCGGTGGTGCGCGACGTCGGCGTCGATGGTCGTCAGCACGCCGTCCGGCGCCATCCCGCGCAGCAGCCACAGCGACGCCACGCCGCTGCCGGTGCCGATCTCGACGACCGCGCGGGCGTGCAGCGCGCCGGCCACGACCTGCAGCAGGGCGCCCGTCGCGGTGCTGACGGCGGGGGCACCCAGCTCGTCGCCACGGTCCCGGGCGCGCACGAGCGTCGCGTCCTCCACGAGGTACGTCTCGCTGAACGCCCACGCGGCACCACGGCCCTCGTGGGCACCGGCCTCGGTCGTGATGGCGCCTCCCTCTGCTGGGCAGATGGTACGTGGGAACTCTTCACGGCGCCCACACGTTCGCATGGGACGATGGCCGTGATGACCAAGACAGCAGGACCCGAGGTGACGCCGTGGGTCCCCCCGACGTGGGACGAGATCGTGCGGGAGCACTCCGCCCGCGTCTACCGGCTCGCCTACCGCCTGACCGGTGACCGCCAGGACGCCGAGGACCTCACGCAGGAGACGTTCCTGCGGGTCTTCCGCTCGCTGTCCAGCTACACGCCCGGCACCTTCGAGGGCTGGCTGCACCGCATCACCACGAACCTGTTCCTCGACCAGGTGCGCCGCAAGAAGCGCATCCGGTTCGAGCAGATGGGCGAGGACGCCGCCCGGGTCGTGTCCGACGACGACCGGTCGCGCCCCGAGCGCGGGTTCGAGCACGGCAACCTCGACCACGACGTCCAGGCCGCGCTGGACGCGCTGCGCCCCGAGTACCGCGCCGCCGTCGTGCTGTGCGACATCGAGGGCCTCAGCTACGAGGAGATCGCGGTGACGCTCGGCGTGAAGATCGGCACCGTCCGCTCCCGGATCCACCGCGCCCGCGCGCAGCTGCGGGACGCGCTCGAGCACCGGCGCGACGAGGTCGTGCGGTGAGCCCCCACCTCGGCGACCTGGTGAGCGCTCTCGCCGACGGCCAGCTCGCGCCGCGCGAGACGGAGCGGGCGCTGGCGCACGTCGCGCGCTGCCCGCTGTGCGCCGCCGAGCTCGAGCACGCCCGGTCGGCCCGGCGCCGGCTGTCCCAGGCCGCCGAGGTGGCGCCCGCCCCCGACCTCACCGCCCGGCTGCTCGCCCTGTCGGAGTCCATCCCCTCCACGCAGGGCGACCCGCTGCGGGCCCGTGAGCACGACGACACGTGGGCCGTGCCCGACGCCTGGCGCACCACCCTCACGGGGGACGTGACCGCGGCAGCGAGCCGGCGGCGTCGGCACCGGGTGGCGCTCGTCGGGGCCGCCGGTGCCGGCGTCATCGGGTGCACGCTGTTCGCGCTCGGGCAGGCGCCCGTCGTGTCCCCCGAGGCGTCGCGGGCGGCCGCGCTGACCACCCTCTCGGGTGCCGCGACCACCGGCAGCACGCCGGCGTCGGTCGGCGACCTCTCGGCGAGCGGGCTCGTGGCCCCCGGCGCCCTCCCCGACGGCTACCTGCTCTCGGCCGTGCAGGTGGACGGCGACGTCGCGCAGATCGACCTCACCGGACCCGACGGCAGCGTCGTCGTCCGCGAGCAGCCCGGGCGGCTGGCCGAGGACGCCACGGACCGGCTCTCCGTCGGCGACGGGCGCGAGGTGGTCGTGCTCTCCCGCGACCCGTGGCACGTCGCCTGGCAGGACGGCGACGTCGTCGTGGAGGTCACCACGGACGCCCCCGAGGACGTGCTCGTCGAGGTGGTCGCCGCGTTCCCGGGTCATGACTACGATGCCGGGGTGCTGCCTCGGCTCAGCCGGGGATGGTCGACCGTGACAGGAGCGTTCACCCTTCCATGACCGCCGAGGACCCCGACCTCTTCGCCGCGCCCGAGCCGTCCGCCGCCCCGCGGCCGGAGCGGGCCCCCGCGGCAGCCGACCCGGCTGCACGCCCCGTGACCACGGGGTCGACCGCTCCCGGCCCCGCGCCGGCCGTCCCGCCCCGCACGGCGCCCACCGGGCCGCCGAGCCACGAGGTGTTCCCCGCCGGTCCTGCGCCGCGCAGCACCGACACCCCGGCTCCCGCCGCCGCGCCCGCCCCCGCCCGTCTCGGCGCGAGCCGCGTCGCGACGGTCGTCGTCCTGGCCCTCGTCGTCGGCTTCGCCGGCGGCTACGCCGGCGACCGGGTCGCCGAGCGGACCGCCGGCCCGGCCCCCGCGGCGAACCTGCCCGTGGCCGCCGACGACGAGGCGGCCGAGCCGTCCCGCCCGGCGGGGTCCGTCGCGGCGATCGCCGCGGACGTGCTCCCGTCGGTCGTCTCCTTCGAGGTCACGTCCTCCGACGGCGCCGGGTCGTCGGGGTCGGGCTTCGTGCTGCGCGACGACGGCTACCTGCTGACCAACAACCACGTCGTGGCGGCCGGGGCCGAGGGCGGCGAGATCGTCGTCGTCCTCGCCGACGGCAGCGAGCACGAGGGCGAGGTCGTGGGCCGCACCTCCGACTACGACCTCGCGGTGGTGCGGATCGACGCCGACGGGCTCACCCCGCTCGTGCTCGGCGACTCGGACGACGTCGTCGTCGGTGACGCGGTGCTCGCCGTCGGTGCCCCGCTGGGCCTGGACTCCACCGTGACGTCGGGCATCGTGTCCGCGCTGCACCGGCCCGTGCAGGCGGGGGACCAGGCCACGACGGCGTTCATCGACGCGATCCAGACCGACGCCGCGATCAACCCCGGCAACTCCGGCGGGCCGCTGGTCGACGCCGACGGCGAGGTCGTCGGCATCAACTCCGCCATCGCGCAGCCGCCCGGCGCGCTCCAGGCGACGGGCAGCATCGGCCTCGGGTTCGCCATCCCCGCGAACCAGGCCCGCACCACCGCCGAGCAGCTCATCGAGGACGGGCAGGCCACCTACCCGGTGATCGGCGTCCTGCTGGACTCCGGCTACTCCGGCGAGGGCGTCCAGGTCGCGCAGGAGGCGCAGGACGGTGTCGCGCCGGTCACGCCCGGCGGCCCGGCCGACCTCGCCGGTGTCCGGCCCGGCGACCTCATCCTCGAGATCGACGGCCGTCCCGTCTCGCAGAGCGACGAGCTCATCGTCGCCATCCGGGCACGTCAGCCCGGTGACGCCGTGACGCTGACCGTCCGGACGGGGGACGACGAGCGCGAGCTGCGCGTCGTGCTGCAGGAGAGCCCGAGCGACTGATGGGCGACTACCCGACGCCCGACGCCCGGGGTTAGGCTGGCGCGCGTGCTGGGGATCAACGGTGGCGAGCTCGTCGTCATCATCGTGCTGGCGCTCGTGCTCATCGGGCCGGAGCGGCTGCCGCGCTACGCGGCGCAGCTCGGCGCGCTCGTCCGCCGGGGCAAGTCCGTGCTCCAGGACGCCAAGACCCGCGTCGACGACGAGCTCGGCGAAGACTTCCGGGACGTCGACTGGGGCAAGCTGGACCCGCGCCAGTACGACCCGCGCCGGATCGTCAAGGAGGCGCTGCTGGACGACGAGCCGGCCGCGCGCCGCCCGGCCGCCGCGGCCGGTGCGGGAGCTGCCGCCGCGGCGGCGACCGTCCCGGTGGCCCGCCCCGCCGGCGCGCCGGCACCCTTCGACGACGAGGCGACGTGACCGCGGACCGGACCTACCGGACATACCGCGCATTGACGGCTCGGCCCGCAGACCTGCCAGAATGAGGAACATGTCCGACGTCACCGCACCGGGCACGCACGCCGCGCGCCGTCCTCGCATCCTGTCCGGGATGCAGCCCACCGACTCGTCCCTCCACCTGGGCAACTACCTGGGTGCGCTCACCCAGTGGGTCGCCCTCCAGGACGACCACGAGGCGCTGTACTGCGTGGTGGACCTGCACGCCCTCACGGTGAACCCGGACCCCGAGGCGCTGCGTCAGCGGACCCGCGCGACCGCCGCGCAGTACCTCGCCGGCGGTGTCGACCCGGCGCGGTCCGCGCTGTTCGTCCAGTCGCACGTGCCCGAGCACACCGAGGTCGCGTGGCTGCTCGCCTGCCAGACCGGGTTCGGCGAGGCCAGCCGCATGACGCAGTTCAAGGACAAGTCCGCCAAGCAGGGCACCGAGGGCACCACCGTCGGCCTCTTCACCTACCCGGTGCTCATGGCCGCCGACATCCTCGTGTACGACGCCGCCCTGGTGCCCGTCGGCGAGGACCAGCGCCAGCACCTCGAGCTCACGCGCGACCTCGCCGAGCGGCTCAACACCCGGTTCGGCGCCGGCACCGCCGTCGTCCCCGACGCCCACATCGTCTCGGCGACCGCGAAGATCCAGGACCTCCAGAACCCCACCGCGAAGATGTCGAAGTCGAACGCGGGCGGCAAGGGCGTCATCTGGCTGCTGGAGGACCCGAAGAAGGCCGCCAAGGCGGTGAAGTCCGCCGTCACCGACGCCGACGAGTCGTACGCGGTGTTCTTCGACCGGGAGAAGAAGCCCGGCATCTCGAACCTGCTGACGATCTTCTCCGCCGTCACCGGCCGCGACGTCGACGCCATCGCCGCCGAGTACGACGGTCGCGGCTACGGCTACCTCAAGGTCGACCTCGCCGACGCCGTCGTCGCGTTCCTCGAGCCGTTCCAGGAGCGTGCCGGGACGTACCTGTCCGACCCGGCCCAGCTCGACAAGGTCCTCGACGACGGCGCTGCTCGCGCCCGCGAGATCGCCGGCGGCGTCCGCGACCGGATGTTCGACCGGTTCGGCCTGCTGCCGCGGGGCGCCCGGTGAACCTGCCTCCGCGCGGGCCCGACCAGGCACGGATCGGGGTGGCGATCGCGATCCCCGCACCGTACGCCGGGCAGCTCCAGGAGGCTCGGTCGCGCGTCGGTGACCCCCTCGCCGACGCCATCCCGCCGCACATCACCGTGATCGGGCCGACCGTCGTCGATCAGTCCGTGCTGCCGGCGGTCGCCGAGCACCTGGAGAAGGTCGCCGCGGAGACGGCCCCCTTCCGGGTCCACCTGCGCGGCACCGCCACGTTCCGGCCCGTCTCGCCCGTCGTCTTCGTCGCGCTCGTCGAGGGCATCGCCGAGTGCGAGCTGGTCGAGCAGCTGGCCCGCTCCGGCGTGCTCGCCCAGGAGCTGCGGTTCAGCTACCACCCGCACGTGACCGTCGCGCACGAGGTCTCCGAGGACGCCCTCGACGAGGCCTTCGCCGCGATGAGCGACTTCGAGGCGGTCTTCGACGTCACCGAGCTGTGGCAGTACGAGCACGGCGACGACGGCGTGTGGCGCCCGCAGCGGTCGTTCCCGCTCACCGCCGCCGCGGCACCGTCCGCCTGACCTGCACGGAGGGCTCGTCCGGGACGCGTCGCCGCCGCGCCCGTGCCCGCTCGTGGCGACCTGCCGACGCCACGGCGCGCCGCTAGGGTCGGCATGTGCCGGAACGGATCGAACGCCTCAGGTCCCTGGCGGCGCGTGCCACGAACTGGGCCAAGGACCGGCGCGAGGTCCGCTCCGTGCAGTGGTACCTCGCCCGGCGCGGGAGCCAGCTCAGCGGCGGCATCGCCTACTCGGCCCTGTTCTCCCTGGGTGCGGCCCTCACCATCGGCTTCTCCGTCTTCTCCTCGGAGCTGTCCCGTCGCCCGGAGCTGCAGGCGGCGATCTACGAGCAGATCGACACCTGGCTCCCCGGTCTCCTCGACACCGGCAGCGGCGACGGACTGGTGCCGGTCTCGACCCTCGTGGTCGAGACGGCCTGGAGCCTCACCACCGCGATCGCCGCCGTCGTCTTCCTCTGGACCGCGATCAGCTTCATGGGAGCCCTGCGCCACTCCGTCCGGTTCATGTTCGACGCTCCCGTCGTCGGCGTCAGCCCCGTGCTGAGCAAGGTCTGGCAGCTCGTCGGGTTCGCGATCCTCGGGGCGATGCTCGTCGTCTCCGCGGCCGCCAGCGTCGTCTCCCGGACGGTGACGGAACAGATCGAGGCATGGTTCGGGGAGTCCTGGACGCTCGGCGTCGTCCTGGCCGCGAGCACGTTCGGCGTCGCCGTCCTGCTCGACGCGCTGCTGGTCTACCTCGTCATCCGGGTCGTGGCCCGCATCCGCCCGCGCCGCCGCCGGGACGCACTGCTCGGGTGCCTCGCCACCGGGCTCGTCACCGGCAGCCTCCGCTGGGTCGGGACCGCCGTCGTCACCGCCAGTGCCTCCAACAGTGCGCTCCTCGTCCCGTTCGTGACGCTCGCCGCCATCCTGCTGCTCATCAACTTCGTCGCCCGCGTGCTGCTCGTCGCCTGCGCGTGGATGTACGACCCGCCCCGCCTCGACGAGATCGCCCGCGCGGAGGCCGAGCTCGTCGAGATGCGTCGTCGTGCCGAGGTCGAGCGCATCGTCCGCCAGGGCCGAGGTTCGGGCAGACCGTACAGCCCCGTCGTCCGCGGGGTGCGCCGCGCCCTGTACGCCTACTGACGTGCCGCCGCCCGTCCTTGCGCTGACTCGCGCCCGACGAGCGCTGACTCGCGCCCGACGCGAGAGGGTGGGGACCGGACGGGACTGCAGCAGCACCCGGGAACGACGACGGCACCGCCCCGCGGGTGCGGGACGGTGCCGTCGAGGGGTCGATCAGAAGGCGCGGGTGATCATCGCCCGCTTGACCTCCTGGATGGCCTTGGTGACCTCGATGCCGCGGGGGCAGGCCTCGGTGCAGTTGAAGGTCGTGCGGCAGCGCCACACGCCCTCCTTGTCGTTGAGGATCTCCAGACGCTGGGTGGCGCCCTCGTCGCGCGAGTCGAAGATGAACCGGTGCGCGTTGACGATGGCGGCGGGGCCGAAGTACTGGCCGTCGGTCCAGAACACCGGGCAGGACGACGTGCACGCGGCGCACAGGATGCACTTGGTGGTGTCGTCGAACCGCTCGCGGTCGGCCTGGGACTGGATGTGCTCGCGGCTGGGCTCGTTCCCGGAGGTGATGAGGAACGGCATGATCTCGCGGTAGGAGGCGAAGAACGGCTCCATGTCGACCACGAGGTCCTTGATGACGGGCAGACCCTTGATGGGCTCGACGGTGATCGGCTTGTCGGGGTTGACGTCCTTGAGGAGCGTCTTGCAGGCGAGCCGGTTGCGACCGTTGATGCGCATCGCGTCGGACCCGCACACGCCGTGCGCGCACGAGCGGCGGAACGTCAGCGAGCCGTCGATGTCCCACTTGATCTTGTGCAGGGCGTCGAGGATGCGGTCCGTCCCGTACGCGGTGACGGTGTGCTCCTCCCACGTGGCCTCGTCGGATACCTCGGGGTTGAAGCGACGGATCTTCAGCGTGACCTCGAACGAGGGGATCTCGCCCGCCTTGGGCGTGGCGGCCGCGTCGGTATTCTCGAGAACAGCAGTCATCAGTACTTCCGCTCCATCGGCTCGTAGCGCGTCTGGGTGACGGTCTTGGACCCCAGCACGACCTTGTAGTCGTCGAAGGACTCGACGTGGTCGAAGTAGCCCTCGACGTGGCCCTCGGCCACGTCGGGCGCTGCCGTCGGACGGCGGTACGCCATCGTGTGCAGCATGTAGTTGGCGTCGTCGCGGTTCGGGAAGTCCTCGCGGTAGTGCCCGCCGCGGGACTCCTTGCGGTTGAGCGCGGCGACGACCGTCACCTCGGCGATGTCAAGGAGGAACCCGAGCTCGATGGCCTCGAGGAGGTCGGTGTTGAAGAGCTTGCCCTTGTCCTGGACGGACACGTTGCGGTAGCGCTGCTGGAGCTCACGGATGTCGGACAGCGCCTGGTTCAGGGAGTCCGCGGTGCGGAACACCTGGGCGTTCGCGTCCATCGTCTCCTGGAGGGCCTTGCGCACGTCCGCGACGCGGTCGCCGTCGGGGCGGTCGCGCATCTCGGCGAGCTGCGCCTCGACGCGGGCGGCGGGGTTCTCCGGCAGGTCGAGGTGCTGGGCGACCGTCTTGGCGTACGCGGCCGCGGAACGGCCCGAGCGCTTGCCGAAGACGTTGATGTCCAGCAGCGAGTTGGTGCCGAGACGGTTGGAGCCGTGCACGGAGACGCAGGCGACCTCGCCGGCGGCGTAGAGGCCCTTGACGACGTTGTGGCCGTCGCGCAGGACCTCGCCGGACACGTTCGTGGGCACGCCGCCCATGGCGTAGTGGGCCGTGGGGAACACCGGGACGGGCTCGGTGTACGGCTCGATGCCGAGGTACGTGCGTGCGAACTCGGTGATGTCCGGCAGCTTGGCGTCGATGTGCGCGGGCTCGAGGTGGGTGAGGTCGAGCAGGACGTAGTCCTTGTTCGGCCCTGCGCCACGGCCCTCGCGGACCTCGTTCGCCATGGACCTCGCGACGATGTCGCGCGGGGCGAGGTCCTTGATCGTGGGGGCGTAGCGCTCCATGAAGCGCTCGCCGTCCGAGTTGCGCAGGATGCCGCCCTCGCCGCGCGCGGCCTCCGAGAGCAGGATGCCGAGGCCGGCCAGGCCTGTCGGGTGGAACTGGAAGAACTCCATGTCCTCCAGCGGCAGGCCGCGGCGGTAGGCCAGGGCCATGCCGTCACCGGTGAGGGTGTGCGCGTTGGAGGTCGTCTTGAAGATCTTGCCCGCGCCGCCGGTGGCGAAGATGATCGCCTTGGCCTGGAAGACGTGGATCTCGCCGGAGGCGAGGTCGTAGGCGACGACGCCGGTCGCGTTGACCTCGGCGCCGTCCTCCAGCTCCTCGGTGGTGAGGTCGTGGTCCGTGAGCAGGTCGAGGACGTAGAACTCGTTGAAGAACTCGACGTCCTGCTTGACGCAGTTCTGGTACAGCGTCTGCAGGATCATGTGGCCGGTGCGGTCCGCGGCGTAGCAGGCGCGGCGCACCGCGGCCTGGCCGTGGTCACGCGTGTGCCCGCCGAAGCGGCGCTGGTCGATGCGGCCCTCGGGGGTGCGGTTGAAGGGCAGGCCCATCCGCTCCAGGTCGAGGACGGAGTCGATGGCCTCCTTCGCGAGGATCTCCGCGGCGTCCTGGTCGACGAGGTAGTCGCCGCCCTTGACCGTGTCGAAGGTGTGCCACTCCCAGTTGTCGTCCTCGACGTTGGCGAGCGCGGCGGCCATGCCGCCCTGCGCCGCGCCCGTGTGGGAACGCGTGGGGTAGAGCTTGGAGATGACCGCGGTGCGGGCCTCCTTCGAGGCCTCGAGCGCCGCGCGCATCCCGGCGCCGCCTGCGCCGACGATGACGACGTCGTACTGGTGGGTCTGCATCGGGTCCGATGCCTCCTGCGAGAAGGTGGTGGTGCGGGCTGGGGGGTGGGGGCCGGTCAGGCCGTGCAGAACGACGCGAGCAGCTCGGCGGGCGCGTCCGGCGGGCACGGGTCGAACGTGAAGATGACCAGGGTGCCGAGGACGACGGTGATGGTGAACGCCAGGTACAGCAGCCCCTTGAGCACCCCGCGGGTGACGTCCTTCTGGGCGTAGTCGTTGATGATCGTCCGGACGCCGTTGGTGCCGTGGATCATGGCGAGCCAGAGCATGAGCAGGTCCCAGACCTGCCAGAACGGGCTGGCCCACTTGCCGGCGACGAACGCGAAGTCGATGGCGTGCACACCCTCGCCGACCATGAGGTTGACGAAGAGGTGGCCGAAGATCAGCGCGATCAGCACGACGCCGGAGGCGCGCATGAAGACCCACGAGTAGAGCTCGTAGTTGCCCCGGGTGGTCCGGCGGCGCGCGTAGGGGGAGCGCGGCGTGGGGACGGTGGTCGTGGTCGTCATCAGTGACCGCCTCCGAAGACGTTGCCGAGGTGGCGCGGCAGGAAGCCGGCCATGGTCACCACGAAGAGGCCCAGGACGATCCACAGCATGGCCTTGTGATAGCGCGGGCCCTTGGACCAGAAGTCGACGAGGGCGATGCGCAGACCGTTGAAGGCGTGGAAGACGATGGCGGCGACGAGCCCTGCCTCGCCCAGTCCCATGATCGGCGTCTGATAGGTGCCGATGACCGCGTTGTACGCCTCGGGGGAGACGCGTACCAGGGCGGTGTCGAGCACGTGGACCAGGAGGAAGAAGAAGATGAGCACGCCGGTCACGCGGTGCGCGACCCAGGACCACATGCCTTCTCGGCCGCGGTAGAGCGTGCCTGCGGGGGCTGTCGGCACGGGGGGAGCCTCCATTGGCGGAATCGGTCGGACTGTCGCAAGCCACTGTAGTGACAGCAGGTCGCGATGTGGTCACAGAGTGCCGCAGATCGGCGCCGCTGCGGCGTTTCTGTGACAGATTGCACAGCGGTCACGTCATGTCCGCGCGGAGCGTCACTATGCTTCGGAACATGCCTTCTGCTGCGATCCCGGGATTCCGCGCCGTCATTCCTGCCGGCGGTGCCGGTACCCGGTTGTGGCCGGTGTCGCGGGCCGCGTCCCCGAAGTTCCTGCACGACCTGACGGGTTCCGGCCGCAGCCTGCTGCAGGCGACGGCGGACCGGCTGGTGCCGCTGGCGGGCGAGGACGGCATCCTCGTGGTGACGGGCGCCCGGCACGTCGACGCGGTCCGGGCCCAGCTGCCCGGGGTGGGCGCGCAGGACGTGCTCGCGGAGCCCTCCCCGCGCGACTCGATGGCGGCGATCGGCCTGGCCGCCGCGGTCCTGGCCGAACGGCACGGCGACGTGGTCCTCGGCTCGTTCGCGGCCGACCAGGTGATCACCGGCCGCGCGGAGTTCGAGCGGGCGGTGCGCGAGGCCGTGGAGGCGGCCCGCGCCGGGTACGTCACGACCGTCGGCATCGCCGCCTCGCGCCCGTCGGTGGCGTTCGGGTACGTGCAGGGCGGGGAGCCGCTGGAGGTGGCGGGCGCGCCGAGCGCGGTGCACGTGCGGGGCTTCACCGAGAAGCCCGACGCGACGACGGCGCGCTCCTACCTCGCCTCGGGGGACTACCGCTGGAACGCGGGCATCTTCGTCGTGTCCGCCGGCGTGCTGCTCGACCATCTCGCGGAGCAGCGTCCGGCCCTGCACGAGGGTCTGCGGCGGATCGCCGCCGCGTGGGACACCGCCGACCGCGACGCCGTCCTGGCGCAGGTCTGGCCGGGCCTGGAGAAGATCGCGATCGACCACGCCGTCGCGGAGCCGGTCGCCGCGACCGGCGGGGTGGCGATGGTGCCCGGGTCGTTCGGGTGGGACGACGTCGGCGACTTCAACTCGCTGGCGGCGCTGCTGCCCGCGGAGGACGACGCGGGGTCGAAGGTGCTGGGCGAGAGCGCGGACGTCGTGCGGGTCCAGAGCGCCGGGTCGGTCGTCGTGCCGGCGTCGGGCCGCACCGTGACGCTCCTCGGCATCGACGACGTCGTGGTGGTCGACACCCCCGACGCCGTCCTGGTCACGACCCGCGCCCGGGCGCAGCAGGTGCGGCGCATCGTCGACGCGGTGCGCGACCACGGGCGGGAGGACCTGCTGTGAACGCGCCCCTGGACCCCGTCGAGAGGGTCGATCAGATCGTGGCCGGGCTGGCCGACCAGCTGGTCGCGGTGCGCCGCGACCTGCACGCCCACCCGGAGACGGCGCGCCAGGAGTTCCGCACGACGGCGCTGCTCGCGGACCGGCTGGTCGCGGCGGGGCTGACGCCCCGGCTGCTGGAGGGGACGGGCCTGGTGTGCGACATCGGGCCGGACGTCCCCGGACGCGGCCGGGTGGCGCTGCGCGCGGACATCGACGCGCTGCCGGTGGAGGACGCCTGCGGGCTGGAGTTCGCCTCGACGGTGCCGGGCACGGCGCACGCCTGCGGCCACGACGTGCACGCGTCGGTGGTGCTCGGGGCCGGCCTGGCCCTCGCGCGGCTCGCCAAGGAGGGCGCGGACGTGTCGGCCCGGCTGATCTTCCAGCCGGCCGAGGAGTCCATGCCGGGCGGGGCGCTCGACGTCATCGCCCAGGGCGCGCTGGACGGGGTCGCGCGCATCGGGGCGGTGCACACGGAGCCGAAGCTGGACGTGGGTCGGATCGGCACCCGCATCGGCCCGATCACGTCGGCGTCGGACATGGTGACGGTCACGCTGTCCTCCGGCGGCGGGCACACCTCGCGCCCGCACCTGACGGGTGACGTCGTCTACGCCCTCGGCCAGGTGATCACCCAGGTCCCGGCGGTGCTCGGGCGGCGGCTGGACCCGCGCTCGGGCGTGAACCTCACGTGGGGGTCGGTGCACGCGGGCAACGCGCACAACGCGATCCCGGCGACGGGGACGGTGCGGGGCACGATGCGCTGCCTGGACGTGCGGGCGTGGGAGAAGGCCGGCCAGGTGCTGCACGAGGCGGTGGCGCAGGTCGTCGCGGCGTACGACGTCGAGGTGACGGTGCACCACGTGCGCGGCGTCCCGCCGGTCGACAACGACGCGGAGGTCACGGCCGCGCTGGAGGCGGCGGCGACGGCGACGCTGGGCGAGGAGGGCGTGGTGCTCACCGAGCAGTCCCTGGGCGGGGAGGACTTCGCCTGGTACCTCACCAAGGTGCCCGGGGCGATGGCCCGGCTGGGCACCGCGACGCCGGGCGGCCCGCGGTACGACCTGCACCAGGGGGAGCTGCAGGTCGACGAGCGGGCGATCGGGATCGGGGCCCGGTTCCTCGCCCGGTTCGCCCTCGCCGGACCGTTCGCGCAGGTCGGCGAGGGCCCGGTGTGACGAGGATCATTCCAGGCGTGTTCCCGTTCGGTAACGACTCGGCCACGGCACCTGCGGATTGACCGGTAGCGCTCCCGGGCGTGGATACGCTGGTCGTCTCTGATCGTGAGACGGGGTCCTCCCGGCCTCACGCCCCCTGATCTGACAGGAGCAACTGGTGAAGAGTGCGTTCCGTTTCACCGCCCTCGCGGGCGTGGCCGCGCTGACCCTCGCGGCGTGCGGCTCGGCCCCCGAGGAGACCACGGGCGAGTCCGGCGAGTCGGCGGCGCCGGCCAGCGACTTCTCCGCCTGCATCGTCTCGGACCAGGGCGGCTTCGACGACAAGAGCTTCAACCAGCTCAGCTACGAGGGTGCGAAGAAGGCGTCCGACGAGCTCGGTGCGCAGTTCAAGGAGGTCCAGTCGGCCTCGGACTCGGACTTCAAGCCGAACCTGCAGTCGCTCGTCGACCAGTCCTGCGACACCATCGTGTCCGTCGGCTTCGCCCTGTCGGCCGCGACCATCGAGTCGGCGACCGCCAACCCGGAGACGCACTACATCATCGTCGACGACGCGGCCGACGCCGACTTCGACGGCACCACGGACGCGGAGAACATCAAGCCGCTGCTGTACAACACGGCCGAGGCCGCGTTCCTCGCGGGCTACCTGTCCGCCGGCTACTCCGAGGCCGGCAAGGTCGGCACCTTCGGCGGCGCGCCGTACCCGACCGTGACGATCTTCATGGACGGCTTCAAGCAGGGCGTCGAGTACTACAACGAGGCCAACGGCACCGAGGTCGAGGTCATCGGCTACGAGGGTGGCGAGGAGGGCGCGTTCACCGGCGAGTTCGTCGCCAACGAGACCGCGAAGACCACGGCGAAGAACATCCTCGACCAGGGCGTCGACGTGATCCTGCCGGTCGGCGGCCCGATCTACCAGTCCGCGATCGCCGCGATCGAGGACTCCGGTCGCGACGTCGCGCTCGTGGGCGTGGACGCCGACTTCTACGAGACCGACCCCACCACCCAGCCGTTCGTGCTGACCTCCATCCTCAAGAAGATGGACACCTCCACCTACGAGGCCGTGCTGGCCTCCGGCGAGGGTTCCTTCGACGCGTCGACCTACGTCGGCACGCTCGAGAACGAGGGCGTGGGCCTGGCCCCGCTGCACGACTTCGAGTCGAAGGTCGACCCGGCGCTGTGGGAGGAGACCATGGCGCTGCAGGAGCAGATCATCGCCGGCGAGGTCGAGGTCACGTCCTACCTGGCCGAGTGATCCGCCCGAGCGCCTGACGACGCCGCGGGACACGGGAAGCTTCCCCCGTGTCCCGCGGCGTCGTGCGGCCTAGGCTGGCACCGACGCAGACCGCGAGGAAGGCGGACGCAACACGATGAGGCTCGAGCTGCGAGGCATCACCAAGCGCTTCGGTGCACTGGTGGCCAACGACCACATCGACCTGGTGGTCGAACCGGGGGAGATCCACTGTCTCCTCGGGGAGAACGGCGCCGGCAAGTCGACGCTGATGAACGTGCTGTACGGCCTGTACGACGCCGACGAGGGCGAGATCCTCCTCGACGGCGAGGTGCAGGCGTTCGCCGGCCCGGGCGACGCGATGGCGGCCGGCATCGGCATGGTGCACCAGCACTTCATGCTGGTGCCCGTGTTCTCCGTCGCGGAGAACGTCATGCTGGGTCACGAGCGCACGTCCGGTCCCGGGGTGCTCGACCTCGGTTCCGCCCGCGACGCCGTCCGGTCCACGGCCGCCCGCTTCGGCTTCCACGTCGACCCGGACGCGATCGTCGAGGATCTCCCGGTCGGTGTGCAGCAGCGTGTCGAGATCATCAAGGCGCTGAGCCGCGACGCGCAGGTGCTCGTCTTCGACGAGCCCACCGCCGTGCTCACCCCGCAGGAGACCGACGAGCTGATGGCGATCATGCGCCAGCTCCGGGACGACGGCGCCGCCATCGTGTTCATCACGCACAAGCTGCGCGAGGTGCGCGAGGTCGCCGACCGCATCACGGTGGTGCGGCACGGCAGGGTCGTGGGCGAGGCCTCCCCGACGGCCACGGACGCCGAGCTCGCGTCCCTCATGGTGGGCCGCGCCGTCGAGCTCACCGTGCGCAAGGACGCCCCGCGGCTCACCGACAACGAGCTCGCCGTCGCGGACCTCGTCGTGGCGCTGCCCGACGGTCAGGTCGCCGTCGACGGCGTGAGCTTCACCGTGCGCGGCGGCGAGGTGCTGGCCGTGGCCGGTGTCCAGGGCAACGGGCAGACCGAGCTCACCGAGGCGCTCCTCGGCCTGCACCAGGACGTGTCCGGCTCCGTCCTGCTGGACGGGCGCGAGCTCGTGGGCCGCAGCGTGCGACAGGTGCTCGACGCCGGCGTCGGGTTCGTGCCGGAGGACCGCAGCACCGACGGGCTCGTCGGCGAGTTCACGGTGGCCGAGAACCTCGTGCTGGACCGCACCGACGGGCCGCCGTTCGTCCGGGCGGGCAGCCTGCAGCTCGGTGCCCGGGACGACTTCGCGCGCGACAAGGTCCGCGAGTACGACGTCCGCACCACCGGCATCGACCTGCCGGTCGGCCGCCTGTCCGGCGGCAACCAGCAGAAGGTCGTGCTGGCGCGCGAGCTGTCCCGTGACCTGCGGCTCTTCGTGGCCGCCCAGCCGACGCGCGGCGTCGACGTCGGCTCCATCGAGTTCATCCACAAGCAGATCGTCGCGACGCGCGACGCCGGCATCCCCGTCGTCGTCGTCTCGACCGAGCTCGACGAGGCCGTCGCGCTCGCCGACCGGATCATGGTCATGTACCGCGGGAAGGTCGTCGGGATCGTGCCCGCCGAGACCCCCCGCGACGTGCTCGGCCTGATGATGGCCGGTATCGCTCCCGAGTCCACCGAAGGAGAGGCCGCGTGAGCGACACGCCACCGAAGGACGCCGCCGAGCGGGGGGAGAACACCCTCGACGAGGCGATGGACCAGGTCGACCCCGCCACCGAGCCCGGTCTCGCCGAGGAGCTCGAGCAGGAGCGCGCCCGCGAGGAGGCGCTCGCCGTCGAGGAGTCGGGCGACCGCTGGCGGGACGCGTTCCGCCGCATCGCCTCGGGTGGGTGGGCGGTCTCGCTCGGCGCCGTGCTGCTCGCGGTGATCGCGGGATCCCTGATGATCGTCGTCACCGACGAGAACGTCCAGGCGACCGCGCAGTACTTCTTCGCGCGGCCGCAGGACATGCTGGCCGCCGTCGGCCAGGCCGTGGGCGGCGCCTACTCGGCGCTGTTCCAGGGTGCGGTCTACAACTTCAACGCGGACGACTTCGCCACCGGCATCCGCCCCCTCACGCAGACCCTGACGAACGCGACGCCGCTCGTCGCGGCCGGCCTGGGCGTCGCGGTCGCGTTCAAGGCGGGCCTGTTCAACATCGGTGGTCAGGGGCAGATGCTCATGGCCGCCACCGCGGCCGGCTGGATCGGCTTCGGCGTCACGGGGCTGCCCTTCCCGATCCACCTGCTCGTCGCGCTGGTCGCCGGGCTCCTGGCGGGTGCGCTGTGGGCCGGGATCGCGGGCCTCCTGCGGGCCCGCACCGGCGCGCACGAGGTCATTGTGACGATCATGCTGAACTACGTCGCGTTCTACCTGCTGTCCTACTTCCTCGCGACGCCGGGCCTCATGCAGGCGCCGGGTTCGGCGAACCCGAAGACGCCGCCCATGCAGGAGTCGGCGATCCTGCCGCCGCTGCTCGGCGACCGGTACCCCTTGCACTGGGGCTTCGTCCTCATGCTGGTGGCCGTCGCGATCGTGTGGTGGCTGCTCAACCGGTCCGCCGTCGGGTTCTCCTACCGGGCCGTCGGCGAGAACCCGCGCGCCGCACGCGTCGCCGGCATCGACGTGTCCCGGGCGACCGTGTCGGTCATGCTCGTGGCGGGTGCGCTCGTCGGTCTCGCCGGGGTCACGCAGGTGCTCGGCACGTCCACCACCGGGTTCAGCTCGGACGTCGACGCCGGGATCGGCTTCGACGCCATCACCGTCGCGCTGCTCGGCAACTCGAACCCGATCGGCGTCCTCGGCGCGGGCATCCTGTTCGGTGGTTTCAAGGCCGGCGGCTCCGCCATGCAGGCCTCCCAGGGCATCCCCATCGAGATCGTCCTCGTCGTCCAGTCGCTCATCGTGCTCTTCATCGCCGCACCCCCGCTGGTCCGCGCGATCTTCCGGCTGCCGCAGCCGGGCAGCACCCCGAAGAAGAAGCGGTCCAAGGCCGCCGCGAAGGAGGTGTCGGCATGACCGCCCCCGCCGTCGAGAACGCGTCCGCCGCGACGCCGGACGCCCCGCGCCGGATCAGCACGTTGTCCTGGAAGACCCCGATCGTGCTGGGTGTCGTCCTGGCGC
Source organism: Isoptericola dokdonensis DS-3 (assembly GCF_001636295.1). Lineage (NCBI taxonomy): Bacteria > Bacillati > Actinomycetota > Actinomycetes > Micrococcales > Promicromonosporaceae > Isoptericola > Isoptericola dokdonensis. The sequence goes on along the minus strand of NZ_CP014209.1, from coordinate 1,389,257 downwards.
TGTACGCGCTGCTGCTCCTGCTGGTGCCGCACGAGGGCAGCTCCCGGTTCTCGCTGTCGACGCCCACCGACTTCGTCGTCTTCCCGGTGCTCGTGGTGCCGGCGATGCCGACGGCGTGGGTGTGCGGCGCGATCGCGGCCGTCATGCTGGTGCTGTCGGTCGTCGCGACCCGGGCGCAGCGCCGGACCCCGCGGTGGGCGGTCGGCGTCTTCGCCGCCGTGCTGCTCGTCGGGTTCCTCGCGTGGGCCGCCGCGGGCAGCCCGCGCGACCTGTCGGTCGTGGGCCTGCTCAGCGGCGCGCTGGTGCTGTCGGTGCCGCTCGTGTACGGCGCCATGACCGGCGTCATCGGCGAGCGTGCCGGTGTCACGAACATCGCGATCGAGTCGAACCTGCTGGCGGGCGCCTTCACGGCGGCCATCGCGGGCTCCCTCACCGACAGCCCGTGGGCGGGCCTGGTGGCCGCCATGCTGGCCTCCGCGCTGGTGTCCCTCGTGCTGGCCGTCTTCACCATCACGTACCGCGTCAACCAGATCATCGTCGGTGTGGTGCTCAACGTGCTGGTCATCGGTCTGACGAGCTTCTTCTACTCGCTCGTCCTGGTGCCCAACACGGAGGCGCTCAACGCCACGACCCGGTTCCCGCGCCTCCCGATCCCGTTCCTGGAGCAGATCCCGGTGATCGGGCCGGTGCTGTTCAACCAGACGATCATCGTCTACCTCATGTTCGTCGTGGTCGCGGCGGTGTGGTTCGCCCTCTTCCGCACCCGGTGGGGGCTGCGCCTGCGCGCCGTGGGCGAGCACCCCCGCGCCGCGGACACGGTCGGCATCGACGTGCTGCGCACCCGCTACCGTGCGCTGCTCATCGCGGGCGCGGTCGGCGGCATCGGCGGCGCGTTCTACACCGTGGTCTCCATCAACCAGTTCAACAAGGAGATGACGGCGGGCGCGGGCTTCATCGCCCTGGCCGCCATGATCTTCGGCAAGTGGGACCCGATCCGGGCCGCGCTCGCCGGCCTGCTCTTCGGGTTCGCGACCAACCTGCAGAACGTGCTGTCCGTCGTCGGGTCCCCGGTGCCGAGCCAGTTCATGCTCATGCTGCCCTACGTGGTCACCCTGTTCGCCGTCGCCGGCCTGGTCGGACGGTCGCGGCCACCCGCTGCGCTCGCCCAGCCCTACACCAAGGAGTAGGGATGGGCGTCGACTGGGAGGCGCTGCGCGCCGCCGCCGTCGAGGTGTCCGCCCGCGCCTACGCCCCGTACTCCGGGTACGGGGTCGGCGCGGCCGCCTACGCGGACGACGGCCGCCTGCTCGTCGGCTGCAACGTGGAGAACGCCGCCTACGGCGTCACGCTGTGCGCCGAGTGCTCCCTGGTGTCCGCGCTGGTCACCGGGGGCGGCGGCCGCCTCACGGCGTTCACGTGCGTGGACGCCGCCGGCGCCGTCATCACCCCGTGCGGGCGGTGCCGCCAGCTCCTGTGGGAGCACGGCGGCCCCGACCTGCTCGTCGAGACCCCTGGGGGCGTCGTGCCGATGACGGAGATGTTGCCCCAGGCCTTCGGACCGGAGAACCTGAACCGATGAACGAACCGTTCGACGCCGTCGACGTCATCCGCGCCAAGCGCGACCGCACCCACCTGTCCGACGCCCAGATCGACTGGGTGATCGACGCCTACACCCGCGGCGTCGTCGCCGAGGAGCAGATGTCGGCCCTCGCCATGGCGATCCTGCTCAACGGGATGAGCCGCGGCGAGGTGGCCCGCTGGACGCACGCGATGATCGCGTCCGGCGAGCGCATGGACTTCTCCGGGCTGTCCCGCCCGACGGCGGACAAGCACTCGACGGGTGGCGTGGGGGACAAGATCACCCTGCCGCTGGCTCCCCTCGTGGCGGTCTTCGGGGTGGCGGTGCCGCAGCTGTCGGGCCGCGGGCTCGGTCACACGGGCGGCACGCTCGACAAGCTGGAGTCGATCCCGGGCTGGCGCGCCGCGCTGTCCAACGACGAGGTGCTCGCCCAGCTCGAGGACGTCGGCGCCGTGATCTGCGCGGCCGGCTCGGGCCTCGCGCCGGCGGACAAGAAGCTGTACGCGCTGCGCGACGTGACCGGCACCGTCGAGGCGATCCCCCTCATCGCGAGCTCGATCATGAGCAAGAAGATCGCCGAGGGCACCGGCGCGCTGGTGCTCGACGTCAAGGTCGGCTCCGGCGCGTTCATGAAGGACCTCGCCCAGGCGCGCGAGCTCGCGCGCACCATGGTCGAGCTCGGCACCGACGCGGGCGTGCGCACCGTCGCGCTGCTCACCGACATGTCCGTCCCGCTCGGCCTGACCGCGGGCAACGCGCTGGAGGTGCGCGAGTCCGTCGAGGTGCTGGACGGCGGCGGCCCGGCGGACGTCGTGGACCTCACGGTCGCGCTGGCCGTCGAGATGCTGGCGGCGGCGGACCGGCCGCAGGACCCGGCCGACGTGCGTGCCGCCCTCGGCGACGGTCGGGCGATGGACGTGTGGCGCCGGATGATCCGCGCCCAGGGCGGCGACCCCGACGCGCCGCTGCCGGTCGCGCGGCACACCGAGCAGGTCGTCGCGGACAAGGACGGCGTCCTGGAGCACCTCGACGCCTACGCCGTCGGCGTCGCGGCGTGGCGGCTGGGTGCGGGGCGGTCTCGCCGGGAGGACCCGGTGCAGGCCGGTGCCGGCGTCGAGCTGCACGCCCGCCCGGGCGACCGGGTGGCGGCGGGGCAGCCGCTGCTCACCCTGCACACGGACACCCCGGAGCGGTTCGCCCGCGCCCTGGACGCGCTCGACGACGGCTGGCGGGTCGCGCCGCCCGGGTCGGCGGTGCCGGACCACCCGATCGTCATCGACCGGATCCACTGACGTGGCCGGGCTGCGCCTCACCGACCTGCTCGCGGGGGCGCGGCTCTTCTCCGGCGGCCCGGACCCGTTGCCGCCGACGCCGTCGGACGCGCTCCCCGCCGACGTCGAGCAGGCGCTCGAGGCGCTCCCGGTGCAGGCCGCGACCTGGGTCCGCGACCCGCTCGTCCGCGCCCGTCCGCCGCGCCCCTGGGTGCCGCGCGCGCTCGGGCTGCCCGGCGGGCACGTGGCACGGCAGACGTCGCCGGTCACGTGCGGTGCTGCCGTCCTGTCGATGCTGGCCCTGGCCGGGGATTCCCGGCTCGCGCTGCGGCTGGCGCGGTCGGCCGACCCGGCGGCCGCGTTCTCCGGGCTGCAGGAGCGCGTGCACGCGGCGGCCACCCGGGGTCCGGGCGGGCTGCCCGCCTGGCCGCGCGGGTTCGGCACCCCGCCGTGGGGTGCTGCGGCGCAGGCCCGGTTCGGGCCCGTCCGGTACACCCACCGGGTGGTGGGCCGCGACGGGCGGCCCGTGCTCCGCCACGCCGTCGCCGCCGCCCGGCAGGGCCTGCCCGTGCCGCTCTACTCGGGCGGTGACGTGGCGGGCGGCGTCGACCGCGCGGTGCCGCGCCACGTCGTCCTGCTGACGGGCGCGCGGGGTAGCGGCACCGGCGAGGCCGTGACGCTCTACGAACCGTCGTCGGGCGCTCTGCACACGTTGCCCGCCGCGGTGCTGATCGAGGCGTCCGACGAGCCCCGGGCCCGCGCCGCGCGGACCCGCGCGCTGGGCGGGTGGCCGCACGTCGTGTGGGCGGTCCTGCCGTGCGAGCGCCGCTGACGCGGGTCACGATGGCGGCATGACCACGACGCCGTCCGACGCCTGGCGCGACGCCGGGCTGGAGGAACCCGACGAGGTGACGAGCCTGGTCGACGAGACCTCGCGCGCCCCCGCGCCGCCCACCGTCCCCGACGCCGAGGAGTACCGGCCGGGGACGCCCCGCCCGGACCTCGACGGGTCCGCGGACGAGGCGGACGTGGCCGAGCAGGCGAGCGTCGTCCCCGACGGACCGGACGACCCCGAGGCGGGGTGAGCCCCGCCACGGCGGGGCCCGACGGGACGGCAGCGGCTCCGGCGCGCCGGTAGGTTGGGCACCATGACGCAAGCCCTCCTCGACGCGATCCCCGACCTGCCCAAGGTCCTCCTGCACGACCACCTGGACGGCGGGCTGCGCCCGCAGACCGTCCTGGAGCTGGCGGCCGCCGTCGGGCACGACCTGCCCGCCCACGACGCCGAGTCCCTGGGCGACTGGTTCCAGGCCGCCGCGGACTCCGGTTCGCTGCCCCGCTACCTGGAGACGTTCGACCACACCATCGCGGTCATGCAGACCCCCGAGGCGCTGGCCCGCGTCGCCAAGGAGGCGGTGCTGGACCTCGCCGCGGACGGCGTCGTCTACGCCGAGCAGCGCTGGGCGCCGGAGCAGCACGTCCAGCGCGGCATGACGCTGCCGGAGACGGTCGAGGCCGTCCAGGCGGGCATCGACGCGGGTGTGCGCGAGGCCGCCGCGGCGGGCCGCACGATCCGCGTCGGCCAGCTCGTCACCGCGATGCGCCACGCCGACCGCTGGCAGGAGATCGCCGAGCTCGCCGTCGCCTACCGCGACGCGGGCGTCGTCGGCTTCGACATCGCGGGCGCCGAGGACGGGTTCGCCCCCGACCGGCACGCCGGGGTGTGGCGGTTCCTGGCGGAGCAGAACTTCCCGACGACGATCCACGCGGGCGAGGCCTCCGGGCTCGCCTCCATCTCCCAGGCCGTCCACCTGGGCCAGGCGGACCGCCTCGGCCACGGCGTGCGCATCATGGAGGACGTGCGGCTGTCGGAGCACGACCGCACCGCCGAGCTCGGTCCGCTGGCCCACTGGGTCCGCGACCACCAGATCGTCCTCGAGGTGTGCCCGGTGTCGAACCTCCAGACGGACGCGGCGCCCGGCGCCACCTCGGTCGCGGACCACCCGATCACGCGGCTCAAGGAGCTCGACTTCGCGGTCACGCTCAACACCGACAACCGCCTCATGTCGCGCACGTCGCTGTCGCACGAGATGCGTCTGCTGGTCTCCGAGGCGGGCTGGACGATCGACGACCTCGCCGACGTCACGCTGACGGCCGCGTGGAGCGCTTTCCTGCACCACGACGAGCGCCGCGCCCTCGTCGACGACGTCATCCTGCCCGGCTACCAGAAGGTCGAGGGGGCCCTGCGATGAGCCAGGTGCGCACGCCGACGACGGCGGCCGAGCTGGCCGCGTACGTCGACCACACGTTGCTCAAGCCCGAGGCGACGCCCGCCGACGTCACCGCGCTCGTCGAGGAGGGCGCCGCGCTCGGCGTGTTCTCCGTGTGCGTGTCGCCGACGTTCGTGGCGCACGCCGTCGAGACCGCCGCGGGACGCCTCGCCGTGGCCACCGTGTGCGGGTTCCCGTCGGGCAAGCACGCGAGCGACATCAAGGCCGCCGAGGCCGCGCGCTCCGTCCTGGACGGCGCCGACGAGGTCGACATGGTGATCGACGTCGGCGCGGCGAAGGCCGGCGGGTTCGACCTCGTCCAGGCGGACGTCGCGGCCGTGCGCGCCGCCGTCCCGGCGGACAAGGTCCTCAAGGTCATCATCGAGTCCGCGGCGCTGACCGACGACGAGATCGTCGCGGTGTGCCGCGCCGCCGAGGCCGCGGGCGCCGACTTCGTCAAGACGTCGACCGGCTTCCACCCGGCCGGCGGTGCCTCCGTGCACGCCGTGGGGCTCATGGCCGCCACCGTGGGCGGGCGTCTCGGCGTCAAGGCCTCCGGCGGGGTCCGGACGCTGGCCGACGCCCAGGCCATGATCGCCGCCGGGGCGACCCGGCTCGGGCTGTCCGGCACCGCGGCGGTGCTCGCCGGCTTCGACGGCGACCAGGCCGCGCCGGACGCCGGCAGCGGCTACTGAGCCGGGCGGCGGTAGCCTCGACCGGGTGAACGCGCTGGTCGAGGTCACCGCCGCCTCCCGCACCCACGGCACCGTCCAGGTGCTCGCCCCGACGTCGCTGTGCCTCGGAGCCGGGCAGGGGGCGGCCGTCGTCGGCGCCAACGGGGCGGGCAAGTCCACCCTCCTGCGGCTCGTCGCGGGCACCGACACCCCGACCGCCGGCACGGTGACCGTGCTGGGCCTGGCCGCCGTCGACGCGCGGCTGCGCCGCCGCACCCAGGTGTCCCGGCTGCTGGGCGCCGCACCCACCTACCCCGACCTGACCGTGGCCGAGCACCTGCGGCTCGTCGAGGTCGCGTGGGGCGGGCACCACCCGGGGCCCGGGGTCGACGAGGCCCTCGCGGGTGCGCACCTCGAGCGCGTGCGCGACCAGTACCCCGGCGAGCTGTCGTCGGGGGAGTCGCAGCTCTTCGCGCTCGCCCTCACCCTCTACCGCCCCGCCGCCCTGGTGCTGCTCGACGAGCCCGAGCAGCGCCTCGACGCCGTCTGGCGCGACGTCGCCCGGCGCCTCGTGCTCGCCGCGCTGGACCGCGGGCGGACCGTCCTCGCCGCCACGCACGACCCCGGGCTGCGCGACGCGCTCGCCGACCGCGGCCCCGTCGTCGAGCTCGCCGCGCCCGCACGATGAGCGACGAGAACCCACCGGGCCGTCCCGCCGCCGTCCCCGCCTCCCCGGCGCCGTCCCCCGGACCCGTTCCCGGCGGCCTCGACCCGCAACGTCTCGTGCCCTACGGGCGGTGGCGGCGCTGGGTCCGCGCGCTGCGCGCCCGCGGCGCACGACGCCAGGGCGACGGCGGTCACGGGGAGCGGCTCTCCCTGCTGTACGGGCTGGTGCTCGTCGCGCTGATGTACGTGCCGATGGGCTGGGTCGCGATCGAGCAGGCCGGGACGTCGCTGGGGCGGGCCGCGGGCACGGTCGGCGGCGGGTCCGGGACGGACGCCCTCATGGTGGCCGGGGTGGCGCTCGTCGCGGTGGCGGGGCTCGGAGCCCTGGCCCTGCCGCGTGCGGGACTGCCGCTGTGGGTGTCCGCGCCCGACGCGCGGTACGCCCTGGTCGGGGTCTGGCGTCCCCGGACCGTGCTGTGGCGACGCGGTGCCCTCGTGCTCGCCCTCGCCGCCGTGCTGGGGACGGTCGTCGGGTCCGCCCTGGCGTCCGCCCTGGTCCGGCCGGCCTCCGCGGGGGAGCTGATCGGCTGGGCGGCGTGCGCCGCCGGGATCGCGCTCGCACCGGTGGCGATCGGGGTCGCGGCCCAGTGCCCGCGATGGCGTGCCGTCGCGGTGCCGGTCGCGGTGAGCGTGGTCGTCGTCGCCGCGGTCGTGGCCGTCGTCGGGCCCGGCCTGACGGTCGACGCGGCCCCGGCGGTGGCCGAGCTCTGCGTGGACCCCGCCGGATGCGCCGGACCGGGTGTCGCGACGTCGTCGGCCGGGCCGCCCGCGGTCGTGGTCGGGTGGAGCGTCGCGGTCGCGGCCGTCGCCGCCTGGCTCGTCCTGGGGGTGCTCCCTGCGGCCGTGGACCCGGACGCGACGGCCGCTGCCGGGGCGATCGCCCGGACCACGGGGGTCGGCCTGGCCGCCGGGGACGCGAGCGGGCTCCGGCCGGCCACTTCTCCCGCGCGTCGGCACCGGGCCGAGCTGTCCGCCCGGCTGCTGCGGGTCTCGCCGGTGGTCGCCCGCGACGTCCTCGGCCTGCGCCGCCGGCCGGTCGGCCTGGCCGGGTCCGTCCTCGTCGGGGTGCTGGGCGCCGCCGCGGTGGCGGTCGCCGACGCCGCGGCGCTGGTCGCCGTCGTCGGGGCCCTGGCGTTCTACGCGGCGTCCGCCACCTGGACCCGAGGCCTGGAGGCGATGGCCTCCCAGCCGGTCCCGGGCGGGCTGCTGCCGCAGGGGCCCGGGCGTCAGGTGGCCGGGCACGCCGCGGTACCGGTCGTCGTCGGGATCGTGGTGGCCGCCGCCGGGGTCGTGCTCGCGGCACCGGCGGGAGTCGCCGGGCCTGGGGCCGGTCCCGCCGTCGGGGCGGTGGTCGTGGCGGTGCTCGGCGCGCGCGTAGGGGTGGCGGGTGCGACGACCGTGCCGCCGGGGCTGTTCACCCCGACGGTGGGCCCGACGGGGGACCTCTCGGCGCTCGTCGTCGCCGCCTGGTACCTGCGCGGGTGGCTGGTGGTGGGTGCGGTGGCCTGGTCGACGACCCGGTCCGCGACCGGCGCGGTGCTCCTCGCCGCGGTCGTGGCCGGGGGATGGGCCGTCGCCGCCGTGCGGCGCGCGGAGCGGGGCTGAGCAGGGCTCGGCCCCCGTGTGATGCAGGTCTCCTGACGACGGGACCGGGCCGGAGGTTAGGCTCACCTGTGATGGACACCTCGACGCAGACGACCGACCGCCCCGGACCGCCCCGGCGCGGCACCCCCCACCGCGCGACGGTCACCGCCGTGCGGTGGCTCACCGAGCACATGGTGCGGGTGACCATCGCCGGGCCCGCGCTCGCCGCGCTCGACGTCACCGAGCACACCGACCGGTACGTCAAGCTCGTCCTGGGCCCGCCGCCGGTCGAGGGTGCCCGCCCCGTGGTGCGGACCTACACGATCCGCGCGGTGCGCGACGACGGGTGGGACCTCGACCTCGTCGTGCACGGCGACGTCGGGCTGGGCGGTCCGTGGGCGGCCCGCGTGCAGCCCGGCGAGGAGGTCACGTTCCTGGGACCGGGCGGCGGGTACGCGCCGGACCCGACGGCGCCGTGGCACCTGCTGGTGGGCGACGACTCCGCCCTGCCGGCGATCGCCGCCGCGGTCGAGGCGCTGCCCGCGGGGGCCCGCGCCGTGGCGTTCGTCGAGGTGCCCGGGTCCGCCGACGAGCAGCCGCTCACCACCGCCGCCGACCTCACGCTCGTCTGGGTCCACCGGGGGACGGTCCGGCTCGAGGACGCCGTGCGGGCCGCGCACGCCGCGGGCGACCTGCCGGACGGCGTCCCGCACGCCTTCCTGCACGGCGAGGCCGGGTGCGTGCGCGCCCTGCGCCGCTGGGCGCGCGCCGAGCTCGCGGTCGGCACCGACCGGCTGTCGGCCTCGGGCTACTGGCGGCTCGGCCACGACGACGAGGCGTGGCGGGCCGCCAAGCGGGACTGGAACGCCGCCGTCGAGCAGGACGACGCGACCCTCTGACACCGCCCCCGGGTATGCAACGAGCGTGCAGACTTGGTACCTCATCGCGCCGGATGAGGTACCAGGTCTGCACGCTCGTTGCCACCCCAGGGAGTGTGGCGACCAGTCAGAGGCCGAGCGCCGCGGTGAGCTCCTTCTTCAGGGCCACGAGCCGCTCGCGCGCGGCGACCCGGGCGTGCCCGACGTCCAGGGCGGACGCGTCGACCGCCACCGGGGTGACGACCTCCAGGTAGCACTTCACCTTCGGCTCGGTGCCGGACGGGCGCACGATCACGCGGGTGTGGTCCTCGGCCAGCAGCAGCATGCCGTCGGTGGGCGGCAGACCGTCGTAGCCGTCGGCGAGGTCCACGACGGTGTGCACGGTCGATCCGCCCAGCGTCGCCGGGGGAGCGGAGCGCAGGCGCGCCATGGTCGCGGGGATCTGCTCCAGGTCGTCGAACCGGGCCGAGAGCTGGTCGGTGACGTACAACCCGTGCGCGCGGGCGACGTCGTCGAGCGCGTCCACCAGCGTGCGACCGTCCGCCTTGAGGCGCGCGGCGAGCCCGGCGACGACGACGGCGGCGCTGATGCCGTCCTTGTCGCGCACGCTCGCCGGGTCCACGCAGTAGCCGAGCGCCTCCTCGTAGCCGAACACGAGGCCCGGCGTGCGGGAGATCCACTTGAAGCCCGTCAGCGTCGTGACGTGCTCCACGCCGGCGTCGGCCGCGATCCGGCCGAGCGCCCGCGACGACACCACCGAGCTCGCGACCGTCGTGCCCGGGCGGGCGACCGCCCCGGCGACGGCCTCCGCGCCGAGCAGCATGCCGACCTCGTCGCCGTGCAGCATCCGCCACCCGCTCGACCGCGCCGTCTCGACGCCCAGGTGCGTCCCGAGCGTCACGTCGCGCACGGCCACCGCGCACCGGTCGGCGTCCGGGTCGTTCGCGATGACGACGTCGGCCCCCCAGTCCTGCGCCAGCCCGAGCGCGAGGTCGATCGCCCCGGTCTCCTCCGGGTTGGGGAACGCCACCGACGGGAAGTCGGGATCGGGTGCCGCCTGCTCCTCGACCGGGGCGACGTGCGTGAACCCGGCGTCGGCCAACGCCCGGGCCAGCACCCGGCCGCCCACGCCGTGCAGCGACGTCGTGACGACCCGCAGGGCGGCCGCGGCGTCCGCGCCCGCCGTGCGCAGCGGCACCAGCGAGGTGAGATAGGCCTCCACGACGTCCCGGTCCAGCACCGCCCACCCGCCCTCGGCGCGCGGCACCGAGTCGGCGGGCCCGACGGCGGCGATCCGCTCGGCGATCCCGGCGTCGTGCGGGGGCACGATCTGCGCGCCCTGCCCGTCGTCGGCGACCACCCGGCCGCCCAGGTACACCTTGTAGCCGTTGTCGGCCGCCGGGTTGTGGCTCGCCGTGACCATGACCCCCGCGTCCGCGTCGAGCCTCCGGACGGCGAACGCCAGCACGGGGGTGGGCAGCGGCGCGGGCAGCAGCAGCACCTCCGCACCGGCCGCCGCGAGGACCGCCGCGGTGTCGTGCGCGAAGTCCGACGACCGGTGCCGGGCGTCGTAGCCGATGACGACGCGCGGGCCCGAACCCGGACCGAGCGTGTCGGTCAGGTACGCGCCGAGACCTGCCGCCGCACGGGTCACCACGGCACGGTTCATCCGGTTCGGCCCGGCGGCCATCGCCCCGCGCAGCCCGGCCGTGCCGAACTCCAGGGTGCCGTCGAACCGGTCCCGCAGCTCCGCGAGGGACCGCGGGAACCGCGTGCCGTCGTCGGCGGTCGCGCGCTCCACGAGCCGGGTGAGCTCGTCCGCGTCACCGTCGTCGACGTCGTGCCGGATCCACGTCTCGACGCGCGCCAGCAGGGACTCCATGGACTCGGCCATCGTGCCTCCCTCAGATCGCCCGGACGATCCGGGCGAGCAGCTCGCTGATGCGCGGGCCGGCGGCCTGGCCCGCCTCGAGCACCTCGGCGTGCGACAGCGGCTCCGGGCTGATCCCGGCCGCCAGGTTCGTCACCAGCGAGATCCCGAGGACCTCCATGCCGCAGTGCCGCGCCGCGACGGCCTCCAGCGTGGTGGACATGCCGACCAGGTCGGCGCCCATGATCCCGGCCATCTTCACCTCGGCCGGCGTCTCGTAGTGCGGGCCGGGGAACTGGGCGTACACGCCCTCCGGGAGCTCGGGGTCGACGGAGCGGGCGACGTCGCGCAGCCGCGGGGAGTACAGGTCGGTCAGGTCGACGAACGTCGCACCCTCCAGCGGGGAGGTGGCCGTCAGGTTGATGTGGTCCTTGAGCAGCACCGGCTGGCCGGGACGCCACGAGATGTGGAGTCCACCACAGCCGTTCGTCAGGACGACGGCGCTGCAGCCCGTCGCGGCGGCCGTGCGCACGCCGTGCGCCACCCGGCGCACACCCTTGCCCTCGTAGAGGTGGGTGCGGCTGCCGATGACCAGCGCGTGGCGGGTGGAGCCGTCGGGCCGCTCCACGCGGATCGAGCGGGTCGTCGACCGGTGACCCTCCACCGACGCCCGCGAGAAGCCCGGGATCTCGTGCGTGGGGATCTCCGCGACGACCTCGCCGACCAGCTCGGCGGCACCTCCCCAGCCGGATCCGAGGACGAGGGCCACGTCGTGGCCGGACACCCCGGTGGCGGTGGCGATGTGGTCCGCGGCGGCGCGGGCGACGTCGAAGGGGTCCGTCGCGGGGTCGTCGAGATCGAGGGTCGAGGGGGCGTCGGTGCTCATGGGCCGAGACTATCTCCGCCCGCGGCCACCTGCCGGGGCTGCCACAATGGGCGCGTGCCCGATCAGAACGCATCCTTCGCCGGTCCCAACCAGAGCGTCGTCGTCCTCGGTGGCGGGCCCGGCGGGTACGAGGCCGCGCTGGTGGCGCGGCGCGCCGGCGCGACCGTCACCGTCGTGGAGCGGGCCGGGCTCGGCGGCGCGGCGGTCCTGACCGACGTCGTGCCGTCCAAGACGCTCATCGCGACCGCCGAGTGGCTGACGATCGCCGAGTCCGCGCCCGAGCTCGGCATCCGCACCGGCGTCGCGCCCGTCTCCCCGGCCGACGGTCAGAGGGCCCGCCGCGAGCTCGTCGACCTCGAGGCCGTCAACACGCGCGTGCTGGCGCTCGCGGCCGCGCAGTCGGCCGACATCCGCGCCCGCCTGGAGCGCGAGGGCGTCACGGTCGTGGACGGCGCGGGTCGACTCGACGGACCCGGACGGGTCGTGGCGTCGCCGTCCGACGGCGGACCGGACGTCGAGCTCGACGCCGACATCGTGCTCGTCGCGACGGGTGCCACCCCGCGCACCCTGGCGACGGCGGAGCCCGACGGCGAGCGCATCCTCACCTGGACCCAGCTCTACGACCTGGACGAGCTGCCGGAGCGGCTGATCGTCGTCGGGTCGGGAGTGACCGGCGCGGAGTTCGCGGGCGCGTACCTGGCGCTCGGGTCGGACGTCGTGCTCGTCTCCTCGCGCGACCGCGTGCTGCCGGGCGAGGACGAGGACGCCGCCGAGCTCCTGGAGGGCGTCTTCCGGGCGCGCGGCATGACCGTCATGTCCCGCTCCCGCGCCGCGTCGGCCGAGCGCACCGCCGACGGCGTCGTCGTGACGCTCACCGACGGGCGCACGGTCGAGGGCACGCACGTCCTCGTCGCGGTCGGCGGCGTGCCGAACACCGCGGGCATCGGCCTGGAGGAGGCGGGCGTCCGCCTCACGGACTCGGGCCACATCGCCGTCGACAAGGTGTCGCGGACGTCGGTGCGCGGCGTGTACGCGGCCGGCGACTGCACGGGGGTGCTGCCGCTCGCGTCGGTCGCGGCGACCCAGGGACGCGTCGCGATGGCGCACGCTCTCGGCGACGCCGTGGCGCCCCTGCACCTCGGCAACGTCGCGGCGAACATCTTCACCGCGCCCGAGATCGCGACCGTCGGCTACTCCGAGCAGCGCCTGCGGGCGCAGGGCTCCCGCTACGTCACCACGACCCTGCCGCTCGCCCGCAACCCGCGCGCCAAGATGCACGGCGTGCGCGACGGGTTCGTCAAGCTGTTCGCGCACCCCGAGGCCGGCGTGGTGCTCGGCGGGGTCGTCGTCGGGCCGCGCGCCAGCGAGCTCATCTTCCCGGTGACCCTCGCGGTGTCGCACCGCCTCACCGTGGACGACGTGTCCGAGGCGTTCACCGTGTACCCGTCGCTCACCGGCACCATCGGTGAGGCGGCGCGCGTGCTGCACGGGCAGGTGCAGCCCCGCTGACGTCCCGGCGGCCCGCCCGAGCGGGTTCAGGCCGTGGACGCCACCGCGAGCAGGTCCGCGACGGCGGCCGCGAACGCGGGGTGCAGGGGCAGCGCGGGGACCTCATCGACCGGCACCCAGCGCACCGCGATGCTCTCCGCGTCCGTGGCCGCCGGGTCCACCCGGGCGCCCGGCGCGACCTCCGCGACGACCGTCGTGTACGACCAGGGGCCGTGGTCCAGCAGGTGCTCGCCGAGGACCCGCACCGCTGCCGGGTCGACGCCCGCCTCCTCGCCGGCCTCGCGCAGCGCGCCCGCCTCCGCGGACTCGTCGGGCGCGACGGCGCCGCCCGGGATCCCCCAGGTGCCGCCCTCGTGCGACCAGACCGCCCGGTGCTGCAGCACGACGTCGGTCACCCGCCGCACGCCGTCGACCGCGGTCTCCCGGCGGACGAGGAACAGCCCTGCCGCACCGTGCAGGCCCCAGTGCCGGTGGTCGCCGCACTCCACCCAGCCGTCACCGGCGTGCCGGTGCGGCGCGTCCCGGGGCGGAATTGGACTTGGCACCCGGCCAGGCTACCGGCGAGAGTAGGCGCACCGCCCGCGCCACCTGGCGCACCACGACGTCACGCCCCACCAGGACGAGAGAGCACCGCCATGACCGGACCCGCCCCCGCCGAGCCGCCCGCCCCCGCCGAGCCGCCCGCCCCGACCGACGGTGCTGAGCACCCCGGGTGGGTGCGGAACGTCTCGGTCTTCCTCACCGGCCAGACGGTGTCCCTGCTGGGCTCGATGCTCGTCCAGTACGCCGTCATGTGGCACCTGACCATCACCACGCAGTCCGGGTCGGTACTCATGCTGAGCATCGTGTTCGGCATGCTGCCGCAGGCGTTCGTCTCGATCTTCGGCGGCGTGTGGGCCGACCGGCACCACCGCAAGCTCCTCATCATCGGCGCGGACTCCGCCATCGCGGTCGCGACGCTCGCCCTCGCGCTGCTCATGGTGTCCGGCGTCGACGACCTGTGGGTCATCTACGCGGCGCTGGCGGTCCGCTCCACCTTCGCGGGCATCCAGACCCCGGCGGTGAGCGCGATGATCCCGCAGATCGTGCCCGCCTCGCAGCTCATCCGCGTCAACGGCGTCAACCAGACCATCCAGTCCGGGATGATGCTGCTCGCCCCGGTGGTCGCGGCCGCGATCTACGCGAACTTCGACATCGTCGCGGTGTTCTTCATCGACGTCGTCACCGCGCTGATCGGCGTCGGGCTGCTCCTGGCCGTCCGGGTGCCCCGGCTGGTGCGCGCCGACGCCGCGGCGCCGCCGAGCTACTTCGGCGACCTCGCCGCGGGCGTGCGGTACATCCGCTCCCACGGCCCCGTGAAGTGGCTGATGACCGTGTTCGCCGTGACCATGGTGCTCGTCGGGGCGCCGTCCTACCTCACGCCGCTGATGGTGACCCGCACGTTCGGGGACGAGGTCTGGAAGCTCACCGCGAACGAGATCTTCTGGGCCGTCGGGATGCTGCTCGGCGGGATCGCGATGGCGGCGGTCGGGCCGCGCGTGACCAACCGGATGGGACTCATCGTCGGGGTCGTGCTCTCCGCGGGCGTGTTCACCGCCGGGCTGGGGCTGGCCACCAACATGTGGGTGTTCTTCGTCCTCGGCCTGCTGGTCGGCACGTCGTTCACGCTGATGTCGGCGCCCGCCATGGCGATCCTCCAGGAGACCGTGGAGCCGGAGATGCAGGGCCGCGTCTTCGGGTTCGTCGGCATCGTCATGACCGTGGCGATGCCGCTCAGCATGGTCGCCTTCGGGCCGCTCGCCGACCGGTACTCGGTCGAGAGCCTGCTCGTGCTCGCCGGTGCGCTGCTCACCGCGTTCGTGCTCGTCGTCCTCGCGATCCCGTCCGCCCGGCGGTCCCTGGCCGCGGTCTCGCGTCCGGTGGCCGACGCGGACGCGGACGCGGACGCGGGGGCCGGCGACGTGGTGCCGACGTCCGGGACCACGACCGGCTGAAGCCGTCGGCACGTCCCCGGAAGGCGAGAGGGCCGTCCTGCCGAACGCGGCAGGGCGGCCCTCTCGTGCGGGACGAGCCCGGTCAGGCGTCGACGATGTCGCAGATCGCGGCGCCGGCGGTGACGCCCGCGCCCGGCTCCAGGGCCAGGCCGCGCACGACGCCGGCCCGGTGCGCCACCAGCGGCTGCTCCATCTTCATCGCCTCCAGCACGACGACGAGATCGCCCTCGGCCACGGTGTCGCCCTCGGCGACCGCCACCTTGACGATGGTGCCCTGCATGGGCGAGGCGAGCGTCGCACCGCTCGCCGCCGAGGCGCCCCCGCGCCCGTTGCGCCGGACCGGACGGCGTCCGCCCCGGGCGGCGCCCGCCGCACGCGGACGGGACATGCCCAACCCGGCGGGCAGCACGACCTCCAGGCGGCGTCCGCCGACCTCGACGACGACGCGCTCCGGCGCGGACTCGGGCTCGTCCTCGACGGCGGGCTCGGCCGGGGCGGCGGGTGCCAGCGCGGCGAGCTCGTCGGTGAACTCCGTCTCGATCCAGCGGGTGTGCACGCCGAACGTGGTGGCGTCCTCGCCCGCGGACGGGACGAACGCCTCGGCCTCCAGCACCGCCCGGTGGAACGGCACGACCGTGGGGATGCCGGCGACCTCCAGCTCGCGCAGGGCGCGGCGGGCCCGCTCGACCGCCTGCGTGCGCGTCGCACCCGTGACGATCAGCTTGGCGATCATCGAGTCGAACATGCCCGAGACGGCGTCGCCCTCGACCACGCCCGTGTCGACGCGCACGCCCGGCCCGGACGGCCAGCGCAGCGTCGAGATGGTGCCCGGTGCGGGCAGGAACCCGGCGGCCGGGTCCTCACCGTTGATGCGGAACTCGAGCGAGTGCCCCCGCACCGTGGTGGCGTCGTAGCCGAGCGGCTCGCCCGCGGCGATGCGGAGCTGCTCGCGCACCAGGTCGATGCCCGTGACCTCCTCCGTCACCGGGTGCTCCACCTGGAGCCGGGTGTTGACCTCGAGGAACGACAGGGTGCCGTCGAGGCCCACCAGGAACTCGCAGGTGCCCGCCCCGACGTAGCCGGCCTCGCGCAGGATCGCCTTCGAGGCGCGGTCCAGCTCGGCGTTCTGCTCGGGCGTGAGGAACGGCGCGGGCGCCTCCTCGACCAGCTTCTGGTGACGGCGCTGCAGCGAGCAGTCGCGCGTCGAGACCACCACGACGTTGCCGTGGGCGTCGGCGAGGCACTGCGTCTCCACGTGGCGCGGCCTGTCCAGGTACCGCTCGACGAAGCACTCGCCCCGACCGAACGCCGCCACGGCCTCGCGGACCGCGGAGTCGTACAGCTCGTCGATCTCGTCGTGGGTGCGCGCCACCTTCAGGCCGCGCCCGCCACCGCCGAACGCCGCCTTGATCGCGACGGGCAGCCCGTGCTCGGCGGCGAACGCCCGCACCTCGGCGGCGTCCGCGACGGGGTCCTTCGTGCCCGGGACCAGCGGGGCGCCCGCACGGTCGGCGATGTGCCGCGCGCTCACCTTGTCGCCGAGAGCCTCGATCGCCGCCGGGGGCGGGCCGATCCACGTCAGGCCCGCGTCCATGACCGCCTGCGCGAACGTCGCGTTCTCCGACAGGAACCCGTAGCCCGGGTGCACGGCGTCCGCGCCCGACCGGCGGGCGACGTCGAGCAGCTTCGCCACGTCCAGGTAGGTGTCGGCCGCGCGCACGCCCTCCAGGGCGAACGCCTCGTCGGCCAGCTGGACGTGCAGGGCCTGGCGGTCCGGGTCGGCGTACACCGCGACCGAGGCGATGCCGGCGTCGGCGCAGGCGCGGGCGATGCGGACGGCGATCTCGCCGCGGTTCGCGACGAGGACCTTCGTGATGGTGGGCACGGCTCACCGTAACGCGCCGGGGAGCGCCGACCCGCACCCGGGAGGAGTCGTCGCGGAAGTCTGTGCCGCGGGCCAACGCCCCTCGGGTGCGTCTTGGAGGTTTCCCACATTGGCACCCGGCGCAGGGCGCCCGAGGTGCGCCCGGCCTTGGTGGAATCGGCAGGCGGGCCCGTCCTGTCGGCCCCGCCGGGGGCGGCTGTGGTCAGCCCTGACGCAGCAGGTGCCAGGAGACGTCGATCGCGCCGAGCAGCTCCCGCAGCAGCGGCAGGCTCACCCCCACGACGCCGTGGTGGTCGCCCTCGATCCGCTCCACGTACGGGCCGCCGAGGCCGTCGATCGTGAACGCGCCCGCCACCTGCAGCGGTTCGCCCGTGGCGACGTACGCGTCGATCTCGTCGTCGTCGAGGTCCGCGAAGAACACCGTGGTCGACGACGTCGCCCCCAGGGTCGCGCCCGTGCCGCCGTCCTCCGCGTCGCGCACGTCCACCACCCAGTGGCCCGTGTGCAGCACGCCCGAGCGGCCACGCATGAGTCGCCAGCGCTCTCGCGCCGTCTCGGGCGTGCCCGGCTTGCCGACGATCTCGCCGTCGATCTCCAGCATCGAGTCGCAGCCCAGCACCAGCGCGCTCGGGCCGTCGGTGTCCTCCACGTGGTTCGCGACGGCCTCCGCCTTCGCCTGGGCGAGCGCGAGCACCGCGTCCTCGGGCGGGAGATCGGCGAACCGCTCGCGGGCGGCGGCGAGCACCGCGTCCTCGTCCACGGCCGAGACGATCACCGTCGGGTCGACGCCCGCGCTGCGCAGGGTCGACAGGCGGGCGGGGGACTGGCTGGCCAGGACGAGGTGCACCACGGGAAGACCCTAGCCCCTGGGATGTGATCGGCAGGACGGGCCCGGCTCGGCAGCTCGGGCTGCCGAACCGGCTCCGAACGACCGAACTGACCGTCGTGGCCGTCGGACCGTTCATCCCTGGCGGGCCGTGCGACGCCGTGGGTCAGGTGAGCAGCACCGCCGCGACGAGCATGACGACCGGTGAGGCGAGCGTGGTGACCAGGACGACGTCACGGGCCAGCACGTCGCCGCGACGGAACCGCGCGGCGTAGTTGTAGATGTTCTGCGCCGTGGGCAGGGCGGCGAGGGTGACCGCCGAGACGACCTCGGCGTCGTCGAGCCCGAACACGTACCGGGCGGTGACGAAGGCGACCGCCGGCATGACGACCGCCTTGAGGACGGACGCGACGACGACGGGCCCGCGCCCCTCCTCGCCGCGGAGCGGCCGCGACCCGTGCAGGGACATGCCGAAGGCGAGCAGGATCATCGGGACGGCCGCGCCGCCGAGGATCTCCAGCGGCGCGATCACGACGTCCGGCACCGTGACACCCGTCAGCGACACCGCCGCCCCGGCGAGCGCTCCGAGGATGATCGGGTTGCGCACCGGCTGGCTGAGCACGAACTTCCACGACACGGTCCCGCTGGTCGACGCGTCCAGCAGGAGCAGCACCAGCGGGCTGATGACGAGCAGCTGGAGAGCGATCACGGGCACGGCCGCCGAGGCGTCGCCGAGCACGTACACGGCGACGGGCAGGCCGATGTTGCCGGCGTTGACGTAGCTCGACCCGAGCGCGCCGATCGTGGCCTCGGGGGTGCGCAACCGGAACCAGAGCAGATTGACCGTCACGAACATCGCCGCCACGACGACGGCGGAGACCAGCTGCACGAGCAGCGGCAGGCCGAGCAGCGCGCCGAGGTCGGCGTCGGCGACCACCGTGAACAGCAGGGCCGGGCTGGCGACGAAGAACCCGATCCGGTTGAGCGCCGTGCCCGCCTCCGGGCCGCCGAGGCGCAGCCGCGCCGCGACGTACCCGGCGGCGATGACGACGCCGATGATCGCGAAGCCGGTGACGATCCCCTGCATCAGGCGAGGGCGTCGCGCAGCACGTCCAGCCCCACCGAGCCGAGGCCGAGCGCGCGGGCGTGGAACGCCCGCAGGTCGAGCTCCTCGCCGCGGGCCTGCGCGGCCGAACGGGCGTCGTCGCGGATCTGCTCCCACAGCCGCTGCCCGACCTTGTACGACGGGGCCTGCCCCGGCCAGCCGAGGTAGCGGTCGAGCTCGAACCGCAGGAACGCCTCGTCCATGTTGGCGTTGGCGGCCAGGAACGTCCACGCCTTGTCGGCGTCCCACGTGCCGCCGCCCCACTGCTCGGGGCACGGCTTGCCGAGGTGCACGCCGAGGTCGAGCACGACCCGGGCGGCGCGCAGCCGCTGGGCGTCGAGCATGCCGAACCGGTCGCCCGGGTCGTCGAGGTGGCCGAGGTCGGCCATGAGCCGCTCCGCGTACAGGGCCCAGCCCTCGCCGTGGCCCGACACCCAGCAGGCGAGGCGACGCCACGAGTTGAGGGTGTCGCGCGCGGCGACCGCGGCGGCGCACTGCAGGTGGTGGCCGGGGACGCCCTCGTGGTAGACGGTCGTGGTCTCGCGCCAGGTGGTGAACTCGGTGACGCCCGTCGGCACGGACCACCACATGCGGCCCGGGCGCGAGAAGTCGTCGCTCGGCGGGGTGTAGTAGATGCCGCCGGTCTGCGTGGGGGCGATCATGCACTCGATCGTGCGGACGGGGCCCTCGATGTCGAAGTGGACGCCCGCGAGGTCCGCGACGGCGCGGTCCGCGGTCTCCTGCATCCAGGCGCGCAGCTCGTCGGTGCCGTGGAGCTGGCCGGCCGGGTCGGCGTCGAGCACGGCGACGGCGTCGGCGACCGTCGCGTCGGGGCCGGCGATCTGGCGGGCGAGCGCCTCCTGCTCGGCGACGATCCGGGCCAGCTCCGCCAGGCCCCACTCGTAGGTCTCGTCGAGGTCGACCGCCGCGCCGAGGAACTCCCGCGAGTACCGCGCGTACGCCTCGCGCCCGACGGCGTCCTGCTCCGGCGCCTGCGGGGCCAGCTCCGACTCGAGGAAGTCCGCGAGCTCCGCGCAGGCGGCGCGCGCCGCGGTCGCCCCGCGCTCCAGCTCGGCCCGCACCAGCGAGCACGCGGCCGAGTCGTCCAGCACCCGCGCCGCCTCCTCGCCCCGGACCATGGCCGTGAACGTCGAGCCGTCGCCGGCGAGCTCGCGGGCCTGCTCGACGACGGCGCGCACCTGGCGGACCGCCGCGACCCGGCCGCGCTCCGCGCCCCACCGCAGCGACGCGGTGTACCCGGCGAGAGCGTCCGGGATCGCGTTCAGTCGCGCCGCGACGTTCTCCCACGCCTCGACCGTGCCCGTCGGCATGACGTCGAACAGGTCCCGCAGGTCCTGCACCGGCGACGCGATGTTGTTGAGGCTCGTCTGCGGGTCGCCCGCCTCGTGCTGCTCGACGGCGAGGCCCACGCGCTCGCGCAGCGCCGCGAGGGTCACCCGATCGACGGCGTCCACTGGTGCCTCGCCAGCGGCCTCCAGCTCGTCCAGCCGGAGCAGCAGCGCCCGGTCCAGGTCCGCGCGGGCGTCGTGGCCCGCGGGGGAGAGATCGGGCAGCTCGTGGTCGTGACCCGGCAGCCCCATCATCGTCGCCTCGTCCGGGCGCAGCGCCGCGGAGTCACGGACGTACGCGTCGGCGACGGCGTCGAGCGGCGTCGGGGTGCGGGGGGAGCTGGTGGGGTTGCCCGAGGTGGGGGCGCCGGAGGTGTCGTGGGTCACGCGGAGAGCCTATCGCCCCGGGAAACCGCTTCCTGGGGTCCGGTCGATCACGAGCGTCTCTGCACGCGCGGGCGAGCGTCTCTGAATGTCGCTCAAAGCCGGAGGTTGGGAGACATTCAGAGACGCTCGTGAGGGGGCACAGCGCGGGAGCGGCCGGTGGCCGGGGAGTCAGCGGCGGGTGCGACCGCGGACGTCGTCCGCCCAGCCCCGGTGGTAGCGGACCACGACGGTGTCGGTGCCCGGCGCCCACCACACGGCGACGGGGTCGCCGGGCCGAGGGCCGGGGGCGTCGCCGTCGGCGACGAGCAGCGACCAGGTGTCCTCGGCCGTCTCGGCGCCGCGGGGGTAGGTGAGCAGGCCGCGCAGCATGACGTCGTCCCCGGCGGGCCGCTCGGACACGGTGACCGAGCCCGTCGTGGAGCGGGCGTCGCGGCGCAGCTCCTCGACGGCCTTCGTCTCGGCGGCGAGGCGCTGGTCGTCCCGGTACCGCACGAGCGCGGCCACCGCGGTGAGGGCGAGGCCGCCGAGCAGGCCGAGCATGAGCCACATCTCGAGCTCGCCGGACGGGTTGTCGATCAGGCGCCGCGCGACGTACACGCCGGCGGTGACGACGAGCCCGACCAGCCACAGCCAGCGCCGCACGAGGCCCGGCTTCGCGGGGGCGGGCAGGTCGCCGAGCGGGGCCTCGACCTCGGCGGGGGTGTCGACCTGGTTCCAGCGCACGCTCATGACCGCAGGCTCCAGCGGAAGGCGTCGACGTTGTGCCGTCCGGCGCGCCCGCCGAAGCTGCGGGCGGTCGCCGCGCCGTTGCCGCGCAGGTTCCGGGCCCGGTTGGTCCACTCGTCCACGGGGGCGACGTCGTCGGGCAGGTCGTCGCGGGCCGTGACGGCGGCGAGGCCGGCCACGAGCGCAGCCACCTCGACGTCGTCCGGGGCGCCGCGCACCACGCGCACCTGGGGGCTCACTCGTCGTCCTCCTCGTCCGCGTCGTCGCCGAACCCTGGCGGCAGACCGCGCGACGCGGCCCACTCCATGACGTGGTAGCCGCCGCCGACGAGCCGCGCCGCGGCGTTCTCGCCCGCCTCGTCCAGCAGCTCGATGACGCCGTCGAGCGTCATCGACGCCCCGGCGGGGGAGTCCGCGACGACGAACCCGAGGTAGAACGCCTCGGCGGGGACGGTGCCCTCGGGCAGGTCCTCGGCGTCGTCGTGGTCGTCGGCCTCGTCGGGCTCCCACACGGACGTGGTGAGGTCCGGGTGCATGCCGAGCGCGTCGTGCAGGGCGTCGAACAGGGTGCCGTTGAGCGTGCCCACGCGGTGCTCGAGCGCGAGGATCCGGGGGTCCTCGTCGGCCTCGTGCGCACCGAACTCGGCGCGCACGCCGACGGCGGCGTCGACGTACTCGTGCAGCGCCGCGGCCAGCGCGTCGACGGCCCGGTGCATCGGGTCGGCGTCCACGTCGCCCAGCGGCGAGGGTCCGTGGGTGGTGTCCTCGTGGCTCATCGTCCGATCCTCTCAGACACCGCTCACAGCGGGATGTTGCCGTGCTTCTTCGGGGGCAGGCTGGCGCGCTTGCTGCGCAGGGCACGCAGGGCGCGGACGACCTGCACGCGGGTCTCGGACGGTCGGATGACGGCGTCGACGTACCCGCGCTCGGCGGCGTCCCACGGGTTGACGATGGCCTCGGTGTACTCGTCGGTGAGCCGCGCGCGCTCGGTCTCGACGTCCCCGCCGTCGTCGGCGACCTGCTTCAGCGCGCGGCGCTGGAGGATGTTCACGGCACCGGAGGCGCCCATGACGGCGACCTGGGCCGTCGGCCATGCGAGGTTGACGTCCGCGCCGAGCTGCTTGGAGCCCATGACGATGTACGCGCCGCCGTACGCCTTGCGGGTGATGACGGTGACGAGCGGCACGGTGGCCTCGGCGTACGCGTAGATGAGCTTCGCGCCACGCCGGATGATGCCCTGGTGCTCCTGGCCGACGCCGGGCAGGAACCCGGGCACGTCGACGAACGTCAGCACGGGGATGTTGAACGCGTCGCAGGTGCGCACGAACCGGGCGGCCTTCTCGGACGCGTTGATGTCGAGCGTGCCGGCCATCTGCTGCGGCTGGTTCGCGACGATGCCGACGGACTGTCCCTCGACGTGCCCGAAGCCGACCAGCACGTTCGGCGCGTACAGCGGCTGCACCTCGAGGAACGAGTCCGGGTCGAGCACCGTCTCGACGACGGCCCGCATGTCGTACGGCTGGTTGTCGCCGTCGGGGACGATCGCATCGAGCGCCTCGTCGTCGGGCGTGACCTCGAGCGCGGTCTCGTCCTCGGGGGCGAACGTCGGCGCGTCCGACAGGTTGTTCTGCGGCAGGTACCCGACGAGGTGACGCACGTAGTCGATCGCGTCGTCCTCGTCCTCGCCGAGGTAGTGCGCGACGCCGGACGTCGCGTTGTGCGTGCGGCCGCCGCCGAGCGTCTCGAAGTCGACGTCCTCACCGGTGACGGTCTTGATGACGTCGGGGCCGGTGATGAACATGTTGGACGTCCCGTCGGCCATGACGATGAAGTCCGTCAGGGCGGGGGAGTAGACGGCGCCGCCGGCGCTCGGGCCGAGGATCAGCGAGATCTGCGGGATCACGCCGGACGCGGCGACGTTGCGCCGGAACATCTCGGCGAACTGGGTGAGCGCCGCGACGCCCTCCTGGATGCGGGCGCCACCGCCGTCGGAGATCCCGATGATCGGCACCCCGGTGCGCAGCGCGAGGTCCTGCACCTTGGTGATCTTCTCGCCGTGCACCTCGCCCAGCGACCCGCCGAACACGGTGAAGTCCTGGGAGAACACGCACACCTGGCGGCCGTCGACGGTGCCGTGGCCGGTGACGACCCCGTCGCCCGGCAGCCGCTTGGCGTCCATGCCGAAGTTGCGGCTGCGGTGCGTCGCCAGGGCGTCGAGCTCGACGAAGGAGCCCTCGTCGAGCAGCGCCTCGATGCGCTCGCGGGCCGTCTTCCGGCCGCGCGCGTGCTGCTTGGTCCGGGCGGTCGCCTCCGGCTCGGTGATCGCAGCGGTGCGGCGGCGGTCGAGCTCGGCGAGCTTGTCGGCAGTGGTCTTCACACTCGTGACCCTAGGTCGTGCAGCCGTGAGGATCGATGCGCGACAGGCCCGCGCCCCTCGCGCACTTTTGTGCGTTTCCCACAAAGTCGACGCGCGGCCGTGACGGCGCGGGTCGTGGCGTAGCAGCATGTCCACCATGTCCCGCACCCCGCTCGACGTCGAGCTCCTGCGACGCGCCCTGCTGCGCCCCACCGGCCCGCTGGCCCGCCTCGACGTGGTCGCGGAGTCCGCGTCGACGCACGCCGACCTGGTCGCGCGCGCCCGCACGACGACGGCCCAGGCGCCGGCGCTGCTGGTGGCCGAGCACCAGACGGCGGGGCGCGGGCGCGCCGGCCGGTCGTGGCGGACGCCGCCCGGAGCCGCACTCACCGCGTCCTGGCTGCTGCGTCCCGACGTCCCGGGGACGGCGCTCGGCTGGGTGCCGCTGCTCGCCGGGCTCGCGGTCGTGCGCGCCCTCGCCACGACCGGCGTCGAGGCGCGCGTGAAGTGGCCCAACGACGTCCTGCTGCCGCACGCCGACGAGATCGACGGGTTCGGCGCCTTCCGCAAGGTGGCGGGCGTGCTCGCCGAGGCGGTGCCCGGCCCGGCGCACCCGACGGTGGTGCTCGGCGTGGGGCTCAACGTGGACCAGGAGGCCGGCGAGCTGCCCGTCCCGACGGCGACGTCGCTGCGCCTCGCCGGCACGGTCGCGGACCGTGGCGACCTGCTCGCCGCCGTCACGACCGAGCTCCTCGGTCTGCTCGGGCGGCTCGAGGCGGCGGACGGTGACGCGACCGGGTGCGGGCTCGCCGAGGAGTGCGCGGCGGCGTCGGCGACCCTCGGCGCCCGGGTGCGGGTCGAGCTCGCGGGTGGCGCCGAGGTCCTCGAGGGGACGGCCGTCGGGCTGACCGACGACGGGGCGCTGGTCGTCGCGACGGAGGGCGACGGCAGCGTGCGGGAACGGGTCGTCACCGCGGGCGACGTGCACCACCTGCGCCTCGCCGGCGCGTGACGGTCCTCCGCTGGGCGGTCGTGCGGCGGGAGCGGGCACAGCGGACGCCCAGGTGACCCCCGTTACAGTGGGGGCGTGACCAGCAAGACCCCCCAGGAGACCCCCGAGGTCCCCCTTCCCCCGGCGTCGGCCGACCTGCCGGACGACGGTCCGCGCGACGCCGCCGGCCGCATCGACGAGCTGATCCTCGGCGGGCCCCGCCGGTACGACTTCGACGACCTGCTCGCCGCGACGGGCGCCTCGGCCGAGTTCGTCGAGGACTACTGGCGCTGGCTGGGCCTGCCCGTCAGCGACCACCACGAGGCCCGTTTCACCGCCGCCGACGTCGAGTCGCTGCGGGAGATCCGCGACCTCATCGAGCTCGGCCAGCTCGACGAGCAGGCGCAGATGACGCTGGTGCGGTCGCTCGGCCACACCGCCGACCGGCTGGCGCTCTGGCAGGTCGAGGCGTTCGTCGAGCACCTGTCGCGGCGCTTCGGCCTCGACGACGTCGCCGCCCGCCAGGCGACGCTCGACCGGGTGCCCCGGTTCGTCGACGTGCTGGCCCGCCAGCTCGACCACGCGTGGCGGCGCCAGCTCGCCGCTCTCATGGGCCGGTTCGCCACGGAGCTGCGCGACGTCGACGGCTCGGAGGTGTCCCGCGGCCAGCTCCCGCTGCGCCGCGCCGTCGGTTTCGCGGACATCGTGTCGTTCACGAAGCGCACCGCGGGCCTGGGTTCGCAGGAGCTCTCGGAGTACGTGCAGGCGTTCGAGTCCCGTGCGCGGGACGTCATCGTCGAGGCGGGCGGCCGCGTGGTGAAGACCATCGGCGACGCCGTGCTGTTCGTCGCGGACGACGTCGTCACCGGGGCGGAGGTCGCGCTCGGGCTGGCGGCGCCGCACGCGAGCGCCGAGGAGATCCCGGTGCGCGTCGGGTTCGTGTGGGGCCGGGTGCTGTCCCGGTTCGGTGACGTGTTCGGTCCGGACGTCAACCTCGCCTCGCGGATCACCGAGCTGGCCGAGCCCTCGACGGTGCTGGTGGACCCGCCGACGGCGGCGCTGCTGGCATCGTCGGCGCGCTACGCGCTCACCGCCCAGACCCCGCAGTCGGTGCAGGGGCTGGGCGAGATCCAGCCGGTGCGGCTGCAGCGCGCGTACACGGGCTGAGTCAGAGCTCGACGACGTCCGGGTCGATCGGGTCCGGGTCGGGCTCCAGCAGCGACGGGTCGTCGTGGCGGACGTTGCCGACCGCGGCGCGCACGGGCCGGGTGCTCAGCGCGACCTCGGCGTCGTCGAGGAGGTCGTAGGCGTCCTGCGCGCCGACGGCCGGGTCGAGCCAGTCGTCCCAGCGCTCGGCGGGCAGGTGCACGGGCATGCGGTCGTGGATGCGGTCGAGGCCGGGGGCGGCGTCACGGGTGATGATCGTCGTCGAGACCAGCCAGCGGGCGGGGTCGTCGTCGGCGCGGGAGCGGTCGCGCCAGAACTCGTAGAGCCCGGCGAACGCCGCGACCCCGCCGCGGGACGGGTGGATCCAGTAGGCCTGCTTGGGGACCTTGCGGGTGCCCTCGGGAGCCGCGAGGCGTCGCCACTCCCAGTAGCCGTCGGCGGGCACCAGGCAGCGCCGCGCGCCCAGGGGCTTGGCGAAGGCGCTCTTGTCGAGCAGGGTCTCGCGGCGGGCGTTGATCATCCGCGCGCCGACGCTCGGGTCCTTCGCCCAGGACGGCACGAGGCCCCAGCGGGCCGCCTGGATCGAGCGGGTGATCTCACCCGCGGTGGTGGTGCCGTCGGGGAGCTTCTCGCGGCGGGGCTTCTCGACGACGATGCGGACGTCGTCGGTGGGCGCCACGTTCCAGCGGGGCCCGAGCAGGCGAGCGTCGTCGGCGATCTCGGCGACGGCGAGCTCGTCGGCGAGGTCCTGGGACTCGGTGAAGGACGCATACCTGCCGCACATGCCTCGATCCTCGCGCACGCCACCGACACGGCGCGGTGAGCGGTGTCACCAGGAAACACGCGGACGCTCTCGTATCGATTCGATAGGATGTCCGGCATGCCCGACCACCCGACCTCACCCCGGCGTGCCCGCACCTACCGCTGGGTGATCATGCTCGGCGCGCTCGCCGCGCTGCCCGCGTTCACGGTCGACATGTACCTGCCGTCGCTGCCCGAGATCGCCGCCGACCTCGGCTCCACCGACGCCCTCGCTCAGCTCTCCGTCTCGATCATGCTCATCGGCGGCGCCGTCGGACAGCTCGTCATCGGCCCGCTCTCCGACCGGTACGGGCGCCGGGCCCCGCTCATGGTCGGCCTCGGGCTGCACGTCGTGGTGTCGGTACTGTGCGCGTTCGCCCCCGACATGACCACCCTCATCTGGCTGCGACTGCTCCAGGGCTTCTTCAACGCCGCCTGCGGCGTCGCCGCCATGGCCGTGGTCCGCGACCGGTTCGTCGGGGCCGAGGCCGCCCGCATCCTGTCGCGCCTCATGCTGATCATCGGCGTCGCCCCCATGCTGGCCCCCGCGTTCGGCTCCGCCGTCGCCGCCGCCGCGGGCTGGCGCTGGGTGTTCGCGTTCCTCGCGCTGGCCGGGGTCGGCATGGCCCTGGTCGTGTGGCGCCTCATGCCCGAGACGCTGCCCGTCGAGCGTCGACAGCGCGGCGGGGCGCGCAACGTCCTCGGCGGCTACGGCGTCCTGCTGCGCGACAAGCACTTCATGGCGCTCGCCGTCATCCCCGGGCTCGGCCAGGCCGTGCTCATGAGCTACGTCGTCGGCTCGCCGTTCGTCTTCCAGGAGTACTACGGCCTCAGCCACACCCAGTTCTCCCTGCTGTTCGCGATCAACGGCCTGGGCCTCGTGCTGTCCGCCCAGGTCAACGCGTCCCTCGTGCGGAGGGTCGCGCCGATCCGCCTGCTGCGCTCCGCGCTGCTCGTGCAGGGCGTCTTCGCCGTCGGGCTCCTGGTCGTCGCGATCACCCAGTTCGGCGGCGTCGTCGGGCTGCTCGTCATGCTCTGGATCGTGCTCGCCTTCCAGGGGCTCATCCCCGCCAACGCCTCCGCCATCGCCCTGTCGCGGCACGGCGAGCGGGCCGGCACCGCGGCCGCCGTCATCGGTGCGGTCCAGTCCGGGGTCGCGGGTCTCGTCTCGCCGCTGGTGGGCGTGCTGGGCGGCGACGCGGTGGCCATGTCCGCCGTCATGCTCGGCGCGTGGGCGTGCGCCCTGGCCGTCCTCGCCCTCGCGACCCCCGCCTACCGGCGCGGCGGCTGGACCCAGCTCGCCTGACGACTTCACCCGGTCGCCGTCCAGGTTTCACCCGGGGTTGGGCTCGACGACGTCCCGCGCCGCTGGCATGGGCCCATGCGACGCACACGGAAGTCCGCAGTCCTTGCCCGCACGGTCGCGGTCGGAACCGCCGCGACCCTGATGCTCACCACCGCCGTCGGCGGCGCGGCCGCGGCCACCACCGCGGACCGGGGCCACGGCCACGGGGATGACCGCGGCCCGGTCGGCACCCGCACGGTGCCCGTCCTGGAGGGGCGCGCCACCCTGAGCGCCGACCACCTGGTCGACGGTCCGCCGTCGGGCGCGCTGGCGTCCGCCGCCAACGGCCGCCAGGGTCCGTGGGACGGGCAGGTCGTCCCCGGGTTCTCCGCCATGGTCGACAACGGTGACGGCACGTTCTGGGCGCAGCCCGACAACGGGTTCGGGTCGAAGGCGAACAGCGCCGACTTCCTGCTGCGCAGCTACCTCGTCGAGCCCGACTGGGACACCGGCTCCCGGCGCGGCGGCACCGGCGAGATCGAGATCCTCGACCGGATCGACTACGACGACGCCGACCACGTCCTGGACTTCCCGATCGTCCACGAGGACACCGAGGAGCGCCTGCTCACCGGGGCGGACTTCGACATCGAGTCCGTGGTGCGCGCGAAGGACGGCACATTCTGGGTGGGCGAGGAGTTCGGCCCCTTCGTGCTGCACTTCGACGCCACCGGCACGCTGCTGTCCGACCCGATCCCGCTGCCCGACGGGCTGAAGTCGCCCCAGAACCCGTACCTCGTCCCCGGCGAGCAGGCCCGGGTGCGCGCCAGCAGCGGGTTCGAGGCGATGAGCGCCTCGCCCGACGGCCGCTACCTCTACCCGGTGATCGAGAACGGGCTGGTCGGCGACGACGAGCGCCGCCGCGTCGTGCACGAGCTGGACACCCGGCGCGGGCAGTACACGGGGCGCACGTGGAGCTACCAGGTGGACGCCCCCGGCAACCTCGTCGGCGACTCCTTCACCGTGGGCCGGGGGAAGCTCTGGTTCGTCGAGCGGGACAACTTCGACGGCCCGGCAGCCGTCACCAAGCGCGTGTACGAGGTCGACCTGCGCCGCACCGACGCCGAGGGCAACCTCCGCAAGGAGCTCGTGCTCGACGCGCTGAAGATCGCCAACCCGCGCGGCATCGACGCCGGCGAGGGTTACGGGCTCGGCGAGACGTACGCGCTGCCCGTGCAGTCCTTCGAGACGGTGCTGCGCCTGCGCGACGGCCGCGTCCTGCTCGGCAACGACAACAACTACCCGGGCAACGCCTCCCGGGTCGCCGGCACGCCCGACGACACCGAGCTGGTGGTGATCGACCTCGAGCGCGAGCGGGTCCGCCCCGACGGCGTGACCGTCGTCGGGCACCGCGGCGCCTCCGGCGACCGGCCCGAGCACACGCTCGCCGCGTACGAGCAGGCGATCCTCCAGTGCGCCGACTACATCGAGCCCGACGTCGTGGCCACGAAGGACGGCGTGCTCGTCGCCCGGCACGAGAACGAGATCGGCGGCACGACCGACGTCGCGACCCGCACGGAGTTCGCCGACCGCCGCACGACGAAGAGCATCGACGGCCGTCCCGTCACCGGCTGGTTCACCGAGGACTTCACCCTCGCCGAGCTGCGCACCCTGCGGGCCGTCGAGCGGCTGCCGCAGCTGCGGCCCGGCAGCGCGGCGTTCGACGGTCTCTACCAGGTGCCCACGCTCGACGAGGTCATGGACCTCGCCCGGCGTTCGGTCACCTGCGACGGCGACCAGGTGGGCGTCTACCCGGAGACGAAGCACCCCACCTACTTCGACTCGATCGGGCTCTCCCTGGAGGAGCCGCTCGTGGCCGCCCTCGAGGCGAACGACCTCGACTCCCGCCGCGACCCGGTGATCCTCCAGTCCTTCGAGACGGGCAACCTGCGCGACCTCGACCGGATGACCGACGTCCGCCTCGCCCAGCTCGTCTCCGCGAGCGGCGCCCCCTACGACCTGGTGGCCGCCGGGTCGCCCGTCACGTACGCCGACCTGCTCACCCGGCAGGGCCTGCGCGACGTCGCCCGGTACGCCGACGGGCTCGGCGCCGTGAAGGACGTGCTGGTGCCGCGCCTCGCCGACGGCACCCTCGGCGAGCCGACCTCCGTGGTGCGCGACGCGCACCGGGCCGGCCTCGAGGTGCACGCCTGGACGTTCCGCGCCGAGAACTCGTTCCTGCCGACCGACCTGCGCAGCTCGGCCGACCCGGCCGCGCACGGCGACATGGCCGCCGAGATCGAGGTCTTCCTCGACGCCGGCATCGACGGCCTGTTCACCGACCAGCCGGGCCTCGCCGCCGAGCTCCTCGGCCGCGACGTCTGACCATGGCGCCCCGGCGGACGGCCCCCGGGGCGCCGCACCTGGCGCCCCGGGGCCGTGCCCCGCGGACCTCTCGATCCTCGCCAACGTGACAATCGACATAGGCTGAGCAGGTGACGAACGTCCAACCCCGGCACGCCGGAGCGGTCTCCGGGCATCCCGTGCTCCGGTGGGTCGCGCTCGGCGTGACGGCCGTGCTCGCGTTCCTCGGGACCGCGGCCGTCGCCGCGTACGTCGACCTTCGCAACCAGCTGGAGGTCTCCGACGTCGACGCGCTCCTCGGCCGGGACGCCCCCGCCCCGATCGCGGAACCGGCGGACGAGATGGCCGACCCGTCCGACCCGTTCGCCGGCAAGGACCGCAACATCCTCGTCATGGGCACCGACTTCCGGGACGCGGCGAACGCGAAGATCGCCGGGGCGGGCGAGGAGTTCCACTCCGACACCACGCTGCTGGTCCACATCAGCGGCGACCGCTCCCGCATCGAGGCCGTGTCGATCCCGCGCGACTCCCTCGTGGACATCCCCTCGTGCCCTCGCCCGGACGGCAGCTCGACCTCGCCGCAGTACGGCGCCATGTTCAACACGGCGTTCACGCTCGGCGGCGGGCCCGAGCTGGACATCACCGGCGCCGCCGCCTGCACCATCCTCACGGTCGAGGCCCTGACCGGGCTGCGGATCCACGACCACGTGGTGGTGAAGATGACCGGCGTCGTCGACATCGTCGACGCCCTCGGCGGCGTCCCCATGTGCTTCCCGGAGCCCGTGGTCGGCGACTCCCGCTACTCCGACCTCGACCTCCCGCAGGGTGCCCACACCCTCGACGGCGAGGAGTCGATCCAGTTCCTGCGCGTCCGCAAGGGCGAGGGCCTGGGCCTGGAGCTCGGCAGCGACCTCGCCCGCATCGAGCGCCAGCAGGCGTTCATCGACTCGATGCTCCGCGAGGTCCTCGGCCAGAACCTCATCACGGACACCCCGGCCCTCTACCGGATGGTGCGCGCCGCGCTCGGCGCCATGTCCACCAGCCCGGCGCTCGGCAGCCCCGCGGCGCTCGCGGGTCTCGCGTGGAGCATCAAGGACATCGACCCGAACGACATCGTCTTCGAGTCCGTCCCGGTGGCCACCGCGCCGACGGACGTCAACCGGGTCGTGTGGACGTCCGAGGCCGACGAGATCTGGGAGCGGCTCGACCAGGACGAGCCCCTGCGCCCGGAGCCCAGCCCGTCGCCGACACCCTCGCGGGACACGAACGACGGCTCGGCGGGACCCTCTGAGGGCGCAGGCCGGCAGGACGACGGCGGCGACGGCGGCGACGACGAGGCGGGGAGCGGCTCGTCCGGCGACCGGCCGGCACCCGAGCCGTCGCCGAGCGCCTCACTCCTGCCCGGCGTCTGCGCCTGAGGACTGCGGCAACGACCGGCGCGCCGCCTCGCGCAGCGCGTCGGTGACCCGGTCCAGCACGGTCGAGCGCAGCCGCCACTGCTGCAGGTACAGCGGCACCTCGACGACGTCGTCCCCGAGCATCACCACGTCGTCGGCGGGCTCCAGCACGCCGAAGCGGGCGCCCGGCCGGGGGAGCGGACCCCACATGCCCCAGCCGAGCCCGAGCCGGATCGCCGTGAGGAACTCCGCGGTCGACGGCACGTGGTGGCGGGGCGGGTCGGGGACGGCGGTGCCCGCGGCCGCGGCGACCTGCCGCAGCCAGGCGTCCTGGAGGTCGTCGGTGCGGGCGAACACCACCATCGGCGCGCGGCCGAGCGACTCCGGGGTGGCGCCGTCGGGGAACCAGCGGGCGACGACGTCGCGGTGCGCCGCGGGCCGGTAGCGGGTCAGGCCGAGCGGCGTCGACGTGCAGCCCTGCACGGGTTCGCGCCGGGACGTCACCGCCGCCATGACCGCGCCGTCGGGCAGCAGGTCGACGGTGCGGTCCTGGTCGGCGACGTGGACGTCGAACGTCACGCCGTCCACGGCGGCCAGCGCGGGCAGCAGCCACGTCGCCAGGGAGTCCGCGTTGACGGCGATCGGCACGGTGACGGGGCGGTACCCGGCATCGGCGGGCCCGAGCTCGTCGGCGGCCTCCGCCCCGAGCAGCTCCACCTGGCGGGCGAGACGGAGCAGCACCCGGCCGGGGCCGGTGGGCCGGGTGGGGCGTGACCGCTGCACGAGCACCGCGCCCGCGGTGCCCTCCAGCGCGCGGACGCGCTGGCTCACGGCCGACGGGGTGACGTGCAGGGCGCGGGCCGCGCCCTCGAAGGAGCCCTCCGCGACGACGGCGGCGAGGGCGGCGAGCTGTCCCGAGTCCCAGCGCATGGATGAAGTATCCCTTCATCGGACGAAGAATGATTCGTTGGACTTCATCAAGGGCGCTGCCTAGCGTCGACGACGTGATCCTCCTCGCCGGCTTCGGCCTCGGCCTGTCCCTCATCGTCGCCATCGGAGCCCAGAACGCCTTCGTCCTTCGCCAGGGCGTCCGCCGCGAGCACGTCGGCGTCGTCGTGGCCGTCTGCGCAGCCAGCGACGCCGTGCTGTACATCGTCGGCGGCGCGGGCCTCGGGGCGCTCGTCGAGGCCCACCCGGGGTTCGTCACCGCCGCCCGGTGGGCCGGGGCCGTCGTCGTGATCGCCTACGGCGCCCTGGCGGCGCGCCGGGCGCTGCGTGGCGGCGAGGAGCTCGTCGCCGCGACCGACGGCGCCGTCCCCGACGCGGGCCGCCGGCTGCGGCCCGTCCTGCTCACCGCGCTCGCCCTGACCTGGCTCAACCCGCACGTGTACCTCGACACCGTCGTCCTGCAGGGCGCGCTCGCCGCGTCCTACGGCGACGACCGCTGGTGGTTCACCGCCGGGGCCGTGCTCTCCAGCGTCGTGTGGTTCGTCGCCTTGGGGTACGGCGCCCGGTCGGCGGCGCCCCTGCTGCGCCGTCCCGGCGCCTGGCGCGTCGTCGACGGCGTCATCGCGCTCGTCATGGTCGCCGTCGCCGTGTCGCTGGTCGCCGGCGCCTGACGCGAGTCAGCGCAGATCTCGCCGAGTCAGCGCAGTTCCGCGCGAGTCAGCGCAGGTCGGCGCGAGTCAGCGCTCGTGGGCGCGAGTCAGCGCAGCTCGGCGAGGGCGGCCAGGCGTCCGACGGCGTCCCGCAGGACGTCCGAACGCTTGACGAACGTGAACCGCACCCGGGACGCGAGAGCGTCCGCCGCGGGGGAGCTGGCCCGGCAGAACGCCGACACCGGGACGCCCACGACGCCCGCCAGGTCGGGCAGACGCCGGCACAGGTCGTGCCCGTCGTCGAACCCGAGCGGGGCGCCGTCCGCGACGACGAAATAGGTGCCCTGCGGGACGACGACGTCGAACCCGGCGGCACGCAGCCCGTCGCACAGCAGGTCCCGGCGGGCGGCGAGGGAGGCCGCTAGCTCGCGCGGGACGTCGTCGTCGGCGAGCGCCCGGGCGATCGCGGGCTGGAACGGCGAGCCCGAGGCGTAGGTGACGAACTGCTTGACGGTGCGGATCGCCGTGACGAGCTCGGCGGGACCGTGGACCCAGCCGACCTTCCAGCCGGTGAGGCTGAACGTCTTGCCGGACGACGACACCGTCAGCGTGCGCCCCGCCATCCCGGGCAGGGTCGCGACGGGCACGTGCCGCGCGTCGTCGAACACGAGGTGCTCGTACACCTCGTCGCTGACGACGACGGCGTCACGCTCGCGGGCGACGGCGGCGACGTGCTCCAGCTCGGCGCGGGTGAGCACGGTGCCCGTCGGGTTGTGCGGTGTGTTGATCAGGATCATCGCGGTGCGGTCGCTCGCGGCGGCCCGCAGCGCAGCGGCGTCGAGGCGCAGGTCGGCGGTGAGCGGTACGGGCACGTGCGTGGCGCCCGCCATCGCGATCGCGGCGGCGTGGGAGTCGTAGAAGGGCTCCAGCGTGATGACCTCGTCGCCCGGGCCGGTGAGGGCGAGGACGGCGGTGGTGAGGGCCTCGGTCGCCCCGGTGGTGACGAGCACCTCGGTGTCGGGGTCGACGTCGAGGCCGTAGTGGCGGCGCTGGTGGTCGGCTATCGCAGCACGCAGCTCGGGCACGCCGTCGCCGGGCGCGTACTGGTTGCGGCCGGCGTCGATGGCGTCCTTCGCGGCGGCCTTGACCCAGTCGGGGCCGTCGACGTCGGGGAACCCCTGGCCGAGGTTGATCGCGCCGGTCCGGGCGGCGAGGGTCGTCATCTCCGCGAAGATCGTGCGGGCCACGGTGCCGTCGGCGGCGAGCAGGCCGGTCGCGGCGGCGACGGCGCGCCAGCGGGGGGTCGTCGTCATGCGTCGACACTACCGACCGGCCACCGACGGGCCGCGGGCCGCTGTTCAGCACGTGAGACGAACCAGGACGAACCTCCTCGCGCTGCTGTGACTCGCGTCACACTCTGCTCCGTGCGTGGATATCGCGCCGGGAGGCGGATCCAGGCCGTGGCCTGCGCCTTCGGCCGTCCACAGGCTCGTCGTCGCCGCCCGCCAGGGACAGCGTCCGCCGTCGTCCACAGGCCGCCGACGCGCCCCGGCCGGTCTTCGCTACTCTCGGCGCGCTTGGTGGAAGGCCCCCGGAACGTCCCCGACGAGAGGTTGACCGGTGACCATCGACGTCATGGCGCGCGACGACGCCGTCAGCACCGTCGCGCGCGAGGTGCGCGAGCTCGTGAGGCGGCGCGGCCTCGACCCCGTCGGCGACCGCGCCGGGCTCGAGCAGCTCGTCGCCGACGCCCTCGCCGACTACACCGAACGTGCCGCCCTCGGCGTCGTGCCCGCCCTCGCCGACCCCGAGGCGACCGCCCGCGCCGTCGCCGACTCCCTGGGCGGGCTCGGTCCACTCCAGCCCTACCTCGACGACCCCGAAATCGAGGAGATCTGGATCAACTCCCCGGCGCAGGTGTTCGTCGCCCGCCGCGGCGTCAGCGAGCTCACCACCACGCTGCTCACCGCCGACCAGGTGCGCGACCTCGTCGAACGCATGCTCAAGGTCAGCGGCCGCCGGCTCGACCTGTCCAGCCCGTTCGTCGACGCCACCCTCCCCGGCGGGGAACGGCTGCACGTCGTCATCCCCGACGTCACGCGCGAGCACATGGCCGTCAACATCCGCAAGCACGTCGTCCGCGCCCACCACCTGGACCACATGGTGCGCCTCGGGTCGCTCACCCCGCACGCCGCCCGGTTCCTCGACGCGTCCGTCCGCGCCGGCGCCAACGTCCTCGTCGCCGGCGCCACCCAGGCAGGCAAGACGACCATGCTCAACGCGCTCGCCGGCTCGATCCCCGCCGGGCAGCGGGTCGTCACCTGCGAGGAGGTCTTCGAGCTCCGGCTGCCCGTCCGCGACCAGGTCGCCATGCAGTGCCGACAACCCTCCCTGGAGGGCACGGGCGAGATCCCGCTGCGGCGCCTCGTCAAAGAAGCGCTGCGGATGCGCCCCGACAGGATCGTCATCGGCGAGGTCCGCGAGGCCGAGAGCTTCGACCTGCTCGTCGCCCTCAACGCGGGCGTACCCGGGATGTGCACCCTGCACGCCAACTCCGCGCGGGAGGCCGTCACGAAGATGTGCACCCTGCCACTGCTGGCGGGCGAGAACGTCTCCGACCGCTTCGTCACCCCGGCCGTCGCCGCGTCCCTCGACCTCGTCGTCCACCTCGGTGTCACGCCCGACGGCGTGCGGCAGGTGCGGGAGGTCGTCGCGGTCACCGGACGCGTCGAGGAGGACAGGGTGGAGACCGCCCAGATCTTCCGGCGTCGTCCGGTCGCGCTCGGTGGCGAGCTGGTCCGCGGGGACGGCTTCCCCGCAGGCGTCGAGCGGTACGAGCGCATCGGCGTGGACGTCCACGCCCTGCTCAGCGGGGACGCCTGATGGGGGTCGTGGTCGGGTTGGTCGGCGGCGCGGGGCTCTTCAGCCTGTGGTGGTCCTGCTGGGAACGGCCCACGCGGACGCGCCGCCGCAGCGCGCGCCACCAGGCCCTCCAGGACCTCCTCGTGCAGGCCGGTGCACCCACCGTCACCCCCGGCGGGCTGTACCTCGTCAGTGCCGGCACCGCCGTCGTCGTGCTGCTCGTCGGGGTCGCGGTCACCCGCTCGCCGGTCATCGCCGCCGCCTTCGCCGTGCTCGCCGCCGTCGCGCCCGGCGCCCTCGTCCGCACCCGGGCCCGACGGCGCCGCGACGACCTGCGCCAGGTGTGGCCCGACGTCGTCGACCACCTGTCCTCCGGCGTCCGCGCCGGGCTGTCCCTCCCCGAGGCCGTCGCCCAGCTCGGCGAGCGCGGACCCGCACCGCTGCGCGAGCCGTTCGCCCGCTTCGCCGCCGACTACCGTGCCACCGGTCGCTTCGGCGAGTGCCTCGACCTCCTCAAGGACCGGCTCGCCGACCCGGTGGCCGACCGGATCGTCGAGGCCCTGCGCCTGACCCGGGACGTCGGGGGCACCGACCTCGGTCGGCTGCTGCGCAACCTCTCGGAGTTCCTGCGGGAGGACGCCCGCACCCGTGGCGAGCTCGAGGCACGGCAGTCGTGGACCGTCAACGGTGCCCGCGTCGCGGCGGCGGGACCCTGGATCGTCCTTGCGCTCCTCGCCACTCGGCCCCAGACGGCGGCGGCCTACGACTCCGCCGCGGGGGTGGCGGTCCTCGTCTCCGGTGCCGTCTGCACAGTCGTCGCCTACCGGGTCATGCGCCGGATCGGCCGCCTGCCCGAGGAACGGCGGGTGCTGCGATGACGCCGGCCGCCCTCGGCGCCCTCGTCGGCCTGATCGCAGGCCTCGGCCTGGTGCTCGTCGCGTCCGGGGTCCGCCGTCGCCGGATCAGCCTCGACGAGCGGCTCGCCCCGACCCTGCGTCCCCGTGACCGACGCTCGGCCCTGCTGCGGGACTCCGACGTCCCGCGGACGCTCGGACCCCTGGAACGGCTGCTCGCACCCGTCGTCGTCGACGTCGCCGACTGGTTCGAACGCCTCGGCTCGAGCCGGGCCGACGTGCAGCGGCGCCTCGAGCGAGCAGGGCTCCCGGACTCCGTCGAGCAGTTCCGTGCCCGGCAGCTCGTCTGGACCACGGCGGCGCTCGCGGTGGGCCTCGCGTTGGCCCTCCTCCTGGCCGCCACCCGGGACAGCCCGCCCGTCGTGCTGGCCGTGCTCGTGCTCATCGTCGGCGCCGTCGGCTTCGTCCTGTGCGACCAGCAGCTGACCGCGGCCGCCCGCCGCCGCGAGGAGCAGATGCTCGCCGAGTTCCCCACCGTCGCCGAGCTCCTCGCCCTCGCCGTCACCGCGGGCGAAGGTCCCGTGCCCGCCTTGGAGCGGGTGGCCGCCACCGCCCGCGGCGAGCTCTCCGACGAGCTCGCCGCCATGCTGGCGGACGTCCGCGCCGGAACCCCGATCGTCGGGGCCCTGCACGCGATGGCCGACCGCACCGGCCTCGCCACGCTCACCCGCTTCTCCGAGGGTGTCGCCGTCGCGCTCGAACGAGGGACGCCGCTCGCCGACGTCCTGCGCGCCCAGGCGCAGGACGTCCGGGAGGCCGGACGCCGTGCCCTCATGGAGGCCGGCGGCAAGAAGGAGGTGTCAAAACCAGGTTTCTGCCCTCCCCATGACCGCTGGCCACCCGATTCGCACGTCAGCCGTCTTCGGCGAGGATCGCCGCGGCTGTACCGACCAGTGCACCGCTTGCCTCGGCGACACGTTGGGCGGCGCCAGCGAGAGCATCCAGGTCTTGGTCAGACGAGAGGCGCGAACCGATCCGGCTCGCCTCGCGCTCGGCGTCGGTGACTTCCCTGACACCGGCCCGCAGGCGTTCGTCACGGGTCGCAAGAAGGACGAGCGACGCGCTCTTCATGAAATCGTGAAGGTTCCTGTCTAGAAGGATGACTGGCGACTCTTCAGTGAGTTGCCTCTGGGCTGCGACGTCGTTCATCAGCGTTACGCGCCGCATCGTGAGAGCGCCGAACTCGGCGATGAGTTCCCGTAGATGCCTCCGATGCTCGGTCTCCATCCGCGCGTTCTCAACCTCGATCAGTGCCCGGGCGGACCGCGCCGCTGCCTTGCGAGCCGCCGTAGCATTCCTAGACGCCGCTCTCAGCACTCCAAAGAGCGTGAGCAGAGCGACGGTGATGGAGCCAATCGCAGTCACCACTGGCGGTCCCCAGGTGGTCCAGACTCCAGAGTCCTGATTCAGTACGATCTCGATGGGCGGCATGTGCAGGAATCTTAGGGTTTGGTCGGAGCCTAGGCTGCTGCAACCACGGCACGATGCTGGGTCCCGGCCGCCGAGCGTCTGTCAGCGAGCACCGCTACGGTCGCCCGCATGACCATCGTGCTCGCCGCCGGGGCGGCTGCGGGGGGAATCAACTGGGACGCCGCCCAGGCGGTCGTCGGCCTCTTGGCCATCCTCACCCCCTTCGTGTTCTGGTTCGTTGAGCGGCGGGACCGCAGGGCGGCTGAGGCTGAGTCGCGCCGGTTGCGCGAGGGGGCACAGATCAGCCATGTCCGGTTCCGCCAGGACCTGCGGAACGCTCCTGAGGGGGTCCAGCGCTGGCGCGTGTCCAACGACTCCGACGGCCCGCTGCAGCACGTACAACTGGAAGGCAGGAGCAGCCTTAGCGGGGCGATCACAGGCCGAGTCGTCGGGGACCTTGCACCGGGTGACGAGGCCACCGTCGATCTTGAGATCGAAACCGCCGGGCTGCTCCGCGACGCGTTCCTCCTGGTCAACGACGCCGAGTGGCGCATCTGGAAGGTCCCATACCTTAGCCGTCCAGAACTGATCGAGCCCAAGGTCAGTCGGACGGGGCGGTGGCGCTGGCTCCGTAGGGCAGACACGCCGTCCAGGACGTAGCGAGGGTCACCGAGCCAGTGCCGCCACGGCGTCGCACACGTGGATGTCGTACGGTCGTGGTTCGCTCAATCCATGACTAACTGGGACATCGCTGTCGGAGAGACCCTGCTCCGACGAGAGCTCCATGACCGCTGGGGCGGAGGCCGCTACGGTGGCATGGAGCCATCCGTGAAGGCTGCGAGCGTCTTCCTCTTCAGCAACCCAAGCGCGGGCGGTGCCTTCGGATACAAGTACGACGGTTGGCACTCTGACGGCACCTATCACTACACGGGTGACGGCCAGGAGGGCGACCAGTCGCTCGCTCTCGGTGGTAACAAGGCCGTCATGATCGCGGAGCAGCTTGGCAGGACTATCCGAGTGTTCCGGAGTGCTGGACGCCTCACCACGTACGCAGGCGAGTTTGAGCTCGCTGATCCGCCTTACTACCGAGCCGACGCCCTGGACCGCAACGGCGAGACGCGATCGGTTCTCGTCTTCAGGTTGGTACCGACGGGGGATGTTCTCCGCGATACCGAAGACCTGGCCGACGCAGACACGCCCGAGCCGGAGGAACTCCCGATCGAGGCTCGAAACATCGACGTGTACGCCGCAGAGCGCCCAGACGAGCCGAACGCGGCCGTTCGCCGCGAGGCTCTCCTCGTCAGCCGATACGTTGATTGGCTCAACGTCCGAGGTCAGGCCACGTGTCGCCACCGCCTGCCAATACCCGGCGGTGGGTACATGTTCACCGATGTCTTCAACAAGACCACCGACGAACTCATTGAGGCGAAGGCGTCCGCCGCTCGAACCTTCGTCCGTGCCGGACTCGGGCAGATTCTCGACTACGGGCGCTTCATCGGGCACAGGTCCAGGGCACTGCTTCTGCCTCTCCGGCCAAGCGACGACCTGATCGGACTCCTCCACGAGCATCGGTGCAGCGTGATCTGGGAAGAGGGCACCGGATTCCAGCGACAAGACCCGCCCGCGACCCCCAGTGCTGGTTGACCGGTTCCGCCCCGACCTCCCCGACGGCCCCGACCGCCTGAAGCATTCCACGGGTGAAATCCTTCCACTGGGCGGAGAAGCCCCAGTTTCCTGACAGGGGCCGCTAGTCTTGCGCGTCCAGAGCACACATCGATCCGAGTGAGGCAGCACATG
Organism: Isoptericola dokdonensis DS-3; assembly: GCF_001636295.1. NCBI lineage: Bacteria > Bacillati > Actinomycetota > Actinomycetes > Micrococcales > Promicromonosporaceae > Isoptericola > Isoptericola dokdonensis. Next base: position 1,348,800 of record NZ_CP014209.1, on the reverse strand, counting down.
TCCAGCAGCAGGCCGGAGAGGTCCACCTCTGGCGTCTACCTCATCGCCGCCATTGGGCTATCGCTCGTGGGCTACGCCGGACTCATTGCCGGACTGGTGACGCTAGAAAGCAACGGAACTTGGGCGGTCGTAGTCGGGAGCGTGCTACTCCTAGGCGCTCTGGTCTTCTACGCGCTGGCGACGCTGCGCCTCGTGGACCTGTTCGAGGAGCACATCTTTAACGGCGAGCGAACTGCGGACGCGGTTGAGGCACTGTTGGATGCCGACGAAAATGCCTCTACGCCGAGCGCCCCTCGCTACCGGACTATGCCCTGAGCGACTGGCGCACCCGCTCATGGCGTTGTGTGGTACGGACGAACTGGCGCGTTGCCGCGACGTCCTTTTTCGTCACCCACTCAGCGCAGGTGCGCCCAGGGCGTCACGTTCCCATGCCGCGTGACGCCGCGCAGCGTGTCCCAGGTCGCGAGGACTGCCCACGCGGGTGTGCGGCGCTGGTCGAAGGCGGGGTCGGTCCCGCCGACCCGGAGCCCGGCGACGTCCTCGGGCTGGTGCTCGCGCAGCCAGGCGGCCAGGGCGGCGTCACGGGCGGCGGCATCGACCGTATCCCCGTCGCCGACCCGCGCGGCCGCGTCGTGGCAGGGCGGGCAGAGGAACCCGGCCGCGCGTCGCCCGCTGGTGCGCAGCGACCGGTGACCGCCGAGGGACTGCGGGTTGCAGGTCGCCGGGTGCCAGGTGGCGGCGAGGCGCGCGGCGGGGGTCAGCAGCCGGTGGCCGGGGACCGAGGCGGGCGGGACGGCGCTGGCGACGCCGCAGAGCAGGCAGCCGCCGAGGGCCGCGAGGTGCCGGTCGGGCAGGGCCCAGTGACCTGCAAGGGTGACCGGGGCGGGCACGGCGGCGTGCGTCGTGCTCGCGGGAACACGGGCGGCGACGCGGCGGCGCAGCACGGCTCCGTAGGCGTCCCGGAGCGCGGCCACAGCGCCGTCAGGGTCCTCACGTTCGATGTGCGCCCACGGGGCGGTCGTCGCGCCGCGCAGCGGCACACCGGCCGCACGGCGGGGCATGAACCAGCCCGACCAGCGCAGGGCCGTGCCGCCCGCGACGAGCCCGGCGAGGGTCACGGCGGCGTCCGGCGCGTGGGCTTCGGCGCGGGGCCGGCCAAGCATGTCGAGGGCGGCGAGCACGGCCTCGGCGGCGTCGAACGCGGCGGCGCTGCTGCCGTAGCGGCGGTGCCAGCGGGACGCCTCCGGCTGGCTGATCGCCCCGGCCTCGGCGCGGCGCTGGGCGCACTGGTCGCAGCGCGTGAACGTGTGCCGCGCACCGGCGCGCACCGGGGAGTCCTCACGGAACCCGGCGATGGTGGGGGCCTCCTCGATGGTCCAGGCGGGCCGCTCGCCCGGCTCGGGGACGGCGATCCCGCACCAGCCGCAGGCGAGCGCGTCGGGGCCGTCGAGGACGGTCCAGCGGGTCGAGGCGTCGGTGGTCGTGTCGGTCGTGGTGCTCATGGTTCCTCCGGGGGTGTCGGTCATCGGGTGCGCAGCGACGCGAGAACGCGCCGCGAGCGGTCGAGCTCATCGGCGCGCTCGGCGTCGAGGGCTGCCGCGTCGGCGTCCTGCCGGGCGGTCTCCGCCCGGCGCTGGGCGAGCAGGGCGGGCAGGCCCGCGAGGACGGCCGCGCGGCGGGCGGCGTTGCGCTGGCCGGTCCGCTCGACCTCGGCGCGCTGGTGGGCACGGCCTGCGGCGACCCAGCGCACGCGGTCGAGGGACTCCTCACGGGCCGCGAGGCGGGCCAGGGCGGCGGCGTCGGCGGGGTCGAGCCCGAGGGAGGCCCACGTGACCGGCTCCGGCTCGGCGGGCGGCAGCGGGGGCAGGCGGCGTGGCATCCGGGGCAGGACGCCCTCGGCGTAGGACAGGACCTTCATCGCGACACCGCCAGCGCCGAGCGGATCGCCGGACCGAGCGAGTCGTTCAGCGGCGTCGAGCGTGGCCGGAGCGCCGCCGGGCGGGCGCACTCGGGGCACAGGACCCCGGCGCGGGGCCGGGAGGCGAGCACCGGCGTCTCGCACCCGGCGCACAGGATGACCGCGCGGCCTGCGAGGGCGACCTCGTCGGCGCGTGCTCGCCGCTCTCGCTCGGCGCGGGCGAGGACTTCGAGGGTGGGCTGCGGCGCGTCCTGTCGGGCGCGCTCCTTCGCGCGCTTCTTGCGGGCGGCTCGCGCAGCGGTGCCGGTCGTGCTGGACATGGCTCTCTCCTTCGTTCGGAGAGTCCGGCCCTGCTGCCAGCGACTCGTGGTCGTGCTTCTTCATCATCCCCCGCCACGGGCGGGTGTGTTGGTTGGTTGCCCCCCACCCCTTCGGGGTGTGGGCAGGGGGCAACCAACCCCCATCTACACCGTGGTTGCCCCCTGGTTACCCCTTGGGGGGCAACCAGAATCGTTGGAATTCTGAGGTTCTCGGGAGCCGGTTGCCCCCTGGTTGCCCCTCTGGTTGGTTGCCCCCTCGGTTGCCCCGCTGCCAACCAGAAGGGCAACCGATCCGGCGGTCACGCCTCCGCCTCGTCTCGCTCGCGCACCTCGGCAGCAGCGTCCTTCCCTGCCGCAGTGACGTACCAGCGCGGGTGCTTCCCCTCGCCTCGGTTCTCGGCCAGACCCTCGGCGGCGAGCGTGTCGAGAAGCCCCTGCGTGCGCTCGCGGGCGGTCCGGCCCTTTCCCCAGCCGAGGTGGGCCGTCAGGCCGGACCCGGAGCGCGGTGCGCTCACGTCGTCCGCAAGGGCGATGAGGAGGGCGTCGCGAGGTTCGCGCTCGATGATGGTCACGTCGGTCTTCGCCTGCGCGCACCGGTAGCCGGTGACGACCGGGCGACCGTCCGGCAGCGTGCCCATGTCCGCCTCGACGGCGAGCGGGGCGACGCCGGTCCGGTTCTTCGTCGGCCGCAACGTGAGGCCCGAGGAGGTGCGCCGCAGCGACCACTCGATGTCTACGTCGTCCTGCTTCGCTCGCGAGCCGCGAGCGCCGCGTGACTCGTCCTTGCCGGTGTTGTCGGTTCGCAGCACGGTGATCCCTCGACGGCGCAGCATCGCGGCCGTGTGCCGGTAGTAGGCCCGCATCGTGTCGCCCTTGTCCTCCGGCCCCTCGGTGAGCCGTTGGAGCGAGTCGAGCACGAGCAGGTCACCCTCGGCGATGAACCAGCCGTCGAGCATGTCCGTGAGCGCCCGAGCACCGGCGGCGGTGTCCAGACCCGGCAGGTCCGGCATCCACTGGTGGATGAACCGTTCCGGGTCCACGCCCTCGGCGGCGCGCAGCGCGCCCCGGCGCTCCTCCAGGTCGTCGGGGCCGTTCTCCATGTCCACGTACAGCACCGAGGGCGCGTAGTCCTCGCTGTAGAGCGGGTCGTAGGCCGGTGCCAGCCCCGCCCACGGCAAGCCCTGGGAGATGTGCAGCGCCAGGTCGAGCGCGAGATTCGACTTCCCGGCACCGGCTCCCGCGACCAGGGACACCTGAGCGCCTACCGGCAGGAGCCCCGGGACGTGCCACTGTCGTGCCGGGCGGTCGCGAAACGTCGCGAAGTTGGTTGCCGGGAAGCGAGCTCGCAAGGCGGCGCGGCGCGCCTGCTCCGCCGCCACCTCGTGGGGGCTCATCGCTCGCCGAGCCCGTGCGAGACGAGCACGCCGCGAGACAGCCCGAGCCGGGCAGCCAGGCGCTCCTCGCGAGCGCGGGCAGCGTGGCACGCGCGGCAGCGGCGGTAGCCGGGGCGGGGAGCGTAGACGTTCGCGCTCCCCTCGCTCATGTCGTGCCCCCAGCCGCACACGTCGCGCTTGGGACGGTCCTCGCGGCGGTGGCAGGGCAGGCACAGGGGCCGGTAGCGCTCCGGGTCGATGGAGTAGACGACGGCCCCGCGACGCCCGCCGGACGTGCCCTCGAACTCCTCGGGGTCTCCGTGGTCGTAGGCCCACTCGGCAGCCTGCTCGCCGCAAGTCGCGCATACGTGGTCGGCGGCGCGCCCGAGCGAGGCCCGCAGCCGCCGGTGGACCGCCTCGTACGTCGGCGTGTCCGCATCGGGAAGGCGCGCCCATTCGCACGCCCAACGAACTGTGCGCGCTGTAGCCTGGTGGTCATCGGTAGTGCTCATCGAATCTCTCCGTTCGGTGTCTGGACGGCCCCACCCCGGTCAGGTGGGGCCGTCGTCGTATCTGGGGGGAGCCGCGCGGGCCGCTCCCGGCCGGAGCCGGGGTGATCGCCTCGACCGCAGAGGTGCAGCCCGCGCGGCGGTCTAGGGTCGGCGCACCGGCGGGGCGCTCGCGGAGAGCGCGGCGACCACGCGGGCGACCTGCTCGTCGGTCAGGGGCGGAAGTGCCGCAGCAGCTCGACGGGCAGCGGTGACGACGTCGGCGACGCTCATCGGGCGCTCGCGGGCAACGGCTTGGCGGCGTGGGTGATCCGACGGGCGCGGTGGACGCGGCTCGGCGGCTGCGAGCGCAGCATGTCTCGCACCTGCTGGACGTTCACGCGCACGCCGCGCTCGCCAGGAGCGCGGTAAGGGGTGAGGTAGCCCCGGTGCAGCCAGTTGCGGATCGTCTGCTCGCTGCGGCCGAACATGCGGGCTGCCGCAGGGATGGAGACGTACTGGAGTCGGGCGGGAGTGGTCGGGTCGGACACGAGTGCTCCTGGGAAGCGCGCAGTCCCGGGGCGCTAGGCGTTGTCCCGTTCCGCTGTACCTCGCACCTCGCGAACCCGGTGGGTCGCTCCCTCGCCGCCTCCCCGCGCTGTGCCCGGTGCTGGGTTGCGCGACTGACCGTGCTCCCGGGCGATCAGGCGACCGACCCCCGAGCGGTGTGTCTCGAACATAAGCCCAAAGCCCCATGCCAACAACATGATCCGGCCGCCGAGCGAACCCATCCATGGGGTCTCCACCCATCCATGAGCAGATGCCCTATCTGGACAAGCAGGAGCCCCCACGGTCGCGGGGACCGTGGGGGCTCCGGCCGAGCCGCAGAGGGCCTACTCGCCCACGGCCGTCAGCGTCAGCCGCTCGGGGGACCACCAGACGCCGCGCTTCGTCGCGGGCTGCACCTCGACGCGGAGCACGGCGGCGAGCACCGCGCGCTGGACGTCGAGAGGGGCGTCGAGGAACGCCTTCCCGGGGTCGTTCGAGGAGAGCACCGGGGCGAGCGCGGAGCGTGACACACGGGCCGCGAGCCGGGCGTCGATCTGCTCGACCTCGGCCTGGACCGTCGCCGTGGCGCGGGCGAGTTGCGCGCCCGTGAGGTGCCCGGCCGCGTAGTCGTCCTCGAACGCTGCGAGACGGGCCGCGAGCGCGGTGCGGCGCTCGTGGTCGGCGGTCGCCGCGTCGGAGTCCTTCGCTGCCGTCAGGGCGGCGACGACGCGGGGGTCGCGCACCCGCTCGGCGACGACCTCGCGCACGTAGGCGTCGGTGCGCTCCTGCGTGATCTGGAGGTGCGCAGCGGCAGTGCAGCGGTAGTGGACACGCTTGGCCTGGTTCGGCCGGTTCGACCCCGGCCCGGCCGTGGAGTCCGCGCGCATGACGGCACCGCAGCGCCCGCAGCGGTAGAGGTAGGACCCGAGCCAGCGGTTCTCCGACGACGTCGAGTTGGTGCGTCGCTTCGGGTTTGTCAGCAGCGACACGACCGCGCGCCAGGAGTCCTCGTCCACGACCGGCTCCCACTGCGCGGTGCCGATGACCTCGAACCCGGCTCGGTTCGCGGTCCCGTGCGCGATGAGCCCCGCGTTCCGCGCCCGCAGGAGCACGTCCCGGAGCAGGATCGGGCCCCACTCCTTGCCGCCGCTCGTGAGGTGCCCCTCGGCGTTGAGGTCGCGGCACACGGCCCGCAGTGAGCGGCCAGCGAGGACAGCCTTCGTCGCGTGGCGGATCACGTCCGCCTCCTCCTCGCGGTGGGTCACGCCGTCGCGCTCGAACCCGTAGGGGCGCTTCCCGCCCCGGTACTTGCCGTCCTTCGCGGCCTGCACCTTGGCGCGCTTCATACGCTCGCGGGCGTGGTCCACCTCGTGCTGCGCAGCAGCGCCGAGCATCCGGGCGACCATGCGGCCGGAGGCGGTCGAGAGGTCCACCTGCCCGGACCGGACCGTCTGCACCTGCAGGTCGTGCGACTCCGCGAGCGCGACGAACTCCTCCAGTTCGAGGGTGCGGCGGTGCAGGCGGTCGGTGTGCCACGCGACGACGGCCTGCACGCGCCCAGCCTTCACGTCGTCCAGCATCGCGAGGTAGCCGGGCCGGGGGGCACCGGAGTACGCGGAGACGTCGTTGTCGGCGTAGACCGCCGCGACGTCCCACCCGAGCCGGGCCGCGAGGTCGCGGCAGTCGGCTTCCTGCCGCTCGACGCCGAGCCCGCCTCCCGTCCGGTCGGACGAGATGCGGACGTAGATCGCGGCGCGGACGGGGGCGGCGGCGGGGCGCTTCGGGGTGCTCACAAGGGCAGATTAGTGGTTTTGAGTTCGCCATGCTCGTGCCGGTGGTCTTCCTGGTGCTGCCGATCACCGTCGTCTTCGCCGTCTTCCCGTCCCTGGCCACGCTCCGGATCGGACTCTGAGCCGTCCGCACGACCCGAAAGGTGCACCATGATCGCCGACCCGACCGACCACCCCGACCGCTCCGCTGTCGACGTACCGGTGGACGACCCCGAGCGGGGGGACGTGCCCGGCTGGGTGCTCGTCACGCTCATGACCGCCGGGTTGGTCGTCGCCCTGTGGGCGCTCGCCGGTCCGCTCCTGGAGCAGACGTTCACCGACGCGATCCAGAGCGTCACCGGTCCGTGAGCGAGGCGTCGGCCGTCGACGACGCCCGCGACCGCGACGTGCGGGAGCGCGGGTCGGCGGTCGCGGAGTTCGTCCTCGTCTCCGCGCTGCTGGTGGCGCTGTTCCTCGGCGTCGTCCAGCTCGCGCTCGCGTTGCACGTCCGGGTGCTGGTCGTCGATGCCGCGGCCGAGGGGGCGCGCGTCGCGGCGCGGACGGACCGTGACCTCGCCGCCGGCGCGGCCCGGACCCGGGACCTGCTCACGACGGCCCTCGACGAGCGATACGCACGGGACGTGAGCGTCCGCGAGACGGTCCGGGACGGCCTGCCCGTCGTGGAGGTCACGGTGCGGGCTCCGCTGCCCGTCGTCGGGCTGCTCGGACCGAGCGGCACGATGACGGCCGAGGGGCACGCCCTGGACGAGGACGCCTGATGCGCAGCAGCAGGGAGACGGTTGTCGACGGCGGGCCCGACGGCGCAGGCGGCGTCGACGCCGAGCGGGGGTCCGCGATGATCGAGTTCCTCGGGGCCGGGGTGCTGCTCCTCGTGCCGCTGGTCTACCTGGTGGTCGTGCTCGCGCAGGTGCATGCGGCGGCGTTCGCCGTCGAGGGCGCGGCGCGGGAGGCCGCACGGTCCGTCGTCACGGCGGAGACCTCGGCGCAGGGGGCGGCACGGGCGCAGGCCGCCACCGCCCTGGCGCTGGCGGACCAGGGGTTCGAGGTCGACCCGGGCGAGCTGCTCACCCTCGAGTGCTCGCACCAGCCCTGCCTGACGCCCGGCGCCACCGTCGGCGTGCACGTGCGCTACAGCGTCCCCCTGCCGCTGGTCCCCGCGGCGCTGCAGGGCTGGGTGCCCGTGGCCGTCCCCGTGGAGGCGTCGCACGTCGCCCCCGTCGAGGAGCACGTGGCGGTCAGGCCGTGAGGGGTGCCCACGCCCGTTCCGGCGACGACGACGGGCGGATCATGCTGCTGACCATCGGCTTCCTCGCCGTGGGTCTCATGCTGGTCGCGGCGGTGTCGTCGGCCGCCGCGGTCCATCTCGACCGCAAGCACCTCTTCGACCTCGCCGACTCCCTGGCGGTCGCGGGCGCCGACTCGATGCCCGAGGACGTGTACTACGGCGACGCCGTGGCTGCCCCCGACGCGACGGGGACCCTCACGCTCACCGACGCCTCCGTCGCGCACCGGGTGGCCGAGCATCTTGCGCTCCAGTCCGCCGCCACCGCGCCCGGTCTCCGTTCCGTCGTCGTGGTCGACGCCTCGACGCCCGACGGACGGTCCGCGACCGTGACCCTCGCCGCGACGTCGCGTCCGCCGCTGCTGCGCTGGTTCACCGACGCCTTCGGCGGCGGCATCACGGTCACGGCGACCGCGACCGCGCGCGGTGGCTGACGCGCCCGGCACGGACGCCGCGCCGGCCCTCGGCCGGTCGGTGCTCACCCCGTCACAGGCGGGACCGGACGTGACCCGGCGGTAGGGTGGTATCTCGTGGCCACCATCGACTTCCCCGCCGAGATCAAGGCGCTCCGCAGCACCCTCGAGTCCATCGAGGCCGTGAGCGACCCCACGGCCCTCCAGGCGAAGATCGCCGAGCTGTCGGAGCAGGCCGCCGCCCCCGACCTGTGGGACGACCCCGAGCAGGGTCAGAAGGTCACCAGCGCCCTGTCTGCGGTGCAGGCCGAGCTCGACCGTGTCAAGAAGCTTGCCGGCCGCATCGACGACGTCGAGGCCCTCGTCGAGCTGGGCCACGAGATGGACGACGAGGACTCGCTGATCGAGGCCGAGGCCGACGTCGCGAAGATCCGCAAGGACCTCGACGCCCTCGAGGTCCGCACCCTGCTCAGCGGCGAGTACGACGCCCGCGAGGCCGTCGTCACGATCCGCGCCGGCGCCGGTGGCGTCGACGCCGCGGACTTCGCCGAGATGCTCATGCGCATGTACCTGCGCTGGGCCGAGCGCCACGGCTACCCGACGAAGGTCATGGACACGTCCTACGCCGAGGAGGCCGGGCTGAAGTCGGCCACCTTCGAGGTGAACACGCCCTACGCGTTCGGCAACCTGTCCGTCGAGGCCGGGACGCACCGCCTGGTGCGGATCTCCCCGTTCGACAACCAGGGCCGCCGGCAGACGTCGTTCGCCGCCGTCGAGGTCGTGCCGCTCATCGAGCAGACCGACTCCATCGAGATCCCCGAGTCCGAGCTGAAGATCGACGTCTTCCGCTCCTCGGGCCCCGGCGGTCAGTCGGTGAACACCACCGACTCCGCCGTGCGCATGACGCACATCCCCACCGGCACCGTCGTGTCGATGCAGAACGAGAAGTCGCAGATCCAGAACCGCGCCGCCGCGCTCCGTGTCATGCAGTCCCGACTGCTGCTGATCCGTCAGCAGGAGGAGGCCGCGAAGAAGAAGGAGCTCGCCGGCGACATCAAGGCGAGCTGGGGCGACCAGATGCGCTCCTACGTCCTGCAGCCGTACCAGATGGTCAAGGACCTGCGCACCGAGCACGAGTCGGGCAACACGCAGGCGGTGTTCGACGGCGCGATCGACGACTTCATCGAGGCCGGGATCCGCTGGCGCCGCTCCGGCAGGGACAGCTGACCCTGCCCCCCGGCGCCGTCGTGCGCTGACTCGCGCCGTCGTGCGCTGACTCGCGCCGTCGTGCGCTGACTCGCGCCACTCTGGGCTGACCCGGCTCGAACGGGTGTCCGAGGCAACCGACCAACCCGCGGCGCCCCGGCGTGTCGTCCCCGGAGCGCCGGTGACGTGCGTGCGACTCTCGAATCCGGCAGGCACCCGACGGTGCGGGCCGGGAAGGGGCACGCCGTGATCCGGTTCGAGAACGTCTCGAAGGTCTACGAGCGCGGGGCACGTCCGGCGCTCGACGACGTCTCGGTCGACGTCGAGCGGGGCGAGTTCGTGTTCCTCGTCGGCGCGTCGGGGTCGGGCAAGTCGACGTTCCTGCGGCTGGTGCTGCGCGAGGAGCGGCCCACGGGCGGGCGGGTGTACGTCGCCGGGCGCGACCTGACCCGGCTGTCGTCGTGGCGGGTCCCCGGCCTGCGCCGGGGGATCGGCATGGTGTTCCAGGACTTCCGGCTGCTGCCGAACAAGACGGTGTACGAGAACGTGGCGTTCGCGCTGCAGGTGATCGGCAGGCCGCGGCACGTCATCCGCAGCACGGTGCCCGAGGTGCTGGAGTGGGTGGGCCTGGACGGCAAGGAGCGGCGGCGTCCGCACGAGCTGTCGGGCGGTGAGCAGCAGCGCGTCGCGATCGCGCGGGCGTTCGTCAACCGGCCGCCGATCCTCCTGGCCGACGAGCCGACGGGCAACCTGGACCCGACGACGTCGCTCGGCATCATGCGGCTACTGGACCGCATCAACCGGACGGGGACCACCGTGGTCATGGCCACGCACGACGACGAGATCGTCAACGAGATGCGCCGCCGCGTGGTGGAGCTTTCGACCGGTCACGTGGTGCGTGACGAGGCCGAGGCGGCCTACGGGCGGCGTGAGGAGATCCTGCCCGCGGTGGGTCCCGCGCCGGGCCTGGACGCCCCGGGGCGCGGTGTCCCGACGCCGCGGATCACGGTGCAGCCGGAGCCGGGCGACGTGGCCGCGGAGCGTGCGGCCGAGGAGGCCGCGGAGCACGGGGTGTTCGAGGAGGAGCCGCTGCCCGAGGAGGAGACCGTGCCGTCGCGCCGCACGCGTGGCGGGGCGCCCGCGTACCGGTCCGGCGACGACGTGGCCCCCGACGCGGCCGCGGAGGTCGTCCCGCCGGCCGTCGGTGAGGCGCCGGACGAGCACGCTCTCGACGATGCGGCCACGGACGGCCCGGTTGGCCCGGACGGCCCGGGCGGCCCCGACGCCTTCCCGGACGACGGTGCGGCCGGCCCGGACGAGCGGCCGAGGCGCCACGAGCTGTCCGGTGCCGCGCGCGGTCAGCGGGAGGTCTGAGCGTGCGACTCCAGTTCGTGCTCGGTGAGGTGCTCCTGGGCCTGCGGCGCAACGCGACGATGGTCGTGTCGGTGGTGCTGGTGACGTTCGTGTCCCTGACGTTCGTCGGGGCGGCGGCTTTGCTCCAGCTCCAGGTGACGAAGCTCAAGGGCGACTGGTACGACCTGGTGGAGGTGTCGGTCTTCCTGTGCCCGCAGGGGTCGACGTCGCCGGCCTGCGCGGGCGGCGAGGCGACCGAGGAGCAGGTGGCGGCCCTGGAGCGGACCATCGAGACCGACCTGGGCGACATCGTCGCGACGACGTGGTTCGAGTCGAAGGCCGAGGCGTTCGAGGCGTTCAGCGAGCGCTACCCGGACGGGTACGAGGGCACCCAGCTGACGGAGGACGACATGCAGGCGTCGTTCCGCCTGCAGCTGTCCGACCCGGAGCAGTACCAGGTGGTCGACGAGGTGCTGTCGGGGCGTGACGGCGTCGAGGTGGTGGAGGACCAGCGGGCCGCGTTCGAGCCGCTGTTCCTCGTGCTGAACCGGGCGTCGTTGGTGGCCGTCGGGCTGGCGGCGGTGATGCTGCTGGCAGCCACCCTGCTCATCGTCACGACGATCAGGTTGTCGGCGGTGTCCCGGCAGCGGGAGACCGGGATCATGCGCCTCGTGGGGGCGTCGACGCTGTTCGTGCAGCTCCCGTTCATGCTGGAGGGTGCGATCGCGGCGCTGGTGGGGGCGGTGCTCGCGGTGGCGGGACTGTGGGCGGCCGTGCAGTATCTGGTCGTGGACTGGCTGGCGGAATCCGTGGACTGGGTGAGCAGCGTGACCACCACGGACGTGCTGACGATCGCGCCCCTGCTGCTGGGGGTGGCGGTCGCGCTGGCGGCCGTCTCCTCCGCCCTGACCCTGCACCGCTACACGAGGGTGTGACCCGTGCGAGCCACTGACCTGCGCAAGGCGCTCGGCGCCGCCCTCGTCGGGCTGCTCCTGCTCGGCCCGGCGATGCCGGTGGGCGCGGACGAGCTGGACGACCAGCGCGCCGCCGCCGAGGAGCAGCAGCGCCAGAAGGAGGCGGAGCGCGAGGACCTGCAGCACGAGCTGGAGGACGCGAACGACGCGTTCCGCCAGGCGGTCCTCGACCTCAACGAGGTGGAGGGGCGGCTGCCGGTCGCGCAGGCGGAGCTGGCGGAGGCGCAGGCCGTGCTGGCGGAGGCACGCCGCAAGGCGGAGGTCCTGGCGGACCGGCTGGCGGCGGCGGAGGCCGAGGAGCGCGAGGTCGCCGGGCAGATCGAGGAGGGCGCGGGCCAGGTCGAGGAGGCCCGCTCGGACGTCGTGGCGATGGCGCGCGAGGCGTACCGGCGCGGCGACGACCTGAGCACGCTGGGTCTGGTGACGGGCGCGCAGTCGACGCAGGAGTTCCTCGACGACGTGGCGGTGACGTCGTCGGCGGCGCGGAGCCGGTCGCGCGCGGTGACGGACCTGCAGGAGGCGGAGACGGTCGCGCGGAACCAGCAGGCGCGCCTGGACGCCGTCCGCGAGACCATCGCGGAGCTGAAGGCCGAGGCGGACGCCAACGTGGTGGCGGCGGAGGCGGCCGAGCAGGAAGCGGCCGAGCGCAAGGCGGAGGTCGAGCGGCTCATCGCGGAGCAGGAGGCGCTGAAGGCGACGATCGCGGAGCAGCGGGACGAGACGATCACCGAGCTCGAGGAGAACGAGGACCAGCGCTCCGACCTCGAGGCGCAGATCAAGGAGCTGATGGTCAAGCAGGAGGAGCGTGACCGTCGGCTCGAGGAGGAGCGCAAGCGTCGCGAGGAGGCCGCGCGCAAGCAGCGGGAGGCGGAGGCGGCGGCCCAGCGTCGCGCCGAGCAGGAGGCCGAGCGGCAGGCCGAGAAGGAGGCCGGGCGGCAGGGCTCCGGCGGTGGCGGCAACAGCTCGGGCGGGGGCAACGGCTCCGGCAGTGGCGGCGGTTCGGGCGGGAGCGGCAGCTCCGGAGGCTCCGGTGGTGGCGGCAACGGCGGCGGTGGCGGCGGCTCGTCGTCGGGCCCGTTCCTGGGGTGGCCGACGGCGTACCCGGTGGTGACGAGCTCCTACGGGATGCGCTACCACCCGTCGCTGAACTACTGGCGCCTGCACGCGGGCACCGACATCCGCGCGTACTGCGGCACGCCGATCTACGCCGCGGAGAGCGGCTACGTGGAGCAGGCGTACTTCGGCAGCGGGCCGGGCAACAACGTGCTCATCAACCACGGCCGGCACCAGGGCGACAGCGTGATGTCCCGCTACCTGCACCTGTCCCGCGACACGGTGTTCGTGGGGGAGAAGGTCGACCGTGGCGAGATCATCGGCTACTCGGGCACGACGGGGACGTCGACGGCGTGCCACCTGCACTTCGAGGTGTACGTCAACGGCAGCACGGTGGATCCGATGAGCGGCTGGCTGGGCTGACCCGCCCCGGCTCGGGCGGGCTTCGCCGGCGGAGAAAATCGCTGGGACGTCGTCGTCGGCCGCGTATCCTGGGACGTCGCACCAGGAAGGAGGAGCCATGGCCAAGAACGCCAAGAAGAAGCCGGAAGACCCCCGCAAGGTGGTGGCGAACAACAAGAAGGCACGTCACGACTTCGTGATCGAGGACGTCTTCGAGGCGGGCATCGTGCTCTCGGGCACGGAGGTCAAGGCCCTGCGGATGGGACGCGCGTCGCTGGTGGACGGCTACGTCGCGATCGACCGGGACGAGGCGTGGCTGGAGAACGTGCACATCCCGGAGTACTTCCAGGGCACGTGGAACAACCACGCCCCGCGGCGCAAGCGCAAGCTGCTGCTGCACCGTGAGGAGATCGACCGGCTCGGGGTGAAGGCGCGCGAGAAGGGTCACACGATCATCCCGCTGCGGCTGTACTTCCTCGACGGTCGCGCCAAGGTGGAGATCGCCCTGGCGCGCGGCAAGAAGGAGTACGACAAGCGGCACGCCCTGCGCGAGCAGCAGGACATGCGCGAGGCGCACCGCGCGATTCGCCACCAGGAGCTGCTCTCCTGAGGTCGCGTGCTGTCCCGCCGGAATGTCGGTGCGGGGCGCGGCGTTCTTCCACTACGATGGGACGGTCGGCCTGCGGGTCGGCGGTTGACAACACCACAGGGGCTGATCGGTTTCGACGGTGGTCGTGCTTCCAGGAGAAGCGGGCCGAGGATGCAGGCTCATCTCGTGAACGCTTGCCTGCAAACCTATAGGTGCCGATAACAAGCGCACCGACTTCGCCCTCGCCGCCTGAGCGAGTCCCGAAGTCCGTGAGCCCGGGATCGCTCTCGACCCGGTAGCTCGCGTCATCTAGAGAGCCACTGCTCGTCGCCCTCGTCACCGGGGCGGCGGGGACTTTCAGGTGACTGGGCCCGTCCGCACCTTGTCTGCGTGAGTGCGGGGGCCGAGAAAAGCACAGCAGACTGCGCCCGGAGAAGTCCTGGAACAGCGTCACCGGACCGGGGTTCGATTCCCCGCAGCTCCACAGCCCTGAGAGGCCCCGCCACGGCGGGGCCTCTCGTCGTTCCGGGGCGGTGCCCGGAGTGGCACGGGCCGGCACGCCCGGGGTGTGACGTCGGTCGCTTCTGTCGCCCGAGGCACCTTTCCATGCGAACGCATGCTTACGGTGAGTGGTGTCCCGCCGTCACGAGCGGCGGGCCCGCCGAGGACGTCACCACGTCAGGAAGAAGGCATCGCCGTGCGAGCCGTCGTGTTCGAGAAGTTCCAGTCCGCTCCGGTCGTCACCGAGGTCGACCGGCCCACCCCCGGGCCGGGGGAGGTGCTCCTCAAGGTCGCGGGCTCGGGCGCCTGCCACTCCGACGTGAGCATCTACGCCGAGTTCACGGCGGACAACCCGGCGGGCATCGCGCCGCCGTTCGTCCTCGGCCACGAGGTCTCCGGCTGGGTCGAGGAGCTCGGTGAGGGAGTCCGGGGCGTGGAGGTCGGGTCGGCGCACCTCGTCTACGGCCCGATCGGCTGCGGCCGCTGCGCGGCCTGCTCGCGCGGCCAGGACACCTACTGCGAGAACGTGGCGAGCATGCCGTACCTCGCGACCGGCATCGGCCGCGACGGCGGCATGGCCGAGTACGTGACCGTCCCGGTGCGGAACCTGGTCCCGCTCGGGGACGCCGACCCGGTCGCCGCCGCGCCGCTGAGCGACGCCGCGCTCACGCCGTACCACGCGATCAAGCTCGCCCTGCCGAACCTGGCGGGCGGCGGTCGCTTCGCGCTCGTCGTCGGGCTCGGCGGCCTGGGGCAGATCGCCGTGCAGATCCTCACGGCCCTGACGGGCGCGACCGTCATCGCGACGGACATGAAGCCGGACGCCATGGAGCGCGCCGCCGCCGCGGGCGCCGTCACCGTCCCCGGCGGCGAGGGGCAGGTCGAGGCGATCCGCGCCATCACGGGCGGGCGCGGCGTCGACGCCGCCTTCGACTTCGTGGGTGCGGGTCCGACGATCCGCACGGCGCAGGCGTCGATGGCGCGCCAGGGCCGGCTCACCGTCGTGGGGATCGCCGGGGGCGCGGCCGAGTGGTCGTTCTTCGCGAATCCCTACGAGGCGACGCTGACCAACACCTACTGGGGCACCCTCGAGGAGCTGCACGAGGTGGTGGCGATGTACCGCGCCGGTCAGATCCGCCCTGACGTCGAGAAGTTCGCCCTGGAGGACGCGCTCGAGGCGTACCGCCGGCTCGAGGAGGGCTCGCTGACGGGGCGTGCCGTCGTCGTGCCGCACGCCCCGGTTCACTGACCGGACACCACGGCGTGGCGCCGGGGGAGATTGTCAGGATCGCTCCCTAATTCCGCTAGGGTGAGCGGTGTGGCCGACGACACACCGTTCCCGGCGCCGACGTCGGCGCCGCCCACCGTGCCCTTACCTGCCCGCGCCGAGGGGGGAGGCGGGGCCGTCGTCCTGACCGATGGCACCCGCCTCGCCGTGCACCCCGCGCTGCGCGCGGCGGGCCGCTGGTGGCGCCGGGTGACCGAGGAGGCGTTCGGGCTCGAGATCGTCGGCGACCTGGCACCCGGACCGACACCGCACGACGCGCGGCCCGGATCCCCGCGCGTCGCCGTCGACCTCGACCCCGGCCTCCCCGACGGCGGCTACACGCTGCGCACCGGCGAGGACGGTGTACACGTCACCGCGGCGGACCCGGCGGGGGCGCACGCCGCGGTCCAGACGCTGCGCCAGCTCGCCGGGCCCGACGCGTTCCGGCGTGCGCCGGTCCGTACCGACCACACCCTCGCGCTGCCCGCGGTGAACCTCACCGACGCTCCTGCGCACGCGTGGCGCGGCGTGCTGCTCGACGTCGCCCGGCACTTCCTGCCGACGGCCGACGTCCTGCGGTTCGTCGACCTCGCCGCCATGCACCACCTCGACGTGCTGCACCTGCACCTGACGGACGACCAGGGGTGGCGGTTCGCGTCGCGACGGCACCCGCGGCTGCACGAGGTCGGCTCCTGGCGCACGTTCAGCACCGTCGGCACCTGGCGCACGGGGACGCCGGACGGTCGGCCGCACGGCGGTCACTACACCCCGGACGACCTGCGCGAGATCGTCGCGTACGCCCGTGAGCGCGGCGTCATGGTGGTCCCCGAGATCGACGTGCCGGGGCACACGCAGGCGGTGCTGGCCGCGTACCCGCACCTCGCCGCGCAGGACGGCCCGCACGAGGTGCTCACCACGTGGGGCGTCAGTGCCGACGTCCTCGACCCCTCCGAGGAGGCGCTGGCGGTGTTCCGCGACGTCCTCGACGAGGTGTGCGAGGTCTTCGACGCGCCCTTCGTGGCGCTGGGCGGCGACGAGGTGCCGCTGACCGCCTGGCGGGCGCGTCCCGACCTGGTCGAGCGCGCCGCGGCGCTGGGCCTCACGGACGCCACCGGCGCGGGCGACGTCGCCCGCCTGCACGGCTGGTTCGTGGCCCGGCTGGCCGACCACCTGCGGACGCTCGGGCGGCGCGCGGTGGTGTGGGACGAGGCGTTCGGCCCGGACCTGCCGGGGGACGCCGTCGTGCTGTGCTGGCGCGGCCACGAGGTGGCGCTGGAGGCGATGGCCGCGGGCCACGACGTCGTGCTGGCGCCCGAGCAGGAGGTCTACCTGGACCACCGCGCCTCGGACGACCCGGACGAGCCCGTCCCCGTCGGCTTCGTCCGCACGACGGCGGACCTGTTCGCGTTCGAGCCGCTGCCCGACGCCGTGCGGGCGTCCCGCCCCGACCTGCCGGACGACCTCCCCGGCCGGCTGCTCGGGGCGCAGGCGCAGGTCTGGACCGAGCACCTGGACTCGGCGCGCCGGGTCGACTACGCGACGTTCCCGCGGCTGGCCGCGTTCGCCGAGGCGGTGTGGACGACCCGCCCGGAGTCCCGGGCGGTGGGCGGCCCCGCGTCCGCGCGGTTCCTCGACCGCCTCGACCGTCATCACCTGCCACGGCTCGACGCCGCGGGCGTGGAGTACCGCCCGCCCGCCGGCCCGCACCCGTGGCAGCGCCGGCCGGGCGTGCAGGGCCACCCCCGCGACCTCGCCGCCGAACGTGCCGCGGCGGGCTGGCGCGGTGCCGGCGGCTGGGTCGAGGGTGCGGGGGACGGGTCGTGAGGGGCGCGGTCGACGTCGTCCGGGGCGCTGTGCTGCCGCTGCCGGACGGCGGTCTGAGCGGCCCGGTCGACCTCCACCTGGCCGAGGGGCGGGTGCGCGACGTCGTCCCGGCGTCGGCGCGGACCCCTGCGGGACGGGTGCTGGAGGCGGGTGGTCGCATCGCCCTGCCGGGGCTGGTCGACGCGCACGTGCACGCCGGGGGAGCGGTGTTCGACCCGGAGGTCCAGCTCGCGCTGCTGCGCCAGGGCGTGACGTCGATCGTGACCGGTGCCGACGGCGTCGGGTACGCGCCGTCGGACCGGGCGAGCCTGCTCTGGGCGAGCGGCTACTTCGCCGGGATCGACGGCGACCACCCGCGCTTCGCGGGCGGGACGGTCGCCGAGCTGCTGGCCACGTACGAGCGGACGACGCCCGTCAACGTCGGGGTGCTGGTGCCGCACGGGACGGTCCGGCACCTGGTGCTCGGCACCGCGCAGCGCCGGGCGAGCCGGGCCGAGGCGGAGAAGATGGCGTCCGTCGTGGCGCAGGCCTTCGCCGACGGGGCGCTCGGCCTGTCGACGGGCCTGGAGTACGTGCCGGCGGCGTGGGCCGACCACGCCGAGCTGGTGGCGCTGGCCCGGGTCGCGGCCGAGCACGGCCTGCCGCACGTGTCGCACATGCGCGGCTACGAGGCCCGTGCCGCCCGCGCCTTCGCCGAGCTGCTGCGGCTGTCCGCCGACACGGGGGTGGCGACCCACGTGTCGCACCTGCACGGTCCCGCGGACACGCTGGTCGCGATGCTCGACGACGCGCTCGCCCAGGGCCACGACGTCACGTTCGACTCCTACCCCTACCTGCGCGGCTGCTCGATCCTCGCGATGGTCGCCCTGCCCACGTGGCTGCCGCTGGCCGACCCCGACGCCACCCTGTCCGCGATCGACGCGCCCGCGCTGCGGCTACGCCTGCGGGCGCACCTGGCGGGCCTGGACGACCTGTGGCCGCGCGTCACGCTCGCCTGGGTGCCCGGGCTCGGGGCGGAGGAGCAGGTGGCGGGCCGCCCGCTCGTCGAGGTGGCGGCGCGCTGGGGCGTCAGCCCGGGCGACGCCGCCCTGCGGGTGCTGCGGGCGTCGCGCCTGCGGGCGAGCTGCGTGTTCGCCCAGCCACCGACGAACAGCGCGGAGTCGGTGCGCCGGCTGGCCGGGCACCGTGCGCACCTCGGCGGCTCGGACGCCATCTACCAGCCGGTGGGCGCCGACGCGGGGCAGGGTCGCCCGCACCCGCGGGGCTGGGGTGCGTTCGCGCGGTTCCTCGCCCAGCAGGTGCTGGGTTCCGGCGACTGGTCGTGGCACGACGCCGTCGAGCACCTGTCGGCGCGGCCCGCCCGCCGCTTCCGGCTGGCGGGTCGGGGCTCGCTGGCGCCCGGTGCGGTCGCGGACGTCGTGCTGGTCGACCCGGCCACGCTCGTGGACCGCGCCACCTACGACGACCCCCGCCGCCCCGCGACCGGTGTCGACGACGTCGTCGTCGCAGGGGTGCCGGTGCTGGTCGACGGCGAGGCGACCCGCGCCCGACCGGGGCGCGCGCTGCGCCCGGGCGCACCGGACCCGGCGCCACGTGCGGGAGGCTGAGGCCATGAGGATCGACGACCCCGGCCGCTCGTGGCCGCTGCTGACCCTGGACCGCGACGCGGTGGAGCACGACGTCGCGACCGTGGCGGGCGTGATGGCCGCCCACGGCGTCGACCACGCGCCGCACGTCAAGACGCACATGGCGCGCGGGCTGTGGGAGCGGCAGGCCGCGGCCGGGGCATGGGGTGCCACGGTGGCGACGCCGCGCCAGCTCGCGACGGTGCTGCGCTGGGGCGTGCGCCGCGTGGTGCTGGCGAACGAGCTGGTGGACCCGCGCGACGCGGCGTGGTTGCGGGGCGTGCTCGACGCCGACGGCGCCGACGAGGTGTGGGTGTACGTGGACTCCGTGCCCGGGGTGCGGACCCTCGCCGCGGCCTTCGGCGACACCGCGCACGAACGGCTGGGGGTGCTGGTGGAGCTCGGCGTGCCCGGCGGCCGGACGGGGGTGCGCTCCGTGGCCGAGGCGGTCGGCCTGGCGCGGGACGTCGTCGCGGCGGGGCTGCGGCTCGTCGGTGCGGCGGGGTACGAGGGCCCGGCGGCGACGGGCGCCGACCCGCGGGCCGGCGTCGCGCGCTGGTGCGCCGACCTGCTGGCGGCCGCCGACGCGCTCGCCGACCTGGTCGCGGGCGACGTCGTCGTCAGCGCGGGCGGCAGCGCGTACGCCGACGTGGTGCTCACCGCGCTCGCGCGGCGGCCGGGCGTGCGCGCCGTGCTGCGCTCGGGCGCGTACGTCACGCACGACCACGGCCACTACCGGCGCGCCGACCCGTGGACACGGCTCGGCGCCGCACCGCTGCGGCCGGCGATCACCGTGTGGGCGGCGGTGCTGTCGGCCCCCGAGCCGGGCCGTGCCGTGTGCGGGATGGGTCGCCGGGACGTCTCGTTCGACATCGACCTGCCGATCCCGCTGCGGGCGCACGCGGTCGACGGCGCGGGTCGGCTCGGGCCCGCCCGGCTGCTGACCGCCACGGTGACGGCCCTCGACGACCAGCACGCCTATCTCGACACCCCGGACGACGACCTCGCGCCCGGTGACGTCGTCGCGTTCGGCGTCTCCCACCCGTGCACGACCCTGGACAAGCACCGCACCGGCCTGCTCGTCGACGGCCTCGACGTCGTCGACGAGCTCGCCCTCGAGCTCTGAGGAGGAGCGATGAGCAAGACCCCGATCAGCACGCCGCACGCCCCGGCCCCCGCCCACACCTTCCACCAGGGGGTGCGGCGCGGGCCGTTCCTCCAGGTGTCCGGCCAGGGGCCGGTGGACCCGGCGACGGGGGAGTACCTGCACCCCGGGGACGTGGCCGCGCAGACGACGCGCACGCTGGAGAACGTGCGGGCGATCGTCGAGGCGGGGGGTGCGTCGTTCGACGACGTGATGATGCTCCGCGTCTACCTGACGACCCGGGACGACTTCGCCGCGATGAACGACGCGTACGGCGAGTTCGTCGCGGCGCACTGCCCGTCGGGGGTACTGCCGAGCCGGACGACGGTCATGACCGGCCTGCCGCGCGCGGAGATGCTGGTCGAGATCGACGCCTTCGCGGTCGTCGACGACGCGGCCTGACGGGGAGGGCCGCCGGGGCGGGGTGACGCCCGCCCCGGCGACACGTCTACCGGGTGAGCGCGGGCTCGCGCTCGGGGTCCTGCGAGGGGGCCTCGGGTGCGGGCCCGTCGTCGTCGGCGCTCTCCCCGGGACCGTCGCCCGGCCCGGCCGGCGGCGCGGGGCGGCGACGGCGGACCAGGAGGTAGGCGACCCAGCCGGCCGCGGCGAGGGCGAGCCAGGGGAGGAGCACCCCCAGGACGAGCACGACCGTGCTCAGGGTGGCCACCAGAGCGCTCCATCCGGTGGCGAGGCCGTCGACGAACCCGCTGCGCGGAGCGCTCACGGGTGCGGAGGTCGCGGTGACGGTGATGTCGATGGTGGACATCGCGACCTGGTCGGTGAGCGCCGCCCGCTGGGCGACCAGCGAGTCGAGCTCCGCCTGGCGGGCGGCGAGCTCGCGCTCGACCTCCAGGAGGTCGGCCGTGGTGGCCGCCGAGCCCATGAGCTCGACGAGCCGCGCGGTGGAGGTCTCCAGGGCGGAGATGCGGGCGTCGAGGTCCTGTCCCTGGCTGGTGACGTCCTCGCGGCCGATCTCGACGCTCTTCAGCTCGGCGACGTCGGACAGGGCGTCGATCGTGCCGGTCGTCAGGTCGACGGGGAGGCGGGCCCGCAGCGAGCCGTGGCCGGGCTCGCCGTCGGCGCCCGGCGACTCGACCAGGCTCTCGATGCGTCCGCCCGCCTGCTCGACCATGCGGACGATCTCGTCGATCGCCGCGACGGGGTCGTCGGCGACGAGCTCCGCCGAGCCGGAGACGACGACCTCCCGGTCGACGACGGCGGACTCCTCGGCGTCGGCACCGGGGGCGACGGAGGCGGCGGCCTCGCCGGCGGCGGGACCGGCCTGGTCCTGGGCGGCCGATCCGGCGGACTCGGCCGCGCTCTCGTCGCTGCCGGAGCAGGCCGCGAGGCCGAGGGCGAGCAGCAGCGCGAGGGCCGTGGTGGCGACCGGGCGGCGTGCGGCGAGCGTCATGGCTCCGACTGTAGGGCCCTGACCTGCTCGGACGAGGGTCGCGGTGACGATCGTGATGGGACCGTGCCATGGTCGTGACCTGCGCGCGTCCCGCGTTCAGCGACACCCTGTAACGATCCGATAACGAAGGGGTGCGGACATTGACCGAGGCTTGTAAGGACGGTGTACTAACAAACATGACCACGACGACGACACGACCCAGCCGACGGGGGCTGGGCAACGGTCTGCGCGCCACCTCGAAGGTGCTCCCCGAGCACGCTCGCGCGCACAACCGGTCCCTCGTGCTCCAGCACCTCTTCCACGAGGGCCCCACCTCGCGCGCCGACCTCGCCCGCGCCACCGGCCTCACGCGCGTCACCATCTCCGACCTCGTCGGCGTCCTGCTCGCCGAGGCGCTCGTCGAGGAGCTCGGCACCCAGCCCGGCCGTCGCGTCGGCAAGCCCGCCATCCTCGTGGGGATGCGCACGGACGCCTACCAGATCGTCGCCCTCGACCTGTCCGACGACACCGTGCTGCGCGGCGCCGTCCTCACCCTCACCGGGGAGGCCGTCGAGCGCCGGTCCCTGGCCGTGGACGGCCGCCGCGGCGACGACCTGGTCGACCTCCTCGGGCGGTTCGCCCGCCGGCTCGTCGCCGCGGCGACCCGCCCGGTCATCGGGATCGGCGTCGGCTCGCCCGGCGTCGTCGACCCGTCGGGCCGGATCGTCGAGGCCCCCAACGTCGAGTGGACCGACCTGCCGCTCGCGGCGGTCCTCACCGAGCGACTCGGGCTGCCGGTCCACGTCGCCAACGACGCCAACTCCGCCGCCCTCGCCGAGTACACCTACGGCGGCGCCACCGGCTCCACCCTCGTGCTCACGGTCGGCAAGGGCGTCGGTGCCGGCGTCATGGTCGACGGCGCCCGCGTGCACGGTGCCCGGGACGCCGCCGGAGAGCTCGGGCACGTCACCGTCGTCGACGAGGGCGGGGAGCAGTGCGCCTGCGGTCGCCGGGGCTGCCTGGAGACCGTGCTGTCCGCGCCCGCGCTGCGCCGCGCCGTCGACGGGCTCGACGCGCCCGCGGCGGACGCCGTCCTGGCCGACGTCGGCCGCATCCTCGGCCGGGCGCTCGCGCCCGTCGTCAGCGCGCTCGACCTGCGCGAGGTCGTCCTCGCCGGGCCGCCCGAGCTGCTCGCCGGCCCCCTGAGCGAGGCCGCCCTCGACACCATCACCGAACGCGCCATGCCCGCCATCGCGGCCGGGCTCGAGCTGCGGATGTCCACGCTGGACGACGACGTCGTCCTGGCGGGGGCGGCCGTCCTCGTGCTCGGGGCGCAGCTCGGCGTCTCCTGACCCCCGACCCCCCAACCCGCCGGACGGCTCGGCCCGAGCCGCCCGACACCCAGTGAGAGGAAATCCCCAGTGAAGAGGAACCGTCTCGTCGCCGTGACCGCGGCGTCGACCATCACCTTGGCGCTCACGCTCACCGCGTGCTCGTCCGAGTCCGAGGCCCCGGCGGAGTCCGAGGACACCGCGGCGGCCGAGGTCGAGCCCGGCGACATCACCCTGTGGGTCGCCGGTGGCGACACCCCGGAGCCGCTGCGCGAGTACCTCGTGGACACCTTCGAGGCGGAGAACCCCGGTTCGAGCCTCACCATCGAGCAGCAGGACTGGACCGACCTCGTCACCAAGCTGACGACGGCCCTGCCCGACGCCGCCAACACCCCCGACGTGGTCGAGATCGGCAACACGCAGGCGCCGACCTTCACCTACGCGGGCGCGTTCCGCGAGATCTCCCCGGAGCTCTACGAGGAGCTCGGCGGCGAGAACCTGCTCCAGTCCTTCGTCGAGGCCGGCTCGGTCGACGACAAGGTCTACGCGCTGCCCTACTACTTCGGCTCGCGCTACATGTTCTACCGCGCCGACCTGTGGGAGAAGGCCGGTGTCGAGGTCCCGACCACGCTCGACGAGTTCGGCACCGCGGTCAAGGAGCTCAAGACCAAGGACATGTCCGGCTTCGCCATCGGCGGCCAGGACTGGCGCAACGGCATCTCCTGGGTGTTCGCCAACGGCGGCGAGCTCGCCGTCAAGGAGGGCGAGCAGTGGGTCTCCACCCTCTCCGACCCGAACACGATCGCGGGCCTCGAGCAGTGGCAGGACGTCTACTCCGCCTCGAACCTGCCGGCGACCGAGCGTGACGTCGCCTACTGGGACTTCCTGAACGACGCCGAGGGTGGCGGCGACCCCGCCGCCGCCACGATCATGGCGCCGGGCTGGGCCCGCTGGTCCATCGGTGACCTCACCACGAACGACGACGGTGAAGAGGTCCGGGACGGCATGGTGGACGAGTCGAAGTTCGACATCTTCGCCCTGCCGGGCGTCGACGGCGGCCTGGCCCCCGTCTTCGCCGGTGGCTCGAACCTCGCCGTCTCGGCCCAGTCGCAGCACCCGGAGCTCTCCGAGAACCTCCTGCGCATCATCTACTCGGAGGAGTACCAGACCCTCCTGGCGGAGAACGGGCTCGGCCCGGCGAACGCCGAGTACACCGACGTCATGGCCACCGACAAGTTCGGCGAGGTCACCGTCGAGACCGCCCAGGCCTCGAAGCTCACCCCGGCCGCGCCGGGCTGGGCCGCCGTCGAGGGCGCGTTCGTCTACGAGGAGCTCTTCCAGAAGATCGCCGAGGGTGGTGACGTGACCGCTCTCGCCACCGAGTACGACGAGAAGCTCACGCCGATGCTCAACGGCCAGGCCGGCTGACGCCGACCGACACCCCTTCCGAGGGCGGGGCGGCGACCATCGTCGCCCCGCCCCCGGTTCGACCGGAGAAGGACCCCCTCGTATGACCAGTCCCGCGCAGGCGGCGCCCTCGGCGCCCGCGGTGGAGATCCGGCACCGACGCCGACCCGTCGTCCCCTACGTCCTGCTGATCCCCGCCGTCGTCGCGCTGCTCGTCGGCCTCGGCTACCCCGTCTACTGGCAGGTCGTCACCTCCATGCAGGAGTACGGGCTCCTGCAGCAGTTCGGTGCGCCGCCGACGTTCGTCGGCCTGGACAACTACGCCCGCATCTTCACCGACGAGCGGCTCTGGGCCGTTGTGCTCCGCTCGATCGCCTTCTGCCTGGTCAACGCCTTCCTCACGGTCGCCATCGGCATGGGCCTGGCGCTGCTGATGCGCGCCGTGCACGGCGCCGTGCGGATCATCATCCAGGTCGCCCTGCTGCTGGCGTGGGCCACCCCGATGGTCGCCGCCGTCACCGTCTTCCGCTGGCTCTTCGACTACCGGACCGGTGTCGTGAACTACCTGCTCGAGAGCGTCGGGATCACCCCGCCGCACGACGGCGCGTGGCTCTCGAGCCCCTTGACGTTCTTCGTCGTCGCCTCGCTGGTCGTCATCTGGATGTCCGTGCCGTTCGTCGCGATGTCCGTCTACGCCGGCCTCACGCAGGTCTCCGAGGAGGTGCTCGAGGCGGCCCGGCTCGACGGCGCCCGCCCGGCGCAGATCCTGCGCCACATCCTGCTGCCCCTGGTCCGTCCGGTGCTCGCGATCGTGCTGCTGCTCCAGATCATCTGGGACCTGCGCGTCTTCGCCCAGATCCGCCTGCTCCAGGACGCCGGGGCCCCGGTCTCCGAGACCAACCTGCTGGGCAACTTCATCTACGAGCTCGGCATCGGCTCCCAGGACTTCGCCGGGGCCGCCGCCGTCTCGATCTTCGTCCTGCTGCTCACCGTCCTGCTCTCCGCGCCGTACGTGCGCAGCCTCATGAAGGAGGACGCCGCATGAGCGCCGCGACCGCCTCGCCGACCCCGCCGACCGCTCCCGACCGCGCCGCCGCGGCGGTGTCCCCGGACGCCGTGACCAGCACCCGCCGGTGCGCCGGCCGCGCCCCCGCCCGGGCAAGATCCTGCTCAGCGTGCTCGGCGTCGCCCTGGCACTGGTCTGGGTCTTCCCGGTCTACTGGATGCTGCTGTCGGCGGTGACGCCGGACGCGCTCCTGCGTTCCGTCACCCCGAGCTTCCTGCCGGTGAACTTCACGACGTCGAACTTCGAGTCGGTCATCACCGACAGCGGCTTCACCAAGGCGCTGGGCATGAGCCTGATGATCACCGGCGTGACCCTGGTGTGCGTGCTGGTGTTCGCGTTCTTCGGCGCGCTGGCCATCAGCCGGTGGAAGTTCCGCGGCCGCACGAGCTTCGTCCTGGCGGTGCTGTTCATCCAGATGCTGCCCGCCGAGGGCCTGTTCATCGCGCAGTACAAGATGCTCTCGTCGTTCGGCGAGACGGTGCCCGCGCTCGGCCTCAACTCGGTGCTCGGCATCTCGATCCTCTACACGGCGATGCTCATCCCGTTCACCATCTGGATGCTGCGCGGCTTCGTGGCCGGCGTGCCCGCCGAGCTCGAGGAGGCCGCCATGGTGGACGGCCTGTCGCGCACGCAGGCGTTCGTCCGGATCACGTTCCCGCTGCTGGCCCCCGGGCTGGTCGCCTCCGGCGTGTACGCGTTCCTCCAGGCGTGGAACGAGTTCACGACCGCGCTGGTGATCCTGCCCGCCGAGTCGAAGCAGACGCTGCCGGTGTGGCTGCGCAGCTTCCTGTCGGCGTCGGCGAACGAGGGCATCAACTGGGCCGAGGTGATGGCGGCCTCCACGCTCATCGCGGTCCCGGTCATCGTCTTCTTCATGATCGTCCAGGGCCGGATGACGTCCGGGCTCGTGTCCGGAGCGGTGAAGGGCTGACGTGAGCGACCTCGGAACGGCGGCGCCCCCGGTGTCGCCCGGCCTCAGCGTGGGCCTCGACATCGGCGGCACGAAGACCCTCGCGGTGCTGCTCGCCCCGGACGGCGCCGTCCTCGCCCAGTCCCGCCTGGCCACGGAGCAGGGCGCGACCGGCGTGATCGACGGCGCGGTCCGGGCCGTGGAGGGGGTGACCCGGCAGGCCGGGATGCCCTTCTCCGCGGTGACGGGCGTCGGCGTCGGGGTGCCCGGTCTGGTCGACGCGGACGACGGCACGGTCCGGCACGCGGTCAACCTCGGCCTGAACGGCGACCCGCTGGACCTCGCCGCGATGCTGTCCGCGCGGCTCGGTGGTGTGCCCGTCGGGGTCGAGAACGACCTCAACGCCGCCGCGGTCGGCGCGGCGCACCTGATCGAGGCCGAGAGTGGCAGCGGTTCCACCGACCTCGCCTTCCTCGCCCTCGGCACCGGCCTGGCGGCGGGGCTCGTGCTGGGCGGCCGGCTGCGCCGCGGCGCCTCGGGCGCCGCGGGGGAGATCGGGCACGTCCCGGTCGACCCGGCGGGCCCGGCCTGCCCCTGCGGCCAGCGCGGCTGCCTCGAGCTGTACGCCTCGGGCACGGCCGTCAGCACCCTGTGGCCGTCCCGGACCGGGCGCCCGGCCCCGGTCGAGCTCTTCGAGGCCGCCGCCGGCGGAGACCTCGACGCGGTGGTCGCCCGGGACAGGTACGCTCGCGCAGTCGCCGCGGCCGTGCGGATGCTCGTGCTGAGCGTGGACGTGCAGCACGTCGTCCTCGGTGGTGGCGTCGCCCAGCTCGGCGTGCCGCTGCTCGACGCGGTGCGCGCCGCCCTGACCGACGAGTCCGACGCCTCGCCGTTCCTGCGTTCCCTGGACCTGCCCGCGCGGGTCCGGCTCGCGCCGGGACGCGTCCCGGTCGGCGCCGTCGGGGCGGCGGTCGTCGGCCGCGGCCTGGCCGCGCCGGCGACCCGCTCGTACTGACACGACCCCTGAGCCGAGGCGTGGCGCCCACCCCCGACCGCGCCCGGCCCGACCGAGAGGACACCCACCCCGTGAACCCCCGTCGTCGCGCCGCAGCCCTCGCCGCGACCCTGGTGCTGGTCCCCGCCCTGGCCGCCTGCGGCTCCGACGAACCCGTCCCCGAGAGCTCCGACGACATCGTGCTGTGGCTCGTCGGGCCCGACACCGGCGAGGACCTGCGCGAGCACCTGGTCACGACGTTCGCCGAGCGCAACCCCGGTGCGACGCTGACCATCGAGGAGAAGGACTGGTCGACGCTCCTGGGTGACCTCGACGAGGCGCTCGTGGACCCCGCGCTGACGCCCGACGTGGTCGAGCTCGGCAACACCCAGGCCCCGACCTACACGACGTCCGGCGCGTTCCGCGAGATCTCCCCGGAGCTCTACGAGGAGCTCGGCGGGGAGGACCTGCTGCAGTCGTTCGTCGAGGCCGGCTCGGTCGACGGCACCGTGTACGCGCTGCCGTACTACTTCGGCTCGCGGTACGTCTTCTACCGCAAGGACGTGTGGAAGCAGGCCGGCGTCGAGGTGCCCGAGACCCTCGAGGAGTTCGGCGACGCGGTCAAGAAGCTCCACACCGACAACATGGCGGGCTTCGCCCTCGGTGGGCAGGACTGGCGCAACGGCATCTCCTGGGTGTTCGCGAACGGCGGCGAGCTCGCCGTCAAGGAGGGCGACCGCTGGGTGTCGACGCTGTCCGACCCGAACACGGTCGCGGGCCTCGAGCAGTGGCAGGACGTGTACTCGAACGCGTCCTACCTCCCGGCCACCGAGCTCGACGCGTCCTACTGGGACTTCATCAACGACGGGGTCGACTCCGACACCCCGGCCGCGGCGACGATGATGGCCCCGGCATGGGCCCGCTGGTCGGTGGGCGACCTCGTGCGCAACGACGACGGCGCCGAGGTCCGCGACGGCATGGCGGACACCAGCAAGTTCGACATCTTCGCGCTGCCGGGCGTCGACGGCGGGGTCGCGCCCGTGTTCGCGGGCGGCTCGAACCTCGCGATCTCGTCGCTCACGCGCAACGTCGAGCTGTCCGAGGACCTGCTGCGGATCGTCTACTCCGACGAGTACCAGACGATGCTCGCGGGTGCCGGTCTCGGGCCCGCCAACACGACGTTCACCGAGGCGATGGAGGGCGACAAGTTCGGTCGCACCCTCGTCGAGACGGCGGAGGCGTCCAAGCTGACGCCCGCGGCGCCGGGCTGGGCGGAGATCGAGTCCCGCGCCATCTACGAGGACCTGTTCAAGGAGATCGCGCGCGGCGGCGACGTGGCGCAGGTCGCGGCGGAGTACGACGCGATCATCACGCCGCTGCTCGACGGCACGACCGACGACGAGTGATCCCGGTGGCGCGGCCCGGCCGCGCCCCGGGCGAGGACGAAGGGATGGAACCATGGAGGTCGTGATCGCTCCCGCCGAGGAGCTCGCGGTGCTGGCCGCGGACGCGATCGAGGCGCTGCTGCGCCGCCGCGCCGACACCGTGCTCGGGCTGGCGACGGGCTCGAGCCCGCTCAAGGTGTACGACGAGCTGGCCCGCCGGCACGCCGAGGAGGGGCTCTCGTTCGCCGAGGCCCGGGGCTTCATGCTCGACGAGTACGTCGGCCTGGACGCCGACCACCCGGAGCGGTACCGCAACGTCATCGCCACGGAGATCGCCGAGCGCGTGGCGTGGCCGGCCGAGCGGGTGCAGGGCCCGGACGGGCTCGCCGCGGACCTGCCGGCGGCGTGCGCCGCGTACGAGGAGGCGATCCGCGCGGCGGGCGGCGTCGACCTCCAGATCCTCGGGATCGGCACGGACGGGCACATCGCGTTCAACGAGCCGGGCTCGTCGCTCGCGTCGCGCACCCGCATCAAGACGCTGACGAAGCAGACCCGCGAGGACAACGCACGGTTCTTCGACGGCGACGTCGACCGGGTCCCCACGCACTGCCTCACGCAGGGCCTGGGCACGATCATGGACGCCCGCCACCTGGTGCTGCTGGCGACGGGCCGGCACAAGGCCGAGGCGGTGCACCAGCTCGTCGAGGGTCCGGTGTCCGCCCTGTGGCCGGCGACGGTGATGCAGCTCCACCCGCACGCCACGGTGCTGGTCGACGAGGCCGCCGCGTCGCGTCTCCAGCTCGCGGACTACTACCGCCAGACCTACGCCTCCAAGCCGTCCTGGCAGGGGCTCTGACCTCACGGGTCACGGGCACCGGCGTCGTCGGACCGTGCGTCGGCTCACGCCGCACGGGCCGACGATGTCGGTGCCCCACCCGTAGGATGAGGACCATGAGCGACCCCCTCTCCACGCCCCCCGCGGCACCTTCGCAGGACACCGGTGCGGGCACGAGCGTCCTCGAGCGGCCGGACACCCGCGAGCAGACCGCGGAACCCGGCGACCACGAACGCTTCGCGCACTACGTGCGCAAGGAGAAGATCATGGAGTCCGCGATGTCGGGCAAGCCCGTGATCGCGCTCTGCGGCAAGGTGTGGGTGCCGGGCCGGGACCCGTCGAAGTTCCCCGTGTGCCCGATCTGCCAGGAGATCTACGACGGCCTGCGCGCACCGCAGGACGGCGGGGACGGCAAGGACGGCTCCGGCAAGGGCGGCTCCGGCAAGTGAGTGCGGGGCCGTTGCCCGAGTCCGAGTCCGTCGACCTGTTCGCCGCCGCCGCCGAGCCGACCGAGCCGCCCCGACCGCTCCCGCAGTCGCCGTCCGCCGCGGCGGCCTCCCACCTCAGTCCCGCGTACCCGCGGCGGGCCCCGTGGGGGACGGCGTCGAACCTGCGCGCCTGGCAGGCGGAGGCCCTCGCGCTGTACCACGCGAAGTCCGGCCGGGACTTCCTCGCGGTCGCGACGCCGGGCGCCGGCAAGACGACGTTCGCGCTGCGGGTGGCCACCGAGCTGCTCGAGGCGGGCCTCGTGCGCCGCATCACCGTGGTGGCGCCGACGGAGCACCTCAAGCACCAGTGGGCGGACGCCGCGGCGCGCGTCGGCATCCGCATCGACCCGTCGTTCAAGAACTCCCAGGGGCGGCACGGGACCCACTACGACGGCGTCGCGCTGACCTATGCGCAGGTCGCGGCGAAGCCCGCCCTGCACCGCGCGCGCACCCAGGCGGCACCGACCCTGGTGATCCTCGACGAGGTGCACCACGGCGGCGACGCCCTCAGCTGGGGCGAGGCGGTGCGCGAGGCGTTCGAGGACGCCACCCGCCGCCTCGCCCTGACCGGGACCCCGTTCCGGTCGGACACCGCCGCGATCCCGTTCGTCACCTACGAGGCGGACGCCGAGGGCATCCGCCGGTCGAAGGCGGACTACACGTACGGCTACGGAGACGCCCTGCGCGACCACGTCGTGCGCCCGGTGCTGTTCATGACGTACTCGGGCGAGATGCGCTGGCGCACACGCTCCGGCGACGAGGTCAGCGCCCGCCTCGGCGAGGCGATGACCAAGGACATGCACGCGCAGGCGTGGCGCACCGCCCTGGACCCGAGCGGCGAGTGGATCCCGTCCGTCCTGGCGGCGGCCGACCAGCGCCTCACCGAGGTGCGCCGCGCGGTGCCGGACGCCGGCGGCCTCGTCATCGCCTCGGACCAGGCGGACGCCCGCGCGTACGCCGGCTACCTGGCGCGCATCACGGGCTCGAGCCCGACGGTCGTGCTGAGCGACGACGACGGTGCCAGCGCCCGCATCGACGAGTTCGCCGCCGGGACGCAGCGGTGGATGGTGGCGGTGCGCATGGTGTCGGAGGGCGTCGACGTGCCGCGCCTCGCCGTCGGCGTCTACGCCACGAGCACGTCCACGCCGCTGTTCTTCGCGCAGGCGGTCGGCCGGTTCGTGCGGGCCCGCAAGCGCGGTGAGACGGCCTCGGTGTTCCTCCCGTCCGTCCCGCTGCTCACCGGGCTGGCCAACGCGATGGAGGCCGAGCGCGACCACGCCCTCGACCGGCCGCGCACGGCCGAGGAGCAGGGGATCGAGTACGACCCCGAGGCCGCCCTGCTCGCGGCGGCGAACAAGGAGGAGAAGGCGTCGGGCGAGCTGACGGGCTCCTTCGAGGCGCTGGACGCGCAGGCGTCGTTCGACCGCGTGCTGTTCGACGGGGGCGAGTTCGGCACGGGCGGCGAGCTCGGCTCGGCCGCCGAGCAGGACTTCCTCGGCCTGCCGGGCCTGCTCGACGCCGACCAGGTGGGCCTGCTGCTGCGTCAGCACCAGGCGGCGCAGGCCGCGGGCCGGTCCGGTGGCCCGGAGTCGGCGCGCGCGGCGGAGCTGGAGCGTTCCGAGCAGGAGCACCGGCGGGCCGCCGCGCTGCGCAAGGAGCTCTCCAAGCTCGTGTCGGCGTGGGCGCGCAAGGCGAGCCGCCCGCACGGCTCGGTGCACACCGAGCTGCGGCGCCGCTGCGGGGGCCCGGAGGTCCCGCTGGCCACGGCCGACCAGCTCGAGGCGCGGATCGAGATGGTGCGCGGCTGGTTCGTCGGCAGGCGCTGACGGGCGCTCAGGGGGCGACGGGCTCCGCCAGCGCGACCTCGACGGTCGGGATGGCGGGGTCGCCGTGCGAGAGGCGGCGAGCACCGCGCGGGAGCTCGGACCGGGAGGCCTGGTGCCGCAGCACCGCGTTCTCGACGCCGTAGGCGCCGACCCAGCGCGAGTCGACGGCGCCGTCCGTCACCAGCGGGACGTGCAGGGGCCGCAGCTCGCCGTCGCCCGCGACGGCGCCGTGCGGCTCCCAGGCGGTCACCGCCTCATCCGGGCCGGACAGGACGACCTCCTGCACGGCACGTCCCTCGGCGTCGAGGCGGCGCGCGGCGGCCTTGCGCCCTCCCTGGCTCGTCTTGAGGGTGGAGGCCTTGGCGACGGGCTCCAGCACGCCGTCGGCGCCGGCGCGCGCCACGAGCTTGTAGACCATGCCGCAGGTGGGCGCCCCGGAGCCTGTCACCACGGAGGTGCCGACGCCGTAGCTGTCGACCGGGACGGCGGCGAGCCCGGCGATGGCGTACTCGTCCAGGTCGGAGCTGACGACGATCTTCGTGCCGTGCGCTCCGAGGGCGTCGAGCTGGGCGCGCACCTCCACGGCGAGGGTGCCGAGGTCGCCCGAGTCGAGACGCACGGACCCGAGCGAGGTCCCGGCGGCGGCGACGGCGCGCTCCACGCCGCGGCGCACGTCGTAGGTGTCGACCAGCAGCGTGGTCCCGGTGCCCGCGGACGCGACCTGGGCGGCGAACGCCGCCTCCTCGTCGTCGTGCAGGAGGGTGAAGGCGTGCGCGGCGGTGCCGATGGTCGCCAGGCCGTAGCGGAAGCCCGCCTCGAGGTTGCTGGTTCCCGCGAACCCGGCGACGACGGCGGCACGGGCGGCGGCGACGGCGGCCTGCTCGTGCGCGCGGCGCGACCCCATCTCCAGGCACGGGCGCCCGACGGCGGCGCTGGTCATGCGCGACGCGGCGGACGCGACCGCCGAGTCGTGGTTGAGGATCGACAGCACGAGGGTCTCGAGCAGCACGGCCTCGGCGAAGGTACCCTCGACCTGGAGCACGGGGGAGCCGGGGAAGAACGTCTCGCCCTCCGCGTACCCGGTGACCGTCCCGGTGAACCGGTAGCCCCGCAGGAAGTCGAGGGTGCGGTCGTCGACGACGCCGGTGCCGGCGAGGTAGGAGAGCTCGGCGTCGCCGAACCGGAAGGCGGACAGCGCCTCCAGCACCCGCCCGGTGCCCGCGAGCACGCCGTAGCGCCGCCCCGGCGGCAGCCGCCGGGTGAACACCTCGAACACGCAGTGGCGGTGCGCGGTGCCGTCGGCGAGCGCGGCCTGGAGCATCGTCAGCTCGTACCGGTCGGTGAGCAGGGCGAGGGAGGGACGCACCGTCGGCAGGGGGGCCGCCGGCAGGGACCGGGGCGCGGCCACGGTCTGGACCGGGACACCGTTGCCCCGTCGCTCGTCGTTCATGCCCCTACGGTACGGGTCACGACGCGATCACGGGCCGCGGCACGAGCGCTGGGGCGGGTCGTGGGCACCGGGCGGGGCTGCACCTAGGCTGGTGCCGTGACGATCACGAGTGCCGACACGGCCGAGGAGACCGCCGCGCACGTCTCGGCGCAGGTCGCGGACCCCTGGGTGACGATCGTGTGGAACGACCCGGTGAACCTCATGAGCTACGTGGCGTACGTGTTCGAGAGCTACTTCGGGCACCCGCCGGAGCGGGCGCGCCGCCTCATGCTGCAGGTGCACCAGGAGGGCCGCGCGGTCGTGTCGACGGGGCCGCGCGAACGCATGGAGGTGGACGTGCAGGCCATGCACGGGTTCGGGCTGTGGGCCACGATGCAGCGCGCGGACGCGCCGGGCGCGGCCGGAGGCGGGGCATGACCCCGTTCCGGTCGACGCCGGCGGGGTTCGCCGCGACGTGGGAGCCCGTCGAGCGTGAGGTGCTGGCCCGGGTGGCGCGGGACGTCGCGGACCTGCTGCGCGCCGACTCCGGCCTGCCGGACGGCCTGGACGCCGACGCCGCCTTCACGGGGGTGCCGCGGGTGCCGCGCGACCCGGCGGTGATGCGGCTCCTGCCGGACGCCCACCGGGACGACGCGGAGGCCGCCGCGGAGTTCCGGCACCTCACGCAGACGGACCTCGCCGCGGGCAAGGTGCGCCGTCTGGAGGCGTTCGCCGCCGCCGTCGGGGGGACGGCCGACGACCAGGGACCGGGCGGCTCCCAGGTGCTCGTGCCGCGCGAGGAGGCGCAGGACTTCGCGGGCGCGCTGACCGACCTGCGGCTCGTGCTGGCCGAGCGGCTGTCCCTCGAGGACGACGAGGCGGTGGAGCGGCTGCACGACGCCGTCGTCGGGGGCGAGGTCGACGACGTCGTGCCGCCCGCCGGGATGGATCCCGAGCAGTGGGTCTACTGGGGCGGGGTGTTCGTCGCGGCGGGGTTCGCCCAGGAGTCGCTGATGGACGAGCTGCTCTCCGAGCTGCGGGCCCGCCGGTCCCGGTGACCGTCGCCTGTGGCCGGTGCCACGCCGTGTCGGTGGTCACGACACCGGGTCGGCGCGGGCCTGCGCCGATAGGCTGCGAGCCGTGAACGACGCCCCGATCGGAATCTTCGACAGCGGTGTGGGCGGCCTGACGGTCGCCCGCTCGGTGCTGGACCAGCTCCCGCACGAGCAGCTGCTCTACATCGGCGACACGGCGAACAGCCCGTACGGGCCGAAGCCGTTGGCGGCCGTGCGCGCGATGGCGCTGGACGTGATGGACCGCCTGGTGGACGCCGGCGTGAAGATGCTGGTCATCGCGTGCAACTCGGCCACCGCGGTGGCGCTGCCGGACGCCCGCGAGCGCTACACGGTGCGGCGCGGCATCCCCGTGGTCGAGGTGATCCGCCCGGCCGCGCGCCGCGCCGTCCTGGTCTCGCGCACGGGCCGGATCGGCGTCATCGGCACCCGGGCGACGGTGGACTCGCGCGCCTACGACGACGCGTTCCACGTGACGCCGGGACTGACGATCACCACCCAGGCGTGCCCGGACTTCGTGCCGCTGGTCGAGGCGGGGGTGACGTCCGGGCCGGAGGTGCTGGAGGTCGCGCACCGGTACCTCGACCCCGTCAAGGCGGCGGGCGTCGACACCCTCGTGCTCGGCTGCACCCATTACCCGCTGCTGTCGGGCGCCGTGTCCTACATCATGGGGGAGGGCGTCACGCTGGTGTCGAGCGCCGAGGAGACGGCCAAGGACGTGTACCGCAACCTGGTGGAGCACGGCCTGGAGCGGTCGCCTGACGCCCCGGCGCCCGCCCACCGGTTCCTCGCCACGGGCAGCCCGGCACCGTTCGAGAAGCTGGCGCGCCGGTTCCTCGGGCCCGAGGTCAACCTGGTGGAGGCCGCATGAGACTCGTCACCGTCGGTGTCGCCGGGTCGATGCCCGGCCCCGCGTCGCCCGCGTCCTGCTACCTGGTCCAGGCCGACGACGGGACGCGCACCTGGAACGTGCTCCTGGACCTGGGGGCCGGGGCACTCGGGGCGCTGCAGCGGGTCGTCGACCCGGCGGACCTCGACGCGGTCACGCTGTCGCACCTGCACCCGGACCACTGCTCCGACCTCAGCGGCCTGTACGTGTACCTGCGCTACCACCCGGAGCGTGGCGCCGTCGCGACGGGCGTGCCGCCCCACCTGCCGGTCCTCGGGCCGTCGGGCACGCGGGAGCGGGCCGCCGCGATGTACGGCCTGGGCGACGACGAGTCGATGGACGACGAGTACGCGTTCGCGACCTGGCAGCCGGGCGTGCCCGTGACGGTCGGCCCGCTCACCCTGGAGCCGTTCGTCGTCGCGCACCCCGTCGAGGCGTACGGCGTGCGCGTGACCGGCCCGTCGTCGCTGCGCGCCGGGGAGTCCGCGACCCTGGTGTTCTCCGGGGACACCGACTACTGCGACAGCCTGGTCGCCGGGGCCCGGGACGCCGACCTGCTGCTGTGCGAGGCCGCGTTCCAGGAGGGTCGCGACGACGACGTGACACCGGGCATCCATCTCACGGGCCGTCGCGCGGGCCGCGTCGCCGCCGAGGCCGGGGCGAAGGCGCTGGTGCTGACGCACCTGCAGCCCTGGACGAGTCCGGACCAGACCGTGGCGGACGCCCGCCGCGAGTACGACGGTCCCGTCGAGCTCGCCGTGGCCGGCGGGTCGCACGTCCTGTGACGGCCGCCCGCCCGACCTCGGGCGCGCACGGTGCCCGGCCGGGCCGCGGCGAGGCTCGCCCTGGGAAGAGGCTCCCCGTGTGGCCCGCGGTCGTCTGCGACGTCGTGTGCGTGCTGGCGTTCGCCCTCGTGGGGACCGTCAACCACGACTCGGCGACCTCGCTCGTCCATGTCGCCGTCGTCGCGCTGCCGTTTCTGATGGGCCTGGCCGCCGGATGGGTCGGCGCCCGGGCGTGGCGCGACCCGGCCCGGCCCTGGCCGACGGGCGTGGCGGTCTGGTTCGCGACCGTCGCCCTCGGGCTGGGCCTGCGGCCCCTGCTCGGCGGTGGCCTGGAGTGGTCGTTCGCCCTGGTGACGGCGCTGTTCCTCGCGGCCACGCTGCTCGGCTGGCGCCTGCTGGCGAGCCTCGCCCGGCGCCGTCGCCCCGCCTCGGCCCGCTGACGCCGGGCGAGGGCGACGGGTCGACCCGCGCGGCTGCGGTCAGAGGGCTGCCGCGATCGCGGGGGCGAGCGTGCGCAGCGCCTTGCCGCGGTGGCTGATCGCGTTCTTCTCGTCCGGCGTGAGCTCCGCCGACGTCCGGGTCCCCGGGGCGCCCGACGCGTCGGGCGCCTGCTCGGCCGGCACGAGGACCGGGTCGTAGCCGAACCCGTGCTCCCCGCGCGGCTCGCGCACCAGGACACCCGGCATCTCGCCGAGCGCGACCTCCTCGCGGCCGTCCGGCGTGACGAGCGCGACCGCGGCGACGAACGCCGCCGTGCGGTGCTCGTCGCGGACGTCGCCGAGCTGGGCGAGCAGCAGGCCGAGGTTCGCGACGTCGTCGCCGTGGCGGCCCGCCCAGCGGGCGGAGAAGATCCCCGGCGCACCGCCGAGCACGTCGACGGCCAGGCCCGAGTCGTCGGCGACGGCGGGCAGTCCCGTCGCCGCGGCCAGCGCACGCGCCTTGATCAGCGCGTTCTCGGCGAACGTCACGCCGTCCTCGACGGGTTCCGGCGCGCCGAGGTCACCGGCCGTGACGACCGCGTCGTCGGGCAGGGCGTCCAGACCCGGCTGCGCGCGCAGGACCGCCAGCAGCTCGACCAGCTTCTTGCGGTTGTGCGAGGCCAGCACCAGCCGGGCGCCCGCCGGGACCTCGACGGTCACAGCGCGCGCTCCAGCGCCTCGCGCTGGATCCGGGTCAGCTCGGCCGTCCCGGCGGTGGCCAGGTCGAGGAGCGCGTCGAGCTCGGCGCGGTCGAACGGCGCGTGCTCGGCCGTGCCCTGCACCTCGACGAACGCCCCCGAGCCGGTGGTGACGACGTTCATGTCGGTGTCGGCGCGGACGTCCTCCACGTAGGGCAGGTCGAGCATCGGCACGCCGTCGATGATGCCCACGCTGACCGCCGCGACGGAGTCGGTGAGGACCTTCTTCCCACCGGTGACGTGCCCGTGCCGGGTGCCCCAGGCGACCGCGTCGGCCAGGGCCACGTAGGCGCCGGTGATCGCGGCGGTGCGGGTGCCGCCGTCGGCCTGCAGGACGTCGCAGTCGAGCACGATCGTGTTCTCGCCGAGCGCGGTGACGTCCACGACGGCGCGCAGGGCGCGGCCGATGAGGCGCGAGATCTCGTGGGTGCGACCGCCGATCTTGCCCTTGACGGACTCGCGCTGGCTGCGCTCGTTGGTGGCGCGGGGGAGCATCGCGTACTCGGCCGTGACCCAGCCCTCGCCGGAGCCCTTCTTCCAGCGCGGCACGCCGTCCGTGAACGACGCGGTGCACAGCACGCGGGTGTCGCCGAACTCGACGAGCACCGAGCCCTCGGCGTTCCGCGTCCAGCCGCGGGTGATGGTCACGGGGCGGAGCTGGTCGGGCGTACGGCCGTCGGCGCGAGTCGTGGTCATGCGGCTCACCCTACCTAGCGTGGAGCGGGCGTCCGGGCCGCCCGTCAGAGGCCGAACCGGCGGCGCAGCTCGCGTGCGTGCCGCCGTGCCACCTCCACGCGGGAGCGCTGCCGGTCGTCCATCACCACCACCAGCGACCCCTGGAAGTCCGGCACGAGCTCGCGCACGTGGTCGAGGTTCACCAGGTAGGAACGGTGGGCGCGGAAGAAGTGCCCCTGCAGGCGGCGCTCCAGCTCGTTGAGGGACATCGTCACCAGCAGCCGCTCGTCGGCGAGCTTGAGGTAGGAGTACCCGCGCGCCGCCGTCGCGTAGACGATGGAACCGCCGTCGACGAGCACCGTACGACCGTCGCGCTGCACCGGGATCCGCACCAGCGGAGCCACGGGGGACGACGCCGGGTCCGGGGCGGCCGGGTCGGCGCCCGCCGGGCGGGGCGCGCGTCGCGCCACCGGCTCGGCGGGGCTGTCCGCCGGGTCGGGGGTGTCGCCGAGCGCGCGGTCCAGCGCGCGGCGCAGCCGGTCGACGTCGAACGGCTTGAGCAGGTAGTCCGCCGCGGCGAGGTCGAAGGCGTCGACCGCGTGGTCCGGGTAGGCGGTGGTGAAGATGACCTTCGGGGGGTGCGGCCGCTCGCGCAGCGCCGCCGCCACGTCCAGCCCCGAGCCACCCGGCATCCGCACGTCCAGCAGCACCAGGTCGTAGTCGAGGGAGCCCAGCAGCAGCAGCGCCTCCTCGCCGTTGGTCGCCTCGCCCACCACCTGGACCTGCCCGACCTCCTCGAGCAGATAGCGCAGCTCAGCTCGGGCGGGTGCCTCGTCGTCGACGATGAGGGCCTTCGGGCGCACGGTCATCACCTCAGCGGGATCTGCAGGTCGACGGTGGTCCCCGCGCCGGGGGTGGAGACGACGTCGAACGTGTACCGGTCGCCGAACAGCGCGTCGAGGCGCTGCGAGATGTTCCAGAGCCCGACCCCCGAGTGCCGCGGTCCGGGCGCGGGGTCCCGGGTCCCGGCGAGGAGCCGCTCCAGCACGTCCGGCGCCATCCCCGCGCCGTCGTCCGACACCCGGATCGACGTGGTCCGCGTCAGCGGGTCCACCCGGGCCCGCAGGTGCACCGTCCCGCCGCCCACGGAGTCCGCCACCCCGTGCTTCACCGCGTTCTCCACCAGCGGCTGGATGACCAGCACCGGCACCCGGGTGGTCAGCACCTGGGGGTCGATGTCGTACCGCACCCGCAGCCGGTCCCCGAACCGTGCCTGCTCCAGCGAGACGTACGTGCGCACGAAGAAGTACTCCTGACTGAACTCCGCGAAGTGGCCGTCCTGACGCACCGCGTACCGGAAGAAGTCGCTCAGCCGCAGCAGCAGCTGGCGCGCCTCGTCCGGGTCGGTGCGGGACTTCGACGCGATCGTGTTGAGGATGTTGAACAGGAAGTGCGGGTTGATCTGCGCCCGCAGCGCGTCGAGCTTCGCGTCCGCGGCGAGGTGGCGCTCGCGGTCCATCTCCGCGAGCTCCAGGTGCAGCGACAGCATCGAGGCCATGTCCTCGACGAGCACGCGCGGCGGCGGCTCGTCGTGGGTGCGGTACACCTTGAGCGTCCCGACGACGCGCTCGCCGATCGCGAGCGGTGCGACGACCGCCGTGCGCAGCGGGCAGCCGGGCTCCGGGCAGCCGATGCCGTCGCGGGCGTGCACCTCGACGGTGCGCCGCCTGCCCAGCGCCGCTCGCGCGACCCGCGTCTGCAGCGCTCCGCCGACGGTGTGGTGGTCGGCTCCCGGGCCGACGAACGCCAGCACCTGCTCGGTGTCGGTGATGGCCACGGCGTCCCCGCCCAGCAGCGGCTTGAGCAGCTGCGCCGTGCGCCGCGCCGCGTCGGGGGTGAGGCCCCGCCGCAGCGGCACCGACCGGCCGGCCGCCGCGATCGTCAGCCCGTCGCGCATGCCGCGCGGGTCGCGGGTCCGACGGGGCACGCGGGCCGCGCGACCGCCGGCGCGCGGCCCGCGCAACGCCGACGGGTAGCCGAGGACGACGACGGTGCTCACCACCAGGCCCACGGCGAGCGTCGCGGCGACGTCGAGCCCCGGCGCGACCAGCACCTGCGTCACCAGGAACACGAGCAGCCAGGCGACGGCGAGCACGACCGCCAGCAGCCCGCTACCGCCGCGCACGGCGCACCTCCCGGCGGCGCCGGTCCTCGGCCACCACCAGCCGGGCGAGGCGCTCGGCCCGCCGGTCGGCCGCGGTGCCGTGCATGATCAGCCACGACCGCTCCACGTCGGGCGGCGGCGTGGTCCGCCGCGAGACGAGCACCGTCACGGAGGCGGCCAGGGGAGCGGCCACGAGCGTGGGGGTGACCAGCACGTCGTGCAGCAGCCCGCCGCTGGACACGGCGCCCGCCGTGAACATCCCCACGGACACGACCGCGCCCACCGCCATGCCCCACACGGCCCCCGTGGCGGTGGTGCGCTGCCACCAGATCGCCAGGACGAACACGGGGGTCAGCGCCGACCCGGCGACGGCGAACGCCCACGTCACCATCGTCGCGACGACGGACGGGGTGGCGCCCACCATCGTGTCGGGGCGCATGAGCAACCCCAGCCCGGCGGCCGCGCAGGCCGTCACCAGCGTCGTGACCCGGCCGGCCAGCACGGCCTGGCGCTGGGTCGCACGGGGGTTGAGGTGCCGCTCGTAGACGTCGTGGCCCCAGGACGTCGCGGCCGCGAGCAGCAGCCCCGCCACGGTCGACATGACCGCCACCAGGGCGCCCGCGGCCACCACCCCCAGCCCGGCCTCGCCGCCGAACAGGCGACCGAGCACGGGCAGGGCGTGCTCGGGCACGAGCAGGACGCCGTCCACGGTGAGGTCGGCGAGCCACGGGTTGTCGTCGACCGCCCCGGGGATCAGCTCGCGGGCCGCCGTGCCCACCATGACGGCCAGGGAGTAGAACAGGCCGGCCAGGCACAGCACCCACACGGTCGTGGTGCGGGCCGCGGCACCCGTCGGCGCGGTGAAGTAGCGGTTCATCACGTGCGGCAGGCCCGCCGTGCCCATCGCCAGGGTGACGATGAGCGCGAGCTGGCCCAGCCCCCCATAGGTGGCGCCGGGTTCCCCGAACACCGCCGGGCGATCGGGGTGCAGGGCGCTCTGCTCCGGTTCCAGCGCGCCGTCCGCCCCCGGGGCCTCGAGCGGCACGGTCGAGATGTGCTGCACCGCGTCCCCGTAGTGGAAGCCCGCCCCGACGACGGTCGCCGCCAGCCACACCAGCGCGCCGAGCAGCAGCAGGAACTGCACCGCCTGCGCCCAGGTCGTGCCCCGCATCCCGCCGAACGCCACCAGCGTCGCCACGACCGCCGTCGAGGCCACCACCCCCGTGGCGTACGCCGACATGCCGAGCACGCCGTCACCCACCAGCAGCTCCCAGGTGATGCCCGAGCCGACGGTCTGCGGCACCAGGTAGGTGAGGATGATCAGCTGCACCACGCCCACGGCCACGAGCCGCACCCGCTCGGAGCCGAGACGCCGCCCCAGGAAGTCCGGGATGGAGAACTCTCCGAACCGGCGCAGGGGGGCGGCGACGAACAGCAGCACCGGGACGAAGCCCGCCGCGAAGCCGACGGCGTACCAGGCGCCGTCCAGGCCCGTGGCGTAGACCGCCGCGGCTACGCCGAGGAACGACGCCGCCGAGAAGTAGTCGCCGCAGATCGCCCAGCTGTTCGTCACCACCCCGACGCGGCGACCCGCCAGGTAGAAGTCCACCGTCGAGGCCCCCCGCGGCCGCATGACCACTGCCACCGTCGCCACGGCGGCCAGCGCCACCACGAGGCCGGCGGCGCCCGCGCCCGTCACGGGGCGCGCCCGTCGTCGAGGAACAGGTCGTCGTCGGTCGCCGGGGTGTCGCCCAGCATCCGGTGCTCCACCGCCGACGACAGGCGTGCCGCCGCCAGGCCCAGGACCGCGAAGAACACGTACAGCCCGAACGCCGCCACGAGGAACCCGGGACTCATGCCGCCCAGCAGCCGCGCCTGCGACCACCAGTCCAGCGTCAGGGACAGCACGGGGAAGGCGGCCACGCCGAGGACGAAGACGACGAAGTAGCCGACCGCGACGCGGCGCAGCGTGCGGAAGGTGGCGTCCACCTCCGCCACGGTGTCCGTGGTCGCGACGTCGTCGTCCATGTCGGGCAACCCTACGGACGACGGCTCCTCCGGGAAAGCCCTCCCGGGCACGGATCGAGGCCCGTCAGGCACCCGGTGCGACGGCCGGCCTGCGGACCAGCCGCACGGCCGTCGCGAGCAGCACCACCGCGCCGCCGCCCACCATCACCAGGCCGATGCCGGGCATGGCCTGCCCCCAGGAGTTCGTCGAGGACATCACCTGCACCAGCCGCGCGAGCTGCCAGCCCACGACGAGCCCCGCCGTGCCGCCGGCCACGACCGCGTGCCAGATCGCCACCCAGCGACGCGGCAGCAGCGCGCCCGCCAGGGCGATGAAACCCGCGCACAGCGTCCACAGGCCCGGGCCCGCGGTCCCGCCCAGGTTCCCGAAGGGGGTCACGACCCACGGCAGGAGGCTGCCCACCACCACCAGCAGCGCGCCGGTCAGCATCCCGACGCTGCCGGGATGGAACACCTGCCGGCGCCGGGCGGGCGCGCGGCCTCCCGCACGGAGGAGGTTGCCGAGGGCTGAGCTCGTCGTCGAGGCCATGGACCGACTGTAGGTCGGGCCGGGCCGGGCCGGACCCGGGCGATCGGCGAACGGTCCCTCCGGTCCCGCGAACGGTCGGCAGCGGCCCGCGAACGGTCCACGACGGGGCTCCGACCGCTCGCGAGGCCGTGCCGACCGCTCGCGGGACCCGACCCGCCGCCGGGGCGGCAGGCCTTGTGACCAGCACGAACGGTGCGATTCGCTCACCGGGTACAGGGACGGACGTGCCCCGGACGACGGCGTCCGGGGTCACCGCGACGAAGGGAGCGTCCGATGGTCGACGACCGACCGGCGACCGCGCCGGACCCCGGGTCACCACCCGGGGCGAACGGCTGGCGTCAGGAGTACTGGAAGAAGAACCTGCGACTGATGGTGGTGCTGCTGTCCATCTGGTTCGTGGTGTCGTTCGTCTGCGGGATCCTGCTCATCGAGCAGCTCAACAAGATCGTGATCGCCGGCTTCCCGCTCGGCCTGTGGTTCGCCCAGCAGGGTGCCATCTACACGTTCATCATCCTGATCCTCGTGTACACCCTGCGCATGGACCGCCTCGACGACGAGTATGGCGTCGCCGAGCGCGACGAGGAGGGGAAGCGGCTGTGAGCGACATCCAGATCTGGTCCCTCGTCTTCGTGGGGGTGTCCTTCGCCGTCTACCTCTACATCGCGTGGCGCAGCCGCGTGAAGGAGACCGCCGGCTTCTACGTGGCCGGCCAGGGCGTGCCTGCCGTCGCCAACGGTGCGGCCGTCGCCGCCGACTGGATGTCGGCCGCCTCGTTCATCTCCATGGCGGGCCTCATCGCCTTCATGGGCTCCGACGGCTCCGTCTACCTCATGGGCTGGACGGGCGGCTACGTGCTGCTCGCCCTGCTGCTGGCCCCCTACCTGCGCAAGTGGGGCAAGTTCACCGTCCCCGAGTTCGTCGGCGACCGGTACTCCGAGTACGTGCGGCTCATCGCGGCGGTGGCCGCGATCATCGTGTCCTTCACCTACGTGGTCGGGCAGATGCGCGGCGGCGGCATCGTGTTCAGCCGGTTCCTGGACCTGTCCATCGAGGGCGGCGTCGTCGTCGCCGCGATCGTCATCTTCATGTACGCCGTGCTCGGCGGCATGAAGGGCATCACCTGGACCCAGGTGGCCCAGTACACGGTGATGATCGTCGCGTACCTCATCCCCGCGTGGACCATCGCGCAGAAGATGACCGGGTTCCCCGTCCCGCAGGTGACGTTCGGGCAGATCCTCGCCGAGCTCGACGCGCTCAGCGAGCAGTTCGGGCTCGCCGCCTACACCGAGGCGTTCGCCGCCCGGCCGCAGATCGACGTGTTCCTCGTGACCATGTCCCTCATGATCGGCACCGCCGGCCTGCCGCACGTCATCGTCCGCTTCTACACGACCAAGTCGGTGCGCGGCGCCCGGTTCTCCGCCTTCTGGGCGCTGGTCTTCATCGGCCTGCTCTACACCACCGCCCCCGCGGTCGGTGCGTTCACCAAGCTCAACCTCATGGAGTCCGTGAACGGCGTCGCCGTCGACGCGCTCCCCGCCTGGGTGGGCAACTGGCAGGCCACCGAGCTGGTCACCGTCGCCGACGGCGCGACCACGATCACGACGCTGAGCAACGACCCCACCAGCGGGGCCGACCTCATCGTCAACAACGACATCCTCGTGCTCGCGACCCCCGAGATCGCCGGGCTGCCCGCCCCCATCGTCGGGCTGGTGGCCGCCGGTGGCCTCGCCGCCGCCATGTCGACCGCCGCGGGCCTGCTGCTCGTCATCTCCTCCTCCGTCTCCCACGACCTGTACTTCCGCGTCGTGAAGAAGGAGGCCTCGGAGTCGCAGCGGCTGCTCGTCGGGCGCATCGCCATGGGCCTGGCCGTCGTCGTCGCCATCTACGGCGGCATCAACCCGCCGGCGTACGTGGCCCAGGTGGTCGCCTTCGCCTTCGGACTGGCGGCGTCCACGTTCTTCCCGATCCTCGTCCTGGGGATCTTCTGGAAGAGAGCCAACGCCGTCGGCGCCGCGTCCGGCATGATCGTGGGCCTCGTGTTCACCGCGACCTACATGATCTACACGCTCGAGGTGTTCGGCACCCCCGCCAACGAGCACGTCTGGGGCATCTCGCCGGAGGGCATCGGCACCATCGGCGCCCTGGTGAACCTGATCGTCACCGTGGTGGTCTCGAAGCTCACCAGGCCACCGTCGGAGCACGTCCAGGAGATGGTCGAGGAGATCCGGTACCCGGCCCGGCGCGTGGCGGCGCGGGTGTCCGAGACGGAGTAGCCGGCTCACGGGTCTCACCTGCGGGTGGGAGGACGGGTCTGCCGCGCGGTCGCGCTCACGGGCGCTGCGCGCCCTCCGCTTCCGG
The DNA here is from genome assembly GCF_001636295.1 of Isoptericola dokdonensis DS-3. Classification (NCBI taxonomy): domain Bacteria; kingdom Bacillati; phylum Actinomycetota; class Actinomycetes; order Micrococcales; family Promicromonosporaceae; genus Isoptericola; species Isoptericola dokdonensis. The sequence goes on along the minus strand of NZ_CP014209.1, from coordinate 1,303,990 downwards.
TCTGACGACCGCGCGGCAGACCCGTCCTCCCACCCTTCGTCGTCCCGTCCCGTGCGCGAGGTAGTACTTCCCGTCGCGAGGTCGTACCCCCGGGGTGCGACCTCGCGACCGGGGGTACTACCTCGGGGTCGTGATCGCCGGGTGGGTCAGAGGACCCCGACGCCCAGGTTGACGGGGGAGCCCGTGATGTTGCCGACGATGCCGCGGATGATGCCGGCGCCGTCGTTGCCGCGCAGGGACTCGTACCAGGCGGCGGTGGTGGCGGGGTCGTAGCCGTGGGTCTCCTCGCCGCGGGCGCGGGCCCGCAGCACCAGGTCGCCCGCCCGCTCGGAGCGGCTCGCGGCGTAGCGGCGCAGCGAGTCCTCGACGCTCACGGTGTTGGTGGCGAGGCTGATCGCCAGGGCGAAGGAGTCCTCCAGGGCGAGGCAGGCACCCTGGCCGATGTCGGGGGCGGTGTTGTGGGCGGCGTCGCCGAGGAGCGCGACCCGGCCGCGGGTCCAGGTGTGGAACGGGTCGATGTCCCAGATCTCCACCCGGTTGAGCGAGCGCTCCGGGTCGATCGCCGCGAGCAGCGTCTTGACGCCCGGGGCCCAGTCGGCGAAGGCCTCCTCCAGCGGGGCCTTGCCGTCCGTGCGTTCGTCGGGCAGGCCCGCGGGCTGCGGGACGTCGAACCAGAAGTAGAAGCGGCCGTCGGCCACCGGCATGACGGCGGCGCGCTTGCCGTCCGCGACGTAGGTCGTCCAGCGGTCGGCCGGGCCGATCGCCGGGTCCGCGGCGACCAGGCCGTTGAAGTTCGTGTAGCCGGAGTACGTGCGCTCGATCCGGGGCCCGCCCTCGGCGGCACCGGTGACGTGGTCCCTGGCCCGTGAGCGCGCGCCGTCGGCCGCGATCAGCAGGTCGCCGGTGTCCGTGGAGCCGTCGGCGAACGTCACGGTGACGCGCTCGCCGTCGTCGTCGATCGCGACCATCTCGTGGCCGAGGTGCAGGTGCTCGACCCGTTCCATGAGGAGACGCTGCAGGTCGGCGCGGGCCACCGGGTAGGGCCGCTGGCCGGTCTGCTCGGTGACGGGCGCGAGGCTGAACGCGCACAGCTCCTCGCCGGTGCGCCCGTCGAGATAGGCCATGTCCTCCATGCGGCCGCCGAGCGCGGCGACCTCGTCGCCGAGCCCCAGCCAGTTGAGCACCTTGACGCCGTTCGACCACAGCGACAGCGCCGCCCCGACGGGACGGTTCTCGCGCATCCGGTCGTGCACGACGACCTCGTGGCCGAGCCGCTGGAGCGCGATGGCGGCACTGGCGCCACCGACGCCGGCTCCGATGACGATGATCCGCACGGTCAGCTCCCGCGGTAGGTCGAGTAGGCGAACGGGCTCGCCAGCAGCGGCACGTGCAGGTGCCGGTCGGCGCCCGCGGGCGTGACCTCGAAGGTCACGGTGACCTCCGGGTAGAAGGTCTCCACGCCCTGCTCGGTGAAGTGGGCGCCGATGGCGAACGTCAGGTGGTAGCGGCCCGGCTCCAGGCGGTCCGGGCCGAGCGCTGCCCTGCCGTCGGTGTCCGTGACGCCCGCGGCGACCAGGGAGCCGCCCGCATCGGTCAGCTCCACGCCGACCCCCGCGGCGGGGGTCCCGGCGGTGGCGTCCAGCACGTGGGTCGTCAGGTGGCTCATGGGGTGGTCCCCTCGTCGGTGACGTCGGCGCGCAGCCGCAGCAGCGCGATCTGGGCGAGCTGGTCGCAGGCCTCGACGACCTCCGTCGCGTCGTCGTGGGCGAGCCGTCGCTCGAGCTCGGCGAGCATCTCGTCGGGCGTGCGCCCGGCGGCGCGGATCAGGAACACCCGCCCGAACCGGTCCTCGTAGGCCCGGTTCCCGGCGGCCATGCGCGCGGCGACGTCGGCGCCGGCGTCGGCCATGCTCGCCTGCTCGCGCCGGGAGGCCGCGGCCTCCGCGCCGGTGCCCGCCGGTCGCTCGCCGATGCGCGGGTGGTGGGCGAGGGCCGCGTCGAGCTCGGGGCGCCCCCAGCCGGCCGCCAGGGCGGCGGCCCGGTCCGCGAGCGCCGTCGTCGAGCCGTAGGGGCGGCCCGCGACCAGGGCGTCGGCCCAGGGCGGGACGGCGGCCCAGACGGTGGCGGTCGCCGTGGCGGCGGGGACGTCGAGCGTGTCGAAGTCGTCGATGTGCACAGGACTCCTTTCGTCGGGCGAACGTACGTCGCGCAGGCTGCCGGGTCGTTTCGGGGTGATGTCGGCGGCGTGACGCCCGGGTGGTCGGCCTACGATGACGCCACCTTCGCCGACAGGAGACGACGTGGACACCACCCCCCTGCCCGCTCAGATCGGGACGCGGCTGCGCCGGCTGCGGACGACGTCGGGGAGGTCGTTGGCCTCCGTCGCGCAGGAGCTGGGGATCTCGTCGAGCGCGTTGTCGCAGATCGAGACGGGCGTGATGAAGCCGTCGGTGCAGCGGCTGGTCGAGCTGGTGGGGGTGCTGGGGGCGCCGGTGTCGGCGATCTTCGACGACGTCGCGGTGGCGGCGCCGCGGGCGACGGCGGGCGGCGACGTGGCGGAGCCGGTGCCGGGCGTGCTGGTGTCCTACGGGGACGACGACCGGCCGGCGCACCTGGGGGAGGGGGTGACGTACCGGCGGTTGTCGCCGGCGCCGTTGCGGGGGGTGACGCTGTTCGAGTCGACGTACCCCCCGCGCGCGGCGTCGAGCCCGGACGGCGAGATGCTGGTGCACGCGGGCTACGACTGCGGGCACGTGGTGGCCGGCGAGCTGACGTTCGAGTTCTCGGACGGCGAGGTGCGGCTGGGGCCGGGTGGGTCGTTGTCGTTCGCGGCGTCGCGCCCGCACCGGGTGGTCAACGCGACGGACGAGGTGGCGGTGGCGATCTGGCTGACGGTGGAGCCGGGCGGGGCGGAGCAGGTGCCGGACGCGGTGCCCGACGTCATCGCGGCGTTACCGGAGTGAAACGGGAGAGTGTTAAGCAATGACTTGACACTCTGCGGGCGTGCATCGCGTCCGCCTCGTCCACCGGGAGGCCTCATGACGATCCGCTCCACCGATGCCCGGGCGCGCCGATGACGCGCCACGTGGTCCGCGCCCGCCGTGCCTTCGTGGACGGCGGCTTCCGCCCGGCGGCGGTCGTGGTCGACGGCGGCCGGTTCGAGGCGGTCCTGCCGGTGGACGCCCCCGTCCCCGGCGCCGCGGAGACCCTGGTGCCCGACGACGCCGTGCTGCTGCCCGGCCTGGTCGACTCCCACGTGCACGTCAACGAGCCCGGCCGCACCGAGTGGGAGGGTTTCGCCTCCGCGACGGCGGCGGCCGCGGCGGGCGGCGTCACCACGATCGTCGACATGCCCCTCAACTCGCTGCCCCCCACCACCACCGCCGAGGCGCTGGCCCTCAAGCAGTCCGCGGCCGCCCCGCAGGTGCGGGTGGACGTGGGGTTCTGGGGCGGCGCCGTCCCGGAGAACCTCGGCGCCCTGGCACCCCTGCACGACGCCGGCGTGTTCGGCTTCAAGTGCTTCCTCGCGCCGTCGGGCGTCCCGGAGTTCGGCCACCTGGACGGCGCGGGCCTCGACGCCGCGACGGCGGAGGTCGCGGTGCTCGGCTCCCGGCTCATCGTGCACGCCGAGGACCCCGACCTGCTGGCCGCCCCCGGGGCGCTGGGCCGCGGCTACGACGCGTTCCTGCGCTCGCGGCCCCCGGCGAGCGAGTCGACGGCGATCGGGGCCGTCGTCGCGGCCGCGCGCCGCACCGGCGCCCGCGTGCACGTGCTGCACCTCAGCGACGCCGCCTCGCTGCCGCTGATCCGTGCCGCGAAGGCGGACGGCGTCGACCTCACCGTCGAGACCTGCCCGCACTACCTGACCCTCACCGCCGAGGAGATCCCGGACGGCGCGGCGGAGTTCAAGTGCTGCCCTCCGATCCGCGGCACCGCGAACCAGGACCTGCTGTGGCAGGGGCTGCTCGACGGGACGATCGACGCCGTCGTCACCGACCACTCGCCGTCCACGGTCGAGCTCAAGCGGTCCGGCGACGGCGACTTCGGGCTCGCCTGGGGCGGCGTGTCCGGGCTCCAGGTCGGGCTGTCGGCCGTCTGGACCGAGGCCCGCACGCGCGGCGTCCCGCTGGAGGCCCTGGTGCCGCTGTTCACCACCGGTCCCGCCGCCGTCGCCGGCCTGACCGGCGTCGGGGCGATCGAGCCGGGCACCGCCGCGCACCTGGCGGTCTTCGCGCCCGACGACGAGTTCGTCGTCGACGCGGCCACGCTCCTGCACCGCAACCCCGTCTCCGCCTACGACCACCGCACCCTCGCCGGGCGCGTGCACCGCACGTGGCTGCACGGGGAGACGGTGTTCGACCTCGCCGCCGGCGGGGTCGTGGGGGAGCCGCAGGGGCGCCTGCTCGCCGCGCGCACCGCCGCGACCGGGCCTGCCGCGACCGGGTCCGCCACGACGGCCGGGGCGGCGCGGTGACCGCGGCGGCGCCGACGCCGGCGACCACGTCGACCACACCTCCGCCGTCCGCCACCCCGGCGACGACGCCGGACACCGAGAGGACCCCGCCCGTGCCGACACCGATCCTCCAGCCGCACCCGGGCACCGTGCCCGGCGACCACTACCTGCCCGCGACGCCGGCCACCGTCCTGTGGGGCCGGCTGCCCTGCGCCTCCGACGCCCCGGTGCTGACGGTCGCCCCCGGCGAGACGGTCACGATCGACACGATCAGCCACGAGGGGATCCTCGAGGACCAGGGCAAGGACCCGGCCGCCTGGTTCGCCCGGCACGGCGTGCCGCGCGAGCAGGTGCTCGACGACGCGGTCGAGATCGCCGGCTCCCTCGCCCGCGACCCGGGCGTCGACGGTCCGCACGTCGTCACCGGGCCCGTCCGGGTCGCCGGCGCCCGACCCGGCGACCTGCTGCGCATCACCGTCGAGGAGCTTGCCCTGCGGGTGCCCTACGGCGTCATCTCGAACCGGCACGGCAAGGGCGCGCTGCCCGGCGAGCTGCCCCGCACGCCGGGCACGGTCAGCGTGTTCTGCCCCGTCGCCGAGCGTGACGGGCGGCTCGTCGGCACGCTGCCCGTCACCGAGGGCGGCCCGCGGGTCGTGGAGTTCCCCCTCGCGCCCTTCCTCGGCACGATGGGCGTCGCCGTCGAGGGAGGCGACCGGCCGCACTCCGTGCCGCCGGGCGCGCACGGCGGCAACATCGACATCCGCCTGCTCACCGAGGGCTCTGTGCTGTACCTGCCGGTGCAGGTCGACGGCGCGCTGGCCTACGTCGGCGACCCGCACTTCGCGCAGGGTGACGGCGAGGTGGCGCTCACCGCGCTGGAGGGGTCGCTGCGCGCGACGCTGCGGTTCGACGTCGTGCCGCGCGCCGAGGCGCTCGCGGAGTTCGGCGACGTGCTGGGCCCCCTCGTGCGGGCCGACGGCTACCTCGTCCCGACCGGGATGGACCCCGACCTCGACGAGGCGATGCGTCGCGCCGTCCGCGCGTCGCTCGCCCTGATCCAGGCCCGGTGGGGGCTCGACGAGCACCTCGCCTACGCCTACCTGTCCGCCGCCACCGACTTCGACGTCTCCCAGGTGGTCGACGTCGTGTGCGGCGTCCACGCCCGCATCCGCGAGGCCGACTTCGAGGGGGTCGCCCGATGAGCGTCACCGACGGCGTCCCCGGCTCCGGGTCGGTGCCGCCCGCGCTGCTGGCCGCGTTCACGGCGTACGAGGCGGCCCTCGCCGCCGACGACCTCGACCACCTCGACGACGCGTTCGCGCCCGCCGCGGACACGCTGCGCGGCGATGCCGCCGGGCTGCTCGTCGGGCACGACGCGATCTCGGCGTTCCGCTCCACGCGCGGCGGGGTGCCGCCGCGCGTCATCGAGCGGATCGAGCACCGCGAGCTCGCGCCCGGCGTCGCCCTGCTGGTGTCCGTCTCCCGGTACGCGAGCGGCGGCACCGGCCTGCAGACGCAGGTGTGGCAGCGCGACGGCGAGACGTGGCGCATCACGGCCGCGCACGTCACGCCCCGCGCGCAGGCGTTCGACCGGTCCGTGTGGCGCACGGTCGGCGACCCGCTCTACCAGGGCGCCTGGGACGGGCCGCTGGCCGGGCTGACGGTCGCGGTGAAGGACGTGTTCGCCGTCCAGGGCTACCGCATCGGCGCCGGGAACCCGACGTTCCTGCAGACGGCCCGGCCCGAGCGGTCGATGGCTCCCGCGGTGAGCGACCTGCTGCGCGGCGGCGCCTCGCTGCGCGGCATCGCGCGCACCGACGAGTTCGCCTACTCGATCGCCGGGGACAACGCCCACTACGGCACCCCGCCCAACGGCGCCCTGCCCGGCGCGCTGCCCGGCGGGTCGTCCAGCGGCCCGGCGTCCGCCGTCGCGACCGGGCAGGCCGAGGTCGGGCTCGCCACCGACACCGCCGGGTCGGTGCGGGTGCCCGCGTCCTACCAGGGGCTGTGGGGGCTGCGCACGACGCACGGGCTGGTGCCCCGGCAGGGGATGCTTCCGCTCGCGCAGTCCTTCGACACCGTCGGCTGGCTCACCCGCGACGGCGACACCCTGCAACGCGTCGCCGACTGGTGCCTGAGCTACGACGGCTCGGAGTCCACCGAGAGCGTCTACGGCGAGTCGGGCCACGACCTGCCGTGGCACCTGCTGGTCCCCACCGAGGTGCTCGACGACGTCGAACCGGCCACCCGGGCCGCGTTCGAGGCGTTCCTGGCCGCGCTGGCCGCCCACCCGGAGGCGCCCGCGGTGGAGCAGGTGCCCATCGGGCCGCTGGACGACTACCTCGCCCCGTTCCGCACCGTGCAGGGCGCCGAGGCGTGGCGCAACGACGGGCCGTGGCTGCGCGAGCACCCCGACGCCGTCGGCGCGGCCGTGGCGGACCGCTTCCGCGCGGCGGCGCAGGTGACCGCCGACGACGAGTCGGCCGCCCGCGAGGCCCTCGGCCCGCTCGCCGGACGCCTGGAGCGCCTGACCGACGACGCGGTCCTGCTGCTGCCGACCGTGCCCGGCCCCGCACCGATGCGCACCCGGGACGCCGCCGCCGTCGACGCCGTGCGCGCCGCGACGCTGCGCATGACTACCCCCGCCGCGGTGGCGGGCCTGCCCGCCCTGTCCGTGCCGCTGCTCACCGTGCCGTCGCTGCTCGGCGCAGCCCCCGTCGGGGTGTGCGTCGTCTCGCGCCGCGGCACCGACATCGCCCTCGTCCGGCTCGGCCGCCGCCTCGCGCGCCTCGCCGCCGACGTCCCTGCACCCGGAGGTTCCCCCGCATGACGCACGCCCCGCTGCCCGGCCCGATCGACCCGCCCGCCCGGCTGCTCATGGGACCGGGACCGATCTCGGCGTACCCGAGCGTGCTGCGCGCGATGTCCGCGCCGCTGGTCGGTCAGTACGACCCGTTCATGACCGCCACGATGACCGAGACCCAGGAGCTGTACCGCGGCGTGTGGTCGACCCGCAACGAGGCGACCGTGCTCGTCGACGGCACGTCCCGGGCGGGCATCGAGGCCGCCATCACGTCGCTCGTGCGTCCCGGCGAACGGGTCCTCGTGCCGGTGTTCGGCCGGTTCGGGCACCTGCTGGCCGAGATCGCCCGACGCGCGATGGCCGAGGTCCACACGATCGAGGTGCCCTGGGGGCAGGTGTTCACGCCGTCCGCGATCGAGGAGGCCGTCGCCCGGGTGCGGCCGCACCTGCTGGCCCTGGTGCAGGGCGACACGTCCACGACGATGAACCAGCCGCTGGACGAGATCGGCGCGATCTGCGCCCGGCACGGCGCCCTGTTCTACACCGACGCCACCGCCTCGCTCGGCGGCAACGACTTCGAGGCGGACGCCTGGGGCCTGGACGCCGCGACCGCGGGCCTGCAGAAGTGCCTCGGCGGGCCCTCCGGGTCGTCCCCGATCACGCTGTCCGACCGGGCGGTCGAGGTGGTCGTGGCCCGCAAGTCCATCGAGGCGGGGATCCGCGAGGACGGCGACCCGGACGCCGCGGACTTCGTGCGCTCCAACTACTTCGACCTCGGTCAGATCCTCGACTACTGGGGTCCGCGGCGGCTCAACCACCACACCGAGGCCACGTCGATGCTCTACGGGGCGCGCGAGTGCGCCCGGGTGCTGCTCGCCGAGGGGCGCGACGCCGTGATCGACCGGCACCGGCTCGCCGGGGCCGCCATGCTCGCCGGCGTGCGGGCGCTCGGCCTGGAGGTCTTCGGCGACGTCGCGCACAAGATGCACAACGTCGTCGCCGTCGAGATCCCCGACGGCGTCCCCGGGGACGCCGCGCGCACCGTGCTGCTCGAGGACTTCGGCATCGAGATCGGCACGTCGTTCGGGCCCCTGCACGGGCGGGTGTGGCGCATCGGCACCATGGGGTACAACGCGCGCCAGGACGCCGTGCTGACCACGCTGGCCGCGCTGGAGGCCGTGCTGCGCCGGTTCGGGGCGAAGGTCCCGGTGGCGGGCGGGGTCGAGGCCGCGGCCGACGTCTACCGGGCCGCCGCATGACCGGTCGGCTGCTCGTCGCCGAGAGCGACCTGGTCGCCGTGGCCGCCCGGCGCGTCATGGCGCGCTGCGACGAGCTCGCGCGGGTGTCAGCCACGACGGGCGCCATCGAGCGGGTGTACCTCTCGGCCGAGCACGCCCGCGTCAACCGGCTGGTCGCCGAGTGGATGCGTGAGCTCGGCATGACGTCGCGCCAGGACGCGGCGGGCAACCTCGTCGGGCGCCTGGAGGCAGGCTCGCCCTCCGGCGCGGTCCGGGACGACGCGCCTGCCCTCGTGCTGGGTTCCCACCTCGACACCGTGCCCGACGCCGGCCGCTACGACGGCATCCTCGGCGTCCTGGTGGCCCTGGAGGTCGTACGGCTGCTGCGGGTGCCCGGGCCGGACGGCGTCGGGTTCCGCTCGCCGCTGCCGTTCGCCGTCGAGGTGCTGGCGTTCTGGGACGAGGAGGGCACCCGGTTCGGCAAGGCGCTGCTCGGGTCCTCCGCCGTCGCCGGGTCGTGGGACCCCGCGTGGTGGGACCTCGCCGACGCCGACGGCGTCACCCTGGCGGAGGCGTTCCGCGAGTTCGGGCTCGACCCCGGGCGGGTCGGGGAGGCCGCGCGCCGGCCCGAGGAGCTCGTCGGCTATCTGGAGGCGCACATCGAGCAGGGTCCCCGGCTCGACGAGACCGGCGAGTCCCTGGCGGTCGTGTCGTCCATCGCGAGCGCCCGCCGCTTCCAGATCGTCGTCGCCGGGGAGGCCCGGCACGCGGGCGGCACCCCGTACGAGCGGCGCCGCGACGCGCTGCTCGGCGCGTCGGAGGCCGCGCTCGCCGTCGAGCGGCTCTGCCGCGCCGAGCACCACGTCATCGGCACGGTCGGGCAGCTCGAGGCGTACCCGGGGGCGGTGAACGTCGTGCCGGGGGAGGCGCACCTCAGCCTCGATCTGCGCGGCGAGCTCGACGGTGAGCGGGACCGCGTGTGGCGGTCGATCGAGGCCGAGCTCGACGAGATCACCGGGCGCCGCCACCTGTCGTGGCAGGCCCGTGAGGTGCACAGCGCCCCCGCCGTGTTCTGCGCTCCGCTGCTCCAGGACGTCGTCCGCGAGGGCATCGTCTCGACCCTGCGGCCCGGGGCCGAGGAACCGGCGACCCTGTTCAGCCCGGCCGGTCACGACGGCATGGCGCTCGCGTCCCTCACTGGCGTCGGGATGCTGTTCCTGCGCAACCCGGACGGTATCAGCCACCACCCGGCCGAGTCGGTGTCCACCGGTGACGTCGCGCACGGGGTGCGGGCGCTCGCGGAGTCGGTGCTGCAGCTGGCCGCCGACCGGCCCTGAGGGGTCGGGCGGGTCAGGCGGTCCCGGCGACGGGGGTGCGCCACCAGGCCGGCCCCGCGGCCAGCACGGTGCGGGCGAGCGCGGGGATGTCCGCCGCGTGCCCGCCGGCGCGCAGCCACTCGGTGATCGCGCCGACGGTCCCCGCGGCCGAGAACGCGACGAGCGCCGCGCGGGCGGTGTCTCGGGGCAGCCCGTCGGGCACGTCGGGCGGCAGCGCCGCGGGTCGTGTGCTCAGGTACTCCTGGAGCCGCGCCGCGACGACGTCGTGGAGCACTGCGCGGATCCTGCCGTCGGCGCCGTCGACGAGCGCGGCGCGGTAGACGGCCGCGTGGGTCGCGACGTGCTCCAGGAGGAGCCGCAGGGCGTCCTCGAACTCGTCGGCGCCGCTCTGGGCGGGCAGCTCGATGGCGCGCACCTCGTCGTCGAGCACGCCCGCCAGCAGCTCCACCGGGCTCGCGGCGTACCGGTAGAAGGTGTCGCGGGTGACGCCGGCCGCACGGGCGACCTCGGCGACGGAGAGCGTGCCGACCGGTTCCCGGGCAGCGAGACCGAGGATCGCGCTGCGCAGCTGCGCGCGGGTGCGGAGCTGCCGGGTGTCCATGGCGACATGGTGGCACCCACGGTCGCCGCGAATAACAGACACGTGTCAGTTTGGGGTACCGTCTGCGCGGCCCTCGTGGCCGGCGACCGGCCGGGGTCCCCCGAGCCCGGCCGGTCGTCACTCCCGTGCCCGCCGTGCGGGCAGGGTGTCAGCGCTGGGCGGACGTCATCGCCATGCGGGCGAGCACGACGTTCTCCACGACCTGGACCAGGTTGTAGAGCAGCAGCGTGATGACGGTGATCAGCGCGACGGAGGCCCACAGGTCGTCGAACTTCGCCGACGCCGTGAACTTCACGATCGACCCGCCGATGCCCTGTCCGGTGGAGAGCCACTCGGCGAGCAGCGCACCCGTCACGGCGCCCGGCACGGAGACACGTGCGGCCGCGAACAGCGACGGCAGCGCGCCCGGCACGTTGACCTTGCGCATCGCGGTGAGCCGCGACCCGCCGTACACGTGCACCAGGTCGAGCGACTGTGCGCTCGCCCGGCCCAGGCCGAACATGATCGAGGCGAGCGCCGGGAACAGCACCACGATGGAGCCGATCACCGCCACCGACGCCTGGGTGCCGCGGCCCGTGACGAGGATGATCACCGGGGCGATCGACACCAGCGGGATCGAGCGCAGCAGCAGGGCCAGCGGCATGACCCCGGCCTCGACCGTCCGGGACAGCGAGAAGCACACCGCCAGCACCGCGGCGACGCTCATCCCGACGACGAACCCGAGGGCGGCGTCCTGCAGGGTGCGCCCCAGCAGCGGGGCGAGCTCGGCGCGGTTCGCCGCCGCCTCGGGCGAGGTGACCAGGAACTCCCACACCTCGGCGGGGCCCTTGGCCACGTACTCGGAGATGCCGGTGAGGTTGACCACGGCCCACCACAGGGCCAGGACGATGACGAGCGTCAGGCCGGCGTTGAGGACCGCCCGCCCGACGGGACGCCACGAGACGGCGTTCACGGGGTGCTCCGTCCTGCCACCCAGGGGGTGGCGAGTCGTGCGGCCAGCCCCACGATGCCGTAGCCGATGAGGGCGACGGCGGCGGTGAGCAGGAACACGGCCCACACGCGGGGCGAGTCGAGCTCGCCCTGGAGGCGGATGAGGGTGATGCCGACGCCGCGGTCCGTGCCGCCCATGTACTCGCCGAGCACCGCCCCGAGGAACGCGGACGGGACGGCGATCTGGAGGGCGTTGAGGATGGCGGGGGTCGCGGCGACGAGCCGCACCTTGCGCAGCTGGGTGAGCCGCGAGCCGCCGTACACGCGCACGACGTCGAGGCTCGCCGGGTCCGCGGACCGGAAGCCCAGCAGGGCGCCGACGACAGTGGTGAAGAACACCGCGAGCGCCGCGAGGAAGATCGCCGTCGCGCTGGGCTCGCCGGGCCGCTCGGCACCGCCGAGGACGACGATGGCGATGCCGCCGACCGCCACGACCGGCAAGCAGTAGCTCACCACGGCGATCTGCACGACCACCGTCTCGATGCGGGGGGCGAGCAGCACGGTGGCGGCCAGCAGCAGCGCGATGCCGTTGCCCCACGCGAAGCCGATCAGCGCCTCGGTGATGGTCACCTGGAACACCGACCAGTAGGGGGCGAGGCCGTCGGCGGCGAGGGTCTGGAGCACGACGCCGGGGGGCGGGACGGGGGTGAAGGTGGTCCCGGGCGGTGGGTCGAAGATCGTGGCGGAGAACAGCCACCACGCGGCGACGAGCACGACGGCGCCGATGAGCCCGGCGAGCCAGGTGGGCACGCCGGGGCCGCGGCGCATCAGGCCTCCGCCGCGGCGCGGCCGTCGGACCCGAACAGCAGCTCGGAGGCCCGGTCGACCAGCGCGTGGAACTCGGGGGACCGCATCATGTCGGGGGTGCGGGGGCGGGGCAGGTCGACCTCGATGATCTCCTTGATGCGTCCCGGCCGGGGGGACATCACCGCGACGCGGTCGGACAGGAAGATCGCCTCGGCGATGCCGTGCGTGACGAGCAGCGTGGTGGCGGGCTTCTCGGTCCAGATGCGCAGCAGCTCGAGGTTGAGGTTCTGGCGGGTCATGTCATCCAGCGCCCCGAACGGCTCGTCGAGGAGCAGCACGGACGGCTTGAGGGCGAGGGCCCGCGCGATGGAGACGCGCTGCCGCATACCGCCGGAGAGCTGGGCGGGCTTGGCCTTCTCGAACCCGGTGAGGCCGACCAGCGCGACCAGCTCGTCGACGTACGCCTTGTCGACCTTGCGGCCAGCGACCTCGAACACGAGGCGGATGTTCGCCGTGACGCTGCGCCACGGCAGCAGCGCGTGGTCCTGGAAGGCGATGCCCAGCTCGCTGTCGCGGCGCAGCTGCGCCGGGGTCTTGCCGTCGACGAGCACGGTGCCGGACGTCGGCTGCTCGAGGTCGGCGAGCACGCGCAGGATCGTCGACTTGCCGCAGCCGGACGGGCCGAGGAGCGCGAGGAACGACCCCTGGTCGGTGTGCAGGTGGGTGTCCTGCAGGGCGGTCACGCTCCGGCCGCGGCCGGTGGGGAACGTCTTGGTGAGGCCGTCGATGGCGAGGCCGGTGCCGCCCGGGGCCGTCGCAGTCGCCTGCGACGGCCCCGGGACGGTGGCCTCCGACGTGAGGTCGTTGCTCATGGTTCCTTACGGGAGGTAGTCGACGAGCTCGGGGGACTCGGCGTAGATCTCGTCGATGATCGACGTGTCGAACAGCTGGTCGGTGGTGACCTCCCAGCCGGCGGCGGCGAGGGAGTCGACGGTCTGCTGCTGGAGCTCGTCGGAGATGGTGAAGAGGCCGTTGGCCTCGGTCTCGGAGGTGGTGATCAGCTCCTTGGAGGCCTCCAGGCCCATCGCCGTCTTCTCGGGGTCCAGCGCGCCGAACACGGCCTCCAGGCCCTCGGCGGACTCGGCCGCCGCGGCGTTGTAGTGCTCCTCGACCAGTGCGACGGTGTCGTCGGTGGGCTCGGTGAACACGTGCGTCCAGCCCTTGATCTCCGCGGTGAGGAACGCCTTGAGCAGCTCGCGGTTCTCCGCCAGGTACTGGTCGGTGACGCTGAACGTCTCGGCCACGTAGGGGACGCCGTTCTCGGCGTAGGCGAGGTTGGTGACGTCGTAGCCCGCGAGCTCGACCGTCAGGGCCTCGTTGGTCAGGTAGGCCATGAAGCCGTCGACCTCGCCGTTCATCAGCGGCGTCGGGTCGAAGTCGACCGGCACGACGGTGACCTCGCTCTCGTCGATGTCGTTGGCCCGCAGCAGGGCGGCGAACACCGACGCGTTGGAGTCCTGCACGCCGATGGTCTTGCCCACGAGGTCCTCGGGGGAGGTGATGTTCCCGCCGTCGGCCAGGGACAGGATCGTGAACGGGTTCTTCTGGAACGTCGCGCCGATGATCTTCAGCGGCGCCTCCTGCTCCGCGATGGCCGCGCCGACCGACGCCGCGTCGCTGAGCGCCACCTGCACCGAGCCGGACAGGAGCTTCGCGACGCCGGTGTCCGGGCCGGAGATCCCGAGCACGTCGTCGAAGCCGGCCTCGTCGTAGTAGCCCTTGTCGTAGGCGTAGAACTCGCCCGCGAACTCCTCGTTCTTGATCCACGAGTACTGCACGCTGATCTCGCCGTACGACGCGTCCTCGCCGGACCCGCCCGCGGGCTCGGGCTCGCCGCTGGAGCAGCTCGCCAGGACGAGCGCGGACGCGGCGACCATCGCGCCGACGGCACCCAGGCGGGCACGTCGCGAGGAACTGCTGTGAACTGCCATGGGTGGAACTCCGCTCGACGTCTTCCGATGTGACGTACCGCAACGTAGGCAGCGGACGTTTCCGGACGACGGTGCGTGCGTTTCGCCGTGGTTAAGCCATCACTTCACCCTCCCGCTGCGGGCTGGGCGCGGCCGAGGAGCGCGTCCGGAGGTCGGTTCCCCGCGGCGGTCGGAGCCGATCACGAGACCCTGCGTGCTGCGGCCGCGATAGCACCGACCTCGCGGGCGATGGTGGGCCACAGCGGTTCGGGGAGGTCGTGGCCGACGCCGGGGAAAGTGACCAGGCGGGACCCGTGGATCGCTCGTGCGGTCGCCCGGCCGGCGCTGGTGCGCAGGATCGGGTCGGCGTCACCGTGGAGCACCAGTGCGGGAACATCCAGGGTGTCGAGCCGCGGCCCGTGCCACTGTGCGCCGATCTGGCGGCTCTGAGCCTGGGTATCGCGCGGGCCGCTGTCGACCTCGCGCTCGATCCACTCGCGGGCGGCCTGCTCGTCGAAGGGGTAGCGCGGGGAAGCGACCCCACGTGCCACGGCGAGGCTCGCGGCGATGTCCCCCTCGCGCCCCTCCGGGAACTTCGTGCGGGCGAGCTTGGCGAGCAGTCCGGGCCGGAGGTAGCGGGCGACGCCGACTCCCGAGACGTCGCTCGGCAGTGCGGCCGACGAAACCAGGCTGAGCACGCGGTCGGGATGGCGCAGGGCGATGCGCTGGGCGACCACCCCACCGAGGGAGTGCCCGAAGACGTGCGCCCGTCGCCAACCGAGTGCGTCGAGCACCGCGACGGCGTCGTCGGTCATGTCCTCCGAGGAGTAGGCGTCGCCCATCTTCCCGAAGAGTGCGGAGAACGGGTTGCTGGTGGAGGTGGTCGGCATGCGGGTGGATCCCCCGGCGTCGCGCTGGTCATAGCGCGCGACGTCGAAGCCCTGCTGCACGAATGCGTCCACGAGGCCGGTGGGCCACCAGAACCTGGACGTGCCGAGGCCCATGATGAGCAACAGTGGCTCCCCGGAGGACTGCGTACGCCGGTCGTACGCCAGGGAGACCGTCCCGTTGCAGGCGTGCATCGTCGGTGTCCAGGCATCAGTCATGGCTTCGTCCCCTGTTACTGCGATCAGTGTTCGCGGTTCAGGGTAGCCCATTGAGTACACTGTTCGCAGAAACGGAGGTGAGTGTGGTGACCGACCCCGCATCGAGCATCTGGCTGCGACCCGAGCGGGCTGCCAGGGGGCCCGCGCCCGAGTTCAGCCGCGCTGCGCTGGCGCGGGCGGCCATCGAGATCGCCGATGTCAGAGGCCTGCAGGCCGCGACGATGCGGCAGGTGGCGACGGCGCTCGGTACCGCGCCGGCGTCCCTGTACCGCTACGTCGCCACGCGCAGCGAGCTGGTCGAGCTCATGATCGACCAGGTCGTCGGCGCAGTGCCGTACGAACCACTCTCCGGTGACTGGCGCGCAGACCTGGTCACCCTCGCCCGGCAGAGTCGCACGATGCTCATGAGTCACCCCTGGATGATCGAGGCGCAGGGCAGCGGGCGTCAGGTCGGGCCGGGAGCCGCCGCCTACCTGGAGCACGGGCTGGCGGCGCTGCACCAGGTGCGACGCCCCGGGTGGGAGAAGCTTGAGGCGCTCGCCATCCTCAGCGGTGTCGTGCGCCTGCTGGCCGGCGCCGAGCTTGCGGAGACCACGGGGGCCGCGGTCGACGCCCGGACCCAGGCCACCGCCGGTGCGTACCTCGCGCACATCGTGGCGCGCGGCGGGCACCCGCACCTCGCGGCCGCCCTCGGCGATGCAAGGACGTCCGACGACGACCTCTTCGATCGCGTCGTCGTGCGTGTCCTCAACGGGCTGATCGCGGACGACCTCTCGACCGCGACCCCTGAAGGTGCGTCGGTGAGCGTGGCCGACGGGACGGTCGGAGGTTGAGCCGCCAGATGAAGGCAGACCCTGCGCCGCGGCAGGTCGTTCTGGGAAGCTCCAGCCTCAACGCACCTGCGCGAGCCGCCACACCCGCTCACGGGTGAACGGCTGCTGGTAGGGGCGCCGTCCGAGGGCGCGGGCGATGGCGTTCCCGACGGCGGGGGCGACGGGGTTGTAGGGGGACTCGCTCATCGACTTCGCACCGAACGGGCCGACCGTGTCGTAGGTGTCCGCGAAATACACCTCGGTGTCGGGGACGTCCGCGGACTGCGGCACGCGGTAGGTGCGGAAGACGGGGTTGACCACCGCCCCGCGGTCGTCGATCAGCACCTCCTCGTACAGTGCCGAGCCGAGTCCCTGCGCGGCCCCGCCTTCGACCTGTCCTCGGCACTGCGCGGGGTTCATGACGAACCCGGCGTCCGCGGCCTGCACGGACTGCAGCACCCGTACCGACCCCGTCTCCGGGTCGACGGCGACGCGCACGGCGTGCACGTTGAACGCCACGCTGCGTTCCAGGCCGTCGTCGCGGCCGTGGGCGGTGAGGCCCTCGGGGCCGACCGGCGTGCCGGCGGCGATCAGGTCGGCCAGGGCCGTGCAGGCGCGCGTGAGGGCCTTGCCCGCCACCACGATGCCGGCGGAGGCGAACGCTCCGGTGTCGTGCTCGACGAGGTCCGTGTCGGCGGCGCGCAGCACCACCTTGTCCGGCGGCGCGCCCAGGACGGTGGCCGCGATCTGGCGGTGCACCGTCGAGGTGCCGTTGCCGAACTCGGCCGTGCCGACGGCCAGGACGTACGTGCCGTCGGGGCGCAGCGTCGCCGTCGCGTGCGCGTGGTGCCCGCCCGGGGCCGCGCCCGCGATGAAGGAGATCGCCATGCCCTCCCCGGTGCGCCAGCCCGCGGGCGCGGTCACCCCGTTCCCGCGGCGCAAGGCGTCCTGGGCGAGGTCGAGGCACTGGTCGAGGCCGTAGCTGCCCCAGCGGAGGTCCTCCTCGGGCTCCTCGAACACGGTCAGCAGGGGGTCGCCGGAGCGCACCGCGTTGCGGCGCCGCAACTCGAACGGGTCCACGTCGAGCTCCTGGGCGAGCATGTCCATCGCCGACTCCACGGCGAGGATCACCTGCCCCAGCCCGTACCCGCGGAACGCGCCCGACGGCACCGTGTTCGTGTACACGGCCTCCGCGTCGACCCGCTTGACCGGGCAGCGGTACACGTTGACCGACTCCGACACCGAGTGGAACAGGACCCCGATGCCGTGGTTGCCGTACGCGCCCGTGTCGCTCAGCACGTCGAGCTTCATGGCCGTCAGGTGACCGTCGGCGTCCGCCCCGAGCGACACCTCCACCCGGAACGGGTGCCGCAGCGCCGCCCGCCGGAACTCGTCCGGCCGGGAGAACTCGTACGCCACCGGCCGCCCGGTGGTGAGCACCGCGAGCGCGACGAGGTCCTCGGCGAACACCTCCTGCTTGCCGCCGAACCCGCCGCCGAGCCGGGCCGCGTGCACGCGCACCCGCTCGCGCGGCAGGTCGAACAGGTGCGCCAGCTCGTCGCGCGCCAGGAACGGCACCTGCGTGCTCGCGCGGATCACCAGGCGGCCGTCGTCGTCCATCCACCCGATCGCGCCGTGCGTCTCGAGCTGCGCGTGGGCCACCCGGCCCGTGCGCCACGTGCCGTTCACGGTGACGGCGCTCGCGGCCAGCGCGGCGTCGGGGTCGCCACCGATCCCGGCGTGCAGCCCGGCCAGCACGTTCCGGTGGGGCTCGGCGACGCGGTCCTCCGGGCCGAGCTCGGGGTGCAGCAGGGGTGCGCCCGGACGGCGCGCGGCCTCGGGGTCGAGCACGGCGGGCAGCGGGTCGTAGGTGACGTCGATCAGGGCCAGGGCGGCGTCGGCGACCTCCGCGGACTCCGCGACGACCGCCGCCACCCGCTGGCCGACGAACCGCACGACGTCGTCCAGCACGCGCGTGTCGTCGGGGTCGTCCGTGCGGTGCTCGTGCCGCGCGGTCGAGAACCGCTTGCGCGGCGCGTCGGCGTGGGTGAGGACGGCGACGACGCCCGGCAGCGCCCGGGCGGCCGCGGTGTCGATCGCCGTGATCCGCGCGTGCGCGTGCGGGGAGCCGAGCACGCGCAGCACCAGGGCGTCGTGGGCGAGCGGGGTGTCGAACGTGAAGGGTTCGCGGCCCTGCACCACGCGGCGTGCGGGCTCGGGCGTGACCGACCGGCCGACGCCGTGCCCGGCGCAGGCCTCGCCCGCCGCGGGCGCGCCGTCGTCGAGCACGGACCGGATCGCGGCGCGGATCGGGCGGTAGCCGGTGCAGCGGCACAGGCTGCCCTTGAGCTTCTTGTCGAGGTCGGGCAGGTCGTCGGCGGTGAGGCACGACGCCGTCACGCTCATGCCGGGGGCGCAGAACCCGCACTGGAAGCCGAACTCGCGCACGAGCGCCTCCTGCACGGGGTGCAGGTCGTCGCCGGGGGCCAGGCCGGCGGCGGTCGTGACGGCGGCGCCGTCGGCGCGCAGCGCGGGCACGATGCACGAGTGCACGGGCCGACCGTCCAGGACGACGGCACAGGCGCCGCAGTCGCCGGCGTCGCAGCCCTTCTTGACCTCCGTGTGCCCCTGCTCGCGCAGTAGGGTGCGCAGGCACTGGCCGGGGCGCGGGTCGACGTCGTGGGTGGTCCCGTTGACCTCGATCTTCATGCGGGCTCCTCGACGGTCTCGGTCCCGGCGAGCTCGCGTCGCAGGCGCTCGGCGAGCACGACGCTCACCCCGCGCCGCCAGTCGGCCGCGCCGAGGGGGTCGGTGTAGTAGCCGGGGGCGTCGGTGACGTCGGCGGCCAGGGTCGCGGCGTCCGGCAGGGCGGCGTAGCGCAGGACGACGGGCCGCACGACGGCGGCCGTCACGGCGAGCACGGCACCGCCGTCGGGGTCCACCCGGCCGGTGACGACGGCGCCGGAGCGGCCCAGCTCGGCCAGGGCGATCTTGCGGAGCCCGGCGCGGGCCCGCAGCGCGGTGGCGGGCAGCAGCAGCGATCGCAGCACCTCGCCGGGGGCCAGGTCGGTGGTGCCGGCGCCGGTGACGAGGTCCGCCACGGGGGTGCGGCGCGTGCCGCCGTCGGGCGTCCAGATCTCGGCGACGCCGTCGAGGGCGACGACGAGCGACACCATCGCGGCGGCGGGGAACGCGCGGCAGACGTTCCCGCCGACGGTCGCGGTGTTCCAGATCTTGAAGGAGGCGAGCAGCGCGTCGCAGGCGTCCGGGACCATCGCGACCGCCGTCCACCCGGCGGGCACCGGGACGGCCCCGCGGCCCTCGGCCCAGGCACGCAGGGCGGCGATCGTGCAGGTCGCCGCGACGCGCAGCCCCTCGGGGGTCACCTCGAGGTCGGGCCAGCCGAGCGTGGTGAGGTCGACGAACCCGGTGGTGCCGGGCTGCGGCTCGCTCATCAGCCAGGTGCCGCCGGCGATGACCACCTCGCCCGGGGCGAGCGCGAGGTCCGCGCGCGACCTCGCCGCGCGGAACGACGTGACGGCGGTGACGTCCATGGTCAGAGCCGCTCGGCCAGCTCGCGCGAGGCGGCGGCGACGCCGCGGGCGAGGGCCTGCTCGTCCGCGGTCACGAGGGTCGCGTCCTCGACGACGGCGCGACCGCCCACGTAGAGGCGCTTCAGCGGGGGCAGGGCGCCGAGACCGAGGGCGGCGACCGGGTCGAGGATCCCGGCGTGCTCCACGCCGTCGACCCGCCAGACGGCGACGTCGGCGAGCTTGCCCGGCTCCAGCGAGCCGAGCTCGTCGTGGCGGCCCAGCACCCGGGCCCCGCCCATGGTCGCGACGCGCAGCGCGTCGCGGACGCTCATCGAGTCGGCGCCCGTGCGCAGCCGGTTCATCAGCACGGACTCGCGGATCTCGACGCCGAGCTGGCCGGACTCGTTCGACGCCGCGCCGTCCACGCCCAGCCCGACGGGCACGCCTGCGTCCAGCAGGTCGCGTACCGGCGCGATGCCCGCGGCGAGGCGGGCGTTCGACGACGGGCAGTGCGCCACGCCGGTGCCGGTGGCCGCGTAGCGGGCGATGGCGGTGGCGTCCAGGTGCACGCCGTGCGCCATCCAGACGTCGTCGCCGAGCCAGCCGAGGTCCTCCAGGTACTGGGTGGGGGAGGAGCCGAAGTGCTCGAGGCAGTAGGCGTCCTCCTCGACCGTCTCCGAGGCGTGGGTGTGCAGGCGGACGTCGAGGGAGCGGGCGAGCACCGCCGCCTCGCGCAGGAGGTCCTTCGTCACCGAGAAGGGGGAGCAGGGGGCGATGGCGATCCGCACCATCGCCTCACGGGAGGCGTCGTGATAGGTCTCGACGGCGGCCTGGGACGCCTTGAGCGCGGCGTCGGTGGTCTCGACGGCGAAGTCCGGCGGCAGCCCGCCCTGCGAGGCACCGAGGTCCATCGACCCGCGGGTGGCGTGCAGGCGCACCCCGACGGTCGCGGCGGACTCCACGAGCGCGCCGACGATGTCGCCCGACCCCTGCGGGAACACGTAGTGGTGGTCGCCGACCGTGGTGCAGCCCGACCGGGCGAGGACCGCCATCGCCCCCGCGGCACCGGCGCCGGTGAGGCCCGCGTCGATGCGCGACCACAGCGGGTACAGCGACGTCAGCCAGTCGAAGAGGATGGAGTCCTGCGCGTAGCCGCGGGTGAGCCACTGGTACAGGTGGTGGTGGGTGTTGATCAGACCCGGGGTGACGAGGCACCCGGTGGCGTCCACGACGTCGGCCCCGGCACGCAGGTGCTCCGGCGCGCGGCCCGGCCCGACGGCGGTGATGACGCCGCCCTCGATGACCACGTGGCCGTCGGCGTGCTCCGTGCCGGCGGCGTCGACCGTCGCGACGTGGCCGTTCTCGAGGATGGTGCGGGTCATGACCGGGCTCCTTCGGTGGTGGTGCTCGTGGTGCAGGCGGGGGCGTCGGGGCGTGCTGGATCCCGGTGGATCCGACCGGTCGTCTCGCGCAGCGGCATGCCCGAGCCGCCTCGGCGGGACGCGATGATCTCGGCGAGGACGGACAGCGCGGTCTCCTCGGGCGTCGTGCCGCCGAGGTCGAGCCCGAGCGGGGAGTGCAGGCGGGCGAGGTCGACGTCGTCCACCCCGGCGGCGCGCAGCAGGTCCGCGCGGTGCGCGGTGGTGCGGCGCGCCCCCAGCGCCCCGACGAAGCCCACCGGCAGCGCGAGCGCCGCCCGGATCGCGGGGACGTCGAGGCGCTCGTCGTGGGTGAGGACGCAGACGGCGGTGCGGGCGTCGGTGTCGTCGGCGGCCAGGGAGGCGAGGTACTCGGCCGGCATCGCCGTGACCAGGCGGTCCGCGGCGGGGAACCGTTCGGCCGTCACCAGCGTCTCCCACGGGTCGCACACCGTCACCGCGAACCCGGCCGCCGCGCCCACGCGGCACAGCGCGGCCGCGTGCTCGCCCGCTCCCAGCAGGATCAGCCGGGCGCGGGGGGCGTGCTGGAGCACGAGCAGGTCGGCGCCGTCGAGGGCGCCCGGCAGCAGCACGCTCTCGCGGTCCACGAACGACGACTCCAGCGCCGCGGAGAGCTCTCCCGGCAGGGAGGCGCCCGCGCGGAGGGCATCGACGTCGACGACCCGCCCCAGGTCCGGCCCGGAGACGACGATGCCGAGCGCCGCGGCGCGGTCCGCGGCGGCCGCCTCCAGGGCACGGACGGTGCGGGCGTCGTCGGGTTCAATCCGGTGGGCGACCACCTCGACCTGCCCGCCGCAGGCGAGCCCCGCGGCGTGCGCGGTGGCGTCGTCGAACCCGAACCGTGCCGTGCGTGCCTCGCCGGTCACGGCGGCGAGCCGCCCGAGCACCACGGCCTCGCCCTCGACGCAGCCGCCGGAGATCGACCCGACGACCGCGCCGTCGCCAGTGACCGCCATCGCGGCCCCGACGCCGTGCGGGGCGCTGGAGCTCACGCGCGTGATCGTCACCGCGGCGACGGGGGTTCCCGACCTCACCAGCGGCAGCAGATCAAGCGCTGACTTAAGCATGGACTCAACGTAGCCCGGCCATTGTTTCGTGCGGACTACGCTTCTGTGACGCCGATGGACGGAGGAGCATGCGGTGGTGCGGTCTGGTCCTCGCCGCGGGCGCGGGCACACGGTTCGGCGGCCCCAAGGGGCTCGCGCGGACGGCGGAGGGTGAAACCTGGGTCGGGCGTGCCGTGGCGATGCTCGACGCCGCCGGATGCCCCGAGATCCTCGTCGCCGTCGGCGCCCGCGCGGACGACGTCGCCGCCCTCGTCCCGGCCTCGGCGCGCGTCGTGGTCGTGCCGGACTGGGCCGACGGGCTCGGCGCCACCCTGCGGGCCGGGCTCGACGCCGCGGCGTCGCTCGACGTCGACGCACTGGTCGTCACGCCGGTCGACACCCCCGACGCGCCGCCCTCAGCCGTCGTCCGGGTGCTCGACCGCGCACGACAGGCCGCCGGAGCGCCGGCCGCCGTGCTCGCCCGCGCCGTCTACGCCGGCCGTCCCGGCCACCCCGTCGTGATCGGCCGCGACCACTGGGACGGCGTGCGCGCAGGCCTCGCCGGGGACACCGGCGCGGGCCGCTACCTCACCGCCCACCACGCCCTCGACGTCGGGTGCGGCGACCTCTGGTCGGGCCACGACGTCGACCGACCCTCCCCCAGCAGCCGGAGGTATACTCCGAGGTATGACCATGACGACGATCAAGGTGCCGACCGAGGTCCGTGACCGGCTGCGCGAGCGCGCCGAGGCCCAGGGGATCAGTCAGGGCGAGGCGTTGGCGCGACTGCTGGATGCCACACCCGCACCCGACATCGAGTCGTTCCTGGACGACGTCACCGAGCGGTGGGGCCCGCTGCTGGACCGCCTCGCGTGACGGCGCTTCCCACGCACGCCGACACTCTGGCGATCTGCCGCCGATTCGGCTGGCACGAGCGCGAACCCGGGGCGCTGCTCCACGTCCTGTCCCGCCCGGCCGGTCGTCAGTTTGGTGTCGAGCTCTTTCCGGGGGTGCACGCCAAGGCGGCGGCACTCATGGACACAGTCAATCGTCTGCACCCGTTGGTCGACGGGAACAAACGCCTGTCGTGGATCCTCGTCCTGCGCACCTATCAGCTTGCCGGACTGCACATCGAAGCGGACGACGACCAGGCAGAGGTGTTCGTGCTGACCGTCGCGGGACCGCATCTTTCTGTGGAGCGCATCGCTGAGTGGCTCGCGGACCACTGCCAGTCGGGTCCGTCGATCAAGGGTTGACGCTGCGGCTATGACGTCACGACGACGGAGGTGCCCGTGCTCGGCGCCACGTCGATGCGGGCCTCACCGGCGACGGCGTCTTCCGGCACGGGGGCGATGACGGTCCAGGTCCCCTCCTGGTTGGCGTCGACGACGCCCAGGTCGGCCGTGACACCACCCTGGAGCCAGCGCACGGTCAGCCCCGACATCGGCGTTGAGTCCTCGGCACCGGGGTGGTCCTCGCAGCCGTCCATGAAGTCTCGCCCAGTGATCTCGATCTCGTCGCCGGGCGCGACCGACCTCGGTTCGACCTCGACCGTCGGCGCCGCGCAGGCTGCCTCGCCCGAGGTCCCGGACTCGGTGGAGCATCCCGCTGTGGCGGCGACAGCGACGAAGCCGCCGACAAGTGCGACCGCGGCCCGGACAGTGGTGGAGCGGTGATCGAACGGCACAGCGTCTCCTCGTCGAGAGGGCGGCTGCGGGGAGCGTCGCGCCGCGTGGACCGCACGATATCGGGTCGTGGCGCGGTCCCGCCTGCCGTCCGCCTACGCTGGTGCGGTGCATCTCGTCGCCTCGGGCATCTCCTTCGCGTACCCCGGCCGGCCCGTCCTGGACGGTGTCGACCTGAGGGTGTCCGACGGCGTGCGCCTGGGCGTGGTGGGGGAGAACGGGTCGGGCAAGTCGACGCTGCTGCGCGTCCTCGCCGGTGAGCTGAAGCCCAAGGCGGGCGAGGTGCGCCGGCGCGGCAGCCTCGCGTACGTGCCGCAGGAGCTCACCGAGACGGCGGGGCGCACCGTCGGCGACCTCGTCGCCGAGACGCTGGCCGACGTGCGGGCGCTCGCCGCCCGGCTGGAGGAGGCCGCCGCCGCGTTCGACCACGAGACCGGCGACCTGCGCCAGCTCGGCGGGCTGCTGGCCGGCGTCGAGCACCTGGCCGCGTGGGACGCGGACCGCCGCGTCGACGTCGCGCTCACCCGTCTCGGGGCGGTGCGCGACCACGACCGTCGCCTCGACACGCTGTCCGTGGGGCAGCGTTACCGGGTGCGGCTCGCGTGCCGCCTGGCAGAGCGCGCCGACCTGCTGCTGCTCGACGAGCCCACCAACCACCTCGACGACTCCGGTGTCGCGTACCTCACCGAGTCGATCCAGTCGTGGCGCGGGGCCGTCGTCGTCGTGACGCACGACCGCGAGCTGCTCGACGACGTCGTCACGGCGATGTTCGACCTCGACCCCGCGATGGACGGCCGCCCCGCCCTGTACGGGCAGCCCGGCTACCACGAGTACCGGTTCGCGAAGGCGCAGATGCTGGCCCGCTGGCACCAGCGGTTCCGGGCCGAGCAGAAGCGTGCCGCCGAGCTCGCGCACCGCCTCGACCGCTCCTACGAGGGGCTGTCGGACGAGTGGCGCCCGCCCAAGGGCTCCCAGAAGCACCGGCGCGGCACCCGGGCGCGCATCCACGTCAAGGCCGCCGACCGCCTGGTGGAGAAGCTCGAGGCCGAGGCCGTCGACGTGCCGCCGCCGCCCCCGGCGCTCGCGTTCCCCGACCTGCCCGCCCTGTCGGCGGGCTGGGACCCGGGGGACCCGCTGGTCGAGGTGCGCTCGCCGCACGTCCTCGCGCCCGACGGCGCCACCCGCCTCGACCTGCCCGGAACCCGCCTCGCGGTACCGCCGTCGGGTCGCCTGCTCGTGACCGGGCCGAACGGCACCGGCAAGTCGACGCTGCTCGCCGCGTTCGCCGGCACCCTGCCGCTCGCCCGCGGCACCCGCACGGCCCGCGACGGGCTGCGCGTCGGCGTCGTCGGGCAGGAGAGCGACGCCGTCGCGCCCGAGGACGCCCGCCGCTCCGCGTTCGACGCGTACGCCGCGCACGCCCTGGCGCTGCTGAGTCGTGGCGAGCTCGACCCGGACCACCTGGTGCCCGTCGCGGCGCTCGGCCTGCTGTCGGAGGAGGAGCTGGAGCGGCCGCTGGTCGAGCTGAGCGTCGGGCAGAAGCGCCGCTTCGACCTCGCGCTCGCCCTGCTGCACGCCCCGCACCTGCTGGTGCTCGACGAGCCGACGAACCACCTGTCCGTCGACGTCATGGACGCCCTGACGACCGCTCTGCTGCGCACGTCCGCGGCCGTCGTCGTCGCCACCCACGACCGCCGCATGCGGACCGACCTCGCGGACTGGCCCGTCCTGGACCTGGCGACCGTCCCCGCCTGAGCGGCGTCGTCGGCGCGTCAGGGCGGAGGAGCTCAGTCGAGCCGGCCGACGTGCGCCATCGCCTGGCGCACGAGCGTGCCCTGGCCGTTGACCATCTCCGCCTGCACGGTGTCGCTGCACGCCTCCTCGGGGGTGAGCCACGCGAGGTCCAGCGCGTTGTGCTGGGGGCGGCAGTCCCCGGCGACGGGCACGACGTACGCCAGCGAGATGGCGTGCTGGCGCGGGTCGTGGAACGGCGTGATGCCCGGCGTGGGGAAGTACTCCGCGATCGTGAACGGCTGCGGGGACGCCGGGACCTGCGGCAGCGCGACCGGACCGAGGTCCTTCTCGATGTGCCGCAGCAGGGCGTCGCGCACCCGCTCGTGGTAGAGCACACGGCCCGTGACCAGGGCCCGCGTCATGCTGCCCAGCGGGGTGGCGCGCAGCAGCAGGCCGACGGCGACGACGTCACCGGACTCGTCCACCCGCACCGGGACGGCGTCCACGTAGACGAGGGGGAGCTGCGCGCGGGCGGCGGCGAGATCCTCGGGCGTGAGCCAGCCGGCGGGACCGCCGTCGCGTCCGGGATCGTCGTCGGGAGGGAACTCGGCGGTGTCGGTCACCCCTCGTTTCTACCAGCCCGACGGCGTGGTGGCCGACCCGGCGCCGGCCCGGTGCCCGCGCGGTGCAGGAGCGCCGGAATACCCGGGGCCGCCCGGACGCTGGCACCAGGTGGACACGAACCGCCACGAGAGGACACGAACCGATGGCCACCGTCGAGCTGACCGACACCACCTTCGAGCAGGCGATCAAGGAGAACGACATCGTCCTGGTCGACTTCTGGGCGTCCTGGTGCGGCCCGTGCCGCCAGTTCGCGCCGGTGTTCGAGGCGTCCAGCACGGACAACCCGGACGTCGTGCACGCGAAGGTCGACACCGAGGCCCAGCAGCAGATCGCCGCGGCCGCCGGGATCACCGCGATCCCGACACTGATGGCGTTCCGCGAGGGCGTGCTCGTCTTCAACCAGGCCGGCGCGCTGCCCGGCCCGGCGCTCAAGCAGGTCGTGGACGCCGTGAAGGGTCTGGACATGGACGAGGTCCGTGCCCAGGTCGCCGCCGCGGACGCCGCACCGCAGGCCTGACGCCACCCGCAGGACAGGACGACGGCCGCCCCGGGCTCCCGGGGCGGCCGTCGTGCTGTGCGGGGTGCTACTCGAACGGCAGGGTGACGCTCGAGGCCGGCCCGAGCGCGACCTGCGGCTGCGCCGTGCCGAGCACGCTCCACAGCTCGACCCGCACGGTGCCGCCGTCGAGGTCGCCGAGCGCGCCCGTCGTCGTCACCGGCCGCCCCGGCGAGGAGTACGTCTCCGGCCCGGGCACGGGGTCCGTCGCGAAGTAGGCGTACGTCTCGGTGCGGTCGAACGAGCCGTCACCGGTGAGGTCGTAGCTGACGCGCGCCTGCACGGCCAGGCCCACGGTGCTGCCGCCGTCGACGGCGAACGCGAACTGCGTCCCGCCCCCGGTGTGCTCCGCCGTGACGCCCGTGGCGGTGAACACCGTCGGGGCGTGCGGCGTGCCGTCCCGCGTGGCGCCGCCGGCGCTCGCGAGCGACACCTGCCCGGCGGTGCCCGGCGCGGCCGTCAGGTCGCCGCCCGCACCGAGGTGCAGCGTCGGGGCGAACGGCTCGCCCGTGGGCTCCGGGTCGGGCTCGGTGGGCGTCGGGCTCGGCGTCGGATCGGGCGTCGGCGTGGACGTCGGCTCGGTGGGCGTCGGCGTCGGGTCCGGGGGATCCGTCGGGCCGCCGGTGCCGGACCCGCCGGCGAACGACCTCGCCCCCGTCGCGACGGTCTGCCCGGCGGGCACCTCGAGGGTGCGGCCGTCGGAGAACGTCACCGTGATCGGCGCAGCCGTGACGTTGGCCGCGACCCACGTGCGACCGTCGTCCGCGTCGAACGCGACCGCCAGCGGGTGGTCCGCCCGGACGTCGGACGCGACCGTGCCGAGCGAGGCCAGGTTGGCGATCCAGTGGTAGGTGTGCGCGCGGGTCTCGCCCTCCTCCGGCGTGTACGACGACGACTCCAGCAGGTCCAGCGCCCGCGGCCCGTCGCCGAGCGCGAGGTGGTTCCACAGGATGTCCTGCCACACCGTCGGGGGACCCCCGTTGACCGACGCCATGTGCTCGTACGCGGCCCGCACGGTGGCGGGCGACGACCCGAGGTAGAGGTGCGAGCCCGTGATCGGCAGGGTGTTGATGCCCTGGATCATCTCCGGCTCGGCGCTGAACCAGGTCGAGTACGACCCGCCGTCGCCCCACACCATCCCGACGACCGGGTGGCCGAACTCCTCGGGGTACGTCGTGCCGTCGACGTCGAACCAGTAGCGGTCGATCGCCGCGGCCTGCGTCGCGAAGATGTAGGCGCCCGCGTCGCGCACGGCGGTGTCGCCGGTCGCCTCGCCCCACTGGACGAGGGCTCCGGCGAAGTTCATGCCCTCCGAGCTGGACTCCTGGTTGTTGCCCGCCGCGAACGCCCCGTGGCCGGACGCCCAGTCGTGGCCCGCGTAGATGTCGAAGTCGCGCAGGTAGGGGAACCGCGTCTCGGAGCGGTCGTAGCCGTTCGCGTCGCGGATCAGCAGGTCCACCATCGGCCCGTAGTCCTGCGCCCACTGCGGGTCGAACCGGGCGAGCGTGGCCGCCGCGGCGATGAAGTACCCGTAGTGGAAGTGGTGGTCGTTGAGCTCGGTGTCGGAGCCGTAGGACGCCGGGTAGCCGACGAGGGTGCCCCAGTCGTCGTTGTAGGCGAACACCTGCTCCGTCTTGCCGGGGGCGGCCGTGAACCAGTC